>NZ_CP036339.1:0-1325816 GCF_007746075.1 Lacipirellula limnantheis | reverse complement strand
CAACGAGCACACTCCATCTTGGGCCGTGGGACCGGCCTCAATCCGCTGACGAATTGGTTGTTCTTGGTCAGGGGTGAGCGGAGAACTCGGCTGTCGGCCGCGATGATCCTCCAGCCCCGCCAGGCCGTGTTCATTGAAGCGATAGACCCATTCTTGGCAAACCCGCCGAGACAAGCCCACCGCCATCGCCATCGCGAGGGCCGTCCATCCCTCCGTCGCCAGGATGACCTCCCGCAAACGCTTCGACCCTCCGGCCTCCTTTTCAGCCCGTTCCAGTTGCTTCAGCTCGTCCAACGTCGGTCGGGGCTCCACCTCCATCGCGACCTCCTTTCGGGTTGGTCGCTCTAGCTTGATGGATAAAATGGGGGGGCGCAATAGAAGGCGCGCTGTTCTTACTTCGGATCGGTATTATTGGCCGACGGACCGACTGGCTTCACGGACCAAATTGGCGAGGCGGTCGCCGACTGAATGAGTTCGCAGACGGCGAGCGAGAGTTTGGCGATAATCTTCACGGCGGGCTTCCTAGGGAAGTGAGGCGGGCCTCTAACGCCAGCGGGCGCAAGATACTACTTTCTCATCCGCACATCCCGATAATTTTCCAGCTCGTCGGCGACTTCCGCTGGCGAATCAAGCGAGATTCCAGATTCTTCGCTGAGCTTACGCAGAGGGGCGAAAGGGCTCCGAATGACGCGCAAATGCTCTAGAGTTCTCTCCGCACCAATGAGCCGGATCAAGGGAGTGCGTAGATCACAGCCGCGAGGGAGCCCCGGCCAGTTCGCGGTCACAAACGGTGCTGTAGCGGCTTGAGCAGGAGGCTATTGGATCGGCACTGGGGGCGGGACGCCCTGGCTCGCGATGGGAGGGCCTCGCATAAAAAAAAAGACCCCTTGATTCTTGCGAATCAAGGGGTCTTCGGTATCACCTACACGAGAAGCCGGGGGAGCCTCCCGTGAAAGTCGCTACACTATCAACTAGGCCTTGCGACGGCTCGCGGCAACCAAACCGACCAGACCGAGACCAGCCAACGCGAAGGTGGCGGGCTCCGGAACCGGGAAGGCGAGGACGCCGGTGTCGTACACCACGTTGCCGCCGGTGATCAGCTGGATCTGGAAGGTACCGCCGCCACCAGCCGAGGTGTTGACATTACCCAAGAACAGATCGCCGTTCTGCTCAGCACCGGTGCTGACCGTACCGCCGAGCTTGCCGGCCGTGTACGACAATTCCTGAGCGGTGTTGACCAGACCCACTTGGGTCAGGGCCAGACCACCCGGGAAATCGAGCGGATCAGCAGTAATCATGCGGTTCGGGTAGGTGAACGCCTCGCCAGCCGGACGGGGGACGCCGGCAGCGGCACCACTGTTCGCATTGACGAACGTGCCGGTGGTGGCCTTCGCTTGGAAGAAGATCGTGTCGAAGGTGCCGTTGAGGTTGTCGCCGTCAATAAAGATCGAGTACACGTCGTTGGGAGCCTGACCCACTGGCTTGACCGACCAGATGGGGGCGGCGTTTGCCGTCGAGGCAGCAACAACCAAGGTCAAAGCAAGAGCAAGAATCTTTTTCATATGAGTTAATCTCGTGTGCAAATTTTTGTTTTTAAATGACCACAGCTAGGAAAGTGCTACTTACAGAGTCTAAATCCGTCAGTTTGCAAACTTCTCAGTTCCGAGGCGTTGCAAACCCACTACCAGCTTTTCATTAGCAACAAATCTTCCTGTTGTAAATGAGACCCTGCATGGGCATTTGTTAGGCACGCTTTGCACGGCGAAGACCCAACCCGAGCAGGGCAACACCCAGAAGGGCAGCCGTGGCGGGCTCAGGAACGGCCGAGATGGGCGGCGCCGGAGCGGTTAGATTAAAGTTAGCAGCCAAGATCGAGAAGTCCAACTGATTGGTGCCATTGGCAGAATTGAAATTGCCGTTGTTCCAGCCAGTGGCCGGATTGTTGAATCCAGCAGCCAGAATCGAGAAGTCGAGCTGGTTGACGACGCCGTCGCGATTCGCATCGCCAGGCTTCATTCCGTCGACGCCGACGCTGTCGCCACGAACGCTCACCGTGCCGAGCGTGCCAGCGATGGCATTGCCAGCACCGTCGAATTCGTTGACCGCAAGGTCAGCAGCGACGAGGGTCGGACGAGCACCGGTCCAGTTGCCCGAGGCAACCAGAGCCGAGTTGTCCCAGAAGACCGAGTTCGAGGTGAAGAGGTCGTCAGCAGCAACGTTACCCGGGGTGCCGGCACCCTTGCCGACATTCAGGATCTTCGCACCAGCCAAATCGTCGCCAGCGACGAGTTCGGTCTTGCCGCCAACGGTCTGGAACTTGAAGACGCTGTTCACTGCATCGAAAACAGCCGCGTTCGCGGTGATCGCACCGACGGGCGCATCGACGCCGGTGACGCCGAGGGCGCCGCCAATCTTGGCTTGGATGCCGGCGAGGCCTTGAGCGCCCGACGACTTGACCAAGAGGTCCCAGCTACCGCCGCCCGTTGGATTGTTCGGGTCGGTGTAGCGCAGGTTGAGTTGCACGTCAACGACGGCAAGAGCCGGCCCCGCCATCGCAGCCACCATGGCAGCGGCAAGAGTCATAACCAGTCCACGTTTCATTTTCATGTCTCCAAGTCCCCGTCTCATGTAGGTGAATGATACCCGATCAAATGCTGCGCTTGGTTGGGGGGCAATTTAGCGAGAATGTGACCTAATGGTGCACGTCTCTGATGCGCGAGTGCGAGTGATGAGGCTTCCAAGAAAAGAGATGCTGCCCGAGGGAATGCCTAAACGTGATCGTAGCTGGCGAACGCGTTTTAGGAAAGCGACTTTGCAAACAACAAGCTGGCAAAGTTGATTTGACGACCCTTGGTGCTACCTGTTCTTTTGCTGCCCAATCGACGCGGATAAGCACACCGTTGGCGTGACACACTAGCCGCCATTCCCTCCCCACTCTACCAAGGAAATGCGGGCTTGCAACAGTTTTGCCGGTGGGGGCGGCGAAAATTTTTGTCTGGGCGTACCCAACGGGGAGCCTCGTGACGCTTAAGCGTTGAGGCTCAATCACTTGTGACGATGGGAAGTTTTGGTGAATGGGCGAGTTTTTTTGGGGTTTTCGGCGAAAACTGCGGTGGCGGTGCGCGGATTAACGAGCGAGGTGCGTCACGAGGTGACAGATTGGGGTCGGTTCGGCCGTCAATTGCGCGCGAAGGAGAGAAGTTTTCTTGAATGCGCGCAGATCGCAGGAGCGTCGAGCGACGGGCGAGGCCGTTTTGTAGCGAGAAAGTCGCGAAAATGGGCAGTTTTCGCAATCTTTTCCGCTCGCGTTGGCGTGGTGGGGAGAGGGCGGGGGCGCTATACTCGGCCAGATTGATCACGACATGGAAGCAGGGCTGCACGGCCAAGGGGCGAAGACACGAAGGAAGCACCAAGAACTGGCCGTAGAGTGAGCGGTCGTTGAACCTGGCGTTTTCGAAGCGTGGCGTCTTTCTGCCATCGTGGTTGGGCAGGGCAGTCCCCCGCGGCGAACCTGGGCCATCCTGGCGACTTCCTCCATGGAGATCGGCTGCCGCAACGCAACGCAGCTTGGGAAGAAATCGCCTGAAAATGGGCCTGTTTCGTTCCCTCGGGCCAATCTCGCCCCTAGCCCCTCGCGTCGAGGGAGGGGGAATCGACACACTCAAAAGAATAAACAGATATGCTTATCGTTATTTTGCCGGATGATAGCCGGCGAGAGTTCGACGACGGCGTTTCGGCGTACGACGTGGCGGCGGGAATTAGCGGGGGATTGGCCCGGGCGGCGATTGCGGCGGAGGTGGACGGGGAGCTGCGCGACCTGCACGCGCCGCTGGTGGTCGCTGAGGCGAACGGGACCTCAGGGAAGACCGCGGGGACGAGCCCCGCGGCTCGCTCGGCTGGCGCTCGCGAAGTGAACGTGCGGGTCATTACGAAGAAGGATCCCGAGGCGCTAGGGATCATGCGGCATAGCGCCGCCCACGTGATGGCCCAGGCGGTGATGCGGCTGCACCAGGGGGTGGGGTTGGCGTTCGGGCCGACCACCGCAACGGGGTTCTACTACGATTTTCAGCTTGATAAGCCGCTATCGGAGGAGGATTTCCCCGCGATTGAGGCCGAGATGGCCAAGATCGTCGCGGCGGACGAGCGCTTCGAGCGGATGATTGTGCCGCGAGCCAAAGCGGTCGAAATGTGCCGGGAATTGGGGCAAAAGCTGAAGGTCGAGCACATCGAGACGGGGCTGGCCGGCGAGGAGACGTTGTCGTTCTATCGGCAGGGGGAGTTCCTTGATCTGTGCCGGGGGAAGCACATCCCCAGCACGGGGCACATTGGCAAGGCGTTCAAGCTGCTGAGCGTCGCCGGAGCCTACTGGAAGGGAGACGCGTCGCGAGATCAGCTACAGCGGCTCTACGCGACCGCCTACTTTGACAAGAAGGAGCTGACCGATTACCTCACCCAGCTGGAAGAAGCGAAGCGGCGCGACCATCGGGTGCTGGGGAAGCAGCTCGAACTGTTCACCATCAGCCAGACCGTGGGTTCGGGGCTGATTCTGTGGCTGCCGAAGGGGGCCGTCATTCGGCAAACGCTGGAAGATTACCTGAAGGTCGAGTTGCGCCGGCGCGGATACGACGCCGTTTACACGCCGAATATCGGCAAGATCGAGCTGTACCAGATTTCAGGGCATTTCCCGTATTACAGCGACTCGCAATTCCCGCCGATCGATCTGAGCGAGCGAGAAGGGCAGAAGCCGGGAGAAGGGGAGCGATATCTCCTCAAACCGATGAACTGCCCGCATCACATCATGATTTACAAGTCGAAGCCGCGGTCGTATCGCGACTTGCCGGTGCGGCTGGCGGAGTTCGGGACGGTCTATCGTTTTGAGCAATCGGGCGAATTAAACGGCATGACCCGTGTGCGGGGTTTTTGCCAGGACGACGCCCACATTTTTTGCACGGAAGAGCAGGTGGCCGACGAGTTTCGCGGCTGCCTCGAAATGACCCAGACCGTGCTCAAGTCATTGGGAATGAACAATTACCGGGTACGGTTGGGCTTTCGCGACCCGAACGGCGACAAGTACGTCGGCAAGCCGGAGGTCTGGGACCGGGCGGAGGCTTCGCTGAAGGCGGTGTGCGAGTCGATGAATCTCCCCGACATGTCGGTGGAGGCGGGGGAGGCAGCGTTTTACGGGCCGAAGGCCGACTTCGTGGTGACCGACTGTATCGGCCGCGAGTGGCAGCTGGGGACCGTGCAGCTCGACTACAACCTGCCGAGCAAGGAGCGGTTCGGCCTGGAGTACACCGGCGCCGACAACGCCCCGCACCAGCCGGTGATGATCCACCGGGCTCCGTTGGGGTCGATGGAGCGGTTTGTCGGCGTGCTGATCGAGCATTTTGCGGGGGCGTTTCCGCTGTGGCTGGCGCCGGAACAGGCCCGCGTGCTGACTGTAAGCGAAAAGTCCGAAGAGTATGGCCGCGAAGTCGAGCAGAAGCTGAAGGAAGCTGGGTTCCGCGTGACGGGCGATTATCGCGGCAGCAAGCTGGGGGCCAAGATCCGCGAAGCCCAGTTGGGCCTAATTCCCTACATGCTGGTCGTGGGAGAGAAGGACGCCGCCGAGGGGACCGTGACCGTGCGGGATCGGCTGGAGGGCGATATCGGGGCCATGCCGCTGGCGGAGGCGATGGCGAAGCTCCAGGCCGAGGTGGCGGCGAAAACGGTGCGGCAGGTGGCGGACGGGGGCGCTCCGCCGCCGCCGATCGATCGGGGGCCCAAGAACGAGTATTGAGCGACAGCGGCACATTCTAGGCGTTAGCCGCGACGCGCTAGCGGAGCGATGACACGGCGAGTCATTTGCGGGGCCACGCGCTCCGCTGCCGCGTCGCGGCTAACGCCTGCGTCGAAAACGTCGGTATTTTGGCCGGTTTGCGATTGCGGCTGGCCCGTTTTCGCGGGATATTTGACGCTCTCGGCTAGCATGAACAATACTTGTGATGCGTAGGGCCGTCGGCTGTCAGCTACAGTACGGCAGCCACACATACGCGCGGCTGCAGCAGCTCTTCTGGCCCCTTGCCGACAGCTGACAGCCGTGAGCCTTTATTAACCCGTTAGGAGTAGTTAGCCATCGAACGCAAGCAGCAGCAACGGATCAATGAGATGATCCGCATTTCGCCGATTCGGGTCATCGACGCCGACGGCGCTCAGTTGGGGGTGATTACGCGAGACGAGGCGCTGGAGAAGGCCCGGACGTCGGGGCTCGATCTGGTCGAGGTGGCTCCGCTGGAGAAGCCGCCCGTATGTCGCATCATGGACTACGGCAAATTCAAGTACCAGCAAAAGAAAAAGCAGCACAAGGGCCACGTCCACCACAGCAAAAACAAAGAAATCCGCCTGCGGCCGAAAATCGGCGACCACGACTTCCTGACGAAGGCGGGTCACGCGCGGAAGTGGTTGGCTGAACGAGACAAGGTCGTCTGCTCGGTGATTTTCCGCGGCCGCGAGAACGCCCACGTCGACGAAGGGTTCAAGCTGGTTGCGAAGCTGACCGAGAACCTGGCCGACATCGCAAAGGTGGAGCAGAATCCTTCGATGATGGGCCGCCGGATCGTGGTGATTTACGCGCCCAAGTAGTTTTTCGTTGCGGCAACGAAATTGATCAAACGAAGAGCCCGGAACAAGTTTGTTCCGGGCTCTTTTGGTACTTCAGCCCCCGGCGCCGCCGGGGGGTCGGTCGCCATACCGGTAGGCGTCGCCCCGCGTAGTGCTATCCCCCGGCGGAGTCGGGGGCTGCAGGGGTGCGCAAGCGGCGGGCGAACACGCGGCTTGCCATCAAGGCGAGCGACGCGAGGCATGCCGCAAGCAGCGCCCAGCAGAGATAGGTCGCCGCAGTCAATGACATGCCAAGCCCGGTCGCCAGGGCGACGTAACCGGCAACGCAGAGCGGGCATTTCGGGAAGAACGCCAATAGCGTGCCGGGGATGAGCCAGCCAGCGAGTTCGATAGCCCGGTGGCTGAGCGATGCGTTCCGTTGGCGCAGCGGGGCAGGGGAGTCGCTCGAGGCCGCGGCGACCCCGCAGCAGCAAGTGCCGCGGCTCTCTGCGTGGAACGAAATCATTTTTGCTTCTCCGGTTTCCACAGGCCCATCATCCGGCCGTCGGGATCGGTGAACAGCGCTAAGGTTCCCATGCCGGGCACGGGCTTCTCTTCCACGCAAATTTTCCCGCCGGCGGCGACGATCTTGTCGCGGTAGGGGGCCAGATCGTCGACCGCGATGTAGCAGGTCAAGTTAATCGACGGCGAGCCGTCGTGCGGCGCCTGCATGATCCCGCCGTCGATTCCCATGCCGCCCCCTTCGGTGTGGACGATGCGGTAGTTCATCAGCGGGTAATCCTCGATCTTCCAGGCGAAAATTTCCTGGTAGAACTTGGCGACGGCGGCGGGGTTTTGGGACCAGAGTTCCCAATGAACGACGGGTTGGCCCATGGCAGAAGTTCCTTAATGAGGTTGAGGCGGACGTGGCGGAGCAGGCACTGCTCAAGCGGACGAACAGCAACACGAGCCCTTCGGCGGGGCGTAACCGGCCAGCGGGTCGACCGTGTAGCTCGCGTCGTAGCGATCATGGTGTCGGACCCAGGCCATCGAGAACTCCAGCCCCTCTTCATTCCGTCCGAGCGGCGCAACGTCGAGAAAGTTGTACGCGCCAACCAGCGAATCGAGGCCGCGGGCGTAGCTGGAGTAGGTGTGGTAGATCTGGCCGTCGGCGTCGCGGAAGAACGCGCTGAGCCCCGGGAGGTCCTCGGCGGGCGTGCCGGGCATTTCCTGGTAATTGTAGTAGAGGTCGCCGCTGGCGATCTCTTCCGGCCTGAACGAGACGTGATAGTCGTAATTAAAATCGCTGCCGGCGGAAGAAACCCATTTGAACGTCCATCCCATGCGACGTTGGAACGCCTCGAGCTCCGGCCAGAGCGCCCGCGAAACGGCCGCCAGCGTGACGTCGCGAGCGTTGAGATGGGGCATCATGCCGGCGAAGTGGTCGGCGATGTACGAACAGCTGGGGCAGCCGGCCGACCAGCCGGGGCCGAACATGAAGTGATAGACGATCAACTGTCGGCGGCCGTCGAACAGCTCGTCGAGCGATTCTTGGCCGGCGGGGCCGTTGAACAGGTAGGGCTTTTCGACACGCTCCCAGGGGAGTTCCAGGCGGCGGCGATTGAGCTCGTCGCGCTGGCGGGTGAGGGCTTTCTCTTCGGCCAGCAGGGCCTGGCGAGCGGCGAGCCATTCTTTTGGCGAGACGACGGGGTGGGCGGGCATGGGAGGACCTTGTTTTTTGGAGGGCTGATTTGATCTGGAAGCAGGAAGGGGTCGGGAGCCTTTTGCCACTGGGAGGCTTCCGCTGAATTGATGACAACCAGTGGCAAAAGGCTCCCGACCCCGTTCATCGCTACTTCTTCGTGAACTCGATGTGCATCATCTTGAACTCGTCGCCCGTCTTGGGATCAGCGGCGAACATTTCCAGGGTCTTGGTCGTGGGGCTCGTGACGGTCTCGACTTGGCGCAACGTCACGGGCTTCCGTTCGCGAGGGCAATTGACGACGTACTCCCAGTTGATCGTTTTGCCGTCTTTCGCGAGCTCGCCTTCACCCTGCATGATGCCGGTCGAGTGATTGTCGACCATCGACGCGACGAATTTCTGCGAGACGTTGTCAAAACCGTAGAGCGCGAGCCCTTGGAACGGCCCCATCACCGGGCAGTTGCCGCTCATTTCGCAGCGGACGTAGCGGCCGTCCATGACGGGGGTGTACTCGGCAATGACTTCGCTCTTGATCGGCTCCATGCCCGGCGCCATCCAGACGGTCGACTTGCCGGCCCATGTGCCGACGTCCTTCAGCAGGCGAGCCTGACCTTCGCCGGGCGTGCCGGCATTGATGCAACGCTCCATTTCCTCAGCGGTCCAGCCGGGGGGAAGTTGAACGGCGGGGGCGTCGGTCTTCTTGGCGTCGGCGGCATAAGCTGCCGCGGCTACGGCGACGAGGCCAAGGCACGCGAGGGTGAGTGACTGCAGTTTCATCGGAACCTCCAAAAAAGTGCCGACCAGCTGGCGACATGACGCATGGCTTGCTTGCCGGCGGGGTGGTGAGTGAACAAGGAGATGTCAGGGCATACCGGTAGCGCGAACGCCTCCGGAGACGTTTTCTTGATGGGGTGTTTGAAACGGGAAACCGTTCCCGAGAACGAGGCGCTGCGTGGTGCGGGCCTACCCCCTGGCGGAGCAAGGGGCTGAAAATGCTTGAAGTATTGGATCAGCAAGTAAGGGTATCGAGGTGTTCGGCGAGGCGGTCGAACGATTCGGCGGCGCCGACGTCGAGGCGAGAGTGGAGGTGATCGTCGCAGGCTTCCTTCGTGAGGTGGAGCGTCCGCTCCGTCACCGTCGTCACGCCATCGCGTTCGGCAAACGTGACCGTGATCTCCGCCGGCATGTGCGGGTAGGGATCGAAAATGAACGAATGGATCAGCCGCTCGGGCCGCATAATCTCTTGGTAAATGCCGCGAAAGCCGCACTCGGAGCCGTCGGGCATCCGCAGCGTGTAGCGATAGGCGCCGCCGGGGCGGAGGTCGACGTCGCAGACGTCCATCTCGGCGCCGCGGCAGCCCCACCATCGCCGAAGATGTTCAGGCTGCGTCCAGCAATCGAAGACGAGTTCGCGCCGGGCGTCGAAGGCGCGCGTGATGACATTCTCCAGATCGCTCGGAGTTGAAATCTTAAAGCTGGGGTGTGATTTGACGGGCATGGGAGCGCCTAGTGAGTGAGTATTTTCAGCCCCGGGCTCGGCCCGGGGGTAGGTTACCATTCCGGATGACGTTGTCCCGCGGGCTGCGACCCCCTGGCAGAGCCAGGGGCTACAAGAACAAACATCAAACGCCAACCTTTGCCGGCGTCTCGGCTAGCTGCTTCATGTTCGCGAGCCCTTCCTCAAACTGCCCGCCGCAGAGCTTTTCCATGTTCATCACCAGACCGATCGCCTTGGTGACGAAGTTGTAGTTCCCCTCCATCGACCAGATAACTTCCGTCTGGTCGCCCACCTGCTTGAAGACGAAGTCGGCGCCGTTGGTGGCCTTGAACGGCTTGAAAAACTCCAGTTTGAGATCGACGCGCTCGTGCGGTTGGCTGCCGACGACCGTCATCCGTCCCTCGCCGACGTTTCCGTTGCCTTTCCAGGCGTAGGTCGCGCCGACGCCCGCTTCGGGACCGTCGTAAGTTCGCTGCAAGCTCGGATCGAGCTTCTCCCAGGGCGACCAGCCGCGCCACTTCCGCAGGTTGTTCACCAGATCGAACAGCACCGCCGGCGGCGCTGTGATGCGCGCCGAGCGCACATAGCGAAACCGCGACGGCCGCGTGGCAATGGCGATCAGGAGTAGGGCGAAGACGACGGCGACGCCGATGAGGATTTTGGTGAGCATGGGTGTGGGGGTGAGTAGGTGAGTATGTATTTAAGTGAGTAGGTGGCTCTGATGGGGTCGGGGGCCTTTTGCCACTAGCGGTCGTCAACGCAATGGAAAGCTTCCAGTGGCAAAAGGCCCCTGACCCCTTATTGCTACAACTTCGCCGCCGGCACGCCTGCCAGCGGCCACAGTTCGCGAATTTCGACCGTCCCGTGTCGGGCGCCGGGATGCCGAGACGCAATCTCCGCCGCCTCTTCGACTGACTCTGCTTCGATGATGTAGAACCCGCCCAGCACCTCGCGGCTTTCGGCATAAGGGCCGGCCGTGACCGTCGTCTTGCCGTCGCGGACGCGCACGAGCGTGGCCGTTCGCGCCGGTTGCAGCGGCGTTGCGAAGAGGTACTTCCCTTGTCGATCCAGGTCGTGGCACAACGCCGTCGCCTCTTCCATGGCGGCCTGGTGCTTCGCGGCGCCGGCCGCTTCCCAGTACTGTTCATCGTCGAAGCTAACGAGCATAAAGCGCATCGGGTTGACTCCTATAGTGACGTTGGATTCGTCTCCAGCCATGCGGCTTCGCCGATGGCGTTCATTGACTACTTCGGCAGACCGTCGATCTCGACGACGGGGCGGACTTCCACCGTTCCCTTGCGGGCGCCGGGGATGCGGCCGGCGATGGCAATCGCTTCGTCGAGATTCGCGGCGTCAACGAGGAAGTAGCCGCCCAGCTGTTCGCGGGTTTCTGCGAAGGGGCCGTCAGTAACGAGCCGCTTGCCGTCGCGAACGCGAACGCTCGTGGCGGTGGTAACCGAGTGGAGGGGCGAGGCGGCGAGGAACTTGCCGTCGTCGGCCAGCGCTCGGCAGAGCGCGGCCGATTCGCCGAAGCATTCTTGGCGTTCATTTTCAGTCCAGGAGTCTTCGGCGCCGTAGATCAGGAGCATGTATTTCATGGAAAGTTTCCGATCGATTCAATGAATGCTTCTAACACGGAGAGCACAGAGGACACAGAGAATTCAACTCGTCGGCAATGCTCCGACTCGAGAGAGTTCGCCATAGACGTCCTCCCTCTGTGTTCTCTGTGCCCTCTGCGTTAAATCTCCTCCGATATCAGATGCGCCGCGAGGCGGTCAAAGTTTTGCTCGTTCGCTTGCTCGATAAACGCCTTCATCTGCTCGCTGCCAGGCGAGGCTTCGAGGTTCATCACCCACTTGAGTTCCGTTTGCTCGCCGACGGCGCGGTAGGTCATCGTCATCCGGTACAAGTGCATCGGCCCCAGATGATCGAAGACAATCCGATCGGGTTTCACGTACTCGACGATTTGCGATTCGTTCTCGAAATCGGCTCCATTCGGGCCGTGCATCGTGAGACGCCAGGCGCCGCCGGGACGGAAGTCGAACTCGTGAATTGTGTTGGTAAAGCCAGCGGGCCCCCACCACTTGGCAAGTTGCTCCGGATCGCTGAACGCCTCGAACAGTTCCGTCGGCGTCGCGTGGAACAACCGGACGTTGACGACATCGATCGTCGTCCCCTCGACGAATCCCACATTGGCGTTGTCCTGATTCTCGGTCATCGACTGCCCCGTTTCTCGGTTTTCATCAACTGGTCGAGCGGAGACGAGCCGTTTCGACAGGCCCGACAGATATCCTCGAACTTTTCTCGCCGCCGTCGATTCGCCCCGCCGTTGCTGCTGTCGCGGCGGGACGAACTTCGACGACTCCGCCCCGCTGTGAGGCTGGGTAGCGGGCCGCCAACTGAATGGCGTGGTTCATGTCGCTCGCCTTGATGACCAATATCCCTACGAGCGTCATGCGGCTGGCGACCGATGGGCATCCCGGCTCGATCGCCGCCGCGCCGCCACGCACCCGCAGCGTCGCGGCGTTCTCTTCGCAGTCGAGCGATTCACTTGCGATGACGCATCCCGCGTCGGCCAGCACGTCGTCGTACGCTCGGCAGTCGCGGCGGAACGCCTCGCGCTCTGCGAGCGATAGCGACTCCCATGCCGGCGCATTCATGTATCCGAGGCAAACGTATCTCATGGCTGTTCGATCGTTGTTATTTCAAGCGCGAACCAATCGTCCACGACTAGCCGGAGGGCCACGCCCTCCGGCCCCGGACCGCGTGGCGGTCCGGCTACCCGCGACGGGTCACCGCTACTTCTTCCCCGCAATCTCCGCCGTCAGTCTCTCCTCCTGCGCACGCAGTTCCGGGGTCACCGCATTGCCGAAATCTTCGAGAGTGAAGACCTGCCGAATCTCCAGCTGCGATTCATGCCCCGTCGGGTTCGGGCACTTTTGAGCCCACTCGATCGCTTCCTGCAGCGAGTTGCACTCCCAAATCCAAAACCCGGCGACTAACTCCTTCGTTTCCGCGAACGGCCCGTCAACAACCGTCCGGTTCTTCCCGGAGAACATGACGCGGGCTCCCTTTGAACTCGGGTGCAGACCCTCGCCAGCCCGCATGACGCCAGCCTTCACGAGCTGCTCGTTGTAATTGCCCATCTCGGTGAGCTCCGCTTCGGTCGGCATCACGCCCGCTTCCGTCTCGGCCGAGGCTTTTACGAAGACGATAAATTTCATGGCTCAAAGCTCCACTGCTTATTTTGCTCCGCCCGGGGGTAGGTATCCATCTTGCGAGACGTCGCCCAACCGCAGCGCCACCCCCGGGCAGAGCCCGGGGCTACAATGCCGCCCTAGCCTTCTTGCGGCTGCACGTAATCCGGATTCATCCAAAACGGCCCCCACATGTGGCCGTCGAGATCCTCAAACCCCCACTCGTACATGAACCCGTGATCGGTCGACGACTCTTGCGGCGTCCCCCCGGCGGCGCCGGCAGCGTGCACCATAGCGTCGACCACTTCGCGACTGTCGACCGCCACCGCGATCAGAGCGCCGACCGTCTGCTTCGTGTCCGCGGTTTTCTTCGTGGTAAAGGTCTCGAAGAACGGGATCGTGAGGAGCATCGCGTAGCTGTGCTCGCCGAGCACGACGCAGGCGCCCTGCTCGTTGCTGAACTGCTTGTTGATCGCGAAGCCCAGGCTCTCGAAAAAGGCGACCGAGCGAGCCAGGTCCTGCACCGGCAGATTGATGAACATGCTCGAAACGATTGGCTTCACGGCGGCGGTCATTGGACGCATCTCCAGAATTGGTCGGTTATTCGGTAACGTTGAACCCGCCAGCGGGAGGTCCTGAGGCGGCGGGGAGCAAGTGGCGCCAATTGGCTGCTGACCTGAGGTAGTCGCTTGGAAGCTGCCCGAATCGACAGCGGCGAAAAATGATTTCCAGAAAACTTCTTACCTGATCTCCATGGCCTGCAAACCACCAACGAATGGCCTGGTCTTAGCCCCGGAAGGGGCGGCATGTTGTAGCCAGGGGCGTGAGCCCCTGGTCAGGCGCGGCCGTAATCCTCAAAGCCCCGAAGGGGCGACACCGTTATCTGATGCACTCCGTTCCCGGCGAATCGTGCCGCCCCGCTGGGGCTCTCACGGATCATTTCCTCCACCTCCAGGGGCTCGCGCCCCTGGCTACAACACTCTGCCCCTCCGGGGCAGGCATTTCGTCGTGCCCGCCGTGTCGTCGTGGTTCAATCCCCTCAAGCCGCCGCTCCAAAAATCGCCGCTCCGGCTCCTGCCGCGTCAGGGCCAGCGCCTGCTCGTACGCCTTGCGGGCATCGTCGCTCCGCCCCAAGCGGCGGCAAAAATCGGCTCGCACGCTGTGCGCCAGATGATAATCCGCCAGCTCGCCGCGGGTGAGAATCGCGTCGACGAGGTCGAGCCCCGCGGCCGGTCCATCCCGCATTGCCACGGCGACGGCCCGGTTCAGCTCCACCACTGGCGTCGGCACGGCCCGCAGCAGAGCGTCGTAAATTGCCACAATCTGCGGCCAATCGGTCGCCGCCGC
This sequence comes from Lacipirellula limnantheis, assembly GCF_007746075.1. Taxonomy (GTDB): domain Bacteria; phylum Planctomycetota; class Planctomycetia; order Pirellulales; family Lacipirellulaceae; genus Lacipirellula; species Lacipirellula limnantheis. The sequence continues at coordinate 1,311,493 of NZ_CP036339.1, read as the reverse complement.
CTCGCGCGCATCGGCATGAATGCCGGAAATTGCCGCCTGCAGCGTGTATGGCCCAACCTCCTGCGACGCGAGGGCTCGTTCCACGAGTTGCTTTCCTTCGGCGATCAAGGACTGATCCCAGAGCGCACGATCTTGAGCATCCAACAAGATCAGCTCGCCGCTGGCGTCGGCGCGGGCTGCCCGCCGGGACTCGTGCAGCAACATCAGGGCGAGCAGGCCGAGCGATTCGGGCTCGGGGAGCAGTTCGACCAGCAGCCTGCCAAGGCGAATGGCCTCTCCCGAAAGATCGGCCCGCGTCACCGACGCGCCCGACGACGCGGCGTACCCTTCATTGAAGACGAGATAAATGACCTGCAACACCACTTCAAGCCGATCAGGCAGGTCCTCGCGCGACGGAATCTGGTACGGAATCTTGGCAGCGCGGATTTTTGATTTCGCCCGCACAATTCGCTGCGCGAGCGTCGACGGCGGCACCAGAAAGGCGCTGGCGATCTCTTCGGTCGTCAATCCGCAGACTTCACGGAGCGTGAGCGCCGTTTGCGCCTCCGGCGGCAGGGCAGGGTGACAGCAGGTAAAAATCAGCCGCAGGCGATCGTCCTCGACGCCGGCCTCCTCGGCCAACTCCGCCGGCCCAACGACCGTGTCGTTTCGATCGGCCAATTCCCCCAGCGACGCATCGAACCGGGCCCGGCGGCGAATCGCATCGATCGCCTTGAACCGCCCCGCCGAAACAAGCCACGCCCGCGGATTCGCCGGCAGGCCCTCCGTCGGCCATTGCTTCACCGCCGAGGCGAAGGCTTCGTGGAGCGCCTCCTCCGCCAGGTCGAAATCGCCAAGCAGTCGGATCAGCGTCGCGAAGACGCGGCGCGATTCGGTGCGATAAATCGCCTCGACGGCGTCATGCACGGCGGCGGCTGGCGGGGAGGTGGACATGATCGAATGTGCGTCAGTTGTCAGTGGTCCGTTGTCAGTTGCGAAACATTGCCAATCCAACTAGCCCCGGGCAAAGCCCGGGGTGAATATCCACGCCGCAACGCGTTGCCTAACGCTGCGCGACCCCCGGGCAAAGCCCGGGGCTAAAAAAGGCGATAGCGATCTCCATTGCCAGCAACTAACCACTGACAACGGACTACTGACCAACCCCCAACAAAAACTCATTCAGCCGCGCCAGGTGTTGAATACCGCCTTCCACCGCGCCGTACTTCTGGATGACGTAGTCGCGATCGTCGCGCGTCTTGAACGCCATCTGGAGGGTTATTCTAGTCTGGCCGCCCTCCTGTACAAATGTCACGGTCGATCGAAACTGCACGGCCCGCTCGCCGGGGACCGGGTCGCCGCCGCTGTGCGTGTAGACGAGCCGCTCGGGCGGGACGATTTCCTCGTACACCGTTTTGTTTGGGTAGTCGGCGCCGTCGGGACCATGCATGACGTACTTCCAGACGCCGCCGGGGCGGACGTCCATTCGCTCGATTGTCGTCGTGAACCCGTTGGGGCCCCACCACTTCACGACTTTTTCAGGATCGGTCCAGGCCGCGAACGCCAGCTCGCGCGGGGCGTTGAGCAGCCGGGTGATTCTGATTTCGCGGTCGACGCTCAAATCGCTGGCGGCGGGGTCATTGGGGTCGGTCATCGGTTGGCTCCGAGCGAGTGAAGGCGGGGGCGGCGGGCGACGGCGCAGCGGGCGTTTCAGCTTCCTGGCGCTGAATCTCCTGGAGGTAGGCGTCGAGGCGATCGAAGCTCTCCTCCCAAAACTGGCGGTACTGGTCGATCCAGCTGGCCGCCTCCTCCAACGGCTTCGCCTTGAGCCGGCAAGGGCGCCACTGGGCGTCGCGTCCCCGCTCGATAAGCCCAGCCTTTTCGAGCACTTTGAGGTGCTTCGAGATGGCGGGCAGCGTCATTTTGAAAGGCGAGGCCAGCTCAGTCACGGTGCTCTGCCCCTTCGCCAGCTGGCCGAGAATCGCCCGCCGGGTCGGATCCGCCAAGGCGGCAAAGGTCGCGGTGAGCTTATCGGCCGGCATGGCGATATACCTTTTGGTTAAATAACTCATTGGTAAAATACAACCGTCGGTGAATTCAATCAAGAGGCGGAACAACAGGGGAAGCTGGAGCGGACGACCGACGGGGCCCGATAGAACCGACTTACTTCCAAACTCCGGCCAAAGGCGGCTTTCCACCCCGGCTCATTTTGCTATGATACGGGGCTACCACCTGTTTTGAGGCCCCATCCCCGCAAAGGGGAGATCGAGTCATGCCAAAGCAAAAGACCCACAAGGGTACCAAGAAGCGTTTCCGCCTGACCGCCAGCGGCAAAGCGAAGCACCGTTCCGCCGGCACGAGCCATTTGGCCGCCCGGATGAGCAGCAAGCGCAAGCGTCAGCTCCGCGGCACCACTGTTTCGGCCACGGTCGAATCGAAGATGGTGATTAAGGCGCTGTGCGGGAATAGCTACTAATAAGCGGCTGACGCCGAGATGCTAGATGCTCGTCGCTGGTTGCTCGCGATTTTGTTGCGTCCAACCAGCATCAAGAAACCGGCGTCTAGCATCCAGATTTTCAACCCCGCCGGGCGTGGAACGCCTTCCGTCGTGGAAGGGGCCTGGGCGTGAGACTTCAGCAGTAAGGGGTTCCTTCGATGAGAACCACCAAGGGCTCGGCCCGCAATCGGGCGAAAAATCGCCTCTTCAAGAAGACCAAGGGTTTTACCGGCGGTCGCGGCACGCTCCTCCGCAGTGCGAAGGAAACGCTCGTCCGCGCCGAGGCGTACGCCTTCCGCGATCGGCGCGTCAAGAAGCGCGAGTTCCGCAAGCTGTGGATCATCCGCATCAACGCCGCCGCCCGTGAGCGTGGCTTGCGCTACAGCGAGCTGATCGCCGGCCTGAAGAAAGCCCAGATCGACCTCGATCGCAAGACGTTGTCGGAAATGGCGATTGCCGATCCGGGCGGCTTCGACGCCGTGGTCGCCAAGGCCCGCGAAGCGCTGTCGGCCTAAGGGCCTCAACCCTCGCAATCGATGGCACTCGCGGACTTCGTCGCTGAACTCGACGCACTGGCTGATGCCGCGCAAAGAGCGTTCGCATCCGTCGCCGACGCCGCTGCGCTTGAAGAAGCTCGCGTCCAATTCACCGGCGCGAAGGCGGGCAAGCTGAAGGCGGCGCAGCAAGGCCTTGGCAAAGTCGATAAGGCCGACAAACCGGCCGCCGGCAAGAAGTTCAACGAGGTCAAGACTGCCGTCGAGGCGGCGCTCGAAGCGGCCCAGGAGCGTTTAGCCGGGTCGGCGAAGACGCAAGCGCGGGAGGCGTTCGACCCGACGCTCCCCGGTCGGCCGCTGCGGCTGGGCCACCTGCATCCGGTGACGCAGACGATCGCCGACATGAAGGACATCATGGGCCGTCTCGGCTTCACCGCCGTCGAGGGCCCCGAGATCGAGGACGAGTGGCACAACTTCGAAGCCCTCAACATCCCCGCCATCCACCCCGCCAGAGATCCACTCGATAACTTCTACCTGGCGACAGCCAGTGCAGCCGCCGGTCAACGAACGGCCGGAGCGGTACAAGAAAAACCCCTCCTCCTCCGTAGCCAAACGAGCACCGTCCAAATCCGCGTCATGGAGACCACCCCGCCCCCCGTGCGGATCATCTCCCTCGGCCGCGTCTATCGCCCCGATACGGCCGACGCCACGCACTACCCGATGTTCCACCAGATCGAAGGTCTGCTGGTCGACCGCGGCGTGACGATGGCCGACCTGAAGAGCGTCCTCCGCCTCTTCTGCCAAAGCTACTTCGGCAAAGACGAGGTGCACATCCGCTTCCGCCCGTCGTTCTTCCCGTTCACCGAGCCGAGCGTCGAAGTGGATATGAACTGGCAGGGGGGCTGGATGGAGATGGGAGGCGCCGGCATGGTCGACCCCAACGTCCTGCGGGCCGTCGGCTACGACCCCGAAGAAGTCACCGGCTTCGCCTTCGGCCTGGGCGTGGAACGCGTCTGCATGCGGCAACACGGGATCACCGACATCCGCGCGTTGTACGAAAACGACGTGCGTTTTTTATCGCAGTTCTAAAATTCAGATCTCACGCAAAGGCGCAAAGGCGCTAAGTGAGATGAATGCAACATCCTTTGCGCCTTCGCGCCTTTGCGTGAGATCTCTTCCTTATGATCGTTTCGCTTGATTGGCTCCGAGACTACGTCGCCATCACGATGCCGTCAGCGGAGCTCGCTGACCGCTTCGCTCTCTCCGGCCTTAACTTCGAGAGCGCCAGCGACGAAGCGATCGACCTCGAAGTCACCAGCAATCGCCCCGATTGCCTGGGGCACATCGGCGTCGCCCGCGAAGTCGGCGTTCTCTACGACCTGCCGATCACGATCCCGGCCGCCGAGGTCGTCGCGAAGGGCCCAAAGATCGAATCTCTTACGAGCGTCACGATCGAAGCCCCCGAGCTCTGTCCCCGCTACACGGCTCGGCTGATCCGTGGCGTGAAGATCGGCCCCAGCCCGGCGTGGCTTGCCGACCGTCTCCGCACGCTCGGCATCGCGGTAATCAATAACGTCGTCGACGTCACCAACTACGTGATGTTCGAGTGCGGCCAACCGCTCCACGCGTTCGACTTCGCGAAGCTCGCCGGCGGGCGGATCATCGTCCGCGCCGCGAAGGTCGGTGAGAAGTTTTCGGCAATCAATCACCAACAGTACGAACTCGCCGCAGGGACGTGCGTTATCGCCGACGCCGAGAAGCCGGTCGCCCTCGCCGGCGTCTTGGGGGGCGTCGACAGCGAAGTGACCGACGCGACGGTCGACGTATTGTTGGAATCGGCGGCCTTCGATCCGCTCTCAGTGCGGACGACGGCGCGGCGGCATGGGCTGCATAGCCCATCCTCGTACCGCTTCGAGCGCGGCGTCGACGTGTCCGCGCTCGATTGGGCGAGTCGGCGCGCGTGCGAGTTAATTCTCCAATTAGCCGGCGGCACACTTGCCGCCGGGAGCGTCGATGTTGGGACCGCTAAGCCGCAAGCGGCTCGCGAGGTGGTGAAACTCCGCTGGGCGCAGTTGCCGCGGGTGCTGGGAATCGAAGTCCCCGTCGCCGACGTGCAAAAGATCCTCACCGCTCTCGGCTGCGAGGAGACGCACATCTGCGAGCACTGCGTGAAGGTGATTCCTCCCAGCTGGCGGGCCGACCTCACGCGCGAGATCGACCTCATCGAGGAAGTCGCCCGCATCTACGGCTACGACAAGATTCCCGAAGACACCAACGTGAAGATGGCCGCGTCGACTCGCACGCGGCTCGACCGCGTGCTCGACCGCGTCCGCGCGACGCTTGTCGCCGCCGGCTTCGACGAAGCGATGACGCTGAGCGCCGTCGACGAGACGCTCGTCGATGCGATTCAGCCCTGGTCGGACGAAGCGCCGCTGCGCGCGTCGACCGCCGTCCTCCGCCGCGCCGATTGCTTGCGGCAAACGCTCGTGCCGAGCCTGCTCACGGCCCGCCGTCACAACGAAAAGCTGTCGAACCCCACGATCGAGCTGTTCGAAATCGCAAACGTCTACCTGCCGATCGCCGGTGAAATCCCGCAGCAGAAGCGACTGCTCGCCATCACCACCGGCGGCGGGTTCCTGGAGCTCAAAGGGGTGCTCGAAGCCCTCGTCGCCCGCGTCGCCTCCGCGCAACAACTGCAAGTCGGTGAAGTTGAGTATCCGCTCCTCGACGACGCTCGCCAGTGCCGCCTGCGGCTCGGCGACCATACGCTCGGCTACCTCGGCGAGCTCAGCAAAGCGGGCCGTGAGCGGTTCGAGTTGCGCGGCGGTTCGACCGTGGCCGAGATTGACCTGGAGATTCTCATTGGGGCCGCGGAACTCGCCCCCACGGCAACGCCCCTCTCGCAATACCCGCCGGTCAGCCGGGACGTGAACATCGTCGTCAACGAATCGATTCGCTGGGCCGAGGTCGAGCGGCTCGTGAGCGAAGCGGGCGGCGCTCTGATTGAATCGATACAATTCCAGGAAACGTACCGCGACCCACAGCGGCTTGGCGCCGGCAAGAAGAGCCTGCTCTTCACGCTGCAGCTGCGATCGGCGACTGGGACGCTCACCAACGAGGAAGCGGACGGCGTGCGCGAGCGGATCGTGACGATCTTGTCGCAGCAAGTTGGCGGTGACTTGCGTGCGTAGCCGAGATGCGACTTGAACCACAACGACACGACGAGCACGACGGAATACGGAAAATAGAAAATACGGAACCACCGATGAACGCGAATAGACGCAGATAGAGATGAATAGAAAGAAACTCTTTCGATCGGTAACAGCGCAAACCTTCTCTTCATCCGCGATTATCTGGGTCCATCGGCAGTTCCTCGCTAACTGTCTTTCGTCGTGTCCGTCGTGCCGTCATGGTAATATCTTTTGAGAGACCAACGCATGGCCCGACCGGAATACTTCGGCTACTTTCTGATCGGTCTGTCGGCCGTCTTCTTTGCGCTTCATTGGCAGCAGTGGCGCGAATGGATTCACGCGACAACGAATACTCGGCGGCGGGAATTCGTCCGCCGGCAGCTACAGCGCCGGATGGTGGCGAGCGGTCTGATCGGCGTCGTCGGGGCCGCGATCACGCTGGCCAATCAGTTGCCGCCGAATCCCGCGGCGATGACGGCGTATCTCTGCGCGCTCTTGCTCGCGGGAGGCGTGATCTTGGCCATCGCGCTGGCGGACCTGCGGGCGTCGCGGCGTTTGCTCGAAGAGGAGCAAATTGAACTGCTGGCGGCGGAACTGCGGAAAGCAACTGCTGAACGGGTTAGTTGAAACACCAAGTCACGCAGGCACAAAGGAAGCAAGAAGAAGAAATTTGGAACCGCCTTCTCCTCCCTCTTCGTGCTTCGTTCGTGTCTTCGTGCCTTTGCGGTTAGTTTCCTCAAGCTGCCAGCGACTCACGCTTCTTCGGTAACGCAATCACGTCGAAGTGACGTTCGGCGTACATCTTGTTCCGGGCGAGCAGAGGCCCAACCGGATGGGCGCCGGCCGCGTAACGGTGGAGTTCGTAACCCGCCGACGCCAATAGATCGAACAACGCCTGCCGCTCGCCGTTGGAGAGTCGCTTGAAAACTTCGGTCCGCACAACTGGCCGCCGCTCGCGGAGGATTGGCAAGATCGACTCCAGGATCTGGCAGTCGAACCCTTCGGCGTCGACCTTCACGTAGCTGAGCCACGGCAGGCACTCGGCGTATTCATTGCGCAGGATCTGCAGCAGGTTGCGGCCTTCGACCTGCAGCGGGAATTTTTTGCGTAGTAGGTTCCAATTGCGCCGCCCGACAGCTCCGCCGTTGCAGAACGAGGCGTCGCCGTAGTGGAACACAAACGTCCCGTCAGCAGGAGTTGCGGCGCAACAGCGACAGTCGATGCGCGTGCGGCCCGCGTTAAGGGCGGCGTTCTGCTCGAGAATCTTGTAAACGTGCCGATTTGGCTCGAGTGCCAACACGCGGCCTGTGGGTCCGCAGGCCAGGGCGAGCGGCACCGTCGAATCGCCCGTGTGGGCGCCGACGTCGATCACAAAGTCGCCGGGGCGGATGAACCGCCGCAAGCCATCGATTTCTTCTTGCGCGATCGGCTGTTCGCTGACGCAGGGATGGAGCCACTGAGCGAACTCTACGGGACCGTCGGCCGGCAGGTCGAAGCGGCGGACCTCAGCGCCCCATTCGGCGAACGGGACATGCGGACGGCGACGGAAGAGGCGGCGGAGCGACATGGCGAACTCAAATTTCCCAAATGACTTTCACGCAACGCGCCAAAACTAACATGATCGTTCCCCAACAGCCGGACCGCCACGCGGTCCTGACGCCCCGCCGAACGAGTAAGACCCCACGAACGCGGCGGAGGAATGGAACACCCCTGGCCAAGGCCGCCCGGGGGGCGTGGCCCTCCGGCTAGCCGTGTTGTCGCGCTGGCCGTATGCGACGGAGTTTCAGCAACTGGCGGCCAAGGTAGCGATTATCCTAATTCCCCGCAGCAGGAATCTCCCCTATGAAGCAGGCACACGGAGAGTGCCCGCTACACGGCCCCCCGGTATAATTCGGCCAAGACAGCTAGCAGCCGCCGATGGGGCCTTTTCAAGTTTCCCCCATTTGACGGAAGTGGCTATATTGCGACGCCCGTAGCGAATGGACGGAGGACCTCGACTCCGCTCATGCGGGTGGCTGCCCCGTGGAGGGGTAGAAGATTAACCACCAAGACACGAAGGTCACTAAGAAACACGAAGGAAACCAGGCAAGAAGAAAAGCGACCAACCCGGAGCCGAAGCCAACGCTCCAAAATACTTGGTCGCGTTTCTCATCATTGGTGCGTCTTTGTGCCCTTCGTGTCTTGGTGGTTAGTCTCTTTCGCCGAACCGCCGCTACTCAGTTTTTGATGGAATTTCGATGGCGAATAAGAAGACGGCTCCTGATCGACGTGACGCGAAGCCCGCCGAGGCGCCCCTGGCGGAATCCAAGGCTCCCGAAACGAAGTCGAACCACGACTTCGTGATGTTCCGCGAGACGCTCGAGTCGATCGTTGTGGCCTTCGTGCTGGCGTTTCTGTTCCGCTCGTTCGAAGCCGAGGCGTTCGTCATTCCGACGGGGTCGATGTCGCCGTCGCTGCAAGGGCAGCATAAGGATGTCCATTGCCTGCAGTGTGGGCATCGCTTCCGCACCACCGCCAGCAGCGAGGGCGAGAATCGCGATCGGCTAATGGCGCGGCTACGGGGCGCCCAGGGCGCCGAGGCGACGCGCATTAAGGCGGCCATCGAGAGCCTCGACGTCGTCGGCGGCATGTGCCCGATGTGTCGCTACCTGATGCCAATGCGTCCCGACTTGCCGCGGACGGCGCTTGCGGAGGCCGACGTGCCGGATATCGAATTTCAGCCGAGCTATCCTGGCGATCGCATCTTGGTCAACAAGTACGGGATCGACTTCAGCGAGCCAGAGCGGTGGGATGTGGTGGTGTTCAAGTTTCCCGGCGATGGGAATATGAACTACATCAAGCGACTGGTAGGCCTCCCGGGCGAACAGTTGCAACTCTATCAAGGGGACGTCTTCACCCGCGCACTCGGCGACGAGAGTGCGGAATTCCTCATCGAACGCAAACCGGCCGACAAGGTCGAGGCGATGCTGGAGCTGGTGCACGACACTAATTTCGAACCGACGACGCTCTACAACGCCGGGTGGCCCCTGCGATGGGCCGCAACGACGCCCGACGGCTGGAAGGTCGCGGTAGAACCAGGAGAGCAGACCGTCGCACAACGGTTCTCGATCGACACGGGCAAAGACGCGCCAATGGCGTGGCTTCGCTATCGACACCTGATTCCAGACGACAATCATTGGACCATCGCCCGTCGTGCGGCGAAGGATGGCATCGACGCAGTCGCCAAGGAAGGAAGCAAAACGGCGGAAGAACTGCGCGAGAGCGTCCGCAAGAGCAGCCGCCCGCAGTTGATTTCTGACTTCAACGCTTATAACGCTCGATTGTTGCGCGGGTTCGCCGAGCGCGACGGCTGGCAAATTCGTCCTAACTCCGGGCAAGACTCCGGCAGCTTCGGCACGGAGTGGGTCGGCGATTTGGCTGTCGACGCGACGGTCGACGTAGAAGAGGCCCGCGGGGAATTGGTGCTCGACTTAGTGGAGGCAGGTAACCATTTTCGCGCGACGTTTAACCTCGGCGACGGCAAGGTGACGCTCAGCGCGATTGACGGGCGCACCGGCGAGGCGCTCGACTTCAAGGCAAGCGGCCAGACCAGCGTCAATTCGCCGGGAACGTACGAGCTGCGGTTCGCTAACGTCGATGACCAGTTGCTCCTGTGGGTCGACGGCGAACTCGTCGACCTTGGCGATGCGACCTACGATCCCGACAAGCTGCTGCCAGGCGGCCGCAAAGGGATGATCCCCTGGGCGAGCGAGAACTCGGCCGAAGACCAAGGCGATTTGTCCCCCGTCGGCATCGGGGCCCAAGACGCCAAGCTGACGGTGACTCGGCTCGCCGTGCTCCGCGACATCTATTACATCGCCACGAAATACCCCGACGACCCGCAATACCTCGCTGACTACGACCCGCCGGCGTACGGATTGGAAACCCTCTTCTCGACGCCCGACTATTGGAACGTGTTCGCCGGGCGGCGCAAACACGACTTCAACGTCGAAGAGGGACAGCTGTTCGTCATGGGCGACAACAGTCCGGAAAGCAAAGACTGTCGGTTATGGATGATGCCTGGCATGTCGGGCGATCACCCGGGGGGGCCGTACCTCGACCGGCGGCTGCTGATCGGCAAAGCGGTGAGCGTGTTCTGGCCCCATTCGTGGGGGAGCATACCGTTCTTGAACGCATTGCCGGGGTTCCCGAATTTCGGCGATATGAGAATTGTGAGATGATCGTAGGCCCCGTCTCCGATCCATATTCAACTGCCCGCACGCTTGAAAGGCTTAGTTGCTTACGACTTAACCACAGAGCACACAGAGAGCACGGAGGAAGAGTTGAGGCGTTTGCCTTTTGTCGTCTTCTCTGTGACCTCTGTGTTCTCTGTGGTGAAAGCGATGGATGATGGCCATTAGAAAAGTTTCGAAGCCAGAGGCTGCAAACCACGCGACGCCGTCAAGACACCAATTCGTCATGGAGGACGAATCGAATGACCCTGCTCAAAGTTCGCGGCCTGGTGAAAAACTACGGCCGCCGGCGCGTCGTTGACGGCGTCGACTACGAAGTCGCTCCCGGCGAGATCGTCGGGTTGCTCGGCCCCAACGGCGCCGGCAAGACGACCACCTTCCGCATGTCTTGCGGCATGATCGACCCCGATGCGGGGAAGGTCACCCTCCAGGACAAGGACGTCACCAACTGGCCCATGTATAAGCGATCCCGAGAGGGAGGCATGGGTTACCTCGCCCAGGAATCGAGCGTCTTCCGCAAGCTCTCGGTGCAGAACAACCTGCTCGGCGTCATGGAAATGCTCGGCATGAGCCGTAAGGAGCGCCGCTTTCGCTGCGACGAGCTGCTCGAACAGTTCGGCGTCACGAAGCTGCGAAAGGCGAAGGCCCAGTCGCTCTCCGGCGGCGAGCGACGCCGCGTCGAGATCGCTCGCTGCCTCGTGTCGAACCCGCAAATCATCCTGCTCGATGAGCCGTTCACCGGCATCGATCCGGTGACGATTGCGAGCATTCAGGAGATCGTTCGTGATCTTCGCTCGCGCGGCATCTCAATCTTGATCACCGACCATCAGGTGCGTGAAACGCTTGAGATCACCGACCGCAGCTACGTCATTCGTGCCGGTCAGGTGCTCTGCCACGGGCGACCCGACGAAGTGCTGCGGAACCCCGAAGCGCGGAAATACTACTTCGGCGAAGGGATGGACCTCTCCGTGAAAGGCAGGCCGATGGCGCCGGCGACCGCCGTCGCGGCGAGCATCGCGGCCACGACGCCGCATGGGCGGTTGGCGGCACTGCGCGAACGGCTGACAGGCCGTCATCACCCGCCGGATGAGGCGGCGTAAGTTCAGCCCCGGGCTCCGCCCGGGGGTCAACACGCGCCTCATGCCGATGCGATAAGCCGCGCGACACCCTGGCGGAGCCAGGGGCTAGAAGAGGACGGCGCTACGACGCCGATCGCATCGCCGCCTTGCCGGCGCTGGGCACGACGTCGCTGGCGAAATCCTCCGCCTCGCCGGGGGCGGCGAAGTGCGCGTCGGTGTTTCCTGCATTCACCCCGCAACCGGGGTTGAAGATCATCGAGGGAAACATCGCCAGCATCGCCTTCCAGTAGCGCTCGTACGCCGGATAAACGACGTCGGGGTTCTCGCGCTGATACTCGCACAGCTTGTCTTCGAGCGTCGTGTGCGTCAGCCGCGGGTGGCGGTGGTGGGGGCCGTGGATGAAGATGTCGAAGTTCAGGAATGAACTGAGGCGCAGCAGCCACTTGCGCGGCAGCACCGTGCGCGTTCCTTGCAGGGGATCGAAGCTCGCCATGCCGAGGTGCTCGGTGAACTTACGGAACGTCTGCATGAATGCCGCGATGTACATCGGCAGGATGACGACGATCAAGTGGGAAGCCCACTGGTGAGTTAACCCGACGTACAGCCAGATGCCGCCCCAGAGCGCAGCGATGGCGATATATTCGTTGCGAATCTCGCGGCGTACCGCCGCCGACTTGATCGGCGAGTTGCGATGAAAATAGATCCGCCCGTAGATAATCGGCCCCGACGCTATGCCGCACAGCAGATCGAACCAAACGAAGGCGCGGCGAAAGCCGAGCGATGCATTCGGGTCGCTGTAAGGCCAAAGCTCCCAATCTCGCGGCGTATTGAGATAAGCGTGATGCCGGATATGGACTTCGCGATAGGCGGTGTATGGGGTGAACATCATCGTGCCCAATAACCGGCCGCACCAGACCGAAAGTGCCCGCGATTTGAACAGCGTTTGATGGGCGGCTTCGTGCAGCGCACTGGTCCAGCAGAACATCATGGACGCCGTGAACGCCACCAACAGGCCGACCATCCATGGAGTCGCTTGATCCCAGGCGACCACGCCGGTCATCAGCAATCCGTTGAGGGCCATGCCGAGGCCGGCGAGCGGAATGGAGAGCATCCGCGGCAGCGTATGCTTTTCCGCCAGCGAGCGCTCTTCGTCAGGCGTGAATTGGGTCACCGAAGCCAAAGCTGCACTCCAAAACTAGCTGGGATAGGAGTCGCCGCAGCCTGCGCGCCGCCCGCATTCGCGACTCCCCGACTGGGAAGAAGCGACAACGCGGTCGAATCGCACCGCCGTGCAGTTTGGACTTCCTTGAGGGCGGGGGCCGACGACTTCAAATGTCGTCAGCGGCTAGCGGATTCTACGCAAAAGAGCGTATCGGTAGAGTTTCTCTGATACTTAATCTCAACTCAACCGGCAGCGCTCAATTTACGTTATCTATTTTACCCAGCGGGGTCAAATTGGCGCGGTGCTGGGCGGCGCGATGCATCGTCTGGTATCGCGCTTCCGCGCACTGGCGAGCCGCCTTTCCAATGCTCGCCACATCTATCTTCGTCATTCGCGGGCATAATCTGTGCCTGGGCAAGTCCACCGCCCGAAAGATTGGTTTAGGGCGGTTAGGCATAGTGGGGTCTTAGACCCGCCCTGTAAATTGACCCAGCAATACTGCATAGCAATTGTTCATTCGACGGGCCGGCCAACATGTCGCAATTTCGAGTTGTTGCTGACGTCAATCTGAGTTCGGACGAGCGGGCAGCAGTTGGCGGCGGCGAAGCGGTCGCGAGTTGCGCCAAGTACTTTCCGTTTTCGACGAAGGAGACGGAGCTCTTCTGGGCCAAGGCCTATGATGGCGAGCGGTTAACCGCAATCGCCCCGGTGGTGCGCCTTCGCAAACGCAAAGCGACCGATATGCTCCGCCCGCCGGTGCGCAAGTGGCTCGGCCCCATCATCGGCCCCCTCGCCCGCAAGACGACGCTGCTCGTCGACACGGCCTTCATGGCCTACGACGCCTGCTCGCCCTTCATCATCGCCCCCGGCGTCGATCGCCCCGCGGTGAAGCGCGCCATTTCGGCCTTCCTGAAGGCGCAGAAGAAGGTCGACACTGTGTGGATTTCGGAACCGCCCGAAGAGGCCGAGTGGGCCGCCACGGAGAAATACCACCAATTCCTCACGCTGCCGATGGTGCGGATCGTCACCGAGAACTGCCGCAAGCTCGACGACTTTCTCGCCACGCTGTCGCGCAATCGCCGCCGCAATTTCCGCCGCGAGCGCGACACGTTCGCGAAGGCGGGCGCCCGCATCGAGATGTGGCAAGGCGTCATCGGCGAGAACCCGACGCTGCATCGCCAGGTGATGGCGCTGCTCGGCTCAAGCGAGGTCAACACGAAGTTCAACGTCCCCTACAACGACGTCCTCACCAACCCGCAGGCCATCGCCGCGCAGTGGCAGATCGTCCTCACCGCCCATCTAGGCGACCAAGTGGTCGGCTTCATGAGCTGCCTCGTCGACGGCAAACGCCTGATGCAATGCCACGGCGGCCTCGACTACAAGATCTCGCACGAGATCCTCGCCTACCACAACCTCATTTCGCGGGCGATCGAGCACGCCATCGAACTCGGCTGCGACGCCCTGACGCTCGGCCCGTTCACCAATGAAACCAAAAAGCGGGCCGGCGGCAAGATGCGGCCGATCGTCTCGAGCCTCTGGAACCGCCTGCCGGGCGACGCGTTCTTCGCGAAGAAGGTGTTTTCAAAGAACTTCGAAGTCTACCGCGGCGAACTCGGCGCCCCGACGTACGCGGTCGACGAAGAAGATTGATCGCGGGTACTTTAGCCCCCGGCTCCGCCGGGGGGTCGGCCCCCATTCCGATCGGCGTCGCCCCGCGTGCTGCTACCCCCTGGCAGAGCCAGGGGCTGAATTTGCACCGCGCGCTCTCCCTTCATCACCCCCGAAATCCGAGCAATCAACCGATTGAGCAATTTCGTCGGCAGCACGTCCAGCCCGATATCGAGCCAAATGGCATCCGCCCCCACCAGATAGTGCAGCCGCGGCTTGCGCGCACGCAGGGCCTTCAGCACCGCGCCCGCCACCTTCTGCGGCGACGCCCCACGCTTCGCCCCGCGTTCGTTCAGACTGGCGCAGCGCGCAAACAGGGGACCATAACCGGGCTCCAGATCCGCCGGCAACTGCTGCGAGCGCGTTTGCAGCGCCGCCCGCGCCTTCTCAAAAATCGCCGTCCGCACCTGGCCGGGACGAATCACCGTCACCGGAATTTTCCACGGCCGCAGCTCGATGCGCAGCGTATTCGACAGCGCCTCCAGTGCGAACTTACTCGCCGAGTATCCGCCCACCATTGGCAGAGCGATCGTCCCGTTCATGCTCGATACATTCACTATCCGCCCGCCTCCCTTCCGCAGGAGCGGTAAGCAGACTTGCATCATCCGCAGCGGCGCCAGGGTGTTCACCTCCAGCACGTCCCGCAACTCGTCGATGTCGGTGAACTCGACCACCGAGGGCAACCCAACGCCCGCGTTGTTCACCAGCGAAAACAGCCCGGTCGGGGACGCGGCCTCTATCTCGACAATCGCTCGCCGCACCTGTTCGGCATCCGTCACGTCAAGCCACACCGGCGTGAGCGACCCCAACCCCGCCGCGCGAATCGCGGCTTGCCCCGCCTCCGACCGCACGCCGGCGAAGACGCGATAGCCACTAGCGGCCAGCAGCTTGGCGGTCGCCAAGCCAATCCCGGAAGACGCCCCGGTCACCAGCACCGTCTGTTGCGTCTGTTCCATGAAGTGTGACTGCTTGGCGTCGTCGCGACCTCACTGGATCACGACCTAGGGAAAAGCTTCAGTGGCAGGCGTCGAAACGTTGAACGCTCGAAGATACCAAAACCGCCGAATTGCCGCAGCTCTGCGGATGATTTGCGTCTGTTGGTTGCAGACAATCGCCCCTGAAACCCTCCGTCGGCGCACAACTTGCTCGATCGTCCGCGGAGCCCCTGAGAATCGCGGCAATCGAAACCGCCGGCGACGCCTGGGGTTTCATTCCCCATCGTCCGGCCGGTTCGCACGCCAGCGGGCGGTTTTTCCCGGCAACCTGAGGTATACTCCCGTTGCGCCGCCGCCCGTCGGCGGTCAATCTAATCGGAACAACTCGCCACACCATCCCGATCGCTGCTTCCCTCGGGATTATCCCCGCGCAGCGACGGCTCATTCAGGAGAGAATCAGATCATGGCCAAAACATGTTGGGCCGTCGCCCTCTGCCTGCTGACAACCACGTCGGCGTTTGCCCAAGCCCCCCGCGGTCGCGATGCGGGCGCCGAATTCGGCGACGAGGAAGCAGGCGCCCCGCGCGGCGAGCGCCCAGGTCGCGGCGATGGCGAGCGCGGGGAGCGGAATTTCGGTCGCGGCGCCGAAGGGGAAGACGGGGGCCGGTTTGGCGGCGGATTCGGCGGTCGCGGTTTCCGGCGCGGCAATGCCATGTTCACCGCCCTGGACGCCGACAGCGACGGTTCGATCAGTAAGGCGGAGCTGCGCAAGGCAGCCGCCGCGTTGGCAACGCTTGATACGGACGGCGACGGAGCCATCACCCAGGAAGAGGCGAGCGGACCGGGCGGGCCGGGTGGACCAGGCGGCCCGATGGGCGACCCGTCGCAGATGGTTGACCGCGTGATGAGCGCCGACCAGAACGGCGACGGCAAGATTACCCCCGATGAAGTCAACGACCCGCGGATGGGGATGATGCTTCGCGGAGCAGACGCCGATGGCGACGGCGCCGTCTCGAAGGCGGAACTCGAAACGGCCATGCAGCGAATGGGGGGCGGCCCGGGCGGCGGAGGCTTTGGCGGCCCCGGCGGCGGCTTTGGCCGTGGCGGCGGCGATATGACCCAGCGGTTCATGTCCATGGACAAGAACGGCGACGGCAAAATTACCACCGATGAAGCGTCGGAACAGGCACGCCCGATGCTTCGCCAAGCCGATGCAGACGGCAACGGCGAAGTCGACGCGAAGGAGATTGAGCAATTTGGCCGTCAAATGGGCGGCCGCGCTCGCGGCGCGTTGGGCGGACAGGGGGGCCAGCGTGGACAAAATGGTCCCGGCGGTCGGTTTGGTCGCGGCGGGAATGACGACGCCAGCGGCGCTGGCGGCGAGCGTCCTCAACGCCGCTCTCGCCGCGGCGATGACGAGGCCGAGCAAGGCTGAATCGAGACGACCTCGCTATTGTCTAAACTCCGCCGGACGAGCCTAACGGTCGGCGATCCCGATGTGGTGAAGCGGCGCGTTCCCTAAGGGACGCGCCGCTTTTTTCGCGCCCGATCTCGCCGACGAGCCGTTTTTCCGTTCCAATCCGTGGAGCCGCGCCCAGCCTCTTGTGCATAAATACAGACTCCACATTCGCGAGGCCGCCGATGTTAATGAATCTGATCCCAAAAATTTTTTATGATCGTCTTGAGCAGGGGCTCGATCTGTTCGTCAACGGGCTCGGATTCGCGGTGTTGCACCAGGATGGCGACCTCGCGGTCGTCGCTCGCGACGGCGCGAAGGCCTACATCGTGGCGAGTCCTGAATACGCCGCGAAAGACCGCCCCGAAATCGCCATCGAAACCGACGATATCGCGGCAGTCCATCGCGAGATCTCGGCTCGACGCCCCGACCTGCTGCACCCGAACGTGCCGCGCGTGACTCAGCGGCCGTGGGGTGCACTGGAGTTCGCCTGCCTCGACAAAACGACCGTCTGCGTCGTGTTCCGCCAATGGCCGGCAGCAACAACGTGAGTTGCGACCTCCTCCGAGAGCGCACAAAAAAACGGGCATTCAACGAAGTCGCCTCCGCTGAATGCCCGTTCGATCGTCTGATGAAGTCGAGCTACCGGCGACGGCGCCAAGCGACGCCCGCCAGACCAACGGCCGCCAGCACGCAGGCGGCCGGTTCTGGCACGACGACGTTCGGGCCCAGCACGTTGTTCGCGGCCGCGTCGGCTGCCGTTAGTGCATGGCTGTAAATCCGCAGCTCATTGACGCTGGCGTCGAGCAAGGCATCGGGCCACTGCGAACGTCCGAGCCACACATTCACGTCGGCCGCGGTAGTGATCGGAAATGCCGTCGCCATAGCCGCGAGGTCCAGGTTGTTGGCAATTGGCACCGTGGTGCCATACAGAGCGCCGTTGCGGTAAACGGTCAGCGTGCCGGGCAAGCCGCCCAACTGGTCGAACACGGCGATGAGATGCTCTTCGACCCCTGGTTGCAGGTCGGTGCCGTCGCCGGGCGCGTCGACCCAGCTCTCGGGTCCGGCCACGCCGTTGGTCGTCACGCGGAAGTCATTTCCAGCGCCGCCATCGCCGGTGCGCGGAACCATCTGCACGTAGGGGAAGTTGTCGTTGCCCCCCTCGGAGTTGCCTTCCAAGCCGCTGCTGATTCCCGCAGAGAAGAGGGCCGACCAATCGCGATTGGTGTCCATGGTCACCCAGAGCTCGACCGAGACGGCGCCATACTGGCCGGCGGCCGCGGCCTTGCTGAAGGTGAAATTGGGGAAGTCGACGTAGGAGCCTGAGTCCGGCGTCGCTCCGTTATTGAACGCGTTGGACCCCGTCCCCGTCGGGTTGTCGAGCACGATTTGGCCGCCGACGAAGCTGGCCGTATTCCCCATGACGACCCCGTTGGCCGTGCCGACGGAATCGTTGGCATTGCCGTCGAAGGTGTAGCGGTGCACCAGCGCCGCCGATGCCGTGGACGCGCCCAGCGCAACCAGGCATGTGCCTAGCAGAAGTTGTAGCCTCATTAGAACATCGCCTCAGAGTGAAAAGGAAGTGGGCTCGCCAGTGGCGAACCACGAGCACAAGACTCTGGCCAGTTTGGCCGGTGACTAGCACGCCCGAGCAGCCGGGTCAGGAACGCCACGACGGTTCCCGAGACCGCTGTTGCCGCCGCCGCCATTCACGGCTGCGTTTCGGACTGACGACAAGCAGGTTGCTTACGCCATCCATGACTTTAGCCATTCGATCCGACCCTGAGAAGCAAATTCCCACCTCGCCAAGAGCGTACGCGCGGCCTTTAACTATCTATTGAGATCGATTTTGACGCTTCCGAGCGAGACGACGAGCCTCCCGGCCACGCCTCAGCCAAGAGCCTAAGTACTTACAACAACTGAAGATGCGTCGACTCGAATGCGCGACAAGAATCGAACAACGAAGCGTCGCAGCCAATGCCCAAGGACGCGGATTTTGCTGCGAGCGAGTCCGTGGCGGCGGCGAAAAAGATTATATTACTCTATCTTCTTTGAGATTCCTTTCGGCGCCAGCTTGACCGCTTTTGAGATCCTTTGCTCGACCGCTCTGCCGCATATGCAATAGACGTGAAGGGGTCGCCACGCGCCGCGCATCAGGATATCTCGGTTGCCGCGCGGATGCATTCGCCATCGGCGCCGATCACCGCTTGGCTGTCCGCATCGGTGACCACGCTTGTTCGCCGGCAACTGTTTGTTCCCAAAAAAACAAGCGGCCTGCCAGAACCTGACAGGCCGCCCGCCCAACAACCAAGTCGCTTCGAAAATCAGCGTGATCGGACTCGCGCCAACGCCGCGAGCGTGCACAGAGCCAACAACATGGTCGACGGCTCGGGCACGGCGCCGATTGCCGGCGCGGACCCGAAGTTTGCTTTCCAGGCGGCCAGATCAGCGGCATCATACGTCGTGCCGAATCCTCGCTGCCAGACGAGGAAGTCCGCCCCGTCGACGTCGCCGTCGGCGTCGAAATCGCCGGGCGACGCGACCATCGCCAGCTTGCCGATCTCCGTGGGCGTGAGCGCTCGATCGAAGATGTAAAACTCGTCCATCAGGCCGTGCAAACGACGACCGCCGCTGTCGGGGACGGCGCCGATCCCCAGGCCGTCGAAGAAGTCGCCGGCGCCGCGATCATCCCACGCCCCCAGATCGATCGCCCCCGTCGGCTCGCCATCAGTCAGTCCGTTGGGGGCGCCGCCGCGAATCTTGACGCCATTAAAGTACATCCCGAACTCGCCGGCGCCGCCGTTGGCGTTCTTATCGTACGTAAAGGCGACGTGGAACCATTCGTTGAGCGGGTAAGGCTCGGGAGAGGCGCCGTTGGCATCGATATCGGGCTGATTCGGGTAGGGGTGGCCGCCAGTGAATGGAGCTCCGCTAGAATTGACGATGTTCTGCGCCTGGAACTCGCCGCGCAGCGCCCATCGAATGCGTCCGTCGCCTTCAAGCTGATAGTGACCGCTGAATGAAGGTCCTGCGGTCTGCGACTGGAGGATCGAGCCAGAAGCGTTCCAGTTGTAGTTCCCGCCGAGGTCGGTGCGTATCTCTGGGATGTTCAGCCAGGCGGCCACGGTGGTCGCCGCCTTGGGGACTTTTGCGGGAAAGTTCGCTTTGATGACGCCGCCGTCGAGGTCGAGAAACACGGGGTCTTCGAACAATTCGCCTGACTGCTGCAGGCGCACCGCGCCGGCGCCGCGCTTGGGGTTCGTCGTGTCATTAGAAATGACGCCCGTGGTGAGCAGCGTGTTGCCGTTGTCCAACGCGGTGCGGGTGGCGTCCTGCACCTTGGCGTTGAAGCCGTTGCCGGACCCATCCATGACCGTGTTCGTAAAGCTATCAAAGTCGTAGTAGATCGTCAGACCGCCGGTCACCAAGGGCGTCGAGCCCAGCGCCGGCATCGCCGCGACTGCAGCGAGGCTCGCAGCAGCAGCGATCTTTATTACAATACTATCCAATTTCATTTCGATCTACTCCCTGTACAGAATGCATGGGGTCAGTAAGCGATCCAAAACTAGTTCGCCGCGCGCAGCGCAAGTAGTCGCGCCACGCGCGGAAATCGACGGTTCGCCAAAATCCAATTCGGCCTATGGACAAGCTTGCGCCGAGATGCGGTCTTGAATCGCACCCGGCGATCCGACTGAACAAGCAAGAAGAGAGGACGAGAGCAGAAGCAACGGAGAAAAGTCCAGGCGCCAGGAGCCGGCCAATCGTTGCGACGCCCCCTGACGACGCGAAGCGTACTCTCATTCCGACGACGTGTCAAATATTATTGGCAGAGTTGTGCTGGAGGCAGATCGACTCCGCCAATCATTCCGAATTGCGAAACTAGTGCCCCACGAACTTCGCCGGCGAGCAACGCGCGTTGGCCAGTCCGTTGTTCACGATCGTGGGAGACGCAATCTCTCATCCTCGCCGTAGCGTGCACTGCAACTCGCTGGCGTGCCCTGCAGCCGGCCGGTCATTGCCATCATGTCGTCGCGAGGCGACGCCGCACCGCAGACCGACGGTCGCATGCGTCGATGTCCCGGTTTAGAATGGGCGAGCTACCTGGAGATCAAACTTTTCCTGAACCAGTCACGACTCGTAAGGACTCAGCTATGCAGCGGCGCGATTTTTTGATGCAGGGGACGGCGGCTGGCGTGGCCGGGGCGGCCGCCATGGGGTTGGTCGGCGCTGCGGCGCGCGGCGACGCGGCCGAAACGACGCCCTCCGGCGCGAAGGGCGAGAAATTCAAGTTGAAATACGGCCCCCATCCCGGCATGTTCGAGAACCACGCCGGCAAGGACTATCTCGACCAGTTGAAGTACGCCGCCGACCAGGGATTCACCGGCTGGGAAGACAATGGCATGAAGGGGCAGTCGCCCCAGATGCAGGAGAAAATCGGCAAGACCCTCGACGACCTGGGGATGACGATGGGAGTGTTCGTCGCCCACGGCGATTTTGGTTCAAAGGCGTTTGTCCGCAAGGATGACAAAGCCGCCCGCGCGAAGGTCGTGCAAGACGTGAAGGACAGCATCGACGTCGCCAAACGCGTGAACGCCAAGTGGATGACGGTGGTTCCGGACGGGTACGACAACAACGTCGAGTGGGGCTATCAGACCGCCAATTGCGTCGACTTGCTCCGCGAGTGCGCGGCAGTCTTCGAGCCGCACGGTTACGTCATAGTGCTGGAGCCGCTCAACTGGTTCCGAGACCACCCAGGGCTGTTCCTGCACAAAATCCCGCAGGCGTACGAAATTTGCCGGGCGGTCGACAGCCCGTCGTGCAAGATCTTGTTTGACATCTACCACCAGCAGATCCAGGAAGGGAATCTCATCCCCAACATCGATCTGGCTTGGGACGAGATCGGCTACTTCCAAGCAGGCGATAACCCCGGCCGCAACGAGCCGGGAACTGGCGAGATCAACTACCGCAACGTCTTCAAGCACATCCACGAGAAAGGCTTTGAAGGCGTGATTGGCATGGAGCACGGCAAGTCAATTGAGGGCAAGCAAGGCGAGGTGGCGCTCGTCGCCGCCTACCGCGCCGCGGATGCTTTTTAGATCGCCATGCTGCGATAGACCGTCATTCTGAGCGGTGCGAAGAATCTAGCGTCTCGTGAGATTCGAGATTCTGGATGCTCGATGACAAACGCAAGCAGCCCCAACCTCACCGGGTCGGGGCTGCTGCTACTTACTCACCTAAACACTCACTTACGGAGCGCTAAAACCCTCAGCTCTTCTTCGATTCCAGTTCGCCAATCACCTTGAGCACTGTCGCCGGATCCTTCGCCGCATCGACCTTCTCGTTCTTGTAGGCGATTTTGCCGTCCTTATCGATCACGAACGTCCAGCGCGAGGTGATGATCGCGTCGCCGCCGCTGAGGAGTTTCACGCCAAACGCCTTAGCGATCTCCCCCTTCGGGTCGGCCAGCAGCGTGAAGTTCAGGTCGTGAGCCTTCTTGAACTCTTGGTGGCTTTCCACGGTGTCGCCGCTGACGCCGATGACCTCGACCTCTTTGCCGGCAAAGTCCTGCTGCATGTCGCGATAGGTGCAGGCCTGCTTGGTGCAGCCGGGGGTCATGTCTTTCGGATAAAAGTAGAGCACAATGACTTTCTCGCCGACGTGGTCGGCCGACTTCCACGGCTTGCCCTCGTCGGTGTCGCCAGCGAACGCGGGGGCCTTGTCGCCCGGTTCGAGAACGACCGGCTTGGCTTCATCGGCCGCCGACGACGAGGCGATCATGCCCAGCGCGAGCAGGCACGCGAGGAGGGTGAGGGGGTGTGACATAGGACGCGCCTCCGGAAGGGGTGGGGTGAGCTGATGCTCGAGCCGGCAAACACGATCGTCGCCGGGTCATTCAATCTACCGGCGGGGCAGGGCGGCGACCAGTTGCGACCGGCGGCATGCAAGTTGCCTGGCAAATCGGGCGATTTTCCCCGCCATGTCACGCCAGTCACGCCATCCGCCATGAACGACGCACTGCCGACCTACGCCGAACGACTTGATGCGCTCCATCAGGCGCTCGCCGACGACTTCCGCGAGATCATCGGCCGCCTGCCGTGGCAGGGTCACGAGTCGATCGTTGACGCGGGCTGCGGCGACGGCTTCTTCACCGGTCTGCTGGCCGAACGTTTGACCAACGGAGTAGCCGTCGGCCTCGATACGTCGCCCGCGTTTCTTGCCGCCGCGGAAGGGCGCTTGCAACCGCTGATCGGCGCCGGTCGCGTCCGCTTGGTGCAAGGCAACGTCGAGCGACTCCCCTTCGACGATGCAACCATTGACGGTATTTGGTCGGGGCACAGCATGCAGAGCTACCCCGACTTGCCTCACGCGCTACGGGAATTTCGCCGCGTATTGCGCGTTGGATCAACGCTCGCCATCCTCGAGACCGACAACGTCCATTCGATCATGCTCTCGTGGCCGCCCGATTTGGAGCTTGCGGTCCGACAGGCCGAACATCGTGAAATTGGGAACGATGACAGCTACTACGGCACTTACTTCCCCCGATTCGCGCAGCGCCTGCTGCGCGAGGCGGGATTCGTGGAGGTGGCGCGAGAATACATACTGATTCACCGGCAACGACCGGCTGGCGAATGGCTGGAGCGCTACGTCGAGTTGTACCTACAGCACTTCCTGGAGCAAGTGGGGAAGCGGCTGAGTCCGTCGGCGCGCGAACGGCTCGCCCAGCTCGCGAATCGGCGCTCGGAAACGTTCTTGGCAAAGCAGGAGAACTTCTTCTTCGGGTCGCTGCAGGTCCTGCTGACCGCCCGCGCCGGGCAGCCGTAGCGTGGCCCATGAGCAGCGGCGGCGTTTCGGAAACGATATATAAATTGTTGCGAAATCTTGGCGCCCAGTGGTGTAGTCAATTGGCCTGCCATCGCTTACATTGGCGTCGAAATGGCCCCGTTTTGCTGGTTCAAGGCGCCGGTGGACCCATGGCTCCTTTTCTACATTGTTGAGCGACTTCTTCTGCTCCGTTTCTCGCCCCGGTCTGGGGCTCCGCACTAGCCGAGCGATGAAAGGCTTCGATTCAATGCACATGACTCCCGCAGAAACCGACCCCAGTGCGGCAACGCACTTCGTCCCCGGAGCGGCGATCCGCAGGTGCGCCGTTTCGCACACCCTCGGCATTTGGATGAAAAGGCTGCTCCTAGCCGTCGCGATCGTCACGCTGAACGCCGCGCCGCTGCTGGCCAGCGAAGCCGATTTGGCGATTCCCGATCTGCACGCGGGAAAGTTCACGATCTTCGGGAATGAAATTTCCGGGTACAACCTGCTCCTTTACGGCTCGTTCGTCATCTGCGGCACGCTGGGCATCAGCCTCTATCTGCGCCGCCAGATTGCGATGCTTCCCGCGCACGAGTCGATGCTGAAAGTCGCGGAAATCATCTACCAAACCTGCCGAACCTACCTGATCCAACAGGGCAAGTTCCTGATCATGCTCTTCCTGCTCATCGCCGCGGCGATGGCGTACTACTTTTTGAAGCTGCAAGACGAGACGCTCAAGACCACGGCGCTCGTGCTGCTGTTTTCGATCATCGGCATGATCGGCTCGTACTCGGTCGCCTGGTACGGCATCCGCGTCAATACGTTCGCCAATGCGCGCACGGCGTTCGCGTCGCTCCGCGGCGAACCGCTTGACGTCGTCAACATTCCGCTGCGCGCCGGCATGTCGATCGGGCTGTTCTTGATCTCGCTGGAACTGGTGATGATGGTGATCATCCTGCTGTTCCTGCCGCGGGAGATCGTCGGCTACTGCTTCCTCGGCTTTGCCATCGGCGAGTCGCTCGGCGCCTCGGTGCTGCGGATCGCCGGCGGCATTTTCACGAAGATCGCCGACATCGGCTCCGATCTGATGAAGATCGTCTTCAACGTCAAGGAAGACGATCCCCGTAATCCGGGCGTCATCGCTGACTGCACGGGCGACAACGCGGGCGACTCGGTCGGCCCGACGGCGGACGGATTCGAAACGTACGGCGTCACCGGCGTCGCGCTCATCGCCTTCATCACCCTCGCCGTGCCGAACGTCGACATCCAGGCCAAGCTGATTGTCTGGCTCTTTGCGATGCGATTCCTGATGGACTTCATGTCGGGCGTTTCGTACTTCATTAATCAGGCCATCTCCGAAACGAAGTACCGCGGCCTGAAGGAATTCGACTTCGAAGCGCCGCTAACGCGCCTGATCTGGATCGCCGCGATCCTCTGCATCACCACCTCGTTCGGCATGAGTTGGCTATTGATCGGCGACATCACCGTCGGCGGCAAGGCGATGCCGCAGTTGTGGTGGCAGCTGGCCACGATCATCGGCTGCGGCACGTTGGCGGCCGTGTTGATCCCCGAATTCACCAAAATCTTCACCAGCTCGCACTCGAAGCATGTTCACGAGATCGTGACCGCATCGCGCGAAGGCGGCCCCTCGCTCACGATCCTTTCGGGCATTGTCGCCGGCAACTTCAGCGCCTTCTGGAACGGCATGCTGATCACCGGCCTGATGTCGGGGGCCTACTTCGTCAGTTTGCAGGGACTCGACGAACTCATGATGGTCACGCTGCAAGAGGGGCTCGATCCAGTGGGCGTCGGCTCGATCTTCGCCTTCGGCCTCGTCGCGTTCGGCTTCCTCTGCATGGGCCCGGTGAACATCGCGGTCGACAGCTACGGACCTGTCACCGATAACGCCCAATCGATCTTCGAGTTGGCCCAAACGGAGCAAATCCCGGGCATCAACGAGCAGATCAAGCGTGACTTCGGCTTCGACCCAGACTTCAAGATGGGGAAGCATTATCTCGAAGCGAACGACTCGGCCGGCAACACGTTCAAGGCGACGGCCAAGCCGGTGCTCATCGGTACGGCGGTCGTCGGCGCCACGACGATGATCTTCTCGATCATTCTGTTGCTTGGCAGGGCAGGGTACTTGCGTCTCAGCCTGACCGACGCCCCCGTGCTGCTCGGCTTTATGGCCGGCGGCTCGGTGATCTACTGGTTCTGCGGCGCCTCGATGCAGGCCGTCACCACCGGCGCCTATCGGGCGGTGGAGTACATCAAGAAGAACATGGACCTGACCAAGACCGAGGCCGACATCGAGGATTCGAAAGCGGTCGTGAAGATCTGCACGCTGTACGCCCAGAAGGGGATGTGGAACATCTTCATCGCGCTGATGGCAATCACGCTGGCCTTCGCCTTCTTCGATCCCAACTTCTTCGTCGCCTACCTCGTGTCGATCGCCGTCTTCGGCTTGTTCCAAGCGATCTACATGGCCAACGCCGGCGGCGCCTGGGACAACGCCAAGAAGCTGGTCGAAGTCGATTTGAAGGAAAAAGGGACCGACCTTCATGCCGCCAGCGTCATCGGCGACACCGTCGGCGATCCCTTCAAAGACACGAGCTCCGTCGCGCTCAATCCGATCATCAAGTTCTCGACGCTCTTCGGCCTGTTGGCCGTCGAGATTGCCGTGAAGATGAAGGAAGCGGCGCACGCCAGCGGGGCGCGCGACTACACCGGCGCCATCGGCGCCGTGATGCTGGCGATCGCGCTTGTCTTCGTCTGGCGATCGTTCTACGCGATGCGGATTCCCAAGGTGTAGCAGTCGCGAAGCCGTTCAATTGCTGCACGTCAAACACTAACAGCCCCGACCTAGCTAGGTCGGGGCTGTTTTTTTAGTCTCAAGAATTCTTCACGCGTTCATAGGCCGCCAGGGCCGCGTCGCGAGCTTCGTGATGATCGACCATCGGCTGCGGGTACGTCTCGCCGAGCTTGACGCCTGCCGCGGCCAATTCCTCCGCCGGCGCTGTCCAGGGTTCGCGCAGCCACTTTGTCGGCAGCGTTGCCAGTTCCGGAACCCACCGGCGAATGTAGTCGCCATGGGGATCGGCTTTTTCGGCCTGCATCGTCGGGTTGAACACCCGAAAATAGGGCGCCGCGTCGGCCCCGCAGCCGGCGGTCCATTGCCAGCCAAGCGTGTTGTTCGCCAAGTCGGCGTCAACCAGCGTGTCCCAAAACCATCTGGCCCCTTGCTGCCACGACAACCGCAAATCCTTCGTCAGAAACGATGCTACGATCATGCGCGTTCGATTGGGCATGTAGCCGGTCGCCCACAGCTGTCGCATGGCGGCGTCGACGATTGGAAAGCCCGTTTGCCCGCGCTGCCAGGACCACAGCTCGGTGGCGCTCCGCCGCCAGGGAAAGCGACGAAACTGTTCGCGCAAGGGCTCCTTCGTCGTGGAAGGAAAATGATAGAGCAGGTGATAGGCGAATTCGCGCCAACCAACTTCCTTCAGAAACACCTCGGCGCCTTGGCCAAGTTTCGATTTCCCCGCGGGAACCTTGCCGCTGCTTTTTTCAACTGCCGCCCAGATCTGCCGCGGACTCAGCTCGCCGAAATGCAAATGGGGCGACAACCGCGACGAACCGTCGAAATCGGCTCGATCGCGATCCTCATGGTAGCGCCTCACCGTCTCGTTAACGAACTGCCGGAGCCGACGCTCGGCCGCGGGCGCGCCGGCTTGCCAAGTCTCGTAGAACTGCGCGTCCCAGGAGTTGCTCGGCAGCAGTTCGAGCTCATCCAGCGGCAAAGATTTCGGCCACTTAGGTGGGGAGACCAATTCTCGCGGCGCCGGCAGCGACTCATGCACTGTCTCGGTTGCCAGACAAGCTTTCCAAAACGGCGTGAACACCTGATAGGGTGCATCCTGCTTGGTGCGAATGGTCCAAGGCTCGTACAGCAGCGAGCCGTTGAAGCTCTCAGCCTGGACGCCCATGGCCAGCAGCGCCGCCTTCACCGTTTTATCGCGCTCGATCGCCGCTGGCTCATAACGGCGATTCCAGTACACGGCCGTGGCGCCCGTTTCTTCCAGTAACTCGTTGAGGATATCTTGTGTTGTTCCGCGACGACGGATGAGCCGTGATCCCAGTTGTCGTAACTGCTCGTCGAGACTCTCCAGCGAGTGGTGGAGCCACCACCGCGACGCACCGCCCGGCGGCCAGTCCCCCTCTTCCTCTGGAGCATAAATGTAAACCGGAATCACTCGCCCCCGACTAGCGGCGCGGCGGAGCGCCGGCTGATCGGCAAGTCGCAGATCTTGTCGCAACCAAACGATCGTCGTGGGCGTGCTCATGACTTGCCTGCTCCGCCTCTCTGGGCAATTTGGTTCCCCTTGAGCTGCTGCAGGTCGCCATGCAGCCGTAACACCGCGCGCTCCTTCGCTTTCGCCTCCACTTCAATCGTCAGCGCTCGTCCGAGCCAGCAGGCTGGAACATCGGTCGGGTCGATGAAGTCGTGGTGTCGCTGGCAGCCGGGGCCGTTCCATCCCTCTTTCGGGCTGGAAAGATGGAAGAGCGGCTCGCGATTCCAAGTGGCGATCGCCGCCTCGGTCGCCTCGTCGACCGACAGCTCGTCGCGGCAGCAGCGATGATGGTGCACGTCGTAGACCAGCGGCGTCCCTTCGCGACGGCAGAGCGGCAGCAGTTCGGCCGGCGTATATATTTTGTCGTCGTTCTCGATCGTCAGTCGTTGACGCGCTCGCGGCGTCAGGCGGTTCAAGTTCTGCGCGAATCGATCGAGCGCCGCGGCCCGCGAATCGTAGGCCCCGCCGCCGTGAATGTTGACCGTGTCGGCGCCGATCCATTCGGCGACTTCCGCCTGATATTCGATCTCTACCAGCGACCGGTCGACCACCTCGTCGCGCGGCGAACTGAGCACGACGTACTGGTCTGGATGAAACGAAGTGCGAATGCCCAACTCCAATCCGCGGACGCCGCACCGCTGGAACAGTGCGATTGTCTCCTCCCCCTGGGGCAATTCTTCCAAGCGATAACCTACCTCTGGGTGGGTTTTCACCGGTAGGATCTGACTGTTGACCCGAAACGCGCCGATGCCCAGGCGATGGCAACACTCGATCGCGGCGAGCAGGGCTTCGGCGTTCGCCCGGCAAAGCTCGGCCAGCTTCGCCGCCCGTGCCGGCGGCGACATCTTCAAGCAGGCCGCAGCGGTAGTTGTCCGGAACCGAATTGGTTCGTCGATGAACTGGCAGCAGAGGCCCAGTCGTAGTCCGTCCGTCGCGGCGACCCGCGCGAATGAGCCGCCAAGTGCGTCGGCGTCAGAAGTCTTCTTCCGCGCGGGCATCGTTTCAATTCGCCTCGGTGAGGCGGAACGCCGCCGCGGTCACGCCAGCGAGGAAGGCGACGTCATAGACTTCGCGTCCGCCGCGAATGAATTCAAGCGAGCCCGTTTCGACGCCGCGGGCGTAATCAACGAGCGCTAACCCAGAGCGTAGTTTCGGCCAGCGCTCGCGCACCGGCGGCGCATCGAGGATGTGGCGCGGGCGAATGCGCGACAGCCCCACGATGGCTCGCTGGCCCGCAAAGGCGAGCCCGCGGGTGAAACCGGGCAATTCGATCGCCGGCGCGCACGCTTGGCGGCTAGGTTCAAAGGTAACGAGCGCGCCACGGCCCGAATCGCAGAGCCACCAGCGCCCCGCGTGCCAACGCGGCGAGTGAGGCAGCGACAACCCACGCGCGACAACGCGGTCGTGGAGCACGTCGATGAGCACGCCCGCTTGAAATCGGTCAATGGCTCGCCACGCCGCCGGCGTTCCCTGGTCGCAGAAGGCCGTCGCCATCCGCAGCCGACGTTCATGCACCCCGATTCCATTCAAGTGGCAACAATCCGTGCCAAGCGACGAGTCGCCGTCCAGAAATGAAGGTCGCCAAACCCGCCGAAAGTGGACCCGCTCGCTCGGCCTTGCCACGCAATTGAAGCGCGTATTCGCAAACACCGGACCACGGCGATCAAACGCGACGTCGTGAGCGTCAAGCCGCCCGGTCGCATGCACGATCGTTGGTTCGATCAACCAGCGCGGGGCCGAGGTTGCCGAGTCGTCAGCGCGGGTGACGTCGAATTGCCATAGGAGGTCTCGCGACGCCAGCGCCAGTCGGTTCCCGTCGCTGGCGAGGCCCATCGGACGCGGAAAGCTCCAGAAGCTGGCCGACAATTCCCCTCGCGGCGCTGAGAGCAGCGCAAGCTTGCCGGAATTGTACGTCGTTACCGCCAGCGTGCCGCCGGATGCCGCCAGCCAATCGATGAAGTCGCCGCGCGGACGCATGTCAACCGCGCGCGCGGAGGTGATGGGGGGCGAGGCCAGACGGCGGGAAAACATCGACATGCGAGCGAGTGTACCGGACGGCAGCGGCTCATTGCAGCCGCCGTTTCTCAAACTTCGCCGCCTGTCGCAAGTTGGATGCAGCGTCTTGAGTTGCTTGATGCGGCTTCACGCCCTCAAATGCAGCGTTTGTCCCGTCAGGAAGGCCGATTCGTCGCTGGCAAAATAGAGAACGGCTGCCGCGATGGCGGCCATCCGCTCCCCATTTGGCGCATCGTGCCAGCACGGTGACGTCACCATGTTCAACGTGATGCCGTCCCCGGCCAGGCAGCGCGCCTCGGCCTGCATCAGAGCCGATTGCGCGGAGCGAGCCGCGATGACGGCGGGCGCCGCGACTTCGCCGATGGCAACGAAAACGACGCGCCCCCAATGGCGGCGACGCATCGCGGGCGCCGCGCTGGCAATGAGAGTTCTTGGAAGCTCGACGAGTTGGTGACTGAGCGATTGGTACGACGCCGAGTCATCGGCCGCGGCCAAATTCGAACCGTCGTCCCAAACCGTTTGCAGGACGAGAATCTCTGCGGCCTCGACCGCTGCCTTCATCTCTGCCGACACCGGCAGTCCAATGAGTGCTTGGGCAACCCTGGCCCCAGCAGCGGTGAACGTGGCCGCAATCTTACGGCTTAGCTCATTCGTGGGACCAGCAATCAACGCAGTGCGGCCCTCGAGGCGATACGGCTCCTTAGCAGACGGCATGCAGATCTCCCACCCGGCGTGACAACCTGGGTGAGTTTTACTTGAGATCTTTTGGCACGCAAAGGCACGATTTCGGCGCAGCGCGAACTTTCAGCCGTGATTTCACGGGTGACGCGCACCAAATCGCGGGGCGTCGCGCCGGTCCGTGGCCTCCCTGCTTGGCGATGAAGGGCGCCCGAGTCGAGCCCCTACGCCAGAATTTCCCTCACCGGCTCGGTAGGCTCGACCCCGACCAGTTTCTGATCGAGCCCGCGGAAGAAGTAGCTGAGCGCATTGGGATCGAGGCCCAGCTGATGCAGCACGGTGGCGTGCAGGCGGCGGACGTGCATCGGCTGGTCCACGGCCTGGCTGCCGATTTCGTCGGTCGCGCCGACCGAGACCCCGCCCTTCACGCCGCCGCCGGCCATCCACATCGTGAAGCCCATCGAATTGTGGTCCCGGCCCGTGCCGACGGCGTACTCGGCGGTTGGCTGCCGGCCGAACTCCCCGCCCCACACCACGAGCGTTTCGTCCAAGAGCCCGCGCTGCTTCAGATCCTTCAGCAGCGCCGCAATCGGCCGGTCGGTCGCCCCGGCGTGGTGCGTGTGGTTGGCCACCAGATCGCCATGGGCGTCCCAGTTGTCGTCGTTGTGCGACCCGCCCGAATAGACCTGGATTAAGCGGACCCCTCGCTCCACTAACCGCCGCGCCAACAGACACCGCGTCCCGAACGGCCGCGTCGCTTCCTGGTCGAGCCCGTAGAGCCGCTGCGTCGCGGCGCTCTCCTGCGCCAGATCGACCGCCTCGGGCGCCGCCGATTGCATCTTGTAGGCCAACTCGTAGCTGGCGATCCGCGCGGCCAGGTCGTTCTGATCGAGCCGCGGCTGCCGGTGCCGTTCGTTCAGCGCGGCCAGCGTATCGAGCAGATCGCGCTGCAAGGGTTCGGTCGTCCCCGCAGGCAACTTCAAGTCGTTGATCGGCGAGCCCTCGGGCCGAAACACGGTCCCCGCATAAGTCGCCGGCATGTAGCCGCTCGACCAGTTCTTCGCCCCGCTGATCGGCCCGCCGGTGTGGTCGAGCATCACCACGTACCCCGGCATGTTCTCGTTGACCGACCCCAGGCCGTAGTTCACCCACGACCCCAGCGACGGGCTGCCGCTTTGCAGCTTGCCCGAGTTCATCATCAGCATCGCCGAGCCGTGGATCGGCGACTCGGCGGTCATCGAATGCATGAACGCAATGTCGTCGACGCACGTCGCCAGGTGCGGAAACAGGTCGCTCACCCACTTGCCGCATTGGCCGTACTGCTGGAACTTCCACCGCGGCTCGACGATCCGCCCTTCGTTCTTGCGGCCGCCGCGGCCATGAGTCTTCACGGCGATCGTCCGGCCGTCCATGCCGATCATCGCCGGCTTGTAGTCGAAGGTGTCGATGTGGCTGGGGCCGCCGTACATGAACAGGAAGATGACGCTCTTGGCCTTGGCGGCCGCGGCCGCCGCCTGCGGCGCGAGCGGGTTGGCCGGGGTCGAGGGCGACCCGGCTCGCGCCAGCGCCCCTTCGGCCGACAGCAGCGACGCCAGCGCCGCGGCGCCGAACCCGCACCCGCTCTCCCACAAAAACTCCCGCCGCGTCCGTCCGCAGAAGTTATGGATGTGATTGGTCATCTTCAGCTCGTTCTAATTCTTCGCTTCGTCTTCTTCTTAGCGCCTTCGCGCCTTTGCGTGAGACCATCTTGACTGCGGTCTCACGCAAAGGCGCAAAGGCGCGAAGGAATACGGGGAGTGATTTAATCGAGGTACAGGAATTCGTTTTGGTTCAGTGCGACCAGGCACCAGTAGCGCAAGGCTTCTTGGGGCTCACGGCCGTGTTCTTCGGCAAGTTGTTGCATCAGGCCGAGGCCGTCGGCGATTTCGGCCTCGGTCGCCGGCCGGCCCAGGGTGATTTCAATCGCCCGCGCCACCTGCTCCCGCGGCTGGTCTCCCGCCTCGGCCCGCACGCGCTCGGCCAAGTGCCGGGCCTGCTCGTTGGCGAACTCGCCGTTCAATAGCGACAGCGCCTGCCCCGGCTGCGTCGTGTTGAACCGCGCCTCGCAGCTGGCGTCGACGTCGGGGAAGTCAAACGCCGTCAAGAGCGGCGTCAAGAGCGAACGCTTCACGAAGACGTAAACGCTCCGCCGCGATTGTTCCTCAGCCGTCGACTGGCCCCAGCCGTTGCCCGGCATCGACTGGGTCGCCAACACCTCCTCGGACATCTGGGGGTAAAAGCTCGGGCCGTACAGCGCCCGGTTCAGCCGCCCGCTCGCCGCGAGCGTCGCGTCGCGCAGCTCCTCGGCCCCCAGCCGCCGCATGTCAAAGCGCCACAAGTGGTCGTTCAGCGGATCGACCGCCAGCGCCCCCTCGTCGGCCTGGCTCGACATCTGGTAGGCGCTGCTGGTCATGATCAGCCGGTGGAGCGGCTTGAGCTTCCAATCATGCTCGGTGAGCCAGACGGCCAGCCAATCGAGCAGCTCGGGATGGGTCGGCGCGTCCCCCAGCTCCCCAAAATTGTTCGCCGAGCGGACGATCCCCCGCCCAAAATGATGCTGCCAGATCCGATTGGCGATCACCCGCGACGTGAGCAGATTGTCCTTCGAGGCGATCCAGTCGGCCAGCACCTTGCGCCGGCCCGCGCTCCGCGCCCCGGCCGGCGCGGCGGCAATCGTCGGCGTCGCCGCGCCAAACAGCTGCGGGAAGCGGGGTTCGACCACGTCGCCCGGCACATGGGGATTGCCGCGGACGTTCAGGTGCGTCGGCGCCGGCTGCGCGTCGCACTTGGCCAGCGCCAAGGCCGACTCCGGCTCGCCCAACTCCTGGAGCTCGCGCCGCGCCGCCTCCAGACGCCCGAGCGTCTGTTGATACTGGGCCCGCTCCGATTCGTTGAGATAGTCCTGAAGCTTCTCGCTCAGCAGCGCCTCGCGCTCGTGCGTCTCGCTCCGCCGCTGGTCGGGGGCTTCCATACGCTTGACCCCCACCTCTTCCATCGACGTCTTCTCGCGCTCCACCAGCTCGACCTGCTCCCGCAGCGCGCGCCGCCGGGCCGCCTCCTCCGGGGAACTCAGGTCCCACTGGTTGTTGCCCGTCTGATCTCCCCGATCGCCGTAGGCCGTCACGTCCGCCAGGAACGCCGCCAGGCCGTAATAGTCCCGCTGCGGGATCGGGTCGATCTTGTGATCGTGGCACCGCGCGCAGCCGACCGTCAGTCCCAAGAACGCCTGGCTCGTCGTGGCGATCAGATCGTCTAGCTCGTCCGAGCGCGACTGCACCGCGTCGGCCGGCTCGTCGTCCCAGATTCCCAGCCGGTAGTAGCCCGTGGCGATGATCGAATCGCGCGTCACTTGATCCAACTCGTCGCCGGCCAGCTGTTCCCGCACGAACTGGTCGTACGGCTTGTCGTCGTTGAAGCTCCGGATCACGTAGTCGCGATACTTCCAGGCGTTGGGCTTCGCGCCGTCCCGCTCAAAGCTGTTGGTCTCGGCGAAGCGGACCAGGTCGAGCCAGTGCCGCCCCCACCGCTCGCCGTAGTGAGGCGACGCGAGGAGCTTGTCGATCAGCCGCTCCCAGGCGTCCGGCGACTCGTCGCTGAGGAACTCCGCCAGCTCCTCTTCCGTCGGCGGCAGGCCGGTGAGATCGAAGTAGGCCCGCCGGCAAAGCGTCCGCTTGTCGGCGCGGGGCGCGGGCTGCAGGCGGTTCGCCTCCAGCTGCGCCAGCACGAACGCATCGATCGGCGTCCGCACCCACGACTGCAAGTCCCCCGCAATCGCCGGCGGCTCCTGCTTCACCGGCGCCACGAACGCCCAGTGCTTCTGGTACGCCGCCCCCTCGTCGATCCACCGCCGCAGCACGTCGACTTCGCGCCCCGAAAGCCCCTTCCCCTCCGGCGGCATCCGCAGCGATTCATCCTCCGCCGTCACCCGCGCCAGCAACTCGCTCCCCGCCGAGTCCCCCGGCACGATCGCCAGCAACCCCGACTCCAGCGCCGCCACCGCCGCCTCACGACCATCCAGCCGCAATCCCCCCTCCTGAGTCTGCGGACCATGGCACGAAAAACAACGACGAGCCAAAATCGGCTTCACCTCGCGAGAGAAGTCCACCGGCTTCGCGTGGGACGCTGAACTGAACAGAGTTGCGAGGCCGCACAGCCACGACGACGCCGTCAGCGCGCAACCGGAGCGAAGTCGTGATGAAAACGAGCTAGGGGGCATCGCTATAGTTTACTCATTCGAGAACCATTCGGGAAAATGGGCCCGATCGCACAGTGGGAAGCCGCGTATGCACCGCGGCGGGCGCGTTGAGCGACGTTGCTGCGCTCCAGCCCGGCGTTGACCGGCGACGACCGCGCGATGTTGAGTTCTTTTGGCAGCGCTAGGCGATGATGGAATCGATCACGCGCGCCGGTTTGACGCCGGTCAGTTTTTGGTCGAGCCCTTGAAACGGAAAAACCAGCCGCTCGTGATCGATCCCCAGCAGCCGGAGCATTGTCGCGTGGAGGTCGCGCACTTCGACGCGATCAACGGCTGGCGCGTAGCCGATCGGATCAGTCTCGCCATGCGCATGCCCAGCCCGGACGCCGCCGCCGGCGAGCCATACCGTGAAGGCATGCGGGTGATGGTCGCGGCCGATGAGCGTCATCTCCTGCCCGCCGCGATTTTCGCGCATCGGCGTCCGGCCGAACTCGCCCGACCAGACAATCAGCGTTTCATCAAGCAGACCGCGCTGCTCCAAATCGAGCAGCAGCGCCGTCACCGGCTGGTCGAGTTGCCGACATTTGTCTTTGAACCCATGGTGGAGCGCTTCGTTCTCGCCGGCGCCGTGCGAGTCCCAACCCCAATCGTAGAGTTGGACGTAACGCACGCCCCGCTCGACCAGTCGCCGGGCCAGCAAGCAATTGTTCGCCAAACTCTCTTGTCCCGGCTCAGTCCCGTAGAGCTTGTGGATGTGCGCCGGCTCTTGATTTAGATCCATCGCATCGGTCGCTGACATCTGCATGCGGTAGGCAAGCTCGTACTGCGAAATGCGGGTGAGCGTTTCGGGATCGGCCGCCTCGTTGTAAGTCTGGCGGTTCACGTCGGCGATCGCGTCGACCATCTTGCCGCGCAGGCTGCGGTCGATTCCGGGCGGATTGGAAAGGAAGAGGACCGGATCGCCGCTGGAGCGACACTGCACGCCCTGATAAACCGACGGCAGAAAGCCTGAACCCCAGACGCTTTTACCGGCGTCGGGAAACTTGCCGCCGGAAAGCAACACCACGAAACCCGGCAAATTCTGATTCTCCGATCCAAGACCATACGTCGCCCACGAACCCATCGCGGCGTAGCCGAGGTTCTGGTTGCCGGTGTGGACCAGTAGCTGCGCGGGGCCGTGATTGAACTGGTCGGTCACCATCGTGCGGACAAAGCAGAGCTTGTCGGCGACGCTCGCCAGCTGAGGCAGCCGGTCGCTGATCCACGCCCCCGACTGGCCATGCTGTTTGAAGGGAAACTGCGGACCGAGCAGCTTCGGCACGCCGCGAATAAAGGCAAATCGCTTGCCGGCGATGAACTCCTGCGGGCAATCCTGGCCATCGAGTCGGTGGAGTTCGGGCTTATAGTCGAACAGATCGAGTTGACTCGGCGAGCCGGCCATGTGGAGATAGATCACTCGCTTGGCCTTCGCCGGCAGCGGCGGCATCATCGGCGCCAGCGGCCGCGCGGCGTCGCGCACGGCCGGCGCGCTGCTCGCTCCCAGCGCATTCGCCGCCGCCGACGCCAGCCAGGCCGCGCCCAGCCCAGCGGCGCACTCCTGCAGAAATAGCCGCCGCGTCGTCCGCGCGAGCTCAGCGCGCAGTAGTTCTTGAGCGAGGTTCATGGTCATTTCCAACGCGAAGTTCCGCGTCGGCTCGTTCTTACTTGGTGAGCAGGTCGTCCAGGTTCAACATGGCGTTGGCCACTATCGTCAGCGCGTAGGTCGTGCGATCGGCGGCCAACGGTTGAGCCGCGCCTGGTTCGCCGTCGAAGGCGGCGGCAGCCGTTTCGTAAAGTACCAGCAGTCGCGCGAGCTTCGCCGCATGCAGCTCTTCTCCCCTCGCCAGTCGGTAGCCAGCGGCTATTTGCGCCGCAGGAGTGGAGCCCGCGCCGGACATCCGCGCGGCGAAGCCTTGGGCGAGCTCGACGTACGCCGGATCATTGAGCGTCGCCAGCGCCTGCAGCGGCGTGTTCGTGGCGATGCGTCGCACGACGCAAACGTCGCGGCTCGGCATGTCGAACGTGGCCAGCGCCGGATAGCCGCTCGTTCGCTTCCAATACGTATAAATGGCGCGCCGGAAGCGGTCTTCCCCTTCCGCAGCGACCCAGGACTCGCCGTTGTAAGCGCTCCGCCAAACGCCATCCGGTTGCGGCGGCATCACGGGTTTGCCGTACATCTTTTCGGACAGTTTGCCCGAGAGCGCAAGCGCCTGGTCACGCACCATTTCCGCCGAGAGCCGCGTTCGCGGACCTCGGGCAACCAGACGGTTCCGCGGATCGAGCGCCAGCTTGTCCGAGGTGGCGACCCCCGCCTGCCGATAGGCCGACGACAACACCAGATCTCGCAGTAGCCGCTTGACGCTCCAACCATGCTCGCCTTGAAGCCGCAGCGCCAGGTGGTCGAGCAGTCCCGGATGGGACGGCAATTCGCCCGACGTGCCAAAGTCCTCCGCCGTTTCCACAATGCCGATGCCGAACAACTCCTGCCACAGGCGATTGACCATCACCCGCGCCGTCAGCGGGTTCTCTGGCGAGACAAGCCAGCGGGCCATGGCGAGCCTGTCAGCCGGCGTCCCCGCCGGCAGCGGCGGCATCACCCGCGGCACGTCGGGAGTCACGACGGTCTCGCGGTCGAGCCAGTTGCCGCGGGCAAAAACTTGCGTCTGCCGCGCGAACTCCGCCGGCTGTTCCGCCATCACCGGCACGGCGACGCCGGCAATCGCCTCGCGGGCCTGTTTCAACTCGCCGAGTTCACGTTTGAGCGTCGCGTACCGCGAATCGTTCGCGAACGGAATCCAATCGTCGCTCGACGACGCGGCGAAGCGGCCGCGCTCGCTGGCGAGCGCCCCGCCGCCCGAGTCGGCCTCGCCAAAGTTCATCGCCAGCCGAAGCTTCGACCCCTTCGGCGCCTCGATCGCCCGCGACGGAATGAACACGGCAAACCTTGGTCGCGACATGCGCGTATAGTCGCCCCAACCCTCGGCGCCGTCGCGCAGACTCTCTTCCGGATTGAACATCGGCGCCGGCTCGTCGCAGAACGCGGCGACGAACGGAATCTCGCCGATGACGGCTCCCGCGGCGTCGACCAATTGACCGTTGAGCCGCGAGAGGACGAAGCCATCTTCCGGAATCTTCAGCGCCTGCGCCGGGTCCTTCGGCAGGGCGTCGATGCGCACGGCAGTCAGCCGTTCCAATCCCGCCAGATCGAAGTCAACCGTGAATGTGCTGCCGGTAGTGATTGTTCCCTCAGCGCGGACTTCGGCGACGGCGCGACCGGCGTCCGTGTCGCTGCGAATCGCCATGGTGGCGTTGCCCGTGGCGCTCGCCGCGACCGGCGTCAACGCCTGCCAGCGGGCCGCGTCCGCCACGAGCGCCGATTGAAGTTCAAACAGCTCGCGCTGCACGTCGGCGATTCTCTTGTCGAGATGCTCTGCTTCGGGCCACTTCGCCTGATCGTCGGGAATGCTCAGCCGCGGGGCGTCGCTGTTCAGGTCGGCGTCGCGGCTCGTATTAAAGAACGCGACAAACTTGTAGTATTCATCGTGGCGAAAGGGGTCGTACGGGTGAGCATGGCACTGCGTGCAGCGGAACGTCGAGGCCTGCCACACCTGCCAGGTCGTACTCACGCGATCGAGCACCGCCGCGAGCCGATACTCCTCGTCGTCGGTCCCACCCTCAGTGTTCATCTGCGTGTTGCGATGAAAGGCCGACGCCAGCCGGTCGTCGAGCGTCGCGTTGGGCAACAGGTCGCCCGCAAGCTGCCGAATCGTGAACTCATCGAACGGCATGTCGGCATTGAGCGCCCGAATCAGCCAGTCGCGGTAGGGCCAGATATCGCGGTGCGGATCCTTCTCGAAACCGACCGTGTCGGCGTACCTCGCCAGATCGAGCCACATCGACGCCCAGCGCTCGCCAAAGCGAGGCGACGCCAACAAGCGGGCGACCACGCGCTCGTAGGCGTCGGGGCGATTGTCGAGTTGAAACACAGCGAACTCCTCCGGCGTCGGCGGCAGCCCCGTGAGATCGAGGGAGACGCGGCGCAGCCATTCGGCTCGCGCGGCTTCCGGAGCCGGCGCGAGCCCCGCCGCTTCCATCTTCGCCAGGACGAACCGATCAAGCGGGTCGCGCGCCCAGTTCGCGCGACGCACTTCCGGCAGTGGATGTGGCCGCGGCGCCGTCAATGACCAGTGTTGCTCCCACTCGGCGCCTTGATCGATCCAAGTCTTGAGCAACTCAATCTGCCGTTCGTCGAGGGCGGGCCCGTGGTCGCCCGGCGGCATGCGACTCTCCGGATCGGGGTCGGTCACGCGGGCGATCAGATTCGAGTCCGCAGCACTGCCGGCGATGATCGCCGCCAGTCCCGACTCGGCCTCCGCGAGCGCCGACTCGCGGTAGATGAACGACAGCCCGCTCGCTTGCTTTACGCCGCCGTGACAGGCCACGCAGTGTTTGGCGAAGATCGGCCGAATGTGTTCGTTGAACGAGACGCGTCCCGGGGCAGATGCGGCGGCCTCGTCGGCGCTTGGCGACGCCTCAGCCTGCAATGCGGGGCTGGAGTGCGACCAACTCAGCGCGATCGCCGCCAGCCAGCAGGTCCGCACCATCCAGAAAAATTTCTTTGCGCGAGCGATTCGCATGGCATCCCAGAAAAGTCGAGCGGCAATCAGCGTGGTGACGTGCCGCCAGCTGCGGCACCCGCCATTATGACAAAGATTGCCCGCCCAATCACGCAAAACAGCGCTGCCAAATGCGCTAAACTCTGAGTTGACGCTCGCTGCGCGGCGAATTCGCCGAGTTGGGACCCGCACCGCAAAGCTGCGCCAGGCTGCTTTTCAGCATGTCGCGCGGCTGATACGCTGCCAGATTCACCCTCTTCGCTTGCCGGCCCCCTCGATCAGCGGTCCGAATTCGCCATGGCTCAGCAATTTGCAATCGGCGTCGATTACGGCACCAATAGCGTCCGCGCCCTCGTGGTCGACCTTGCCGACGGCGCCGAGATCGCCACCGAAGTCTACGATTACTGCCACGGGGACGCCGGCGTCCTCGTCGATGCCGCTGATCCGAATCTCGCGCGCCAAAGTCCTGCCGACTACATCGAAGGCTTCCACGCCGCCGTCGCGGGCGCCGTCG
The DNA here is from genome assembly GCF_007746075.1 of Lacipirellula limnantheis. Taxonomy (GTDB): domain Bacteria; phylum Planctomycetota; class Planctomycetia; order Pirellulales; family Lacipirellulaceae; genus Lacipirellula; species Lacipirellula limnantheis. Next base: position 1,271,550 of record NZ_CP036339.1, on the reverse strand, counting down.
CGAAGGCCACGCAAGCTGCCGGCTTCGATCCGAAACACGTGGTGGGGATCGGCGTCGACACGACCGGTTCGACCCCCATTCCCGTGAACGCCGCCGGTACGCCGCTGGCGCTGCTCGACGAATTCCAAGACGAACTAGCGGCCCAGGCATGGCTCTGGAAGGATCACACCGCGTACAGCGAAGCTCAAGAGATCACCGCCAAAGCGCGTGACGGCGGGTATCCATACCTAGCCAAGTGCGGCGGGGCTTACTCGTCGGAGTGGTATTGGTCCAAGATCGCCCATTGCCTGCGCACCGCGCCGCGCGTCGCGCAGGCCGCCGCCAGTTGGGTGGAGCTTGCCGACTACGTCCCAGCCTACATCACCGGCAACCAGCATCCTGCGAAGCTCGCCCGCAGCATCTGCGCGTCAGGTCACAAGGCGATGTATCACGACGCGTGGGGCGGCCTGCCGAGCGCGGAATTCCTCGAATCGGTCGAGCCAGGCCTCTCGCGGTTCCGCTACGACGCGAAGGCAGTCCCCTCGAACAAACCTGCCGGCCGACTTTGCGAATCCGTCGCCCGACAGGTGGGCCTGCCAGCCGGCATCCCCGTGGCAGTCGGCGCCTTCGACGCCCACATGGGCGCAGTCGGCTCCGGCTGCGGCGTCGGGACGCTGGTCAAAATCATGGGGACCAGCACGTGCGATTGCATGGTGGCGCCTCTCGCGCAACCGCTGCCCGACGTCCCCGGCCTCTGCGGCATCGTTCCCGAATCGATCGTTCCCGGCATGTACGGACTCGAAGCGGGGCAAAGCGCCGTCGGCGATAATTTCAACTGGTTCGTCAAGCACCTCGCCCCCGCGGAGTTCGGCGCCGGCGCCGAGGCCCACGCCGCGTTGACCGCCGCCGCCGCTAAACTTCGCCCCGGCGAATCGGGGCTGTTGGCGCTTGATTGGAACAATGGCAACCGCTGCGTCCTGACCGATCCGCTGCTCACTGGGCTACTGATTGGTCAAACCCTGTATACCACGGCCCCCGAGATCTACCGCGCGCTGATTGAAGCCACGGCCTTTGGCGCGCTCAAGATCATTAGTCGCCTCGAGGAGTACGGCGTCGGCGTCAGCGAGGTGATCGTTTGCGGCGGCATCGCGGAGAAGAACCCGCTCGTGATGCAGATCTACGCCGACGTCACCAACCGGCCGATGAAGATCAGCCGCAGCGGGCAAACCTGCGCCTTGGGCGCGGCCATCTTTGGCGCGGTCGTCGGCGGCGCCTATCCAACGGTCGAAGCAGCCCAAGCCAAGATGACTGGCGTGAAATCGACCATCTACTCCCCTATCAGCACGCAAGCCGCGACCTACGCGAAGCTCTACGCCCTCTATCAGATGCTCCACGACGCGTTCGGCACGACCGATTTTCACGGTTCGCTGTCCCAAGTGATGAAGGATCTCATCGCCATCCGCCACGACGCGCGCCGCGGAGCCCGGTGACCATCACGATGCTTGAGACGCTCAAACAACAAGTCTGCCAGGCGAATCTCGATTTGGTCGCGCACGGACTGGTTACGCTCACGTGGGGAAACGTCAGCGGGCTCTCCGAAGATCGGCGATTTCTGGTCATCAAGCCAAGCGGCGTGGCGTATGACAAGATGTCTCCCGCCGACATGGTGGTGGTGAGCTTCGATACTGGCGCGGTGGTCGAAGGAACGCTGAAGCCCTCCTCCGATATGGTGACGCACCGACTGCTCTATCAGCAGTTTGCCGGCATTGGCGGCATCACCCACACCCACAGTCCTAAGGCGACGGCCTTTGCCCAGGCTCAGCGTGAGATTCCCTGCTTCGGCACCACCCATGCAGACCACTTCTACGGCACAATTCCCGTGACGAGATTGCTGACAGCCGCTGAAATCAGCGCTGGCTACGAGTTGAACACCGGCCACGTGATCGTTGAACGATTTGCAGCACTCGACCCGATCGCCATGCCGGGCGTCCTCGTGGCAAGCCATGCGCCGTTTGCGTGGGGCCAGGACGCCGCCGATTCCGTGCGAAACGCCGTCGCTCTGGAAGCGGTCGCGGCGATGGCTCTCGACACGTTCGCCCTCGCTCATGACACGGGCCCTGTCGATCAGTTCTTGCTCGACAAGCACTACTACCGCAAGCACGGCAAGGATGCCTATTACGGACAGCGCTGACAACGGCTCCGGCTTTTCGCGCATCGCACAACTCATCTTCTCGTTGGCTCAGACCGCCATGCCTGCCATCGACCTGCCGCAATTCGAAGTCTGGTTTCTCACGGGAAGCCAGGACCTCTACGGCAACGAAACCCTCCGCGAAGTGGCCAGGCACTCCCAAGAGGTGGCCGCCGCGCTCGACGCCGCGCCGCAGGTTCCTGTCCGGGTCGTCTTCCAACCGGTGCTGACCACCCCCGAGCAAATCCGCGACGTGGTGCTGGCAGCCAATTCAGCGCCCAACTGCATTGGCCTGGTTGCCTGGATGCACACATTCTCGCCAGCGAAAATGTGGATCGCCGGCCTCAAGCTGCTGCAGAAACCGCTCCTGCACCTGCACACGCAGTTCAATCGCGAGATCCCCTGGTCGACGATCGACATGGACTTCATGAACGCCAACCAGTCCGCCCATGGCGACCGCGAGTTTGGCTTCATCGGCGCCCGGCTGCGGATCGCGCGCAAAGTGGTCGTCGGCCATTGGCCGGATGATGACGTGATCGCCGAGGTCGCGGTCTGGACGCGCGCCGCTGCGGCGCGGCACGACGCGCTGTCGGCCCGGATTGCCCGCATCGGCGACAACATGCGTGAAGTCGCCGTCACCGAAGGAGACAAAGTTGCCGCACAGCTGTGCCTGGGCTACTCCGTCAACGGTTACGGCCTCGGCGACCTCGTGCGGCGCATCGACGCCGCTAGCGATCCTGAGGTCGAGGCGCTGTGCAGCGAATACGACGAGCAATACGCCATGTCCCCCGAGCTCCGCCGCGACGGCCAGCGCCGCGAATCGCTCCGCGACGCCGCCCGTATCGAGCTCGGGCTGCGGCGCTTTCTCGAAGAGCAGGGCTTCGTCGGCTACACGAACACCTTCGAGAATCTCGAAGGCATGAAGCAGCTCCCGGGCCTCGCCTCGCAACGACTTATGGCCGACGGCTACGGTTTTGGCGCCGAGGGCGACTGGAAGGCGGCAGCCATGTTGCGGGCGGCCAAGGTGATGGCCGCCGGCCTACCGGGGGGCACGTCGTTCATGGAGGATTACACCTACCACCTCAAGCAAGACATTCCGCAGGTCCTCGGCGCCCATATGCTGGAGATCTGCCCCTCGATCGCCGCGGCTCAACCCTCGTGCGAAGTTCACCCCCTCAGTATCGGCGGCAAAGACGATCCCGTGCGACTCGTGTTCGACGCTGCCGCCGGTCCCGCCGTCAACGCGACCCTCGTCGATCTCGGCGACCGCTTTCGCATGGTTCTCAACGAAGTCGACGTGATCCCGCCCGAGCAGCCGATGCCGAAACTGCCGGTCGCACGGGCGCTGTGGCGGCCACGTCCCGACTTGAAGACCGCGGCGACGGCCTGGATTCTCGCCGGAGGCTCGCATCATCCAACCTTCAGCCTGGCCCTCACGACGGAGCATTGGGGAGACCTTGCCGACATGTGGGGCGTTGAGTGCCTCGTGATCGACGGCGAGACGCGGCCGCGCGACTTCAGAAATATTCTCCGCTGGAACGACGCCGGCGTCTTCCGCCGCGTATGACGACGATCTAAGATTCGGCGAAGCGGGACGCTGACCTGCGGAACGATGGAGCCGCTTGGCTCATCACTTTTCTCATTCGACTTACCTTTTTTCGACGCGCGAGATCCCCGCATGGAAACGCTCGATTGGGTGGTTATCGGCGGCTACTTTGCCCTCCTGCTCGGACTCTCCTGGTGGGTGATCTTGCAGAGCAAAGAGACGTCGCAAGACTTTTTCCTCGCGGCCCACAGCCTTGGCTGGTTCGTCGTGGGCGCGTCGATCTTCGCCTCGAACATCGGCTCCGAACATCTCGTCGGCCTCGCCGGCTCGGGCGCGACCGACGGCGTCGCCATGGCCCACTACGAGCTCCATGCCTGGTGCCTGCTGGTGCTCGGTTGGATGCTGGTGCCGTTCTATATGCGATCTCGCGTCTTCACGATGCCGCAGTTTCTCGAACGCCGCTTCTCGCCCGCGTCGCGCTACGTGCTGTCGATCATTTCGCTCATCGCCTACATCGTCACCAAAATCGCCGTCGGCATTTTCGCCGGCGGCGTCGTGTTCGAGGCCTTGCTCCCGGAAATGAACTTCGCCGGGCTCGATGGATTTTGGATCGGCTCGATCATGGTCCTCGTGTTCACGGGGCTCTACACCACACTGGGCGGATTTCGCGCCGTCGCTTACACCGAGGCGTTGCAAACGATCATCCTGATCATTGGCTCGGCGCTGGTGACCTACTACGGCCTGGAGAAGATCGGCGGCTGGAGCGAGCTGCGCGCCGTCGTCGACAGCGACAAGTTCAATCTCTGGAAACCGATCGTTCCTGCCGGAGTCGAATCGACCTGGTCGCCCGTTTCCGTCAAGAACGACGCTGGCCAAATCGTCAAGCAAGCCTGGTACTTCTCGTTTCCCAGTCACTACCCCTGGATCGGCATGCTCCTGTGCGCACCGATCATCGGTCTCTGGTACTGGTGCACCGATCAATACATCGTCCAACGCGCGCTCGGCGCGCCAAACCAGACCGAAGCACGCCGTGGCTGCATCTTTGCGGGTTACCTGAAGCTGTTGCCTGTCTTCATTTTCATCATCCCCGGCGTCATCTGTTGGGCGCTCATCACGAAGATCAACGCCGGCGAAATCACCGACATGAACTTCGCCGGCATGGTAAACGACGACGGGTCGATCCGCGACAGCGGCCAGGCTTTCCCGATGATGGTGAAAAACGTGCTGCCCGTCGGAATCCGCGGACTCGTGGTCGCCGGCCTGCTCGCGGCGCTGATGAGCTCGCTTGCCGGCGTCTTCAACGCCTGCGCTACCCTCTTCACCATCGACCTCTACGCGAAGTACCAGCCGGAAGCTAGCGAAGCGCAACTTGTCCGCACCGGCCGCATTGCCACCGTCGTGATGGTGCTCATCGGCATGGCCTGGATTCCGATCATCCGCGGCCATCACGGCCTGTACGACTACCTGCAATCGGTCCAGGGCTATCTCGCCCCGCCGATTTTCGTCGTCTTCTTTCTGGGCGTCTTCTGGAAGCGGATGAACGCCCAGGGATGCCTCGCTGCCCTGCTCGTCGGCTTCGCCGTCGGCCTGTTTAGACTCGCGGTCGACACGCCGGCGAAAATTAATCCTGAATTCGCCTACGAGCCCGGCTCGTTCCTCTGGATCGTCAACCAAATCTACTTTCAGTACTTCAGCATTCTCATCTTCTTCATTAGCGCCGCCACGATGATCCTCGTCAGCTACCTGACGGGCGAGCCGGATTATGCGAGAATTAGCGGCCTGACTTATGGAACGCTGACCGACGAGGACCGCGCGAGCACCCGCAGCAGTTGGAGCGGGCTCGATTTGGCGACGTCGATCGGCTTGTTGGTTTTGATCGTCGCCGCTTACCTCTACTTCCGCGGGTAGGGCGGCGACGCCGACTTGCAGAGGATGAGGCAAAGACGATGAAAGTTCTGGTAACGGGCGGAGCCGGGTACGTCGGTTCGCACGCAGTACGGCTATTGACCAAAGCCGGACACGACGTCTGGGTCTTCGATAATCTGGCCAACGGCTACCGCGCCGCCGTCGCTCCCGGACGGCTCCTCGAAGGCGATCTTCTCGATCAGCAGCGACTGGCCCAAGTCTTCGCGGAACGTTCTTACGACGCCGTGATGCACTTCGCCGCGCTCGCCTACGTCGGCGTGTCGGTCACCGATCCAGCCGTCTACTATCGCAACAACGTCGTCGGCACGCTCAACCTGCTCGACGCCATGCGCGCGGCGAACGTCAATCGCATCGTCTTCTCGAGCACTTGCGCCACGTACGGCACGCCCGCAAAGGTCCCCATCACCGAAGCGGAAAAACAAGACCCGATCAACCCCTACGGCTACACGAAGCTGGTGATCGAGCGGACGCTGGACGATTACGCCCACGCCTATGGCCTTGGCTTCGCAGCCCTGCGGTACTTCAACGCCAGCGGCGCCGCCGAGGACGGCACGATCGGCGAAGACCACCAGCCCGAGACCCACCTTATCCCGCTGGTCCTGCAAGTTGCCCTCGGCCAGCGGCCCGAGATCACCGTTTTCGGCGATGACTATCCGACGCCCGACGGCACCTGCATTCGCGACTACATCCACGTCGACGATCTCGCGACCGCCCACCTCGCCGCGCTGGAGCGTTTGCAACCCGGCAAGGGCTTGAAGCTCAACCTCGGCACCGGCGCCGGGGCCAGCGTGATGGAAGTAATCAACGCGTGCCGCCGCGAGACCGGCCACGCCATCCCCCACAAAGTCGCGCCGCGCCGCGCGGGCGATCCGGCGGAGCTCGTGGCCGACGCCTCGCTCGCGCGCAAAACGCTCGACTGGACGCCGAAATACTTCGGCATCGAACCGATCGTCAACAGCGCCTGGCGCTGGCACAAGTCGCACCCCCACGGCTACAACGGCTAACGCCGTTCAATAGCCACAAAGCAATTCCACCATTAGCCGGACCGCCACGCGGTCCGGGCTAGACGCCCCATCCCGGATCGCGTGGCGATCCGGCTTATTGTTCATCACCCGTAGACGATCAGACGTGGAACGCCAGCTTACCACCGCCCCCCACGGCCACGTTCTCACCAATGCCAACGTCTGGTCCCCGGACGGCAAGTGGATCGTCTACGACGTCCGCAGCGATGCCGCCGGCAGCCTGTTCGACGGCACGCGCATTGAACGGGTCCACGTCGAAACGGGCCAAGTGGAAGTCCTCTACGAAAGCCAACGCGGAGCCTGCTGCGGCGTTGCCAGCTGCAGCCCCGTCGACGATCGCGTCGCGTTCATCCTCGGCCCCGAAAATCCCACGCCTGATTGGCAGTACGCCATTCACCACCGTCAAGGCGTGATGGTCGACGCCGCCCGCCCTGGCGAGGCCCAGAATCTCGATGCCCGCGATATTGTCGCGCCGTTCACTCCCGGCGCGCTCCGCGGCGGCACGCACGTCCACATCTTCAGCGGCGACGGCCAATGGGTCAGCTTCACCTACGACGACCACGTCCTCGCGACGCGCGAACCAGCAGGGCAGGGCGACCTCAACCAACGCAACGTCGGCGTCGCGGTCCCGCTCGGCCACGTCGCCGTTCCGCGCACGCACCCGCGCAATCACGACGGCGCCATGTTCTCGACGCTCGTCACGCGCACCGTCCGGCACCCGCGCCCCGGATCCGACGAAATCGTCAAGGCTTATGAAGACGCCTGGGTCGGCGTCGCCGGCTACCTGCGCGACGATCGCTCGCGCCAAGAGCGCGCCCTCGCCTTCCTCGGCGATGCCATCGACCGGAAGGGCAATCCCGTCACCGAGCTCTTCATTGCCGACCTCCCGCCGCTTCACGCGATGAAGAAACCGGGCGACGGCCCGCTCCAGGGAACGCCGACGCTGCGACCCCAACCGCCGCTCGCCGTGCTGCAACGTCGCCTCACCTTCACCGCCGACCGCCAGCACCCCGGCATCCAAGGCGCGCGTCACTGGCCGCGCAGTTCCCCCGACGGCGCACGCATCGCCTGCCAGATGCGCGATGAGGCCGGCAATCGGGCCGGCGTCGTCCAGCTTTGGTCGGTCTCGCCGAACGGCGGCCCGCCGCGGCAGATCACCAGCGACCCCTGGGACGTCGCTTCCGCGTTCACTTGGAACAAAGACGGCACGGCCATCGCCTACATCGCCGACGGCAGCGTGATGACCGTCGACGCCGCAACGGGCCAGTCGCGGCGGCTCACCGAAAAGCCCGCGGCCGACCAACCGCTCCCCCGCCCGGAGGCCTGCGTCTTCTCCCCCGACGGCCGCCAAATCGCCTTCGTTCGGCAAGTTGACGGCCCCGACGGCGAATCGTGGAACCAGATCTTCGTCGTGAGTTCCCTGTGGGAGGGGTCTCCGACCCCGAAGCCGGCCTGTTGATGCTCGGTCGCTTGGAGGTCGGGCGCGTAATCGGCGTCGGAGACGCCTCCCATCGCGGCCCGTGGGAACTGTCCCGCCTCTCGGCCGCCGCCCTCAGTCGCCCCTCACAGGACCGATTTTTCCGGTAAAACGGTCCCCGCTGCGGCAAATCTCGGCCAAATTCGCGGACGCTTTTCCGGGGCCCAACTATAATCAAGGCTCTCGGCGCCCCCTTTTCTCAAGCGGAGCGCCCTCCGCGGAACAACTTCGATTCACGACACACTAGAGCGGCGCAGAGGCATGCTTACCCGAATTGGCCTGGCTACGGTTCTAGCCCTTCTGACCACCAGCGGCGCATTCGCTCAGACGATGCGGTTCACGACGAACGTCGGCAGCTTCGATATGGAGCTGAACCCCAACAACGACGCGAACCTTCAGCCGCTGGTCGACAACATCGTCGCCTACATCGGCCTCGGCAAATACCACTTCAGCGCCGTCAACCGCGCTGCCGACGGCAACGCCGGCACGTCGGACGACTTCGTCCTACAGATGGGAGGCTTCATGGGCTTCCCCAGCATTCCTGATCTGTGGGCGACGATGAATTCGTCCATCGAAAAGCTCAACGACGGCGTCGTCGTCGACGCCAACGGCGACGGACAAGTCGATTTCTCCTCGATCTCCAACACTCGCGGCACCGTCTCGCTCGCCCTCCAGTCGGGCAAACCGAACAGCGGCACGAGCAGCTTCTTCATCAACCTCGGCGACAACAACTTCCTCGACAGCCAAGGCTTCGTCCCCTTCGCCCGCATCAGCGATATGGCGACGGTCGACAAAATCATGCAACTCTCGCAGCGCGACCTCAGCGGTCTCGCCGGCCAGAGCGGCAATCTGGCTCTCACCGACGTTCCGGTGACCGACGACGGCCGCATCGTCGTCGTCAAGAGCGTGCAGGTAGTCGACGCCGCCGAAGACTTCTCGTTCGTCGGTCCGATCATGAATCATCTGAAGCTCGTCGCCAGCAACGAGGCCGCCGCTGCAGCCGCCGCATCGACAGCCCCGACGGCAGTCATCGCCGATCCAGTCGCCGCCCCCGCCGTTTCAGCCGTCCCGGAACCATCGACGGTCGCCCTCGGCGCCCTCGGCCTCTTGGGCGCCTTCCTCGCGGCGCGTCGGCAGCCGAATGCGTAGTCGCGGCTGCGACAAGAACCTTTGGCCTGCGCCAACGAAAAGACGGCCGCCCATCGCACTCGATGGGCGGCCGTCTTCGTTTTTAAGTTAGCAATATCCGATCGGTTCCAATCTCTCCGCGCGCGAATCGTTCAGGCTACGGCGTCGGCGTCGGCACGGTGCCGCCCGGATCGTTGGTAATCGTGCCGACTTGTTGCACCTGAGCATTGTTGTTGCGCGTCTCGATCGTCGGCAGGTCGACCACCAGGAATGTGCCGCCCGTTTGAGTTAGCAAGACTTCATCCGTGGCCGACGCATTGGTTGCCGTGTTGCCGTTGAAGCTCAAGCGGCCCGTGCCAGCCGACACCGACTGCGAGTAGGCCCGGCCCGAGGCGGCGTCGGCGTTGTTGAAGTTGTTTGACGTAACCGTCGTGTTCAACGAACCGAGAGCGTTGCCGTTAATCGCCACGGTCGGCGACGTGCTGTCGTTGTCGAACGAGCTCTCGTCGATCAACACGTTCACCGTCTTCGAACCGCCGGTCGTATTCAGCACGACCGCCGAGTTGCCCGCGATGTTCGTGACGCTCGAATCCTGCCGAATCGTGATGTCGACTGTGCTCGAACCAGCGACGTCCATCGCAATTCCCTCGTCGGCGGCGTTGTCGACGTCGACGTCGGTCAGCGTCAGCCGCGACAAGGCCGTGGCCGAGCGATTGAAGTCGATGCCGGTGCCGCCCGCGTTGTTCACGTCGACCGTCGTCGCCCGCACCACCGACTGGACGCCATTGGTGTGGTCGATATTGAAGCCGTCCCCAGTCGAGTTGGCGATCGTCATCGTGTTCATCGCGACGTTCGACATGTTCGTCACGTCGACGCCGATGCCCGTCGTATCGGTGACGTTAGTATTGTTGATCGTCACGCTGGAGGCGGTGGTCGTCGTCTGAGCCAGATCGATGCCATTGGCGCCGGCATTGTCGACGATCAGGCCGTTCAACGTCACGTTCGCCGCGTCAGTGATCGAGACGCCGGCGCCCGCGGAATTGGCGATCGTCCCGCCGGTGCCGGCGACCCCAGCCGAGCCGATCGTCACCGCTCCGCCGGTAACGTTGTTCAGCAAGACGCCGTTTTGGCCGCCCGTCGTGTTGATGGTCGCAAAGGCGACGCCCGTCGAACCGACCCCGACGTCGTTCAAGTTGAGGCCAACCGCAGTGCCGGCCCCGCCGGCGGTGACCGTAATCGAATTCCCCGTGCCCGCGACCACCAGGTTGTCAGTGCTCGTCGCGACGAAGCCGCTGCCTGACGACGTGGTGACGTCGATGTTGTTGAACCGCACCCCGCCGTTGGTGTTGTTGCTGAGCGACACGCCCGTGTTGGTAGTCGTATTGAGCGTGACCTGTCCGGCGAACAGCACCGTTGTATCCGTGTTGCCCGTCACGAGAATCCCGTTCTGCGAGCTGTCGATCGTCGTATTAAACGTGATGCTGCCGCCGGTATTGTTGCTGATCGATACCGGTCGGCCCGTGCCGGCGCCAGTCACGTCGATGTCGCCGCTGATGGTAAAGGCCTGCAGATCGCTGTTGGCGATCGTCACGGCCGTCCCAGTGCCGCTGTAGTTGATGTCCACATCCGCGAAATTGAACGTCGCCGTGTCGGCCGAGCTGTTCACGTTGATGACCGGCGTCGTTCCGGTGAGGGTCACCTTGTCGTTGAAGGTGTAGGCGCCGTCGGCGTTGTCAAACTGCAAGCCAGTGCCGTTGGTCGCCTCGATGACGCCTTGGTTCGCCGTGATCTCGTTGAACACCAGCGTCCCGGTATGCCCGTTGGTGACGTTCAACACCGTTTGCGCGGTCGATTGAACAATCCGCCCGGTGAGCGTCATGTTCGCGTCGCCGCCGTTGAACGTGAAGGCGGTCCCCGTCGTGTCGGTCACTTCCATGTTCTGGAAGGTCAGCACGGCCGTGGAGTCGCCGATCACGTTGACTGCCGCCGAAGTTCCGGCGAAGTCCACCAGATCGTTGAAGGTGTACACGCCATCGGCGTCGTTGAACTGCAGACCCGAGCCGCTGTTGGCGACGATCACGCCGTCGTCCGCGGTCAACTCGGTGAACGTCAAGGCGCCCGTGTGGCCGCCAGTTACCGTCAACACCGAATTCACATTGGGTACGTCGCGAACGATCTTGCCGGTGAAGTTCATGTTCGCCGCGCCGTCGTTGACCACGACCGAATCGCCGCCGGTGTTCAAAATCTGCGTGCCCGTGACCGTGTGGGTCGCGGCGCTGTTGTCGATCTTGATGCCGTACGCCTGGTTGGCCAGACCGCGTTGCAGGACGTTGTCGTCCCCGCTGTCGCTGTTGCTCAGCGTCACGCTCCCTTGCGTCCCGGCCCGATCGATCAGCAAGGCGCCAAGGCCCGTCGTGCCGCCGTCCCAGTCAAAGTTGTTGATCGTCGCGGCGCGTTGCTGTTGAACCAGGTTGATGCCGACGCCGCTGCCGTTGTCACTCTCGATGTTCGAGATCGCCGTCGAGTGCGAAAGCGTGGTCTCGCTGGTCGTCGACGTCAGCTGAATGTCGTCTTGCCCGACGTTGTCAAACTCGATCTCGTCGATGGTTACAGCGAACCGCGATCGGGTCGTATTGTTCGCCAGCGTCTGGGTCATTGCCGCTAAAGCAATCGCGTCGCCGGTCGTGCCGGTGACATGCAAGTTATTGATGTTGACGGTCGCCACGCCGTTAGAACCGGAGACCACAGCGTTCGTTCCGCCGGTGATCTCGAAGTTCGAAACCTCCATGCCAGCGAAGTTCTCCGACTCGTCCGTAATGCCGGCCAAAGTGACCGCGGCGCCGGGAGCGTTCTGCAGCGTCGGCCGCGAGGCGTTGAGCGCGCCGGCGAACGTCTCTGGCAGAATGACCGTCCCCATCTGCTGGGTCACGACTTCATGATCGACGCCGCCGCCTTCGCCCAACAGCCGCTGCTCGTCCTTCAGCGTGACCGCCTGGCTGTTGTAGAAGTTGGCTCCATTCTGGGCATGGACCAGAATGATATCGCCCTGCTGCGAGCCCGTGTTATTCACGCTATCGAGCGACGTGTACGGATTCTCAAAAGTACCGTCGCCTGGCGCCGTCTTCGAGAAGTCGACGTGCACCACGCGAATGTCGTCGCCGTCGACGTCCGTCAAGTTGTCGCCGCCAGTGCGATTCACCTGCGTCGTCGCGACGTAGGAGTTGCGGTAGACCTGCTCCCGCATCCGGTCGGCCAGCGTATGGACCCACGATGTGGGGCCAGCGCCGGTGCGGCCCGGCGTCCAAATGATCTGGAACACCGTGTTCGTGCCGAAGACGTCGTCGTTCTGCACCCCCACGTCAACCGCCAGATCGTTGGTGACGTAACCGCGGACGCCGCCCTTGGCGCCCATGTCGCTCACGTCGTTGCCGTCCATCTGGTAGCCGCCCGCGTAAACCCACGCGTTCAGGTCGAAAATGCGCGGCGCCACTTCAAAGTCGACGATGCGCAGCGCCACGTCTGTCGGAATGAGCGTCCCGACGGTGAGGAAGTTCTGAAAGTAGCTCACCGTTCCGGTGTCGATCACCACGTCGCCCGACTTCTCGTTCTCCAGCGGTATGTTGGCGTTGAACCGGAAGTCGATCTGCTCGCCGAGGCTTTCAAAGCTCACGCCGAGTTGATTGAAGTAATTGTTGAGGTTCGTCTCTTGGCCGTCGTACCAGCCAGTGATGCCGAAGACGCGGGTGTCGCCCGTCAACAGGCTCGGCGCCATCCAGCGGAAGCCGCCGCCGACGTCCATGCCGAACTGGCTTTCGTTCGACACGCGGAACTGGCCGTCCATGAAGCCGATCGCGTCGGCCAGATCGACCGCCAGCCGGCCGCCGAAGGCCGTCTGCGAGGCCTCCATACCGTAACCGCGCGTCTGGTGCCACAGCCGCAATGGCGTCGTGCCGTTGTAGACCCGTCCGCTGGCGGACGACTCGAAGGGCAGATTCTCCGCCGGGCGCTGCGCGCTCGCTGAGCCGCATGCCAGCACTGCGAGCAGCGCCGCGACCATCCCCAGCTGGCGTCCCTGCCAATCGCCGTTGAAACAACTCGACACGACAGACTCCTTATGCCCTGGCCGTCCGATCCGCACTCGACTTGGCCGCTCTATCAGGCCGTACGATCCGTACAATCCGCAAAGTCGGTGCAGCTTATGGGTCTGTATCGGCCTCCCCCGCGACCATCAACAGTCGAAGTCGCTCAAAATTGGTTGTTTGGGAAGGAAATTCCGGCGCCGGCGCCGTTTTGAAAGTGGTCTGCCGAAAACTGGCGCACTTTCCTATTCTCCGCGTGGCGCGGGCCCGGCAGCGAGGCCTGAGAGAAGCGGTCGAGGGCATTGCAGGAGAGTTCTCCTACTCTGTGGGAGGGGTCTCCGAGCCCGATTCGACTTAGCGTGATCCAAGAGAACGGCAAAGCCGCTTCGATTGAACCGCCAAGGACGCCAAGGAAAACCACAACTGCCCTGTCTTCCTTTGCGCGTTCGCGCCTTTGCGTGAAACAATCTTTTCGAAAGTCGCACGCAAAGGCGCGAACGCGCAAAGAAGGACGGCAGTTGTGGTTCTCCTTGGCGCTCTTGGCGTCCTTGGCGGTTAAGTTTTTTGAGATTCCAGTTTGGCTGAAAGTTGACGGCTGATAGCTGACAGCCGTTGTTTAACCGTATCTACGGAAGGATGCGACGATGCGAGTGACTGGACGTTGGATGGCGATCGCTTGGTTGGGTCTTGGGCTAGCGACTGGCTGCAATCAAACTGCCAGCACGTCGGTCCCTCAGGGGGCCGTCGCGGTGATCGACCTCGACGCCATCGCCAGCCGACTTGGCAGTGACAAGCAGATCGTCGATTCGCTCGCCCAGCGCCAATCGTCGCTGAGCCAGCAGTTGGTCGACCTTGCCAAGTCGTACAGTCAGCAGATCGAAGAGAAGAAAAAGACGCTGACCGAAGCCCCGCCCGAACAGGCCGACGTCACCGTCGCCAGCTGGCAGAAGCAAGCCAACGCCAACCTCAACAAGGTGAAGCAGCAAGCCGAAGCCGACCTGAAGAAGCACCAGGCGACGCTCGTCGCCCAGTTCCGCGAGCAGATCAAACCGGTCGCCCGCCGCGTCGCCCAAAAGCGCGGCCTGACGGTGATCGTCACGAGAAACGACAACGTCCTCTACGACGTCGCCCCCGGAGCCGACATCACCGACGAAGTGATCGCCGACCTGATCGCCGCCAGTCCCGTCGCCTCGGCCGCGGCCGCCAAGCCGCTGCAAGCCGCCGCCGCGCCGCCTGCCGAAGCAGCGCCGCCCGCAACGCAACAAAGATAGTTCCAGCGCAGCTAGCCGTCATTCTGAGTGCAGGGAAGTATCTAGCGCCACGCTGCGCCACCCCTAGAGCCGCGCCTATTTAACCAGTACGCGCAGGCCGCCGTCGCGCAGCGCACATGGCGATCTGCCTGAAAAGCCGGCTTGATGCGGCGCTCGCTATTGGTCGTCGATGCGGTACGAGAATCGCCACGGTACCCTCCGTCTGCCTGCGACATTTTTTTGGTTGCTTTTCGCCACGCGATTCGCTAACGTGAACATGCGATCACTTAGGCTCTTTGGCAACCGAACTCAACGCACCCGTCGATAGCCTACGCCCTCGGTGGCCGCTCACGCTGCGTACAGAGTTTTGCCGCCGGCCAACGTTCGCGACTGCCTGGCGGCCACGGCTCGCGTCTAATTGATTTCTGTCGTCATTTATGTCGCGTGAGTGGAGGCGACTAGTCGCCATCGCCCGCAGCAAGTCCCCTTCTGCCAATGACTTGCGAACAACCGATTTCTGTCGCCAAGAATCGCTCCGCGACAGTTGGCGACAAGAAGCGACTACGTTCCGCCTCCGACGGGAGGCGACAGGTTGTAGCCAGGCGCGCAACCCCCTGGTCAATGGCGTTGGGCGTCCTAGAGCGCCGTAAGAGGCGACGCGGTTCGTCATTTGTGTCGCGATTTATGTCGCGACACAAAGGCCTACGACGCTCTGCCACGTAGACCAACCCCAAGCCCGGCAACGACTTGAGGTCATTGCCATTCTGTCGCGAAAATCGATTGAGCGCTAGGAAGACGACGCGCGTCGCCAGCATTGTCACGTCACGCACCGTGCCACCCGCAAGGTTTCCCAACTTCGCTTGGCGATTCTCCAAATTCTCGCTCCGCCTTTCCGACACGTCGACCAGCCGCGGGCAATGATTACTAGGCGATGACTCGCGGTTGAGTCACGCCCGCAAGACATGCTCGCGCGAGAGACGCGCAGGAGGCTATGCCATGAAACGGATATCGCTCGTCGCTTTGGTGGCGCTCACCGTCAGTTCGGCCGGATGTACGTCACTCTGCCGACGCAATGCGCCCGCCCCGGTCGCTCAAGCCTGCATCCCGGTCTGCCCGCAACCCTGTCCGCAGGTCTGCCCTCCCGGCACCGTTCCCGTCGGTGGCCAAGGCGTGAGCTACGGCATGCCGATGATGTACGGCCAGTAGTTTTCAGCCCCTGGCTCCGCCAGGGGGTTGGCGCCCATGCAGATCGGCGTCGCCCTGCGCACCGCTACCCCCCGGCAAAGCCGGGGGCTGGATAGCCATCGGCAGGCCGCTCGCGAAAGCGATAGCCGACCCCTTGCTCCGTAATAAGCAATTCTGGTCGGCTCGGATTGCGCTCCAGCTTCTTCCGGAGATTGGCCATGAAAACCCGCACGTAGTGGGGCTCGTGGACGGCGTGCGGACCCCACACTTCCTTGAGAAGTTGACGATGGGTCACCACCCGTCCGAGGTTGCGGGACAGCGCCGCGAGCAAATCAAACTCGATCTTGGTGAGCTTTACCTCGGCGCCGGCCTTGGTCACGGTCCGGCCCGCCAGATCGATCCGCAGATCGCCCACGATCAAGGGCGCGTCGATGGTTCCGTCCGACGCCGGGCGCGAGGCGTGCCGCAGGGCCACGCGCATCCGCGCCAGCAACTCGCCGACGCCGAACGGCTTCGTCAGGTAGTCGTCGGCGCCCGCGTCGAGCGCGGCGATCTTCGACGCTTCCTCGCCGCGTGCCGAGATGACGACGATCGGCATCGTCGACCACTCGCGGACTTGCCGGATGACGTCGACGCCGTCGGAGTCCGGAAGCCCGAGATCGAGCAGCGCCAGCGCCGGCAGTTGCTGGGTGATCAACCGCAGCCCTTGCTGCGCCGTCGTCGCCTCGATCACGCGGAACCCCTCCACCGTGAGCGACGCTCGCAGGAACCGCCGAATCGGCGTCTCATCCTCAATCACGGCGATTACTGGTTCCGATCCGCTCATGGGACGACGGCGTCTCCCGACCGATCGACAATCGCCGGCGGAGCGCCGCCGCCAGGCAGCGTCACGCGAACGATCGCCCCGCCCCCTGCGCGATTCCGCGCCTCGATGCGACCCCCGTGCACGTCGACCACCGCTCGGCAGATCGCCAGCCCGATTCCCGTCCCGCGCCGATCAGGCTTCGTGCCGTTGCCGCGATAGAAGAGATCGAACACCTTCGCTTCATCTCCCTCGACGAACCCACGACCGCGATCAGCGACTTCGAGCTCCACTCCGTCGCCGGCGGCGCGGCCCGACACCTCGATGGTCGATCCCGGCGGCGCATACTTGGCGGCGTTGTCGATCAGGTTCATGAGCAGTTGCTCGATTAGCGATGCGTCAATGTGCACCATTGGCAGTGCGGCGTCGAGACGGGTCTCGATCGTCCGGCCAGCAAGCTGCCGCTCCATGCGCGTCAGGGCCGAGCCGACGATCTCCTCTAGAAGATGCCATTGCCGGTCGATCGCCACTTTTCCGCTGGAGAGGCGCGTCATGTGGAGCAGGTTCTCCACGAGCCGCGAGAGGGCTTCGGCTTCCTCGCTAATTGTCTTGAGCAGATCGGCTCGCGTAGCGACGTCGAGCGAATCGAACGACGCGGCCAGCGTGCTGCTCGCCCCGGCGATCCCAGCGAGCGGGGTACGAATGTCATGCGACACGGCGCTCAGCAGCGAGTTGCGGAGCTTCTCCGTCTCCACCTGGATCTGCGACTGCTGGGCATTGAGCACCGATTCGTCCCGCTCCAGCGACAGCGCGAGCAAACTGGCGCACGTCTCCAGCAGTCGCTGCTGCTCGGGATCGAGAAGCCGATTCTGTTCGAGCGGCCGCACGCCAACCGCCCCGACCGTGTGCTGCGACCCAATGAGCGGCACGAACGTCGCGGTGGCGCTGGGCAAGGTATCGGTCCCCGCCCCGGCAAGCTTGCCGTTATCGGCGACCCACCGGGCAACGTCGTGATTGATCGCCGCCGCTGCGATGGAGGATGACTCGCCGTAGCGCAGCGCCAGCGCGCCGTCGGCTCCGCGCACGAAGAGCACGGTCTCGCCGCCGAAGATTTCGTCCAACTGCCGGCCCGCGGTGCGAACGAGAAACTCCGTCCCCGACAGCTCGCTGAGCTGCCGCGTCATCCGAAAGAGCTGCCCCGTGCGGCGTTCTTGCTGTTGCGAGGCACTCAGTTGCGAACGCTGCCGCGTCGCCAATCCGCCGATCAACAGGCCGATGCCGAGCATCACGGCAAACGTAATCAGGTACTCGCTGTCGCTGATCGCGAACGTGAACTGCGGCGGGACAAAGCAGAAGTCGAAGACCAAGACGCTGACAATCGCCATCGCGATCGACGGTCCGCGACTGAGGCGCGTCGACGCCAGGGCCACGCCGGCGAGAAAGAACATCACGACGTTCGTCTCAGCCAACCCGAAGGAATGGGCGAGGTAGCCGAGCCCGGCGCACACGGCCACGATCGCGCCGGCGAGCAGATACTCCTGCCACGGCACAGGCGACTTCACGTGAATCTCGCGCGGCAAGACAACTTCTTCGCCGTCGCCGGAGACGACGTAAACGTCGATCTGACCGCAGCGTTTGATCAGTTCGTCAACGATCGTCCCCCAAACGCGGCGCTTCCACCAGACCTGCGCCGTCTTCCCCACGACGATCTTCGATACGTTGCGCTGCCGAGCGAAGTCGATGAGCGTCTGGGCAACGTTGCGGCCGATCAGCGTATGAGTCTCGGCGCCGAGCTTCTCCGCCAGGCGAAGATTCCGGCCGGTCGCCTCTTCGACCGATCCCGTCCCGCCGCCCGTGTTCACCGCGACGGCGATCCACTCGGCGCTGATCGAAGCGGCCAAGCGTTTGGCGGTTCGCAAGATACGAGCGCTAGTCGGACTTGGCCCGACGCACACCAAGAGCCGCTCAGTGGTGAGCCACGGCGCCGCGCCGGCTCGTTCGGTCCGTGCCGCTTCGACGTCCTGGTGCAACCGCTGGGCCGCCTGCCGCAGCGAAAGTTCGCGGAGCGCCGTCAGATTTCCTTTCTGGAAGAAACTCTTCAGCGCCCGCTCGGCTTGCGTCGGCAGGTAGATCTTGCCTTCCTGCAAACGCTCGACTAACTCCGCCGGCGTCAGGTCGATAAGCTCAATCTCATCAGCCTGCTCCAGCACCGCATCAGGCAGCGTTTCGCGGACCACGACGCCGGTGATCCCGGAAATGACGTCGTTCAGACTCTCGATGTGCTGAACATTGAGCGTCGTCCAGACGTCGATCCCCGCGTCCAGCAATTCGAAGACGTCTTGCCAGCGCTTCGCGTGCCGCAGCCCCTCGGCATTGGTGTGCGCGAGTTCGTCGACCAACAGCAAGCTAGGATGTCGCGCCAGCGCCGCATCGAGATTGAACTCTCGCAGTTCCACGCCGCGGTACGGCACGAACTGAAACGGCAACGTCTCCAGCCCGGTGAGCAATGCCTCGGTGTCGGCGCGTCCGTGCGGTTCGACGTAGCCGACGACGACGTCAACTCCCTCCTTTCGCTCGCGCTGAGCGGCAGAGAGCATCGCGTACGTCTTCCCGACGCCCGCTGCATAGCCGAAGAAGATGCGCAGCTTCCCCCTGCGTGCGCGAGTTTCCTCGTGCTGCACGCGGGCGAGAAGCTTGTCGGGATTGGGTCGGGATTCGTTCACGCGATACTGTTATTCTATCATTCATTCCCCACTTTGAGCCGCGTCGAGGGCCAGATTCAGCCGCAAGACGTTGACGCTCGGCTCGCCTAACAGCCCGAAGGTTCGACCTTCCGTTGCGTCGACCACCGCCTGGCGAACAGCGTCAGGCGTCATCCCCCGCTCGCGGGCCACGCGCTCCAATTGGTATTCGGCGGCCGCGGGAGTGATGTGGGGATCCAGCCCGCTCGCTGACGCGGTCACTAAGTCGATGGGAACCGGCTTCTCGTCGCCATGAGCGGCGCGCAGATCAGCGATTCGCTGCTTGACGGCGTCGAGTTGCGCGGGATTCGTCGGCCCCAGGTTGCTGCCAGTCGACGCGGCGCCGTTGTAGCCGGCGGCTGACGGACGACTCCAAAAATACTTGGAACCGGTAAAAGCTTGGCCGATCAATTCGGATCCAACGACATGACCGTCTCGCTCGATGAGGCTCCCTTGAGCCTGCCGACTGAACGCCACCTGGCTGACGCCGGTGATGAGCAGCGGGTAAGCGACGCCGGTTACCAAGGTCAACGCGAGGAAGATCACAACAGCGGGACGTAATTGAGACAACATTGAAGTTCTCCTTATGCCAGCCCGCAGGCGGCAATGAACATATCGATGGCTTTGATGCCGATAAACGGAACGAGCAACCCGCCGAGTCCGTAGATCAGCAAATTGTCGCGCAGCAGCCGCGCGGCGCCGACGGCCCGATAGGGGACGCCGCGCAGCGCCAGCGGAACGAGTAAGATGATGATGATCGCGTTGAACACGACCGCCGACATGATCGCGCTCGACGGGCTCGCGAGCCCCATGACGTTCAGTCGATTGAGCACCGGGTAGGTCGTGGCGAACGCCGCGGGGATGATCGCAAAGTACTTCGCCACGTCGTTCGCCAGGCTAAACGTCGTCAGGGCGCCGCGGGTCATCAGCAATTGCTTGCCGATCTCGACGATCTCAATCAGCTTGGTCGGATTCGAATCGAGGTCGACCATATTCCCCGCTTCCTTGGCGGCCTGCGTTCCCGAGTTCATCGCCACGGCGACGTCGGCCTGAGCGAGCGCGGGCGAGTCATTCGTGCCGTCGCCGGTCATCGCCACCAGCCGGCCGCCGGCCTGATACTCGCGGATCATTTTCAGCTTCGCTTCCGGCGTCGCCTCGGCGAGAAAATCGTCCACCCCCGCCTCGGCGGCGATCGCCGTCGCCGTCAGAGGATTGTCGCCGGTGATCATCACCGTTCGAATCCCCATCCGGCGCAGTTCGCTGAACCGCTCCTTGATTCCCCCTTTGACAATGTCTTTCAAGTAGATAACCCCTAAGGCCCGATCGCCTTCCGCCACGACGAGCGGCGTGCCGCCCAGCTTGGCGATCCGTTCAACGGTTTCGCGCAGTTCGTTCGACGTCGCACCGCCATTCTCGTTGATGAACTTCACGATGCTGTCGGCAGCCCCCTTGCGGATTCGACGACCATCGATATCGACGCCGCTCACGCGGGTTTGCGCCGTGAACGGGACAAACGTCGCGTGGTGATCGTGAATATTGCGACCCCGGAGGCCGTACTTCTCCTTGGCCAACACCACGACGCTGCGGCCCTCAGGGGTTTCGTCGGCCAGCGACGCCAGTTGCGCCGCATCGGCCAGCGTCTCGATCGCCACGCCCACTGCGGGAATGAACTCCACCGCCTGGCGGTTTCCCATCGTGATTGTGCCGGTCTTGTCGAGCAGCAGGACGTCGACGTCCCCAGCCGCTTCGACGGCGCGCCCCGACATCGCAATGACGTTCGCCTGAATCATCCGATCCATCCCCGCAATGCCGATCGCGGAGAGGAGTCCGCCGATCGTCGTCGGGATGAGACAGACCAACAGCGCCACGAGCACCGTCACGGTGATGGGGCTCCCCTGCCCGGCCGCAGCGACGCTGTACTTGGAAAACGGCAGCAGCGTCGTACACACGATGAGAAAGACGATCGTCATCGCCGCCAACAGGATGTTCAACGCAATCTCGTTCGGCGTCTTTTGCCGCTTGGCGCCCTCGACGAGCGAGATCATGCGGTCAAGAAACGTCTCGCCCGGATTAGCCGTAACCCGAATCACCAACCAATCCGAAAGCACGCGCGTGCCGCCGGTGACGCTGCTGCGGTCGCCGCCGCTCTCGCGGATCACCGGGGCGCTCTCGCCGGTGATGGCGCTTTCGTCGACCGAGGCGACTCCTTCCACGACTTCGCCGTCGCTGGGAATCAGCTCCCCCGCCTCGACCAAGATGGCGTCGTCCTTCCGCAAGCTCGACGCCAGGGCTGGCCGGTGCGTCGCACCGTAGCGAGGTTCGTCCAGCTTCTTCGCCTGGACGTCACGCCGCGTCGACCGCAGCGAGTCGGCCTGCGCCTTGCCGCGACCTTCCGCCATCGCCTCGGCAAAGTTGGCGAACAGCACGGTGAACCAGAGCCAGGCCGAGACCCCCAAGATGAATCCCGGCGACTCGTTCCCGTCCGCGACGAGGGCGTGAATTCCGAGCCCTGTCGTTAGCACGCTGCCGACGAAAACGGTGAACATCACCGGATTGCGCAGCTGCAGGCGCGGGTCGAGTTTCAGGAACGAGTCGAGGATCGCTCGACGCACGATCGTTGGGTCGAAAAGAGGACGTGATTTTGATGCAGTAGCCATTTGAATTCGGCCGAGAACGACCGCGTGATATGTTCGAATACAGTCGAGATCGAAACCTGTGCAAAAGCAGCGCGAGTTGATGCTACGGCGAGACCATTTGCAGATGCTCCACCACCGGTCCCAACGCTAGCGCCGGGACGAAGGTCAGGGCGCCGACCAACAACACGGTGCTCACCAGCATCACCACGAACAACGTCTGGTGCGTCGGCAACGTCCCTGCGCCCGGCGGCGAGTACTTCTTACGCGCCAACGACCCGGCAATGGCGAGCGTCGGGATGATCAACCAGTAACGGGAAGCGAACATCGCCACTCCCAACAGCGTGTTGTAGAACGGCTCGTTCGCGGTCAGTCCCGCAAACGCACTGCCGTTGTTGTTGCCAGCCGAGGAAAGGGCGTAGAGCACTTCGGAAAACCCATGGGCTCCTGGGTTGTTCAAATTTCCCTTGACCTCGTCGCCAACCGTATACTCCAAGCCCGGCCCGACCACCGCGATAGCCGTGCCGACGAGCACGAACATCGACGGAATAAGAATCACCAGCGACGCCATCTTCATCTCGAACGCTTCGATCTTCTTGCCGAGATACTCCGGCGTCCGCCCGACCATCAAGCCAGCGATGAAGACGGCGACGATGGCGAACATCAGCATGCCATAGAGACCGCTTCCGACGCCGCCGAAAATGACTTCGCCGAGTTGCATGAGCCACATGGGAATCAGGCCGCCCAACGGCGTGAACGAGTCGTGCATCGCGTTGACGCTGCCGTTCGACGCCGCGGTCGTCGCCGACGCCCAGATCGCCGAGTTAGCAATGCCGAAGCGAACTTCTTTGCCTTCCATGTTGCCGCCCGCCTGCGTCGCCGACGCGACGTCGTCGGCTCCCATCCCGGCGTACTGCGGCACGCCCGCTTGTTCGGCCAGCATGACGCCAACCGTCAGCGGGATGAAAATGACGAACATCGCCGCGAGCACTGCCCAGCCCTGCCGCACGTCGCCGACCATGACGCCGAACGTGTAGCAAAGTGCAACCGGGATCACCAAAATCGCCAGCACTTCAAGGAAGTTTGCGAGCGGCGTCGGGTTCTCGAACGGATGGGCCGAATTGACGTTAAAGAAGCCGCCGCCGTTGGTGCCAAGCTGCTTGATCGCCAATTGCGAGGCAACTGGTCCCATCGCTATCGTTTGCGTCGTCGTCGGCTCGCCCCCGTCAACCGGAATCGGTTCGACCAGATCCACCGATTGGTAAGCATCGAAGTTCTGGATCACCCCCTGCGAAGCGAGCGCCACGGCCAAGATGACCGAGAGAGGCAACAAGATGTAGAGCGTCGAGCGGACGAGATCGACCCAAAAGTTGCCGATCGTCGTCGCCGAACGCCGCACCAGACCCCGAATCAGCGCCGCCAGCACCGCGATGCCGGTCGCCGCCGAGACGAAGTTCTGCACCGTCAGCCCCAGCATCTGCGCGAGGTAACCGAGCGTCGCCTCGCCGCCGTAACTCTGCCAGTTCGTATTAGTGCCAAAGCTGACCGCCGTGTTGAAGGCCAGATCAGGCGTCGTCCCCGGCAATCCTTGCGGATTGAGCGGCAACGCGCCCTGCAAACGCAGCAGCAGATAAACGGCCGCGATGCCCAACAGGTTGAACGCCATCACGGCGAAGGCGTACGTCCGCCACCCCATCTCCTGCTGGGGATCGACGCCCGCGAGGCGATAGATGCCCCGCTCGCACCAACCGAGCACTCGATCGAGGCCGCAAGGCTTCCCTTCCAAGATGCGGGCCATGTACGAACCGAGCGGCTTCGCGAGCGCCACTAAGGCGCCAAGAAACAAAGCCAATTGAATCCATGAATTTGCAGTCATTCGAACCACTCCGGCTTCACCAGCGCTGCGGTGAGATAGACAAATAATCCGGCCGACAGAACCAAGGCAATGAGCTCGATGCCGTTCATCATTTGCCTCCCATCAACCGATCGCAGCCGGCGATCAGCAGCCAGGTCAACGCCGCGCATGCAGCGACGACCGCGACCATCGACAAATCATTCATGTTACGCGCTTCCCGAGATTGGCGGCGACGAACAACAGTCTCGCTCGCGTTCCCAAGTATCGTGGGGAACGCGTCAAGCGCGCGTCAAGAGTAGCCGAGGCCGCGTCAAGATTTCATCAAGATCGCCTGTGCGTCAGGCTGTGCGGCCAGAGAGCGCGTGAGCGCGAAGAGCTCGTCGGGACGAATCGGCTTGGCAAGGTAGCCGTCCATGCCTGCTTCCTGGCATTCGGCCGAGAAGCCGACGAGGGCATGCGCTGATAGCGCAATGATGGGCGTCCGCTCGACGTCGCGTTCAGCTTCGAGCTCTCGCACCCGACGCGCCGCGGCCAGCCCATCGAGTTCCGGCATCTCGATGTCCATTAACACGAGATCAAACTCGTGCTGCCCAAATAGTTCAACTGCCTGTCGCCCATCGTCGGCCAACGTCACCTGATGGCCGCACAGCTCCAGCAATCCGCGCGCGACTTCTTGGTTCACGGGACTATCGTCGGCCACCAGGATGCGCAACGGTCGTTGTTCGGCTAAGCTGGCAGGAGTCGCCGCCGATGCTGGCCCTTGGTCGCCGGCGCCGAGCGCCGAGCGCACGGCCGCGCGCAGTTCTGAAAGCTTGGCTGGCTTGATCAAGACCTGAGAGATGCCGAGGTTGCGGCAGCGTTCCGCGGCGTCGACTTGACCGGCAGGGATCAGCATGATCATTGCCGGTCGAATGCTGGCTGGTAGCCCCGCAAGTTGTTCCGCGGCAATCCATTGGATTTGTCCCGCCGCCGCGAGGTCGATCACGGCCAACCGGGGCGATCCGGCAGGAAGCTCATCGGCGGAGTTGATGATCGTCGGTTCGACGTTGCACTGCGCGAGCATCTCTGCGTACACAGTAGCGGCATGAGCGTTGCCGCCGATCAGCCAGGCGCGCGTCGGCTTTGTCGCCTGCTCCGATTGCTCCGCAACGGCCTCGCCATCGAGCAGGAAGGGAATCTCGCAATGGAACGTGCTGCCGACGTTGATCTCGCTCTCCAGCCAGATCCGGCCCTCCATCAATTGCACTAGTTGCATCGAAATCGATAGCCCTAAGCCCGTCCCGCCGTAACGGCGCGTCGTCGAGCTATCCGACTGGCGAAATGCCTCGAAGACGGCGTCAATCTTATCCTTCGCAATCCCAATGCCCGTATCCTGCACCGCCAAGCGGATGACCGCGCGATCGCCGTCGCGAGCAGCAAGCGACACGTCAACGCAGACCTCGCCTTCCGCGGTGAACTTGACGGCGTTGCTGACGAGGTTGACCACGATCTGCCTCAGGCGGCTCGGGTCGCCCAGCAGATTCTGGGGAACGTCGGGCACGACGCGGCAGAGCAGTTCAAGCCCTTTGCCCGTCGCGGCCACGCCCAGCAAGCGCGTCGCTTCGGAGACTGTTTCACGCAGGTTAAGCGGGATGCTCTCTAGCTCCATCCGGCCTGCTTCAATCTTTGACAGATCGAGGATGTCGTTCAGCAGCGTGAGCAGCGCATTTGCCGAGTCCTTCACGACGCCAACGTAATTGCGCTGCTGTTCGCTGAGCGGAGTGTGAAGCACCAACTCCGTCATGCCCAGCACGCCATTCATGGGCGTGCGAATCTCGTGGCTCATCGTGGCGAGGAAGCGGCTCTTCGCTTGATTGGCCGATTCAGCGGCAAGTTTCGCGCTGCGCAGCTCTTCTTCGGCCTGCCGCAGCTCATTGGCGGTCCGTTCCAGTTCGTTGTTGGAGATCGCCAACTCGCGGGCGCGCGATTCGGCGGCGGCGGCGGTCCGTTCCGCGACGCGTTGCTCCAGGCTTGCATTGAGTTGTTGCAATTCAGCGAAGCCTTCGGCGTTTTCCAGGGCGGCGCCGGCAATCGTGGCAACGAAATCGGCCAACCGCTCTTCGTCAGGACCAAAAAGGCCGCGGACCTGTTCGTGCGTCACGTACAAGCACGCCACGGCGCGGCCGCGGACGTAAATCGGTACGCAGAGCACCGACCGTTCACCCCCTTCGGCGGCCGAGCTGTCATTCGCGTCGTCGACAAGCGCCAACGCGCGCCGCGCCCGCAAGGCGCGGTCAATGGCTCGCTGGCAGGCAGCAGCGTGGGTGGTCGGCACGCCCGCAAGGTCGCCCGTCTGATCCACAGGGTCCAGCGGAATAACGAAGCAGCGCTCTCCCCGTAGCAACCGGAGTGCAGCGCTGCGCGCCGCCTCGTGAATCGTCTCGGCAGCGAGCCCCGACGCAATCTTGCGACCGGAGTCGAGGACGTTATCGAACCGATCGACCAGCGACAGATTGACTGTTTCGCGATCTCCTTTGGCGTCGGCCTCCAGGGCGTCACCGGACGCCGCCAGTTCGGCCAACAGCGCCTCGCCTTGTTTGATCTGGTGCGCTGCTTCCGACCAACCCGCCTCGCGGCCGATCTCGCCCGCCGCAAGCAGCGACTTGGCCAGTTCTTGCCGCTCCTTTAGCCTCGTCGCCGCGCGAATCGCCCACGCGAATACGTTGCGCGACTTCCGTAATCGTCCTTGCATCGCCAAGATCATCGCGTACTCGCGCAATGCTTGCGGCAGGTCATTGCTGCAAAGAAATCGGGCGCGGATCGCTCGGCGGGCGTAGCGGGCGCCCTTTTGCAGTACGTCGACGCGACGCCGCGGCGTGTGCTCGCGTAGGTTTTCAGCGAGCACCCGGTGACTGGTCGCCGCCCAAGCCAGCGCCGGCAAGGTGTACGCGTTCTTCACGCCGACGTCGGCGGCGACGAACACCGCTTGCTCGAATGCTTCGACCGCGCCTTGCACGTTGTCGGCAGCAAGCCGGCAGACTCCTTCGGCAAGCAGTAATTCGCAAGTCCCCTGAGCGTCGGTCCGGGGACGCGTCAGTTCAGGTTCGATCACATGCCGCGGGACCGCGCCAGAGGAGGCGCGGCTCCAGACGTCGAGAATAATGCCCGACGCCTGTTCGTCGCCGGTCTCCAGCCCCGACTTATGGTTGAGTTGCGCTTCGTGCACGGCTCCCCGCAAATCGCCTAGATAGTACAGCGAACCGGCAATCTGGTAGCGGGCCATGTGGATTTGCCAGTAGTCGCCCATGCGTTCGAGAATGCGGATCGCCATCCGACATTTTTCGATGCACTCGTCGAAACGCGACGCGGCGAACAATGTAATGCCGTAGAACACCAGCGACTGCCCCTGGCCCCAGAGGTCGCCAAGCTCCTTGCGCAGGTCGAGCGATTTCTGCGCGTACGTCACGCCGCGACTAAAGAAGCCGACCAGCGTCATGGCTGGGGCATGTTCCGAGTAGGCCTGGGCCAGTTCGCTGCTCGGCAGCAGCCGCTCGCCCAGGTTGATATTGCGCAGATGAGCCCAGAGGACCATCTTCATGTTGCGCGAGTACCAATAGCCGTGGGCCAGGTTGCTCAATTGGCGTAACGAGAGGCGCTCGGCATCGTCCGGTTGCCGCTTGATCCGATGGAGAAACAGCCCTGGAAATAAGGTGTGGAGCGCCTGCACCGCCCCTTCCCAGACGAGCAGCAAGCACGTAATCCAGCTTTTTCGCGGAACATACCGGCCAAGCAACCGCAGCGACTGTTCGAAGTCGGCGATGGCGGCCCCCATATCGCCGCGCTTGAATGACAGCTCGCCCAGTTTGCTGCGAATCTTGGCCCGCGCGAGACCGTTGTTCGCGAGCGCCGCGGCCGACTCGAAGAATTCACCCGCCTGCGCATAGCGCCCGCGCAGCATCAGCACCTCGCCAAGTCCTTCGACGATATTAAAGCGGGCGCCGTCGCTCTGCGCGCCTCGAAGAGCGATGCGATATTGCTGCTCGGCAACTTCGAGGGCGTACTGCGACCGAGCCTGATCCGCGGCGAGCAGCGCGTAAGGCAGCGCGGCAGCCGCATCGCCGGCGGCGTCAAAGTGGTACGCCAAGTCCGAGAATCGCTCTGGCGAATGCGCTAGCAGGTAGCGGGCAGCCCGCTCGTGTCGCTGTTGGCGTTGCGCGGTTGGCAGTCGCTCCAGCAAGGCCGTGCGAATCTTATCGTGGATGTAGACGCATTGCGCGCCGTCGGGGCGAATCCACACCAGTTGACGCTGCCGCGCTTCATTGAGCGCCGTGATGGCGTCGGCAGGCGTCATTTCGCTCAGCTCGGCGGCCATCTCGAGTTCAAACTGCTTGCCCAAGACGGCGCCGGCGGACAGGAACTCGATGGTCTCTGGCGGCAACAAATCGAGCCGGCGAGTCAAAAACGATGCGGCCCGGCTTGACGAACCGGCGTCAGCCATCGCCTCGGCGTCGACCACCCAGCCATCGCCCCCAGGCGTCAGCGCGCCGCACTCCACCAGGCCGCGCAAGACGGCTGAGGCCATAAACGGACTACCCTCGGCCAGCCGGGTCACGGCGTCGACGGCCTCCTCGGGGAGCGCCCCAGCCATCGACTCTATCAGTTGCCGGACTTCGTCGTGACTGAGCGGCGGGAGCTTCAGGTCGGCGCCCGCTGAAAACTTGCGCAGGAGATGATCTTCGGCCACTTCCTCAGCGCGAAAGGCGACCACCAACAGCACATGCCGACGCGTCTCGGCATGAATTTCACCGTCGGTGTTCCAGCGACGGATCAGTTTATACGTCAGTTCGTCCGCCCACTGGCAGTCGTCGAGCAGGATCAGCGCCGGGCAGTCGGCTGACCCGAGTGCGTCAAGGAAGTTAGCTAGCGCTTGAATGGTGCGGGCTTCGCCGGTCTCTTCTGGCGCTGAGTGAACGGCATTCTCGATCTGCAGCGACGGCGCAAGCGCGGGAAGCGCGGCGGCGACGGCGCTGCAATAGCCGCCAAGTTGCTCTCGCACGTGGGCCGCTAGCTCAGGTCGCGCCTGAATGGCGGCTAGGTAGCCATCGACGATGCCATCGAGCAGATTGAAAGGGCGCTGTGCAACCTCGCTCGTCCCCTGGCCGCGCAAGACCCAGCAGCCGCGACGCGCCGCGCGGCGTAACGTCTCGGCCAGCAGCCGCGACTTTCCCGCACCGGACTCGCCTTCCACGCGCGCGACCGTTCCCCGCCCCGCGATCGCGCGTTCCACTTGTAAGTCGAGGGTCGCGACCTGCTGCGCGCGGGCGACGAACGCCGGCTCGGTGAGCGTGATCCGCTTGTCGCTGGCGCCAATGACGATGCTTGGATCCGTCTCACCCTGGGCGAGCGCTTCGGCGATCGCCTCCAGGTCGGCTAGCGCCGCTTCGGCCGCCTGATAGCGGTCGCGCGGATCTTTGCGCAGCAAGCGTTCGACGAGCTCTTCCAGCGCGCGCGGCACGCTGCCTCGCCCCTCGCCGGGCACGCTCATGGGCGGCACCGGCAGCGTCATGTGCTCAAACAAAATCGCCCCGACCGAACTTCCCTGAAAGGGCGGTCTCCCAGTGAGGCAATGGAAGAGCACCACGCCGGCCGAGTAAAGGTCGGACGCGGCGGTAACGTCGTGATCAATCGAACCTGCCTGTTCGGGTGACGCGTAAAGCGCCACGTCGAGCGGCTGCCGGTTGAGAGGCGCATCGGGCTCGATCGCCCGCGTCGGGCCGAAGTCGACGAGGATGGCGCGCGTTAGGGAGTCTCGCGGATCGAGGATGAGGTTGGCGGGGCGGACGCTCCGGTGCAACACCTGACAGGCATGCAGGTCGCGAAGGGCCGACAGCAGCGAGCGGGCAACGACGATCGTTTCATCCAGCCGCAGGGCGCCGTCGCGCAACCGGATCTCAAGGGGCACGCCGGGAAAATACTTCCAGGCCACATAGATCTGCGCGCCGTCCCGACCAAAATCGACGAGCGGCGATAGCCATTCGCTTTGCAATTGAAGCAGAAGCGACGCCTCGTACTCCAGCCGCATGAGCGCGCCGGGCGTGAACCCCTCCGCCGGAACCGACTTGAGCACGACAGTGTCGGAACTTTCGGCATCCAACGCCATGTGAATGTCGGCGCCTTGTCGATGTCCCAAGCATCTGCCCAGCGCAAATCGCTTCGCCACCAAGCGCTCGACGCCTGCGACGGAGTCGAGTTCAGAAGGTGCAACGGTCGGTCTTGGCATCGTCACAAGTTGAAAGTTGGAACGCGGTTAACACTTGTCCCACCGACCGACGGTCGGCGCGAGTCCGGCCGCGCGCGCCTTGTTCGATGGAACCGGATCGCGACCGTTAGAATTGCTCGCGCATAACCATACCTTGTACCCGCGCGGCAAGAGGCGCCGATTATGCGGCGCGCATCGGTCGTACGACTTGGCGCGATGCGACAATCGGCAATGTTGCGAAAATGCAACAATAGAAGTTGCGTTGATCGCGCCCCCTGTCAAAAATAGCCCTCGTGCTTTGACTAGGGTTTCCGCACGAAGCTCTCTCTTTTGACACATTGCGTACTGCAAAAGTTATGAGGATCGAAAGAGATTTTGATGCTGGCGTCCGCCTTGGCGTCGCCGTCTATCGCTTCGAAGCTCCGCGAGTTATCGCACAACCAGTTCCGCACCTTGGTTGTCATATCATTCCATCGGACAATTGACTGTTCCGTTTGGCGTTAGCAGTCTCGTATGCTGGGCACTTAGGCCTCGGCAGCGTGTTGCTGCGCATGGAGAAAACGATGCAGAAACTCCGCTTTGACGCTGCCCACGAGACAAAGCTGTTTGACGTCACCTGGGACCAGGACCGGGCCACTCGATTAGAGCCAGTCGAGTTCACCAAGCTCCTGCGGGAGCAAGTCCCGGTCCTCGAGTTCGTCCAGTGGGAGATCAAGGAAGTCGATCTTGGCGGCGCGGAGACGATGCTGCCGCTCAACGCCCAGTCGACCAACCAGCACTTCACGCATCAGGCGGCATTGCTTGTGCTGGCCGCCGACTATACCGGCGGCGTCGCGCTGACGTCGCTGCTTACCGGTTGGCCCGTGTTGGGCGTTCACCCGGTCGCGTCGCGCTATTCGGTGTCGATGTGGCTCCTGAAGGTCGAGATCAAATTCTTGCGGCCGAGCGTGGCCGACTTGACCGTCACGGCGAAGATCGATCCCGACGTGCATGAACGCATCCAGAAGCGATTCTTCGAGGGGAAGACCGTCGTCGAAACAATCAACATCGAGTTCCGCAACGGCGATGTTCCAGTCGCCGAAGCGACGGCGACGTACTTCGCGCGGCAGTCCGACAAGCTGCGCGCCGAAGGCATCTCCACCGAACGCGTCAACACCCTATACCAACTGAAGCTCACATCGTCGGCCGAAATGATTGCCGGCGTTCGCGCGAGAGAGACTGGCAAGCTCTTCGACGATCCGTACGCATATCACATGGCTGGACAACATGGCGTCGCGATTGCCAATCGCTTTTGCGATCGCACGCCGCAACTAGGCGGCATGGTGGCGGCCCGCACCCGCCATCTCGACGATGCACTGCGCAGCTTCGTCCGCGCCGGCGGCCGGCAGATCGTCAACGTCGGCGTCGGCTGGGACATGCGCGCCTTCCGACTCAACCTGCCCGCAGGAACCACGCTCTACGAACTCGACTTTCCCACGACGCTTGAGGAACGGCGTCGCCGGCTCGCGCAACAAGAAGTGACGGAGCGCCCCGGCGTCGCTCGCATTGAGGTTCCGATCGATCTGCGCACCATGTCCCTCGCCGACGTACTTGCCGACAAAGTCGACTTGGATCAGCCGATCTTCCTCGCCTGGGAAGGAATGAGCATGTACTTCAGCGAGGAAGAAGTCCTCGCGATTCTCGAAGGCATGCAGCCGCTGCTGCAGCATCCGGACAGCCTGCTCTGGCTCGATCTTGTCGACCGGGAACCGGTCGAAGCGCCCGAGCGATTCCCGAGCGCGATCCAGCAGTTCATGCGCGGCATGCGGGTTCTTGGCGAACCGTTCACGTTCGGCGTCGACGACGCTGACGAGTTCTTGCGATCGGCCGGCCTCCGCTGCGTCGAGGCGGTACGATCAGACTTCTACCTGCCTGAGAAGGACGACCCGGTATACGCCGTCTACCAGTTCTGCTTGGCCGGCAAAACGTCAGCCATCGGCGAAAGTGCTCCTGCAACGTATCAAGCGGCGCGTTTCGACGCCGCGAAGGCAGGCGCCGCGACGCCCCACTTTGCCGCGAACGGCCATGCCCGTGGACATACCAATGGCAAGGTTGTTGTTGCCCCGATCAACGTCGACGTCCAGCATCTCGCCGATATGCCGCGGCAGCCTCGCTAGCGCACCGGCACACTGCATCCGCAGCCTTGCTTCGGCCCCAACAGCTTCGTGAAGCTGATGGACGCGGCATGCGTCTGGTCGTAGTGCTCGCTGTTATCGTAGTCGCCGCCGATCAGTGCGCTGTCGTCTTCGTAAACATGCGAACCGAACGAGTACATGTAAGCGAGATTGATGTTCCACTCGCGCCACATCCAACCGTACCCCAGCGACGCCGCTTGCTCCAATGCGGCCGGAATGAAGACCGTCATCGTGTTCGCGGGGCTCGGATTCCGATGGTAAACGTATCCGGCGCGAATGACTTGTCCGCCATCGAAGTGATACTCGTACCCCAGCCGGGTTGAGACGGTGTCGCGCCAATTCAGCGGAAACTGCTCGACTAAGTCAGGAAACGCCTGATTCGACGGGTTCGTCAGCGTGATGTCGAAACTGTCAAACGCCGCCGACCAGTCGAACCAGATGACGTCCATCGACACCACCTGCCGCGACGTCAATTGCTGCCGCACGCCGACGCCAACCGACTGCGGCCAAGTGATTGTTGCGTCGGTGTCGTAGCTACTCGACCCCAGCGGAGTGTCGACGCTGGTCGTGCCGGTCGCCTGAATCTTGCTGCGACTCTGATACGCGGCGCCGATCGATGTGCTGTCAGTCAGCTGGTACTGCACCCCCGCCGACCAGACGAGCGCGAAGCCATCGACCTCCATGTCGAGCAGCGTTGGCAAGCCAGGGAAGCCGGGCCCCTGCAACGTGTAAGGACCCTCGAAATTCGCAAACGACAGCGCGGGGCCGATCGTAGCCCCGAACGACAATCGATCGTCCGGCGTGTACGAAGCGCCGAACAACAGCTTCGACAGCGAACCAAACGACTTGTATCGTTGTGGCCCGGTAAACGGGGCGGGGCCGTTGAGGTTGAAGATCGACCCGAATCCCGCCGGCGAAAAGATGCCAGCGCCGAACGCCCACTGCTCCGACATCTTGCGAATGTAAGAGATTTCCGGCAGGACGTAGAACTGATGCTGCCCGACGACGTCGACGTTGTCTGGATCGGAGTATTGGAACTCGGTCCACAATCCAGTGGCGCCGAGTTGGAACATCCCATCGCTTTCGATCTGCCCCATCGCCGCGGGGTTGTCGTGAAGGATGGAGCCGTTGTCGGCGAAACCGAGATTGGTGCCGCCGCGGCCGATCGTGTACGCCGAGACGCCGTCAAGAATGATGCCGTCGGCCAGGGCTGAGCCGACGCCAAGCAAGCTCAGTGCCGTGCCAAGCAGGATTTGCCGCGAGCGTCGCACAGGCACTCCTTTGCCGCCAGGGGAAGGCAGGCGTCGCCTAAACTGCAATCCATGCAGTTCTTCAGCGGAAAGCATCGGCTAGCCACGAACTGCACTCGTAGCCAATTGCGCGACAAAGTCTCACCGTCGAGGCGTGATGGCGCCGACTGTGCCGATTGCGAAAACTTCCATGCCGTCAGACCAATACAGGCTCGGGCGAAGTGGCGGCGGCCTCGGCCTGTGCGTTAGAATCAGCCGCCGATCCGTCCAGCGACTCCGCGATCCTCACCACGTCATCTTCCCGGCGGAGGAAGGCTTCGACCACGTCGGGATCGAATTGCGTTCCCACGCCGTCGAGAATGATCTGGCGGGCCTTCTCATGGCTGAACTTGGGCTTGTACACGCGCTGACTCCGCAACGCATCGTACACGTCTGACAGCGCCGTCAATCGACCGCAAAGTGGGATCTGCTTTCCTTGCAAGCCGAACGGATAGCCGGTGCCGTCGTATCGCTCGTGATGCGTGAAGGCGATGTCGCGCGCCATCGACAAGAATTTGGCGTCGGGGTGCGCCTTGGTCGCGGCCGCCAACGTTTCGCCGCCAATAGTTACGTGCCGCTTCATCACCTCGAACTCCTCCTTCGTCAGAGGGCCCGGCTTCAGAAGCACGCTGTCAGGAATCCCGACTTTGCCGATGTCGTGCAATGGACTGGTGAGATACATCAATTGGACGTAGTCGCCGTCGATCAAGTCGCGATACTTGTCCCACGTCGAGAGTTCTTCCGAAAGAATTCGGCAATACTCCCGAATCCGTTCGAGATGAAGCCCGGTGTCCGTATCGCGAGACTCAGCGAGCTTCGCCAGCGTGAAGAGCATCACGTCGCGGCTTTGCAAAGACAGGATGCGCTCGCCCGTGCGCAGGCGAACGCGCAGCTCGTTTGGCTGAAACGGCTTCGTCAGAAAGTCGTCCGCGCCTGCTTTCAACCCCTCAACGACGTGTCCCGCTCCGTAAGAAGTGATCAGAATGAAGAAGATGTAGCCGCTCCATTGGCGGCAGCGAATCTGGCGGCAAAGTTCCGGTCCGTTCATCTCGGGCATCTCCCAGTCGGAGATAACCATCGAGTATTTCCCCGAGCGGACCAGATGAAACGCCTCGCGACCGTTGGAGGCGACAGTCACCTCGTAGCCGAAGTGGATCAACGTGTTCGCGAGGAACTCCGCGGAAACGACGTCGTCGTCGACTACTAGAACGTGCATCGTTGGACCTCTGAGAAGTTAAGTCTCGGCAACCGCGAGAAGCTAGCGAGACGCCGCCATGGCTTCCTGCGAAACGGATACTTCGTCGCCGAGCAGAATCGCCGTGCACTCATTCCATTCTTGTCGGAACTGCGCGCACCGCCCCGCCAACACGTCGGTGAATCCCTTGTTGGCGGCCGTCCACAATTCGCTCGCGCGTTCGCTAAGATTGTTCGCTCCAGCGTTCGCACACGCGCCTTTGAGGCGATGCGCGATTTGCTGCACTCTGGGAAGGTCGACGGCCTCGATCGCCGCTTCCAACTCGGCGAGATCCGCTGCGCAGCGAGTTTGGAAGATCGTCAGGATCTTCTCGACGAAATCCAAATTGCCCATGCAGCGTTCCATCAGGTCGTCGACGTTGATGACCTTGGCCAGAGCATTGAATTGATTGGTTGTCATACCACCGGTCTCGGCGCGAAGAACCGCTTGTTGGAACTGTTCTATCTTCTCTAACTTCGGTACGTTGCTCGTTATCAGCACGCCGCATCGCGACCAGCCGCCTGCGACAATAAAACACATTCGCCCCCGAACGAGCCGCGCGACGATTCGTGCTGCGGCAGGACCGTTGGAAGCTACTCAATCGCTAATCAACTCTAGCCCACGCCCTACAGGCAGGGCCGCCTGGCGGCGTTTGCTCATGGAATCACAAGATTCGACGAGGGCCCTCAGAGCGATAGGATTGTAGCTGCACGCTGCAGCATCCGACCGAGCAGAACCCGTTCAGAAGGGTGCCGCGGAATGCTCATTTCAACGCGGTCACACCGACAGTAACGCCTGCGCCCGTCGGGCGGGTGCTTAGGGCCGGCGTCGCCCCCTTGCTGACGCGACCGTCCGCTTGAAGTAACATAATATAAAACTCCTTCTAGAAGTTGGCGTTCACCCCAGCGGGAGCCTGCAGTGCGTTTCTTGAGTGCCGCCGCCGCGTTGTCGATTCATCTGTCGCTGTTCGTCGGCGCCGTCGCCGCTCGTTCCTGGGCCGACAAGTCGGGGGAGTACGAACTCGAAGCCGACTTGGTCGCGTTCGACGACGAGACGGTCATCCTGCGCCGGGCTGACAAGGAACTGGCCGCTCTAGCCATTGCCCAACTCTCCGACGCTGATCGCGAGTTTCTCAACTCGCCCGAGGCCAAGGATGCGAAGGCTAAGACGTTCGCCGCGCCGCAGGAGTGGACGCTTCGCGACGGGCAAAAATTGACGGGCGAGATCGTCGACTTCGCCGACCGCGATCTGGTCATCGATCGCCGTCGCGGGCGAATCTTCGTCAACGACCGGCTGATGAACAACCTTCCGGAGTTCTATCGCAATCTCATCCCCCAGATCGTCGCGCACGAGAAAAGGTTGCCCCAAACCAGCGGGCGTGCGCTGCGGCGGTGGTTGATCGACCAAGGCGACCAGCCGCACGTATTTCATGTCCAGGGAGTCGTCATTGAGGACGACAAGGGCGACGAGTTCGCCGTGCCGTTCTTTCTCTTCTCCGAAGCTGATTTGAAACTGTTGCAACCGGGATGGGACGAGTGGCTCGCGGCTCACAGCAAGAAGAACTACGAGGAGGAGGAGGACCAAGGTTTCCTGCTCCGGTCGCTCGCCGCCGCTCGGCAGCAGGATCAAGAGTTGCAACGCGAGATCGCGTTGATGCAACTCACGATGCAGTCGATCCAAGCCGGCGTCACCTCGCTGTGGGAAGTGACGCTCTACCCCGCCGCCGGTCAAGGGGGCCCGCCGCTGTGGGTGGTCGTTACCGGCCGGGATAGCAACCAGGCCACGATCGCCGCCATGGAGAAGAATCCTGGCTACGTCGCCGGCCCGGTCCGTCGCATTTCGCGGCGCGCCCGCTAAGCCGCTCATCGTCGCCGCTTCTTGGCCGCCGGCGCCGGTTCGCGGATCCCATAAAAGACTGCAAACAACACCGGCGCCACAAGCAGCGTCAGTACGCAGGCGAACGACAGGCCGAACATAATCGCCACCGCCATCGACGCGAAGAACGGATCTTGCGTCAGCGGGATCATGCCAAGCACCGTGGTGATCGCCACCATCATCACCGGCCGCAGCTTCGCGACGCTCCCTTCGATAATCGCCTGATACGGGTCGGTCCCAGCCTGGATCTCCTGGAAGATTTTACTCAATACGACGATCGAGTTCTTGATCTGCTCGCCGCCAAGGGCCAGCACACCCAGCAGCGCCATGAACCCGAACGGCATCCCGGTGAGCAACAAGCCCGCCGTGACGCCGATGATCGCCAGCGGCGCGATCAGCCAGATCACCAGCGTCGTCCGGATCGAATTGAATAGGCAGACGACGATCAGCACCATCAGCGCCAGTGCTCCGGGAATTGACTTCGCAAGCGCCGCCCGGGCGTCGCGCGAATCCTCATACTCGCCTCCCCACTGCAGCGAGTAGCCCGCCGGGAGTTTGATCTTTTCGACGTCGGCCCGTACGCGGCTGAATAGTTCGCTGGGCAAACCAGACCGCGGATCAGCGTGGACCGTGACTGTCGGAAAGCGATCGCGACGCATCACGACCGGGTCTTCCCATCCGATGTTAACCGAAGACACGACCTGGCTCAGCGGAATCATGCGCCCCGCCACTGGACTCCAGATCTGCATGCTCCGCAGCACGTCGACGTCGTTCCGCTCCGCGAGCGGCGGGCGCGCGACGATGGGCAGCAAGCGGGTTTCCTGCGGGAACATCCCGCGATCTGCGCCCGGTTCTCGGAAGAACCCAACGGTGCGACCTTCGAAACCGGTTTCCAACGCCTGGGCGACTTCCACGCGGGTGATGCCGTTGCGCCGAGCTTGCAGCTCGAACAAGTCCGGACGGATCACTTTCTCACGTTCGCGCCAGTCGTGCCGCACGCCGATGGCGCCGCCGTCATTTTCGACGACCCGCACGGCCCGGTCGGCCAATTGTCGCAACACCGCGGGATCGGGGCCTTGGAAGCGTGCTTGGATGCGTCCGCCCGCCCCTGGTCCGAGCAGAAATTTCTTGGCGACGGCATTGGCGTCGGGGAATCGCTCGTCGAGTTCCTGCTGAATGTCAACGATCAGCCGGTCGATGTCATTCGCGTCCTTCACATCGACCAGGAACTGCACGAATGCCCGATTCTCGCGCTCCGGCGAGTAGACGAGCATGAACCGCAGCCCGCCGCCGCCGACGAACGTGGTGACATTGCTCACCCCCTCCTGCCGCTGGATGAACTCCTCAATTGCCGTCGCGGTCGATTCGGTGGTGCGAATGTGCGTCCCCGCCGGCAGGAACACGTCGACCATGAACTGGGGTCGCGTCGCCGGCGGGAAGAAGCTCTGCGAAACGTAGCCGAACCCGTAGAGCGCGGCGATGAATGCAACGATCGAGAGGACGATCACCGTCCCGCGCCAGCGGAGCGAGAGCGCCAACAGCCGTCGATACGCGCTAAAGATCGGCCCGCTATAGGGATCTTTGCTGACCCCCTCCACCACCGGCTTCGGCGCAAAGAACATGCTGCTCAGCAGCGGGGTGATCGTAATCGCCGAGATCCAACTTAGCGTCAGCGAGATGGCAATCACCCAGAATAGCGAATTGCAGTACTCGCCCGTGCTGTCATTCGATAGTCCGATCGCGGCGAACGCGATCACCGCGATCGCGGTCGCTCCGAAGAGGGACCACTGATTGTTGGCCACTGCTTCGCGCACGACTTCCATCTTGCCGCGGCCCGCCTCGATGCCGACCTTGATCCCCTCGATAATGATGATCGCGTTGTCGGTCAGCATGCAGAGGGCAATGATCAGGGCGCCGAGCGAGATACGCTCCATGAGGATGTCGCCGTCGAGGTACATCACCAGGAACGTCGCCATGATGGTGAGGAAGAGCACGACGCCGATGATCAGCCCGGTTCTCAACCCCATCGCGAACATCAGGACGATGATCACAATGCTCACCGCCTTGATCAGATTGAAGATAAAATCCCCGGTCGCCGCGGTGACCGCCTCGGGCTGGAAGTTGATCTCCTCGATCTCGATCCCGATCGGTTGATTCCGTTTCAGCTGGTCGAGCTTCTGCCGGACCGCCTGGCCCATGGTGACGACGTTGCCTCCCTGGATCGTTGAGATCCCGAGGCCGATCGCTTCCTGGCCGTCGTACTTCAAGATCCGCCGCGGCGGATCGCGGTCGGCCCGTTCGATCGTCGCGACGTCGCGGAGGACGAGTTGCCGCCCTTGCGAGTCGTTGCCGACGACCAGTTCCAGCATCTCGTCCGCGGAGTTGAACCCTCCCTTCGGGTCGAGCGGCAAGTGTTCGTCGCCGACCTGCACGCGACCGCCGTCAGCCACCACGTTGCGGGCCTGCAGCTGGGCGTAGATCTCGTCTTCGTTTAGTCCGAGCCGCGCGAGCCGCTGCCGCGAGATCTCCAGGTAGACCAGTTCCTGCTGCTCGCTGAAGAGGTCGACCTTTTTCACGTCGGTCGCCAGCAGTAGCTCGCGGCGGAGGAATTCGGCGTACCGCCGGAGCTCCTGCTGCGAGTAGCCCTCGCCGGTGATCGCCAGGAAGATGCCGTAGACGTCGCCGAAGTCGTCGACGACCATCGATTGGCCGCGGGCCGACGGGGGGAGCTGCCGCTGCACGTCGGCGATCTTGCGGCGGAGTTCGTCCCACACCTGGGGAATCGAATGTTTGTCGAACTCGTCCTTGATCACCACGGTCACTACCGAGCGGCCGCGCGACGACTCCGACTCGACCCGCTTGAGCTGACCGAGCTGCTGGACCGCGATTTCGATCGGGTTGGTAACCTCGCGAGCCACGTCTTCAGCGCTCGCCCCGGGGTAGGGGGTGATGACGAGCGCTTCTTTGATCGTGAACTCGGGATCCTCCAGCCGCCCCATCCGCTGGTAGGCGAGGAGGCCCCCCACGACGATGAGGGCCATCGAGACGAACGCGATCCGGTTCTTGCGAACAGTTAGTTCACCGAGGTTCATCGCGTCCCCCCGAGCTGGTCGCCGAGGTCGCGGACCTGCATGCCGTCGCGGAGACGCGACGCCCCCGCGATGGCGATCCGGTCGCCAGGGGCGAGCCCCTCGACGATCTCGACGTCGCCGCCGGTGGCGTCGCCAAGCTTCACGGCTCGCTTCGCTACCTTTTGCGCATCTCCCTCGCCCTCGATCAGCCAGACGATCTGGTCGCCCGAATCCTTTTTGACGACGGCCGAGACTGGAACGAGAAGTTGTTGGCCGAGGACGCCTGCCCGCCGGAAGTCAGCGGTCACGGTCGCGGTCATCCCGGGAAGGATCGTCACGTCAGTCGGGGCCTGCATCGCAGCGCGGACCTTGAACGTCTGCGTCGTCGAGTCGGCGATCTGGGCGATCTCGCGAATCTCGACTGGGAACCTCAATCCTGGCGCCCCGCTGAACTCGGCCACAAGGTCGATGACGTCTGCCGTGCGGATGTCGGCCGCCATCACCGTCTCGGGAACGTCGACCACGACCTCGATCTCGTCGACGTCCTGGAACCGGACGACTGGTTGCTTCGCTTGGACGTTCTGCCCCTCTTCGACGAACCGCTGCGCGATCACGCCGTCGTAGGGGGCGGTGAGCGTCGTGTCGCTCAGTTGCAGCGCCGCTTCGACGACGCGTCCCTCAAGACCGCGGACGACGGCGGCCTGGGCGTCGATGTCTTCCTCGCGGCCGATGGTTCCCTTCTCCAGCAGTTGAACCGCCGCTTGGTACTCCTCTTGAGCGACGCGGTACGCCGTCTCGGCGACTTCATACTGTGAGCGGGAGACGGCGCTGTTGCGGATGAGTTGTTGGAACCGACCGAACTCGGCGCGGGCGTTCGCCATCCGCGCCTCCATGGCGCGGACGTTCGATTCGCGCCTGAGGGTCTCCTCGGGGCGTTCGCCCGACTGGAGCCGACGGAGGACGGCGCGGGCTTGATCGAGTTCGCCTTGGAGCGCGGTCAGCCGCGCCGCAAACTCTTCCTGACGAAGCTCCGCGATCACGTCGCCCTTGGCGATGCGATCGCCTTCCTTGACCGGGAGCTTCACGAGCAGTCCTGGGACTTGGAACGCCAGCTCGACGCGGCGCGACGCCTCAGCGACGCCGGGGAAGATGCGGGTG
Organism: Lacipirellula limnantheis; assembly: GCF_007746075.1. GTDB lineage: Bacteria > Planctomycetota > Planctomycetia > Pirellulales > Lacipirellulaceae > Lacipirellula > Lacipirellula limnantheis. Next base: position 1,230,700 of record NZ_CP036339.1, on the reverse strand, counting down.
CGGACGTCGCCTCCGGCGGCGACGACCATCGTTTTAACGGGGCGGATCGGTTCCGGGCGTTCGACGGTGGCAGGGGTGCAGCCGACCAGCGCCGTCAGCAGGGCGAGTAAAAGATAAGTGGGCTTCATGCGATGGAGCGCTCCAGCGAGTTGTTGACCCGCGGCTAGTGTCCTGAGGTAAAAGTTGATTGCAGCTGACAAAACCCGGCCCTTACGGCAAGTTGTCACTTAGCTCGAGAGACTAACTGGTGACGTCACTTGAACTTCGGACGTGAAGGCTGAGCGCAGCATTTTGTCCAGCGCCGATGGACAAAACGGCGCGTTGGCGGCGACGATTGGCGGTGGAACAGGCATGGCCGGTAAGGATTGAAGCAAGCGGATGCGAAACAGCGCCGGCTAACGCAGTTAGCAGCTTGAACATGGCAGATCAGGTGGCCAATTTCGAGAGTAAAGTTTTCATTTTTTTCTGCAGCGCGCCGCCGCCCAGCGACGAGTAGGCTAGGGCCCGCCGCCGTTGGTCGCGGCGCCTGGGCGGAGGAGTGAAGGCGATGGCAAAGCAACGGATTGTCGTGCTCGGCGGCGGGTTTGCCGGACTGTGGAGTGCGGCGGGGGCGTCGCGGCGGCTCGATGAGTTACGCATCGGCACGGATGACGTGAGCGTGACGCTTGTCAATCGCGATGCGTTCCATTCGATTCGCGTGCGAAACTACGAGTCCAACTTGGCGCCGACGCGCGTGCCGCTCAGCGAGGTGCTGGAGCCGATTGGGGTTGAGCTCGCCGTAGGCGAGGTCCGCAGCATTGATCTGCGGCGGCAGTGCGTGAGCGTGGCCGACGGCAGCGGCGAAGTCTCTTTGCCGTACGACCGGTTGGTGATGGCGCTGGGGAGCGAACTGGTGCGGCCGGCGCTCCCAGGATTTGCCGAGTATGCGTTCGACGTCGACACGTATGGGGGGGCGATGAGGTTGCGTGCGCACCTGGGTCGACTGGTCGCTGCAGCGACCAGTCCGCAGGGGCGTGATGGTTGGAAGCGGGTGCTTGTGGTGGGAGCTGGGTTGACGGGAATTGAACTGACGGCGGAACTGGCGTCCGAGTGGGAGGTGACGCTCACCGATCACAGCGATCACATCGGCTCGAACATGGGGCCCGATGCTCAACCGGTGATTGCCGAGGCGCTGAAAGCGCTGGGGGTACAAACCCGCGTGGGGGTGGGCGTCGCGTCCTTCAGCACGCAGGGTGCGACGCTGACGACGGGAGAGACGCTCGCCGCGGCGACGGTCGTTTGGTGCGCCGGGATGCGGGCCAATCCGTTGACGGCCCTCTTCCCCGTTGAGCGCGATCGGTGGGGCCGACTGCCGGTCGACGAGTTTCTGCGCGTGAAGGGAATCGAGCACGTCTTCGCAGCGGGCGACTCGGCGGCGGCCATGGTCGACCCCGAGCATGCGTCGGTGATGTCATGCCAACATGGGCGGCCGATGGGACGGTTCGCGGGGCACAACGTCGTGGGCGATTTGTCGGGGGCGCCGATGCTGCCGCTGGCAATCGACTGGTATGTGACGGTGCTCGATTTAGGATCTTTGGGGGCGGTTTACACCGAAGGGTGGGAGCGACGCGTCGTCGCGGTCGGAGCGGCGGCCAAAGCGACGAAGCGAATGATCAACGGCGAGCGGATTTATCCCCCGCGGGGCGGGGATCGGCGGGCGATCTTCGACGCGGCGGCGCCGGTGGTGCAGCGGCCGCCGGCGTATCGTGCTTGACAGGCAGGGTCGACCGCGGGGCTCGACTGGTCGCTGAAGCGACCAGTCCGCGAGGCGTGCTCGTTTATCGTCGCGACTTCGTTTATCGTCGCGACTTGCGGTAGGCGGCGATGGCGAAGGCGATGATGACCAGACCGAGAAGGCTTGGGGCGAGGAAGGCCCACCACATCAGCCCAGCCGCTCCGAACGCAATGTAGGGCCAGCGCTGCATTGGAAACGTCAGCGAACGGAGCGCCGTAGGCTGCCGCCAAGCAACGCCCACCGCCGCCGCGAGCATCGCCGCGGCGAACCACCGGGCGATCGGCCACGGGGTCGTACGAGGAACTAGCGTCACGGCGCCGGCGGCATCGCCCGCGATGGAAATGACGCCGGCGCTGGCGCTGTCGGACCAAAAACTCTCCGATTCAGTCGCGGCGTCGGCGCTGGCTGACGTTGGCGCGTCGGCGGCCGCCAGACGTTCGCGGAGTCGGGTCCAGGCTGCGGGGTCGCTGGCGGCGCTGGCGGGGTCGGCGGAGCTGAAGCGGTCGAGCCAGGGTTGGCGCCACTGCTTGAGCTCCCACTCGGCAAGTTGCGAGGCAAGGGGATAGGCGTCGAGGAAGGCGTCGATCTGCGCGCGGCGAGCAGCGGCGGCGAGTTCACCTGCGGTCATGAGGCGGCTGCGATCGCTGGGCATGGGCTGCGCGGCCGCGTCGGCGATTTGCCAAAGGGTGCGTTGCGGGGCGAGGGCCTTGCCGTCGACGGCGACTTGCGGGGGCGTGAACTGTCGCTCGGCCGCGGCCGCGAACTTCGGCAGACGGTAGCTGAACTGGAAGACGCGCGGAAGAAAGCGGGAGGCGACTGGCGCGTTCCACGAGGCCGCGGCGGGGAGTTGGTGCAGCGGAATGCCATCGACGGCGACATATTGCACCTGAGCGCCGGCGGGGAACGTCACCTGGCACTGATCGCCTCCGCCAGCCTGGACGACCAGCTGCGCCAGAGCGGTTGCACTGCCGTCGGCGTCGACGACCATGCGGATTTCCGCCAGGCGGTAGGCGGAGCTGCGAATCGCATCGGGGAAGACGCGCTGCTCGGCGACGAAACGTTCGCGCAGGACGCGATAAGCGGGCGTCGGCGCCGAGTCCAACCCGGCGGCGAGCGCCTCCGGCAGCGGTTGGGCTTGCACGCCGCGGAGCGTCCATTCGGGCGTAAGATTTCCGGTCGTGGGAGGGAGGATCAAGAAGAGACGTTGGCGCTGGGCATTGGCCAGACGGAGCGCCGGGAAGCGGATGCGCTGATCGGATTCGAGCGAGACAGGTCCGCGGATGACGATGCGAAAGGCCTCGCCGGCGGGGATGGCTCGTTCGAGACGTACATCGAGCGTCTGGCGATCGGCGTCGGCGGCAATGTCGCGCCGTTCGATGCGCGCGGCGGGTTCGACGGTCAGGGGCCCGCGCCAGTTCTTGCCAACGATCAGCCGGAGGCGGTCGACCATGCCTCCTGTGGCTCGTCCCTGGAGGCGGCACTCGGCGGTCGGTTCGGCCGCTTCGAGCTGCAACGTGAGCAGGGCGTCGGCCTCGTACTGGGCGTCGTTGCGGGTGATCCGTAGTTCCAAAGGCGACGCCGCGTTGCGTTGAACAGCGAACTGACCGACGAGCAGCCCTTTGGCGGGATCGACGGAATTGGCGGAGGGTTTGGGGGGAGGAGCCGCGGAGGCCCACGCGACCAAGACGTCGCCGCTACGGAAGAGGGAGACGTCGACAGGCGCCGCCGGTGAGCTCTCAAGGGCGATGTGCGGGACTTGGACTGTCCGCTGGAGGGCGGGGAGAACGCCGGCGTCGGCCGCGGCGCCGCCGGCGGGGGCCGCGGTGACGGCTTCGTGCAAGCGTCCCTCGACGCGGAGGGTATGGGGCTCGCTCAACGGCCGGCTCAGAAAGACGTGGAGCTGATTGGGCTGCGGACGCGCCCACCGGAGCGGGAGGGCGGCGTCGGACCCGTCGAGCGACGCGGCCACGTGTTCGATTTGCAGATCGGGCGAAACGACGAGCCGGTGAACGAGTAGCTCGCCATCGACTTCGGAAATCGCCGCGGCATAGGCGACGCGGACGTCTGTTTCGCCGCAATGTAGTTCAAGAGAGTCGCGCGACGTGAAGCGAGCCGAAGCGGGAGCAACGTCGAGCGACCAATCGGGCGTGTCGGCGGCGACGGCGTAGTGCAGGGAAGCGTCGGCCGCGGCTGGACCCCAGAGGGTTTCTAGCTCGGCGAGCGTCACCGGCGTCAGGCCGCCGGCGGCGCCGTCGCGGACGCGGAGGCGAGGATCGGCGGCGACGGCGAAGTGGCGGCTGCGGACGTTCACGCCGAGGGGTTCGACCCATGGATAGTCGATGCGCCCGACGGAAAGCGTGCGTTGCAGCTGGTACTGCAACGACAGGACGACGGGCCATGTCGGCTTCGAGCGAAAACGGAACGACGTGGTTCCGGCGGCCGCGGGTTCGCCAAGAGGCGGAAGAGCCACTTCGAGCGGCGAGCCCTCGGGAAGGGGCAGGAGTTTCAGCTGGGGCGACGCGGCGACGCGCAGCGTTTCGAGCGGCGCTGCATCTCCGGAAAGGCGGAGCCGAACTTCGAGCCGCGCCGCCGCTGGATCGACTTCTAGCAGCGATAGCTGCTCGACCGTGACGCCGGCCGCCTCGCGTGGGAGGCGGGCCGGCCACGTGACGTCGAGAAGATCGGCGGGGCCCAGATGGAACGTGGTACGGGCGGCGCTTGATTGAGCTGGGGCGAGATCAGCGGCGGCAACTTGAACGTCGGCGAGTCCGGCGGGGTGGAGGACTTCAACCGTCGACCCGGTGAGCGAGGGGACGCGAAGTTGGAGACGAGCACGCTGGGACTCGCCCACGGCCGAGCTGGTCTCAAGGGGGGTAAGCGATGCAGTGAGCTCGTGGGCGCCGGGTTGCGAGAGCGTGACCAAAAGCGCGGCGCCGTTGGCGCTCCAGGCGGGCAGTATCGGCTGACCGTCGAGCAGCAGCGAGGCGGGGTCGAGCATGCCGGCGGCGGCGAGCGGTAGTTCGACGCGAGTTTGGGAGCGTCGCGAATGCCAGCCGAAGCGCAACTGGACGCGTCGAGGGACCAACTCGCCGTCGGCGCCCACAGGTTGGAGTTCAATCTGGTAACGGGCGTCGACCAGCGCCGCGGGCGCCTCGCCAGTGGCCGACAGCAACTGGGCGGCGAGCGGGGCCGGGACGTAGACGTCGCCGCCGCTGGGTTGGCCCGCGTCGTCGACGGGAAACAGGACCTGCGGCGGAGCCTTTGCGGGCGCAGGAACAAGCGGCGACGCCGAGGCGGGGGCTGCGATTTCCGTCAGGGTTGGCGTTGGGGGCGAGCCTTGTGCGAACGATTGAGATGGCGTGAAGGTTACCGTAGCGGAACTGACCGCCGTGATCAGGATGGCGACGGCCGCGCTGGAGCGAGGGCGAACGCCGGTGCGCGACTTGGTGAGAAAGCTGACGAACTGCCGCACGAAGGCGCCCGTGAGGAGGCCCAGAAACGTCGCCTGTGGTAAGGGGATGTACGCATCGGGGACGGCCAAGCAGAGCGCGGCAGCGGCCGCCGTAAGCAGGACGACGGCGCGACGCGACCGGGCCCAGAGCCAGGCGGACGCCACGGCGGCGGTGAGCCACGCCACATGCCAATTCGCTTGCACGGCGCTCACGAGGCGGAGTTCGACCGGCGCCGGGCGATCCACGAACGTTTGGGTGAGAATGCTCCATCCCCCCGGCGCGGCGACTCCGACGGCCGAAGCGGGAATCACCGGCGAGGCGGCGTCGACATGGGCAAGCAGCATGCCGTCGTACCAGCGTTGATCGCCGCGACCAGAGAGCGGGCCGCCGAGTCGGGCGAGCCAATCGGCAGGCGGAGCGTCGGAATGTTGGCGCTGCGGGCCGAGAAGTTCTGCGTTGTAGGCGGCGGGCCAGCGCAGGGTCCACTCGCCGCGCAGCACAGGGAACGAGGCGCGCGGCAGCATCGGTTCGACCGTCGACCTGCGACTGAGAGGCGAGATTTTTCCTTCGAGCGCAACCGTGAGGGTTTGCCGTTGCGCGGAGGCGGGAATTCGCAGCGAGACAGAGCGGGCGTCGGGGCCGCGTGCCGCGATCAGCGACCGGCCGTCGAGCGTGATCGTCGTGAACGCGATTCCCGCCGGCACGGTGAGTTCGACGTCGGCCGGTTGACGAGCTTCGATCTGGTAAGCGAGGCGATGGTTCTGCGTGCCGTCGGAAAACTGTTGCGTTTCGGCGTCGCAACGCCAGGCAACGACGCCGCCGGTCAGCGCGGCGTCGCCCGCGGCGCGCGAGACGAACGTCGGCGGCGTTGACGGGGGCGTCGCGGGATCGTCGCCCAGCCGATAGCAAGCGAGCGCGGGAAGCTGCCCGTCGAGCGAGGCATCGCGACTCGGCAAAGCGAACGCGGAAGCGGCGCCGCGAGGATCGACGGCGAATTGGCCAGCGTGGCCGCGAAGGATGGCCCAAGCCTGCCACGTTTCGGCGTCGGGAAGGGAGACAACGTTGACCGCGGCGTCGTCGGGGAGGGTGCTGCGCCAGACCGCACGAATGCGAAAGGGGACGGCCCGTGGTTGCGGGAGTCGCACGCGGTATTCGGCGACGGTCGCGGCGGGGGGCGGCGGACTCGACGGCGCGGCGGCGCGTTCGACGGAGAGGGGCTGGCCATCGTCAAGTTGCCAGGCGACGTCGGCGGGAAGCGGGCGCGCGGCGAGCAAGCGCAGCTCACTAATGGCGCCGCTGACGGGACGGCAGAGGATTTCGGCCCGATGTTCGTACCCAGTGCCGCCCGCGGTGACGTCCATCCAGGCTTCGGCCTGGAACGCGACCGGCGTCGACGCGACTGAGACGATCGCAGCGGGGTTCGCCTCGCTCAAGTCGATGAGAAGCCCGCCGTCGACCTTACCGAGCAACTCCTGAGCGGCAGGCGGAAGCGCGTCGGCGGCGACGGTCGCTTCGGCGAGCTTGGCGTCGGGGACGATTTCCTTGCCGCGGCGATCTTTGGCGAGCAGCCACTGACCGTCGCTGCCGCCGGGTAGTTGCAGGAAATTCAAATCGCTCAAGGGCGCCATGCGCGTCCACGACCGCCAGGGTTTGCGGGCGGCGACGGTGAGCGACAGCGGCGCGGCGGCGGTAGGCGAGCGGCGAAGTTGCAATTGGAGCTTGCGGGCTTCACCCTCTTCGACATGCCACTCAGCGATGGCGTCGGCGGGTTCGGCGACGATGGATTCGATATTCCAATCATTCGCCAACGGCGCTGTGACGCGAAAGGCGCGACCTTCCTCGGCCCATAGGACAATTTGCGCGCGGGCGATGATTTCGCGGTCGGCGAACTCGGTGACGACGCCGGTGCGGCGCCTGAGGACCTCGCGGCGGTCGCCGACGATCAGGTCGACGGCGGCAGCCGGCGACCACGCTTGCAAGCGGTAGACCTCGCCTGCCGCGCCGCTGCCCACGCCGACAACGTTGAGCAGGCTGCACTCGCGGGGGGTCAGCGCACGAATTTCGAGCGCCGGATCGACCCAAAGGGTGCTGGTGCCTTCGGTCCACAAAAGTCCTTGAGGCATGATGCCGGGCAGCGTCCAGGGCGCATCGCAGGTGACTGGCGCCGCCCCGCTGACGGCAATGATCAGGGGGGCGCCAGTTGCCAGCGGACCGGTAGTGGGGAGGGCGACCAATAGCGCCGCGGCGTCTTCGGGGTCGCGGCGCCACTGGACGGGCGATCGATTGACGGCGACCGACGCCACGTGGAGCGACGGCGGAGCAGCGAGGCGAAGTTCGGCCGGCAGCGCGCCGCGTGATTGGATGCGCAGCTCCGCTTCGTAGTCGACGCCGTCGGCGGTGAGATGGTAGGCCTCGGTCATCGCTGCCAGCGGCAAGGTGGCGGAGGAGGGAGTCGACGGGGCGGCCTCTTGGCGGCGGATTGTGAGGCGGTGTTCGATGCCGGCGGCGAGTTGGAACTTCCAGCTCCGCATTGCTCCCTGCGGGGCGGGGCTCTGATCGACCAACTGGCCGGAGGAGATGGTCGGCGTGGCGTCGGCGGGGAGTTCCAGCGTGAGGGTTTGCGCGACGGCGATGGGCAGGTTGAGCGAAAACTCGAGCTTGCCCCCGCGTTGGGAGGGAGCGGCGCGCCAATCGACGGCGACCGGGCCGGAGCGATCGACGAGCAAACCGTAGGTGGCGGGTTGTCCCTCGTCGTCGGACCAGAGGCCGATCTCGGCGGGCGTCGGCTCGGCGTCGGCCGCGGCCGCCAGCCATCGGCCGCGCAGGACGACGGCATTCCAAGGCGCGAGCGGCAGGAGGGTGGGCGAATTCTCGATTGCGCGGACATCGAACGTGGCGACCCCTGCGAGGGAATCGGTTTCCGTGAGTCGCGCGACGTAGTCGGCGCTGGTGACTTGCGCCAAGCCGGGGCGTTGGAGTTGGCGACGTTCTGTGGTTTGCTGGACGAGCCGCTCAAATTCGGCGCGTTCCATCGGCAAGTATCGGGCGCCTTCGGTCGGCCAATCGGCGGTTCGTTCGGCGGGGACGAACACGCGGCGGTAGGCGAGCGGCGAGTGGTTCTCCGGCGCTGTGGCGGTTGTTTGAGCCCGCGACGACGAGGCGCCGGTTGCGGCCACGACCAGCGCCAGCAGCACGCCGACGAAGCGCCGCGTTTGCCGGGACCGCAAACATGGGTTTGGCGCGTTCACGGCGGCGTCTCGCGCTGTTGCCGCGTGGAGCCGGAGGCGGCGACGACGGCGTCGTCCGAGTCGTCCTGACGTCCGGCAAGCCATGGCTGGGTGGCGGTGAGGCTGACAATTGAGCTCGCGGGCACGGCGGCTGACGTTCTGCGGACGCGAACATCGGCAAGCAGCCAGCGCGTGGCGAGCGAGACGATCGTGAACGCGCCGCCGAGGAAGATCGACTGGACGAGCAGGATCGCCGCCTCGGGGTAGGCGGCGAGGGTCGCGACCGCGGCGATGATCGCCGCCAGCCAAAAGCCTGCGGTGCGACCAAGATTCGTGTAGAGGGCGATCAACCCGACGGCCAGCGCGGCGGCGGCGGCGGCGACAATCAGCCAGGAGCGGCGAACTAACCGCACATGGACGTGCGGCGGCGCATCGAACGCGCTGTAAAGATACTCGTTGGTCGAGGCGGGGAGTTCAGGGGCGGCGGTCGCGGAAGTCCATTTCTCGAGATCGGCTTGCGACTGCGTCGGCTGACGGCCCCAACTCCACTCGCGCCAGCCGAGTCGGTACTCGCCATTCATGCCCTCGGGCGTGGTGACGGCCGCCATGTCGCGGGGGACGATCAGTTGCCAGAAAATGGGGCTGCTGCCCTGGGCGTGTTCAAGCGTCGGGAAGCTGGCGCCCAAGCCCGCGGTGACGGCCAGATGCTGCTGCGTTTGCCGGCGAAGCTCCAGCGTATGAACTTGCGGAGTTTCGGCGGCCGCGAGCGGCGCGGACAGGAGAGCGCCGTCGATCTTCGCGGGAATCGTCTGGCCATCGAGTTTCACTTCGAGCGGCCGCCCGGCGAAGTCGTCGGGCAGCGTCAGCTCGACGCGCGGCGCGCCGGTGCGAAATCGATAAACGTAGCGGTCTTGCCGCTGGCCGCCGACGATCCAGGTTTGGATCCAAGTCGCCTCGGCGCGGAGGTCGAGCGGCTCGGCGCCGGGCGCCGACTCGAGGCGCAGCGCTAGTTCCCCCACGGGTTTTGCCGAAGTCGCCGCGAAGATGGCGGGCTGCTGCTCGCCGCCGACCCCCGTGGCCTCGGGCGCGGCTGGGCGCCACAATTCGTTCTGGCCATCGGACCAGAGGGCAACGCGCGGCTGCCCCACGGGCGAGGTGATCGTCGCGCGGGCGCCGGCCGGCTGGGTCGGGATCGCCAAGGGAATGGTGATGGGCGAGCGACCGAGTTGTTGCGAGTCGTTCAGCGCGTGGACGGAACGGATCTGCAAGATTGTCCGCCCGACCGTAGGGCGCGGCAATCGGACCAAAAGGCGCAGATTGTCTTCGGTGGATCCCGCGGGGCCAGGAGCCAGGGGCAGAATTTCGACGGCGGACGAAGCCAACGGTCTCCCGTCGAGAAGCAGTTGCAGCCCATGGTTGGCCAACAGCTCGGTGGCGACCGTCATCGACAACTCGCTGGTCGGCTGGTAGGCGACGTTGTACTGCAGGCGCTGTTCGACTTCGAGCGAGTCGCCGGCCATACGGCCTTCGACGATCGACTCGACGGCGACGGCTTGTTCTTGCTCGCTCACGTCGATTGCAACGCGGGCGCGGGGGAGAAACGTTTGGAATCGACGCGCGGCGGCATCACGGCGCGGAGCGGACGTTGCGGCAGTGGAAATAGCTCCATTCGCGGCGGGAGCTGCGGCGGGTGCTGCCGCAGCATTGGCTTCGGCGACTGCGCCGTTCGCCTCGGCGGTCGCGACGCCGCTGGAGTTATCGACTTGAACGATGGCCCGCCAGGCTTCATCGCACGTGACCGATAGCGTACCCGGAAGGGTGAATGCATCGAGGAGTTCGGGCAGCGGCAAATCGTGCAGCCCTAAGCCAGCTTCGCGACGCAGCGTGAAGCGAACGCGCGCCTGTTGCAGGTCCGATTCCTTCAGCGGCATCACCAACACGCCGGCTGGCGTGACATGCTGTTCGGTAAGATCGACGACGCCGCCGGATTCGACCGGTTGCTCGGTAAGTTCCCAGCCGCGCAGGTCGGCGCGCAGTTCGAACGTCCGTCCTCCGAGAAACTGGTAGTCGACGGTGACGTCGAGGGTGGCTCCTTGGCTCCCCAGGTTCATGGCGTACGTCGGCGTGGCGCGGACTTTGCGTTGGCGCGGCTGCGTCTCGACGTCAAGTTGCCAGTCGGCGCCCGCGCCGACGAACGCGGCGAGGGGCGCGGGCGTGCGGAGGGCCTCGGGAAGGTCCAATGGGTCGATCTGTTCGACCCGGCCTGCCGTCTGGAAATCGGCGTGCAGCAATTCGCTGACGCGGATCGCCAATTGGCTCCGTTGGCGGAACGCGCCGACGACGTCAAACGACGAGGCGAACAGCGGGGCTGCGGCGTCGGCCCCGCTATACTCGGCCACGAGCCGCACCGGCGGCGGCGTGGTTGAGGGTTGATCGAAACGAACCTCAACGAGCGCCGCTCCGTTTCGGCCGGCGGCCGATGCGATGGGAATGACTTCGTACCCGCTGCCCGGCGGGGTCGCCGCGGCGGCGGCCCCGCGCGGCAGTCGGATTCGCGCTCGATCGAGCGCCTCGCCGAAACTGCGGAGCGTCACCACGGCTTCGTAGGTCAGGCGGCCGGGCTCCACCGTCACGGCAGCGTCGATGGCGGCGCTCAGCGTCGCGGCGCGGTCGAACTCTTCCACGGCACGCGGCCCCCAGCGCAAGGCGAGGAGGCCTTTGGCGCCGTCGATCTGCGCGGTGTAGCGGCCGTCGTCGGCGGTGACGGTGGCGAGGGCGACCGACTTCGGGGCTTCGACTTCGACCTGGCTGGAGGCAGTGAAGTCGATGTGGGACGTCGCCGCGGCGGGAAGATCGATCTCGAGTTGCCGGCTATCGCCGTCCCGTTGGACGAGCAACTTGCCAGTGAAGGATACGGTGCGACGCTCGCCCGGTCGGCCTTTGAGCCAGGCGACGTAACCTTGCCGCTGCGCGTCGAAGAGTACGAAATCACGCTCCTCGTCGCCGGAGACCTCCCACTTACTGACAATCAATCCGCCAAGCTCCAGCGGGACCTCCACCCATTCGGTCGACTGCAGGTCGACGTCAATGTGCAACTCGACGGCGACGTCGTCCCCCTTTACGTTGGCGGCGGCGGCGAGGTTGGCGAGCGCGAAGGTCGGTTGGCGCGTGTCGGCCTGCTGCAACTGAGCGGCGCGCCACGACTGCAAGAAATCTTCGTAGCGATAGCCGAGAACCCGGCGAAGGTTGCCGGCGGCGTCGGGGAGGAAGAAGACATCGGGCCCAACAGCGCCGCTCGCCGGCGCCGCGGACTTGGCGGTACTCTCGGCGGCGGCAACGGCCGGCGCCGTAACGGCCGCCGGTGGCGCATCGCTTCCCGGCGCCTGCGCCGAAGCGCATGGCGCCAGCAAGCCGGCCGCTAGCGTCAGTGCCAGGAGTATGCGAGACAAAGACACGTCGAGCGACCGGTTTAGAGCGGAGACGAAAAGTGGCGGCAGCCGGCTATTCTACGGCGGGAGCGGCGTCGCAGTTTGGGGAGCGGCAGCGCAGCGACGCAAATGGAAGAGCGTCCCTCCATTGTAGGCAGGAGCTCGCGCGGAACTAGCGCCGCAGATGAGGACCGTGGACAGCAAATTTGCTGGATTTTCCGCAGATTTTACTTGAATTGGGGGGAGTCGGGGTCTTGAAGAGAGCGACGGCGTCGTATCGTTCTTTGCGACGCAGGTTATGGCCAAAAGAGGGCGTCTGCCCGCGGTCTCGGACGCGGGAGTCGCCGCCGCGGGCCGTTCGAGTCGGTTTTTGCGACGGCTTGGCTAGTGAATGAGCGGGAGGAGCCGCTGGTGTAGCGTCGGCGTCGACGCCGCGAGATAGTCGGCACGGGCCAAGTCAAAGGGCTGGCCGTCGGCGGCGGTGACGGCGCCACCCGCTTCGCGGACCAACAATACGCCGGCGGCGGCGTCCCAAGGGTGGATTTCGTGCGCCCAGTGGGCGTCGAGCCGACCACAGGCGACGTACGCCAAATTGAGGGCGGCCGAACCTGTGCGGCGCATGGCCTGGCAGACCGGGCCGACGCGCATAAAGGCCTTTAGATCGAGCGACTGATCGTCGAGCCGGGGCGGAAAACTCACTGCCACGAGCGATTCCTCGACCGTTGCCGCAGCGCTAACCCCCATCGGTTGACGGTTAAGCGTCGAGCCGCGTCCAGCCGCGGCGGCAAAACACTCGTCCCGTTCGGGATCGTACACGACCCCGGCCAGGAGTTCGCCCCGCCGGGCGACGGCAATCGAGACCCCGTAACAGGGAAGCCCGTGGGCGTAGTTAATCGTGCCGTCCAAAGGATCAACCACCCAGCAGTAGTGGCGATCGAGCTGACCCATCACGGGAGCCTCCTCGCCCAGGATGCCGTGATCGGGGAAATGCTCGGCAATGACCCGGCGGACGGCCTGTTCCGAGGCGAAATCGGCATCGGTGACCAGATCGCGGGGGGCTTTTTCGCGGGTCTGAAACCGCCCGCGCCAGGCGAGTAGCTGCTCGGCGCCAGCGCGAGCAGCCAGCTCACACACGACGAGCAGATCGGCAGGGGAGGGGATCGCGGCATTCATCACGCAGGGGGGCCTTGTGGCAAAGATTTCGGGCTGGGGGTTCTATTTTGACGCAAAACCTTACTGGTTAGGAAGTAGCGATTATTTATAGCGATCGGGGTGCGGTCGCCCGAAATATTCTTGCGGTCTGACGCGACAAAAAGCTGGACATGAGGATTAGAACGGGTATGATCACAAGGAACGAGGAGGAGTTGGTTGGAAGTCTGTTCAGCATAACCATTCGCAGTGATGCGATAGGCGATTGACTGATCTTCTTCATCCCCCCACAACAGACATTCGGCCTCTTCTCTGTTCCGGCCCCGTCGCTTCACTTCGGTGAAACGGCGGGGTTTTTTTTGGTCTCGCGGGGAATCTCTTGAGGCCTAAAAATGAATGCGCCGGGCCGTCGACCATTGTCCGGTCGCGTCTCGCCCTAGCGTCGCGACCGAGGCGGCAACAATGGCGCTGGCGCGCGACGAAGGCGCGGCTTGCATCATTCACCGGAAATTGAGGTCGAAAAATGAAGGCTGATTGGCGCTCATCGAAGTCCGATTATTGGCAACTTGACGGCAGTCGAGCCATTCTTCACGCGCCGCGACTGCGCGGCATGATCGACCTGCTCCACCCGTGCCGCGGGTTGACCGGGATGTGCGTCGACGGTTCGGCGCTTGTCGGTTGGCTGATGGCCGTCGACGTCGTCGCCGTCGATGGTTGCGGGTCGCCCAGCGACGACCCATGGCAGATAGCGGACGTGTATATCCGCGGTCGCGACCTCGTGGTCACTTACAGCGAGCCCTTGGAGCAGCCGTTTAATCTGCAACTCTATTGGCGAATGATCGACGCCGCCGACGACGACGCGGCGCTTGATCTGATCTGCTCGATCCAGACTCCATTGTGGGAGGCGCACCCGGGCGTGACTGTCTGTTCGTCAATGTTCGAGACGCCGATGGAAACGATGGGCGGCGCTCTGACGGTCGTCGGAAAGGGGAAGTGGTCCTACGTCGAGGCGACGCGTCCGGGAGACTTTCAGCCGCAAGCGGGGGAGCGACGCGGCGAGTTCAGCGGCGCCTATTGGCGATTTGGTCCCCAGTTCATGGAGAAGGGGGTGATTCGCCGCCTTCAACTGCGCGGGGCATTCGTCGCACGCGACGACGCGGCGACCATGGCCGCCAAGTTGGGGCGGGAACTCGCCGGCGAAGAACCGGCGCTGACGGCTTAGACTTTCTCGGTCTCGGCTGAAAGCCGCGTCAATTCGAGTAACGCAATCTCCGGCGGGCAGCGCCAACGCAATGGCGTTTCGCCGCTAATGCCGCGGCTGACATGGAGGACCGTGTTCCCGCGGCGAAAGACCCCGCACGCGTAGCGCGTGCCATGCAGGCTGGGGCTGCAAATGGGCCCGAGCAACGGAAGTTGCACCTGCCCGCCGTGCGTGTGGCCCGCCAGCGCCAGGTCGGCGTCGGCCTGGGCGCACCAAGCGAATTGGTCCGGCGTATGACAAAGGACGAGCCTGAATTCGGAACGGCCTAACTGACGGGCCGAAAGCTGGTCGACGGCCGCCGCGGGCATCCAGGGCTGCTCGTTGCCGCCGAGTAGAACAGGGACGCCGTTCCACTCGGCGCGCAGCCACCGTCCGCTCAGGCAAGTGAGGCCGTAGTCTCCTAGCAACTCGCGCGTGTGACGAGCGTCGACATAGGCGTCGTGATTGCCGACGATAAAGTAGACTCCCAGCGGCGCGCAGAGCGAGCCGAGCGTTCGTTCCAGCCAGGGCCAACACTCGGCTGCTTCGACGATGTCGCCGGTGATCGCCATGACGTCGGGTCGAAGATCGTTCAGTTGCCGCGCGATGACTTCGTAGAACTCACGATCGAGCCGCCCCGTCATGTGGAGGTCGGTGACGTGGGCGATCGTGAGACCTTCCAGCTCGGCGGGCAGGCGGGGCAGGGCGAGTCGTTTGCGATCGACCGAAAGCTTCAGAGCTTCGTTCAGCGGAAGGTTGCCCAGCACCAGCGCGACCGGTCCGGAAAGAGGCTTGCGGCCGAGCAGCTTCGCCACGTCGCGAACGTCAGCGGTCCACTTCCGCAGGATGGTGCGATCGTAGCGGTGCGCTTCGACCCAGAGCTTCACGAACACGGCGACGACGCCGAGCGCGAACGCGCCCCAGGCGTACCCCGCGATCCAATCGCGGCGGGCAAAGGGATTGAACGTCGAGATTTGAAGCAGATTGCACTCCCACGCCATCCAGGGCGGAAGGAGGCAAAAAGCGGCGATGCTGATCCAGGTGAGCGACTTGATGACCGCCCTGGGACCGCTGAACCCGTGGAGCCGATTGACGACGCCGGTCCAGAGAAACCCGTGTCCCAGCGCCGCGATGGCCAATCCAGACCAGACGAGCAGGGGAGTCATTAGGGACGGGACTCGGGGTGAAGAAGTTCGGCGAGACCGAACTATAGCATCCAACGGAGGATGAACCCATGCCGCAGATCCAGTCGGCGGCAGTAATGACTCAGTCGTCGGCCAGCTTCACGTCGCCGGGGCCTTGGCGCTCTTCGATCGTGTGCTCGATTGCGGAGACGAGCTGATCAAGCCGGAATGGCTTGTAAAGGACGAACTTGAGCCCCTCGCGACGGGCCTTGACGATCGTGTGGTCGCGGTCGTAGCCGAAGCCGGTCATCAGGACGAGCGGCACGTAGTCGGTGAGCTCGCGAAGTTTCATCAACAGTTCGTATCCGCTCATGTCGGGTAGGCGGATATCGGAGATGATCACGTCGTACTGCTGGCCCGGCCCGAGGTTGCGCACCATGAGGCCCGCTTCGGCGCCATTGTGGGCCGTTTCGACGTAGCAATGATAGCGGTCGAGCAACTCGTGCGCCGCCGAGCGGACCGTATCGTCGGCGTCGACCACCAGGATGCGGCGACCGGCGAGCAGCGGCCGGAACTCGACCGTCGCGGCGCTGGGGTGGGCTTGCGTCGGCGCCATGTTCTGGCCGACCTTTTGGATCACGCGCTTGATGTCGCGCGCGTTGCGGAGAATATGCTGAAGGCGCGAAGCGAGCTCGGGGTCGACGCTCGCCGAGCGTTCCATGATGTTGACGGCGTCGTTGAGAATATCGTCGACCGGTTGGGCGACGGCGGCGTGAATGGCCTCGACGCTGGCGGCGGCGACGGCAGCTTTTTCAGCGGCCAAGAGTTCCAGCGTGTTGAGCGCCATCGCCACGTTGCGGGCGAAGATTTCGAGGAACTGTTGATCGCTGTCGGTGAAGGCGTCGGTCTCGGGACTTTCGACATTGAGCGTGCCGATGACTTGTTCCTGCAGTAGCAGCGGCACCGTCAGCGAACTGCGGCCGCCGGCGCAACCTTCCAGATAGAGCGGGTCTTCGATGGCGTTGCCGCAAATATAACTCTTGCCGGTCGAGGCGACGTAGCCGGTTACGCCGTTGCCTACTTCGGCGGCCTCAAGTTTGCGTGCCGCAGCTTCCGGGGCCATGCCGACGGCCATCAGCGGGCGGAGGTCGCCCGTCTCCAGATCGAGCATGCGAATTTCGATCACGTCGAGTTGGAGAACGTCCTTCATGCAGTGGAGGATGTTCTCCTTGAGCAAGGCGACGCGTTCGCTGTAATCGAGATCGGAGACGTCTTCAGGCGCGAGGTCGCCAAGTTCGTTGCCGGCCTGATGGATTGCTTCGAGCTTTTGATGCTGCAGCATCTCGGCGGTGACGTCGTGCACCGTGACCACCAAATGAGTCGGCGCCTCGCCCGAATCGAGCAAAGGCGCCGCGTGGAGCCGGTAGTATTTATTGTCCCTACAGCGGAGAACCGATGCGCTCGACTTCCGCGTGGCCAGAGCCGTCTGGAACGGACAGTAATCGGGGCCGAGGATTTCCGGGCCGCCGAGGACCTCGTAGAACTTCTTGCCGACAATCCCTTTCTGCTTGGTCCACTCGCTGAGGCGGCCGTTGCCCCAGATGATCGTGTTGTCGGCGTCGAGAAGGACGACGCCGTCGGGCATGCCTTGGAGGATGCGATCGTTTTGCAGGAGCCGGCCGACGTCGGTTGCTTCGGAGAAGTGGTCGGCGTCGACGAAGACGCCGGCATAGTCGCCACGGCCCATCAAGGCCAGTGCGCGGAGCGAGGAACTGAGCGGGACGAGCTCGATGTCGTCGCCGAGCCGCTCTTGAAGATTCAGGAGCGCATCGTGGGCGCCGCCGAGATAAAGAATCTTGGTCCGCTCTGTCGCTGCGGCGTCGGTAGACGCCGAACTCTTCGACGTTTGGGGTTCAAACACCACGCTAATCCAAGGGAGAGGCGTCTCGTGGCTGCTGCGAACCTTGGCGAGGTGCGGGGGTGGGGGGCTCGCCGTATGACTTTGGTCCACTAGAAGTATAGAGTCGGCCAGCGGCGGCAACAAGGTTGACGCAGACGCTCCAAACGTACGACTGCGCGGCGTGCAACGAGGAAAATGCGTTCAACGACCAGAGCGGGAGCCTGCGGGCCTGCACCTGAGGGGTGAAATCTCGTACAATTGCGGCCCCGCCTCTCTGCGCGTGCGTCGATGCTTGACGCACGATCCCACGTTTTTTTGAGACCCGTTTTATGGCCCGTAGTCGAATTGTCGTCCCGCCGTCGCATCTTCGCAATGTGGCGATCATCGCCCACGTCGACCATGGGAAAACCACGCTGGTCGACAAACTGGTCTATCAGTCGGGACTCTACCGGAATGAGGAACTCGATAAGTTGGCCGGCGGGCAGCATGGCCTGATCATGGACAGCAACGATCTGGAACGGGAGCGCGGGATCACGATTCTCGCTAAGAACTGCGCGGTCGCGTATCAGGCGGCCGACGGCGAAACGTACCGCATCAATCTGATCGACACGCCAGGCCACGCCGACTTCGGCGGCGAGGTGGAGCGCGTGCTCAACATGGCGAGCGGCACGCTGCTGCTGGTCGACGCGTACGAAGGCCCGATGCCGCAAACGCGGTTCGTGCTGCAGAAGTCGCTCGATCGCGGGTTGAAGCCGATCGTGGTCGTCAACAAAGTCGATCGGCCTGACTCGCGGCCGCAGGAAGTCGTCAACGAGGTGTTCGACTTGCTCGTCGATCTCGACGCCCCCGACGACGTGCTCGATTTCCAGGTGATCTTTGCTTCGGCCCGCGACGGCTGGGCCACGGCCGATCTGGCCAATCCGAGCAGCAATCTCGTGCCGCTCTTCGAAGCGATCGTCGGGCACGTGCCGCCGCCCGACAAGGCTGACCGTGCGCGGGAGCCGTTGCAGTTTCAAGTCACGTCGCTGGATTACTCCGAGTTCGTCGGCCGAATCGCCATCGGCCGCGTCCATGCGGGGGTGATCAAGAAGCGGCAGCGGGTGGCGGTCATCGACCACCTAGGCGAAGTGACCCGCAAGAACGTCGTGCAGTTGCTGGCGTTCGAAGGCCTAGAGCGCGTGGAAGTGGACGAAGTGGCGGCCGGCGACCTGTGCGCCGTGGTTGGGATGGAGCCGATCGAAATCGGCGATACGATCGCCGACGCCGACGAGCCGCATGCATTGCCGCATACGCGGGTCGACGAACCGACGCTCCACATGATGTTTCGCGTGAACGATGGCCCGTTCAGCGGACGGGACGGGAAGTTCCTCACGAGTCGGCAGATCGGCGAACGGCTAGAGCGCGAGCTGCGGTCGAACGTCGCCCTGCGCGTCGCTCCTGGTCCAACCCAGGAGCAATTCCGCGTCTCGGGCCGCGGCATGATGCACCTGGGCATCCTGATCGAGAATATGCGGCGCGAGGGGTTCGAGCTCTGCGTCGGCAAGCCGCAGGTGATTTACCGCGAGATCGACGGCGTGAGGTGCGAGCCCATCGAACAGTTGGTGGTTGATTGCCCGGACGACTGCCAAAGTTCGGTGATGGCGTTGCTCGGCGACCGCCGGGCGGAGATGGTGAAGATGGGGCATCGCTCGGCGACCAGCGGCTTCATTCACATGGAGTTCCGCATTCCGGCCCGTTCGCTCATGGGGCTCCGCAGCCGGATGCTCAACGCAACCAAGGGGCAGGCGATCATGCATCACACGCTGCTCGGCTACGAGCCGGTCAAAGGCGAGCTCCCCAAGCGGCAGTTGGGCGTGCTGATCTCCAATGAGTCGGGCTCGGCGACCGCCTATTCTCTCGACGCCCTGTACGACCGCGGCATCTTCTTCGTGCGCCCGGGCGAGGACTGCTACCTTGGACAGATTGTGGGCGAAAACTGCCGCGCCGGGGATTTAGTGGTCAATGTGGTCCGCGGCAAGCAGCTCACCAACGTCCGCGCTTCGGGCAAGGACGACAACGCCAAGGTTCGCCCGGTCCGCGAGATGTCGCTGGAGGCTTGCCTGGAGTACATCGAAGACGACGAGCTCGTCGAGATCACGCCGAAGAACATTCGGATGCGCAAGGCGCTGTTGAGTGAGAATGACCGCAAGCGCGAGTCGCGCAAGGCGGCCGCGGTGGAAGTTTAAGGCCACGGTGGTCCTTTCTGGCCGACGAAGACTCCGGCTAAGGATCCGGGCGTAAACGTTCGTCCCGCGCCTCGCAATCGCTACAACCGGTTGGGACGGCGCGGCAGCCATTTAGCCCGGTTTCGACCTATGCTTGGGGTGCGGTGACGTGCGCGGTGTGCTGCGTTCGCGCCAGCGCTGCGCCGACACGAGACAAGGGCGAACTTCGATGCATTCTGTTTTAATTGTTGATCGCGCGGCTGCGTCGACGCATCGTCGCGGCGGGGCCGTATTGGAAGTATTCGGGTGCGCCGTGGCGCTCCTGGGCGGGCTGATCCTGGGATCGATCTATTTTGGGATCGACGTGCGGGACGTCACCGTGAAGGCGTTGCAACACGCCGAAATCATCGCGCCGGCGGCGGATCCGGCAGTCGTGGCCGTGGACGTGCATGCGGCGATTGGAGCAGCGCTCGACAATGGGGCGCAGGGGCCGACTCAACCAGCGGGCCCCGCGAAGCCTCCGGAAGATCTCGCCGACGCGCTGGCGCTGCCCGCCGAGCAACGGCACGCGCTGACATTGGCCTACTGGACGGCGCTGGACGAATGCATGAAGAACGAGTTGGCCGCGCGGACGTCGGCGAACGCGAAGTCGTCTGACCTGCAGGTGTACGACTACCTGACGCTACGCAATCAGGGCCCGCCGAAAGGCCCGAAGCCCAAGGCCGCCCCGCTGAAAACGCGTCGTTCCAAGAACTGGGCGCTCTACGAGTACCTGACGCTGCGCAACAAGGGTCATCAGGATGCGGCCGACGCCATCGAGGCGCTCGACGTCCGCGGAGTCGACGGTCACGTCTCGGCGTACGCCGAAAAGGCGCTCGCCTGGCATCGCGAAGGGGCGGAGCTATTCAGGCGGGCGTTGGATCTGCTTACGGACGCCCCGTCGGCGCAATTGAGCGGACCGTTTGCCCAGGCCTGGCAAAGCAAGGCGACGCAACACCAGATGGAAGAACGCCTGCTGGCAGATAAACATCAGGCGGTGCAGTCGTACCTAGATCACGGCAGCCATTCGGCAACGGAGACGTCGCCTTAAGTTAGCGATTTTGCAGCCGACGGCTGGAAACAGGCGCGAGGTTGACGCGCGTGCGGCGTCACCATCGGGCGACGCCGCGTGGCTGAATGCCGATCGGCCGCGCCCGAAGAATTGAACGGGAGCGGCTGCGCTCGTACGATGGCGGGCGCTGGCTAGGTTCATCGGCAATGGAGTTCGACCGCACGCACAGGGGTAGTTTAGGCGTGGGGCGAGAGAAGTGGGGACGAGAAGAGCCATGAAGAGAACAATCACCGCCCTGTTGGGCATCGTCGGGATGTCGGTTCGCGTCACGCTGGCCTACCAGCCGGTGATGCACCCCTCGAGCGGCGCGGCTTGCTGCCTGCCGCAGCCCGTCTGCTGCGAACCAGCCCCGGCAGTCGAATGCTGCCTACCCCCGAGCGAACCGGCGTGCTGCGAATCGATGCCAGGCAAGCCAGCGCACGCCAATCCCGCCGTGCCGACTCCGGCCGATAAGGCTCCCGATTCCGCTCAGGAAGAGATTCCCGCCCCTGCTAAGCCGGGCGCGGGTGCGCCAAGCGAGAAGTCGGTCGCGAAGCCGGTCTCGCCGCCGCCACTGGCCGTGCCGGCCATCTCGCCGAAACCGAAGCCGGCGACGTTTGCTCCTCCCGCTCCGGCGAGCACCGGCGAGAATCGCGACGCCGACCCGATGGACGACCCGCTGGCCGACCCGTTGCGGCGCGACATGACGCCGGGCGCGACGCCAGCGGCGGAAGCGCCCGCTGCCCCCACGGAAGCGGAAGTCGAAGTGGACGAGGCGTTCACTGAAGCGCCCGCCGAGCCGGAGCCCGAACAGACTCCGGAAACAACGGCTGCGCCGGCAATGGAATCGGAAACGGACGCCAGCGCCGCGCCTGCGGCGGTCGATGATTTATTCGGCGAACCGGCCGCCGCACCGGCGGAAGATCCGGTCGTCGCGCCGACGACCGAAGCGGCTTCGGAGCCGGTCGCGGAAGAGACAGCCGAGCCCACGACGCCGGCGCCTGCGACGCCAGCCGAACCGGACGCTTCCGACTTGTTTGGCGAGCCCGCGGCGCCAGGCAGCGACGCGTCGCCAGCCACGAGCGCGGCTCCCGAGCCGGCCACAACGCCTGCCACCGAGACGGCGGCAGAGACGCCGGCCGGCGCCTCCGCGACGGAATCGCCTGCCGCGCTGCCAGCCGCCGACGGAGCAAAAAAGGAGCCTGAGGAAAACAAGGAACTCGATTTCGACGCTCTGTTCGGTCCGAGCAGCTCGAACGAAGTACTCACCGAACCAGGCGGTTGGGCCAGCAACTCGGCGCGGGCCTGGAGCGACCACGAAGGAAGCAATCTCGCGACCGCGCGGGTCGTCGCGATTGACGACCACGGCGTGACATTACTGACGGAGACGGGCCGGACGCTCGGCGTGAACTTCACTGAGCTCAGCGACGACGACTTGACATTCTTGAGCCGGCAGATTGACGCTCGCCAGGCCGAGCTGGTGCAGCAGCAGCGCGCTGAGTCGCGACTGGCGAAGCAATCGCGGTAACGGCGTCGCTAGCGCCCGGCTGGAAATTGTTCAACCGCCCGCGGACTCCTGCTGGCGGCTCGATCGCGGCCTCACCACGGAGGAGACAGAGAGCGCAGAGGAAGAAGCACTGCCTGCGTTCTGGCAATCTTCGTTGTGATCTCTGTATGCTCTGCGGTGAACGTCTTTCTTGCTTGCTGTTCGTATGGGCCGCGGCGTCGAGGCCAAGGAAACTTGCGTCGGCACTGCTAGCAGCCGCAGATTCTGCGCAGATCGCCTCAATCGCAGGTTGGGGCGACGCCGATGAGGGAGATGGGCACTCGGTCCGCGGCGGCGGATGGCGCGCTGGTTTTGGTCCGTTCTTTTCGCGACTCTGCGGCGTCCGACGCACGCGCGTCTCGCCAGGGATTTCAACGATGAATGCGCTCTTCGGCTTGGCGGCGGCTCCTAAGGCAGCCAACATCGCGGTGAACGGCGCGAGTAACGCCCTCGGCGCCTTCTCGCGGCCGTTCGGGCAGTTCTTTCAGGCGGCGGTCGAAGAAGGCGATGCTTCGGCGAGTGCGGCGTCGGCGGCTGCCGCCAACGAAGCCGCGTCGTTGCATGAACGGATCTCGCGACAACTGCAGGAACTGCTCACTTCGCTCGGCGCCGAGCCGGACGAGGAAGCGGCCATTCGGTTCGACGAGATCACTGGCGAGATCAACGTTGACGGCCATCACAGCGCTCCGGCAATTGAAGCTGCTCTCAGGAATGATGCGCAGTTAATGGCCGATCTGCAACGGTTGGCGAAGCTGCAGAGCGAGTTTGATCCTTCGGTCTCGCCAACCGATTGGGAGTTGGAGGCGCGCGTCACCGAGAATGGCGGGGCACAGCTCCGCTGGCGGTAGAAGCCGCGATGCTCCTGATCCTGAATGCCGAATCGGAGCAACATCGATCTCGCAGATGGAGCCCGGAATTCCCATTCAGCATTTAACTCCAGCCGCTCGTTGACGCGCGGCTAGGTGCTGAGTTGCTTCGCCAAGCGTTCGGCGGCTTGTCGGCCGCTGTGGATGCTCTGGGGGATCCCGACCCCGCGATAGGCGTTGCCGGCCAGTTCCAAGCCAGGATGCGCCGCGATGGACTGTTCGATCGCCTCGACGCGCGCCACGTGGCCAACATGGTACTGCGGCATCGCGTCGCGCCAACGGATGACGCGCGTTTCAATCGGCTCGCCGCTGGCGCCGATGAGCTCAGCCATTTGCTGTTTCGCGATAGCGACCAATTCGTGGTCATCGCGATCGACCATCTCAGGCTGCAGGGCTCCGCCGGAGAAGACGCGGACGATCGCGCGTCCAGGCGGTCCGTGACTGGGGAACTTGACGGTGAGAAAACTCGCAGCGACGATCGGCCGATGCTCGATCGCGGGGACGACCAATCCGAAGCCATCGAGCGGATGTTCGATGTCCTGCCGATGGTAGACAAGCGTCGCCACGGCGCTGCTGGCGTATTCGATGCTCGCCAAGTTCCGCGCGAGCTCCGCGTCGCATTGCTGAATCATCGGCGCCGCTTGGGGCGCGTGTGCGGCGATCAGCACGGCATCGAAGTGTTCCAACGGCGCGCCGGGCGCCGTCTTGATCGCCCAGCGGCCGGCGGCGTGCCGCTCAACCTGCATGACGGGGGTGCGCAGCCGAATCGCCTGCCGAGGCAGCGTGTCAACAAGCGCCGCGACGAAGGTCCGCAGGCCGCCGCGCAGCGTGACGAACTGGCCATAGCGCGCCGCGGCGGCCGGCGGTTGCTGTTGCTCGTCGCGGCCGTCCTGCCGGCTGGCGGCGCGTATCGCACGCCAGAGGCTGCCGTGCCGGCGCTCGGCCTCCAGGAACTCGGGGTAGGTCGCGGCAAGGCTCAGCTGCCGGGCGTCGGCCACGTAGATGCCGGCGATCAGCGGTTCCACCAGGCGCTCGTACGTTTCGCGACCGAGGCGCCGCGTGGCGAAGCTCGCGACGCTTTCGTCGTAGCCCGGGCGATTCACGGCCGCGGGGACGAGCGCCAGCGGTTCGGCGAGCAAACGCAACTTGCCAAGCGGGCTGAGCAGCGGCGACTTCAGCATCGCGCCGAGATTCTGCGGCTTCATCAGGACGAAGCCTTCAGGAACCGGCACGAGGCGGCCGCCGCGCACGACCAACGCCCGGCGATGTTGTTCATTCGTCGGAATCAGTTCGTCGGACAGCCCGAGCTCGCGGCAGAGATCGAGGGCGAACGGCGTTTTGATTAGAAAGCTGTCGGCGCCCTGCTCCAGCACCGAATCGTCGTGAGCGATGGTGAACAGCGGCCCGCCAAGCCGGTCGCTGGCTTCGAAGAGTTGCAACTCGGCGTGGAGGATGAGCTTGCGGAGCCGGTGCGCGGCGGCGAGTCCGCTGACGCCGCCGCCGATCACGGCAATCCGCGGCGGACGGGAACTCGGCGGCGGATCGGACGAGGATGGCAACGGCGTGGAGGCGGGGGAGGGAGGTGTTGATCGGCGCTGCGGACCCGATTTGCAGACCCCGGTTCTTCCGGGGGATTGCGCTACGCAGGACGAGGTCGACCGGCATGGTGACCGCCCCCCCGGCGGAGCCGGGGGCTGAACTGGCAATTCTACCAAGAGTGCCGTGACGTTCGCCACGGCCAGTAGGAGGGCTTGCGGGCTCCGTAGCGGATGTTCATCCCCGCGGTGAACGAAATGTTTTGCGTCGTGCTGACGCCTTCGCTCCCCCAGGCGAGGTTGTCCATGATCTCAGCGCGCCAGGCGAGCCACGGCGTCTGTTGGAACTGAATGCCAAGACCAAAAGGGGTTCCCAGGAGGTTGGCCTCCAGGCCGCCGCCGTCGTTGTGGATCGAGCCGACCTGGCTGATGCCGATGCCCGTGATAAAGAAGGGACGCAAGCGCGTGTCGCCCCAGGGATAGTAAATGAGATTGACGTCGCTGGCCCAGTATTGGCCTGGCTGACGGACGGAAGAGCCTTCGTAGAAAATTTCGGGATCGGACCAGCCGAACCGCCATTCGGTCCCCCAGTAGTAGTCAAAGTCCCACCCGAAGCGCAAGCCGCCGAACAGGGCGTTCGTCTGTTTCACGTGGTGGGTCTTATTGGGACTATCGCTCAACAAAGGACCGGCAAACCAGTCGACATGGTAGGGCCGGTTCAGCCAGCTGCTGAAATGGAGGGGAACGTTTTTATCGACAAAGCGGCCCTCGGTCGACGAATGGTGAAAGCCCCAGTGACGCATGTAATCGAACGGGCGGAGATGTTCATGGACGCCTGGGCCAAACTCGCCGCCGGGCGACTCGCCGAGGGCGCCAATCTCGCCCTGAGGATCGATGAGCGAATTGGTCGCGTCCTCGAGCGATGCGTCTGACTCGTCGGCAGAGGGCAGGACTTCCTCATCGAGAATCGAACGCCCTTCGGGGAACATGGTTTCTTCCGTCGAAAGCGATTCTTGGACTTCGAGAAAGTCTTCGGAGACCTCCGCTGCACTAAGAGATTGCGGAGCTGACATTAGCCACCAGGCGCAGCACGCCGCGGTCGCGAAGATCGCGCGCGGGACGAGCCGTCGACGGCGGATGTTGCCGAGCTCCATGCGGGCCGCTAAACACCAGGTTTTACGAGAGAAAAGGCGACGCCGCCGACGAACGAACTGCGCGCACGCGCTGCCGCCTGCCGACAAGCGGCGGGAGTATGGCGAGAACCTTGGAGGGCGTCAATCGAAGGTGCGACGCCTGCTAGCAGCCAATGGGGCCGTCGGATGGTGACGGTCAGAAAAAAATAGCCCCCGGGGCGGCCGGGGGCTAATCGTTGTTCGTGACTTTGGAGCAGCTTTAAGAAACGCCAGCATCAAGGCGTCGAGGCGGTCCGCACGGCGCCGCTGTCGGCGGTTTCGCCGACTGGCGTCTCCGCGGCGCCAGCAGCGGCCGGGGCGGCCGCGGGCTCGATCACCGTCGCCGAGGCGACGCAGGTGGCGCCGCGGTTATCGCGATCGGTCACGATTCGGATCGGCGTTTGAACCTTGCCGGGGGCTTCGCCAGCGCGGAAGGTCACGTCGACGAAGTGGATCTTCTTGGCCTCGTCCGAGTCGGTCTTGAACTCGAAACAGTCTTCGCCGCAGTCGACGTCGACGATCTTGAACGCTTCCTTGC
This sequence comes from Lacipirellula limnantheis, assembly GCF_007746075.1. Taxonomy (GTDB): domain Bacteria; phylum Planctomycetota; class Planctomycetia; order Pirellulales; family Lacipirellulaceae; genus Lacipirellula; species Lacipirellula limnantheis. The sequence goes on along the minus strand of NZ_CP036339.1, from coordinate 1,204,455 downwards.
CGCGGACGACGATCTTCTTCGTCACGTGCGCGCCAGGCTTCATTTCGCCGAGGACGAGCTGGGCCGGCGTCACCGAGAACTCGGGACGAACGTTGCCGCTGACGATGAGCGGGATCCGCTGGTTCTCGGCGCGATTGTCGTTGGTGACGACCGTGAGCTGATCTTTCACATGACCGGCCGGCAAGTTGTTCTTCAGTCGAACGATCAGATCGTACGACACTTTGCCCGCGGTGCGATTCGCTTCAAGGAGCTCCACTTCAAAATTGTCATTGTCGTTGGTGACGTCGACGATTTCCCAGTCGGAGCGGCCGGCATAGTTGACCGTGACGCGTTGTTCCTTCACTTCGCCTTCGCTCACTTCGCCGAATTCGATGGCGCCGGGATTAAAGACGATGTCGCTGCGGATGTTGCCGCTCACGTGGAGTTGGACTTCGCCGCCGTATTGGCCGCCGAGGCTCACGGTGAGCGTGGCGCCCTTCTGGCCAATATGCGTCCGGGTATTGAACCGGGCGACGACATAAGCCTTTTCGTGGCTTTTGAGGACGATTTGGCCGTTTTCAGGCGGCTTGCCGTCAGCGGTCTCCAGCGTCGGCGACGTGCAGCCGCAGCTGGAGCGGACGCCGGTCACGATTATGTCCTGCTTGTAGGGATTGGTGATCTCGAACTTGTAGACGGTGTCGGCCCCGCGGGCGACCGTGCCAAAGTTGTGATCCTTCACCGGGAACATTTTCTCGGCCCACGACTGGGCGGAGGCGTTGCCGACGGTTGACGACAGCAGAAACAGCAGAGCTAGACTTGTGTTGCGCATCATGTGACCGCCCTCCAATTCGAGCGAACGTGAGACTGCGCTACTCCCTTCGCGATTTTGTAACCCCATCGAACGCTTTCCCTTGCTCGACAGACCACTGGACCCCGCTCTGCGCAAGGTATTGTAGTGCGTAATCGGCGATTTGCAGATAAACCGGAGCGACAGCATGAGAATTTTTCTCCCTAGGCAAGCCGGGGGGAAGCGACCTTGCCGGTTAGTCAAGCGGTGACCAAGAAACCGGAGGCAGCGGCGTCCGCCGTGGCCAAAAATGCCCCGCAGGGCCCCCTCTGATGCTGTCATAAGCGTGAAGCCGAGTCAGATGCATCGGCGATTCTTGGCAAAAACTTTGCGCACTCTGCCTTCCCTCGACATTACCCCCATGCAACCGCCGGGCCGTTTGCTAAAATACGCTCCTCCCAGGGCGGATTGAGCCAGTTGGCCGATCTATCCGGCCTGCCGCCCCGCCTCGCTGGCCGATTTTCCTCCACCGCCGTTCCACCCCGCGCATGCCTGACCGACCCCGCGTTGCGATCATTGGCGTCGGCCTGATCGGTGGCTCGATCGGATTGGCCCTGCGCGAGCGCGAACTGGCGGATGAAGTGGTTGGCGTGGGACGCCGGCTGACGAGCCTGGAAAAAGCGCGACAGTTGGGTGCCATCGACCGCGCAACGACCAACCTCGTCGAGGGAGTGGTCGGAGCCGATTGGGTCATCATCGCGACGCCGGTAGATTCGATCGTCGACACGGTCACGGCGGTCGCGGCAGCGGCTCCGCGGGCGACAATCACCGACGCCGGCAGCACGAAAGCGCAGATTTGTCGCGAGATCAGAAAGCTCCCCCCTAGCGAGCCGGGGCGTCCCGCCCCCGGCGCCCACTTCATCGGCAGCCACCCCTTAGCCGGCGGCCACCGCACCGGCCCCGAGTTCGCCCGCGCCGATCTCTTGGTCGACCGCACCGTGCTCGTCACGCCCGAAGACGACACGCCTCCCGGATTGGTGGAGCGGACGAAAGAATTCTGGGAAGCGCTTGGCGCTGAAGTCGTTCTCCTATCGCCCGAAGAACACGACCGAGCGCTGGCGGCGACCAGCCACTTGCCCCATTTGATCGCGGCCGCGCTTGCCAGCGCGACTCCCGAAGAATGGTTACAGCTGACCGGCACTGGTTGGGGCGACACGACGCGGATCGCCGCCGGCTCGCCGCAGCTCTGGACGCAAATTTTCACGCAGAACCGCGCGGCGGTGGTCGACGCCCTCCGACGGTTCGAGCATCGGCTGGCGGAATTCGACAAAGCACTTACCAACGGCGACGTACCCGCCCTCACCCTTGAGCTTCAGGAAGCGAAACGGATTCGAGATGCTGTGGGAGATTGACCTCCATCCGCGTGCCGGACTCCCTGACCTCGACGCCGATGGCGTCGCCAACGACGTGATCGCGCTGCGACTCGCCCAGAAGGTGCGCGTCGCCTCGTCGCGCGGCTATCTGGTGCAAGGACCCGACCTTTCTCCCGAGCGGATCGAACGGCTGGCACGCGAACTGTTTGCCGACACCGTCGCGGAGGACTATCAGCTCGGCCAAGTGAGTGATGCGAATCTCGCCGCACCGCCGGAACGAATCTCGGCAGGGGACAGAACGCAGCTAGTGCAGGTACTGCTCAAACCGGGCGTGATGGATCCAGTGGCCCAAAGCGCCGAGGCCGCCGTGCGGGATTTTGGCTGGGAAGTCGACGCGGTGCGGACGCTGCGCAAATATTGGATCGCCGATGCCAGCGCCGAGGAGGTGCGCGCTATCAGCACGAAACTGCTGGCCAACGATGCGATCGAGCAGGTGGTCGTCGGACCGCTGCCGTTCGATCGCCTGCAGTCGGGCAGCGACTATCAGTTCCAGTTAAAGACGGTCGCCATTCGCGACTTAGACGCGGCCGGTTTGGCGCGACTCAGCAAAGAGGGGCAGCTATACCTCCAGCCGGCGGAGATGGAGACAATCCAGCGTTACTTCATCGAGTTGGGCCGCGAGCCGACCGACATCGAGCTCGAGACGGTCGCTCAAACGTGGAGCGAGCATTGCAGCCACAAAACGCTCGCCGGCCGCATCGCCTATCGCGACGAACATGGCGAACGGCAATTCGAGAACATGCTGAAGGAGACGATTTTCGCCGCGACGCAAGAACTGCGCCGCCGCTGGGGCGACGACGACTGGTGCGTCAGCGTCTTCAAGGACAACGCCGGCATCGTGCGGTTTGACGACGATTTTAACGTTGCCTTCAAGGTCGAGACGCATAATCATCCGTCGGCGCTGGAGCCGTACGGCGGCGCTAACACCGGCATCGGCGGCGTGATTCGCGACACGATCGGCACCGGACTCGGCGCCAAGCCAATCTGCAACACCGACGTCTTCTGCTTCGCGCCGCCCGACACGCCAGTGGAGGAACTGCCGACGGGCGTGCTCCATCCGAAGCTGGTGATGCGCGGCGTCGTCGAGGGGGTGCGCGACTACGGTAACCGGATGGGGATTCCCACCGTCAACGGCGCCGTTTACTTCGACCGGCGATATCTGGGCAACCCGCTCGTCTACTGCGGCAATGTCGGGCTGATTCCGCGCGACAAGTCATTCAAGGAACCGTTGCCGGGCGACCTGATCGTCGCCGTCGGCGGACGGACCGGCCGCGACGGCATCCATGGCGCCACATTCTCCAGCGCCGAACTGACCCACGAGAGCGAATCGCTCTCCGGCGGGGCCGTCCAGATCGGCAATGCGATCGAGGAGAAGAAAGTTCTCGATGTGTTGCTTGAAGCGCGCGACCGCAATCTGTTCACCGCGATGACCGATTGCGGGGCAGGGGGGTTCTCCAGCGCCGTCGGTGAAATGGGCGAAAAGATTGGTGCAGAAGTGCATCTCGACAAGGCGCCCGTGAAGTATGCGGGACTGTCGTATACGGAGCTGTGGATCTCTGAATCGCAAGAACGGATGGTCCTCAGCGTCCCCGAGGCGAAGTGGGCCGAATTGCATCAGCTTTGTGCGTCGGAAGGCGTGGAAGCGACGGCGATCGGGCGTTTCGAACCGACGGGCCGACTGGTGCTGAAGTACAACGGCAACGTCGTCGGCGACATGCCGATGTCGTTCCTCCACGACGGACGGCCGCCGGTGGTGCGACAGGCTGCGTTTACGGCAAAGCCAAACGTGCCGCTGTCACCCCTCCGCGGCCTTCCCCATCAAGGGGAGGGGGCCGGAGGAACTTTGTTGACTGTCACCGATTCGCTGCTGGCCGTCCTCGGCTCGCTGAACGTCGCCAGCAAGGAGTCGATTGTTCGGCAGTACGACCACGAGGTCCAGGGCGGTAGCGCGATCAAGCCGCTGGTCGGCATCCAGTGCGACGGCCCCGGCGACGCAGCGGTGGTGCGGCCGGTCCTCAGTTCGCGACGCGGCGTCGTTATCTCCTGCGGGATGAACCCGCGCTACGGCGACTTCGATCCCTACCACATGGCGGCGAGCGCGATCGACGAAGCGGTTCGCAATTGCGTCGCCGTCGGCGCTGACCCGGCGCGGATCGCGATCCTCGACAACTTCTGCTGGGGCGACTGCGAACGGAGCGAAACGCTCGGCGCACTGGTTCGCGCAGCGATCGCTTGCCATGACTTGTCGCTAATCCTCGAAACGCCGTTCATCAGCGGCAAAGACAGCCTCAACAACGAGTTCAGCTACTTCGACGCCGCCGGGCAGAAGCAGACGATCGCCATCCCGTCGTCGCTGCTGATTAGCGCGATGGGCCAAGTGGCCGACGTGGCCCACTGCGTGACGATGGATCTGAAGCGGGCCGGCAACTTGCTCTACCTCGTCGGCGCGACGAAGGACGAATTGGGCGGTTCGCACTACGCCTTGGTGAACAACCTCGTCGGCGGCGCCGTGCCGACGGTCGAAGGCTTGCGAGCCAAGGCGACGTTCGCCGCGATGCACCGCGCGATCCGCGAGGGGCTGGTCGCCGCGTGCCACGATCTGAGTGAAGGCGGGCTCGCCGCCGCCGCGGCGGAGATGGCCTTCGCGGGCGGGTTCGGCGTGGAAGTGCAACTCGACGCCGTGCCGACCGACGAGGGATCGCTCTCGACGACCGCTCGGCTCTTCAGCGAATCGAACACCCGGTTCCTATGCGAGGTGTCGTCCGAGTTGGCCGCGGTCTTCGAGCGGCAGTTCCCCGGGCTGCCGGTCGCCAAGATTGGCGTCGTCACTGAAGCGAAGCAAGTGAAAATCAACAGCGGCAGCGAAACGTTGATCGACGCCGGCAGCGAACAACTCAAAGAAGCGTGGCAGCGCCCGTTGCGGTACTAAACAATCGCCGTTAGCCGCGACGCGTCAGCGGAGCGCTCAAGGCGATGATCAGCATGCCAATCGCTCCGCTATTGCGTCGCGGCTAACCAAATCTCCCAACCGTAATTCGTTAAACACTCCATGACACCTCGCGTTCTTGTGCTGCGGGCTCCCGGCTCCAATTGCGACATGGAAACGGCCTACGCTTTCGAGCAGGCTGGCGCGGCGGCCGAGCGGATCCACGTCAATCGCTGGCTCGAAATGCCGCAACTGGCGGGCGACTTCCAGATTCTCTGCCTGCCGGGCGGGTTCAGTTACGGCGACGATCTGGGAGCGGGGCGAATCCTCGGCAACCAGTTGCGGCACCATCTCAGCGACGCGCTCGCTGCGTTTCGCGATCAGGGGAAGCTGATCCTGGGCATCTGCAACGGTTTTCAGATTCTTGTAAAGTCGGGCCTACTCGACATCGACGACGACCAAGGCCCAGCGGCGACGCTCAATTGGAACAAGTCGGGCCGGTTTATTGATCGTTGGGTAACTTTGCGCGTTGCTAGCGACCGGTGCGTCTTTCTGCAGGGGATTGAGCAATTGAACTTGCCGATTGCTCATGCCGAGGGTCAGTTCCTGGGTCGCGACGAGGCAGCGCTCGATCGGTTCGAAGACGCTGGACAACTGACGCTACGCTATGCCAAGGCCGATGATGACTCGCGACCCTATAATCCCAACGGCGCCGCCCGCGACGTCGCCGGTATGTGCGACCGCTCAGGCCGCGTCTTCGGGCTGATGCCCCACCCGGAACGATTCATCGATCGGACGCAACACCCGCAATGGACGCGGCGGCCAAAGTTCGACGAGGGGGACGGGTTGCAACTCTTCCGGAACGCTGTTCAATATTTTGCTTAAGTTCGGAAAGATCTCACGCAAAGGCGTAAAACTTATTCTTCGGCCACGTCATTCGACGGAGGCATCACGTCGGCAATCCACCAGCCGAGGCGGCCAATGAGGCGCATGTAGAGCAGGATAAGCGCCACCGTGAGCCAGGGGATGGGTAAGAGAGCGAACAGGTTGGCTCGCGAGAACAGAAAGTACGCGAGCCCTCCCGCCGGGGCGACGGCAAGCGTCGAGACGATGTAAAACGTCGCCCATGGGAGGAAGCAGCGGACGAGGCTCGCGGCCACGCGCGGCGAGAAAATCGCTACTGCCGAACCTTGCTCTAGTGCCGAGAGAATAACGAATGGAAAGATCACCAGCCAGACGGCGGCGCCGATCGCAAGCTGTTGCTCCCATGGAAGCGCGGCGGCGGCGGCCTTCGACGCCAGCCACGCTGGCAGCGCGCTAATCATCACGGCCGTTACGATGAACGCGGCTTCGGCGACGTCGAAGGCCATCCAGCTAGGCGGGTCGTGCAGTTCATCAGCGCCGTCGGTGCTTTGCGTGACGATGGCCACCAGCAGCGGCGCGGCGCTCATTACCCAAGCTCCAGCTAGCATACAACCGCTGGCGAACAGCGGCATGTACATTACGGCCGCGTTTCCGACGGCGTTTACCACGTTCAAGATTAAGAAGAGCATCACCGTCAGAACCATCGATAGTCCCATCCAGCGCAGCATCACTTCGCTGGTGAACATCATTCGCAGCAGGCCCTGCACCACCGGAATGGCGGGACGCCGCGGATCGGCAGGGGCGGGGCGCCGCCGCCACTCTGGCATTCTTCCTGACTCCTTTGCCTTCCCGTGCGAGCGCTCGTCGTCGAATTCAGCGTCCTGCGGCGGCTCCGGCAATCGCATGCCGAGGCGAGCGCGGGCCGCCGCGCGGAACTGCTTCTCCCGTTCTTCAACAGGCGTGTAGACGTAAGTGGAAACCGGAGCCGACGCTTCGTCGAGCTGATACTCGTCGCCGTCGGGAACCAGCACTTGCTGCGTCGGTCGTTTCGCTTCACGCCGCTTCGCCCGATTTCGATGGCCGCAGTCAGGACATTTCACCAACTGGCCGACCTCGGCGTCGGTGGCGTACATCAGCGTCTGGCAGACTTCGCAGCTAACGGGGTGGAGGTGCGCGTTGTCAATGACCGGCGTCTTTATTGGCGGCGCAGAGCGAGGGACGGGAGCGGGACGGGTTGGGGGAGGCTCTTTGGGAGCCGGCGCTGCGGCGGGCGCCGATGCGCTTGGTACGCCGCCCAGGCGAAACTCCTTGCCGCACGCGCGGCAACTCGCGCGGCGGCCCGCGTCTTCCGCGTGAACCTGGAGCCGTGTCCCGCAAGCGGGGCATTTCACGAATCGCGGCGGCGAAGGTGACGAGGGCGCCGACATCGTGGGAAACTCTCGATTCGTGCGGCGGCAGGATCTTCAGGCAACGCTACTGAGATTGTATCAGCCAGCCGGCAACCTGCCTCATTCAGCCCCGGGGCTTCATCCGGTATGCTTGATGCGGCGAGCGACTAGATTTGTGCAGCAATCGGCGAACTGAGTCTGCGGCAATCCGCTCGCGGCCGACGGGGCGCGTCAGCCGGGATCATGGTTCGCTTGGCGGGGCGGCCCGGACGGCGTAGCCGTCCGGCTAGCTTGTTTAGTCCTTACGGCGATTCACACCGTTTCCTGCAATTGCTCATGTGGCAAACCATTAAAGGTCATGACGCCATTGTCGAGCAATTTCGCCAGACGCTGGCGGCCGGCAGACTGGCGACGACTTACTTATTCGTGGGGCCCGAAGGAATAGGGAAACGGACGTTTGCATGGCGATTGGCCAAGGCGTTGCTCTGCACGGTGCATGACGCGGCAATACTCAATCCATGCGGGCGCTGCGAATCGTGCGTCCTCGCCGACGCAGGGACGCACCCCGATCTGCTCTTGGTCGAACGCCAGGCTGGGACCAAGTTTCTTAAGGTCGAACAGTTCATCGGTCCTCAAGAGAGACGCAATCAGGAAGGACTTTGCCACGATATCTCGCTTCGCCCGATGCTGGGTCGGCGACGGGTGGCAATCATTGACGATGCCGATTGGTTTACTCCCGAGAGCGCCAACTGTTTGCTGAAGACGCTTGAAGAGCCGCCGCCGGGCGCCGTCATCATCCTCGTCGGTACGAGTCGCAGTCGACAACTGCCGACAATCTTGTCTCGTGCGCAGGTGGTTCGGTTCAAGCCATTGCCCGACGACGCCGTCCGCGATCTCATTCTCGCCGGCGGCCTCGTCCAGGACCCCGCCGCTGCCGAGCAACTCGCGTCGCGCAGCCAGGGCAGTCTCGCGTTGGCACGACAACTTGTCGACGAAGGACTGTGGCAGATGCGTGACAGGTTTGTCGCGCAGTGGCAATCTGGCGAACTGGACGCCCCCCGGCTCGCGCGCGAAGTCGACGAGTTCATCAACGCGGCCGGAAAGGAGGCCGACGCCCGTCGCCAACGGTTCCGACAACTGCTCCATCTCGTGGCCGCCAGATTGGGCGAATCGCTCCGCCAACTCGCTGCTGAAGGCCGGCTCGCCGACGCCACGCTCGCGGCCATTGATCGTTGCCTGGAAGCCGAGGAACAACTCGATCGCAACGCAAACCAATCGACGCTGCTGGAGTCTTGGATCGACGACTTGGCCAGCTACCAATCGCCGGCGAATGTCGCTGGCCCGCGCAGTGGCCGATAATGCAACGGCGCCGATGGTCCGCAATTTGCCGACCTTGCGAAGCCGCCAAAATGACATAGAATTAACGAACGACCGCGGGACCGGCCCAGCCGCCCCGCCCCTTCAGGAGAGGTGGCAGAGTGGTCGAATGCGCCGGTTTGCTAAATCGGTGACCGGGGAAACCTGGTTCGCAGGTTCGAATCCTGTCCTCTCCGCTGGCAATTCTGAGCAGCCCGCAAGTGCCTGATAGCTAAGGACTTGCGGGTTGTTTTCGTTTTGACGTCCTGCAGCTGTCCGGGATTTGTCCAGGTTAACGGCAACACCCTGATTTGCCGCCCATCGCTTTTCCCCGGGGAGTTCGACCGCTGGCATCGGCGCGAGCATCGCGGCCAGACTCGTTACGGTTGCTACGACCATTGCGAAGACGATTGTTTTGATAGTCATGTCTCCTCACTTTCCTTGATTGCTCTTGAGGGCGGTTGAAACGCCCAAAAATCGCGGCGGCCCCACCTGCGGGGCCGCCGCTAGACTATTTTATTCCAGACTGAACGGAACCTTTGCCATCCAGTCCTGACTCACGTCATCGGGCAGGCAATAGTACATGTCTGACGCCGTGGCGCGCATCGTATGCCCCTGCCAGCTATCGACGACCTCGCGGGGGACGCCATGGTTGACGCAGTGACTTTTGAAAAACCCTCGCAGGCTATGGATGGTGAACCCGTCCTGATCGCGGCCTGCCGGAATGCTCAGCGTTTTTAGCAGTGCCTTGAACTCATCGTTAATTGTCTTAACGTTGAGCCAATGATCGCCATTGGGAAACTTGGAGCTACGCGCCGCCGTGAACAGCCACTTTCGTTTACCCTTGGGAAGGGCGAGTAGCAGTTCGCGTAAGATCGGATGAATAGGCACTCGCCAATCCATCTGGGTCTTGGTCCGGGCACCCGCTCGGGACACGATACTGACCCAGTTGCCCTCCAAGTCAACGTCCGAAAGCAAGAGGTGCTGCATTTCGCTAACGCGCATTCCAGTAAACGCGAGGACGGCGTACTGCGTCATCCGCGGTTCCACCGCCGCGCGAAGGACTTGCCGTACTTGCTCGTTTGTCGGTTTCGGCATTTTGGCTGGGCGCGGCTTCTGCAACTCATAATCCGCAACCGGATTGATTGCGATCAGGTTGCGACGACGGCACCAACGAAAAAACTGCTTGATGACGACGGACTCATGATGGACGGTACGTGGCTTGCATGACTGGCGACGATGATCCCGATAGTCGTCAAGGTGCAGCATGGTGATCGCATCCATCCGCGTGGCGCCTCGCGTCGCCGTAAATTCCGTGAAGCTTTTCAATTCGCCAAGGTACCGTCCCCACGTTTTCGGGGCTCTGCCTTCTGACTGCAGGTAACGGATGTACTGCTGTACTCCATCGCTCATTGCCAGGGCCTGCTCAGGTTCTAACGCAGTCTTCTGAAAGTTGCCTGCTTCAACCTGTGCGGCGATCTCTGTGGCCTTCTTACGCGCCTCGCTTTTGTATCGCGTTTTCAGTGAAAACTTGTGGTCGGCGCCATTACACCAAAATCTGACCCAATAGGTCTTAGCTTTCCCCTTCCGGTACATCAGTACGCGACCGATGCGGATGGGCTCCTCATTACGACTCGACAGTTTACTTCTCCTTACCGTTGAAAATTGATTGGACTAAGCGGTCCCGCGAAAACAGCAACCGCTTCCCTTTCTTCGTGCAGCTTTCTTTCAACCGGCCTGATGCGACCCATGCGTACAGGGTCTTCAGCGGGACGCGCAGCAGCGCCGCGGCCTCGTCCGCGCGCAAGATCGGGGGATACTCGCTTCCTCGCAGCAGTTCGCGAGCCTCCTCAAGCGTCATTCTCACAGCCTTCCTCCCACTCGCTGGGCGGGAAGTCGGCAGCCAGACATCGATCTGGAAGAAGTACCGCCGAGTTCCCCTACTCAGGGATATTTTCGGCGGCGTGAGGCGGCGCGTCTAAGGGGCTTGCGCAGGGGTTGCGCAGGGCAACCATTTCATACCAGGCAACAAAACCTTGCCCGGTCCCCTTTCGTTTGCGGCGTAGAATTGAAGGTCACTCAGGCCCTTGTTGAGCGTCTGCACTACTTGTCGAACATCGCTGTCGTCCCACGCCGCTGACAACTCAATCCGTGTAGGCCACTGCTGAGCTTCGAAAATGTTCAGTACTTGTCTTGGTCGGTCCGCATTCGATTTTAGCTGTCGCACCGTGACCCCACGGAATGTCAGCGTGCATGCATCGTTATTCCATCGCGGTTTTTCAGTTATCACCGATCCTGGTTCGAGCGCCTCCAGAACGTCATCCCGAAGCTTAGTCAGGAGTTCGATCATGCTCATAGCCGACTCCGTTCGCAACCGATGCATCCAGAGCGCAAAAGAGTCTTTTCCTGAAAGCGAATCGTTCATTCGCGTCTCTGGGCTCACATCAGTCTGCAGAATGTTCGCCAGATTCGCGGGCCTCATGGCTTGATCCCAATCAGCGTCACCGATGAATTGCGATAGAAGTGTAAAGTCAGAGAGATCGCTCGCCATAGCGCGTACTTCGGCATCACCGATCAGAGCAAGCCGGTGAGAAATTTCATCACCGGAGATGGACTCATCGGCAGATTGAATCGCGATTTCCTCGACTTGCGCCAAGCGCCGGCGCTGACTGATAAGTGCGACGAGAGCATCCTGACTCGTCTTGAGGAGGATCCTAAGGGCCTCAACATCTTGAGGTAACGCCTTTCGCACCAGCACACCTAATTTCGAGAAGTGAGCAAAGACTATGAGCTCGCCGACGATTCAAGCGAATTCCAGCACGGTCAGAACTTCACACTTATTTTATTCAAAACATCTCGCTGTTCCAAAGCCCAATGTCCCTGAGAATCAACCGCCACATAATTCGGCTACACATTACCCGTTCGCCGTGGATCTAGCGGAGGGCTACGGTACTCGTGCGGGTCTAACTCGGAAGTCATGGTTGGCTGGCTGCGACGTCGTCTCAGGGCGGACAACTTCCTGTTGGCGCAAAGCGATTATCGTGCAAGCTCGCAAAGGAAGGCCAAGCTCTGTCTGCCCGGCGCAGGCCTCTACCGCGTCTCAATCCATTGCCTCCAAGATCTCCGCCACGAAGAGCTCTCGCGACTTCATCAAACTAAGGGCCAAATTCTGGTGAAACTGGCAGTGCGGACCCGCGCGCAGGAGTCGGTTAGCCTGCCGCCAAAGGCGCATAACAGTCGCGTCCGCGTCGCCCCCGTCGCAAGCTGTGAGCTGGGTGAAGGCAAGGTAACACGCTCGGTCACTTAAGGGATCATCCCCGTGCAGGGCGCTGAGCATCGCCCGACGCTCCAGATGCTTTTGCCCATTGCATTGGCGTTGATAACCGAAGCATTGCTCAACGTGAAGCAGCCGCCCAACTGAGGCCGCCAAGAGGGTGGTGACGTAACTTTCAATAAGGCCGGTGCGCTTCGCCGAAGACTGGCACTTAACGCACAGCAGTTCCAGCGGCGCAAGCTTTGGCAGCGAACCGGCCCCTGAGCCGCCTTCCAGCGCCACGCGGAGCACCGGGATATCGTAGTGGCGGGCGATCACCGCCGCCCCCGCTTGATAGTAGGCGTTCTGTTCATCGGGACTAGGTGGCCTTCTTACTAGCATTCGCATTCCTCCGTGAGGTTTTGGTTGTGCCCTCTTCGACCTGCGCCGGTGCGGGCAACTCTTCTCGCGATTTCCGGAGATGCTCTCTCGCAATCAATCGCGCGAGCAGATCAAGGAATTGATCGACGGCATCTCGCTGTTCGGTAGGCGGTGATTTCTTTTCTGGCCTTTCGCGGGGCATAGATTCCTTTCGAGTACAGGTGAAGGGGACTAGCAGCACCCGCGTATGACGGGGCAGCAGTGTGGGACGGGACCACGGCAACGCTTCGCGTGCCGCGATGGAACTACAAAGCGCGTTGGCTAAATCGACGGGTCGAACGCGGCATAAAGGATTGCGGAGCGATTAGCCCGCAGGCTTCCTCGTAGTTGGGAAGCCTTCCTCATCCTGAAAGGAGCGTGCAATGGAGTTGTGTCAGAGTCGTGCCCCAGCGGGGCTCATCCGCGCCGATCAGCGGGCGCTTACCAACGCGGTCGCGGCAGCGACCGGCGAATCGCGGTTCACAATCGCCACGCGCGGCTTTTCAAGCGCGAACCCGATCGACGTCGACTTCGATCCCGAGCCTGCGATTGGGCTTCCGTATCTCGACTGGGACGGGGCCATCCGTGAATAGTGCATCGATCCGTTCGTCAAATAGAGGGAGACCGACAATGTACGCAGTGACTGGAACTGAGTTGAGGCGTCGATGGCGCAAGCAAATGAGCATCCGCGCGGCACCGCGCGTGCCACGACCGCTGCGGTGTGCAGCGGCCGTCGGCTGGATGCTGGACTGCCCACGCACGGGTGATTTCGTGGAAATGTCGCGGTTGGCGATCGTGGTCGTCCAAGACGAATATTTTGACGGAGGTCGGACGGCCGTTCGGGTTGTTGGATATCGCCCTGAGGTCATTGCCAACGGCGAGATTCAATGGTTCTCGTCCACGAACACGTTGTTCCGCAAAGATCTCATGTTGCGTCCACAGCCGTTCGCCAGGGGGATGCGGATTGATTTGCGCAGCGCTCAGCTGTTGGCGCTCGCAATGCGGCTCGATCACCGGATTGAGCAGGCCAAGTCGCACCCGCAGCGATTGCGGCAGGCGACGATGAAGATGCCCGCTGTTTGGGCTGGGTTCCACCGCAGCGTTGCAGACGGCGTGATCGGCTGCGGACCGGAGTTCGAAGCCCTTTGCGCCAAGTTTGGCATGAACCCTCAGGCTATGCTCGCGAAGTTTCGGCGCGAACACGACGGGCTCGTGCTATTCCCACTTCGGTGGGTCAATGACGATCTGGGCCGCGCGACAGCAATGTTTGCCGAGGTCGCTCAATTTCCAACTCGTCAGGCGGTCCCGACGCAGCTAATCGCAAACGCTATTCGCGACGCTTCGGGACTCGGCTCTCAGACTCGTTGTGCGGACGAAGCCACGGCAACGGTTGCTTGACCGACGGCCGGATTCTACGACTTTAGAGCTGGGCAGCGTGCCCGGCTCTAAAGTTTTTTGCAGACTTAGGTGATTGATCGACATCCTATTTTTTAAATATCAGCCGTGCTCGACGGAACATTTGCGGCCCATAAGTCGCCGCGGACGACGAATCGCAATGCCGAAGGCACCGTGCTCTAAGCCTCAAGTCACCTCCTCTCAAAATAATACACGACTTGAAACATATACGTACAGGTGTAGAATTAGCGAGGTCGATGAGGTGACAGATGCCAAGCCGCCACCGGAGCCGGCGCCAAACGCACGTCCTTCATTCCCCTGGCCGAAAGCCTCCGACCTGACCCATGAGAAACATCTTGAATCGCCGCCTAGGGAGGAACTGATGAGTCACCCACTTGGCGCCGTTCCGCGTATCGAAACAGTCGCGAAAATGCCTGGACATTGGTTGCTAGCCAAGATGGGCAAGCGCGTGCTGCGCCCCGGTGGTCGCGAGTTAACGGAGCGACTGCTTCGGGAACTCCAAATTGAACCGATCGACGATGTTGTCGAGTTCGCGCCCGGGCTCGGGGAAACGACTCGCTTGACGCTGACGCGTCGTCCCGCCACTTACACCGCAGTTGAACGGGATCAGGCTGCCGCGTCGGAAGTGAGCCGACTCCTTACGGGCCCGCATCAGCGATGCGTTCCCGGAACGGCCGAGCAGACCGGACTCGGGAGCGAGTCGGCCACCGTCGTGTATGGCGAAGCGATGCTCTCGATGCAACCGCCTTCCGCCAAAGCCAAGATCGTGAACGAGGCTGCTCGACTGCTGCGTGCCGACGGACGGTACGGAATTCACGAGCTCTGCTTGCAGCCGGATGATGTTCCTGGCGAGATCCGCCATGCGATCGCAGCCGATCTATCGGATGAGATTCACGTGGGCGTACGACCGCTGACTCTTGCAGAATGGCGTGCGCTGTTGGAATCGGCGGGCTTCGTCATCTCCAACGTTGACTTGGCGCCGATGCATTTATTGGAACCGCTTCGCGTCATTCGCGATGAAGGGTTGCCACGCGCGCTGCGATTTGCATTCAATGTGGCCCGGACGCCCGCTGCTCGCCGCCGCGTGCTTACGATGCGCTGTGTGTTCCGCAAGTATCGGCGCCATCTGGCCGCCGTCGCCATCGTGGCTATCAAGACGAAGGAAGACTGATCATGCAAGCCAGCTACAAAGTCATCGCCGACCTCGTAGATACCGTCGCGCTTCCGCCGGACGGAACGCTCAGCCACACCATCCACCAAGACGACCATTTGAAGGCTGTGCTGTTTGGGTTCGCAGCCGGCCAAGAGCTTTCAGAGCATACCGCGGCGACGCCGGCGGTAATGCACTTCCTTTCAGGCGAGGCGGACGTGACGCTCGGCTCGGATCCGATCGCTGCAGGACCCGGCTGCTGGATTCACATGCCGCCACACACCCCGCATAGCATTCGCGCGAAGACTCCAGTCGTCATGTTGCTGCTGCTATTGAAATCTGGAGCAGTACAAAGCTAGCGGTCGGCGACTCCGATGATCTCGATCAGAGTTTTGGGACCTTATCGACCACAAACTGTTCGGTTGGATGCGAATCGATGGAACGGGCACGCGCGATCCTCTGCGGCATAGCCATCACGTCCGCGTTGGCCGTGTTGATCGTTCTTGGTTCGCGCAATCTAGCGCATTTCGACGCCGCTCTCGTTGGTTATACCTTTGCGACATTGTTCGCTACCTTCGGCATCGCGTATCGCTACGCCATGTGGCTGCAACGACCGCCGACATGGCGTTACTGGGTCCGCGGTTGGCAACTCTTTCTGCAGCCGCGTCACCTTGGCCTGAACCTGATTCAGTTAACGCGTCGAGTCGGCGTCATGTTTGCACTCAATGCGTTCATTTGGCGACGCAGCAAACTCCGCGGCGCCGCGCACTGGCTGCTGATGTGGGGCTGTGTGCTCGCGGCGGCGATTACCTTCCCTTTGGTTTTCGGCTGGGTCCACTTCGCCACCGTCCCGGGCGACCTCCAGTCTTACCGCGCCTTCGTCTTCGGTTTTCCTACGTTGGCTTTCCCGATTCATTCCTGGATCGGTTTCATCGTGTTTCATGGGCTGGTTTGGGCTTCGTTCCTGGTGATTGCCGGCGTCATGCTCGCGATGAAACGCCGCATGACGGATCACGGAGCCGCGGCCTTGCAACAGTTTGGCGAGGACTATCTTCCGCTCATCGCGTTGTTCGCCATTAGCGTCACAGGGCTCATGCTCACGGCAAGCTATACCTGGATGCGAGGGTATGGCTACGATTTCATTGCCATCTTGCACGCGGTGACGGTGATTCTCACGCTATTGTGGCTCCCGTTCGGCAAGTTCTTTCACATTTTTCAGCGTCCGGCCCAACTCGGCGTCAGCTTCTACAAAGAGATTGGCGCCCGCTCCGAACGAGCCATCTGTCGCCGCTGCGACGAGGATTTTGCCTCGCGCATGCATGTCGAGGACCTGATCGAAGTCGAACAGCGATTGGGCTATCGCTACGAGTTGACTGACGAAACCGTCGAGCACTACCAGTGGATCTGCCCCCGCTGCCGTCGGACGCTGCTCGCCATTGCACAGGCCAATCTCTGGACAGGCGTACGAGGCGGCGAACAGTTGACGTTCGATGTCGCGACGACTTCTCCACAACTGACCATGCTCTCTCAGAAGAGGTCGACGCTTAGCCATGGCGACTGAACCGGTCACGCTGCACGAGACGATCGAGCACTTCGGCCCACACCGAAGTTATCCGACTGGCGCCCGCTTGGATACCGCTGGCGACCCCGATCAGGTCGTCAAGACCCACTGTTGCTTCTGCGGCCAGCAATGCGGCATTCAACTGAAAGTGAAGGACAATGCCGTTGTCGGGTTTGAGCCATGGGAGGAGTTCCCGTTCAACAAGGGCATGCTTTGCCCAAAGGGAATTCGGCGCTACTTGCAGGGGGCTCATCCCGATCGACTGTTGACGGCGTACGAGCGAGACTCTTCCGCGCCTGGAGGTTTTCGCCCACTTGGCTACGAGGCGGCCATTGCTCGCGTTGCCGGCGAGATCGAGCGAATTCAAGCGACGCATGGTCGCGATGCGTTCGCCTTGCTCAGCGGCGCGAGTCTTACAACTGAGAAAACCTACTTGATGGGCAAATTCGCCCGCATGTGCCTGCGTACGGCGAACATCGACTACAACGGCCGGCTCTGCATGGTGAGCGCGGGCGCCGGCAATAAGAAGTCCTTCGGCATCGATCGCGCCGCCAATCCCTGGTCCGATATCCCTCTGGCGGACGTGATCCTCATCGCCGGGGCTAATGTCGCTGAGTGCGCGCCGATTACGACCAACTACGTCTGGCAAGCTCGCGAGCAAGGCGCCAAGGTCATCGTCGTCGATCCACGCATCACGCCGCTCGCGCGAACATGCGACCTATTCTTACCAGTGAAGCCCGGCCGCGACGCCGCGTTGTTCAACGGCATTCTCCACTTGATAATCGAACACGACTGGCTAGACCATGAGTTCATCGAGCAACACACTGTCGGTTTCGACCACGTGGCCGAACACGTCAAACCCTGGACGCCGCAGCGAACGGCCGACGTTACCGGCATTACGGAACGAGCCATCCGCCAAGCCGCTGAGATGTGGGGGCCGGCGAAGACGAGCTTCTTGCTGCACGCGCGGGGCATCGAGCACCATTCGCATGGCGTGCAGAACGTCCTCGGAGCGATCAATCTGGTCTTAGCCAGCGGCCGCATCGGTCGCGAAGGTTGCGGTTACGCCACGATCACCGGCCAGGCGAACGGCCAGGGCGGGCGCGAGCACGGACAAAAGTGCGATCAGTTGCCCGGCGGGCGCGACATCGACAACCCTGAACATCGCGCCCACGTGGCTGGCGTCTGGGGCATTTCGCCTGACGAACTCCCTGGCAAAGGAGTCGACGCCTACGAGATCTTTCGCAAGATCGATCGCGGCGAGATTCGCGGTCTGCTGAGCATTTGCTTCAATCCCAAAGTGTCGCTTCCGGATAACAACTTTGTGGCCCGGATGCTCGATAAGCTCGATTTCTACGTCGCCATCGACTTCTTCCTCAATGAAAGCGCGCGCCACGCTGATATCGTACTGCCAGGTTCGCTCCAGGAAGAAGACGAGGGATTGGTCACCAGCGCCGAAGGCCGCGTCATCAAGATCAACAAGTGTCTCGATCCGCCAGGCGACGCTCGGCAAGATTGGCGAATTATTCAGGATATCGCGCGTGTACTAGGCCGAGAGCGCGGCTTCACGTTCGACGGCCCGCAAGAGATCTTTGAGGAACTACGGCGCGCATCGGCGGGCGGCGTCGCTGACTACGCCGGGATTACCTACGCCCGAGTTGAGCAAGAAATGGGCGTCTTCTGGCCCTGCCCGGCCGTCGACCATCCTGGCACGCCGCGGCTATTCGAACGTGGATCCTGGAATCCCGTCGCGCAGGGCTCAGGCCCCTTTTATTTCCCTGACGGTAAGGCGCGCTTTAATGTCGCGACCTATTCGCCGCCTGCGGAAGACGTCGACTCGGAGTACCCCATCATGCTGACCACGGGGCGCGTGGTTAGCCATTTTCTCTCGGGAACCCAAACGCGGCGGATTGGCCCGCTGGTCGATCAGTACCCCGAGCCTCGCGTCGAGTTGCATCCCCAGCTCGCGGCGACTCTTGGCATCGGCGATCAAGACTGGACGACGGTCGAATCGCGACGCGGCTCGTGCACAGTCCGTGCTCAAATTGTCAAAACCATTCGCCCCGACACCGTTTTCGTTCCCTACCATTGGTCAGGACTAAAGAGCATCAATCAAGTGACGATCGCAGCGCAAGACCCGATTTCGAAAATTCCTGAGTACAAGGTATGTGCGGTGCGAGTCTCCAAAGCTGCAGAACCGCCCGCCTACGCGCGGCAACTTGAGCCCCAACAATAGGACGAACAAGCCCCGATGTTCGCTTCCGAGAATCGCGAGTTCTTCATTGATCCAGGCCGTTGCATTGGCTGCCAGGCGTGCGTTCATGCGTGCAGCGAGTGCGATACGCACCGCGGACACTCGATGATCCATCTCGAATACATTGACCGCGAGTTGACGCCGCAGACCGTACCCGTCGTCTGTATGCACTGCGACAGTCCGACCTGCGCCGAAGTCTGTCCCGCCGATGCAATCAAAAGGACGGCCGACGGCGTGGTGCAGACGGCTCGCAAACCGCGTTGCATCGCCTGCAATAACTGCGTACTGGCCTGTCCGTTCGGCGTCCCGAAGATGAAGACTGAGTTCGAACTCATGATGAAGTGCGACATGTGCTACGACCGGACATCGGTCGGCAAGAAACCGATGTGCGCCACTGTTTGCCCGAGCGGCGCCCTGCATTTCGGGACGCGCAGTGAAATTGAATCGCTTCGCCAGACGGCGACTCCCGTAAACCAGTTCCAATTTGGTCGGCAGGTGATCAACACGAAAGTTCACATGATGGCCCCCAAAGCGAGAACCCCAGCCTATATCGATGTGGCGGCCGCCCTCGAAGAATATCCGACCGGACAAGACATGTTCCTCAATATCCTTACCGACTTTTGACGGGGATGACTCACGATGATTGATTCCGACCCCGAATTGCACACTGTCCCCCCGGACCGGCAATCCGATGGCCAGCAGCCTCGTTGGCGGCGTGACTTTCCGATCGATTGGCCGCAAGACCATTACGTGGCGCGGCGCGACTTTACGAAGTTTTTATGCCTCACAAGCTTCGCATTCGTTGTGGGACAATGCACCATCGCCTTTCAGAACTGGCGACGGAAACGTCGCGGCGAGCCGCCCATCGTCAAGATCGCCGATCGCCAACAACTGGCAGTCAAGCAGGCGCTTGTGTTTCACTATCCTGACGAGTCGGAGCCATGCTTATTGATTCGGACTAACGAAAATGAATTCGTGGCCTACAGCCAGAAATGCACGCACCTGGCGTGCGCCGTCACGCCAGAGTTCGACGCCAATCAACTTCTCTGCCCGTGTCACCGTGGTTTTTTCGACATGACTACCGGTCGACCCTCGGCCGGCCCGCCACGACGACCGTTGCCGCGCATTACGCTCCGAGTTCGCCGCGATGGCGTTTACGCCACCGGCGTGGAACGGAGGGTGGTGTGAAGAGAATATTTAGCAGGCAGCAACGACTCACCGTCGTCTACGGTATCCTGTGCATCGTGCTGATCCTCGTCATTCTGCAGTTGTGGCTGCTGACCGCCACGATGAACGCCTATCTCGGCGGCGACGAAGGAGTCATCCGGCCTGCTGCCGGCGCGAGCGCCGTCTGTTTAGCCCTGAATCTAGGTTTGCTGAGATATCTGTATCGCATCGAACGCCCAAATCCCTAAACCGAACGATTGTCATTCCATGTCCGCCACCGCCGTCGACCATTCGTTGCCAGCAGACTCCACTGTCTTGGCCACAGGCAATACTCTCCAGCTTACGCTGGCCACCGGCGCCTTCGCGTGTTGCTTTGCGATCTTTGGCTCCGCCTCAGCCATGATGCCAATCCTGCGCGAGCGACTCACACTCAGCAGCCTGCAAGTTAGCGTAGCGATCGCAGTTCCCGTACTGCTAGGAAGTCTGGGTCGGATTCCTCTTGGGATCTTGACCGACCGCCTCGGCGGCCGAGCTGTTTTTCTGGCAGTGATGTGCGCCGCGATCGTTCCCGCCGTCCTGATGGGCTGGGTCACGCAGTACTGGCAATTGCTTGTGTGCGGATTCTTTCTGGGAATTGGCCTAGCGAGTTTTTCCGTGGGGGTCGCCTTTGTGAGCGGCTGGTACCCGCCCCAAAAACAGGGCAGCGCGCTCGGCGTCTACGGAGCGGGAAACATCGGCCAATCGCTAGCAGCATTCGGAGCGCCGACGATTGCAGCGGCCGCTGGTTACGCCTGGGGATTTTGGAGCTTCGCACTGGCAACGTTGCTTTGGGTTGCCGTTTACTTCGCGTTTGCCCAAAACGCTCCGCGTTGCGGACCCGCAAAGTCTTGGGCGGACTATGCCGAGCCGCTGCGTAATCCGATGAGCTGGATTCTCAGCCTCTACTACTTCTTGACGTTTGGCGGTTTTGTGGCGATGGCTATCTACTTGCCGATTTTTCTTACCGACATGTTTCAACTTAACCCCCGCGACGCAGGACTTCGCACAGCGGGTTTTGTCGTGCTTGCGACCTTCATGCGGCCAATCGGGGGTGTCCTTGCCGACCGTATCGGCGGCCGTCGCATTCTGCTTTACGTCTTTCCGATGACGGCTCTGATGGCACTTTTCATGGCGTGCCCGATGATGAGCACGTTCACCATCGGGGCCTTAGGAATGGCCGCCGCGATCGGCCTTGGCAATGGGGCGGTGTTTAAGCTGGTGCCCGACTACTTTCCTAGTTCAGTGGGCAGCGTCACTGGGCTTGTGGGTGCAGCCGGCGGACTTGGCGGTTTTTTCCCGCCGCTTGCCCTTGGCGGCATAAGAGAAGTCTTAGGCACGTTCAGTTGGGGATTCGTGCTGCTCGCTGCATTCAGCCTCATTTGCTGGATTGTCTGTGTTCGCACTGCCTGATCAGCTTCAGCGTAGCGGGCGGACGCCAGAGTGAGCAGCCACGACCGACGGTAGTACATGCCAACGCGCTTCCGAACGTGCTTCGCCTTGCTAGAATGCGTACCTCGTTGCTCGTGCGGAGCTTAAGTCCCAGCGGACTGACAGTTTTCTCTCCAACTCGTTCTGCGCTGCTTCGCCCCGGCGAGGACCAACTAATTTGGATGCCACCGCGCCGCCCACGCAGAGAGAAATCAATGACTCCGGTCCGTCCGCACGTCGGCGCTGGCGACCCTGGACAGTCTCGTTGGCCATCATGCTCGGCGTCCTGGGAGGCGTCGGCGCCTTCACCTTCGGTTACGGCAAGGGGTGGAGCTATCTCAGCAACAATCCCACCACCTGCGCCAACTGCCACGTCATGCAGAGTCACTTCGACTCGTGGCAGAACAGCAGCCACCGCCACGTAGCGGTCTGCAACGATTGCCACCTGCCTCACCATCCGATCGGCAAATGGGTCACCAAGGGAGACAACGGTTTCTTCCATTCGTTGGCGTTCACACTCGAGAATTACCATGATCCGATTCAGATCAAACCCCGCAATCGCCGCGTGACGCAAGGAACATGCATTCACTGTCATGCCGACTTCGTGCACGAACTTTCGATCGGCGGGCCCTACGGCGAACTCCCCGCTTGCGTTCACTGTCACAGCGAAGTCGGCCACGCATTGCGTTAACAAAGCTCTCCTCCTTCGACGCTAAACGCTTCCTCAAGCGAGACCACCATGAATGGCGAACCAGCTCCGCCGACCTCCCCATTCGTTGCGCCCCCGCGGCGTCGCAGCCTCCTCTGGGCCGGTCTCTTGGCCATCGTCGCGGCGATCACCTTCCTCGTCACCGCCCTGCTCGTGACAATTTTCGAACATCGCCAAGAAGCGCGGACGCCCTTCGTCCGCCTCGTCGAAGTCGACGAAACGACGACCGATACCGAGCCCTGGGGCATGAACTGGCCCTTGCAGTTCGACTCATATCGCCGCACGGTCGACGACGACGAAACTGAGCATGGCGGCTCGAGCGCGTTGCCCCCTAGTAAGCTTGAGAAAGACCCCTGGCTCAAACGGCTCTACGCTGGCTACGCCTTCAGCCTCGACTATCGTGAAGCCCGCGGCCACGCCTACATGCTCGGCGACCAAGAAGCGACCGAGCGCGTCACGAAGCGTCCCCAGTCGGGCGCCTGTCTCCACTGCCACGCCGCAATTGCCCCTACCTATCGTCGTCTGGGACTCGAAGCGGCCGGAAAACCTTCCAACCCAGCCTCGCTCGGCTCCGAGTTCAACTGGCCAGCCGTGATGTCGGGATTCGAAGTCGTTGCGGCAATGGACTACCCAACCGCGCATGCCGAGTTACTGAAGACCCCGGACGGCTCGCTCGCCTCGCGACGCTCCCAGGAATCATCAGTCACCGCGAACGTCGAGGAGAACTCTGACGTCGACGCTCACCAAGGCGGCGCTGCTCACCCAGTCGGTTGTGTCGATTGCCATGATCCCCAGACGATGCAGGTCCGCGTCACGCGTCCTGGATTCGTCCGCGGCATTGCCGCGCTCGCCGAAAGCGACGCCGACGTTCCTCACTTGCCAAGCGTCCAGCGTTGGCGCGCCGGCGACCGCCGCCGCCCGTACGACCCCAACGTCGACGCCTCGCGCCAAGAAATGCGTAGCTTCGTCTGCGGCCAATGCCATGTCGAATACTACTGCGGCTCCAAGGAAACGCTCTTCTTCCCTTGGAGCAATGGGCTTCAGGTCGAGCAAATCGAGGCGACTTACGCCGACCACAAGTTCCCCGACGGCACGCCCTTCTACGATTTTGAACATGGTGAAACGGGCGCCCATGTGCTAAAGGCGCAACATCCCGAGTTCGAGCTTTGGAGCCAGGGCATCCATGCCCGTAGCGGAGTAAGCTGCGCTGACTGTCACATGCCATACGAGCGTCAGGGAGCAATGAAAGTCAGCAGCCATTGGGTGCGCAGCCCCCTCCATAACATCAACCGCGCCTGCCAATCGTGCCACAACGTCCCCGAGGCGGAACTCCGCGGGCGCGTCGACCTCATCCAATCGCGGACGAGGGAGCAACTCGATCGGGCCGCCAGCGCGATGACTGACATGCTGGACGCCATTAAGGCCGCCAAGGCGGCGAGCGCGACCGGAGAAATTCCAGCTGACCTAGAGAAGCTGCAACGGCAAGCGATGTGGCGACTCGATTTTATCAGCAGTGAGAACTCGATGGGGTTCCATGCGGATCAGGAAGCGATGCGCATCCTGGGAGAGTCGATTGACTACAGTCGGCAGGCGCAGAATCTCGCCTTGAGACTAGTATTTGAAGCGGCGGAACCAAATGCGCGGAGTTCAGAATAAGCGTCGACACGACCGATGCAGCGCACCTGCGCGGACGCCGACAAATGAATTGCGCAGGCAAACGAACCCTCGCTCCTTCTCAACGAGGCTGCCACTTCGTGCGAGACCTGTCGGTGAACTGCCGCGCTTCAAGCCCCGCGAGCATTTCGCTCGGCCCGCCAACGAACAACAGACCGCTGATACTGTTAAGGTCAAATAGGGGAGGGAGGGTAGGTGCTGAGGACCTGCTTCCATCGCTTCCCATCAGGCTAGGCGCTGCGCTGAGGTCGGCGGCCACGCGCCTTTGCTCTCAACAAGCACCATTGCAATCCGCCTCGGCTTTGTCAGAAGTTCACCTCCCACTGGCTATAGGCAAAGTCCGCGTCTTTTGGCGCCAAAATCTTGTCGCCGCGCCAGAAGTGAGAGTAGCCGAATAGGATGTTCGACCGCGGGCTGATCACGTACTTAGCGATCAGGTCGACTTCCTGACCCAGGAAGCGACTGTCAAGGCTCTGCAGTTCCGTCGCGCCGAGCGCGGGCACGATGTCCCCCCGTTGATCCGCCCGGAAGTACCAGTACCAGCAAAGCAGCTCCCAGTCGGTTTCCGGCGGCTTCGCCGTCAGCAGGACGTTAGGCGACTGAATGTTAGAGCGTGCAACGGCGTCGATGAACCCGAAATACTTATGACCGAGCGGGAAAAGTTGATTGAAGCGGGTGAAGTCGTCGCCGCCATCGTTGCCCGAGGCATAGTCGAAATAAGTCCAAAGCTCGGGTCGCCACTGGTGCTCGGGCGCCTTGCGACCGACGCCAACCGTAGCGAACCCGGCCCGCTGATCCTTATCAAGTCCGCTTTGGCGGCCGAGCTGCACGCCTCCCTCGGTTTCGAACATCCAGTTGTTTTCAAACGTGCGGAAGAGCCGCGAACCAAATGTATGCAGCGAGAAATCGCTGACAATCTCGCCAGGGCGACGGTTGTCATAGCCAATGTAATAGAGATCCAGCGTGTTGTTCGGCGAAGCAGTGTAAACGGCATAGGAGCCGTAGAACTGCTGCTGCCAGTCGGCCTTATCAAAGTCATTCGCGCGCGGGGGAACGTAAGCCGTATAGAACGTATCAATCGACCAAGGTCCATCCTCGTAGAGCAACATGGCCCCTTCGAACGTCCGCCGAGTATTTGCCCAATCGAGGGGCGAAATCAATCGCTGGGCTCCGAACAGCAGTTCCTGCCGACCGACCCGCGCCGTCCACATCCCGTCAGCTACCGAATGTTCGGCAAAGCAATTGAGCAAGTCGCCAAAGTTGTCGTCAGTGAACCTCGGTCGGTACTCACCGCCGTCGGTCGTCGTGTCGGCGTAAATGCCTTCGACGTAAATCCGCGACCCGTCGTCTATCCGCCAGTTGCCGTAGACTCGCATCCGGTTAAGGAACAGATCGAATTCGGTATCTTCAAACCGCAGCGACCCGGGGCCGCTTACGGCGTTGCCCATGCCTATTTCGTGCTTGTACTGGGCGCGATACTGACCGCCTACGTCGAGCGTGCCCCAATCGCGAGCAATTCCAAGCGGCATCAGCTTCAACCGGTCGCCGAAGCAGTAGCCGTGGTAAGCAGGGTCTTTGAGATAGCTGAAGTTATTGAGGTAGAAGACGTTCTTGTGCGACTCGGCGCAGGGGTTCTTCGGCGTTGGCTGCGGGTAGGCGCCGGAGGCGGGGGCGGGACCGTAGCCTTCCGCGCTGATCGCCTCCTCGTCCGTTTCGGCGTCATCATCCCCTTCAGCCTCCTCGGCGTCCCCCGGCTGCAGCATGGCGACGTCGTATGTGCCGCTTCGAGCGGCGGACTTGGCAAAGGGCGCGCGCTGGTCAACCGCGACATCGATAGCGGCGGGCTGATATGTCGAGAGAATCGACTCCTCGCCAAAAGCGGAAAATGGCGCAGCGACCTGAGAAGCTAGCACGGCCCACGGCAGCGCTCGCAGTCGAATTCGTCGCCACATTGATCGAGCCATTCCAGCTCCGTGTAGCCGCAAAAACTCCGCTTCGCACTGGTCGCCAACCAACCGAAGGCAGCTTCGTCGAAACGATTGGCTCGCCGTGAGATTTCCTTGAGGTGACGGCAGAGTCACTGCTATCATTACGCCGTTGTTGCCGGTGCCAACGCCGAACTCTTCCAAGTTTGCGATCGAGACCTCGACCGGACGCTCCGCGGCAAGGAGGGTTCGAAGCGCGAACTGCTCGCCGCAGATCGACAAGCGATGCTTGACCTGCCGCAACAGTCGTTCGACGCCCGCCGCGTGACTCAAGCGTCAGCCAATTCGCTGTCGCTGGTGAAGCATCATCTTAAGCAGCTCAAACTGTCGACGATGCAGCGTGAGTGCGAGAAGACGGCCGCCAGAGCGGCCAAGCTGAACCTCGATCACCTGGCCTATCCTAGCAAAATGGCAAGGGAACTTCACTGCGGCGGTTATCGTTTCAGGTCATTTCTCCGTCTCGGCATAGACGCGATCAAGTTCTTGCTGAAGCGTTCGCAACCGCGAAAGAGATGGCAGCCTCAAGGGAAATGAGCGAGTTAATTTTAAAGGGGGGAACCGCGTTGACGACGTCCAATGTTGTAATCTTCTCAGACGGGACAACCAAGGCATAGCCTCCGCTAGGACCGGATTGTCAGGTCACCGATCCTGCCTGTACCAATTCTTGCAGCACCTTGTGCACGTATCGCCGCTTAACTTTGCCGCGCGCAGCAAATGTGTCGGCCGCTTCACGTTAGTCGACGTTGGTTGCAAGCCCCACTACAGCGCGCACACATTCAGCAGTTTTTGGCAAGATGCTGCATCCTTGATTGGCGACTTAATTCTACACCTTGACATGCACTAATCAATCCTTATATTTGGGCTGCATGGCGGGGACCAATGTCCCATTTTGCATCGATTCGTCATTTCCTTTGGCTCCAGTCGCCAAGCGGATTCCAAGCTGGCCCTTAAAACTATCGAAATGGGGAAAGGCACGACCCCTGCGGTGGCCGAGCACGCCGAAGCAAGCACGCGCCGCTTTTTCTACGCCAGTGTTCGCAGCCAAAGCTGTCCTCGCACGAAAACTACCCCGTAAAGGCGAAGAAGTTCATGAAGCGGCTTTGGCTCTTATTCAGTGCAGTTGTCATCCTCTCTTTTAGCGTGCTCGGCTGGATCGGGACTCGCATCTATCAAGAGGCCCCGCCGATCGCCGATAAGGTAGTGACTACCGCCGGCGTCACGGTCGTGGACTCCGGAGAGATCCAAGCAGGACAAAACGTCTGGCAATCGCTAGGCGGGATGCAAGTGGGCTCGATCTGGGGCCACGGCAGTTACGTCGCGCCTGACTGGACAGCCGACTGGCTGCATCGCGAAGCTGTCTTTATTCTCCGCCGGTGGTCGAACGACGAGTTCCACTCCGACTACGACTCACTCAGCGTCGAGCAACAAGCGCAGTTGAGTGGTCGGCTAACGACCCTGCTGCGCGCCAACACGTACGATCAGGCCAGCGGTACGATCACGATCGATCCGCTGCGCGCTGAGGCGTTTGCGGCCAATCGGGCCCATTTCTCGGACATCTTTTCGAACGGCCATAAGGACTACGCCATACCGGCGGGCGCCGTGACCGACGAATCTCGCTTAAACGCACTGTCGGCATTCTTCTTTTGGTCGTCATGGGCCGCCTCGACGAACCGACCTGACTCCGAGGTGAGTTACACAAACAATTGGCCGTACGAGCCCTTAGTCGCCAATCGGGCCACAGGCGACGCGGTTGTCTGGACCGGCGTGAGCATCATCATGCTGTTGGCGGGCATCTCGGCCATGGCTTGGTGGTATGCTGCGCGCCGTGCTGAAAGCGAGGAATCCTCGCCCCCGACTAGCGATCCGCTGGAGCTTTGGAAGGCGACGCCGTCACAACAGGCCACCGTCAAATACTTCGGGGTCGTCTCGGCCTTGATTCTGCTGCAGATGTTACTCGGCGTCATCGTGGCGCATTACGGCGTCGAAGGGGACGGCTTCTATGGCTTTCCCCTTTCCCAGTGGCTCCCCTACAGCGTAGCGCGGACTTGGCACGTGCAAATCGGCTTGTTCTGGATCGCTACTGCTTGGCTCGCGGCCGGCCTTTTCATTGGTCCTTTGGTGAGCGAGCAGGAGCCGAAGGGACAACGCCTGGGCGTCAATGTTCTGTTCGCGGCATTGCTCGTGATTGTCGTGGGATCGCTAGCGGGCGAGTGGCTCAGCGTCCACAACTATCTGTCGGACGCCGTTTCGTTCTATTGGGGTCACCAGGGCTACGAATATGTCGATCTGGGGCGCATCTGGCAAATAGGCTTGCTGATCGGTTTGCTGCTTTGGTTGTTTCTAATGGTTCGCGTGCTCCTGCCGGCATTACGCCAACAAGGCGAGCAAAAGCAACTCGTCGCACTACTCGCCGTGGCCTCCACGGCCATTGCTCTCTTCTATGGAGCCGGGCTCACGTGGGGCCGGCACACGAACCTGTCTATCGTCGAATACTGGCGTTGGTGGGTCGTCCATCTGTGGGTCGAAGGCTTCTTCGAAGTTTTCGCCACGACAGTGATTGCTTTTGTCTTTATGCGACTGAATCTGATAAGGCCCGGCATCGCCGCGGCGGCGGCCTTGCTTTCTGCAACAATTTTTCTCGCAGGCGGCATCATCGGCACTTGTCATCACCTGTATTTTTCGGGAACTCCCCCAGTCGCCCTGGCGTGGGGCTCCGTCTTTAGTGCCTTGGAAGTCGTTCCCCTAGTGCTTGTTGGCTTCGACGCGACGGAGGACTTACGGCGATCGAGAACGTCTCCGTGGGTACTCCGCTACAAATGGCCCATTTACTTTTTTATCGCGGTGGCCTTCTGGAACATGATCGGGGCGGGATTATTTGGATTCATGATTAACCCGCCCATTGCTCTCTACTACATGCAGGGACTCAACACGACCCCGCTCCATGGTCACGCGGCACTGTTTGGCGTCTATGGTATGTTGGGAATTGGTCTGATGCTTCTCTGCCTGCGCGTGTTGGTGCCTGGCGTCGAATGGAAAGACGGCCTGCTGCGGTTCTCATTTTGGGCACTCAACGGCGGCTTGATGGCCATGTGTCTTCTCAGCCTGCTCCCTGTCGGCCTGATGCAAACATGGGCCTCGGTGGAACATGGATACTGGTACGCGCGTAGCGCGGAGTTCATGCAAACTGCTCTAATGCAGAATCTTCGCTGGATGCGCGTGCCGGGCGATACGCTATTTTTTCTGGGTGCGGTTGCACTTGTAATCTTCGTGGCGGGCTTGAAAACCGGACACTCCTTTAGGAATTCAGCATAGTGGCTTGCTCTCTTGCAATATATGGTAGGGGGCGGTAGCTATCCGCAACGTGATAACCCCAATGGGTCCACCGCGTAGCGAGTCGCTAGTCGCAACCGCGCGGGCTATTGGTCAATGGCATAAATTGGCTGGCCGCCAAGGGCGACCGCGTCACTACCCAACGCGCCCGCCGCCCAATTGGATGACGGGGCCGATAGGTCGGCCGGTTAAATATCGCATCCGTTCGACTAACGTTGAGCTTTCCACAATCATTTTCGGCGCCGGGTCAATCGTTATGCGTCTAAACCGATCGACGCTCTATGCCGTCGTGGCGGTTCTCGAATTGCCCGACGACAAGAACGTTAAGCCCCTGTCTTGTCGGCAATTGTGCGAGCAAGCCGATTTGCCCGAAAGGTACCTCTTGCAGATTCTCCGCAAGCTCGTTATCGCTGGCGTCGTGGATAGCGTTCGCGGCGCCGAAGGCGGCTTTCGATTGGCCAAGCCGCTAAATCGGCTGTCACTATTGGAACTTGTCGAAGCGGTCGACGAACTGCCGCAGTTCAATGTCGAAACGCTAAACGGTCTGTCTTCGAGCGCGCAGTGGACTATCGGCGCGACTATGGCCGGCATCCGTGAAGACGCGCGTAAGCGGCTCGGGGCGTTCACGCTGGATAGACTTCAGCGTCAGCGACATGGCTAGCAACGCTACGACGGCGAAGGCGAGTCATATTGATCTTTGCGCATCAAACGAAACCCTGGTACAGCTAGCATCGCAAGAATTCTCATGGGACCTCGGGGCAGGTGCGACGGAGCTAGAAGCTCGCCGTTGTCACGCTGCGGAATGTTTCCAGGCAGGGGAGTCTCATCGCACGGTGGCTGACCGGTTCGGCGTGAATTTAAAAGCGCCAAGCGTTGCAAACGTGCGTGGCATCCGTGGATCAACTTCCTCGCTATCTTGCGGTGACAGCCGCCAAATTGTTCACCAAGAACGAGGAAGACCCGTTATGAAATGCACGGTGACACTTGGGCGAGTTCTGCGCTGCGTAAGTGATTGAGTTCAGCTGGCCAAGCAACACGAACCGCGAAGAGTGCGGTGCCCAGTAGCAGCAAGAGAGTTGATGCCAGCTCGCAGAGTCGCCGAATGCGCAGCGCATTCGTCTCGAAAGTGCGCAACGGCGATTTGGCGGCCCGTCTTCAGCCAAGAGACTACGGGTCCACCACGCCAAGAGATGTGCCATGCCGCCAAAATGGAAGGCGGCATTAGTCGCGCAGTCATTCTTCCAATCCTACGCCAGTCGGCATTTTGTCATAGTGACGCCGTAGTGTCACGGTGATAAAATTAGGGCACCACGGGTGCTCGCCGAGCCGGCATTGCCGATTTCGACTACCGTGGAATGAAGCGTGTCACGGCCCTGGCCGTGACACGTTTTTTTCGTTCATAGATAGTCGCGTGCCATTCGCTCGGAGGGCCGGCACGCTTGGGCTATTGCAACCTTCGCCCTTTTACGCCCATAGACTGATTTTCGCTCCAGAATCGGGCACTGTTGAGGGGCTAATGGGCAAGGGCTTGTCCAATCTTCACCTCGTACTTCACAAGCGGGTCTCATTTACCTTAAAGCATGCGATCGCCGGGCTCCTGCGGCCAACCTGCCAAGCTCCGAAGCCGAAGCGGCTCATTGGGCGCGTATGACAGCGACAAAGCCGCCGCCGGGGGCCAGCGCGATATGCAACGGCGTTGCCGCGGTAACGACTCGCTGTTGCTTGCTCAAGGAATTTGGCAGCGATTCATCGAGTGAGCCGTCGGCGTAGAGCGTGGCCTCAAACTCGCCTGCTGAGAGAAAATCCAGGGGTACGTCTATCTCGCGCGGCGTCCAATTGGTGATACCGCCCAAGTACCACGCATTGCCCTGGCGGCGTGCCAGGACAACGTACTCGCCCGGCTCGCCAATTAGGAACCGTGTTTCATCCCAGGTGGTCGGAACCTCGGTGAGGAAATCGAAACCTGGTTGTCCCTCGTAAGCGCTCGGGTCGTCGGCGACCATCGGCATTGGGTTCTCGTACACGACGTAGAGCGCCAGATTGTGACAACGGGTGCCCATCACTACCGGGGCGCGGTCGCGGGGGGTAAACTCGGCTCGAGAAACGGAGCGAAAGCCGCCGAGGTGGTAGTCCACCGGGCCGGCCAGGGCGCGCGTGTAAGCCACGTTGACGCTGTGGGCTGGCGTCACCCCGTCGCTCCACTTGGCATACTCAAGATTCATCACCCCTTCGCGGTTGAACAGGTTGGGGAACGTGCGCTGTTCACCGCTGTACTTCGGCGAGCCATGGATTTGGATGTGCAGGTGATGTCGGGCGGCGCTCGCCAACATCCTTTCCGTGAACTCGTTCATCTCCTGGTCGTCCCGGTCGAGGAAATCGACCATCAGTCCCTGGACGCCCCATGTTTGGTACAACGCGAACGCTTCCTCCAAATGCTCACTGAGCGGCTTCCAATGGACCCATAGTCGGATGCCGACGCCGCGTTCGCGGGCGTAGTCGATGATCTTGGGAAGCTCCAGTTCAGGGCGGGCCCTGCGGACATCGGCGTCCGGCGACGGCGCCGCGTAGCTTGCCGAGGATTGAGAGTACCAGGCGCGGCCGTCGCCAGAGACGGCATGGTAGGCAATGTTGTTCGCAGCGCAGAAGTCGATGTACCGCTTGTGCCGTTCCAAGAAGGCATGGCGCGCAGCAGCGGGCTGGTAGTCATCCTCGAACGCGCCGTACCACCAATGAAAGCTCGTCTTGCCGGGCCGGAGCCACGAGAAATCGCCGAGAGCGGGTGGCGGCGGGTCGTTTAGGCACAGTAGTAAATTGCTTTCGAGGAGCTTGCCCGCGCGGTCGGCCAGCAGCACGACGCGCCAGGGACTCTCACACGGCGTTTGGCCCACCACGCTCGTGTCGGGACGCGACGGAAGGGGCGACAACCGACAGCTAAACGTTGCGGGCTTCTCGACGGGACGCTGCAAATACATGCCGGCGAAATGGCGGACGCGAGCTTCGGTGATCGCCGCCGCCGTCCCGCCGGGCCACGTCAGTAGCAGCGGCATCTCCAGCAGTTTGTTTGCGGGAATCTCGGCAAGCGGCTTATGCTCATAGAGCGACTCGTGGGACGTCGTAAAGCTGTCCAGCGTATTGAAGAGCGCCTGCGGCTCGCCCAGGACGTCGAATTGCGTCGCTTCATCTTGGATTTCGCACTCCCCCAGGCGATCCTGCGGCAACAGTCGGTAGCGAAAGGCGACGCCGTCGTCGTAGGCGCGAAGCTCGACCTGCCATTGGACTCTCGCGTCTCCGCTGGCCAGGTTGACGACGGCGGACGAGCAGCGGTTGGCTGCCGTGGTCGTTTTGCCCCAGGGCAGCGTAAAGCTTTCGTCAATGCTGCCCAGTTGCACGTCGATGATTCGGGCGTCCTCGCCCAACGGCCTGCCGACATTGAGCACGGGGCCCAGCGGCGAGGGGCCAAAGAGCTTGCGGCCGTCTCGCTTGATCGTATACCGAACCTGATCGGCATCTTCGCTGGCCACTCGCAAATCGATGGCGTTGCGACCATCAGGCGAACAGATTGCCGCCCGTAGACCGTCAGCACGACTGGAAAGTGGTGCAAGAACCAACCATACCAGCAGCACTGTACTGATCGACGTCATGGCGCTTAGAAAGCGGCAGCCGAATGACGGCAAGCGGAGCATCATTTTTGCCACCCAAGGTGCGGAGTTCAGCGACTACATCAAACAGTGCCTGGTCCACTCGCAATTCTAACACAGTCATCATTCGCCCGGGCTCATTTCTCGACTGCTCATCCGCCAAGCCCACGGCGACCAACTTGCCGTAGAGCTTGGAATCGAAAGACGCGAGCCATTGGCTTGTTGCCAGTGGCGGCACGGTGTTCGTGCCGATCGCATGGGCCAATTGTTCGACGTGAACTTTGATCGCTTCGGCTTGTCGCTTGGCGACCTTGCCGAGTCGAATCGTCTTTCGCTTGCCCTCCAGCGCCACGAAAAAATGCGCTTGCGGCCGTTTTCGTCTCCGATGCTTACCATAAAGGGGATGCTCCTAATGGTTATTCGCGGCAATCCGCAATGGTCGGATAAAGCTCGGTTCTTAAGATTCTCGCTCCACGACGTGAAGCCGGTTCGGCCGACGGGAGTAGGTGTCCAGTAGTCGGCCGAATCGGCGGATCGTTTCCTGTCGCCGCCGCGCCAGTTAGCTTGGACGCGTGCTAGGGAACTGGCGCGGCGGTCTATTGCTATGCCGCCAAGTTGTCTTTCTGCCGGCGATGCGAAACCAACGCGACCGCGTGGGGTTTACCCAAGTTGGCGCCGCTCTTCTATTCCCCCTTGCGGCGCCACGCGGAGGGAAACCGCGAAAAACGCCACGCCGACCCTTGGCGCTTCCGCGGGGGCCGGCGTGGCTCTTTTTTGTCGGCAAGCTCGGCGCCGGTCGCGAAATTCGGGCATTGGGTTAGGTTCCTCATGGGGGTGTTTGCTCTCGCGATATTCGCGTCTCACGTCTCGCATCGTGGCTGGGTGCCGTGTTGGCAAAGCGTAAGGATTTCATAAATCTGAAAGTGAAGGGAACCGATTGACATTACAAGACACGCCGGCAAAACATCACTGAGGGCGCTACATGGTTGCGATTTCGTATTCGTTTCGCTCATGGCAAATCGTTGCAGAGCTTCCGTATGCTGGTTCGCTAAAGGACGTGCGGGATAAAATCGACGCGTTGCAAATTGTGCATTGGCTTCGCGAAGTATCAGACTTCGCGATCGTATTTGGGTTTCGCGGCTATCGCTTCCGGTTGGAATACGTCAACGGCCACGTCGGCGTTTGGGGCAATGACGAAAGTTGCCCCGTGGGAATTCACTTGGCGATTCTTGGCCTTTTGATTGAAGCGTTAAGGCCGCAGCAGTAGGCCCGCACAGCCCGGCGGGCCAATCGACTACGCGGCGTATCGTCCGCTCCAAGTCGGCGGCGTCCAGCCCCGCGGCTCGTCTGGATTGAACGCTTTGCGGATGGCGAAGTCTTCCGCGTGCCAAGCGGATCGAATCTCGGCGCACATTGCCGCAATATCTTCTGGCACCGGGTCAATTGGCTGCACCCATCCAATCGTTCGTTGCCAATCAGGTCGGAGGATGCCGGCATCGTGTTAAGCACCTTCAAGGACCGAGTCGTTCATCGGCGGTCGCGGGAAATCGGACGACGCGGCCTATCAGGCTGCGCTGACCCAGTGGCAGACCGTGAAAGCGAAGATTGATCTCGCAGCGCCATCGCCTCACCACGGCGCCTACGCCGCCGCCATTGCTCAGTGGGAGGAAGTTCTCACTTGCTCGCGACGCAATGACGATGACCCGATGGGGAACGTGGCGCTGGAGAAGCTCGGTCGATTGAGAAGCGACCAACAGCGCGGTGTGCGAAAGCCGCCAAGCCGAGAGGATTTGTTCGCGAACTATTTTTTGCCTGAAGTACGTCGGCCGAAGCTTGAAGCCGCCTATCGAGAGATCGGAGCTCTGGCAGAGTCACTGGTTGCGGCGACGCTGCCCAGTCGGCAGGTCTCGCAGGACCCTGTGACCGAATATGAAAAAGTTCCTTCACCGCTCTCTCGTGCGATCGTTCCCGCTCCTCACGCAATGTTCCAACCCGATCCGCTCACGATCGAGAGCGTGGTTTGGGAAGATCGTCTCAAGACGATGCGCCGTCAGGCGGTAGATCAGGAGCTGACGATCAAAGTCCAACTCCAACGTTTCCTTGCACTCCAGGGTTCCAAGGTCGATGCCAACCTGCTTTCACTCGGCCGTCAGCAAACGTTGGGCATCCACTTGAATTCATTCGCTGATTGGCTCGGCGGCGGCGCTGCTGTGACCGAGATCAGCGGACAAAAGCTCTTGGCTTATCGCGCCTATCTGCTGGAGCAAGTAACGCGTGGCAAGTGGATGCTAAGCACTGCCAGCGAGCGCCTGGGAAGCGTCAAGTCGTTTGTCCGGTGGCTTTGGCGCACCGAAGCAATCAAATCGCTCCCCAGACTGCTGGATGCCGGTTGTCATGAACTGGAAATTGGTAAATCTCGCGGGGCCATTGAGACCTTCACGAAGGCGGAGATTGGTCGGCTTTTATCTGAGGCATCGCCGCGGACTCGGCTCTACATTCTGTTGACGCTCAACACCGCGATGACCCAAAAAGACATTTCGGATTTGAACTGGGACGAGGTCGACTGGCAGGCGGGGCGGATTATTCGTAAGCGATCAAAGACACGAAGATTCGATGCGACCCCGATCGTTAGCTACAAGCTCTGGCCGGAGACCTTCAGGTTACTAACGAGCGAGCGAAGTTCGGACGGGGCAGGGCGAGTGCTCTTGAACGTAAACGGCGGTCCGCTGTGGAGCGAAAGCATGGACGATGCAGGCGCCTATCGAAAAGTCGACAACATTCGCAGCGCGTTTGAACGATTGCGGCGCAAGCTGGGGATTGGCAAGCCATTCAAATGCCTCAAGAAAACCGCCGCGTCGGAGATTGCTGGAAGTAAGGAGTATCGAAGTTTGCGAGGGCTGTTTTTGGGGCATGCACCGACTGCATTGGCCGACATTCATTATGCCAACGCACCAGTTGAGTTATTCGATGAGGCCCTGTCGTGGCTGCGACGTGGATTAATTGCGGAAGCGGTGGAATCTTGCTAGGCGTTGTTGCTCCAGTTGCGTTCGGCACCGCCGAGCGAAGCGACTTCCGCTTCGCAGTGATACAATTCGAACAAGAACTTCACGCCGCCGCCTGCACCGCGGGCGAAGGGCTGACCGATACGTATGCGACTCGCCCGAGTCTCCCACTGGTCGGCCCCAGGGGAACGGTGATATCAGTGAGACGCCGTGTCTGAGTCGTAGAACGCGACCCGATGATATTCGTCGTTCAGTCAAACTCGAAAGCCGGGCAATTGCTTCAGTTCTGCGGAGAACACGCATCGGTTATTGGTAGAACTTGATTTCCTTGCCGACGCCGGGTCATCGTCGAACGTCGGCGGCCTGCCGCAGTAGCCGCGCCTGACGACTTCCTGATTAAGTGTGCGAAGTTGACGCTAGAGCGTTTGCATCTCATCGGCCGAGACGGCGATTTGGCACTTCCAGTAAACGCCTGCGTTGATCGCGACAACACCGAAAACAACGTCGTTTTGTTCGCGCGCCGTGTGAAAGTCGCTAAACGGTAACTTCTTCCACGTTACCGCGCACCCTGTGTTGCTTTAGTCGGTGGGTAGAAATACCCATAGTGAAGGCCTTCCACAGTTGCAGTGAACGGCACGGCCCAGGAGGCCCAGGCCAGCGAGACTCAGATAAATGGAACTACGCGCCGCGTCCCAAAAGCCGATGCGGCCCTTCAATCGCGGTCCATCCAGGCGGTTCTGCACGCTGGGGATGGGGTGAAAGATGGTCTCGATGAGCGCAGGCCTTATCGGTTCTCCGTCCTGCAGGTCGTCGAGAAGACGTGTCGTGGTACGCAGCGTCTCGGGCGATTTTCCCTCAATTTCGGCACGCTCATCAATTTCAATGACGCCACGGCGGCTCAACGTCGGCAGCGTCAGAAGCCCGATGAACGACCACAAGCTGAACCACAGACTGAACTCGATCGTGCCACCGGCCGTGCCCAATCGCGACGATCCGACGAGCCACGCAGTAATCGCGAGGCCCGTCAGCGTGAACAAAACGGCTACGGCCCGTCCACGTCGCCAGCTGCCTGTCTTCACCGCCAGTGCACGCCGATTCAACGCGGCCTCGAACCCAATGGCTCCAAGTACCTCTCGCCACCTTTTTGGCACTATCTGCAGGCGTGGTCGCCACACCCCCACGACGGCCCCGGTGAATCCTTCGTCGGAACTTTGGGCCACGATGATTGGCAGGGCCTCGCGAGTCTGGACGAATGTGTGCTCGATCGGCGTCAACTGGAGCGGGGCCATGAGCTTCGCCAACGCCAAGCGCCCACGGAGAAGAAAGAGACTTATTAAGGAGCCGGCCACCACGGTTCCGACAATCCCTCCCCACCGTCCGGCCAACAGGATTGCCATAGCGGTGAGGAACAGCATTGCTGCGTGCGCGGTCACGCCGCGCGCGAGGCTAAGAAGGTAGCGTGGGAATTGCTCGTGAGACCGGCCGAAACGCTTGGGCAGTAAATAGCCGCCAAACAGGTCAAAGGGCAAATGAATCGCCGCATAGATCAGTACAAACCCCAAAAGACCGCGGGCTTGTCCCCAGATCGTCGAATCGATGTTTTGTTGAATACGGGCCGGCAGATCGAGAAACAAACCTAAAGTCGTCAGCGTCACGAGCGTGCCGACCGCGGCCATGCCCAACCACAGCCGCGCGCGGCCGTATCCTGGCGCACCGGCAGCGCGTGGAAAGTAATCGGATATTATGGTACCTTGTACGCGACTACTCGACTCAGCAACCCTACGAATACCTCTCAGCATTCCCCCGAACACAAAGTTGTGCAACGGAAGGACCGCGTACCAGTACAAAATGCCAAGTAGTCCCTTCGGTCGAAACCTCGCCGTCATCGTGAGCGTTATTCGCCCAGGGACCTCTTCCGGCTCGAGTTCAAAATTCAGCATCGCAGTTCCTGGCAACTTCATTTCGGCCAGAAGTGACAGTGAACGGTTACGTTCGATGCCGACCACGCGCCAGAAGTCGAGCGCTTCTCCGAACTCCACCTGATCTGCGTTCCGCCTCCCCCGGCGAAGCCCTGGGCCTCCGACCAATTTGTCCATCCAGCCCCGGATGCGCCAGAGGATGTCCCCCGCATACCAGCCATGGCCACCGCCGATTCGACAGATGGCACCGAAAACCGAACCCGGATCGGCTTGGATCAGCACGGTCCGTTGGTCCGTGAATACAGTTCCACCGGCCCACTGAGGGTCGCCAGGAATCGGACCGGCGGCCGACCAACGTGTTTCCACCTCGTTCGCTTCGACCTGCTGGAGCGATTGGCGAATCGCTGCCCGCACAGTCAGAGGCTGGTGCGGCATCAGTCGCTGCGCTGCGTCGTTGGTAACGACGACGCGGTTTTTCAGCCCCTCACCGAGCGGACGGGCGATGCGGTACGACACCGGCGTGACCAAACTGATCCACAAAGAGCTGAGCCGTGGCGTGAGTACGGGCAAAGGGATGATCAACCGTTTAGGCAGATGCAGTTCTTCGGCCATGATCCGCATCAAATCGCGGTAAGGCAGCACGTCAGGCCCGCCGATTTCCAGCGTTTGGCCAATCGTCTCGGGCGTGCTCAGGCAGCGCACCAGCCAGTACAAAACGTCGGCGATTGCGACGGGCTGGGATTCCGTCTTGACCCAGGCCGGCGTGACCATCACCGGTAGTCGCTCGACAAGGTAACGCAGGATCTCGAACGAAGCCGACCCGGCGCCAATAATCATCGCGGCTCGAAACGAGGTCACCGGCACGCCGGTCGAAGCCAGTTGTTCCTCTACCTCTCGGCGTGAACGAAGGTGCTGGCTGAGACCGGCGCCCATTTCGCCAAGCCCGCCCAGGTAAATTATCCTTCCAACGCCCGCTTTTGCAGCCGCTTCCGCAAAACTCGTTGCCAGCTGGCGGTCACGCTCCGCGTAGACTCCGCCAGTGGCTTCCATCGAGTGGACGAGGTAGAACGCGACACTGCATCCCCGGAGTTGCCCAACAAGCTCGTCCTGCTCCGACATGTCGCCTGCAACGACGCTGACATTCGGGTCCGACCGCCATGGCCGCTCGCTGAGTTTGCGGGGCTCACGGGCCAGGCAACGAACCGAGTAACCGCTGGCCAGTAGTGCGGGGACAAGTCGTCCGCCGACATAACCACTGGCTCCTGTCACGAAGATCGGCGAACTGCTCGGCTCTCGCGCTCCTCCAAAACTTGGCATGGTTCATCCGCGCGGGAGTAAAAAACCAATCAGATAGTGGGGCTTAGGGAACACTTCCTTCACACCAAACCACCGCGATCGAACCAGCACACGAATGCCGACCCGCTCAAATACGCCCTGGAGAGGTAGCAGGCTTGCCCTCCATGTGCGCCTCAACGTAAGCAATGTCCTGAGCTTGTCAGCGGCAACCGTCAATTCACGGTTCGCGGCGACAAGACTAACCGGCCGACCATCTACGTCACCATGTAGACGGCCGACCAAACTCAGTTTGGGGCTTGGCCCTGATCCGAGGTGCGGATCTTCATCGTCCCGCTCAAGACCCATTCGGCGTGCTCAGCCTGCGGACCAGTCCCGCTGGGGATCTTGATGTGCATATCGACAAATTCGTACGAAATTTCCGCGTTCTTGCCGGTCAGTCGTTCGTACAGCCCCATCGCGAGGTCTGGCCAGTTGGTCGTGTGGTCTGCGGACATTGAAAGCTCCTAGAAAGAGTGAGTGCAAGGTAATGGTCAATGCGACCAACGTTCATTTCGATCAATCGCGAGTTTCTCAGCTTGCCGGACCAGATGGCGACGCTCGGCTGTCCGTGCCGTCAGCGTTACCGATCGCCTTGCAGATGCGATTCCACGAACCAGAGTTTCTTGTCGATGCCTCTCGACACTTCGGTGAACAGGTCCGCGGTACCGGCATCCCCGATTTCCGCAGCCTGACTAACGCCGCTGCGTGTTGCTTTACCAACCATCGCCATCGAAGTGGACAAAGCATCAACGTGAGCTTGTCCACTGGTAATGTCCAGGGGGTAGGGAGCCAGCATAGATCGCTTGCCCACGACATCGATCGTTCCCTCGGCTCGCCCCCCCAGGGCCGCTATTCTCTCAGCGACTGTATCCACAAGCCCTTCAGCTTCTTCAGCGACGCTATCAAACAGCTCATGCAAGGCGATGAAGTTCGGCCCCTTGACGTTCCAGTGGGCCTGCTTCGCTTGAAGTTGTAGGTCAATCAGGTCAGCCAGCAAGGCGTTGAGAAGCTTGATAGCAGCGTCGCGCTTTTCGGCCGGTAGATCATTTTTGGTGGGGTTCATGGAAAGACTTATTTCAGTGTTTACCTAAAAGTCTCCTCTAATGTTGATTCAGCCGATTCGCGAAGTGCTTCGTAGGAAGCTCGTCAATCAGTCTGCTTCGCTCCTTGACGCTGTCGGAAGCAACGCGATTTCTGCCCGTAGCACCTGAGTTTCCTTGGGGGCTTCAATGCCAATCTTGACTCGACGGCCTTCGATTGCCCGAACAACGACGACGATATCTTCCGAGATCCTAATCTGTTGTCCGACCTTTCGTGACAGTAGAAGCAGTTTCAAAACCTCCTCATGACGACCATGAGGCAGGCAAGTTGTACGAATCCGTGAAAGAGATTGGCGTGATACTCGTAGCGGGTGACAATCCGTCGGAAGTTCTGGAGCCAGCTGATCGATCGTTCGATCTTCCAGCGTCGGCGATATCGCCGGAGCTTGCGGCCGTCTTGAGTGGACGGCTTCTTGCGATTCTTCCGGTGCGGGCAGACCAGTTCGATGCGACGGCGCGCCAGCCGGGTTCGGAGCTCGTCGTTGTCGGCGGCCAAGTCGTAGAGGAGCCGGCGAGGCTTCTTGGGAAGGAGGCGCTGCTCCAAGAGGGGTTCGATCAGCGCCTGTTCATGGGGACTGGCGCTGGCGATTTCGGCCGCGAGGGGCAAGCCGCGACCGTCGGTGAGGACCATCGTCTTGGTTCCCTTGCCGCACTTCGTCTTGCCGACGCACAGCCCCCTTTTTTCGCCGAGGAGAATGTTCCGTCGGCAATCCCTTCGTCCCACTGGATGCGTCCCTGGCGATCGAGCATTCGCAGCAGCCTCGCCCAGGCCTTCGTCCAGACGCCAGACTCGGTCCAATCCTGGAAGCGTCGCCAACAGGTCGGAGGAGAAGGAAAGTGCGCTGGCAAGTCCTGCCACCGAGCGCCGCTGCGGAGCACCCACAAGATGCCCTCCACGCACTCGCGCGCAGCGCGGCGGGGTCGACCGCCCTGGGGCGACGGAGCTGGCTCGGGGAATAAATCGGCAATCCACTTCCATTGCTCGTCAGTGAGCTGCGGTTGGGGCTCCTTCCTGGACCCCGCGCGGGCCGCCGCCCGTTCGTTGCGGGATCGAATCGACATCAGTAACCTCCTTGGTCGGTCACTGGTACGAAGTAAAGAGCCTCACTGTTTAGCTATCACTTAGGGTTTTGAAACTGCTTCTAACAACATCATTTCAGTCCCCTGCCACTTCCCTGGTTCACCGCAATTGTCTTCAAGTCAAACTTATGTCTGTCAGAGGCCTTGCGATTTAATCTTTAGTATCGCTGTCCACCGCATAGAGCAGAATCGCAGTCGCGACTCCGCACAGCAGGGTCGCAAAACAACCGACCAGAAAGATTATCCAATCACTCATGCCGTCCTCCGCCGTTGGTGAGTAAGGCGCCGAAAGACAATATGGACGGCACCCAGAGTCCCACGAACGCGCCTTGGTCCTTGTCAACGGAGAACCAGAGGTAGATCGAGAACAAGAAGGACAAGCCAGCGGCGACTAGAATCAGCAGTTTCGCAGTCTTGACGCTCCTCATGCTTTATTTCCTATGTTAACGTCGCTCGTCAGCTAGCCATGAGCGATAAGGAAGGCGAATCGAATCACGTGCAGCGG
Source organism: Lacipirellula limnantheis (assembly GCF_007746075.1). Classification (GTDB taxonomy): domain Bacteria; phylum Planctomycetota; class Planctomycetia; order Pirellulales; family Lacipirellulaceae; genus Lacipirellula; species Lacipirellula limnantheis. Next base: position 1,162,757 of record NZ_CP036339.1, on the reverse strand, counting down.
GCAATAAGCGTCATCCAAACAGTTGCACCATCCAGGCCTCAGTTCGAGTAACGAACTGCGTCCCTGTCGGCGGCTACTGTTAACGAAAGCTTGAACTTAGCTTGTCCTCGGACTTGCCGAACTCTCAGCCTGCTAACGCCTATTTTCGATGTGAGAACTGAGTGAATTGAAGAAAGAGTCACGGCTGGCAGACGTCCGACAGCCGTGACTCGGATCACACGGACTATTCCTTGGGAATCAGAACGGCGTCAATCACGTGAATCACGCCGTTGCCACAGTCGATGTCGGCCTTCACGACGTTGGCGTCGTTGATCTTCACGCCGTCAGCGGCATCAATCGCGACGGTTTGGCCTTGGACGGTCTTCGCGGATTTGATCTTCACGACGTCGGCAGCCTTCACATTGCCGGCTACCACATGGTACGTCAGGATCGCGACTAACTTGTCCTTGTTCTCCGGCTTGAGCAACGTCTCGACAGTGCCGGAGGGTAACTTCTCGAAGGCCTCATCGGTGGGTGCGAAAACGGTAAACGGCCCCTTCCCCTTAAGCGTTTCCACTAGTCCGGCGGCCTTCACGGCGGCGACCAGCGTCTTAAACGAGCCCGCTTCTACAGCGGTGTCAACGATATCCATCTTGTCTTCCTTTTGATGACTGACTGCGGTGACAGAACTTTTGGCACACTTCTCGCCGGCCACGGCAGCAGACGAGCTGGCCAACAACATGGCGACGACGGCGAACACAACTGAGCTTTTCCAAGCACAAGACATAACACGCTCCTTTTCAACTTGAGTGACTGTTATCAACATGCCTGGGCAATCGAACGACGAGCCGAACTTCATCGGAACTGCCGCCGCCACCCAGGGTGGCGTTAGCGCCTTTGTGGACGGAGAGCCGATTCGGCCATCGATCAGCAACCGGCCACCTCGAGTAATTCGTTCAAAACGTTCTCGCTCATTTATACCCAGGCCGCCCCGTCAATCAATAGGTATTCGTTCAAATCATTCAAATTAGTGAAGCGGAACGACTGAACTCAATGCGGGTAAAGGACTTAGAATTTGCAGATAAATTCGGGAAACAGCCAAATGGACAGCGACTTTCTCCAGGCATATAATTCGTTCAAAGCGTTCTTTAGGCGATTCTTGGTGAACTGGGGCCGTCCGTAGATATGCTCGTTTCTCCTAAGCAAGTTGCTCAAGCCATCGGCGTCAGCGAGTCATCCCTCAAACGCTGGTGCGATCGGGGCCTTTTGACCGCTGTTCGCACGGCGGGCGGACATCGACGCTTGGCAATCGACGATGTGTTTCAGTTCCTCAGACAGTCGGGGCAGCACCTTCTTCGCCCCGAGCTTCTGGGGCTTCCCTCGAACACAGGACAGGGAACCACAGTGATTGAAAGGGCCCGCGATCAGATTCGTGAGGCGCTGATTGCCGGGGACGAAGAGCAGTGCCGGCGGATCGTGTTCGACCTGTACCTCGCCGGGCAATCCGCCTGCGACATTTGCGATCGAGTCCTTGCCCCTGCCTTGCACGACATTGGTGAACGCTGGCAGTGCGGCGAACTGAATATTTATCGCGAGCGACGTGCTTGCGAAACTGGCTTGAAGATGCTGCACGAGCTCCGCATGGCAATGCGGACTCCCAATGCAGAAGCCCCCTCGGCAGTCGGCGGTACGCTGGAATGCGACCCGTATCGACTGCCGACTGCGATGATAGAGATTGTGCTGCGCGAGCTAGGCTGGCAGGCCACCTCCCTCGGTACGCAGCTGCCTGCCACCACGCTCGCGGAAGCAGTCCGCGACAATCGCCCCCGTTTGCTCTGGGTTAGCGTCTCCTGCATTGAATCCGTTCCAGCGTTTTTGGACGAGTATGCCGGTCTGTATTGTGCAGCGAAAGAGAGCGGTGCAGCAGTCGTCGTGGGCGGACGTGCACTGACCGCAGAGATCAGGCAGCAAATGACCTATTCCGCGTACTGTGACACTCTACGGCACCTCGTAACGTTTGCGGCTTCACTGACGCCAAGTGTTGAGCAGCACAACGGGTTCGATATGTCCGATGGGTCAGAAGTCGGGCAGGTCCCCAAACTACCTTCGAAATAGAAACTACCACTACCACACCGCGGCCATTCTTGCGTTCTAAGTGAGTCGACAAATGAAGAAGTTTTCCATGCCCTGAGTCAATGGCTAACCGCCTACCGCGATCCGCAGAGCGAATCACTGCATTACAACAGTCGCGCGAATCGTGCTCTTGGGCGAATACGTCAAGGCGGTCCTCAACAAAACCGCGCATGGAAGATCCTTTTCAACGACGCTCATCGACGTCACAACTCATTTGGATCGGCTGTGCGTCGACATGGCGATCGTTCGCGGCATCAAAGCCTTGCCGAAAACTGCGGAGAGGGTCGCTGCATAAGATCGGTGTGTCCCTAAGTTCGCGGCTTCGATGCGTCGCTAAAAACGTGACCCTCGGCAACATGGCTGGTGGCAGCGGCACATTGGAAATAAATGGTGGCCACGCCGCGTTTAATGAACTCGACGTCGGTTTCGCGGGCATCAGCAATCTGACAATTCGTAATGGCGACCAACCGAATTAAACAAGGCTGACGATGCCACAATCTGAATTCACACTAACATCGCTGTTGTTGCTCGCCGCCATGCAGCTTATCGGCGGCCCACCATGGGCTGTGCTAGGCGCGATCGCGATTGTCCCCATCGCCTTTACGGACTGCCGAACCAGCAGCATCGCCCTGATTGCTTCAAGCGTGAGTGTGGTTGTTCTCGCGCGTCTGACCGGCAACCGTCAGTTCTTCTTTCCCTACACGATGTACCTGGCGAGCATCGTGTTTGTGCAGCTGTGCGATCAGAACTTCTGGAGAGGTGTATTCGGGGGAACGGCCGTGTTGGCCGCCTTCTTTGTCGTGCGAACACAACAACACGCGACGGCTCGTGTCCTCTTCATCGAGTTCATCGTCGCCGCTTCGATTATCGTGTCCACGATGTTTGCTTGCAGTTTCAGCCCCCGACATGCAATATCGCGTGTCGTGATCACCATCGGGGCCGCATTGCTGGCCTTCTTCAGTCTCCTGATTTGAAGGGCGCATTTAGGAACTCTAACAAAACCTCTCAACTCGGTTCCAGCAGATAAGCATGCATCCAATCGCGAGGAACGCGTCGTGAATGTCGTCGCGTTTTTCGTACCGGACGCGCAGTCGGCGAAACTTGAACAGCCAGGCAAACAGTCCTTCCACCACGCACCGATGCTTTCCAAGCCGCTGCCATGTTCCGTATTTCGCTTGGCGATGAACGGTTGAATCCCGCGCTTGCGCAGCGGCCGGCGGATTTTCCCCTCGGCGTCGTAGGCACGATCGGCGTACGCTTGTTTCGGCCGCTTGCGTCGTCCGCCGCCAGGACGCTTGATCGCGGGAATCGCGTCAATCAACGGAATCGCTTGTTGGCTGTCATGGACGTGGGCCCCCGTTTGGATGATCGCAAGCGGCGTCCCTTGGCCATCGCAGGCAACATGCCGCTTCGAGCCATTTTTGCCGCGATCCGTGGGATTGGGTCCCGTGAGCGCCCCCCAAAAAGCGCCCGCACCGAGCAACTGTCGAGCACCGCTTTGTCCCAATCGATCTCGTCGGCCAAGCCCAGTTCGTCGAGCAGGACAAGCCACACCTGTCGCCAGATTCCAGCCGCATGCCAATCGCGCAGCCGACGCCAACAGGTCATCCCTGAACCGCAGCCCATCTCCTGCGGGAGGTATTCCCACGGACACCCTGTTCGCAACACGAATAGGATGCCCGTCAACGCGGCGCGATCCGGAACCGGCGGACGGCCCCCCTGGGGACGCGGCTTCGGCGCAGGCAACAAAGGTTCGATATGCAGCCACAATTCATCCGTAAGCAGCGGCTTGGCCATCTCGCGTTCCTCCATGAACGCCGAAAGAATAAACCAGCCGCTCAACTACTCAAATAGGTTTTGTTAGAGTTCCTTAGTTTGAACGCTCTTCGATCGCCCCCCGCCCCACTCTCAAGAAGTCATCCCACTTGCGGCACTCCCAAAATATCACCGTTTTTGAAACTTCAACGATGGACGCCTCCTCGCTTTTGCTTCAACGAAGCGGGACAGCGTTTTTCCAAGTAGTAGGGCTCACTGATTCCGGCCCCCCTGCAGTTCACCTTCAGGCGTGACTACGCGGAAAATCCCCCTTCCAGCGACCTCGCTCGAAAACTGGCCTTCTCATTTGCGTCCTAACGCACGCCAACGAGTTCATCTCGACTCGGAACACCTGCACCAAGCTACGCCCGCAATTCGCGACACACCCGTTGGCGACTACCGGAGACCAACTGTGTGACCGCCATTCTAAAAACGTAGCGCGCGGCGCCCCGAAACTGTAGCGCTAGTTGAGGTGCGGGAATGATACAGGCCCTCCCGCGTCAGGCCGTTGCCGTAGACTCCTTGTCGTTAGATCGACGACGCCGGCGTGCGTCCTTGAGCCGATAGCTCTCGCCTTTGGTTTCGAGGATATGGCAACGATGGGTGAGGCGGTCGAGCGCCGCGCCGGTGAGCCGCTCGCTTCCCAAGACCTCGGTCCAGTGCTCGAACGACAGATTGGTGGTGACCACGAGACTATGGCGCTCGTAGGCCGCGCCGATGACGTCGAACAACAGCTCGGCGCCCGCCTTACTGGCGGGAACGTAGCCCAGTTCGTCGAGGACGACCAGATCGAGCTTGGCCAACTGCGAGCGGAACTTGAGCAGCTGCTTGTCATCCCTGGCTTCGAACAGCATGGCGATCAGCTCGGTGACCCGAAAGAACCGTACCTTGCGGCCTTGCAGACAGGCGGACAGCGCGAGCGCCGTGGCGAGATGGGTCTTCCCCGTGCCGCTGGCGCCGACCAGCAGCAGATTCTCGCGCTGGTCGATCCAATCTCCCTTGGCCAACTCCAAGACTAACGGCTTGTTGACCGACGGCTGGAGGTCGAAGTCGAACTCCTGGAGCGTCTTGGTCGCCGGGAAGCGGGCGGCCTTGAGGCGCCGCTCGGCGGCGCGTCGTTCCCGATCAACGAGTTCCGCCTCGCAGAGGGCGAGGAGATAGGCCAAGTGATCAAGATTCTCTTTCGCCGCGCGAGCGGCCGTCTTCTCGCACTCGCTCTGCATCGTCGGCAGTTTGAGCTGCTTGAGATGATGCTTCACCAGCACCGTACTCTTCGTTTCGGTCTTGCTCATGAGGCGCCCTCCGTCAGCAGGGCCTGGTAGGCCGAAACGTCAGTCTGGCCAACGTCGACCAGCCGCAGATGGGGCCGACCGTCAAGCGAGAAGAGCGCCACCGGCGCTTCGCGACGGTGCTCGACGATCACGCGAATCGCATCGGCGTCATGGACGCCGATGTCGAGAGCGTACTCGACGGCATCCTGGAGTTGCTCCAGAGAGCACCCTTCCAAGAGTCGCAAGACGCGGATGAACTCGCGCGTTCCCAAGCCGCCCGGCTCCGTCTCCAACAGCCGGCGGAGCGCGGCGAAACACTCTGGCAAGTCCCACTCCTGGAGCGGCTTGGCATGATCGAAGCCTCCCGGCTTCTTCTCAAGTAGCGCCAGGTAGTGGACCGGATCGAACAGGTCCTGCTCCCGCTTCCAAGAGCGGCCGTGGCGAGCGACCAATCGGTCGCCGTCAATCAGCCGAACCTCGTCGACCGTCGCCACGATCGTGATCGGCCGGTGAGCATGCTTCACGGGGACGCTGTAGCGGTTCGTATCGAACTTTACCAGCGACAGCGAATTGGCCGACGCTTGAGTCACGCGGCGGGCGTCGAACGACTGCCGCGGCAGGTCAAGCATCGCTTGTCGATCTGCGGCGAGCAGTTCGCGCTTCGAACCCTCCTTGCCGCGGAGCGTCCGGTCGAGGTCTCGATCGCAACGTTGGAAGAGTTCGGCGTTGAGCGTCTCCAGCGACTCGACGCGCGCCACGGGGACGAGGAAGTTGCGGCGGGTAAACCCGACGAGCCCTTCGACCTTCCCCTTCTCATTGGCTCGGCGCACCAGGCAGAAGTGCGCTTGGAACAGGTAATGGCTCTGCAGCCGGAGGAACTCGCTGGTTAGCTGCCGGCTGCGGCTGCCGGTGATCTTGGCGATCGCCACGCGGCTGTTGTCGTAGCTGATCCGCGTCGGGACGGCGCCAAAGAACTCAAACGCCCGTCGATGACCTTCTTGAAAGGCCTCGGTGCACTCTCGGGGGAACGCCTGAATGAAGACGGCGTCCGAGTAGGGGAGCGTCATCACGAACAACGCCGCCTTGATCCGCTCGCCAGCGACGTCGACCTCGGCGAAGCCGAAGTCGACTTGCGCTTCGCCGGGAGGATGGGAGAGCGGCAGGAAGACTTCTTGGCTCCCTTGCCGCCACTGGCGGACAGCTTCCTTGACGCTGGAGTAACAGCCGTCGAAGGCGTGCTCCGCAACCAGCCGGTCGAAGATCCGCTGCGCCGTGTGGCGCTGCTTCTTCGGCGCCTTCGCGTCGCTCACGAGAATCTCGGCGATCAGCGGCAGGAAGCGCTCCATCTTCGGCCGCGGCCGGGACGTGGCGTGCCGGTAGCCGGGCGGCTCGACGTACGCCAGGACCTTCTGAATTGTCTCCCAGTGCAACTTGTATTCGCGACACGCTTGCCGCCGACTAAGCTCGCCAGTTAATACGCGGCGACGGATCTCAGCCCACTTCTCCATATTACGTAGCACTCCTGGCACGCCTCGCTTCACGAGCACTCAGTAATCAGTGACGGCAACCGGCCTGCGGCCGGCTGCCACGATGATCCCAGTGTCGCAAACTCGAAACAATGCACGGTTGTGCGCTACAGAATTCGGGCGCCAGACCTCCAGCCGCGCGCTACGTTTTTGGAATGGCGGTCACATAGCCCCCTCGTCGTAAAGCCGTTTCACTTCGGGGGCGATTTCGACGTACTTAAGCGGCTGCTCTACCGCTACTTCGCACTCGATCGGCATTGTCCAACTACGTGATCTTAACAGAACTAAGCCGGTGCTCCCCCTCTTGGCTGGTGGAACTGTGGATGCACCGCGCAGTGGATGGATTACTGGATCGACACCGCGCGACTCAGGTCCTGTAGATATTCTGGAGGGACTGGGAACGCTTACAGGTGAGTGCTCGACGAGTGAACCGCAGCCACCGACGCCGCCTCTGTTTATTTGGGACGGTCCAGGCTTTCATAGCATTGACGGGTCCAGTGAATTGACCGCCATTCCATTCGATGGAGCGAAGGGCGTTTGCTTGCAACCGATTTTCGCCGGTTCAGACGTAATCACCTGCAACTCCCCCATCGGCCGAATCGACTTCGATGAACCGGCACCGAAGTTCGGCGGTTACTGGCTCGATGCCGTCACCACATCACAGGCCGGACCGATAAGCCTCAGCTTTTTCGACGTCGCCAACAGTCCCATCGACGAGATTGCTTTTCACTATGACTTCGCAAACCTGCGTGGCGAGTCAGAGTGGTTCGCCTGGCAAAGCACTGTACCGATCCACGCCGTTTCGTTTACGGGCTTCTGGGCTAGCGTGGACGGGCTTCAAGTCACACTCGTCCCCGAACCGTCTAGCGTGTTCGTTGCGGGGATTTGCGGCCTGGTCGCGGCGACTCGTCTCAGATTCGCAGGATTTCTGCGTCGGCCGAGTTATGAATGCTGCGTACTCAGGCGGCTCTAGTTCACAGCGCCACCGCCATTCCCAACAACCCGCACATGACCGTCGTAGCTGGGCCGCTGGGATGGCAGTGATTCTGTAAGAAGCCTAATCGCACGAGTAATTGGGTGAATGCCTAAGCACTCTACAGATGGATAGAGCGAAGTCGAACACTTGGGGCAGTAAGGCGCGTCACGGTCGTTACCATGCCTCGGTCCATTGCAGCTCTAACGAAGTTTGTTCTCGGCGGCCTTGATTGCGGAAACTGGGAGAGAAAATAGGCGTGATTTGTCGTAGGAGATGATTGACTCGCCGTCTAGCGCGAAGCCGGCGACTTGATAAGGCGAGACATAGTCTTCTGTCTCTTCTCCTGGAAGTCGCCAGAGATGGCGATGGCGATCTGCGAGATGCATGACTGCCCCGTGAGGACCTTGTGGACGAGCGAGCCCGATAGTGAACAGCTGCAGATCGGGCGACCAGAGAACCTGCGAGCCGCCACCCGGCCTCGAAACCATGCTGTCCTGGCCCGTTGGATGGGTGTGATGCCAAAATCGCTGCATGTGCACGCGACCATCGGGAACGAGGCCAACGTACTGTTCCCTCACCGTCAGACCTTGGCCGGGACCTTGAATTCCGCTGGCGCCGACGCGTAGGAATTCGCCTCGATGCCCGGTGAAGATGATCGCTTCGTTCATGTAGCTGCCAGTAAAGATCTGGCGATCCCGAGTGACCAAGTCGTACCGGCAGCCATCCCAGTTGCTGTAATAGTCGACGCCGATCTGTTGGCGCCAGAAGACAAACCGCTCATCGGGTGACCAGATCATATTGAAGCCATAGTCACTCTTGGGCACGATTTCGTCGTGGCGGGCGATCACCTGGAATCCTTCGTCCACGACCACTAGCTGCCGAGTATCTTTCTCGACGCAGAGCCAGCGTCCACTGGTCGGCGAGGGAGTTAGATTGAGAAATGGAGTGGCGCGAGGCTTGTTCGTCGCCAGATCCCAGATCAGCGCGCGATCGCGACCGGAATTGTTGACAAGGAAACGACCGTCGCGGGTGATCACGCCGCCCGGGCCTCGGCGACCACTGTATGACAAGTCGCCGCTGGCAATTTCTTTGGGCTCGCCAGTGAGCGGCATACGCCACACATGCACCTGAGTGACGTGGCTATCGAGTTCTTTTCGAGGGATTTCGTGTGACAAGCTGTAGACGATGGCCGCAGAATCGGCGGTCCACTGGAAGTCCGCGATACGTTGCGAAACGTCGCGATACAAGTCTTTGTACTTTTTGGCGGTAACGGGATGATCGAGTGAGTCTAGGTCGCCAGGGTCGACGGACTTGGCGTAAACGTGCGACCAAGTGCCGGGAACCTCGATGAGTTGTCGCGACTTGCCAGCTGCAATGTCGGCGACGCAGGCATACCCGCGGCTAAAGTAGGCGACCTGCCGACCGTCTGGGGAAACGAGCGGCTCTGGCCTCGCGTCCATGATGAGTTTATCGTCGAGAACCTGCGACTCTGCAGGAAGCTCTGCCGGCCTCGCGCATGCGATGGCTCGCAATGAGGCGAGAAGCAATAGGAATGTTACCACCCGTCGGCCCATGCTATTGGTCATCACGAGCCTCCTCGGTTGGATCGACTGCGGGCACGGGCACGGAGAATAACGTCGATCCCGATCGGGCGATCAGTCGACGGCTCTCGTCAGCGAATGTGATCGGAAAGTAGGGCGTGATGTAACTGGCGTCGCTCACTGGCTCCAAGGGGGTCGTGCAGCCTTGAAGATCGATCAGATGATACTGGGCGCCGGGCGCCTGATCTTCGGGCCGCGGGAGTGCGAACGCGATGCGGCTGCCGTCGGCGGCCGCGATCATAGGAGGAAAGATCGAACCCCATTGCCCCTTTTCTGGTTTGCGAAAGCCTTTGGTGGTGAAGAGGTGTCGGGACTCGCCGTCTGGTTCCACCACGATGGCGCGCGTGCCCGCCTCTCCATTCATGTAGCCCCAGATGCCTTGGTTGGCAACGCGAAGTTGAAGGAACTTTCCTTCTGCCCCAATGAACAGGAAGCGATCGCTCACGTTGCACTTGACGCTTGGCGTCTGATGTCCCGTTTCGAGATTGATTCGGAGGGCGGTAGCTCCCTGCGAGCCATATTCGTTGTGCGTCCGGCAAATGGCGAAATGCTCGTCGTCTGACCAAGTCAGATCGACCATTCGTTCGACGGGGAACGTGACGTCGAATCGCTTGGCGATGGCGAATTGCTCGTCGACCAGCACGAGTTGGCGGGTGTCGATCTCGATCCCGAGGAACCGGCCGCTCGCCGATGACGGGACCAGGCGGTCGTAGGGCGTGGCCTGCGGCCGGGCCCGGTCGACATCCCAAATGAGCGTGGAGTAGTACGAGACGACGACGTGCTTGCGGTTAGTAGTGACGTGGAATGAGGAATCTTCTTCATATGGAATGCCGAACTGGCCTTCGATGACTGTGATTTCATCGACTTCGCCAGCTAGCGATACGTGCATGACATGGTAAGCCGTGACTGGCGTGTTGTTGCCCACGCGCTTTCGCACGGTGTAGAACAGCCCATCTTGCGAGGACGTCCAGCCGAGGCCAAAGACGTAGTCTCTGCCTGCATGAACCGGACCCGTTAGAGCCGTAAAGCGGCGATCGTGAGGCGAACGTGCTGACTTCTCGCGCTGCTCCAGATACTTGGGCTCTGCAAGAATTGAAGTGGTCGTGTTAGGGAGATCGACGAGTTTTGTGGGAGGGCCGACGTCGACGCCGCAGAGCCAGATCGCCCCCTTGCTGATGTATGCGATTTGCTTGCCGTCGGATGAGACGGCGAAGCTGTCTGGGTTAGCGACGTCCCATACAATGTCGGGATCTAGCACCGTTGCGTTGGGCGGAATTTCCGTGGCCTGAAGCAAGGGCGGCGATAGGCTTGAAAAGAGGATCGTAACAATGACAATTTTGCCGAACACGATTCGCTCCAAGCGGCACGTTCGCGCGATTGGTAATTGTACGTTCTGCGTAAGTTCCGACCGCTGCTGTTCCTCACTCATTCTCCCAGAGCCCCTCTAAGGACGCATGTTCTTCTCGGTTTGGATCGTCGCTACAGGAATCGTGTACAGCCGAGTAGCGTCCTTCGCGACAATAAGCTTGCCACCGCCAGCAAAACCGATGTGTGAGACAACATCATCTAGAGCAAGAGACGCCTTTTAAGCCTATCTCAGTTCATGACCACGAGTTGCACCAGATCTAAGTGCCATTCGTCGATTTCACCGACGCACTGTAGTTAGTGTGTACTTAATGGCGCGCCCAGCGCATTCTCGATCTGTACATTAAAGCTAACGGGCCCAATGCCACGATACTCGAGGGCTCCGGTATTGCCACAGCATTCGAGACAAACACGCCGCTGGTCCCGTCGGTGAATCGGGCGAAAAACGCAACTTGGCCAAGATCATTGAACCCAGTGATCCTGTCCAATCCAAAGCTGCCCCCCTCTGAGAAACTCAGATACTGAACTTCCCGCAGGTCCGGCGTGGCGGGGTTGACATTAACGTTCAGCGAATCTCCGGCCTTAACGATTGGTCGAAGGACGCCATTTCGGTCCTGCGCCCAGATGCCGTGGTGCAGCGGGCTGAAGTCGACAGTTCTAGCGCTAAACGCAAGCTGTCCGCGAGCGTTGACCGTGGGGGTTCCAAAATCAAGGAAAACAACATCGGTCCCAGGCGCCGAGTCGCCTTGTCGAGCCACCATTTTCAGTTCGCCAGAGGGATCCGCAGCCCAAATGCTCTCGGTCATAACATTGCCCTTAAGCAGGCTTGCGGCGAACGCCGCGTGGCCCCCATCGCCGAGAGCGGGGTCACGAAATGTTGGAAAGTTAATGTGGTTCGATGCAAACACCGCGTCGACTCCAGGCGCGTGTTGACCCTGAATAGCGACCAGAACCGAGCCTGTCTCGGTCGAGTACCGCCAGAGAGCCCTGCCGGAGTCATTTGAGTACGCAAGTTCACCCCGGCCATTGACGCGCGGCGGCCCGACAGCGGAAAAGGTTGCGTTGGTGCCCGGCGCGACGTCGCCTTCGCGCACGATTGCTTGAAGCGCGCCCGTGGGGGTAGCGAGCCAAATCGCTCCTTGCGTGCGGTCGTTGAAAAACGTACCTCGGAAGGCGACGTGTCCGCCGGAGCCAATTGCGAGACTTGAGTCAAAAGTGAGGATCTCCGACAGGTCCCTGAATGTCCCTGTGGTCCCGGGGGCGCTATCGCCTTGCCTGCCGACCAGATCGAGCGATCCGCCACCCACTTCGGCCCAAATCCCTTGGTATTTATCCACCGACGCATTCACGCCGCCGAAGAACGCGACGTCGCCATTCGCGTTTATCGAGGGACGGTGAATCTCGAAGTAAGTGACGCTAGTGGACGGTGCGATCGATCCATGTGCTGCAACGACAACGTCGGTGTGCCCCAGGCGATTCCGCAAGATGTTTACCGCGCTGCGCTGAGTCGCCGCCGGCTGGCCCGAGAACGAGCCGTGGTAGATGGTGTCGCCATAGTCGCTGATAAGGGGACGGGCAACATTCGCGTAGGTCGCATCGCCAGGCAGGCCCGGTCCTTCATGCGCAATTCGTCGAAGGCCGCTGCCGCCAGCTTCCGTCCAGACGCTTTCGTCATTGATGGCGCGTGTAGGCCGGGGCTCGAAGAGGAACTCAAAATTGTTGAACGAGGGCGAAGCAATGAACGCCGTCTCGCCAAGGTTATTCAGTGAAACACCGGAATAGCCAACGTCGCCGAACGTCTCATTGGTTCCTGGCGCAGTCATGCCCGATAAGGCGACGGTTCGTACGCCGCCAACCACGCCAGCCAGGCAGCTCTCAACCGACCACAAGAACATCGATCCGAGCGCCGCCAATGCCCACCTATGAACTGCCTTCATTGGTCATTCCATTTCTTAAGGATCGCTTGCCATGCACTGCCACTGCACAGTGCACCGTTTCTGCGGCGCTCGATCACTGCCCACCTTCGCAAACGCCCCTTGTAGACGACGATATGTGCCAGCGACGCGGCGGTCAAACATGTCGAAGTTTGCCAGCGAAAAGGAACCGTCAAGGACCACCGTGGTCGATGCGAACCCCAGTTTGCTGCATCGCAGTCCAACGACTAAGGAGAGCTTGGCTTGGGCGATAGTCGTGGTCGCTCCAGCGCTGGTCCCCCCCACCGTCGGCTGAAGCCTTGTTCGCTTGCGCGCGGAGGTTTCACGACCGCTAACTCTTGGAGCACAGTGTCGAAACGCAGTGCGATTTCGCCCCCGCACCAAAAAATCCCTCGGCTGCCAAGGGGCTAAAAAGGCATCCGCCTATCCGACGACCGGTCTTAGGGCCAGAGGGAACACGTGTTGGACCCGCTGCACTGTCTGGCCACGCTCGGCGTGAAGCCAGCTAACCTCGATCAGACCGACGTCTACCGCGACTGGCTTCTTCGATTCCGTCCTACTTATCGGCTCTTTTCGCCTCATCTTTTGTTTCAGCCGTCATTCGCCGTTTCTCACTAGATACTGTCGCCGCGCTGCACCCGACTTGCGCAGCGATATCTGCGTATTTGACTCGCGGTTGCAGGCAAAGAAGCCGCCGAATTTCGTCGTACTGCTCTGGTCGCAATACGTTCTTACTGTTTCGGCTTGGCATTCTGCCCGACGCCGCAGCGGCGATCGCCGCTGCGGGCCGGACGTGGTCGTAGGCGCGCACGGCGGTAGGGTGGGACATTTTGACTCCGTATTCGTTGGAGATGAAACCACGAATTTCGCGGAACGTCTCCCCTAATTCCCTCCGTTCGGCAATTAGCTCGCCGAATTGCAAATATTTACACTCGACTTTATCCCCCTCTTTTTCCCTACCCTTCTTTCTTCGGTCTCGCTTCTTCCCCTTAGGCTCCCACTGCGGCTTCTCCCCCGTCTGCGCGAACTTCAAGATCGTTCGGATGACCGACGTCGACTTCTTGAACAGCGCAGCCAAGCTCTCGATGCTTGCGCCCGACGTGTGTAAACGCAAGAGTTCCGGTGCAATCTGGACGTACGGTGGGACAGTTTCGAGGGGCACGATGGCGTCCGTTAACAGTGTCCAATCACTTAGATGTAGGTACTCCCATGTAGGAGCGTTTAGACACTGTGACTTCGCAGTTAATTCAGCGACTACTGGGACTAAGTTGATTAAGAATTTCGCCGTCCAGACACGTTTCTTCGCAGCATTGGTAGTCTGACTAACGACCACTTGGCCGACCAGCTTTTCGATAACTGGAGCGGCATCCTCCTTATCGGAGTTCAATAGCTGCCTAATTTGGTCAAGAGCCTTGGATACCGCCTCTGCATCCAGAGGCACTGGAGTGGACAGCTGCCGGGACTTTATGTCCCGAAGCTCGGCTTCGCGTTCCTTGAGTGATTGCTCATAGTCGTTTACCCGTGAGATTGCTGCTTCACTCGGATTCTCTTCGAACTTATCCAGGTATAACGCCACCTTCTTCTTTAGTTCCTTAATAGTCCTTTCAAGCGGCTTCGTATCCTTGACAGGTTTGTTAATCTCGTCGGCCAGAAATTTGTTCGCCCGTTCTAATACCTCCTGCTCGCAAGCCGGCGTGAGGCTCGACCGCACATGGTCGAGGATGCACGACTCGATGATGCGGACTGACTTATAGCCCCCCATTTGGCACTTGTGTTTGTGGTCCCGGGCGCTGGGACAGAAGAGGCTCTTATGTTCGCCGGTCCTCCCGATCACGAGCCGCGTACCGCAGCTGCATACAGGTCTAATCAGTAAGTTACTGTAGACTGCTGTGCGAGCAGGTGCGTTTTTGAGCTTAGTGTCGTGAGCGTCGCGGCATTGCCTTCGGCGTGCCTGAGCCGCCTCGAACATTTCATCAGAAATAATGCGTAGATGCGGAACATCTCGTCGCTTCCACTCGCTTTCCGGCACCTTAATGGTGGTTCGCTTACCTGACTCGCTATCGAAGCAATTGCGCGTCATGCCTTCGACTTCTTCACCGATATAGGTTCGTCTGGTCAACAACTGAGTGACGTTTGGGCCGTCCCACGTTTTTCGTCCACCCACTTCATGATCGTTGAAGAATGCCGCGATTTTCGATGGGCTCTTGCGACCATCGACGTACATTTCAAATGCCTTAATCACCCACTCTACATGTTCGTCATCAACTACCTTCTGAACGTCGACACGACCCTTGGTATCTACGATTGGACAACCCTCAGCATCTAAGCAGGGAACCAGCTTGTATCCGAAGCTCGGGGGTCGAATATTCTTACCAATGCGAAATGCGTCGTCGGTTCCGCGTCTCACCTTCCCACGGAGCTGATCGACGAAGTGCTCGTGCACCATGGCGAACATCGATAGCATCATCTTTGAATGCGCGTGACTGGAGTCAAAACCGTCAGTGCAGCCGACTAATCGACTACCGCAGTTGTCCATCAAACGACCAAGCTTCAAAGTTTCGATGGCGTCCCTGGCTGCCCTTCCAATTTCATCAATCAGGACGAGTCCGATTCTGCCCGACTCGACTTCAATGGCCGCCTTGGCCATTTGATACCCGCGACGAGCTGCGGACGTGCCACTCACTGCGGCATCTGCGAAAACAAGATCCCAGGGCACCCAGTGACCGAGTTGTGCAGCCTTTTCCAGACAATTCCGCAGTTGCTGGTCAAGGGAGCGCGGGTTGCTCTTGTCGCAGCTATAGCGTAGATAGACCGCCGCGACAGGCGTCAACGACAAAGAGGTTTCTAGCGGCGACGACGGGCGCCAATCTAAGTCAAGAAATGCGTTCCGAAACTCATCGACAAGGCAGGCGGCTGTCTGCTTGTCAGCGCGAGGCAGGAGTCGGGACAACTCCACTGATCCATAAAGCCTCAGCTGAGTTTCCAGATAAGTCTTGGCTAAAGCCAGTAGGGCCGAATTGTCGGGCAACCCTCGCTCGTTTGTTGACTTCCGGCGAGTGCGGCCGCCAATCGCCCCCCCAATTCCAACGAAGAAGAGCAAGCTAACACTAGTGGTGCCTGCGATTGTCCGTAGGCTCGGTTCTGGAGCCGTAAATTTGTCCTGAATTTGTCCAGGTAAACCGGTAGAACGACCGGTTTGGACGGGGAGTAACGAGAATGAACTAGAAGTTCGTAACCCGAATGACTCCCTCACGTTAGGCCGCAAACTCTTCGACATGCGGCAGTTACAGAAAACTGCCCGGGCGAATCCTGTCCTCTCCGCTCAGTGGCACACGGCTCTTCATAAGGTGTTAAATAACAACGCCTTATGAAGAGCCTTTTTCTTTGTCACAAGCAACTGTGTCAATGCTGTGTCAAGAGTGCCGCTCTGCTCCAGCATCATCGTCACTTTGGATCGTATTCCAATCACGACGCCTCGGAACCTCCTAAGGGAAAATGGGCTTGCTACGTCGCGCCCAGCCCGGGAATAGTACCTAACTTTTTCATTTGCTGCTGCGCCTGTGGGTCATGCAGGTGATAGTAGCGCTGCACCATCTTACTGTCACGGTGGCCCAGCCAGTCCATCAGCGCCTGCTCAGACACGCCAGTATTTGCGCACCAGGAACAGAAATAGTGGCGAAAACTGTGCAGTCGTCCATCTTTGAATCCAATCTCGTCCTCGGGCGTGGAGAATTGCTCCGAGAGCGGCGTCAGCACCTGCTCGACGAAGATCTTGCGTAAATTACCGTCGTGCAGCGCGCCGCCTTTTGCGGCTTGGAACACCCGCCCGCGAATGCCGACGGCGTACTTGGTACTGAGCAGCTTGTAGAGGTCCGGATGAATTGGGAACCGGCGATCACGTCGGCTCTTGGTCGTCCGCGGAGCTCGCCCTTTGACCCGCCGGCTACGACTCTCGTCTTTCAGCGTGATGATTGGATTAGTTGGGGTCAGGTCGACGCACGCCCAACTCAAGCTGCCGAGCTCCGAGATTCGCATGCCCGTATGCGCAAGGCCGATGATCACCTCGGTAAGCCACCCGAGCGACTTAATGGCTGAGCAATGCTTGATCATCGCTGCCACCTCCTCATGACGATAGCAGTACGTATCAGTTCCAGTGGGCCGCCGCAGGCTCCGATTTAACTTGCACGTCAACGGCAGAAGGTCCTCACCGATCAAGTACTTATTGAGTTGCTTAATCGTTGTACCTTCCAGGAACTCCGTCGCATACGCGTATCCCTCCGCATCCAACCAAGCCAAGTAGTCGTCGAGCCGGGGCGCGGTCACTTGACTCCAACTCGTTATGCCTTGACTTTGGAGGTACAACTGAGCCTTCGCGAACACTGCCCGGTACCGCTTAACAGTGGCGATGTCCGCACCACCGGCCACCTTTGGCCGGCCAACATGCTTTAGATACTTGTCGACGCCCGCCTGCAGCGTGACGTCCTGTCGGTCGCTTGGAAGTAACAGTGCCGCGTCAAGCTTACCTCGCTTTACCGCCGTCTGTTGATCCAACAGTTTCAGGTTTCCTAGAGCCTCTTCTCGGCTGCGCGTGCCCAGCGAATGCCTGCCCGTACTTGGTTTATTTCGCCGACCGTCCGCTTGGTACACTTCGTTGCGCACGGTCAGCAACCATTGGAAATACTGGCCATTTACTACTTCGTTAAGTCTCTTTCGCGCCATATCCTCTTTCAGTTTTCTTAGGTAGGGACTGCATCCAACGTGGTCGCGGTCCTGAGATCTGCGTAGTCACTTGGTCTTGCTCCTCCAACGCACTGCGAGCCTGCGTCAGGTCCGCGGCGTCGCCGCCCGCCATTTCATCATTGCCCGCTGCGTGCTGGGCGCGCGCCGCTGTGAAAGCGGCGGCGAAAGCGTCGTAATCGATCAGCCAGGCGGTGTTAGGGCCGCCAGGCTGCATCGCTGGCAGCTGCCCGGCCTTGAGCCGGCGCTGCACTGTCTTCGGGGATATGCCGACCGCGGTCGCAAAATCCCTGGGCGTTAGGTATCGCTTGTTCTTCATCCATCTCTCCGGGCCTTAGAACGCCGGAGAGTGTAAGCAGTTGCGAGAACCTTCCAAAATCTGCGTCCGCGCTTTCAGAGGCTGAATCCAGCGTCGCGAAGCCGCTCGCCGTACCGGTTCATGCCGCGAAGCAGGGCCACCGGTGAGGCATCTTGTCTTTTCGCAAACTCTTCAATGAGCTGGTTTTGCGATTTGCCACAGTTTTTAAAAGCACGCACGAAATGGAAGCAGCTGATGACGTTTGAGTTTCTGGGAAGTATTTTGAGATACTTTTCTGTGTCCGCGCTTGAAGGCTGATTTGCTTTCGTCCCATCTAGTGCGGACCGGATGCGACTCGCCAAGTCGTCTAGTAATTCAAGCCGCAGAAACCATCCACCGAGCAAAGCCCTAAAGGCATTAAACCAGATGCCGGCCTGCCGACGATCCTTAAGCGTCATCGCTAGTGCGTCTTCGGCCGCATCGATGCCGAACGCAACCTGGCTGTTGGCTCTTCGTAAACGATCCGGAGGTAGGTACTGAAGCAATTGGCCGGCATCGGGCACCCCCTCGTCTAGATGCGACTCATGGGCCGCATTGAGCGAACGGAGACGTCGTACGAAATCAGCGTCCGAAAGTTTGCCGTAGGCGAGCTCGGCAAATAGGTCGGCCTTCCTTACCTCGCGCTGCACGACCCGATGCGCATGCTCGCGAATGGCTCGGCACAGCCCGTACAGGTCTTGTAGAACCGCTGGCTCTAGCGGCAAGGGCTCCACACCGATTGGCTCGGGTTGCGGCATTCCAGGGGCGCTTGTGGATCGATGAAGCGAAGCAGTCTGAAAAGAACAGTGCTAGCGTTTCTTATACTAACTTACGGCGAAGTCACCTGCTACGCGGTAACTTAAGACGTTCGACTTTGGGTGACGCGCCGCATGCTGACTGCCTCAGAGAACTGGCGGGTCTACTCTATCAATCGTCGTTGGTACGCTGGGCGTGGCTGTTGGTGTTTGGCACTCGAACCGCCGCTCTCGCCAATGCTGGCCGATAGCTTGACCAACTCGTTTGGCAAACGTGAGAAATTGTTGCGAAGGCTGAGGAAGGTCGTCATCGACCGTTGATAACTCGTCCGCCTGTGCATGCTTCTGTTTTTGTGGCTTATCCAAATGTGAGCTCTTAGTATGGGTGGGCTGGACGTAACGCATAATGCGCCGCTAGGGCGTGGTATCGGTTGATCACCTGGAAGCATTTGTTTGATTGAGCAATGCGAGTTCTGGGTGCGAGCGAATCGTCATTTGAGTTCGATCTCCGCGAGCTCGCTTGCCGCCAAGTTGAACAGGAGGTCGTGCGTCAACGCGTCATTTCGCAACCACCGCACCAGCTGATGCACCATCAGCCCCGCAGCAATCGCCGCCCCATAGATGACGCCCCGCGCCGCGCACGCCCCCGCCTGCGCTTCGGATTGCGGAAACAAGCTCCGCGCATACGCCGCGCGCCCCGCCTCGTCCGCCGCGGCGAGGACCCGAATCACCTCCCCGCGCATCCGCCCGTCGACCCAGAAGTCGCAGCGCTCCCGCACCGCTCTCCAGATCGCCGCGCGCGCGGAGATCGAATCGACGCAGCAGCAGACCGCTGCCTGAGTTTCCAGTCGCGGCTGAAACCGATCGGGCACAACGTCAACGACAATCGTCGAGTCAAGCTGCGCCACCGCCGCCGCCGTCGCCTCGACCTTGAGCCTTCCTACGTCCGCCGCCAGGTACCCCTGCGTCGTCACGTTGGTCGGCTCGACCCGATCGAAGTCCACCAGTTGCAACCGGCGGACCCCCAGCGCCGCCAGTTGCAGCGCTAGCTGCCGACCAATCGCCCCGACGCCCACGACGGTCACTGAAGCTTCAGCCAGCCGCTCCGGCGGAACGAGCGCCGCTTGCCGGTCAAACCGACTGCTCAAAAACTGCATCGTAGCCATCCTCGCACCAAGCGTTCTCGCGCGGCCAGAGCCGCGCTGAGTCAAACTCCTCAAGCTCCTGATCATCCAGGAGCGGCGAGCGCGCCTGGACGCAGGCGTCGTACTCCGCCTGCCAAGCGGCCCGATCAGCCGCGGCAAACGGCATGTCGTAGTCAATCTCCACCGGGATCTCCCAGCTGCCGCCGGGCCCGACGCCAAAGGCGAGCCGCGCATAGCTGGCCCCGCCGCGCGCTACGATCAACATCACCGCCCACTGGCAGCCTCCAAACGCCCTGGCGAACGTCTCCTCGTCGGTGGCGCTGGGCTGCGGCGAACTGCCGGGATGGGTATGGACCCAGATCCGCCCGAACTCGCTGGGAGTTCGCCCCTGTTCGACCTGCCGGTCGTAGTAGTCGGCGACCGCCGCGTCGTCGAAGACGACGCTCGCCCAGTCGGCCGTTTGCGTTACCAGCTCAACGTCAACGACCAACAGCGGTTCCCCAGGCGCCGAAATCCCAAAGCCGCCGATCTCGGTGGCTCCGGCGTCACGCAGGTAGAGAAGTTTGGCCCAGGCATAGGGGCTGATGCGAATCTTCGGCCGCGGCTTCCGCGCGACACGCAGCACACTCTCCTTCATCAAGATCTCCTTCACAAAAGCGTTGCTGACAGATGGAACAGGGGCTTAAGCAGCTGTGGCAGCAGTGCTGACGGCACTCGGCGCACGACGCGCCGCAGGCGCTGCAGGCCGTGCGGCCGCAGTCGCTGCAGCCGTACGAGCAGTCGTCGCACAGATCGGCGTTGCACCGTTCGCACGAGCTGCGGCCGTCGTCGTCGGTGGTCGCGCCGCAATCGGCGCAAGAGATTCCTTCCCATCGGTCGAGCGTCAGATACGCGCTCTGTGCGTTGTAGGTGGCAAGCGTCTGGGCGACGATCACAAAGAAATCAAGAATCCGCCCGCTCGAGAGCGCCCGGCGGATCGCCGCGTGCGCCTCCCCTTCGCAGAGCTGCTCGTCGCGGACATGGGGATGGACCAGCGACGAGTCGCTGGCAGCCGAGCGCTCCTCGAGCGCTCGGACGAGATAGGCCGCGGAGCGTGAGCCGAGCTCCCGCCAGGAGAGTTCGATTTCGAACCGGCCCAGATCGACTCCCTCCAGGACGATCGGCTCGGTGACGACGCTGATCGTCGCTTGGGCCATATCAAGGGAGAAATCGGGGAACTCGGCGGCGAGCGCCGCCAGGTCCTCGTAGAGGTCGCGGAGCGATGGGGAGTAGCCGGGGCCGCTTCCTGCGAGCTGCCCGTCGAGCTCGTCGAGTTGGCGGCGCAGGTCGGCGAGCGAGCGGCGAAGACGATCGCGGCTCTGGCGGGCAGCGTAGCGCCATTCGCGCTGCTGGGCAGCGACGATGAGGTCGTAGCACCGCTGGACGCGCTGCCAGCTGGCTAGCGGCAGGTCATCGACGGCCGCTGGCGGCGGTTGCCGCTGGGCCGCGATGCGGCCCGCGGCGCGGATTAGGTGCGCGCGGGAGGGAGGGGGCATAGTACAAGGACTCCTAGTAGAAGGTGAAAGAAACAGCGTCGCGCCGCACGGTCGTGCGGCGCGACGCCTGGAGGGCGTCAGGCCCCTTCGATCTTCGTAGGCGTAAAGCTGACCCGGTCTCCTTCTTGGAGCAGCTGGTCAGGCGGGGTCGGTTGTCGATTGACGCGAATGAGGTAGTCGCTCGGCTGGCCGTAGGCGACTTGCCGGCGGAAGAGGTCGGCGACCGACAGGCCGGGCTCGACCTCGATGTAGTCGGCGAAGCCGCCGCCGTCGTTGTTAATCACGAGAATACGCATCGAAACTCCGAATGAATGGGGGAAGGTGGTCAAGGTCAGGCACTGACCGGGACGCGCCCGTCGCACGCCGCGTTAATGGCCTGCCGCGCCGGTAATCCGCTTTGCTCGGCGAAGAGCGCCGTGGCGCGCGGCAGGTCGTCGCCGATCCAGTCGGCCGGCAAGAGCGACAGTCCGTCCTGCTCCCGCCGTAACTTGGCCAGCAGGGAAGCGAGATCGAGTTGGTTGCCGGGCGACTGCTCCGCGTCGCTGATCAGTTGGTCGGCGACGCTGGGACGGAAGCCGGCCCAGACCCTTGGGAACCGCGGCTCGGTGTGGCGCAGCCGTTCCAGGCGGCGCTGCGCTTGGCTCAGCCGGTGGTCGAGCCGCAGCGCTAGTTCCAACAGATCGCGGCGGCGGCTGTCGAGGCGCCGTCCGGTCGCCAAGGGGCGCGGCGGCAGGGCGAGGTCCTTGCGCAAACGCAGCGCCTGGGGACCGGTCCAAAGAATCTCCTGTCCCACTAGCTCTGGGCGATAGCCGAGGACGCGGATGCTGGTGCGGCCGTTGGCGGCCCGCTCGTCGAACAGGACGATCGTCGTCAGCCGGCGCAGCTCCACCAGTTCGTCGCGACGCCAGCCGTCGATCAGAAACCCCAGGGCGACGCCTTCACGCGGGGCGCGGCCTGGGCAGTAAATGCTTCGCGAGCTGACTTGGCGACGCCAGCGGCGGCGCAGCTCGTTGTCGTTCGTGGCGATCATTTGAGTAACTCCTTCGAAAGGGACGTGTGGAAATGGAAACGGCCGCGCGGGGGCGCGGCCGGAGGTCGGTAACGGTGACGGCGAGTTAGTCCTGCGGCTCGGGGAGCCGCAGCGGCGGTTCTGCCGGCGAGGGGGCGCTGGGGAACATCAAGGCTTCCTCGTCGCTGTGCGCGGCCAGCAGCAGTTCGGCGGTGAGGAGTTCCTCGTCGCCGGCATCGTGCAGGCGCTCGAGGACCAGCCAGGAGAGGGCTAGCGCCAACAGCGCGGCGATGATGGCCCCTAGCGTCTTGAGCGAGGCCACCAGCAGCGAGTCGCCGCGACGCGTGGCGGCGATGCGCTGACGCTCGGCCTCGACGTCGTTCCAGGCGTCGGCGAGCTTGGACTGTCCTTGTTGCAGTCCTTGCTGGGCGGCGAGCAGCGCCTGTCGGGACTCGGCCTCTTCTTCGATGAGGCGTTTGGCGGCGGACGCCGCTTCACGGGTTGTTTGGGCGATCTGGTCGTTCTGCTGGGCTTGGCGGTTCGCCGCTTCGCGGGCGATTTCCAGCGCAGAATCTTGGCAGCCGATCAGGCAGGTCAGGGTGATCAGGCACGCGACCTGACTCGGCGGACGTTTCACGGTCAAGGGGGCGTAGCCTCAAGCGGGTGAGAAGCAGTTGCACCAATCGCTCCAGCGCCCGGCGGAGGCGGACTTCGCGGGCGAGAGCGGTGACGGCCAGCACGAGCGTTGCCGCCAGGGCGAATAGAGTCGCTTCGATCAAATGATGTTCGTTGGCGGAGCCAACAACTCCGGGTGGTTGCGCGGTCAGTTGGTAGGCATCGGACAAAGTGCGTAGCCGCACGGGATGGCGAGCGCATGGCTCAAGTCAATGGTCCAGGCTCAGGGGCAGTCCCACGAGCCACGGCCGCCGGCTTTCATCCCGTCGCCTACCAGAGTTGAGACGTAGTACGTCTCAGCGAGGAGGACTCTGGCGCAAAAGATCCGTGGCTGTCTGTTCCACGGCGCGCCAGAGGGTCGGGTACTGGTAGGCTTCCAGCGCGCTATTCCAAAACTCCTCGAACCGGTGGGCGACGTTTCGCTGCCGGCCATTGGTGAACCAGCCCAGCACGATGGAGAAGGCCCAGTCGAGCGCTGGGTCAGGACGGGCCTGGCGGCGCCGGAGCCAGTGACTGCGAAAGCGGTTGCGTCCCGCCGAGCGGCGGTCGAGGCCGTGGTGGCGTTCCAATCGCAAGAGCTCCGCGGCGGGACCGGCCAGTTGGAAGCGGACGAAGTTGCGCACCGGCACGAGCGGCAATTCGCGGTCTTGCGCTGCTTGGCGGCAGTTGTCGCGGAACGTGGCGAACTGGTAGTGGGGCATGCCGTCAGGTCGATGGCACGGCAAACCCAGTTCGCGGGCCATGACGGCGTGGCCCGCTTCGCGATAGGCGCGCGCTTCGTCAGGGGACAAGGGTGAATCGTTCAAGAGATCATCTCCACTAGGGTGCCAGACGGAACCTTTTCGGCGCGCGCCGAACGGTTAAGCAGCCCGTCAATTCTTTATGACCCGTAATGCAGATGGATTTAGCGTGAGACACTCATTGCCCTCAGCATTGAGCGCTAGTTCGCTGACGCTGAGGTCACGCGGCGGGCATCGGACGATTGTCGCTGCAGTGACGAGCCACAATTCCTGAAGCGGATCGTCCAGCTAGTGAGCGACTACGGACGTTACGGATATCGCCGCGTCACGGCCCTATTGCGGCGCGAGGGATGGACGGTCAACCACAAGCGCGTCGAACGTTTCTGGAGTCAGGAGGGGCCGAAAGTCCCCCACAAGCAGCCGAAATGGCAGCGAATGGCGCTTGCCGACGGATCGTGCGTGCGACTGAGCCCACCTACGAGGATCACGTCTGGAGCGGCGACATCGCTGATCGCACCAGCGACGAGCGCCCGCTGGTGCATCGACTGTTGGGCGTCTGGACTACAAACACCATCGGGCGGACAGCTCACTGGGGTACATACTCCCGGTTGTGATCGACTCCCGCTGGCCCCCCTCCGCTGGGGGAAGCTCAGCTTGCCGTGCGACGGGGCTACCTTACCCAGGGCCGCGACTTGCTTGGCAGCTTCACAGGGCGTCTGGAGCTTCTGGACGCTAGACCTTGAAGAAGCCACATCGCAAGGAGACTGGAGGTGGGCTCGGGCACCTTCGCCAAGCGAAAGCCTGGGCCGCCAGCCCACGCAGAAAGATAGTTGTTTTGATACCGACTATCAGGTCCTAGGTAACGAGTTCCTTCAACGTGCGCCGGCGTTTCCGTCCACTCGTCGATATTGCCAAATTGATCCAGCGTGCCGTAGGGGCTCACCGAGAACCGATAGGCCCCGACGTCGGTCAGATAGATTTGGCCTGGGAAGTAGTCGGTACTGCCGGTTTTGGCGTAACCGTCGTTGTACCCATTTTTTAATCCGTCGTCCGCGTAGACGTTGCCCGTATTGGCCCGATCAGGCGCGAAGTTCCCTGGCGGCTTGGCGCTGTAGGGGTAAGTGTCTCGCGACGTGGGATAAGTCCAGTAGTTGCCCGTCGGACCGTCGTTCTTATGGAACGCCGCTTTGAACCATTCGTCGATGCTGGGGATGACCCAGGTCGCTTCAGGATTTCGCCGGATCGAATCGCCGTCGAGCGGGATTGGCGTTCGCCCAATCAGCGTGTAGGAACCGGTCTCGGTGTCGCCTGCCCCCTGGCCGTTATGCATCCAGTTGGCGAACCTCGCCGCGCTGTACCATGATGGGGTAACCAGGGGATAATTTGCGAAGTCGCTGGCCCAGAACTGATATGTGGCGCCCAACGCACGGGAGTTATCCAGCGTGATGCCGTTCGAATAAAGCATCAGTGGCGATTCGTAGAGATGTAGCTCGTTCGCCCCTAGGGGATCGACTTGATTGAGGAATTGCAGGTACTGCCAAGCACTGACCTCGGTCTTCGCGATCTCGAACTCGTACGCGACTCCGCCGAACGGGTAGAGCGTCCCTTTGACGTCGGGATTGCCAGCGTTACCGACGCGGGTCAATGGAATGACCACCTGAGTGGTCGCCGCGCGACTTGCCGATGCGCTCAGTAGCCACAAGGACAGAATCAATGCTCGGATGGGGATTGCCATTAGCGATCCTTCTCGTTGAAGCGCAAGACGTACAAGTGGAAGATCAGTAGGCCAATGTAGCAGACTGTTGTGTCACGACCTGCCTCTCGCAGGTAGAAATTCCGTACTCAACAGAATTCATTGCCGCACGACTGATAGAAATCCTAATCGCGAGCGAGGCTGATTTTGGCCTCAGTTATTGTCCACCACGTTTTTACATTTCCGATTAGTGCGGCAGGACGATTTCTATGTCTGTTTTATTCGCGGCGCACGTGACCGGCCGTTCTTGTCAGTGAGCGTCACTCGTCAAAAACCGCCCACACTGACTCCGCACTTGTTTCTTATTTGTCCGTACTCGCTCGGCACACCGCTTACTTGACCACATTGGATTCGTCGCCGCTGAGTGACCATATTTGGATCACGCCATCATTGCCCGAGCAAGCCGCTTTTCGACGATCGTCGGAGATTGCAGCTGAGAACAGAACGTGATTCTCTTGCGGCCTAAGTCGGGCAATTGTCTGATCCTTGCTGGAGCTTAAATCAACAATTGATCCGGCCACTGACGCAGCGTCATCCCGAACTGCCCTATGATTGAACACCAAAGTTCGATCGCTGTCGTTGAGAATGAATGCGGCAGCAACGTATGTGCCGTACTCTTTCAATTGCGCGCGCAAATCGTCCGACGTCCCAATGGTCCCCAGTCGGCAAGACTCACTCGCCACTACTGTGAATGTTCCATCGTCGGTTGCGTCGACAAATGTGCAATCATCATCGCCAATTGCGATGCTCCGAACCAGAGATAAGGAGGGGACAGATAACACGAGCAATTCCCCGCCAATGGCGGAGCGAATCGCTCGTTTACTTTCTTCATCGTTACTTGCCCTTGCATCCTCGCCGGGGATCAATGGCTTCGTTGGATTGAGCACTATGAGTGACCCTCCATTGATTTTCGAGTAGACCAATGGTTGAACCGCGCCTCGGTGCTCAATTGCAATCGGTTGGCCTGTAAGCGTTCTGCTGGCCACTTTCGACTGGCTCTCTACGTCAATCAGGAAGACTGAAACGGTATTTTCGGAATTAATGCAATACGCCGCGAGGTAGTGAGACTTTGGAATGAAGGCAAGTCCCACTACACCCTGTTCAAGAGGAATGTGACCTTTTGCACCAAGGGTCTTAGCGTCTAACAAATGTACGCTACCAACGTTCCGATACGCTGGGATTGCTCGCGGTAGTTCGCCCGGACGGGGAGCGCTCCAATTCGCGGTGCCAACCGCTAATAACTCCCCGTCGACTGCCAACGCGGATGGATATCGGAAGGGGACCGTGTTGGTAATTTTTCCATTTGCAAGATCCCATCTACTCAGTACCCCATCCAAATGTGAACCGCCGATTGCTTTTGACTTCCAACGAAACGACTCGGAGGAAAAGAGGTGACCGCCGTCAGGTGAAAAGCGTAGTGCTATTACGTGTCCGCCAAGCTTCGAATCTAACAGACTGCCACGCATGCCTACCGGAGTGTCGGAGCATCCAGGCAGCCATGCCACTAGTGCCGTAGCGAGCACCAAAGTAAAATAGATGGCCAGGGGTGTTTTATAACGTCGCTTGGACACGGCGGGGCCAGTTCTTGATGGCACGAATGTCATATCGAATAGTAACGTTCGTAAACGGCGGAGAACATAACCTTACTTGAAAGAGAATACGACCGCCTTGCTTCGAAATGTCGATTTGAGGGGCACACCAAGCGCCGCGCCTGCTCTCAGAAACACATGCCATCGCTTCCGAGTCGAAATCGCGCTTGCATCGAGGTTTTGATCTGAATTAATCGGGCCGGAGGACTCTCCCCTACCGCTAAAGACTCCCCAGTCTGCGTTTTACATCGCATTCCCTCATCGTTCACCTTGTGGACCGACGTCATGCCGGTAAGGTTCGAGCCCACGAGTACTATTGTGTTCAATAGCCCGCGATGTTAAGGATGCATCACACGCTCGTCACCGTCCTGTGCCTGCCATTCGGCTTTTAGCTCTGCAGCTCGACGTATCAATTCGATCATCACAGCATCCCGCAGATTTGGAATCGGCTCGATGTTGACTCCGGTCGGCAGTATCCCCATCTTTTCGAGCTTCAGAAAAACGTCTTTCATGGCAGCTTCTTTATCGCGGTAAAACGCTGAACCCCGAATTCGCAAAAATCGCCATTTCAGTCTCTCTAGAATTGCCTGTCTCTCCATATCCTCCGCCAGATTCTCCAGGGTGTGATATCGATCTCCGTCGCACTCAATGGCAAGTCGGTTCCCGTCCCCTTCTACAACCATGTCGATGCGATATCGTCCCACTGGCCATTGGGGAGTGACGCGATAGCCGGCTTGCAGCAGCCGTTCAAGCACCTCCTTCTCAAAAGGGGACTGAGTGCGCGGCGCTAGACGCTCCAGGCTCCGGGTTACCGCCTTGGGATCCTGGGCATGCTCGATAAGGCGACGTCGAAGATCCCCCGGTTGCAGGTCGACCCCAGGATCTAATGAGTGAACAACCCACAGCTGATTGCGAGCACGACTTGCGGCGACATTAAATCGCTGTTCGAACTTACTGTCTTGTCTCATCGTTAGGGGGCGGTCGCGAGGAGTATCCACCATCGATAAGAACATCACATCCCGCTCGTCACCCTGAAAGTGTGCCGAACTTCCACAGACGATGCGACGTTTCTCATATTCGTCGGGCGGTAGCCAGCGTCGCAAAATAAGGTCGATCTCGCGGGCTTGATCGTCGCCTACCAGGGAAATTACCCCAAATGTATGGTCCGCATATTTTTCGTGCTCGATCGCAGATGTGACTAATGACGCGATTTCGAGCGCTTCGTCTCGATTGACCTTATGTGCCGCCTCAGTGGATGAATTGACACGGTGCGGGACCACATGAGGTGCGTGCCAAGAACTTGCGGGCTCTCGCAGCGGTTTGATTCTCCCTGCGTAGCTCAAGAAGTTGCTAAAGTCGATAATGTCCGGAACACAACGGAAATGCTCCAACAAGCATATCGGGGCCTCGAACGATTGCAGCGCGATGTCATAGATGGACAGTTCCCCCGTATACAAGATCGCATTGGGAATCCCGTCCAAATGCTGCTTGATCAATCCTTGAACGATATTAACGTTTTGTCCTACGGCTAGCGGACTCACCTGCTTGTCGTCGCCAACAACGATGACTTTGTCGGCAGCCATGATGGCAAGCAGGGCCATGGGATCACATTGGCTAGCCTCGTCGATAATTACCACATCGAATCTAGGCCGGCTAAGATCGAAATTCTCTGCAACCCGGGCTAGCGGCATCACCCAAACCGGCACCGCTTCCCTGCAGTCCTGCATTTGCTGTTGCGCTGCCTGCCTTAGCGATGCGACTTGCTTTCCGTAGCCTTTACCGATCTTCTTGATGATCCCAAGCCAGCCCACAAGTGCTTGACGCTGCGGTAGCGATACTCGCTCCAGCTGCCACGCCCAGGCCTGACGATCGATTAACTCATTGGTGACCTCGCGTAACTCCTGCTGGAGGCGCTCGATGTCTTGCCCGAGCTGCTGGATGTCCACCTGAGCGCGTCGATCAAGTTCGTCATTCAGTTGCCTCCATTGCCAAGCCGCAAGAACATCTCCCGGCGGCGCGGCGGCACCGTGAACGCCCTCACGTCTTCGAATTGCTGAGGCCCACATCGGAGCCCACGCTGCACCACCAGAACACTTGCTATCCAGTCGCGCCAGTAATTCCTTGCGGTTAGTAGCTGCAATCCGCCGCTCGATCGCACCTGAAAGTGCGTAATAGGCCTTTGCATAATCGGCCGGCTGCCGGTTCTGGATCGCCTGCCGCAGAGTAGAAACCTCCGGACGCTTGTAGAAGGACAAGCCTTGTTCAATGCGAGCGAGCTTTGCCTGAAGCACTAAGCCTTCAAAGCGGCTTGCTGCCGCTCGCAACTGGGCCAAGAGGCGATCTTCTACGCCGCGTACAATACTGTGCAACTCCGCGTTCGCCGTGAACTCTGAGGGCGCGTCTGAACCTTCATGCCATTTTAAGAAGTCGAAGCCGAGCGTCCGCAACGACTCTTCGAGTGGCTGCCATTTCGTTTGCCACCAATAGCGGGCTGAACGTATCGATGTTGAAAATTGCGGCGCGGAGTTTTCTGGTTCATCGCCCAATTCTGCAAATGCGGGACCGCCACGCTTTGCCACGAGCCCTTCCCAAAGAATAGAAAGTTCTTCCCTCGCTCTTTTAAGTTCAAGCAATCGTGAAATCGCGTTGACTTCCTCAGCTTTAGCTGGGGCACGCCCAAGAACAGTCCATCCGGCGATCGCCTTACGCCACTTGGGTCGAACAATCAGGGATAAACGTGATAACTGACCGCCTTTTTCTAAGTGCGAGTGGATCGCACCTGCCAGGATCCGCTGTTCCTCAAGCTCTAGGACATGATCTGTAACCGGCTGGTATTTTAGGAATTCAAGCTTGTTTGTGTTCGCAATTTGCGCTGCCTCGTCGATCTTCGCCAGGAGGTGTTCCCAAGGACACTCGCTTCCGTGCTGGGAACGTCCCGCGTTGACTGCCTCAAGCTGCCACGACTTGTACTCCTTGAAGTCGCGTATAGCCTTCTCAAAACCACTGGCGACTTCTCTCACGTCCTTAATCCAATCCGGTACGCGTTCGTCCGCGACGTTTATGCCCGGCCACAATTCCCGATCAAAAGTTTCCTCCGCTGCTGCGATTGTGATCTTGCTTACCGCAGCTCCGAATTTCTCAGCGCTCGGTACCTTCGCAATGTCGGGCAACGGAGTGTCTACATACGCATCGTCCTGCTCACTAACTTTGGAGTTCGATTCGTAGAGGGCGATCAGCTCTTCTGCGGTGAGCGGGCAGGGCTCGCCGGCAGCTACGGGACCAGGAATCCAGTCCTGACGGTCCTTTCCCGCGGATACAAGCTTCGCCGCTTCCACAGGGGCATATGAATCGCCCGCGATAACGAGTTCTCGGTATTCGCCAAATCGTGCCTCCCGCAGGCCGGCGCTCGTCTTAGAAAGCAGGTCTAAGATTCGCTGCCGTTCGCCTTTCCGTATAACTGCCTCTCTTCGAAGCGATCTGGGATCCGTCCCACTGAGACGCTCACTTATTTTATTGATGGCCTGCTCGAGTTGGTTGCGACTGTCGGCATCATTATCAAGTACGCTGACGCACAGCGGCTGCAAATCGTCAACAAGGTGGCCGCGCAGAACCTTCAAGGCCTTCGTCGTGTGGCTTGTAACCAAGACGCTTTGCTTATTGGCAAGTAAGTGACCAATAAGGTTGGCAATGGTATGGCTCTTTCCAGTGCCGGGCGGCCCCTGAACAAGGACAGCGCCATGTCGATCGACGGCCTGGGCGATTCGCCGTTGCTCTGGATTGGCCTCCTTGCCAAACAAGATCTCGGATTCTGATACGTCCCGTTCCGCGGTTTGGGGTACTGTTTGACCCTGTTGAACACGGCTGCAACCGACGATGTTGCGAATCGCCTCAGGAAAGTCCTTTCGATCATTGAGACCTTCAAGGACCCGCTCTATCGCAGCACCGAAGCCGCGAGTCCGATCGCGAACGTACAGCAGCGGAGCGCGGCCGATTGCGGGGTCGTCCGTGCCTTTAGGTGGACGCTTGTCGTCAAGGAAGTCCCCACGAGGTGACAGTAAGTGCACGAAGCTTCTCAGGAAACCAGAGGCCTCCTTGCTGAGCGGGTGGTGATTAGCTGCTTCAAATTGTTGCCGGCTAGTTCGTAACTCCTGGGGATTTAAGGCCGCATTCGATTGGAAGACCTGGGTGTAGAGTTCGGATGAATAATCAGAATCGACGACTGTGAATTCTGGTTTGACGGCGTCAAAGTGAAGTTGAACTCGCTGCAAGACTAGCGGGTGATAGATAGCCCCTTCAGTTTGCTCCCAGCTCAGCACCCCGTCGGCCACAACCAGATCTAACCGCTCGGCTTCACGCTGCAGTTCTGCGTGTAGGGCATAGAGCTTCTCAAAAATCTGTAACGTCAGTCGAGTCGGGCGCTCCGTCGTGCTCCATTCGTTCCAAGTCGCTAGCCACTCCTCGCGGGAGGCGACTCGCTCAGGGTCATCACCGAACAAAACTGACTTTGGAGGGCCGTCATCCTGCGCGACGTCGCGCGTCTCCAAAAACACAGGAGGCGCGAATGGATTTTCCCAGCCTGCTGAAAGCCAGTCCCGAAGCTCGCGCTGCGGTGATGGCGCGTGCGCTATGCGTGGACGACGGACCCTCATCAACCAGTCATTGGCGGGTAATTCCCCTTCTTCCGCTCCAATGTTGAGCGCTCGATTGAATTCGAGGTCAGGATGCGACGGTAGATCGTCAAGCCACATCGTCCAACGTTGATCTGAGATCTGGCGGACGACTGGATTGCGGTGCTCGTTTAGCGCTTTGAGGAAGTCGAACACTTGACGGATTTTGGTCCGGCAAACGTCATGGGAATCGAGGAACTCATGCGGCATGGATCATGTCATCCTGGATCGAAGGCTCTGCATGCATGGTTTCGGCTCGTAGTTGACCGGGGTGAAGTCACAAGTACAACAACGCAAAGTGGTTGCCATGCAGCACCGGGAACTAGCATTGCGTCAATTCTAATTGCCACTCGACCACAACTTCCAGTGTGGAGCATCCTATTGGCGACACCGCCTTTTGTTCGTAGTTTGAGCAATCGGGTGGATACTTCAGGTTCGGTCCTGGTCAGTGGGTGAATCGGGCGACGCCCCCCGCTTCTCTGTCAGTTCGCCAAGTATTCGACCCTGCTCGACAAAGTAATTAGCTTCCAAACCGCGAGCATTTGGGTGACTCGTTACAAGGTAGGTGGTGTGATGGCCGCAGCCAAAAAAGGATCCTGTACCCGTACTGGCGAATGGGACTTGGGCAATGTCGATCCAATGTTGGCGATAGCTCATGCCGTAGAACACGACGGCTTTGGGCGAGTGGCTTCTAATGGCTTCTGACAGCAATTCAACTCGCTTCGGAAGAACCGCGTCGCGATAGCGTCCGACGCTTCTCAGGTAGGGCAGTCGGGTAGCAAGCGGCGCATAAGGCCAGCTAGTTACAGTCGCTTTGGGTAGCGGCATCAACTCAGCTAGAAGAGTAGTCCCGCCCTTGCGTCCCAAGTGCTGAGATTGAAACGCCAGTACGGCGTCCCGACCACGACACAAACCTTCCCAGGCCAACACGATCTGTGCGAGCCGAGCCCATGTCACTTGTCGCTTTGGGCGAACGCCAAAGTATTGGTCGCACCCGATGCGATGATGAAAATCCATCAAATCCACCACAGGTTCGCCGCCGCACTCGTTCCACGCGGCGACGCGGCACTCCAAGTCTCGGGGCGACGTCCCGCCAGCTTCTTCCATGCCTACTAACCACAGCGGCGCAGAAAGCGATCCGTAGCCCAAAAACTGCTCGATAAATCGCTGTAGTGTCATGCCGCGAAGTTCACGAGTTGGTAAAGACGCTCACGAAAGTGATGGGCAAGCAGTTGGAACGTCATTGCCCCCAAGGCGTTTCCCATTAAAAACTCCGATGTCGCTAGTTTCGTATATGGCAGCTCTCTCTTCTGGAAGTCCACTATGTACGTCTCGAACATCCAAATCCAGACTCGATCGCATCCCAGACGATGTGGTTCCGGCAGACTTTCTGAAACCAGAATGTCTGGATGCCGAGCGAGCGTCTGCCAACTTCGCTGTTCCACAGGAAGAAGCCGGGAGGACGGCATTCGCAGAGTATTTCCCGAAGCTAGTTGCAACGGGATTACGGACATGTCTATGGGCTACGGCCTGTAAGATCAGCTATCCATTTCCGATGCCCCGCCCCCTCTTCACCCTCCGCAGAGCGCTGGTCCCAGGCACTTGACTGGCGCTTTAGCGAGGTCACTTCACTCGTCCGTGCTGATGGATGATGAGCACCGTGACCAAACAGAGCAACGGGACCGCGCTCCACCAATGCGAGTCGATCCTGGGATCGAACTTTCCATACCCCGCGATGCCAAGCACTGCCGCTACGTAGGCCGTCCAGAGTAGAGCGAGTTTCAGGTTGAAACGCATGGCCTATTCACTCGCCACTTTAGCTTCTCACCCTCTCATCCCTGCGGGCGGCGTGAGCGCTATTCGTCAATCCAGGCTGCACGCTGCACCACTGAGACCCTTTCAGAGGTTCCCGCACCGGTACGTTCCTGCCTCTCAGAGATGTCTTGCTCAAACTGAAGCATCAGCTCCTTCAGCTTGAGTTTCGTCATGAGTTCTTGCTTCGCGCTACAGAGCGTCTCTAAGATTATCACCTCTGCCTTTTGCTCAGAGCTGTTGGCAGACTCTCGTCGTTCTTCCAGCTTCACAAGGTCGGCCTTGAAACTCTCCTCTAGATCACTGAGGCCTGTGCGAAAATCGGCGATCTCGGTAGCATCTTTGAGACGCTCCTGCAGCAGTACTTTGTCGAAGTAGGCATTCGAGACGGAATCGACGATCATAACCGTCTGCTCACGATCGCCTTGGGCGCATGACATTCGCACTTCCATGATCTCCCCGTCTCCGGGGAAGCTCACTTGTAGAGCGTTGAGAAGCCACATTAACTCAGTGCCGAGGTGACGACGAACAATGTCGAGATTGGCGATATCCTGACGCTGTAGCGCTGCATCAAGTACCAGCGGACTGACAATCAAGGCTTTGTGATTGATTTTCACTTGCCGATGTTCTTCGTCACTCATCTGTTGAGGATTGATCACAAAGGCAGCAGCATTGTTGCGCTCTACTTTGAGGTAAGCGACGACAGCGCCTCCGGTCGAAAAGCGCCACCATGCGACTGAACCGGCGGCCGTAAGCGCCACGATGAGTGCAAGCATCCAGAAGAGAGTTGAGCCGCTACGAATATTGGTTGTCATCGGTTTGAACGTGAAGAAGATGGAAGCATTGAAGTTGCCGCTCCTGATTCTAGCCGCCGCTCGGTGCTGGCTATTCTTCTTGCCGGTTTCGTGCCCCCGCCTAGTTTGCCACCCGCTAGCTGGCCGCAAGATGTACGATTGGCAAGCGTGGGTTTCTTGCGCTGCCGCTATCGTGGCCGGCATGGAAGACGAACCACGCAAAGAGCCGCTGGCCAAGCCAGCATACGACTACCCCTTCAACTACCCTGCGCCGATTCCCTGCAGCGAAGAGAAGAAACGGGGGCATAACGAGAGCGGCGAGCGTATCGTCGAGCAGCTAAAGCAGCGAACGGGGCGGCGGAGTCGCTGGCGGCCGCGAGAGGGTTGTGCGTCAGTCTCCCGACCAGGGGCAGGCGTCGTCGAAACAGGGCTCGCTTTCGATGGCCTTCGGTCTAGCGAACTGAATGCCCTGCATTCTAGCCGCCGCCGAGCGGGCTTCCTACAGAATCACCGCGATCCCCAGCAGCCCAGTCATGACCGTCGTGGCGACAATCGCTGAGCTGAGCGTGAAGCGGCAGCCGAGTCGTATGGAGGCGACGCCGGCGAGGGCGAAGATGAGGGCAGGATACAAGAGAGGGAAGTACACAACTCCTTGTCGGTAGCCGAATTTACCCTTGGCCACATCCAGAGGGCCTGGCCATTCTCGAATGAGAGATTCCGGCGGGAATCCGCGAAAGCTCCCACTCTGGCCGCCTACCTGCGCGACCTTTTGATGATGCATTCTCACACCCACCATTCCGTTGAAAGTCTCAACCTCTCCCTGGAAGTAGCTTTTCTGGATTTGGGAGACGATCTGGCAAGTTTGGCTCCGGCCGAACCACATTAAACAAATCGCGCTCGCCGCGAAACACAATGTCGCCAATGCGTAGCGCAGGAAGGCGACGATCATGGGGGGGCGATGAGTCGTAACCGCAGGCGTTTTCGGATGGTCCATCAACAGGGTCGCCTTTTGCCTTGTACACAGATTTTGAAACGCGTCCCGCCCCTTCGCATGTTAGGAACGTGAGAGTAATCTCGGGCCCGGGGTTCCCAGGGCCGTCGAGAACCTTTAATACCCCCAGAATGCACGCGACGGGTGTAGCTAGTCATCGTCCTTCACTAGCCGACATTCCCCATTTGGGTTGAGCTTGGAGCGGTTCCAGCCTCAATCTATATGGGAAATGTCGGTTAATGGACAGCAATCATTGCCACGCGGCCTGGCGTCCAGGCCTTGGGCGTCGCGAGAATTGATTGACAAAATCCACACCGGAGCATCGTTTGCCGCTACCTTCGTGACGTTTACGAACGACGGCGATCACAACCAAATGCGCTGGTGCGTCAACGCGAGCCGTCCGCGGCAGCTGAACTACCGCGTCAGACTACTCGCGGAAACGGACCTCGATTCGGCCGCGCCGTTCTGGAAAAACGCAGCCCCATAGCTATCCGAAGCCGGGTCGTCGTCGAACGTCGGCAGCCCGCCGCAGTAGCCGCGCCTGACGGCTTCCTGATTGATTGTGCGAAGTCGACGCTCGAGCGTCTCCATTGCATCGGCCGAAGCAGTCATTTGGCACTTCTCGTAAGCGTCTGCATTGATCGCAACCACCCCGAAAACAACCTCGTTTTGTTCGCGCGCCATGTGAAAGTTACCAAACGCCAACTTCTGCAGCTTCTCCCTACCCCACGTGGCGACAATTTGCTGATGGCGCAGAAATTTTTCGGAACGATGCAGCGGGATCGCCGCATTGAACTCCGACTGAAGCATGGAGCGATTGTGCACCGCATCTTTTTTTAGCAGGACGATCCCCAATTCGACGCCATCATCCATCTCGCGATCGACATAGGTCGGAAACGCCCCGTAGTGCCCCCGGTCCCGAGCATAATTAAAGACCCGGCGAAATCGCTCCGGCACGATCTCCAGTCCCGGCGGCACCAGCGCGGGGATTATCTGTGGCCCAACCTCGGTGGACAAGGCGTCCGTCTTGATTGCAGTAAAACCACTGTTCGACGTTTCGCCCTCCTGTTCGCGCCATGTTCCCGTCGAGTCCGGAGCAGACCACAGAAGAATTTCGCCGTTGCTGGAGCCGCTGCCGAGCCACTCCCCGTTTTGAGAGAAGCACAACTTGGTGACCGGATGGTCATGCCCGGTAAGCACCACAAGTTGGCGTCCCGCCGACAGATCCCAGATGGCGATTTCCCCGCTGCGATGGCCAACTGCGAGCGTCCGTCGATTAGGGGCCAGCGCCAGCGAAAGCATCTCCCGGGCGTGGCTGGGAATTGCCATCCGCTGGCGACCCTTCAAATCGACAATGCGAATCACGTCGTCTTCGCCGATCCAGACGAACTCGTCGGCGCCACGAAGCGCAACACCCCGCGTGTTCGCGGGGGCGGGCCACTGGAGCACGCATTGCCGGTCAGACAAGTTCCACACCGAGACTCGTTGATCTTTAGAGGCCACCAGAAGTTTCTGGTCGGCGGCGTCGATCGTGAGTGACGTTACCTCCGCGACGCGGTCCGAGCCGATCCAACCCGCGTCCGCGTCGCTCGTAAGGTCCCGGACGCAGAGAGGATATCGCGCGCCTGCCACGACTAGGCTGCCGTCAGATTTGGCGGCCATTGCTGGAAACAAATCCCCCCGTTTCTGGATGGGCAGGCTAACGGTATCGGTACGCCAATCCATCTTCTCTTCACGGTACTCAATCGATATCAATTCGCTGCTTCGATTGACGGCAACGAAGCCGTACCCCGGGGATACGAACCGAAAGTCGTAAAGCACGCCGAAATGAATCGGTCCGGGCGGCCCAACGATGTCAGTGTGTGTAAGCGAGTCGAGACTCACCTGACCTGAGTTGACCGGGTAATTCCTATTTCCGGGGTGGCCAGCCCAGCCAAAGGCGTTTCCGTCCGCCGAGAAGCCTAGGCAGTTGGTCGTGAACTCCGGCCAGTCGTCCATCACTGCCACGTAAGGGTCGGTGACGTCGGTAATCTTTACCGACTGATCGTCGCTCGATGTAACCAGGCGTGAACCGTCGACCGAGAACTGCAGCGAGCTGACGCGATCGACGTGCCCCCTGAATTCTTTGATGCAGCGGCGAGCTTCGACATCCCAAATCCTGACGCAGCCATCTGCGCCGGTGGTCGCCAATCGGCGCCCATTTGGATCGAACGCCGCGCTGCGAATCGGCTCTGGATACTGCATCTCAATCGGCGGGACGTCAGGCTGCCGCAGCGAACGAATGACGATGCGGCCGTTTGAGTAGCACGCGGCGCCCCGCTCATTGTCAACTGATTTAGCGAATGCGGTCACCGTCGCTCCCTCTTCGGACCAGACTTCGAGTCGTTCGCCCGTCGCCACGTTCCAGCGTTCGACTTCGTCGGCGGCCGTGAGGAGCGTCTCGCAATCCTCCGTAAACGTGATTCCCGTGACCGGCGTATCGCCTGTCGAGATCACTCGAATGAGGTTTCCGGTGTCGGCGGACCAGACCGAAACGGCGCCACTTTCATGACCGCCGGCCAATCTCGCCTCCGCCGCTTCTTCGTGAACCGCCGATAAGTAGTATTGAGAAAAGGCGAGCGTCGTCAGGTCGTCAGCGGCACCGTGGAACCGATGGAGTTCCCGAAGATTAGTCGTGTCGTAAACTGAGATCATGCCATCGTCAGCGGCGACCGCTAGGCAACTTCCGTCGGGAGAGAAGGCGGCGACCCGCACACGGAAGTCGTCGAACGACTGCAGCGTCTGCTGACTGTCTGCATTCCAGAGTTTCGCCGCACCATCGTGACTCACGGTGACGAGCAACTTGCCGTTGGCCGACAGCGAAGCGAACCGCACGCCCGATTGGTGACCGCGGAACGTCAGGATCGCGGGCGTCGTTAGGCGCCAGAGATAATGCCATGCGAATTCGCGCAAGTCGGTTTGGCCAGGGTGCGGCGCATGAGTTCTCAACAGTTCGCGTGCTGCTTTGAGCTGCCCGCTCTCGCACATTTGTTGGGCGGCGCGTAGATCGCTCGCGTAAAGCAGACGGCGAGCTTCTGCAGAGCTGGCCGCAGCCTCAGATTCTTTGGCCTCAGCCTGCGAACGAAGCGCCGACTCGCGTCGAAGCGCCTGTTCGTTCCGCAAACTGGTCCACCAGCCGCCCCCCGCCAGGACAACGAACAGCGCCAAGCTCACGGCCATCAGCGCCGCGGGCAACGGCCGGCGTTTGATCCAGCGCAGGGCCGTGCGGGCCCGCCCCAGCGGCCGGACAAGCGTCGGTTTCCCTTCGAGATACCGCGACAAGTCATCGATCAAATCCTGGGCTGAGGCGTAGCGGGCCGCCGGTTCCTTCTCCAGACAGCGGAGGCAAATCGCCTCGAGGTCGCGGTCGAGCGACGGACGGAACCGGTGCGGGCCGATCGGCGCCTCTTCGCAGACTCGCCGCGCCGTGTCGACGTCGTTCTCGCCACGGTGCGGCGGCCGGCCGACGAGCAATTCATAAAGCAATACGCCGAGCCCATAGACGTCAGTCGGGGGGCCGATTCGATCAAGTCGTCCGCTCGCTTGCTCAGGCGACATGTAGGCCGGCGTTCCGAGCGTCGCCCCGGTGCGCGTTTGGTCATCCCGGCCATCCAGCATCTTCGCCAGCCCGAAGTCGCCCAACATGGGCGTATAGGTCCCGAGCGGCAGGTTCGGTCTCAGCGCCGCCTGCTGGTTGCGATAATCGGTCGTTTGGGGCGAATCCAGCAGGACATTGCTCGGCTTGATGTCGCGATGGAGGACGCCCGCGGCGTGCGCGTGGGCAACGCCCTGGGCGATCGCGACCACGGTCGCCGCCGCTTCGCGGTCGCTGGCCTGCAAGCCGCTATCGGCGAGCCACTGTTGCAGCGTCGGCCCGGCGCAGTAAGCGGAAGCGATGTAGCTGATCGGTCCCGCTTCGCCCACCTCGTAGACTTCGATGACGTTGGGATGGCGTAAAGCGCCCGCCGCTTCCGCTTCTCGCTGAAATCTGCGGCGGAGGTCGTCCGACACTAGGTTTTCAGGGCGGGCGACCTTGAGCGCGACCAATCGCCGCAGACTTGGGTCCCGCGCTAGAAAGACGACCCCGTGACCGCCGCGGCCCAGCTCGCGGATAATCTCAAAGCGGCCGATGCGCTGACCGCCACCGAGATCCGCAGGTTCGGGCCATCCGAATGGCTGCGATTCACTCGCCACCTCTTGCAACCAGCCGCTGCGGCGGGCTTGATCCAGCAGCAATAAACACCCCTGCATCTCGCGCAGATCGGCAGCCTCGTCCGGCGAGAGCGGGTCGTCATCGAGGGACGGCCAAGGCTCCCCGCGAGAAATAGCTTCTTCGGTCTCGACGAGGAGCCTCTCGACGAGCGGCGACGTATCGTCGTCGCTCGCCGGCGGGGTGAGTTCCGCATCGACCGCCAATGAAGTTGCGTCGTCAGCAGCTGCCGTATCACGATTGCCGGTCACGTTTGATCTCCCGCTGCAGGGCGGCGACGGCACGAGCCCACAGCTTGCGCGCCGCGTCTGCGGAGAGGTGAAGTGATTCGCCGACCTCGGCGAATCCCTTTTCCTCGGCTTTGCGTAACATCAACACGCGACGATAGTTCGGCGGAAGTCTCTCCAATGCACGCTGCAGCAGCCGTGCCTCGTCATTTCTGATGGCTCGCTCAATCGGCGGCGTGTCATCGGCGACGAGCTGATGGCTCAGACTGCTCATCTGCCCCGGCGCATCGACGCTGACTTCCCTCCGGATATCACGTCGCGAGGTCTGCCGGTAGCTGCGACCGACGTAGGCGGCGTAGTGGAGTAAGATCTGCCTGATCCAGCATCGAAACTCCGCTTCGGATCGACCGGAAAACTGATGGATGCCGCGTTGCGCGCGAACCAATGTCTCTTGCACTAAATCTGACGGCGCGACCTTCGCCCGGAGGTCGTCTGGTAGTTCGCCGGACGCGATTAAGAGTAGGTACTGGCGGCAGTGCTCAGCCAGCAATCCAAATGACTCGCTGCAGCCGGCCCGGGCGGCGTCGATTCTCGATGGAATCGGGATCGCTTGATTGTGCGCCGGCTCGGTGGACGCGGGGGCGGATGAGGGGCCCATTGCCACTCCAGAAGGTGCGCGACAGAGGAGGACTCGGACGACCAATACGCCTTGAAGCGATTCTCGACGGGACCAGATGCAAGGTCAAGCTTTCACGCGGGGATCTGTCATTCAGGTCAGACCGAAGCGGTGCGGGAGAAGCGTCATCTAACGTTCTTTCGTGCCTTTTCAAGAATCCACGTCCGCTTCCAATCAACTTGCGCACCTTCATCAAATTGAACAAGGATGCGGTTCGGCGGCATTGAGAGCCGCTCCGGAAAAGCTGGCGCCGACCATGAAAACCCGCAGAGAGTTCATGGGACGGCATGACCCGACTAGCAAAGAAAGACCATGGCCACGAGGATTATTCGGATTTATTTTGCGGATACTCGTCCTTTGTACCCACCGAATTGACCCTAGGAAGGTATCGGTGGGTTCCATGCGCAATGCCGGGTGCCATCAATCTCCTTAAATTCATTGGTAGGGTCAAGCCACTGTCGCAATGTGGAACCTGGGCGCAGCGTTCGACGACTCTGGTTGCTAGCGGCCTTGGGTTCCAATCCTCGGCGAACGCTGGCGAGTCTGGGTGCGAGGCTCTGCACTGCGCCGGCTCACGAGGATCGCCTTCGCCTTCCCGCAGTCTAACATCTTGAACTAACTCCAGAAATCCGCCCGCCGATTGATCGATTGGAGCGAGCGAAAACGAGGGACTAATGCACGCCTTTCATCGATTCCTAGCCTGCTTGTGCGTCGCCCATCTCTCAGCCGCCACGGCTGCCGGAGCACCCGTAATAGTGAGGTCGAACGTAGGTCTTGAGGGCGGCTCGTTGTTTGAAGCACAAAGCATAAGTAGGTTCGATGAGGGAGAAGACTCCGCCGTGGCGTTCGGCCATATATCGGGTGGCTATTCATCTGCTTTTTCGTCACCCGACGGCCTAGGTTATGAGAGTTTTGGTCAACCAGGATTTTATATTGGCGGCTCGGCGAAGTCGGATGTGTCCCTCGACAGCAACGGGGCAAGTACAGGCGCCGTAATGGATAGCGCGCTACTATTTAGCTTTAACACGGCCGGAGGCGGCGGCACGATATACTCGCGATCACGATTCAACTTAGTTGGGTTAGGAACGACGATCTATCCACAGTATCCCGTCGGGGCCACATCTATTCGTTTCTCCTTTGCACAGAGTTACGGAATCGAGCAGCGAGGCGAGCAGTTTGTCACGGCTGGAACCGGCTCATTCGGCGAGATAATTCCTAAAAATTTTAGGGGTAACGCGGCACGCGCTGGGACAATCCCATTGCTTGGCGAGATTAGCATCCAAGCAGGAGTATTTGGGGCAACTGGGACTTATGACTTCAACTTTGACGGACCTTTCCAATCAGGCCAAGGCAGTGTCTCTCAGCTTCTGATCTGGGGAGTGAACTCCCTCCGTGGTGAGACTCCCGGCGACCCTTTACGATTCCAACCTGGCAATGTCACGAGTTCACCGTCGACCAAGAAGCTCACTGGCAATTTAGGTCATTTCAGTGCTCCTGTAGCTGGCGGTTACGGCCGCACCAGCTACGTGTACGCTCAAGGGCTGGGAGCTAATGGGGTGCCGCCAAATGACACCAATAGCCGAGCTATTGAATTTACCACGTCAGGAGCCAATTTGGCCGCGTTTGTCGTGCCAGAGTTGCTCAACGCAAGCATGCTCTATGTGACGGCCAACAATCAGCGTATTGGCTTTTCTTCTGGTGAGCAGATTGATTTGACTTCGATCGACCCAAGCGGAGTCGATTCCTTCATCTTGGAACTCCCGGACGCAAAGTTTTCAGACTTTCTGAAAACGGCAATCGGATTCCGGTTCATCGCAGACGGACTGAACACCGTCGTTGCAACCGCGGTTCCAATCCCCGAACCTAGTACGCTCATCACTGCGTGCATCGGCGTGACACTGCTCACCACCATCAATCGGAGGGGCGAAGCAGCCGCGTTGTCCAGTCATCCTTAGCGCGCGGGGAAGGGCTCCCACGCGAGCGAGAGCGTCAGCGGCAGGAGCTGATGGATCGGATGAGCGGCAGTGGCCCCATCGTCGGCAAGCGCCGGCGCGCAAGACACGCGTCCAGCCGTATCGCCAGCGCGTCGTCGTCGCAATAGATTACGCCCCCCGACAACTCCTCGGGGTCATTCCCTAAGACCTGGGCCACCAACTCGCAGGCCGCCGCATCGCTGCGCGTGGCCGCCCAGCGCACCGACTGATCGGGCGCCAGGGTCATTTCGTGTTCGTGGAGCAGGCACTCTTGTGCTTCGCGCAGCGCTGTCCCTTCCGGGGCCAAGCACCGGGACGGTGCGGCCGCGACGACGTTCAGCTGGCGGAGAACGCATTGCCAAAGCGCGGGCCGGCGGGCGATCCCTTCATCAAGCGTGCAGACATGCGCCGGCAGAGTTTGACCGGACGCTAGCGCCGCGAGCACCGCGTGGAGCCGCGCTGCCTCGCTAGGGAACTTGAGCTCGACCATGGCCGGCCCGGCGCAGAGGTCGCGAGCGATCGCCGGAAACTGCTGAGGGTCCCCTTGGCTCCAGTCGGCAAGTTCCAACTCGTCGCGTCGTCGCAACAGTTCCGCCGCAGCGCGCCAGCGATCGCAGCGCAGACTGTCGGCGAAGGCCAGCGCCGGCTCGTCGGGCAGCGCCCTGACCAGCTCGGTGATCCGTTGGCACGCCAGTGGCGCGGTCGCCGCCAGCCCCAACTGCGTCTCGAGCCAACCGAGCAGCGTTTCCGGACCGCCGACCCAGCAGTTGACGCTCGTTTGGCCGAGGGGGGTCGGATCGGTCCGGGCGTGAGCCTGATCTGGAGGGCTGCCTTGAACACGGAGCGTTCCTGCAGGAGTGACGAGACGCATCAACGCGAGGGGGACGCCTACGCGTCGGCGACGCCGTCGCTCCCTCGCGGACCATTCTTGCCACAGAGCATAGCAGAATGGCGCGCTGTCCTCGTTAGCGCTACGGCGACTGGAACTGAGATTGTCGCGGAGACGAAGGATTGACCCCCTGTTGCTCACTGCCAATTCTAGTTGACTTTTGGTCGCCTTCCGCTCGGTCCTCTCCAACGCCGAATGCCTCAACGAGCACTTATTGGCACTTGGATGCCAGGACCCGGCGATGTGCATGACCGTCTGAGTGCTGCGCGAGCCCCACTCCAAGCGTCAGTCGCTCGCCCGACGGCTAGGTTGACGCCGCGGCGACGCACGTCTTGGGCGAATCGTGTTGGCCGCTGGCGTGCATGATGAGGCGTGAGGCTAGCGCCGCCGGACATGATGTCCGCCAACTATCTTGTGATAACTATCAGCGCTGACGTTGAGAAAGGAAGGGTTAGCCAAGCGCGATCGGCGAATCGTGGAAGGCGGCGCTGAACGGGCCGAGCGCCTTGCCCCGCCATGGTGTCAGTCGCGCGTTTGCAGGGCTATATCGTAGGCACTGCAAGCGAAGGACGCCCCACGATCCTCGCTGGTCGCTGAACCTACCAACACTGGGGAATGTTCCGAGGGGCTGGCCGCGCACTCCTGCGGGGGGCTTCGCAGTTTGAAATACCAGCACCAACTCCTAGCTCCGATTGGACAAGACCACAGCAAGGGTGTTTCAGGGCAATTCGACGCCGCACCCCAGGAAATTGACCCTACGTCGCCTAATTGCTAGACTCCACCCAGCTCGCCTGGAAGTTATGTCGCTTCCTCCTTCCATGGCGCAACGCAAGTTTGGCTTAACGGTTGGCCCGGTGCAGGTGCTCTACAGACGTGGGAAAGCTTCGAGGGTGATTTCCATGTCAATCTTCTCAGACGGTTCACGACGGCTGCAGCGCCCAACGGAGTGGGCGAGGAATCGCGAATTGCGGTTCGAACCGCTTGAGTCGAGAAGGTTGCTGGCGGCTGACTTCGACGTGGTGAAGAACATTTTGACACTCGACGTCGTGAATGGATATAACCCGGCCATGCTTGTCGAAGTTAGCAATCACGTCTTCTTTACGGCGAGAACGCAGAATGCCGGGCAAGAGTTGTGGAAGAGCGACGGCACGGTCGCCGGGACCGTAGTGGTGAAGGACATTACGTCCGGGCTAGGCGACACGTACATGCGGTCGCTGACTAACGTCGAGGGAACGCTCTACTTCTTCGCTAACGACGGCGTTCACGGGTTGGAACTGTGGAAGAGTGACGGAACGGCTACGGGAACCGTCATGGTGCGCGACATTAACCCTGGGTCGTCTGGGTCGTATGGCGGCAGTCTGACAAATGCCGGCGGCACGCTGTTTTTCCAGGCAAGCAGCGGCGCCGGTGGCGCC
Source organism: Lacipirellula limnantheis (assembly GCF_007746075.1). Lineage (GTDB taxonomy): Bacteria > Planctomycetota > Planctomycetia > Pirellulales > Lacipirellulaceae > Lacipirellula > Lacipirellula limnantheis. Next base: position 1,118,189 of record NZ_CP036339.1, on the reverse strand, counting down.
GGACTCTTTAAGAGCAATGGAACTGACGAGGGAACTGTTCTCCTGCCTTCGGGAGAGGGCGGCGCGTCCTACTTAACGGCCGTTGGAGGCCTCGTCTACTTCACGTCGCCTGACCTTGGGGGCATCCGGCGGCTTTGGAAGAGCGATGGCACGCCGGAGGGAACAACTCGCATCAGCCCTGAGCTAATAGGAGCACGTGGCGGGGCGCCGCGGGATCTCGTCGAGCTTAATGGTGCGCTGTTGTTTTGGGCTTGGAATGACGTCAGCGTGAACACTTTATGGCGTAGCGACGGGACGGCCGCCGGAACCGTCGTTCTCAGGGATTTCACGGGTAGTGACGCTTCCTCTCACTTTCCCGTTAACGTGAGTGGAACGCTCTACTTCCGCGCGTCGGACGCGGCGCACGGCTACGAGTTATGGAAAAGCGACGGCACGACGACGGGGACTTTGCTCGTCAGGGACATACGCCCGGGGTCGGCCGGGGGGCTCGCGGACGCTTTGCCTCAGTATGGGGACCCGCAGATCACGAACGTAGGCGGCAGGGTGTTTTTTGCCGCCAACGACGGCGCCCATGGACGGGAACTCTGGACGACCGACGGCTCCAGTGCTGGTACGACGATGGTCACCGATTTGAGGCCAGGGGCGGCGAACACGTACATTCACGATCTCGTGAACTTTGGCGGGACCCTCTATTTCGTGGCGAGTGACGATGTTGCCGGGGCAGAGGTGCGAAAGACGGACGGCACGGCCGACGGAACCGTGTTGTTAAAGGACATTCGAGCTGGAATCGGCAACTCGACGCCAAGTGAACTAACCGTCGCGGGCGGAAAGTTGTATTTCACAACCAGCGATCCGACAGACGTCGTTGGCCCCGACATTAATCGTGAATTATGGGTGAGCGATGGTTCATCTGGCGGGACGCGGCTCGCTTTGGTCGATGTGGCAGCCCACTCCTTAGGCGCCAATCCTCGATTGCTTGGCCGCATTGGCGAGACGCTTTTCTTTTCTGCCAACGACGGCGTCCACGGCTCGGAGTTATGGAAGAGCGACGGGACTGCGGCAGGCACGGTGATGGTCAAGGACATTCGACCAGGGCCGACGGGAGCGGTGTCCGCGGGTAGTACCGGCAGTCCTCAGGTTTTAGCAGTCGGCGAAGTCCTCTATTTCGTCGCGAGCGACGAAACGACCGGCGCCGAATTGTGGCGCACCGACGGCACATCGACTGGAACATGGTTGGTTCGAGACATTAAGCCACTGGGAGACTCATTTCCGACGTACCTGACAAACGTCTCGGGCACGCTCTATTTTGTCGCGGAGGGCGAGACGGCTAACTCGAAGGCGCTGTGGAAAAGCGATGGGACGACCGGCGGAACCGTCTTGGTGAAGCTGTTTACCAGGCCTATGGGTTCCCCGAACAACGCGCCTCTCATCACCGACCTTATCAATGCGAACGGCACGCTGCTGTTCATCGCCAATGACGCGGCGCATGGACAGGAGATCTGGCGAAGTGACGGCACGCTCGGCGGGACCGAAGTAGCAGTGGAACTTGCGCCGGGGTCAGCGAGCGTTTTGCCGACAGGCTTGGTGTTAGTCGGCGAGAAACTATTTTTCCGCGGCACTTCACCTGGTTCCGGACTTTGGACGAGTGATGGCACTCAGGCAGGAACCCAGCAATTGATACCCGGGCCCCAGTTAGCGAACCTTGCTCCATCCTGGAAACCGACTGTTGTTGGCGACGCATTATTTTTTGTTGCGGGTTCAACGGCGACGGGTTTCGAACTCTGGCAGACTGATGGGTCGCCAGCGGGAACGACGCTCGTTAAGGACATTAGACCAGGCGCCAATTCATCGTCGCCCCGGTATCTGGTCAACGTGAATGGCGTCCTCTATTTCACAGCAATTGACGGCACGACCGGCTTTGAGCTGTGGCGAAGCGATGGGACGCCTGGCGGGACGATCTTGGTGAAGGATATTCGACCTGAGGCGGCCGACGCATCGCCGAGGAATTTGCAGAACGTCGACGGCACGCTCTACTTCACGGCCGCCGACAGCGCAGGGATGCCACGTTTTTTTGAGAGCGACGGAACGTCCGCAGGCACTTTCGTCGCGGCGAGCTTTTCGCAAGGGTTCGCAACGGCGCCCGATGCCTATACGCAGGTCCAAGATCGAATGTTTGCAGTTGCAATCTCTGATGAGTTCGACCAGGAATTGTGGGTTCGGGATTTGATCCCAGCGCTCCTCGGTGACTTTGACGTCGATCAGGACGTAGACGGCGCCGATTTGCTCAAATGGCAACGGCAGATGGGTTACGTCGCGAATCCTGTCGGAAGCCGAGCCGACGCCAACCGTAGCGGCGTGATCGATGGCGGCGACCTCGACGTCTGGAGAGTTCGTTTCGGCGAACGCGTTAATTCGGTCGCGGCGGCGTCTAGCGAGTTAGCCGTGACGACGGCAACGGTCGCTGCCCCCGATCCTCAGAAGGCCTTCGGCGAGTCGTCGTCACCCGTTAGCCTATCCGAGAGCCCCTGCCTAAGCCCCATCGCGGAGGGTCCGGAAGGGAGGGCTAAGTTGGGATTCAAGATGTACGTATCGATGGGCTCGTGGCCAGTGGAGTTGATGAGGACGGCGCCGGCCGGGCTCACGCCGACGATTCCCATTCGCTCACGATTTTCGAAGACCATGCACGAATCCACAACGATCGCTCTCCCACATCCCGTCGCCGCGACCGCGATGTCGCCTTCGCGAACGTCTTCGCCAAACTTTCCCGCCGCGGATGCGGCTTGGCACGAAATTGTCAACGAGGGCGACGACGCCGGCGAGAACGAAGAGCGCGTCAACTCAACGGCTGCCGACCTCGATACAACCTTCGTCGCGTTGCCCCGCACCCCTTCGTGCCGGTTGCGAAACTAAGCTCGGAGGAACTTGCTGACGGTAGCGAGACTGCAATGACGGCCCCGTCATCACTTAATATTCAGATGAAGGGTCATAATCGTCAGCGTTTTCGCCTGAAAGAAGAAGTGAAGTGCTATTGAGCGTCACCCTTTTCCGACGGCTAAGCTTAGCAGCGCCAAGGGCGGCCATTCCTGGCGGGCAGGCACGTAGGAGATTGCTGCAACTTCTCGGATGCCGGCTTCGAACGGTTCAAGACGACGATCGATGACAACCGACTTTCAACGCGGTCCATGGACCGACTAGCGAAGGTGGCGACGCACCGTAGCAGATCTCGCGGGATCCGATGCCTTGGAAGCAGTTCACCTGGATAAAGCTGCCAGCTTCGTGGTCGGCGGGATGCTGAGAGATCGTTCGTAGGCGTCAACCTCGGCTGTTAACCACCCAGTCAGAAAATAGAGAGAGTCAGAGGGTCTGTTAACCGGAGGAATGAATTGGCCTCCCAGCGCCGTAATTAGCACGCGCTCTTCTCGCAGATGCCGGCCTCCGAATCTGGACCGCCCCTTGAAACTCTGCGAATAAAGGCCCAAACGCAAAATGCCGTGGCGTCTTCCGCCCCGGCATTTAGTGTTAACCCGAAGGCCCGCGGTTTCCGCAGGCCAAATTTCAGCTCCCCGATAGAAGACGTCTTCGTAACAACACTCTCTTTTGCGATTCATGCTAGTGGTTGTCGCACATGTATTTGTCGAGTGCGAGACTCTTTCGGTGGTTTTCGTCGGTGAACGCTTTACGAACCGAAATGCCATAATCCCGCAGTCGCTGGTCCGAAGCCGGCCCCCGCCCTTCATTTCGCGGTAGCGAAACTCGCCTAACGTCGGGTTATACGAAAGGCCGATACCTCCGGCTGTCGGCCTTTTCGCGTTCTATCGCCAGTGGTGGCTGGAACTTGCGACCTTGGTCGCGATCGCCGCCAATCTCAAAGTCTCACTCTCCAGCCGCAACTCGCACCCCGGTTTAGCAACGCCACCCCCTCCTTGACTCACGGCTCGGGCAAAGTCTCGGTTGTCTCTGTATTTCTCCTGCCGCCGGGTTATCAACTGTTGCGTTCGCTCTTCCGCTCCGCTTCCATCTTTTGTCCAGGCGTGCTAGTGGCTCGCGTTCGCATTGTTCTACTACCACGCATGATTTGGGAGTTCGCGAATTATGCGATTTTTCACTCGCCGACCGGAAGCACGGGGAACGGGGTTCCACTGTTGTCGACGACGGCGGTTTGGCCTGCGCCGACCACGCGGTGCAAGTTGCCACTGGCGAAGCTGAACCACTCCAGCACGTCCGCGACACGGTCTTGATTATTGGTCTGCACGTAGCGGCCCTCGAGCGGACCCCCTTCAACCGCCCGCATCCCCGCCAGCAGCGCGTACGTCAGGGCGCCGTGACCGAGGCTGGCGATTTCAGCGGCCTCTTCGTCGGCGGCCGCGGCGGTGATCGTAAACACCCCCTGACCGCGGCTCAGCCGCCGCACCGCGCCCGCGAATGCCAGAGGATTGCGGTCGCGTTTCCCGCTGCGGCGAATCGCCGCCCCGGAGTTACACGTGTCGTAAATCAGCATCCGCTTGAGGCATGGCGTGGCGCCGATGGCGTCCGCCAACCGGTCGCTTGGCAATCCTTGCCGGCGCACGTCATCTTCAAACTCCTGGCTTTCCAGCTTCATGTTGCAAGGAAGGAAATAGTACCGCTGCCCGACCGCGAAGCCGTGACCAGCCAGGTAGACCGCTAGCGTGTCTTGCGGCTTCGCCTGCTTCGCCACAGCGTCGATGCCGTTGAGGATCGCTTGCTTGGTGGCCTGGTCGTTTAGCAGCGACGTGACTTCCACGCTCTCATACAGCGTCCGACCCCGCGACTCGAAGAGCGAGGCCATTGCGCTGGCGTCGTCGTCCGGCAGTTGGAGCCGAAGCGACGGCTCGGCGTAAACCGCGGCACCGACGGCGATCAGGTATAGGTCGGGCTTATCGAGGCTCTTGGTGTAACGAAGTTCGATCAACGCCGGCTCCGCTTCCCACGACCCGTCGCCGCTCGCCGCCTCAATGGAGAGCCGGTTGATCCCCGCGACCAGCGACACGTCGAACGACTGGGTGAGGCGGTTGCCGTCGACCCGCTTGGCGCCCGAGGTCGCAATGCGGGCGCCGTTGTGACGCAGCCACGGTCCGCTGACGCCGCCCCCTTGATCCGTGACGACGACCCCGATTGTCACGCGCTGGTCGGCGACCTCATCCTCGTCGGGTCGCTCCAAGATTTGCAGTGTCGGGGGCGCCGCGGCTCCGAGCTCGACGTCGGGCTTCGGCCGCTCGCCGCGATGGACCGCGTCGTAGAGGCCTGCGTAGCTGAAGTCCTGATAGAAGCGGTCTACGGGGACGACGTTCAAGCCACCGCCGACGCGATAGCAGATCGCTTCGGACGCCTCGGAGGGGCCGTCGAACAGACCCTCGGGCGTCGTGGTCAGGATTCCCGCGTTTGTAAACGTCTGCCTATAGAGGAGGGCACCGGTGGCGATATCGTACGCTGCTAGGCCTTCGGCCGAGGGCATCACGGCAAGTTTGCCGCTGGGGCTGAATGTAACCCCACGGGCATTGTGGATGAACCCATCGAGATTTCGGAGTTGGCGCCCGGTGGCAACATCCCACACGGTAGCCGTGTCGTCCTCAGAGATGGTTAGGACCATCTCACCGTCAGGACTAATCGCTACCGGATCGACCCACTCAGTATGCCCTTCGAGCGTGTACATCCGGCGGCCCGTGGAGATGTCCCACACTGCCGCCGTCTTGTCTTTCGAGCCGGTAAGGGCGAGCTTACCATCAGGGCTGAACGCTACCGAAGTGACACCCTCGGCATGCCCCCGAAGGGTATGGAGAAGTTGGCCAGTCGCGATATCCCACACCGCCGCCGTATTGTCTTCGGAGCCAGTAAGGGCGACCTTACCGTCAGGGCTGACCGCTACCGCCCAGACCCAGTTAGTGTGCCCGTCGAGAGTATGTAGTCGGCGGCAAGTGGCGGCATCCCATACTATCGACTTGCCATCTATTGAGCTGGTGAGGACTAGGCGTCCGTCGGGACTGAACGCTGCCGAATTGACAACGTGCCCTTCTGGAGGTTCGAAAGTGCGGAGCTTACGGCCGCTGATGAGATCCCATACTGCCGCGGAATTGTCCCAGGATCCGATGAATGCGAGCTGTCCTTCGTGACTGAACGCTACCGAACTGATACTCTCAGTGAGCCCTTCGAGGATGCGTAGCCGGCGGCCAGTCGCGACGTCCCAGAGTGTTACTGTTTGATCCTCGGAGCCCGTTAGGACGAGCTTGCCATCGCGACTGAACCCTACTAATGCGACATTGCTGGTGTGCCCTTCGAGAGTGCGAAGTCGACGGCTGGTGACGATGTCCCAAACGCCCACCGTATTATCCCATGAGCCGGTAAAGACGATTGAGCCGTCGGGGCTGAACGCTACCGAACTGATCTCCTCAGTGTGCCCTTCGAGGATGCGGAGCCTGCGGCCAGTGACAACATCCCAAACGCCCACCGTTTCATCCCAAGAGCCGGTAAGTCCGAGTTTGCCGTCGGGGCTGAACGCTACCGAATTAACGCTACTGGTGTGCCCTTTGAGGGCGCGGAGTCGACGGCCGGCCTCGACGTCCCAAACCGCCGCCGTATGATCACTGGAGCCTGTTAGGGCGAGCTTGCCGTCGGGGCTGAATGCTACTGAATTGACGTTATGAGTGTGCCCTTCGAGAGTGCGTATTCGACGGCCCGTGGCGACATCCCAAACCGCTGCCGTCTTGTCATTTGAGCCGGTAATCACGAACTTGCCGTCAGGGCCAAACGCTATTGACGTCACGGTGTCGCGATGCCCTTTGAGGACGCGGAGTTGGCGTCCTGTAGCGACATCCCATATCACCGTCGTGGCATCATAAGCGCCGGTGAGGGCAAACTTGCCGTCAGGGCTGAACACTACCGAAGCGACTTCATTAGTGTGCCCTTCGAGGGTGCGAAGCCGGCGGCCAGTGACGACGTCCCACACCGCCGCTGACTTGTCCCCGGAACCGGTGAGGGCGAGCTTGCCATCAGGGCTGAATGCTACCGAACTGATGGCCTCCGTGTGTCCTGCGAGGATGCGGAGTCGACGTCCGGTGGCAACCTCCCATATCGCCGTCGTGTCCGCATCAGAGCCGATGAGGAGGAGCCGGCCATCCGGACTCAACGCTATTGAAGTAACGAAGCCGGGCCCGACTTGCAGCACCGGCTCGGGAAGGTTGGCCGCCGACGGCTTTTGCGCAAACAGCGCCCCGGCTCTTAGCGCGACGAGGCAGAAGAAAAACACAACCGCTCGGCGCTTCATCACGGGAATCCTGGAAGAGTTAACAAGGAATCGACCAAATAAGGTTCATTAATCGTGCTCAAGCACTCAACGTCATCCACTGTCAACTAACTGCTACTTCGCCGTACGGTCGTAATAGAAGCTGATCACCGCTCGCGGCTTACCGACCTCTCGCTGCACCTCTTTGATTTTGAAATCGAACTCGTCTCCCCGGCCCATCCTCTTGGGGCCGTCGCGCTTGTCGCCGCGGATTAGTCCGGGTTCCCCCGGCGGGGGCGCCTGGCCCGCGTCCCACGCCGCCGCAAAGGTCACGGTGACGACGCCAGAGTCCGATTCTTTGCCGAGCTCCGCCACCGCGCTCTGCTCGGGCGAGGTGATACGAAACGCCGCCGACTTTTCGTTGTTGAGATGCCATCCCCGAATGAGGCTGCCCTTTTGGCTCGGCGGAACGACGAAGTGCGCGTAGAGTGGCTCGCCCTTGAGCGGGCCATCCTGATGGCGGAGCTCGCTGAACTGGAAAACGCTGAGGCCGTCGATGGTGATGGCGACGGCGGCGTCGAACCCCGATTGATTCAACACGCCGATTTCACAAGTCTCATCAAGTTGGAGGCGGACGCTCGCCGTTTTATCCGGCTCGATCGTGAACGGCCGGCGAGCGCCGTTTACGAGCAGCTCCACGCCGTACGCCTTCGACCCGGCGGCGAACAGCCGCGAGCCGTCATCGCTGGTCATCAAGTCAGGCGAATTGATGAGCTGACCGATCGCCCGGGCCCGTTCGCTTGGGGTCTTCAGGTTGGAGCGAAGCTGCCCCCCGGGGGCGCCCGCCGCGATCAGCGCCCCCTCGTCGGGATATCCCTCTTTCGATGCAGGATCGCGCAGCGTCAGCGTGAACTCGCCGTCTTGCAGGGGCGCCATGCCTTCGTCCCAGACGATGGATTGCAGCGGAACCGTGTTCAGGCGATTGCCGCTGCCGTCGATGAACTCTGCGGTGATCTTGATGATCGGAACCTTCAGACCGGAATCCCGTTCGGCGTTGGGATCGTCGATCTCTGAGACGATGTACTTGCCCCCGATCCCGATCCCCGTGCGGGCGATCTTCAGCTCGACCTTCTCGAGCTCGGCCTTCAACGTTTCGACGATGCGCGGCCCGTATTTCTTGCCTGCCGGACCGCGAAAGTCTCCGATGGCGATGGAATCTCCGCCGCTGAGGCTCAAGAACTTCTTTGTCGACCGAGCAAGCGTCGCTAGTTCGATCGACAGGGCGTCGGCGGCGAGCGCCTCGGCGCCAGACCCTACGGAAACGGCCAGCAAGAGCAGACTCTTCACGGAAATCGCGGATATTGACTTGGCTTTCATGGGTAAACGCTCGATCTACGGCAAGGGTTCTGTTGGGGTTGAACTCCGCAAGGACAAAAAACTAACGATCGGCCGGGCCGCTCACGTTCAGCGGCGATCCGACGCCTAGCACTTGGGACGCCTGCTGCATCGGCGAGACGGCGAACTCCCGGGACTGCCAGGCACTGCGAAGGATTTTGCCCGGCTTTTTACCCTGTTCGATCAGGGGTTTTAGCCCCATTCGTTGCAACGAGCGGTCCAAACGAATCGCTTCGCTGAGTCGTTCCGGCGAAACGCCGACTTCGATGGCCGCTCGCTGCAGCGTGAGCGATTGGTAGTACTCATAAGCCATCGCCGCCACCGGCTCGCCCGGATCGCCAAGCTCGTCGGGGCCCACTGCTTCGCGCACAGCGTCGAGGTGCCGCTTACTATCGTCGCGGAGCCATTGGTCCACCACTTCTTGCGGCGGATAGAGTAGCTTCACCTTCTTCAACGGGTCGCCCCCTAACGCCGAACCGTTGCGGATGACGTCGCGGGCCGGTTTCATTCCGTCCGCATGGCAAACGATACAGGAGATGCCGTTGACGACGTCCGTCGTGCCGGACGCCCTTGCCGGATCGGTCACGATGTCGTTCGGAGCTGGGTCGAGCAAGCGATTGCCCTTGCTGTCGGCCAGGTAATACGCCTGAAGTCCGTTAGGCAGATTGAAGATGATCTCGCCGCCATCGTACTCGAAGGCTTGCTCGTCAAACTTGTTGTCGGCGTACCGGGGGCCGAGCGGGAACGAGGCGAGGTTGCCCCGCCCATCGCTGCTACGAAAATCGTAGCTGACCCAGTAGGCACCGTAGCGCGTGGGGTGGCGTTCGACCAGTCGATTCTCGCGAGCCACGTTGCTTTCGCGCATCCCCGCTCTGACGACGTTGTTCTCTTGAAGGTTCTTGGTCCGTTCGACCCCGAGGCGCTGCTCGAGCTCGGTCGTGGTGGCGGGAAGCTGCAAGATCGTTTCGTACAGGGGGCTGCGCGTAGCGGTCGCCACGAACCAATCGACGCGTAGATAAGGCAAGGCATGCGGAGACTCTCGCAAAATCGCGAGTTCCAGTTCAGCCGACGGCGGGTCGTTCGCTTCGTCGCGTGTGATCGCATAGGGGTACGCCGCCAGGATGGAGCTCCAATGGTGATCCCGGTTCCAGCCGACTGAACGCAAGTCGACGCGGAATAAAGTCTCTTGCGGATCGATCGGCTTCATGCTGACCAGTTCCTTCTCCCAGCTGAGGCTGTTTAGCGCCTTGACGAATGCCGCGCGGAACTGCGGCAGCAGCTTGGCCTCCACGTCCTGGACGTTGTTGTGCGAGGTCGCGAGGGAAAAATAACGCACTCGCTCTCGCAACTCGGGGTCCAATCGACGCAAATCGTCGAGAATCAGTTGAAGCGTGTCACGATCAGTGACCGGTGAACGTGCGACGGTTGCCTCAACAGGAGCGCCAGCGTTAATCCACTTTACCACCGCATCGTACTCTTCGGCGGTCGGTCGCGGTCCTTTTCCTTTGGGCATCGAAGGCTCGTCGCCCAGCACGACGTCCACTATCATCGACTCCTCGGAATTCCCAGGCTCGACCACCCCTTCGTCAATCAGGCTGCTGAGACGCGTGACGTCGAACGTGTAACCCCCCGCGTCCGACGCGCTTCCCAAGTGGCATTTGTAACAGTACTTCTTCAAGACCGTCGTCGCTGACTCACGCAGCTCCGCGTCCGCGGTTGATTCATCCGCTGAACACCGCAGCGGCGGCAACGTGCTAATCGCGCAGCACATCACTGCGATTAAGAAGAGAGGCCGCGTGACGTGTGGCATTTCTCGCATCTCCTGGACTGCAACAAAAATGGGGGGAATGACGCAAGTCGCCTTGCTCGTTGTCGACCTACGACGCTAATCGAACGCGGCGATGGGGTAGTCGTTCCGGATCTGCGAGCGCGGCTTTTCATCGTTCTGTCGATAGGCCTTGTTCAGCTCGCTCACCTGATCGCTTGCAAACATCAGCCACTTCGCAACCGACAAGGAGCCGTCTTTCGTATCGTATGGCGCGTGCTTTCCCGACAGCGGGCCGTGGTCGACGGCCCCCAACCCGCCCAGCAACGCGTAGCTCAGGATGCCGTGCCCCAACTCCTCGACTTCTTGGGTCACGTTGTCCGTCGCCGCCGCAGCAATAATTTGAACCCCTTCAGAACGATTAAGATCTTCGATAGCCCGTGCGAACGACGCGCCTCGGTCGAACGCCTTCATCAACTGGATCGCATGTCCCGAGTGGCAGGTATCGAACGCCAACGTCACCTTCTGCGCTTTGATCGGCCGCAGCCAAGCGGCGATGCTGCCATGCGCGATGCCGTACCGGCGGACGCTCTGATCGACGGTATCGGCGCTCTCCTGTTTGAATTCTTGCGGAAGAAAATAGTAGACTTGGTCGATGGCGTGGCCGTGGCCGGAAAATGTTGCGACGACGCAATCTTGGGGTAGGGCGGACTGGGCGACGCGTTGAAAGGCTTGCTCGATCCCCGCCGAATTCGCGTCCGCGTCAACCAGCACCTGGGCGTGGACTTCTCGAAACAGTTTCCGGCCGCGCCGCTCGAGGGCCTGCGCCAGCTCGCGGGCGTCGGCGGGGGGATAGTGGAGGCGCCAACCAGCGTCGGCGTATTCCCCAACCCCCACGGCGACGATGTACAGGTCGGGAGGCGTCAACTTCTCGCGGCACTTCACCACGACAGTAGCCGAGGCGCTATCGATTCGCGCCACGCCTTGAGTTTTGCCGTCGGATGTCGCGATCGTCTCCAGTAAGTTGTTCCCTTCCGCCAAGTCGAACAGGTAGGTCTGGCGGAACTTGTCTCCGTCTCGCGTCATGGGAGCCGCTGAGGGAATGGGCCTTTGGTTGTTGGTGAGCCGAATCCCTTCGACGCCGCTGCCGGCATCGGTCGCCTCGACCACCACCTGAATGGACGACTCGGTCACGACGGCTCCCGTCTCGGGAAAGACGAACCGCACTTGGGGTTCGGGCGCGTCGCTGAAGTCGACAGCAGGCATCGGCCGTTCCCCCTGAAGAATTAGCTCGTACAGCCCCGGACGCCCGAGGTCGCTGTAGTACTGCGAGACCGGGACGACTCGCAGCCCGCCGCCGACGCGGCGGTAGCAGATCGCCTCGGACGCATTAAATGGGCCGTCGAACAGGCCTTCGGGGGTGGTCGTGAGAATGCCCGCGTCAGTGAACGTTTGGCGATAAACAAGATCGCCAGTGGCGACGTCCCACGCCGCCACGCCTTCGCCCGTCTGCGTCACGGCGAGCTTGCCGTCGGGGCTGAACGCTACCGAACTGACGCCCCCGACGTGCCCTTCGAGAGTGCGCAGTCGGCGCCCCGAGGCGACGTTCCATACCACTGCCGTTCTGTCATTGGAGCCGGTGAGCGCGAGCTTGCCGTCCGGGCTGAACGCTACTGACCAGATGCTGCTAGTGTGCGCCTCGAGAATTTGGAGTCGGCGGCCCGTGGCGACGTCCCACACCGCTGCTGAATTATCCCCCGAGCCAGTGAGGGCGAGTTTGCCGTCGAGGCTGAAAGCTACTGATTTGACGCCACCGTTGTGCCCTTCGAGGACGCGGAGTTGGCGGCCGGTGGCGACGTCCCACAGCGCTGCCAATGCGTCGCCAAGGCCACCGGTGACGGCGAGCTTGCCGTCCGGGCTGAACGCTACCGAATCGACGCCGCCGGCGTGCCCCTTGAGGGTACGGAGCCTGCGGCCGGTGGCGACGTCCCACAGCGCCGCAGTATCCTCTGCCGCCGTATCGTCGTGGCAACCGGTGAGCGCGAGCTTGCCGTCGGGACTGAACGCTATCGAGTTGACGAAGCCAGTATGCCCTTCAAGGGTGCGAAGTCGGCGTCCGGCGGCGACATCCCACACCGCCACTGTCTCGTCAAAAGAGCCGGTGAGGGCGAGCTTGCCGTCGGGACTGAATGCTACTGAATTGACGCCGTCGGCGTGTCCCTCGAGGGTGTGGAGTCGGCGACCGGTTGCGACCTCCCACACCGCCGCTGCCTCGTCGCGGGAGCCGGTGAGGGCGAGTGTGCCATCGGGGCTGAACACCACTGAAGAGATGCTCTCAGCGTGTCCTTCGAGGGTGCGGAGCATGCGGCCGGTGGTGACGTCCCACACCGCCGCAGTATCATCTACGGAGCCCGTTATGGCGAGCTTGCCGTCGGGACTGAACGCTACTGAATTGACGCCTTCGGCGTGTCCTTCGAGGGTGTGGAGTCGGCGACCGGTTGCGACCTCCCACACCGCCGCCGTCTTGTCAAAAGAGCCGGTAAGAGCGAGCTTGCCGTCGGGGCTGAACGCTACCGAATTGACGCCATGGGCGTGTCCTTCAAGAGTACGGAGCCGGCGGCCCATGGCGATGTCCCACACCACAGCCGTCTCGTCGGCCGAGCCCGTGATGGCGAGCTTGCCGTCGGGACTGAACGCCACCGAATAGACCCCAACACACTGATTCTTGATGCCGTTATGCCCTTCAAGGGTGCGAAGCTGGCGGCCTGTGGCGACGTCCCACACCGCCGCCAACTTGTCCCCGGAACCGGTGAGGGCGAGCTTGCCATCAGGGCTGAATGCTACCGAACCGATGGCCTCCGTATGTCCTGCGAGGATGCGGAGTCGACGTCCGGTGGCGACGTCCCACACCGCCGCCAACTTGTCAAAAGAACCAGTAAGGGCCAGCTTGCCGTCAGGGCTGAACGCTGCCGAAGAGACGATACCAGCGTGCCCTTCGAAAGTGCGGAGTCGGCGGCCCGTGGCGACGTCCCACACCGCTGCTGAATTATCCCCCGAGCCAGTGAGGGCGAGCTTGCCGTCGGGACTGAACGCTACCGAAGAGACGAAGTCAGCGTGCCCTTCAAGGGTGCGGAGTCGCCGGCCGGTGGCGACGTCCCACACCGCTGCCGTATTATCCCATGAGCCGGTGAGTCCAAGTTTGCCGTCGGGACTGAACGCTACCGAAGAGACTTCCTCCGCGTGCCCGATTTGAAGCACTGGCGTGGGAACTGCGGCTGCAGGCGAGCGAAGTGGCAGCCGGACGGCGTGGCCTCCCCACATCAAAAGCGACCGCTCCTTGCGACCGCCATCGGCAAACGTGGCGGCGAGCTGCGCCTCGATCGGCCGGTCGGACGACGCGCCGCTCCAGACCACGCGTCGAGGGTCGTCAACGGCCTGGCCGTCGATCTCGACGCGCACCCCGTCGGGGATGTCCAACTCCAAGATCGCTTCGTCTTCTGGAACTAGCGCTAGCGGTCCCTCCGCCCGCGCGCCGCCCCACGCGGCCAGCGCCAACCAACCGACGACGAGCGTCCCGACTGGCAAGCCTTTCTGGCTGATCAACATCGCCAAACTCCACTTGGATACTCGAATGAACTGAATTGAAAAGGCGCACCGCCGTCCCATCGCGAAGTGGCAAGCATTCTAGCACCACATCGACCAACCACAATCTTGCAGGCGCTCGCTTGGTAAATGGAAAAAGCCGCCGGTGAACCGCCACTTTACGGAAGGCTCAATAACGGCCGCACGCCACGCCGGCCCGACGTCAAAAGCCATCCGTAGCACTTTGGCCGTCGCTAAGCTGGGGCGTTCCGTACGGCAGTCGACGCTGATGACCGCCGCCAGCCACGCGATCATGATCACCGGGCCGAAACCAGCGATCACTACGACGGCCGCGAGCGACTTGATAGGGATCCGCGCCGCCCGAACTGCCAACAAGGCGACGGAGTGAAGCGTTGGAAAGGCGATCATAGAGTTTGCTGGGGTGTTGAAGATGGTGAGGGAGTTAAAAAGATACGGCTTTTCGGAACGTCCATGTGGATGCACGTTACCGAGCGACAAGGGCCTCGCTGCGACGCCGTTTTCGCAGCAACCGGCGCTTCCCGCTAGCGCGGAGCAATTCCGGCCGGCCGCTGAAGAACTCAAAGGCTGCGGCAAGTTCGCGCTCGTGGCGTTCGGATGCGACCGACGCGGCCGATGAAAACACCCGGGCTGCGGACGGAACGGCCGTGACGACCCCCAGCGCCGCCGCCCGGATGAGCATGCAATCTGAGAGCGGCCACTCGCGGATCAACCGTTGCAACAGCAGATCGACTTGACGCCGTGCGGCGGGGCTTCCGCCGTCCGAAGGCCAATGAACTGCGAGCCCGTTGAGCGGGGCGGCAAACGTCAGCAAGCGGGTGGTCGCATCGTTGGGGTACGAATGACCTCCGGCACCGAGTACGCAGTCGTAAGTCCTCGAGCAAAGCCGATCAAGAAACCGCCGCGACAGCCGAACCGCTTTGTCGATGCGTCCCAGCGCCGCGTAGGCCGGCGTCGCCACGTAGCCAAGGTACATCGTGTAACGGAGCGTTAGGGGCTGCACGTCGCAGCGGTAGACGCCTTCGGCGGTTCTGAGGGTGCGCGGCAGCGCGAAGTCGCCGAAGCGTTGTGCCGAGTCGGCGATCTCCTTCGCGGCCCACAGCGGCAAGCCAGCGGTCGTCGCATGGTCGCTGAGCTCGGTGAGCTGGTCGAGCGACAGGGCCAGTGGCGCTTGTTTAATCAACTCCGCGAGACGCGCTGCCACGAGCGTCGCCGGCGGCTGGGCGGATTTGCGATCGATCCCTCGCCACGCGTACCGGATCGTACCGTAGATTTCGAGAGCTGGGCTCGTTTGAGCGGCTTGGACGGCTTTGTTGACGCGAGCTCGGAGGGCGTTGTTCATCATAGGCTCCAGAAATGCGGGAGGGTTAGGGACGGCGCCGATTGTGACGTTCTTGGTTGGCGCCCACCCACCACAACGGCGTCGGGCGGTGTTTATTGCGCGAATTTCCCCCCACATTTTTCCGAGGCCCGCCGGTCACGGTCACTCATCGTCCGCTACTTTTGACGGCGAGGCGGAATGCCCGCGAGACTTCGCGACCAGAACGACGTAGCGCGAGGGACTCTGCACGAAACGATGCAAAGTCTGCTCTGAGGCGAATAGCCAGATTCGACGGGCATACTCGACGCCGAACTTCCGAGTTCCCGGCGCCCGCCGCCCTTCGTCCAGCCACAGCACTGGGTCGACTCCTGCGAGCGCGGGGGTGTACCGGACCGGTTCGCGCCGGAAGCGGGTCAGCGCCTCGTCGCTAGAGAACCAGTAGCGGCAACCTTCGAAAGTCGCCACTATCGATGAATCACCATGCGCCCAACGCCATTCTTCGACGAGGGCGACCGGACAATATCCGTCCAGACCGGGCGGCGACGCGTCGCGCAGCGTCAAAGCAGCCAAAGCAATCGCCGCGGTCGCGATTGGCATCCAGATCGTGACCATTCGTACGGTGTAGCGCATCGGAGGAAGGGCTGGAGTTACGCAGAGACTTGCCGCTAGTGCATAGATCTCCCCCCAGAGGCCTTCCTGACGGGAGGGACGATGCTCATTCGCTTAAGCAGAAGAAGGAAGGCGATGAAGCGAGCTAAGCTCGCTTCATCGCCTTCTCATACGCTGGCCGCTATCGGCAGCGCGAGTAGCCGCGCGAGCCATAGTTGTAGTTTTGATAGTGATTCTGGTATCGCGGCTGCCCATACCGGTAGTACGTGCTGTAGCCGTAGTTGCGTCCGCTGTAGCTATAGCCGTAGGAGTAGCTGTAGCCCGAACTATAGCCGCCATGGGCTTCTGCCTGCGAACTGGCGAACGCCATCATCAATAACGCCAGCGCTGGCAGGCCAACGCGGCGGATGATGCGGGAGGTAGGTTGCTTGATCATCGAATCGGTCTCCTAAACTAGAAAGGAAGGAAAAAACAGCGGACGCACCAGCCCGCGTACTTCATCGGTACAGCTCGAGATACGTTCCGCACCGCGAAAACTTAAACGTGTATCGTTTGCCATTGGACGGGCAGTCAGTCGCCGTCATGTCGACGGCGTACGTCTGATACGTCACTTGTTCGTCGCCGCCGACGTAGTCGAAGCGAACCCGAGGTTTGGGGGCGGCGCCTTCGCAGTCGAGTTCGTGGTAGTGCGACTTCACGTAACCTGGATAGACGCAGTACGACTTCCACTCTCCGTCGCCCCACTTCACTTGGTAGTGAAGTGCTGTGCTCGTGGGATTGCACACGACGTAGGCGCCGTAATCGGCGGCCTCCGCCGTCGAGCCCAATGCGGGAAAGAAGCTGCCTACGCCAACGATTAGGGAGGCGGCGACGAGGGGGAATCTCATGGGTCAATCTCCAAATAGACGCGAACTGTGGGAGTCTTCGAGCCGTGCGACGACGCTCGTCGAACGGTCTACCACTGACAACGCATCGCGCCGGAGAATCTTCGTGTTCCGCTAGCAAAAAAAATCAACTTCATCTTCTGCCCGGCCGATAGGCGGGTGCGGCACGGGTTTCGTATCCGGCGCTTGCTAGGCTTTTTCGTGAAAGATTCCCGACTGAGGACTGAGCAATTGACGCTTCATTGAGGTCCACGTCGGGAAACGGTCGGCGTAGGACTCGACGCGCCGTTGCACTGGCCGAAAAGATCGAATGGCAGGAGCTACAAGACTGCCAAGAAAATCGATCAGTGAATGCCCGTCGAGATCGGAAACCTGATTACGCACAGCGCTGACTTGCTAACCCGTCTTTCGTTGATCGCGGGCGATCAGCAGCAATAGTCGTCCAATGAAGTTAATTCATTTGAACTGGAGGGCACGCTTGGCCCCTGTTGGGCAGCTTGGGCGGTCCTGGCGGCGACCGCCGCCGGTAAGTGTCGACGCGGAGTCGATGAATGCGAGCAGTCGTCGCTTTCGTCGCTGCAAATTCGCGAAGTCTAGGCCAAGTTGCTCCGCGTTAGCGGGTACGAAGCGAGGCCGGTGACCGAAAACGCGGGAGTTGCCGTCTACGACCTAGGTACTCGGCAGAGGCTTCGCCGACGTGTGGATCGTCGGTCCCCTTCACCCGAGGCTTTCAGCTCGCTGATGCAGGGCGTCGACGGCCTTCTCAACTAGTTCGTCGGCCCGCCGCCGCACTTCAGCGATATCGAACTCGCCGGCGTCCAGCTCAGCCAGGCGAATTTCGATGCCGTCGCGCCATGCGCGACAGCGTTTCAGCAGCCATTCTTTGTCGGCGGCGGCGAGCTGCGCGTGGGGGGCGGCCAGCAGCGTGTCGCAGCCGTCGCGAAACTGTATAAGCCGCGCGCGAAGGGAGTCGGCCGAGTCTGGCTTTTTGTTAAACCACTGATTCGCCGCTTGGGACAGCATCGTCAAATACTGGTCCGCTGGTATCTGCTGGGTGAGCAACCCCGGCCGGTCAAAGCCCCAGCCCGGCGCCGGCACAGGCCCCGGTCGCAGTGCCCAGGCGCCGAGCGCCAATAGCAGCACCGCAGCGATCGCCGGCAGCACCCGCCAACGGGCGCGAAGGTTGCCAACCGGCTCCGCGACTGGCGGTAGCGTTGGCCGTTCGCGGAGCCTCTCAGACACGGCCGACTCCACCCGCTGCACGGCGGCGCGATGTTCGCTGCTTATCGCTACGCCCCGCCAATAGTCACCTCCCTCGCCGAAGATGCGAGCTTGCAATTCCAATAACAGGCCCGGCCTTGCGAGTAGACCTCGTAGGTCATCGACCGAAAGTCCGCACAGACCCGCTTCGAGGACCGTCGCCAGCCGATCGCCAATCGCTACGTCGAGCGAGGATCCGTCCGGCGGCGCGGCATCTTCTTGCCACAACGCGAGCTGAGTCGCGAGGTCGCCTAAGTCCATGCCGACCAACTGCCGTTCCAGCCAGGGGGCCAGCAGCGCGTCATCTTCCGGGATTTCGAGGGCGGGCAGGTTCATACGCCCTCCCTGGTGGTACAGGCGCGCAGTGATTTGATGGCGTGATGCTTCGCGACCGACGCTTGCGCGGCGGTGATGCCACAATGCTCGGCAGCGGCCGCTATTTTCATCTGTTGCAGCGTCGCCCGCACGATGCATTGCTGCCGTTCGGGGAGCTTGGCAATGCACAGTTCCAGCGGTTCTTTTCTTTCGAGGAGGATCGCCAAGCTCGATGCGCTGCCGTCGCCCTTCGACTCGAAATCTAGGCTAATTGACTGCTCCCGTTTGCGCTGAGCAAGACGATACGCGTTTATCGCTTCGTGCTTTACAAGTCTAAAGAGCCACCCTCGAAAATTTCTGCCATCAAAATGGTCGGCAATCTTAGTCCACACTTTAATCCATGCTTCCTGGGCGACGTCTTCGGCGCCAGTTTTGCCGAACTGTGCAGCAGAAGCGACGACTTGCTCGTTGTACCGCTCGCGGAGCTTCGCAAATGCCGCTTGCGCCTGGAATGACGCTTTCGCCGGGGCGCCGCCGCGCTGGACGAGCTCGACCAACGTCTCGTCGGTAAGCTCATTCAGCGACGACTTAGACGACTCCGACATAGGCGCCAGCATAACGACCTAGCGGCACGTAACAAGCCGGGCAGGTACAATTCGATT
Organism: Lacipirellula limnantheis; assembly: GCF_007746075.1. GTDB lineage: Bacteria > Planctomycetota > Planctomycetia > Pirellulales > Lacipirellulaceae > Lacipirellula > Lacipirellula limnantheis. The sequence continues at coordinate 1,099,120 of NZ_CP036339.1, read as the reverse complement.
CTGCCCAGCAGCGTCATACCGTAGGATAATGCCGCGGAGACGGATCTCCGATGCTTATCAACAGTATACTTTCTCCTGTCGGGCTACCGGGACACGGACCGTCCGATGCGTCACCACGCGGACTTGGTAGGCATCGCCGCAGTCGTCGTAGTGGGTGACGTAGTAGCCTACTGGCTGGACGGCGACATAGGTCGTCACGGTCCGGTAATAATAGTAGTCGCACGCCTGGGATGGGCCGGCGGCGAGCGCCAATGCGGTGGCAACAGCGACGGACAGCATGGCATTGCGGGCGAGGGATACGAGCGTGGCCATAGTTGAACCTCCAAATTCTCGTGACGCGGTGCTTGTGGCCCCCTTCAATCTGAGCCCACGGTAGAACAACGCTTTGCAATGGGGAATCTTCACCGAATACCCTTGCCGAATACGCCAATATTCCCATTTAAGATTCTCTCCAGTCGAGAGTTGCTGCTTTGGCGCGCCCGTATGCTAAACAATGGATCTCGTAGTCCCCCGAAGGAATGACTTCCTGACTATCGCTGTCGCTGATCGCACCAGCCCCCGCAAGGAGGCTCCAATTGTGACTCGGCCATCGGGATCGCTGGCATTAATAGTTGGCTATCGCCGTTGACTGATGAAAAGCCCGCACTGACGCGAGGGTTGGGATCGAAGTGGTATAGGTGCGTCCCTGCAAGCATGCTGGCCAGACGAGGCTTGTGCTGTCGCCCGAGCCGCGAATCCAGCCGACTTGGGATAGGCGAACACTTTCGGCGAGCGACTCGAGGATGGTGTACTCGGCGCCCTTGCAGTCGAGCTTCAAGAGATGGACGTCGTCGACGCCGAACGCGACGAGCCGCTTCGGCAGCCCCTCCGTCGTGATAGCCGGTACGCGCACGTGGAATTCTTGGCAGCTGGGAATTAGGGCGTGGTTTGACAGCATCATTTAGGGGGTAGGTATATGGCTCATCACCCACGCCAAGAATTCCTTGATCTGACTGAACTGCTGCGGGTCAGTCAATTGGCCGACGTCGATCCGAGGTCGACAACGCAAAAAGTCCGGTGACAGCTCGACTCCCTCAATTTCATTCATTCGCTCGACCAACTCACGTTGCATCTCGGGTTGGTCGAAAGGAGGCTTTCGATGGAGCCGATCAATCAAGAACACGATGCCGCCCTGGTAACCAATGCGAACAACGTGGTATCGGACGCCGTTGACAGTCCGGATGGCGACGGCGCCCGCGCGCTTGTCGCCGGTTCCCCAGTAGATGTAACTCACTTGAGGCTCGACCCAATCCAGCAGGGCTCTCGCTGCGCGGCCCGCCGCGTCGCCATGTTGCGCCGTTAGTTGTTCGAACAGCCTCGCCTCCGTCAACTGCGACGACTTGGCCAGACGTGTTTTCTGCGCCTTCTCCCGAAGCCTAACCTGAAACTCTTCCGCCTCAGGCAACGGAATAAGCTGCTGGACGTCGATCAGGAGACGAGCTCCGTCTAGGTACGGCCGGAGACGCACGCAGCGCACGTCGATTCCCCTCTCTCCTAGCCAAATCGCAGTGGTCGTAAGTTCCTTGGAAAAGTCTGCCGCGACCAGGACTAATCTGATGTCTCTGGCGAACGATTCGTCGTCGACTTCATCCCAGCCGAGAAAATCGAGCAACGACTGGCGAGCATCCCGGCCGTCTCCACGCTGTCGCAAGTAAGCTGCATAGACGTCGACGCCGCGATCAAACGTCATCGCGGAAATCATCGCGGCGTAGCGGATCGCCTGCAGCTCCATGTGGCCGCCGTCATCCGTTCGTTTCAGTTCAATCACGACAAGGTTGGCGTCGCGATCGATGGCAAGTAGGTCAATGCGGCGTCGCGAGTCTTCCCAATCGCTGAACTCTTCGGAAATCACCAGCGTCTCAGGCGCGATGATCTCGATTTGATCTCGCAGCAAGCGCTGCATGTCGTCCCGTTCTCGAATGCCGGCGCCACTGAACGTGGTGATGGGCAACTCTTCCAGTCGGTCCGCGGTAATATGGAAGATGGCCATGGTCCGTCGTATCAAATAGGTGGAGTTGTTCCAGCGCTGTTTAAGTATACTCGACTTACGGCTAGCCGAACCAAGCCGCTACAGTTGGCTGTGGGGAAGTTCCTCGTCCGCGGTGGTTGATTCATCGTCGTCCGAAAGTGGCCGAACTTCGCCGAACATCTCCTCGGCGGCGGCTTCAAAGTTTCGAATCGCATCGCGAACAACTTCCGCGACCTCATTGCCATATTTCCGCTCGAGGGTTTCGCACGCTTTGCATATGTGATGGGCCATCCCGTCGAGGCAGAATCGAATTTCCTCGAGCGGCACCAGTTCTTGCTGCCGTTCCATTCGGTCCAATTGAGCCAGCAAGGCACGCTCTTCCCGATATCGCTCCAGGGCTGGGCTCGTCTGCGCCGTTGTCAGTAGCGGATCGTCGCCTCTGGACAACTTGTACGCGTTGGCCGCCAGGAAGTCGTGCAGCGCCCGAACGACTTTCGGCAGGTCGATGGTCGGACCGTCCAGCGGCAGACCGTATCGGGAGGCTTGCTCGAGAATCGTTTTCGCTTGGCGTCCCGACATCTTCCGCCAGTGCTTCTTGGGAATCGAACGGTAGTACTGCCAGCGCAGTCGTTCCTCTTTGACCTTTTCAAACCGGACGAGCGCCGCCCGCTCGGGCCGGGAAAGCGCTTCCTTGCGGAGAAGCTTGCCGTAGGCGACTACCACTTGCCGTTGTTCTGACGGCGGCAGGCTATGCCGACGTCGCCACTCGCGCGGCGCGACAGGCTATCTTTCTGCGACGCGCGCACGACGCTGGGGCGAGGACGGCGGTCATTTCCCTCACCTCGATCGACGCCGAGCGATTTGGCGAGCCGACGACTACCGCTACCGGCGGGAAGCAGGAGGCGCTGCGGCGGAAATGCCAGGTCGATCTGAACGACCGACCGGAAATGCCGACGACGACACGTTCAAGTGGCCCCGGACAGAATGTCCGGACTGCTTACGCGAGATAATCGTCACCGCTGCTCGTGTCGGTCGCCGAATACTGGCCGCGAAGGGTTCGGGCGCGGTGCAGGTAGAACAACTGGGGCAAGCTCTCACTGCGCCTATCGCCCTTAGTTTGAAATTAGCGGCGATGGCAATCTGCGTTAAATAACGTGGAAGAATAGTCTGCAACTCACTTCCAATAGAGATTTACACAGTTTACGGCGAAGGTGGAATAGACGACCGTGTCGGTCGATAGCGTCACGAAATCCCGCTATGCTGTACGCCCACGAGCGTTAACCGAGGGGATTGGCAAACTCGCTAAGCGCACAAGGCCGCTTCTCTCGCAAACGACCATTGCGCGTCGTGTGTTCCGGATCGAGTTGAACGTGCCGCGTCGAGATCGTCGTCGTTCGCCGCGGAAGGTCGCGCGCTTGATCTACGACAGGGCGGCCGACAGCGACCCGCTGCGAAAGCGCTTGGCCGAGCGAGGGGTGGAATTGATCTGTCCGCATCGCGTGAACCGCCGCAAACCGAAACTTCAGGACGGGCGAAAACTCAGGCGCTACCGACGCCGTTTGCGGTCGCCGACTATCTCACCGATTGCATCAAATGCCAAAGCTGCCTGAGCGTCGCCGCTGTTTCGCGCGGGACGTTGGCCGACGCATAGGCAGCTTCGCTGTAGAGTCGCACCATCCGTCGCGCTTCCTCGTGCAGCGGCGATTGCGGCGGCGCGGCGACGCGGAGGAATTCCTGCGGCGTCTGATCGGGAGTGCGCACTCGCCCTCGATCGCCCGACCACGCTTCGAATGCCTCGAAGGTATAGCGGACTAGTTCGACCGGCGAAGCCTTCTTATCACGGCCGCTGACGAAGGGATCGGTGAATTCAGCGAACGTGCGACGCGGCGTCGGAGAAGGGGCGGTTTGTCCCGCGTCGACTGCTTCGGTCGCCTTCGGCGCTGAGCCAAACAGGCGCGCGACGAGGTCTCGAATCATTCGCACAATCTCGAAGAACGCCCGCACGATGGCTGGCCAGTTGCGCCATGCGAAGTAACAGACGGCCAGCGCTAACAGTGCGTAGCACACGAGCTTGACGAGCGCACCAATCGAACTGGTCAGCGTCGCCATCATGGCTGAAACGTCGGGCAATGGCGACTGCGGAGGCGACGCCTTGCTGGCGGTTTGCGCCTCCTCAGTCGACTGTGAGTCGCCGGGCGGCGATCTTTCCGAAGGTCCCCTCTCTTCTGTCTTGTCGTACGACGATTCACGCTCATGCTGATCCTCTGACTGCGACGCTTCCCCGTGCTCTGCATTTTCGTCGACCGGCCGATCTCCCTCATCGCGCGGCGAGGTGTCGTTAGGCGATGGGGCGTTGCTCGACGGTTCGGAAATATTCGACTCACCAGACGGCGAATCGCTCTGTCCCTCGCCTTTTGGCTCGCCTTCGCCCGCTTGGTCGCCGGCGGTCGATTGCTCGCTAGTCGCCTCGGCGGTAGCGTCCCCCGTGTGCGGTGCGTCGGCTTGGTTATCGCTGGTGACGCGCTGGTCAGCGTCGGGATCGACCGTTCCTTCGTTACCGGCGCTCAGGCGGTTGGCCGAGTTATCACCTGGAGAGCCGACGCGCCATGGCGGTTGGGCCACGGCATACTCCGCGGCGGGGCGCGGCAGCAACGCAGCGACGAACATCACGAGTAGGATCAGCATGCCGCCCAGCGTCAACCATGTAGCCGCCATCGGCGCCGGCATCTCGACGTTGCGCTGCCGCAGGTAGCGACGTAAGCCGAGAAAGCTCGTCGTCACCAGCAGCGAGAGTCCCGCGGCGACATACACGGCGAGTAGGCCGAAGGCATAGCGCCGCCGGCCAACGTCGCGCACTGGGATCCAGTGTTGCCCGATGCCGAAGAGGGGCAATGCGGCCAGCGAAAAGTAGAGCACCCAAAGGCCGGGCGTGTGCGGGCCCGGGTTGGCGCTCACGAGTCGTTGCCAGAGGTTCGTTTGCGGCGATGCGCCTTCGGCGGGGTCGTTGAAAAGTTCATTCCCGGTCGCTGATGGGCCGGACGGCTGGATCGACTTCGCTGCCTTTGAACCGGATTCGGGGCCTTCCAGCGGATCGAGGCCGACGCGCCCAAGCAGACCCTCGCCCGACGAATCCTGATTGTCGTCGATGACAGTACAGTCCCACGTCAGTTTGTGCGACGACCACCAGACTCCAGTCAGCAAACCTATATTGAGCAACCAACCGAATGCCCCGGCATGCTCGACGAAGCGCCCGAGGGCGAGGAACATTAGCAGCCCCAGCGGCAGACTGAACATCGCCGCCCGTTCCGAACCCATTTCGATCGCAATCCGCGCGATCAACACCGTCGCGAAGACGAAGAGGGCGAAGACGTAATTAAGCCTTACCGTGTAATCGCCGACGTAAAGGACCTCGATCAGGAAGAAGACCAAACTGCCGACCAGCGCCATCACGAGCGCCGGGCTCACGGCGATGGCGACGTAATCGGCGTTGGTCATGCGGAGACGGGCCATTTTCAACTTTAACGAACCGTTACCTCAATAAACATTTCAAGCAAACCTGCGGAATCGCGGCCCGATCGCGCAGCTGCCGCACGTCGACCTGCTCCGCCATCAACGGTCCTGCCATCCGCGCGTAATCAAACTCTTCAAACGCGTTGACAATCGCCGTAACCGCGTATCCGCGCCGGCGCAGCGAGCCGAGCGCGATCGCGCTCGCAGGAGTCACGTTCGATAGCATGGCGATCACCGTCGCGCTCCGCGGCAATCGACTTGAGACTTCCACGACCAGCTGCGCGAAACTGAGCCCATCGGTTTTCTCCACCCGTGCCAGAGTGCGCAAAATCTGCTGCAACTGGGTGTTGCTGTGACCGGTGGGAACCGCGACGGGACGCAGCCGGTCGCTCCGCTCGCGCATTCCCGACCCTTGGGCGAGCTTGCGGCTGGACAGTTGTTCGTGACGCCACCCTTCCGTCCGAATTCGATCCGCCGCGTCGCGCCCGTTGGTCGCGAGCCCTACTTGCTGCCCCATCTCGCACACGGCGGCGGCGATCGAGGCCGCAGCGGTCACGGCCAGCTCCGAGCGGACCGGTTCGTGCTTCGGATCGTACGACTGCTCATGAAAGTCGAGCAAAATCGTCACGCCGGCGATGGTCGAGGGTTCATAGATCTTGCTTTGCAACGTCGCCGTGCGGGCCGTGGCGCCCCAGTGGATCCGATTGAGCGGATCGCCCGCCTGATAGCCTCGTACGCCGGCAATGCGCGTGGGGTCTTCAAATAGCCGGTGCGTCATCCGCACTTCGCCGAGCGGGCGTCGCGAGGCGACGTCGAACCCCGCGAGCGGAATGACCTCGGGCAGCGCCAGCAAAAAGTGCGGCTCCGTCAGCACGCGATAGCGGCGATAGAGCCCGAAGACGTCGCCCGTTTCGGCGACGAGCGGACCGATCTGATAATAACCGCGCCGGTTGCACGTTAGTTGGTAAAGGACCGTCTTGCGAGCGCGCCCAGGAAAGGAAACTAACTGCAACCGTCGGCCAGTAACTTTCAGATTCGGCGGGTCAAAAATGACAGCTCGTCGCGGCAGCAAATCTTCGAGCAGCAGCCACGGCACCGGGAGCCAACTCTTGTTCTCCAGCACGGTGACCACGGCGACACTTTCGCCGATCTTCACCTGGTCTCGGCTCATCTCGCGGGTCGCCGACAGTTCGCGAGACCAGACGTCGGCAAGCTTGCGGCTCAGCACGATCACGCCGACCAGGGCGTACATCGCATAGGCGAGCAACCCCAGGTCGAGCGCCATCGCGACGACGAGCAGCATCGCAGCGCCGACCAGCCACCGCATGAGCCAGGATTCCTACATTGAAAAAGAAGATTTAGCGAAGAGGCACGGAGATCACAGAGGATTAGTTTCAAGCCTCAACGTCCATCATTCTCCTCTCCATACTCACTGCGCCTCTGTGGAAAAAGATCTCGTATTCATTTGACAGGCGCTTCCAGCAGCGGCGCCTTCGTCTCGTCCAGAACCTCCGTCAACAGTTCCGACACGGTCACATTCTGCAGCCGACTTTCCGGTTGCAGGATGATCCGGTGCCCCAGCACCGCCGGCACGATCTGCTTCACGTCGTCCGGTTCGACGTAGTTTCTGCCCCGAATCGCCGCCACTGCCTGTGCACTCCGGTACAACGCAATCGAAGCCCGAGGGCTGCCGCCGAGGCGGATGTCGTGGTGCGCTCGCGTGGCATGCACGATCTCTGTGATATACCGGCGAATCTTCGGATCGACGTTCACCGTTCGCACGGCGCGTTGGCACGCGACAAGTTGCTCGGCGCTGATCACCGGCTGAAGTTTCTCAAGGGGATGCTCGCGCTTCAGCATATCGAGCATCTGCACTTCATCATCGAGCGACGGGTAGCCGAGCGAAAGCTTGATCAGAAACCGATCGAGCTGCGCCTCCGGCAGCGGAAACGTCCCCTCGTGATCGACCGGGTTCTGCGTCGCAATGATCAAGAACGGCGGGCGCAGGCGGTGCGTCTCGCCGTCGATCGTGACGGAACTCTCGGCCATCGCCTCCAGCAGCGCGGCCTGCGTCCGCGGCGTCGCCCGATTGATTTCATCGGCCAGCACCACTTGCGCAAAGATCGGGCCAGGGCGAAACTCAAACTCGCTCGCCTTTTGATTGAAGATCGACCCGCCGGTCACGTCGGTCGGCAGCAGGTCGGGCGTGCATTGGATCCGCTTGAACGTGCAGCCGACCGTGCAGGCGAACGCCCGGGCCATGATCGTCTTGGCCACGCCGGGGACGTCTTCGAGCAGCACGTGCCCTTCGCAGAACCACGCGACGAGCGTCTGCACGATCTGTTGCCGTTTGCCGACGATGACTTGCTCAACATTGGCGATGATCCGCCGGCTCACGGCCGTGACGTCGAGAGCGCGGGGCTTATCTGTTGCGTTCTCGGCCACCGATTTTGTTCCGCCGGAGGGTGAACTGTTGGAGATCGCGGCGCCGCCTATAGCTTAGCTGGCGGCGGGTCGACCAGATACAATGGAGCACGTGTGTTTTTCCGCGGCAATCTAGACTCAACGGCGGCGGCGATGCTTACCAGCAACGACTTGCATGAGCTCGCCAAACGCGTCGTCAGCGAGCTCGGCGTTCGCCAGACCGTCGGCGAAGTGGTGGTCGATAATTCGAGTTACGCGCCTCGCCTGAAGGGGCCGGAGTGGATGTGGGACGATGAGCCGTCGTACTACAACATGTCGGTGACGCCGCTGATGGTCGATTTCAACGTTCTCACCGTGAAGCTGACGCCCGACGCAGCAGGATTTGTCTACGCAAAGTTGGACCCGCCGTCGAATTCCCCGGAAGTGGTCAGCGTCGGAGCTGACGCGGCGGTCCGAAACGGCTTGGCGACGCGTCGGCCGTTTACGGAGCCGATCGAATACCCGATTCGGAAGCTACCGTCCCTTGACCAACGTGAAGCATCCAGCAACCAATCAGCAGCGGCAGCAGGAATTGTGCGATTTGCTGGGGACTCGGCGGCAGACTCACGCCGAAGCCAAACGCTACCGAGCCCTTGGTCCCTGGAGACGGGAGTGAGACACTGGAATTCGCAGCGCCCCCGACGATTGCCAAGATGAGGCAGCAGGCCAGCATCCATCGCCGCGAGACTGCTGTCTTGACGGCCAGTAGACAGAACGCGACCGCGGCGACAACGATCGGCAGTATGAGAGTCCCAAATACGGCGAAAGGGAGCATCTGAGTGGCCCAATGCGAGGTCTCGGCAGTCGCCGTCGGACTTTCGCTGGCGAAGCCCAATGCTTTGGCCCCGAAGATGAGCAGCGAGAGGCTGCCGGCCCACAGAATTGGGAGAGATAAGGTCGGAGCGATGACAAAAGCCAGCCACGGATGTCGCCCGGAGAACCGCCGTCGCCGATATTCGCTAGACGCCGCTGCCACAATTTCGCTGGCCGAGCCGAGTAAAGTCGAGGGGCGTTCGAAAGCTTCCATGCTCATCGTATCCTCCATGAGATCGGTTAAATGATCGGATAATTCGCCCACGAGCCGTTCCACGTAGGCACTTGGAAGGCGTCGTCGCCTGCATCCAGTACGGACTTCTTCAAGCCAGCGCTGAACGGACATGGCCGCCTCCTTCCAGCGACAAATTCACCGCGTCAGCAATTCGCCGCCAGTTGCTGATCGATTTGGCAAGGCGTGCTTTGCCGCGCCTGGTGCACCGATAGACCACTCGCGTCCTTCCCGACGCCAATTCCTTTGTGGCCGTCAGCAGCCCTTCGGATTCGAGTCGATGCAGGATCGGATAGATACACCCCTCGCCAAACTCAAGTTCATCATTCGAGCCAGCTTTGATTGCTTGCACGATTTCATAGCCGTGCATGGCGTGCCGCGAGAGTAACTGAAGAATAAGCATTTCTGGCACGCCGTTAAGGAATGCCGGATTGCTTTTGCGTTCAGCCATCTTGGTCTCCTACGAGTGGGTATCGCTGCCCCTAACCTCAAAGTTCGAGGCGTTATACCTTGGAGTACGAGGCATGGCGAGGTCACTTTCGAGCGGTGGAAAATGAGATACGCCGCTGACCGCGTGCCGCTACGGATTTGCATAACGGTACGCTAGGGACGACCTAGTGTGAGTTAGCCTTTCGGCGCTACCGCCAGCGACCCGTCTGCCAGCGGCTTCAACAGTCTTTCAAGCGCCGCAAGCGTGTTGATCTCCGGATTGAGCCAGCGAGCGTACTCGGGTTCGCGCTGCAGGATGACGGTCATGCGGTGGTGACCGACGCCGCGAACTTCTTCGTTCGGCACGGTCGTTAGGAGCGTGCAGCTTTCGACCCGATCGTCGCCCGCGCCCCATGACTCCCACGGACCCGCGAAGGCGAACGGCCGGCCGCTTTCGTCGCCAGTTCTCGATTCGCTCGGCGCTAATCGCCTTCGCCGTCGTCGCCGCGTTGCTGGCCATGCCGCTGACGCTTTAGCTTACCCTGCGACTCATTGGGCTTTTGCTACACTGCCCCATATGGCCAAGTATGTCCGCTGCGCTCTGGCGACCGTTTGCTTCGCAGCGAGCGTTGCTTGTTTGGCGTTGTGGGGATGGAGCATGACGCACTCCCACGCTTTGCTTTCTCCACAGTTTAGCGAGTTTGGTACGGAGCGAAGGGTGGTCATCGTCGAATCGAGCGATGGTCTAATTGAAGTGTCTTTTGCTGGGTCAAATGGATACCGCCGCTCGTGGGAGTTCAGGTCCGTCGTACGCAAGAATGTAGACACGTTCGCAACGCCCCACCGACCTCGAACTGAGTTCTTTGGGAGGCGCGCACGCGGCTTTTACTTTCCAAGTTGGTTCGCAGCAATCATCTTCGCCCTCGCTGGCGTCGGCGTACTTCGCCTCGGTCGCCGCTTCACGATCCGCTCGGCAATCATCGCTACGACCGTTGTCGCCGCATTGCTGGGGATGGCGGTTATCATGTAATGATGAGATTCATCCGCTACACGCCGGCTGCCCCGTGCCTTGCGGCGAGCGTCGGACGGCATCCACCATTCATTACTTGAAGTCGTAATTCTTTCTCGCCATGTCGTCTACGTCGTTATACGTGTCGATTTCGCGTGCGATAACGCCCTCAGCAGTTTCAGTAAACATCCACACAAAAACAGTGTCGACGCCGATATCATGTAATCGCTTGGCCGTCTCATTAAAGTGGTCTTTTGCCTGAGCAAGCGTGACGCGATTACGAAGGTACAAATGCAATGAGCCGTCATTTGCCTTCAGAAATATGACTGGCACGCTTTCAACGGGCGTTGGCCAGAAGTAGTCGTCTGATATGTGTATTGAGTTCCCACACTCGCGGCTCAGCGCATCAGCTTCCGCGATAAGGTGTCTTTTTCTAGCGGAGGAATAGCCGAACGCAATTAAAGTAAGTGCGACGATCAAGCCCACGATCAAGTAGAGAACATGAGTCAGTTTCACTTACTGCGTCTCCGCGATGAGATGAGTTCTCGTAAGGGCATTCCGCGATCTTAGCCGCAAACGCATGCTCAAGTACATCCGCTATTCATTCGCTGCTCCGTTCTTCGCCGCCAGCGTCGCGTGTCTGGCGTTGTGGGGATGGAGCAAGTGGAACGAACCTCAAATTGAAGGCTTGTTCTATTTCCGCTCCGCGAATTCCCTAAGCGCTGAGCTAAGCAACGGGCGCGCTCGCTTCGCGATTGGCGTACGGAGCAACGGTAGAAGTGGCTGGTACAGAATGTCCACCGTGATGACGGAATTGCAGTTACAAAGTGAGAGAAAATGGAACCGGAGAATGTTCAGTCTGAGAGGTCGCACCATTAAATTCCCCCTCTGGTATCCCGCCCTCGTCTTCGCCCTCGCTAGCGTTGGCGTTCTCCGCTTCCGCCGCCAGTTCTCGATTCGCTCGGCCCTAGTGGCCGCTACCGTCGTGGCGGCTTTGATCGGGATTGCGGTTGCCCTTTGATGACCAAGTACTTCCGCTACACGCTGGCTACTCTGTGCCTTGCGGCTAGCGTCGGTTGTTTGTTGCTGTGGAATTCGAGCAGGTCGGCATTTCACCTAGTCTACGGGCCATCTTTTCCTGGCAGCGGCGGCTACCAAATCAGTTGGCGTGAAGGAGTGATGGCATTTTCACTCACTTCTAAGCGCCCGCATGGAATTGGACATGACACTCACAGACTTAACCCAGACCTGCCCTCTATATCGCAGAGTGGCGAACCAAGTAAGCGAACTAGATTCGGCAAAACTGCGAACGGCGTTTACTTCCCCCTCTGGTATCCCGCCTTAATGCTCGCCCTCGCTGGCGTCGGCGTGATTCGCTTCCGTCGCCAGTTCTCGATTCGCTCGACGCTAATCGCCTTCGCCATCGTCGCCGCGCTGCTGGCCATGCAGCTAACGCTTTAACCTTTGGAGCGTGAGTGCCCCTTTGGGGTGTTGCAATTCGCGCATCCGCTTTTTGGCGGTTGCGGGTATACTCATTGGCGTCGATTCCCGTCGCAATATCGGAGACGCTGCAATGAAGCCGTTCGCCCTATTGATCGTTGGCGTCGCCCTCGGTTGGGCCGCGTCGCGCAAGTAGCCACGGCGGACGTCCGCAGCGTGTTCACGGAGCGTTCTAACTCGTTAAACAAACTAGTCGCGATGCTCCGAGAGTGCGAGCAAGTCGTCGACATTGATACGTACGGCAGGAGCTTAAGATTGAAGCAGCCTGAGGCCATCCGTTAGCATAGGCAAGCTGATCACAAGTATTCCTTTCAATATGCAGGGCTTACTGAAGAAGTTTCTGTCGAATAACAAGTTAGACATCGCAATTCAACCGGTCTTTACTCGTGCTGTCCTTCAACTCTCAGGGTGTGCAATTCAACGTCCGCGCCGCGGCCGTGATCCTGGAAGACGGCTGTCTCCTGCTCCACCGCGCTGAAGGTGACGACATCTGGGTACTTCCGGGCGGAAGGGTTGAACCTGGTGAGGCAGCTGCGAACGCCACCGCACGTGAAATGATGGAAGAAACAGGTCAGTCCATCGAGTGCGAAGGTCTGGCTTTCTGCGTGGAGAACTTCTTTAAGTGGCAAGGACAGCCTTCGCACGAACTCGGCTACTACTTCTACGCGAGCCTGCCTTCGGGCTCGCGGCTCTCGGATAAGCAGCGTTCCCACGAGGCAAGAGAGGGAGACCAACGGCTCGAGTACCGGTGGTTTGAGGTCACCGGCCTAACCAAGTTGGCCTTGTATCCGGAATTCTTGCGGACCGCACGCTTCGACAAGCAGGCACCAGCCCAGCATGTAGTGCAAGGCATCCCAGACCAGCGCCCAGCAGGCGATGCCTAACCCCTCGCTCAAGCGAGCACCGACGGCAGGGCGCTAAGCTCGAACGTTAGGCGTCACCAGAGACCCAACACATGCGAGTAGTCGTAGTTCCACCCAACGCTGGTTGGCCAGCAGAATTCACGACAGAGGCTGGGTGCCTCCTTGAAGCGCTCGCCAAGAACGTGGTCAATATTCATCACATCGGCAGCACAGCTATACCAGGCATATTCGCGAAGCCAGTCATAGACATTCTGCTGGTGGTCAGGGATCTGCGGATTCTCGATGACTCTCCACCTGTGATTGAGCGCCTTGGCTACGAGATCATGGGTGAGTTCGGCATTCCTGGACGCCGCTACTTCAGGAAGGACTCAGCGGAAGGCGTTCGAACACATCAAGTCCACGCGTTCCAAGTCGGTAGCGCAGAAATCGACCGCCACTTGGCATTCCGTGACTACATGAGATCGAACCTAAGCGCTTCGGCGTCCTACAGCAATCTGAAGCGGCAGCTCGCCGCTCAATATCCTGACGATCTTTCAGCTTACATGGACGGCAAGGACGCCTTCATCAAAGAACATGAGGCCAGAGCTTTGCGGTGGGCGCGGCAAGAGCGACGCCTAACACCTCGCTCAACCGGACCCGCAACGGCCATCGCCGTAATCCCGGGCTAAGATGATGCACCATGTGCCTTAGCCCGGGATTACGGAACCCGGCCATCGCGTCGCGGTTGCAATCGCACGCCCTCGAGCGTCGGGGAGCTGACCGTGGATCGTTAGCCGCTGGATCATTTACGGATGTCACCCAAGAATCGCAGACCAAGCCACGGTGCGGTCAAATCACCCATCACAAAAAGGCGTTTACGCATGCGACACTTATCTTCACCATTGGCATTCTCGCTGAGCCTGCCGCTGGCGATTGCCATGTTGGTTACGGCGTCTGCTGACGAGCCGGTCAGTTTGATGGATACAGTTGTGAAGTGGCGATACCCAGATGCGGAGATTGCGAATTCACGTATGTCCGATGCAGCGACGATCGCGGCGGATGCCGCACGTACAGTACCGTCGGTGGTTCTGTCCACAACGATGTCGACGAGCGACTCAGTTGAAAAGGTTCTCAAGTACTATCGCGAGTTGCTGACGCGGAATCCGGAGAACGACAAGAAGCTCGGAGTTGACCCAAAGGTTGGGAGATCGGTCGTATTCAGCGATGAGTCCGATGGACGTGATTTTGCATTTCATACCATTATGGTCAACACCGCGAACAGTTCGACAACGTTGATTGTCACTCGAGCACAAAATGAAGAACGCACCCGCATCACGTGGAAGCAGTATCTAAAGAATGAGATCGGCAGTTAACCAAGCGTTGCACGGAAGCCGGCGGTCTGATCGGTTATTGCAATCAACGCATCGCGCGCCGGCCCGTTGAGGCGAAGCGTTCAAACGGTCAACTTACCGACGATGGCAACGCTTGACGGACGAGTGATCCTCCTTAGATTCCACGATGGTCGCGTCTAGCAAACGAGGAATGATTTAGGCCGGACACGATGTCCGGCAAAACTTCGTCGTGATAATTGTCACCGGTGTCGCTCTCGCACTCCAGCCAGGCCCTAGACGGCGATTTAAGGACTAGTTTATTGAGGGGCGCTGCGAGGTCGCGCTGCACCGTTTCCTCGCAAGTGCAGGCCGCCTCGGGGCCTACAGGAGGCGTGAGCAGCGCCAACTTAATCGACAATTTCAGCCCGTCAGACTCGCCTCGCAAGTCCTGCTAGTCAACGTCGCGATGGGTGCGATTCACCACGCGATCTCGGCCCGACTGCGAAAGAACTTTCCCGTGAGTTCGCGCGGGGCCTCGTCGGCGAGCCACACCGCCGTGTCCGCTCCTTCTTCCACAGAGCGCGTCGCATCGGGACCGCCCATGTCGGTGCGGACCCAACCGGGGCACATCGAGTTAACGGCGACTCCTTCGGCCCTCAGCGCGGCCGCCAACATGATCGTGACGCCGTTCAGTGCAAGCTTGGAGAGGCAATAGCGCGGCACGTTGGCCGACATCCCATCGAGCTGCCCGTAGCCGCTGGAGACATTGATGACCCGCGGCGCAGCGGCTTTCCGCAGGTGTGAACGGCGCCCGAATAGTGCAGTGCCCGGCCAACGGCGATGGCGGTCGTGAGCGTTGGTCGCCTCAGTGCAGAACTTGCCGTAGAGTTCGGTCCGCTGGCGTTTGGGATCGTCGGGGGTGACGTAGCTATCTGGAAATCCGAACACCACCAATTGCTTCGCCGCGTCAAATTAGGATGATTGAGGAGCGGGTTCACGGATCTGGCGCAACCTCTGGTATGCTGCGTCGGATCTTTTGGTTGTGGAATCAGACCGAATGGAGACGAGGATGATGGGTCGTTCTGCGCTTGTGACTATCAGTTGGGTATGGGTTTTGTGGGCGTCTTTTGTAACTCCGCTGAATAGCTCTCAAGCGGCGGAGTTGACGGAAGCCGCGAACGTCTCTGAAAAAGCGATAAAATACTATGAGGTTTTACGCAAGCGGCCGGAGCCGGGATATCTCTTCGATCGCTTCTACAACACTTGGCTCGACGATTCGACGGCAGCCGAGCTGCAGAGTTTTCTTGTCTCGCGGGTGGAGTCAAAGTCAACTTCCGATCAGCTGCTGTTGGCCTTTTTCTTTGCCAAACAGGGGGATGACACGCGGGCGCTGGAAGAGTTTCGCAGTGCGCTGGCCGCTAATCCAGGAAGCGCCGAAGCGTGGTATCAGAAGGCAGTCGTTGAATCTCGCACGCTCGACTTCGAAAACGCCATCAGCGACTTGCGCAAAGCGCGAGAGTTGAAGCCTGAGGCAAAGCTTCAGGTTCAGATCGACAAACTTCTCGGCCGATTGCTCGTGCGGAACCGACATGTCGACGAGGCTCTCAAAGTGTGGAATGATTTGCTCGCCGCCAATCCCGCCGACGAGGACCTGGCTGAGGATCTAATCGAGCTTCACATCGACGAAGGCTTGTTCGAGCAGGCGGCGAAACTGACAGAAACGCTGCTGGCCAAGACCAAAGACCCCTACCTAGCCGTGACGCGGCGGTTGCGACTGGGCGACGTTCATCAGCGGGCCGGAAACCGCGAAGCGTCGTTGAAGGCCTATGCCAAGGCCTTGGAGGCCGTCGGTCACGACAGCTGGCTGGAGCAGGAGATTCTCGCGCAAACGGAGCAACTGTTCCGTCGCGAGGACAGTCTCTCGCAGCTAAATTCGCATTATGAGGCGCTGCTCAAGGAGCATCCAAAGCGCATTGCTCTGCATCGTCGGCAGGCGCAGTTGCTGGTCGAGTTGGGAGAGCATGACCCGGCGATCGCAGGCTATCGACAGATACTGGAGCTGACTCCCGGTGATCGAGCAAACCGAGAAGAGTACGTGGAAGTCCTGGCGAAGATCGGCAAGAAAAAAGAGGCGATCACCGAGCTGACGGAACTCTGCACGCAACATGCCGGCGATGCAGAACTGAAGTTTCGCCTAGCCACGCTCCTGCAGGACGATGGACAGGGCGATGCGGCTGCCGAGCAGATAACTGAGTTTCTCACGGCCTCCGACAAAAGTGAGTACGCCTACCTGCGGGCGGCACGGCAGTTAGAACGATTTGAACGCAAGGAAGCGGCTGCCGGCGTTTACCAGGACATGGCCGCGGCGTTCGCGGACTCTGCCTCGGCGCAGGAAGCGCATGCCGGGTTCCTGTATTCGACTGATAAGAAGCAGGAAGCCCTGGCAATCTGGCGGATGCTTGCGGAGAAGGCCGAATTGAGCGAATTGCTGCATGTGGCGCGGGCTCTGGCCACGCGAAACGAGAACGAAGCGGCGCTCGAATTGCTGCAGGCACGCGAGAAATCTTTTAGCAAGGAGCCGCTCTACTTCAGCCAACTTGCAACGACGGCGCTGGGGCTGAAAAAGCCGGAATTGGCGCTCCCGTGGACAGAGCGACGTGTGGAACTCGCCACCAGCACGTCGGAATTGGAGTCCGCCCTCGATCAAGCGGTCGCTGCAGCTGATCGGGCTAACAAGATCGAAGACTCGGCCAAGCGACTCGCCGAACTTGAGCATCCGACGGTGCAGCAGACGTGCTTGCGAGCGGAGTTGCTCGAATTGGCCGGTGACAGCGAAGCCGCTGACGCCGCGCTCAAGCCGCTGGCCGACGCGGGCGACCTACTGGCCCTGGGCGAGCAGATTCGGCTTTTCACGCAGCGTCGCGATTGGACGGCGGCCGCCGACGCAACGCGTCGCATGCTGGAACTGCCTGGAGGACGCAAAAGCATCTACGTGCGTCGGCTTGTCGAGCTCTGTCAGCGCGATTTCCAAACGGAGGAAGCGCTCAAGTGGATCGAAGAGTGGAAGCGTCTGTCGCCTGGCAGCACCACGCCCTGGACTGTCGAGGCGGGTTTGCGGCAAGGACAGGGGAAGGAAGAAGATGCGATTGCCGTGCTGAAGGCTGCCGTCCAGAAGTTTGATGGCGCCGAGGAGCTTCGCCTGCGATTGGCGCAAGTTTACTCCGAGTCCGACCATTTGGCCGATGCGGAACGGATTTACTGGCAACTCTACGAGGAGACTGAGGACGTCACCGGCAAATTGCGCTGGACGCAAGAACTGACGCGTCTGGCGGAGCAGCAAGGGAAGCTCAATCAACTGATCGAGCAGTTTGAAGAACGACGCCAAAGCAATCGGCAATCGATCGTTCCCTTGCTCGCGCTGTCGGAAGTTCACCGAACGGCGGACAACTACGAAGGACGTCGGCAGGCACTGACTGCCGCCGCGAAGATTAAGCCGGACGACTTGGAACTTCTCCACCACATTTCACGAGTGGAGGAGCAAGAAGGGGATTGGGACTCAGCGATCGCAACGCTTCAACGCGCGGCTCCGCTCGACAAAACTAACCGCACGAAGGAACGGATTGCACGTATTCATCTCAACAACGGCAACTCCGAAGAAGGTTTTGCCATTCTGTTCGAGCTGGCAGGGCGCGAGAAGGGCGACCCGCGAACGCTTGAGACGATCGCCGACGCGATGTGCGGAATCCAGGAATGGGAGCGAGCGGCCGACTTCCTCGCGTCGCGCGTAAACGATCAACCGGGCGACTATCGGTTGCGCTATCTGGCAGGCGTGACGGCCGAGGAAGCGGGACGAACGAACGACGCGATAGCGCAATTCATGTTGCTCCTCGAAGATCAGGAAGAATTGCCTGACGTCGCCAAGAAGAGCGCCCAACGCGCAGCTCAGAACCCCTATCTGGACATGATGGGTAAGATGGCTCCGCGCGAAGCAATCGATTTTTTGATGCAGTCGCAATATCGTTATCAGGCGTATATGCATCAGCAGAATCGCGGAACCCGCTTTTCGCTAAGTGGCGTCGCTGCATCGGCGAACACGATTCAAATGCCGTCCGCCGTCGACCAAGTCCGCTCGATGGCGGTGACGCACCTCATGACGATGGCGAAGCAATTGGAGGAAGATGAACTTGCCGACTTAAAGCGAAGCATGCAGTACCATGGCGTCGAGTCGGTCGACTTGATGATGCGCGTCGACATGTATCAAGGAAATATGGCGACGGAGTTGCCGGCCTATCTCGAAGAATTCCCCGAGGACGAAATTGCGCTGGCACTGATTGCTCTCAACCAACTCGGCGCTCGGTCGCCGGAACTGATCAAGCATAGCGAACATGCCTATGAGAAGTTTCGCGACTCCTATCCGCAATTAGCAATTCTGGCCGCCTTCCAGGCTGGTTTAGCGGCGGAAGAAGAACTGGCGTTAAATGAGGAAGACTCAACTGAAGCGAAATTGGAGACGCCGAACAAGCTTCTCGACGAGACGCTGGAGCTGGCTGAGTCGATTGAAGAGCCGAACTCGATGACCGTGATGCGGATCGCTCTCGCGCTTTCGGGGCAGAATGGCGGCCAAGAATCGCAATCGTTGCGCGAAGCTTACCGGCAGAAGTTCTCTGAGTTGCTGGTGAAGTGGTATCCTAAAGCACAGCAACAATCGAACCAGTACGGCTCATGGGCGTTCGTCTACATCGTTGGCGCGTTGGCGCAGGGCGATGATCCAGCCGCCTATATCGCCTTTCTGGAAGATGAACTGGCACGCGCGCGGCAGAAGGGGCGCGGCAACGCCAATCAAGCTCAGGCTCAGGCGATGCTTCGGCAGCAAATGCCGACGCTGCTGACGGGACTCGCGTTCCCGCCACAGCAACTGGCCGATTTTCCCGCAGAACTGCTCGCGGTCTTACGTTCTCCCGATTCGTCGGATCCATTCGCGCAAGTTTCTGGCCGCACGGTCGATACGGATTTTGACGCTGAGAAGGCGGCGCCTTTGGTGGCCAAGACGCGCGATCCCATCTTGCGCGTTCTGCTTGCCAATCGTTTCGAGCAGAAGGAAGTAATCGAGGCGACGCTGAGGGAAATGCTAGCCTCCGAGAAGCCGCAGCTCGACGCGTACCTACTGGCTGCGGGAAAGGCCTCTGCCGATGAGGACTACGTCCGTGCGGCGGAATTGCTCAACAAGGCGCGCTATCTCCCGATGCAGCGAGACCTTCGGTCGCGCGTCGACGCTGCAATCGTCGCAACGGTGATGTCCGCCAAGGAGGCCGATCTTATCAAAGCTGTTCCGGCTGGTTCGCCGAAAACTTCAGAAGTTGCCGCTGCGGAGAAAGAATCAGAACCGGCGACAGTCGATCAGTCGGCCGCGCTGCTCGAAGCCGGCCGCGCCGCTTGCCTGCGTTTGCGGCAGACGCGGCTCGACGCCAACCGACGGTCGGAACTGATCGCGGCAATGGAGGATCTTGGCCTCAAAAGCGAGGCGGAGAAGCTCGATCAACTCGCTGCGTCGCAGCCTGCGGCAAGCACGCCTTCGCGCGTGATTTATAGCGCGGTAGGAGCGAGACTCGGCTCAGGCGATCGCGTGACCAAGCTAGTAGCCGACGGCAAACGAGACGCCGCGGCGAAGCTTTTAGCGACGGAGGTGCTCGGTCACGCGCGACAAATGCTGTCCAATCCCGGCAACGCCAGCTACATGCGGCATCAGTTCCGACAGATCAAGACCCGCGTCTCGACGCTCGGGATGACCGACGACGTCCTCAAGGCGATGGACCCTGGAGACAATACAACGTCGCAACGGGGCGTTGAGTACGCCGTCGCCTGCGAGGCGTTTGGGCGTCCACAAGAAGCGCGTGCGACGTACGAAAAGCTTTTGGAGAAGAAGCCGAAAGACGACGTCGTACGGATGCGGTTGGTCGTGATGCTCGCCGCCACGGAGCCGAAACTGGCCGAGGAACATCTGAAGCAACTAAAGCCCACGGCCAGCATGTCGGTCGGCCAGAACCTGATGGGGACGCTGCAAGACTACGAGGCGGAGTTGGAGAGCCGCGTTGCCAGCGCAGAGATCGCAGCCATCTACCTGAAGCTTCTTGCAGGCCAACCCAACGTTCAGACTGACTGGAGCGAGGGTTTCATCCAGTCGCTCTCGCGGCAGCTTCACACGAATAATTCCGGCTCGCTTCCGTCGTTGCTTTCGACGATCGATTTGGACCGCAACAAGAGCGAAGCGATGGATAAGCTGATTGAGCGGCGTCGGGCCGCCCATGAAGCGATCTGCCTTGAGATGTTAAAGACGCCGAATGGGGCCCGGTCCGGATTCACCTTCCTACTGGCAGCCGCGGAAGCTCGGGACAAGGTGAACGACGACGAGTTCACCGCGCGAGCTGTCAAATTATTGCGGGAGGAAGCCGAAAGCCGCCCGCTTGGCGCTGCTCAACGCGTTAGTCGATATTCCTATAGCGACAACGATTCCAGTGCCGTGCGTCTACGCTCTCCAGAAGAATACCTGGTGCGTCGAGCGACGGCGACCGATTGGAAGCTGATCGACGAAGAGGTGATGCCCTCGCTGGAAAAGGGACGCGTCAAGCGAGGGGCGGAGACGTTGGCGCAAATGTCGAAGCTCTATCGCTGCGCTCCCGAAGAATTTCTCGCCGCGACAGAACAAACGCTCAAACAAGGGCAGCGCTCCCCACTCGCCCAGGATGAGTCGGCCGATCTCGCCGTCGTCGTGTCTGCTTGGAACGACCGCAAACTCGACGCCGACATCCAGCCGCAGGTGCTCGAGCGCTTGAAACGCTTGGTGAAGTCGCAGAATCACAGCCAAACGCCGCCATGCGTCGGCGATTTCGTCGCCGCCACCTATCGCCAGCGCGGCGGCGCCGCCGCGCTGGAGCTGTTAGAGGAAGTGACGACAATTTATCTCGGTCCAAAAGAAAAGCGGGAGGCGTTCGTTGCCGGCAACAACCCGCAGAACGGTTTCTCGTACGGATCGGCGACCGGACACATCTACGTCTATGGCGAGTTTATTTCAACGTTACTGCAGGACGAAACGGTGTTGCCGATCGTCATTTTCTACGTCCAAACGCTCCCCAGTTTTGGATCGATGAACAATGTCGAGCACTACGCCTACAGCGGGATGGCTAAGCTCGCCGAGCAGCCGGCTGATAAATTGATGGAAGCCTTGCGGCCGTCTCCATGGATGGCCGAATTGGCAACGTTCGATCCGCTGGACGGCGCCTCTTCGCGTCACGGCAGCGTTTCATGGCTGGCGTGGTTCCTGGAAAACATCGGTAAGGACGAAAAGGAGAAGCCGGCCTTCGCCAAGCTTGTGGCCGAAGCGAATCAGCAGCAACCGACGTTCGGGTTGGGCTTGATGAACGCCCATCTCCAAGGGAGCGAGGCGCTGTTTGATTTCTGCGCGAGCCAACTTGAAGCGTTGCAAAAACTCGACGAAGAACGGCAAACGCAGATCGCAGCGACGCTGTCGGCCCTACTGGGTGATGAAGCCCTAGAGAAGAAAGAGCTATCTGCACCCCACGCCGCCGTCCGCGATTGGTTGCGCGGCAGCAAGCAGCGCAAGTCGCAGCAATTGTTGGTTCAGCTGCGCGAGGCAAAATCACTAACCGAACTTTGCTCTGAGCCGTATGAAGCGGGCGCGTATCTGGGGCCCCACCTCAAGGACCTCGTCGCGGCAGATCTCCCAGCTGCCATCGAAGCCTACCATCGCGTGGTTGAACTGGCGCGTGACGCTCAAAAGAACAATAGCTGGAACCTGTACATAAGCAACGGCAGCACGGCTGCTGGTTACATCTTGCGGCAGGTCGCAGGTTCTCTCGATCGCGATCATTACGACCGACTTCCATTTTTGCTCGACTTATACAAGAGCGAAAAGCAGGCGTCGACGGAGTACGAATCGAGCAATAGCTACGGCGTGACCGGCGTGCTGCTCAGCAGGTTTGACGAACTCGTGAAAGCGAAGGGCAAGAAGCGAACGCCGCTCGAAGCAGTCCAGCAGATTCATGAAGAACTCGGCGAGAAGCTGGGGGGTCGGCCGTCGTCGCTTTTCGCCGATGCGTATTGCGAGTTGTGCGATCAGAAGCTTGAGAAACCCGAGGATCTGGAGGCTGTCCGCGAATGGGCGAAGTCGCAAGTCATCGGCGGCGGACGTCAGGAACTATCGACCGAGCTGTATGCCGCCGCCAGCATGGTGGAAGCGGCCAAGCTGGCCGAGAAGTCAGAAGAGAAGGCTTCCTACTTGGAGAAGTCCAACGCACCTCTCGTTGGGCCGAGCGATCATGAGAATTTCTATCGTCAGTATTACCGTTCGCTCCTGCAAAGCCAGCTGCCGCTTGTATGGCGGCTGCATCTTGCCAAGCTCCTGACAGAAATGGACGGCGACCGGCTACCGCCGGAAACTGGCAAAAGCGTCCTCGCAACGTACACGGAAGCGCTGACATCGACGAACCCGATCACTGACGAACAGCACCGTTCGATTAGTCTTTGGCTGGCGGGCGCAGCGAAGCGTGGAGAATTACCTGACGAGCGCGTTCTCTGGAGCGATGCCTGGGCCAAGCGATACTTGCGCCAGAGCGCGACAATCGACCGGCGGTTCGAATCACCCCATGAACTTAACGACAGTGACGCCTTGTGCGACGTCCTTCGCGTCTATCTGCAGCAGAACGACGACGAGCGGGTCAATCAGTTCTTCCGGAGGCACGAGTCGACGCTCGCTTCCTGCCCCCAAGTCGTTGTCATCCTGTTGCGCGCAGAGAAACCAGAACTGGCGGCGCGCTTCTTACGCACAAATTGGTCCGCCTTCTCGCTCGATTGGCCGTCGGACGACGACATGACGTTCGATGCGGCGATCGACGGGCAAACGGCCTCGTTGGCCGAGAAACTGTTGCGCGATGACGAACGGTACTTTGCCCGAGCCATGCTGGCGTCGCTGCCTGATCCTCAGCCTGCCTCGGCGGAAGACGAAAAGAAAGGCGACGACGCTGCTGAGCAGGCCGCTGACGTCGAACCAACCCCCCGCGATCTTCGGTTGCTGAAGCTGGCTGAAGAATTCAGCGGAGCCACTAAGAAAGATGAGGCGCTGCGCAATCGAACGATCGCCATCCTGGGCCAGAGCCGCGCGGCCAACGCCACACTTCAAGAGGAAATTGCCGCACAATATGCGAAGCTGTCGCTGCCGGTGACGTTTCAGCAGGACGACGATCGGCGGTGGCGGTCGGAACTCGAACTCGCATCGCGCCACTTCGACAATCGATTTGCCCAGGGGGATACGCAAGCGTTCGTCGCCGCGTTCGACGGAATTGTGGCGTCGATCGAAGGCGACAACGCCTATCAGGCCGGCGAGAAGCTCAATCCCTTGATCGAATCCTGCTACGACTCGATCAAAGTTCACGGTGAAAAGTGGACCCCTGAACAATGTGCCGCCGTGGGGCGATCGCTCCGATCATTGCTGGACGACAAGGAGTACATTTATCTCAATGAGTTCGCCAAATTCAACGCCCTGGTACTGCTGACCCACGCCAAGGGGGGGAACAGCTCGGAACTGGCGAAATGGCGGGAGGAGCTTTCGGGAAATATTCAGCGATATCTTAAGGATCGCGGCGTTGATGACGAGACGTGGACGACGCTCCGCAAAATCGCCGGCAAGCCGACTCCGGAGAATTTGCCGCAGCGGATCAAACTGGTCGAAGCGGCCGTCGCCGCTGCGGCCGATCTTGAATGGCTCAATTATCATCAGAAGACGCCGCACCACCTCTCGGGCTTTGACCGGAAATCGATTTTCACTCAGATCGTTAAGGCGAAGCTCCTATCGCGGGGCGAATTGCTGGCGTACGCCTCACGGATCGATCCGATCCCGGAACGCCATTTCATGACAAACATCACGCTTGCCGAGTGGCTGGCGGCTCAGAAGGAATACGTCGCTGCCGCGATGCTCTACGATTCGGCGCGACCGCTCGCGCCCGAGTCTTGGAAAGTTCGCCGCGCGGCGTGGGGGCTGAGGGCCGGCGAATGTTGGGCCCGCGCGGGCAATGTTGAGAATGCCCAGGCTCGCGCCGATGAAGCAGCGAAGACTGAACTGAAAGAGGCAGAGAAGGAGCGCTTGAAAGAATTGACGGAGATGATCGAGCAAAAGAAGACAGGGGGCGATGAGGACCCGCAGAAACCGAACGTCGATCAGCCCGCTGAGGCGCCGGAGGCCGTGCCGCCGAAGGCAGCGCAGCGGACTGGCGGTTTTGGGCGGACTTTGCCGTCGTTGGCGCAATCACTCGAAATTCCTTCCCGCGGTCCGGAATTCGATTCGTTCACGTGGGTGATTGCGGTATAATGCTCGGCGATTTGATTGGTTCCCGCGGCGTGCTAATCAAGTTGCTTAGTGAGAAGTTGGTTTGATTGGATTCGGCAATCGGCCAGACGGCCGGCTCTACGGAGGTAGCAGTCGATGTCAGCGAACTCTCCCGGACCTGTCGAGCAGTTCGTCGCTTTTGTGCGACGCCGGGTCAATCTCCATTTGCTTTGGACGACGCTCATTTGGACGGCTGCCGCTGGTTCCGGCATGTTGGCCGTCGTCAGTCTCTTTTATGTCTTGCAGGGATACGCCGTTCCTGGCGGCTGGATTGCTTCGACGCTTGCGCTCGCAGCGATTGGCGGCATGGCCGCATGGCGCTGGCGCCGCTTGAGCGTCGAGGAGGCTGCCAGATTCGTCGATCGATTCTACGGATTGAAGGATGCCGTCGCTTCGCATCTTCACTTTGCTCGCGCTGGCCGGCGCGACGGGTTCTATGAGTTGCAAGCCGATTACACCCGTCGGCAGGTGAGTGAATTGTCGCCTACGGCGATCGCGTATCGACCGCCGCGTCGCGGTCTGCTACTCGCCGCCGGCCTGACTGCCGTCGCCCTGCCGCTGAGCCTTCGCGGCCCCAGCAACGAGGTCGTCCAACGGCTGGAACAAGAAGAAGCCGTGCAGCAAGCAACCGAGCTCTCCAACAAGGAAATGCTCGAGCTCGTCGAGGAGCTGCGGAAAGATGTCGACGACCCGTTTGAGAAGGAACTCGTCGATCCCGACACACTTCGCAAAATGGTTGAGTCGCTCGAAGCAACCAAGGATCAAAAGGAAGCGCTTCGTCAGTATGCTCAGCTGGAACGCGAACTGAACAAAGCCCGCCTCGCCATCCAGCGCAAGCAGGATGAGCAGCTGCTTGATCGCGCCGCTGAGAAGTTGCTGGAAGAACGCGAATCAAAACCTCTCGGCGAACAATTGCAGCAGAAGAAGTATGACCAGGCTTCTCAAGAACTGGCTCTGATGGAGCCAGAAGCGAGCAAGCCTATCTCTGAACAGCGCCAGCAACTCGCTCGACTCAAGGCGGCGTCACAGCGGATGGCTGCCGCGGCCAAGGCGAATAAGTCGGCCTCGCAAGGAAAGGAATCGAAAGCTGGCGAAAAATCGAACTCTAAGTCGGCGGCCGCAAAGAACGCCAACGGCGGCAATGGCGCCTCGGGCGAAAGCGGCGCCGCCGCGGGCGAAGGCGGCGGAGAGCTCGCTGAGAATCTCGAAGAATTAGCGCAATCAGTGCAGCATCTCGATGAATCGCTGCAGGAGGCCGAGCGTCAGGAAAAGGAAAGCGGCAAGTGCGACAGCCAGTGCCAGTCGCAATGCCAGGCCTGCCAGAACTCCGTCAACGATCAGCTCGGGAAGTTGTGCAAGAATTTGACGAAGCTGGCCATCCGCCGCGAAGCCGACAAGAAGCTCTGTCGCCTCTGTGAAAAGTGCAGCCAATGCCAGGGGCTGTGCAACGGCCTCTGTCAGAAGCCGGGTTCCAATCCCGGCGGCAAGAAGGCAGGTTGGGGATCGAATACCGCTCGTCGCGAAGGCTCCGATGAACTAGTCGACAACGGCCAGACGACTCAACTCCAGGGAACAAAAGGCGCTGGCCCTTCGCTCACAACCGTCGAGTCAGCCGAAGACGGCAGCGGCGTCTCCAATCGCCGTTCCACCGCGAAGCAACGGCAATTTCAACGCCAATTCGAATCGTTCGTCGAGCGTGAAGACGTCCCCGCGCAGGTGCGCGACGGCGTCAAGATTTACTTCCAGTTGATCCACCAGATGGAATCGACTCCCGCAGCCGATGGAGATGCAGCAGAATGACGACCGCAGCAGTCGAAGCAGAGCAAGCGGCCGAGCGATTCGTCAGCACGTTTCGGCGCGTTCGAGATGAAATGGCGAAATTCATCGTAGGGCAGCAGGACGTCGTCGAGCACGTGCTACTGGCCGTCGTCAGCGGCGGTCATGTGCTGCTCGAAGGAGTGCCAGGCCTCGGCAAAACGGCGCTGGTGAATACGCTGGCGCAAGCGCTCCATCTCAAGTTCCAACGAATCCAGTTCACGCCCGACCTTCTCCCGGCCGACGTCGTCGGCACGCAGGTGCTGGTCGATCGCAATGGTCATAAGTCGCTGGAGTTCCAACAAGGGCCTGTCTTTTGCAACGTACTCCTTGCTGATGAAATCAATCGCGCGACTCCCAAGACGCAATCCGCCCTTTTGGAGACGATGCAAGAAAAATCAGTGACCGTTGCTGGGAGAACTCATCGCCTCGATTTGCCGTTCTTCGTACTGGCGACGCAAAATCCGATCGAGCAGGAAGGAACGTACCCGCTCCCCGAAGCACAGCTTGATCGCTTCTTCTTTAAGCTATTCGTCGAATTGCCCGGCCACGACGAGTTTGCGGAGATCTTGCGGCGGACCGGCGGCGCGAAGTTGCCGACGATCGATCCCGTCGCCACGGGCGAGGAAATTCTGGAAATGGGGCGCACGCTCCGCGAAACGCCAATCGACGATGCGGTGCAAGATCATCTTATCCGCGTCGTGCGCGCCACCCATCCGACGAGCGAAGATGCGCCGGCCGAAGTTCGCAAATTCGTCCGCCATGGCGCTTCCCCGCGCGGGGCTCAGGCGATTCTCGCCGCCAGCCGGGGTCGCGCTCTGCTGGCTGGTCGCTACCACGTCTCGCGCGAAGACGTCGACGCCGTCGCTGCTCCCGCCTTACGCCACCGCATGATTCTGAGCTTCGAAGGCGAAGCCGAGGGCGTGAAGGCTGACGATTTGATCGAGAAGGTGATCGAGAAAGTCGATTGATCGGCCGAGCCGACTACGCTCCGGGACGCCGATTCACCCCGCCGATGCCCCTCGCCGTCTGTTCGCGATGCTCACCGATCCTGCCTTCATTCGCCGACTCGATTCGCTCTACCTTCTCGCGCGTAAGGTCTTGGGCGGATCGCTGCAGGCCGATCGCAAGACGCAGCAGCGCGGCACGGGCATCACGTTCGCCGACTACTCCGAATACTATCACGGCGCCGACTATCGCGCGATCGACTGGCGCGTCTACGCCAGGTTTGAAACACTGGTGATAAAGCTCTTCGAGCTGGAGGAGGATGCGACCGTTTACCTACTCGTCGACTCCAGCCGCTCGATGGAGTCGAAGTATCTCTACGCCCGCAAGCTCGGCGCCGCGCTCGGGTACATCGCCCTGCGCAGCCTTGATCGACTCGCCGTTTACGGTTTAGCGGATCGGCTTAATCCGCTCCTCGACGTCTGCCGCGGCGGCGCCAAGACGCTGGAATTTCTTCGCGCGCTCGACGCCGCGGAGACATTTGGCGGCGACACCGATCTCACGGCCTGCGCCAAAGTCTTTCAGGCTCGTCATCGTCGCCGCGGGCTGGTAATCGTTCTTTCCGATTTCCTCTTCCCGGGGGGCTTCGAAGAGGGGCTCCGCTATCTCCAGTACCACAACCACGAGGTTTTCTGTCTTCAGGTGCAGGATGACAACGACGTTCGCTGCGATTGGAAGGGGGACTTAGAACTGGAATGCGTCGAAACTGCCCAACGCAAGCGAGTCACGATCACCCCCCGCGAGGCGCGTCGCTACGAGCAGGCAGTCGCCGAGTGGAATGAGTCCCTCCGCGCGTGCTGCGCAAGGACTGGCATCGGCCTCGCGTCGACGTCGACCGCCCCGCCGTTTGAGTCGGTGATTCAAGACATCCTCCGGCGCGGAGGCCTGGTCGCATGAGTTTCCTCCAGCCCGCGATGCTCTGGTCGTTGCTTGCCCTCGTCCCGTTGGCCGCGATCTACTTTCTCAAAGTCCGCCCGCAGCGCCGTCCGACCACTGCTTATTTTTTGTGGGAAAAGATTTTTCAGGAGAAGCGAAGCAGCAGCCTGTTTCAACGACTGCGAGACGTTATCTCGCTGCTGCTGATGCTTCTGGCTGCGGCGGCAATTTGTTTCGCGCTGGCTCAACCCGAGTGGACCGATGAGCGGCAGGATTTGCTCATCGTTCTCGACAACAGCGCTTCGATGGCGGCCCGCGACGGTTCCTCGAATCGCCTGGACGATGCCAAGCAACTGGCGACTGGCCTCGTCCAAGGGCTGAATGGCTCGCAACGGGCCGCCGTCGCCACGATTGGTGACGTTCTAACTTACTGTTCGCATCTGACGGACAATCCGCGTGAGTTGCTTAACGCCGTCGATCAAATCGAATCGGCGCCCGCAGGGTTGCAAGATTCCGCGCTGGCGGAACTGGCCGAAGCCAGCAAAGCCAGTGGTCGCCGACGCATCCTCCTCATCAGCGACGGCAGCTTCGCGGCCGACCGAATTCCCGAAGAGATCGAGTTGTTCAAGGTCGGCGGCGCTGTTGAGAACCTGGGGCTTATCGCCGCCGATATCGCCTTTCTACCTGGCGGCGACGATCGCCTTGGCGTCTATTTCCAAGTTGCCTCCACGTTTGAAGAGCCGCAGGAGTGCGATCTGACGCTCACGCACGTCGAGCCTGACGGACGCGAACAACTCTTGAAGGTGATTCCGCTGCGCATCGCGCCGGGCGCCAATCCCCCGGAGCGCTTTACGTTGGAGAACGCCCCTGCTGGTCGTTGGCTGGCGCGGATCGACCGTGACGACGCGCTCGCCGACGACAATGTCGCCTATCTAGCCGCCCGCAAGCCGAAGCCGATTCCCGTCGCCGTCGAGTCCAGCGACCGCTTCTTTCTTGAAAACAGCGTTCTGGCGTTCTCGGGGTCCGACGCTTTGCTGCAACTGACCGAAGGCAACCCGGCCGTGGCGATCGCCAAGTCGACGACGCCGGAGGCGACTCTCGCCGTCATTTTTCAACCGACCGGCGACTCCCCGTGGTGGACCGAATTAGGTGAGGAAGTGGAGGTCGGCGCGCCGCGCGTCCTCCATCCAGAACACGCGGCGCTGGCCCACGTCGATGCGGCGACGATACCCTTCGTGGGTGCGCGGCAACTTGCACCCGCGCCGGGAGCCCATCTCCTGGTGGCCGACGACGCCGGCCTGCCGCTGATCTACATTGCACGCCACGAAGGCAAGTCGGCGATCGTCGTCAACCTCGATCCCGTCGCCGCCGACTTCTACTTCAGCGCGTGGTTCCCGGTGCTAGTCCATTCGGCGGTGACGCATCTCGTGGGGCGCGAGACGCCGCTGGCCGCGAGCTATCGACCGGGCGAGAAGATTCCCACGCTTGCCGCGTCGGAAGACGAAGAGACGACGCTGGTCGACGATGCCAACGCCTCTGAGTCGGCGCGCGGCAAATGGCGAAACCTGCCCCGGAAGCTCGGTTTCTACCAGTTGCAGAACGCCTCCAGCGAATGGGATGTCGGCGCTAGCCTTCTCTCCGAGCAAGAGACGCTGCTCGCGGGCAAGGAGACGGTCGATTCGCGCCGACCGATCAGCCAGGGACGTTCGCCCGTCCATTGGCTCACGCTGCTCGCGATCGTCGTCCTCACGGGCGAATCGATCCTCTACCACCGACGGAAGGTGGGCTAAGCCGATGATCGAACTCGTCTCTTGGCGCCCGTTCGTCTGGCTCGCCGCCTTGGTCGTTTTGGCGATCGCGGTGCGTTACAGCTTGGTCGATCGGCCGCGAGGACTATATTGGGCGTCACTCGGGCTCCGCGCGGCAGCCATCCTGCTACTAATCATCGCCTTGTGCCGTCCCTTCCTGGGCGACGAAGGGGACGACGCCCATGTGCTGTTTCTCGTTGACGTCTCCCAGTCAGTTGACTTGAAACAGATCCCTGCCGCTTGCGATCAGATTGACCTCTGGAAACAAGGCCTGCGTTCCGGCGACAGCTGGACCCTCTTCGCGCTCGGCAACGGCGTTCGCGAATATGAGTCGACCGATGCGTTGCGCGAAACCGTCCAGAAGTGGCAGTCGGGCGTCGCCGACGACGCGTTCCGCAGCGCCACGCAACTAGCCGAGGCAATCCTCGCCACTCGTGCCGCATTTTCCGCCGGCAAGTCAAGCCGCATGGTGCTCCTAACAGATGGGCAGGAAACCGACGGCGACCTTGCCGATGCGCTCTCCCAGGTCGCTGACGAAGGGATCGACGTCCGCCGCCATCCACTGGCCGGCCTCAGCGACGCCGAGGCGTCGGTCGTGTCGATCGAACCCTCATCGCGCGAAGCCTTTTACGGCGAGGTTTCCCGGATGACTGTCACTCTGGCGGCGAACGCGCCGATCAAAGGAAACCTGCGTCTCGTCCACAAAGGCGTCGCCGTTCAGCAGCGCGATGTGGAACTTACGGCTGACAAACAGCAGGTCGTCCATTTCGACGTCGACATGACGACTCCCGGGGCCAGCGTCTGGA
Organism: Lacipirellula limnantheis; assembly: GCF_007746075.1. Classification (GTDB taxonomy): domain Bacteria; phylum Planctomycetota; class Planctomycetia; order Pirellulales; family Lacipirellulaceae; genus Lacipirellula; species Lacipirellula limnantheis. The sequence goes on along the minus strand of NZ_CP036339.1, from coordinate 1,068,277 downwards.
CGGCGGAGCTCTTGCCGGCGGAGGACCGCTTTGTCGTCAACAATCAAGCGGCCTGCACCGTCACTGTCCGTGGTCGGCCGCGCGTACTCGCGATCCACCGAGAGCCGCGCGAACTGCGACCCATCACGCGGGCGCTCACCGAGCAGGAAATCGAACTCGAAGTCCGCGGCGAGCATGGCTTGCCGAATTCGTTGGAGGAAATGGCGGCGTTCGACTGCATCATTCTGGCAGATATGCCGGCGACGGCGATGACGCCGCGGCAAATGCAGATGCTCAAGCAGTACGTCGTCGACTTCGGCGGCGGACTAATGATGCTCGGATCTGAGAATAGTTTTGGCTTGGGCGGCTACTACAAAACTCCGGTGGAGGAAGTGCTGCCTCTCGTTTCACGATTCGAAAAGGAAAAAGAAAAGCCGTCGCTGGCGATGGTGCTGGTCATCGACAAGTCAGGATCGATGGACGGCTTGCCAATTCAACTCGCTCGCCAAGCGGCCAAGTCGGCCGTCGAGTTGCTCAGCGCGCGGGACTCGATCGCCGTGATCGGTTTCGACGACCAAGCTCAAGTCGTTTGCGACATGACGAGCGCCGCCGACGCGGAGTCGGTCCAAGCGGCGATCGACTCACTCCAAGCGGGCGGGGGAACCTACATGTACCCGGCGATGGTCGAAGCGAAGGAGATGCTCGAATCAACGCCCGCTAAGATTCGTCACATGATCTGTCTCGGCGACGGGCACACGCAGCCCGCCGATCACGAATCGCTCGCCGAGGAAATGGCCGACGCCGGCATCACCGTGTCGACTGTCGCCCTCGGCGCCGCTGATAAGCAGCTGATGGCCACAATCGCCGAAATTGGACGCGGCCGTTTCTACGAAACTGACGACCCCGCGAACGTGCCGCAGATCTTCACCAAGGAGACGATGCAGGCCACTAAGTCAGCGATTAAGGAAGACCTCTACGCCAGCGTGAAAACCTCCGATCACCCTTCACTGAGCGGCTACGAAGAAGCCGAGCTACCCTTCACGCTCGGCTATGTGATGACCGAAGCCAAACCGACGGCGCAGTTGTTGCTGGCGGCGGAAACCGGCGACCCCTTGCTGGCGATCGGCCGCTACGGCCTGGGAACGGGCTTCGCCTACACGAGCGATCTCACCGAAAAGTGGGGGGGAGAGTGGCTCGCGTGGGACGGCTGCGGCAAGTTCTGGGCGCAAATGATTCGCAGCGTCCTACGACACAATGACGGCGACGGCGTCGAGATCGTCGAGCGTCGCGAGGGCGATCGTTGGCTGGTCGACGTTCGGCGAACGGACCCGAGCGGAGCGCCCATCAATGGCTTAGCGTGGGATGCGGCGCTTGTTGACGTTCAGGGAGTTGGAAGTGCCATTGAGATGCGCGAGGTCGGGCTTGGAAGATATGAGGCGTCAGTGCCGCTTCAAAATCGTCAAGGTGCGTCGCTCCGCATCCGCGATACTGATCATGAAAAGCTTTCATTGCTTCATTGGCATCGCCCTTATCCAAATGAGTACCGCCTTTTACAAAATCCCCCGCCGGCGATGGAAGCGTTGAAGACTGCCTCGACCCATTCAATCATCGACGAACTACAGCCGGTGATGCGACAATCGCCGATTGTCCATTATGCCTACTTCGGCGCTCTTGCATGTATGATTGGGAGTATTCTATTCCGACGGATCTAGAATCTCCGGCTTAATTGCGTGGAACTCCGCAGCTGATAAAGTGAGTCGAGTTCGACAAGCAGGCGTCTTCCAGCGGCGTCCTCGCCGGAGTGAGCGCCCGCCGAGTGGAAGATACTACCGAGGCGTTGTGGGGGACGCGCGTCTCTCCCAGCACCGTCAGCCAGTTGAATCAACAACTGTACGAGCAATCGAGGCGTGGCGGAACTGGCCGATCGAAGGGGAGTTCGCCTACGTGTCGCTGGACGGGATCGACCTGGGGATGATGGGCCCGTTCCCGCACAGAGCACGCGGTAGTTGCCCCGCACTACTTGTACAAAAGAGCCTCATTGATCGTTCGGGGGACGTCACGAGCGAGCGAAGCAAATGGATGGCGTTGAGCGTTCGTGCCTGATGCACAAATATGGACACAAAATGATAAACTGTCCGGTTCGCAAAATGTCGCCGGTTCGTTTGCACGAGGATCTGCCATGAAGCCCCGCTCGCTAGCCATGCTGGGTTGGCTCGTCATACTATTTAGCTGCTTGCGGGTCGCCTCCGCCCAGTCGGTTGCTGGGGAGGAATCACAGCCCGACACCACGGCAGTTAGCGCTCCCGGCCTCGACTATCCCGCGACCGCTCTTTCTGCATTACAGGATGCGCAGAAGAAAACAGCCGATGCGTTTGTCGTGCAAGACGAGCTGGATGCGCTGATTCATTCAGGGGGCGGCGGAGCTTGTCCTTCAGCAGTCAGCATTGACGCGATACAAGCGCTTCGCCTCATGGCGGGGCTGGAACGACTGGCCAATCCGCATAAGGCGGTGCTGGCGGCGTTTGCCAACCAGAAGGCATTGCTCGACGGCCGCGTCACCAACGAACAACTCGTCGCACTGTTGCGATTCTATGAGGACAAGTACCTCGAAGGGCGATCGATGGACATTGCCATCGAATCGACGCCGCTGGCACCCTACTCGCCGACTGCAAAGACGTGGTCGCAAACCGATGGCCCTGACCTCCGCGTATCGCCCAGACAACTCAAGATAGTGACCTTCAACGTGACCGAAGCCTCGAGCAAGCACCTCGGCCGACACTTTGTGTTGCTCAAGGAATATGTCGACAGCGCAATCGTCGTGGTCGATCCCAGCAAGCCGGCGAAGGAACTTCGCTACATCCTTGGCGACTCACTTGGGGACGAGAAGTCGAGCGGCCATTTATTTCTCTTGCAACCGGATGGAGCGCCAAAGCGCGACAGCATCTTTGAGGTAGATACGGTTTTTACGATAACGCTGCGCGACAAGGAAGTTCCCGCGGTCGTTGTGCCGGAAAGTCCGAAAGAACTGGGAAAGCTCATAGATGCTGCGGCAGGCGAGTTGCTGCAAGCAAAGCAACTGCGATCACCGCGCGACTGGCGCAAAAAGACGGCTTCATTCGGGCTGCCGGGACTCGACTTGCCTGTTGAATACGGTGGCGCAGCATGGCCAGCGTCAAAAGTACTGGAAGCATTCATGCACGCTGGCTGGCACGACCTCAACTGCCGGGACGTAGTGGGCGGCGCGCATGTCCGTCCGCTGCTCAAAAGCACCGACCTAAAAGTGCTCGATATTGTTCGGCAAGTCGCCAGTGGCGATGCCTACGTCGCCATTACGATGACCGAACCGCATGCTGGCAGTGATTTTCACGCGATCACCAGCACGGCGCGCAAAGTCGAAGGCGGCTATTTGTTGAGCGGGGAGAAACGCTATGTCGCACGTCTTGAGCAAGCCACGCACGTTATCATATTCACGCAACCAGCAAGTGGCGAGCCAAAGGGGTTGAGCGCGTTCGTGCTGCCGATCGACACGCCCGGCCTTGAGAAGTATTCGTTCGGCGCGCACGGGCTCAAAGGCAATTCCTTCGGAGGAATGAAGTTCAAAGATGTGCGCGTTGATGATTGGCAAATGATCGGCGCCGACGGCGAGGGCGATAACATCTTCGTCAATCACTTTCGTTACTGGCGACTGATGCAGGTCGCAGCGGCGATCGGCACGGCCGATCGTGCTTTGGACATGATGGCCGAACGTCTTTCAGCCAGGGAAGCCTACGGCGGACCGATCGGCCGCTTCACGCATCTTCAGCAATCACTCGGGCAGCACACCACGGAACTTCGCATGGCGAAGGCGCTCGCCCGCGAAGCGGCTGCCATGCTCGATCGTGGCGAAGGCGAAGCCGCCGATCCGATCATCAACGGCTTGAAGGCCGAAGGAGTCGAAATTGCGCTCCAGGCGGTAGACGCCGCAACTCGTGCCTTCGGAGCGGAAGGCTATTCAGACCGCGTCGATCTTGGCGATCGCTTGCAAGACCTCAATGGGCTTCGCATTGCCGATGGCACGACCGACGTGATGCGGATGGATGTGGTGCGTCGATCGTACAAAAATGGCAAAGAGCTTTGGGATATGGCTGTGAAGGTGAAGAAGCGGTGACTTATAGTTTTGGCGTATCTCAACGAGCGTTGATCCAATGCAGCAGAGATTGGTAATCACGAGTTTACAAATCTTCGCCCCTTTTTCGGGTATTTCAGCACGCCGCCTTGGAACACGTCAGTCCCAGGAATCGCATCGCCTAGCATCGTGACTGGTCACATTACCGTTCACGATGAGGCATTCACTGGCGCCTTGCAGAACGGCGTTTAAGGCGGTCAATGTCGGCCGGGATGGTCGCTCGACGGGCAGCTGACGCTTACCGACTGCGTCCGGGTATGAAGCCGCCCGCCGCCTGTAACTTGTGGTGTTGAATGTGATCAGGTCGCCATCTCGCAAACTGGCAACTACGCCCTTGACTCGTTAAATTGTTTAGGCGCCAGCGAAATATGAGACCGATGCCGTTGGTTTGTGTTAGAAAGCTTTCTTGTCGGAGTAAGTGCTGTCTCTGCAGGCGGCGATCTATCGAGAAGTGCCTGTCGACTTAGCAAGTCTTTGCATCGACAAGTGTTCAATGATGCGCCGCGGTTAGAGACGGCGTGCCACTCTGAAAAAGAACGGCTGGATTAGTACGCAATCGCAAGTGCGTCATTAATTGGTCAGAAATCTATCGAATGAGAATTATGAGTATTAATCGTTTCATATTGGGTGTTCTCATATTCGCAACATTCACAGCGGCGCACATGCAAGTCGTCTGCTATGCATTGCCCACCCTCAACGAAGTGCAGAACGTTACCACGTCCGGTAATGTCAGCTCAGCCCTGTACTCGAATCAGTACGACATGCTGTTTCTGCGGGACTCCGCGTCGGGCGTACGTGTCTTGAATGCGTCGACTGGCGCTCAATTAAGTATGCGGACGCCTACTCCGACGGGTTCGTTCACGGACTTTGCGTTCTCCCCAAGCGGGCAGTACCTGTATGTCGCCGACTATGGAGGCACCATCGTTGGATACGGGACGCCTGCCCATCCGTCGTTCGTACATCGGTACGATCTACAGTCAGGAACGTGGACATCCGCCCAAGCCATCGGCATTGGGTACCGCATTGCCCCGGTTGACGACAATCGAGTCTTCTTAGTGGGACAAGACCAAACTGTTGACATCTCGCTGCAATCCTACGCCCCCGACTCGTTGATGACTCAGCTAGCCCAATCTTCGGGTTACCAAGGAGACATCGAATACAGCGCAAGCCTCGGCCGTCTGATTTACAACACGTCGGGCCTTTCTCAAACCGATGTCCGCGCCTACACCTTGAGCGGCAATACTTTGACCGGAGCGGAGTCAGTGAATGGTAGTCCCTATGGTTCCTCCGGCGTGCTTTCTACGGACGGGTTGACCTACTACTACAACCAGGCGGCATTGAACGCGGCCAATCTGACGCAGAACATTGTCACTTTCTCGCAGAGCATCGGCGCCGCGACTCCCACGGTCGCCTTCGGCACGACGAACTATTTCAACGCGGCCACAGGCGCGTCGCTGGGCTCAATTCCGTTCACCCCGCAGTCGTGGACGATCGGTGCGAACAACCGCGACGTCTGGGCGGTCGAACAGCCCTCGGGCGGCAGCACGACGCTGCATCACTATATAATCGCGCAGTCCTCGATTTGGAACACTGCTGGGAGCGGTAGTTGGGCCGACACGGCGAAATGGAATCCGAGCGGGCTACCCGATGGAATTGATAACACAGCGGACCTGAGCCAAGTGACTCTGGCATCGGATGCGACCGTTGCATTAGACGGTGATCGTACAGTTGGCCGAGTTGTATTAGGGGATGTGGGCGCAACTCGCAACTGGACCGTCTCGCCCGGATCTGGTGGCGTCCTTACCTTGCAGGTCACTGGCGGCACGCCGAGCATTTCAGTGATCAATCAGACGGCGACCATGAATGTGGCCATCGCCGGCGCCCAAGGGATGAAAAAGGAAGGCGCGGGAACACTAGTACTCGCAGTCGACAGTATTTACACGGGCGGTACGACGATTAACGGAGGCACTCTGCAGGTTGCTTCAGAAAGCAATCTAGGCGGCGGCGAAATGACGATCAACGCCGGTACGCTCCGCGCGGCCGGCAGCATCGATTCGGCACGCGCGATCACTCTGGGTAGCACGGCTTCCACGATCCAGGTTGATAGCGGTTTTACTTATAGTGCTTCTGCCGGAGCAATCGTCTCGGGGACAGGCGGCCTGACCAAGACTGGCGGTGGTACGCTCGATCTGACGGCGATTGCCGCTGCCTACACCGGTGCGACCACGGTGAATGCCGGCATGCTCAAACTCGGGTCATTCAGTTCTGCGGCTCAGGTGACGGTAGCCTCTGGGGCTACGATGGATGTGTCCGGCAGCAACCTCGTGCTGGGGGCAGTGGCCAACTCGGGCGACATCGCTTTCTCGGGCAACGCTGGCACGATCACGTTGAGCGCACTTAGCGGGCCCGGCGTCACGACCTTCTCAGCAGGAGCGAATCTTCCCACGTTTTCGAACGGCACGATCAACGTCGCGGGCTCAGCTACCATCACGTCCGCCACGGGGGGCACGGCGAACCTTAATGGCGCGACGGCCACGATTGGAACGCTTAGTAATACGTCCGTAAATCTGGCCAGCGGCACCGCCCTGAGCGTCTCGGCGGGTACTCAGACGTCCGGAAGCATCAACGGAGCAGGCGTTCTGACGAAAACCGGAACCGGTACATTGATCTTGGGATCTCTAAACACGTACACGGGCGGAACTGCGATTTCCGCCGGTACGTTGCAGATTGGCAATGGCGGTACGACGGGAAGCATCGTGGGAAACGTGCTCAACAGCGGAACGCTAGTCTTTAATCGCAGCGATTCCATCGTATACGGAGGCCAGATTAGCGGTACGGGCGCGGTTCGCAAGAGTGGCGCCGGCGCACTCACCCTCACTGGTAGCAACAACTACACGGGAGGCACGACGATCAGCACAGGCACGTTGCAACTGGGCGATGGGACTGAAGTCGGCACAGTAGCTGGCGGCGTGATCAACAACGGCACGCTCGCTTTCAATACGCCGGCGGACGGGCAGACGTTCAGCGGCGTGATTACTGGTACTGGAAGCGTTGCAAAGTTGGGTCCGGGAACCCAAGTGCTAACGAGCTCCAACTCCTACTCAGGTGGTACGACAGTATCGGCCGGACGACTTCAAGTCGGCAACGGAGGGACGGTCGGCAGCATCACCGGCAACGTCACCAACAATGCTACATTGGTTTTCAATCGTTCGGATAGCGTTGGATTACCGGGAACGATAAGTGGTACGGGCCGAGTTGAGCAGACCGGCGCAGGGACGCTCACGCTCTCGGCGAACGTTACGAACGCGGTCTTGGTCACCAAGGGGCGTGTGGTGGTGGGACCTACTTCGACGCTCATCGGTGATGTCACGACGAGCGGCGCAGGTCGCTTCGAGAGCGGGGGCGGAACTATCAACGTCGCCAATCTTGACAATAGCGGTATCTTCAGCGGATCGGCTGATGTTTACGGCAGTTTTGTCAATCGTCCGACTGGCGATGTTCGACTTGGAGCGGGACAAAGTATGACTCTGCAGATTTCGACGCCACAGTCGAACGCTGGGGCGGTTGAGGTGCTGGGCAACGCCATTTACCAGGCGACATTCGAGTCAGTTGGCGCATTTACTAACTCTCAGGGGGGTAACAGTCTGATCGTGGCCCGCAACGCGAGCCTCCGCTTCAACGGCGGACTGTCCAATCATGGCGCGGTGTCGATGATTTACGGGCTGACCGACGTGTTTGGAGACGTCAGCAACGAATTGGACGGATCGCTTGCCGTCGTAGGGGGGGCGGGCGTGACGTTTTACGACGATGTCATTCAAAACGGAACAATGTCCCTGAGCAGCGCCGGCAGTACGCAAAGCAGCGCTGTGTTCTTAGGATCGCTGAGCGGAGCAGGTAGCTTTACAGGTGGCGGCGATGTGTACGTCCTGGGAGATTTGCGGCCGGGAAATAGCTCGGCGATTGTCACGATGACCAACAACGTGTCTTTGGCCGCTGGTTCAAGGACGCACATTGAACTTGGGGGAATCACTGCGGGCTCCGGATACGACCGGTTAATTGTCAACGGCGGTCTACAACTCGGCGGCGCCCTTGAGGTGTCGCTCACGGGTGGATTCAATCCTTCGGTTGGGCAATCGTTCGATATTCTTGATTGGACCGGACTAAATGGCACGTTTTCATCCATCTCGCTTCCCGAGCTGGCAACGGGGAAGACGTGGGACACGACACTGTTGTATTCTGCCGGCGTGATTTCCGTTTCGGCTGCGATCCTGCCTGGTGATTTCGACCACGACGGCGATTGCGACGCCGACGACTTAGTTTTCTGGCAAGGGGCCTTTGGCCAAGGCAGCGGCGCTGACGTCAACAGCGACGGCGAGTCCGATGGCGCCGACTTTCTCGCTTGGCAGCTGCAGTTTAGCAACGCATGGGCGCCGCTTGGTGCTGCGCAGGTCCCCGAGTCTGCCACCTTGGCCTTAGGCTTGATCGGGTGCTTGGGTCTACTGACTAACCACCCGGGCAGGTCAAGGCTGACTTGATGCAGTGCAGCCCTGCAACGAAGCACGGATCGATCTTCTGGCCGCGATGGTTGCCCCCTATTGGCCCTCAACGTAGCAAGGGGGCGGAACACGGCTCTGGCAAGTAGTCGGTGAGGCTACATAGTTAATGCGAAGAAGAAGGTTAAGCAGATGGCGTCAAAGATGTAGCGACGAACTTCTCCAGGGATGCTGTCGAGCTACGTGCTGCTAACCGCGGCCGTCCCGCCGCTGGCCCCCGTCGCGGAATCACGGCCCTTCTCAGCGCGGTCACCGTAACCATTACCAGCTTTCTAGCCGGTGACGAGGTTATCAGCGCTTACTTGATCAACGTCGCTCGTTAACTAAATTACAGCTCGTCGTTGGCATCATTCTTGTTGTCTGGCGCTAGACGCCCATGACTAATGGACTCTCTCAGATGTGTACGCGATTCTTTATGCCTGCGTTAGCCGCGTTCAGCCTCGTGCTTCCTTCGTCCTCCCTTGGTGACGAAGTCCCAGTTGGAGACGGGCGGCTTGTTGATGAAGGCGTTGTTGCCGCGCCGCTGGGCGATGTCTGGACGGCGTTCACGACCAAGGAGGGGCAGGAATCGTGGATGGTGGCTCACTCCGAGATTGAACTGAAGATTGGCGGCCGGATGCGCACGCATTATGACCCGAAGGGCACTATTGGCGACGCCAAGACCATTGAGAACACGATCATCTGCTACGACCCGGAGCGCATGCTCTCGATCAAAGTGAGCAAGGCCCCAGATGGGTTCCCCTTCCCGAATGCGGTTAAGAACATGTGGACGGTCATCTACTTCGAGGAAAATGGCCCAAAGTCGACGCGCGTGCGAGTAGTTGGTTTGGGATTTGGCGACGACTAGGAATCGAAAGAGATGCGTGCGTTTTTCGATCGCGGCAATGCCTTCACCTTGAAGAAACTCCAAGAACGCTTCGCGAGTAATTCGGTGGGGCAGTAGATGCACAACGCCTACTCCAGTAGGGTCGATCGCGGAAGCGCTTTAACACCAGTCCTTGATGAACCGACGAACGGCGGCATAGCCACCCCGCACACCGCTCACTCGGAAGGGCGCCGAGATCAAGACGAATGGTGTGGCGACGACATAGGCGATCGGCACGATGAACAGTTCGACCGCTGCTAGTATAAACTCGTCTGGCATATAGGCTTTTCGCTTGAGGAGCGTGAATCTGGCCGGTTGCATTCCCGCGCCGGCGGTTAAAATGCGGGGCATGAGCTTAATGCGATTACTTCTCGTCATCCTAGGGCTCGGCCTCACCCTTGGGATGCTCTTGCCGTCTGCCGCGAGAAGCTGCGGTGCAGGAGGAGGGCCTAAGCCCGCAGCGTGGATCATCGGTCTGGGGGGCGGTGTCGGATTGACAATCCTTGTCATCGCGATCGTTCCGTCACGCCGTCGCCCCTAACCCGGGCCGGGTCGCTGGGGGCTAGGACACAATCGCTCAAAAACGGCGGTGACTTGGGTAGGCGGCCGAAGTTAGAATCCCTTTTCTGGCGTGGTAATATCGCCGCGCTCCTGCGGTTCGTTCGTACCCAGTGCTGAGTCGGCGTTTCATGACGGATGGCAGACGTTGGCGATTAGGGATATTTCTTCTCTCGTCGATGGCGAGCGCCGCGATCGCGTCGGCTGACCGGATGCAATTCCCAACCGATCCGAAAGCTTATGAGCCTCCAACGAAGGCGAGGTCAGGTCCGGTCACCGGTCCTTTCGCTCCAAACGCTGCCTCTGAAGAGCAGCAAGGGTTGCGGCTGGCTGATCGTCCGACGGTCACCTCACCGAACCTTGAAATGCCGGACACGTCTGGCGCCAACGCTCCGTCCGTTCAATTGCCTGCGCCATGGGTCGAAGAAAAACCTCAGCCAGTAACGCCGAACGACAATCGAAGCGCCCCTCCGTCCAAGCGATCCGTCGAGGTTTCGCCGCCGAGCAAGCGGATCGTGAAGGCCCAACCCCACGCTCGCTCTCCCACGCCGCCGAAAGCCGTAATCGCTGTTGGCATCGTGGGGGGCATTTTGCTATTCGGGTTTTTGATACATCGTCTTTCGGAATACAAGCGTCGGCGTGAGAAACCCATACCACGCGAGCCGGTGCTTCTTACAGGCGTTGGGGGTGCATCAATTGCAGAGATTGTGGGGCCGCCCGAATATTTAAGGTTTTTCGGACTCGATTCTATGGCGTGTGAGGAAGACGTGTTGCGTGCCTATCGCGAACGTTCGTGGGCCGTTCACCCTGATCACGGCGGCGATGCTGCGGCGTTTAAGGATATGCAACGGCGGTTCGAGCAATCGCTGGCGTTCGTGCGTCGGCGACGCAGGACAGTTAGTCTTCCTTAATCAGGCTGAAGGATCGACTGAGCCGCCTTCGCCGCCCGCAGTGATAAGGGAGGCCTTCAGGAGATTCGACGACTCGACTGTCGCACTGTAGATTGCCAGGGCCACCATCAGCAGTAGGGCGGTAACGAAGAACAACGCCAGTGAGCAGGCCGCAGCGTCGATAGAAATCGGGATCTGTCGTCTCCCCAGGGGGCCAAGCTCAGCGTATGAGGTGACTTATTCCGGCGTAAGTCTCCCGTCGATCAGCCAACCGCTCCAAGTATTTTCGGAAAAGCCGAAGCGATGCGACCCTAGCTTGATGTTGAGTTGTCAAGTACTGCCGCTAATCACTGATGCGTCTCCCGAAGCGGGGGCGGGGTATGGGGAGATTTTACTGAGTATAGTCGTCGATTTTAGCAACGCAGCAAATTTCGTTGACAACTATCGGACAACTTGGGATAAAAGTCGGGGGCAGCAACCGCACGACTCTCCAATGCAACGCATACTTCTTTGCGCGCTGTTCTGTGCCGCTAGTCTCTCAGCGGTGACGCCTGCGTTCGCCTGGATGAGCGAGCCGGCCCGCAACCCTGACAACGGGCATTATTACGCGTTCTTCACTAAGTTGGACGACGAAAGGTTTATTCGGCCGGCCATGCCGTTCGCAGATGCCCTGACGCGTGCGGCGTCAATATCGCATTTGGGTATTCCTGGTCATCTAGCCACGATCACATCGCAGGCGGAACAGGACTTCGTCCTAAAATACTTTAAGGAGTTCGGGCGTTCGCCGGTTGGGTCCACCGAAAAATTCTGGATTGGTGCCAGCGATGCGGCAATCGAAGGAGAATGGCGCTGGGTCGGCGGGCCTGAAGAAGGGCAAGTTTTCTGGCGAGGTAGCGTCAATTTGGGGGGATATGTCACGGGGCAGTCCATTGGCTATCACAACTGGCCCAAGTCAAGGATTGGAAGCTATTTCCTTGAGCCGAATAACGCCCCCATGGACCGTCGACGCAACCCTGACGGTGAAGACTACCTCGCTCTGTACCTTAGTAGCTATGGAACAGCACAGACATCATACTGGAACGACGTGATCGGCTTGGATGACAATGACTCTTCCTCGCCCCGCCTTGCCATCGTCGAGTTCTCGGTCATTCCGGAACCATCCTCGGCGACTTTAACTGCCATCTCGGGCGCAATGCTTGTCGCCGCCTGCCGACGTCGCGGCTGACCTCGACCGCCCGTTCCAACTCAAGCGCCGCTGAAAACGTCGTACAAATTGAGCCGTGACGCGGCGCGGGGCGGGTGTGACGATCGTGCCGCGTTTCGCGGGATCACGCGAGGTGGGTTGCTGGCGCGCCTGCCGCCAGCGCACGAAAAAGGGCATCACAGTTTCATCAACTTGCGACGCCCTAACTTCCGTTTATGCGTTAGCTGGCGCGAATTGCGTCGATCGACGATATGCAGCTAAACCAAGAGCCGAAGCCAACGCCAGCATGGCGGTTGCCGGTTCTGGAATCGCGGTTTCGAAATGGTTAACCGCAAACGCACGTGAAACTAATGCCGCTGGCACGCCTTCAAATCGCAGTGTAATGCTGAGAACGTCTGTGACGTTCTCAAACGTGTTGAACGGAATGTAGCCTGTGCTATAGGCGCCGTTGTCCTTGAAGGTTCCGCCCCAGCCCTTGCTTGCCACGTCGACGCCTCCCATCCCATCCGAAGTTTCCAAGACGAGGATCGCTCTTTGCATATACTCGGCTCGCATGTCGCCGGACATTCGTAAGCGAAACTCCCGAGTTCCCCCTGCCGTCAGGTCAACGTGCAGCGGAGTGCTGTCACCGTAGTTGAACTCACCCTCACCGTTGAAATTAAGAATTCCCTGATCGAATATCGCCCCGGGAACAGGGGTAGGAGCCGGATCATTGATGCGAATGGAGACGTCGTCCCGAGCCGTGGTGCGGCGTTCCCCCCCAATGACCTTCGTCGGATCTAACCCGTTCTCGACGTCAGTAACGGTTTGCAATGGTCCCGCGCTGATGTTTAACGACCCCTGAGTGAAATCGTCAATCAACCTTGCCTGGGCACTAAAGCACATCGATGAAGTTGCGACGAGAACAAACACGCTGATTCGCATTAGCCTCTCCTCCAGTTGAACACAGACAGGATGTGTCTAAGTAGCGCCATTAGCATACCAGTACATCCACTTTGTGACAAAGGATTTGGCCGAATTCATTTCGGCGGCCCGTGTTACGCGGGAAAAGCGGTTTTTCCGCCTACCTCAATTGCATTTGCGGCGCCTCGCAGCGTCATTACCAGCAGCGTCCACAACGCCGCGCCGGCGACAACCCAGCTCATAGCGAGCATCATTCAGCGGAGTCTGATTAATGCCCCGCGACTCATGGTCGTCAGAATAGCGTCTCCCGTCGCGGGCAGGCGGCGGCGTTATTGGCGGCGACGGAGGGCGGCGAGGGGGAGGAGGGCGAAGGAGCCAAGGGCGAGCGTGGAGGGTTCGGGGACTTCTCTGGCTGAGGCAGAGAGACCGTCGGTCACGAATGAGGTGATGCCTTCCACAAAAAATGAAGTGGTTGACCAGTCGGCTTCGGCGGCGCTGAAGGGCTTGGGAACGATGAAGGAATTTGGTGAGGCCGCTGTGAAGAAAGATCGATCATGGAAGTATACTGTTAATCCCCTCATCGTCGCGGTGCGTCCGTTCAAATCGAAACTCATGGGAGGAACGCGTTGGGTGTCGGCGCTGATTCCTCCGTCTTGAACATCCCAAAAGTCCAACGCCCCCATGGCGAGAAAGGTTGCTTCGTACACGCCGTCGTAGCCTGTCGAACCAGTCACCGCTAGCGAACCGGAAGGATTGCCGACAGCCCATCTTGTATATTTGGAAGTCGAAAGGAGTGGCGGAAACTCCGCGGCGTCCCAAGTCAGATCTAATCTGAGTGCGGCGTTTTCAAAGACAGACGGGCCAAGTCTGTGCACCGTGAAGTCGAATTGATACTTCAGCGGGGCGCCAGTCACGAACGGCGACGCTGCCAAAAAAAAGATAACGAAGAGAAGTTTGTTCACGGCCTGAAATATCATGTTGCTCTCTCACCGTGGAAGTCCCGAGCATAGGTAGCTAAGAGATTCGCGTCAACATTTGTACCTCCCATCCCCTTTGGAGACCCAACAATGGCATCCCTGACCGAACACCTGGGTTTACCTCGTGACGCGCGAGCAGGGCGCTAAGGTCCGCTCACGCGCTTCGCATTTGCTGGATAACCCGAGAGTTGGTGGTCCGGGAGCGGGGGCGTAAGGTGGCGCAGGCTTCAATTGCTAGTCATCGTTGCCGCACTGCGAGATCTTATGACTTTGGATTCCAGTCGTGGGCATCATCGCCGTACTCGACTCGTTTGGGCTGCGGATTAGGTTTCCTGGATTACGGAACTTGATTTATGAGGATGACGACAAGGAATACGCGCTCACGCCGCCTTCGCCGCCCGCAAGTCCGCGAGCGTGATCGCCGCTAGCCGCTTGCGGGGGTCCGCCTCGATCGCCGCGAGGGCTTTTCCGAGCGTGACAGTGCCTTCCGTCGACAGCCCCGCAAGTTCAATGTCTTGGGCTCCAAACTGACTGGAAACTAGCCACGCACGTGTGTGCATTGCTCCAAGCCATACCTAATCGTTGCGTCGGACGGTCGGCGTTTGCGTGTTGTGCCGTTGATTAAAATGTCCAGCAACGAGTCGTCCGCGGCGCGAAGTCCCATCACTGCGATGGCTACTGAAATAAAGACGCCTAGCAACAAGGTCGTCGGTTCCGGTACGACCCTGGCGACAGTAAGCGTTTGCAAACTGTTCGCGTTTGAGTACCAAAACGCGATGTCTCCCTGATCGTTCAGGCCTTGCCCGAAAGTGACGCCGATTACCTGCTCGTCGAAGAGCGTATCAAACCGTTTGACCACTTTGTCGTTGACGAGGTCAGGACCCGTGTAAATGCCGTTCTCAGTTTCGCTATCAAGCGTTGCCTCGAACGCGACTCGGCCGGCCCCGTTGATGGAGTGACCGAAGAAAGAGGAGAAAGGACCGGAATTGTCGGCCACAGTGAACACCGGACCGCCGCTGCTTGTGTATAGTCCCATGCCGCCGCCATCGGGAGAACCAAGGAAGATGGCCGTGCCATCGTTGTTGAGTACCGGCACTCCCACGTTTTCGAGCGGACCGGTGGCGTCTGCCAAGATCGTCGGTGGTCCGCCGCTGCTTGCGAGGATCGCGTTGCCGCCCAACGCCGGAAACCGAGAAGCGTGGAAGCCGACCGTGCCGGCGTCATTTATAGAAGGATTGCCGAAACCGTAGAAATCGCCGCCATTCGCGATGATCGTGTTCGTGGGCCCGCCGTTGCCCGTGAAGATGCCGCTGCCGCCCGTGTTGTGGATGACGGCCCAGAAAGCGACCGTGCCCGAGTCGTTAATTGAAGGCCTGCCGCCGAATGCGACGGTATCGAAACTGCGGAACACCGGACCGCTGCTGCTGGCCGTGGCTATCGTGTTCAAGGAGCCGCCCGCGGCGGTATAGATTCCTTCGCTGCCGTCATCGAGTGCCGCCCAGAATGCGACCGCGCCTGCGGAATTGATCGAAACGTCGCCGAAGTCGCTGAATAACCCGCTCGTCTCGGCCAGCGTGGTAATGACGCCGCCACTGGCAAGAAAAACGCCTTCACCCCCGCCGTCGAGGTCTGCGCGAAAGGCGACGGCGCCATCGTTGTTAAGCGCCGGCTCCCCGAAATTGCTAAACGGCCCACTCGTGTCAGCGATCTTCAAGAAGTTGTAGGGCTGCGCGGAAGCAGCGGCCGGGGCGAATGCGATGCAGAACGCGCATGCAGCGACGGTTGCAAAAGACCGATGTGAACGAAAACGCATTAGCACGCTCCGTCGAGACGAGAAATCGAAGGCAACCTGAGAACGCCAATCTACGCTACCTGCCATGGTGAATCGGGTCAACTATTTGGCAGATGAGGAGATCAGCTGGGACATGCTCAATTCTAACTGGCGCTGTAGGCCAGCAGTGTGATCGGATCGCTGGCAGAACAAAAATCGCCCGCTGCGGGAAGATGGTTTGCTCCAACAGCCAACACACCACTGCAATACTGCGGTTTAATCGATCCGCGTAGCTGGAAACTCAACCGAACACATCGGATCCAAAGAAGTGACTGCTTTCTACTAGCCTGATTCGTGGATTGACTGGAACTGATAGATCGCCAAATAGCAACATTCTTCACGTCTGAACGCAACGAACATTGTTGTTGGTTATCGGACTGCCTCAAGAGTGGTCAGGTCGCTCACGACAGCGTGCAGGTGTGTCACTCCCAAGTGCGCTGTCAACGCTCTGCTTGCGACGTCGGTCGAGAACACCTCCACGCGCACGCACATGCCCATTCTGCCATCTGCTCGGGTCGAACTGTGGACCTTACTTTACTTACAGGACCAACAGCAACAATAAGTGATTGTCTAATTGATCTTTGCGCGGCGAACGAACCCCTGGTATCGCTAGCATCGCAAGAGTCTTCATGAGACCTCCAGGCAGTGCGACGGAGCTGGAAGCTCTCATACATGGTCGGCAAAGTAATCATCGGGGCACGCGACCGCTGATGGCTAAAAAAAGCGACGCTGGCACGACGGCCATCTCGCGGCTACTCGCCTCCCCCCATGATCGGCGAGTAGCCGCTCGAAATTTCGATCGCATCGCTTAGCAATTGCTCACTTCGCGTGCCGCCACCGCGACGCTTCGGCTGGCTTCGTTGTCAGTGGTACAAAGGGGTCGATCACGCCTGCCTTCGCCATCCGCGCACAGTAGTCAAAGGCACGCTTCACGGATGCGTGGCTTGTACCGACGCGCTCGCCAATTTCCTTCATTGTAGCCTTGGGCGAACTCTGTCGGATCTGGGTTACCAGCGGTCCCATCCGGATATGAACGGGCGGTTCGAAAAGGTCAAACGTTACCACCCGCGGAGGTTTGTCCATCTCATTACCAGCTGTCGCATTGGCGCCGAAGTGCAAGATCGCCCGCGGCCGAACTTGTCCCGTGTCGAGCGCTTGGACTGGTTGAATATCGAACCGCGGAAAGAATTCGCGGAGCACCTCGGCGAACTCTACTGACGTCTCGACCAAGCTACGTAATACCGGCTCGAAGTTAGCCTCTAGCTGAGCCCGAGTGCCTGGCAGCTGGGGCGAATCAGAGGCCTTCGCGGCCCGTCTTTGCTGAAGCTCCTGCAGCTGCGCCTCGGTGGACGTCAGCATGTTGATGAGCGTCGACGAGTTCTCCGCACCGTTCTTGATCGCGTCGCCAAGATTCGCCAACTGTTTGCGCAGCTGCTCTTCCTCGCGGCCAAGACGTTTCGCTTCATCGCCCCTATCGGCATCATGACGGGCAATCACTTCGAGTGCCGCGTCCAACAGGGCGCCGAACGCCTCCGGATGACGGCGCAACTCTTCTGTGAGCCATGTCACGGTCCGTTGGCGAATGGACGCGAGCGGCGCCTGAACGTGATTCCAGCAACTGGCGCCGCCGGCCTTGGTCGCCTTCGCGCACTTTAAAAATGTGCCCATGACGACCATGGGGCTGCCACAGATCGCACACGTCGCGGCGAGCTGCGGCCATAACGCACGAGAACGGCACCGGATCGCTTTGGAAGCATCGACCTCGGTACTATGCCACTTGATCGACCAACCGACCGCCTGAAGCATTTCCTCTTGCTGTTCTTTGGACATGAACGCCAGCTCTGGGACGTACTCGATCTCGGGCGTTTGGTTCACCTCGCGCCGATAGCCTCCGTTCTGCATTAGCGGTACGTAAATCACGCGGCGAAACGCGCGCGTCCCGTGCAAGATTGGGTCCCGCAACAGATTTTTGAGCAGGCCAAAGTGCCAATGTCCGCGAGTCGCCGATGGCCCAACGGGGACCTTGCGACGATTGAGTTCGTCGACGATAGCCGAAGGACTTCGTCCGGCCAGCAAGGCTTGGCGGATCTCGTCGAAGAGATCCTGCCACTCAGCAAGCCGTGCCATCCGCACGCCCACTGGCCCAAACTCGCCACTGGCCGCCTGCTCAGCGTTAAGCTTCTGGTAGCCGAATCGGACCCGCTGGACCATGCCCCCCTTGTGGAATGAATGCTTTGCCGAACGCTTGATGCGCCGGCGTGTATCTGGAATGTGCAGACAGTGCCGCAATGATGCCGCACCCAGCATCACTTCCCAGTTCTCGTCTGCGGTATCGAGGCCGTCGGCGATGCAAATCAGTCGGACCTGCAGGTCGACGCATTCGTGGACGAAGCCATATTGCAAATGAGGATTGCGGTAAATGCGAGACAAGTCCTCGGTGAGCACGACGTCCCATTCGCCGGTCTCCATGAGTTCCCGCGCCTCGCTGATCGTCCGGCGGTCGCCGACCAAACCGCTGATCTGTTCGCCTAATTCCCTATACTCGACCGGGCCGTCATAGTTCCGCTCGATGAATTCCCTGGCATAGCGATACGACGCTTCAATCGTCGCTTGAGTTTGCTCGACTGTTTCTTTGGGCCGGGAGAGACGTCCGAGCAAGATCACCCGGAGCGTCCCGCTAGGGTTCTTGGGAATGAAGGGAGTGTTCAACATCCTGTGTCTCCTTTCGCCCACTGTTGGGCTAATAGTAGCGACGCGGGCCACAGCCGCAGTGCGCGAGCAATCTCGCGTTGCTGCGTGGACCAGCGGGTATGGGTGTACATGGCCGTCATGCCGAGGGCCGACTCCGGCCCAAAAGTTGGTGCGTGCGCCATCGTCAGTTGCCGAATCAGCGGGTCGACGTTGGCTTCCTGCAGCAGCGTGGCAAACGTGTGCCGCCAGCTCTTCGGGCAAGTGGCGCCGTCCAGGCCGCAGGACTGCGCGACGGCGATGAAGGACTGGCGAACCTGATCGGTTCGCAGTGCGCCGGCGTCACGCCAAACTTGCCGCTGAAGCCTCGCGATTTCCGTGCGGGCAAGTGGGCGATGCGCTTGCTGCTCGGCGGCAGCGATGGCCTGCTCGACGGCGCGAATCAACTTGGACAGTCCGGCTGTCTGCCAGCGCCGTCGCACGGCTAGTGAGCCCGGCCGCTGGAACAGCGGCCCTGCCGTGCGGTCACCGATCACGCGACGCAAGACTGAACAGACTTCCCGGGTCTTCACCCGGTAGCCGATGCCGCGGTCGTCGTAGGAACGGCTAAAGAGACTAACGCGAGACACGCCGACAGTCGCCGCAACGACTAGAAGGCCAAACTCCCTGCGCAGATAAAGCCCTGGGGTCCAGTGAGTAGATCGTCGCACTGACGCCTCCGCTGTTGCGGAGGTTCAAAGGCAGGTCTGATTGGCACACTGTGACAATCAGACAGTCCGTAGTTGAGAATACGTGACCAAAGATGACCACAGATGTCTCATCTTAAATGGTGACACCTGCACGTCTTATATCGCTAAAGTGCTAAATGAGCAGAAGTTATGATCAGGTCCAATTAGAATCCTGTCCTCTCCGCTCGAAATTTTGAGCAACCCGCAAGTGCCTGATAGCTAAGGACTTGCGGGTTGTTTTCGTTTTGACGTTCTGCAGTTGTCCGGAATTTGTCCAGGTTAACGGCAACACCCTGATTTGCCGCCAATCGCGTTTCCCCGGGGAGTTCGATCGCTGGCATCGGCGCGAGCATCGCGGCCAGACTCGTTACGGTTGCCACGACCATTGCGAAGACGATTGTTTTGATAGTCATGTCTCCTCACTTTCCTTGATTGCTCTTTAGGGCGGTTGAAACGCCCAAAAATGGCGGCGGCCCCACTATGGGGGCCGCCGCTAGAAACTTCTATTCCAGACTGAACGGAACCTTTGCCATCCAGTCCTGACTCACATCATCGGGCAGGCAATAATACATGTCTGACGCCGTGGCGCGCATCGTGTGCCCCTGCCAGCTATCGACGACCTCGCGGGGGACTCCATGGTTGACGCAATGACTTTTGAAAAACCCTCGCAAACTATGGATGGTGAACCCGTCCTGATCGCGACCTGCGGGAATCTCCAGCGTCTTTAGTAGCGCTTTGAAGTCATCGTTGATCGTCTTCACGTTCATCCAATTGCCGCCCTGCGGAAACTTGGAGCTAGGCCCCGCGGTAAACAGCCACTTCCGGTGACTTTGTGGAAGCGCGACCAATAATTCACGCAAAATCGGATGAATAGGCACTCGCCAATCCATTTGTGTCTTTGTGCGGGCACCCGCTCTAGACACAATACTGAGCCAGTTGCCCTCCAAGTCAACGTCCGAAAGCAAGAGGTGCTGCATCTCGCTAACTCGCATCCCAGTAAACGCGAGGACGGCGTACTGCGTCATCCGCGGTTCCGCTGCCACGCCAAGGATTTGACGTACGTGCTCGATGGTCGGCTTCGGCATTTTAGCTGGACGTGGCTTCTGCAGCTCGTACTCGGCGATCGGGTTAATTGCGATCAGGTTGCGACGACGGCACCAGCTAAAGAACTGCTTGATGACGACGGACTCATGATGGACCGTGCGTGGCTTGCGTGACTGCCGGCGATGATCCCGATAGGCGTCCAGGTGTAGCATCGTGATCGCATCCATTCGCGTAGCGCCATGCGTCGCCGTGAACTCCGCGAAGCGTTTCAACTCACCTTGATAGCGACCCCACGTTTTTGGGGCCCTGCCTTCTGACTGCAGGTAACGGATGTACTGCTGTACTCCATCACTCATTGCTAGGGCCTGCTCAGGTTCTAACGCAATCTTCTGATAGTTGCCTGCTTCAACCTGTGCTGCGATCTCTGTGACCTTCTTAAGCGCCTCGTTCTTGTATCGCGTTTTTAGCGAGAACTTATGGTCGGCACCATTACACCAAAATCTGACCCAATAGGTCTTAGCTTTCCCCTTCCGAAACATCAGTACGCGACCGATGCGAAGGGACTCCTCGTTACGACTGGACAGTTTACTTTTCCTTCCCATTGAAAATTGCGTGAACTAAGCGGTCTCGCGAAAAGAGCAACCGCTTCCCTTGCTTCGTAAAGCATCGACTCAATCGGCCCGACGCGACCCACACGTACAGCGTCTTGAGGGGCACACGCAGGAGCTCTGCGGCTTCATCCGCGCGCAAGATCGGGGGATACTCGCTCCCCTGCAACAGCTCCCGAATCTCATCAGACGTAATTTTCACCGCCATCCTCCCAATCGCTCAATGGAAAGTCGGCAGCCAGATGTCGGTCTGGAAGATATGCCGCCGAGCCCCATGATCAAGGATCATTTTGGACGGCGTGAGGCGACGAGTCTAAGGGGCTTGCGCGGGGGTTGCGCGGCGATCATTCACAATCCATTCCACGCCTGGAATGAGAATGTTATTTGGCTCTTTGCGGTTTGCACTGCAGAACTTAAGAGACAAAAGACCTTGATTCAAGGTTTTCACAGTCTCCCTGACCGTTTGATCATCCCAGGTGTCTGGCAATTCCACCCACTCGCTCCATTGAGCATCTTGGAAATGCTGCAGCACGGCCCGAGGCTTTTGGGCGTCCGGCCTGAGCTGACGCACGCATTTGCCTCGAAAGTGGAGCTTGAGCGTAGTATCGTTCCATTCAGGTTTCTGAGGATGAGTTGTGGTTGCCGCCTCTACCGACTCAAGAACTTGATCTCGGAACGCGCGGAGGAGCGAAACGACGGCCTCAGCAGACTGCTGAAACATCTCGAATGCAACGCGTAATGCATCTTCGCCTCCAGGTGGCGGGTCGTCCTCGAATAGACCCGCAGCTATCGCTTCTTCATAAATCTGGCTGGCCGCCCTCGACTTGGCCCACGCAGCATCCCAAGCAGCTGGATCGAGATACTTGGCAAGCAGGCTGCAATCAGGCAGCTCCCCGGCCAATGCCTGGCAGTCTACGTGACCGATCGCATTGAGTCGCTCAACCAGTGGCTCGTATGGTGATTGACCGGAAAGATACTCCTTAATAATGTCGTTTGACATTTGAGTTCGTCGGCACCACTTACAATACGCGTCGAGCGCAATTTGGCTGTTCTGCAATAGGTGCTTCAGCGTCTCACAGTCTTCGGGAAGTTGCTTTTGAAGCATGGCGTATAGGCTGGATGGTTCTACAAGCCGTCGAGGACTTCCCGACTCCAACCACTATATTACAAGCACACTATCTCTCTATCCAGGACACGCGGCTTTGACAGAACGCCACAGTTCATCGCCACGAGAATCTCGCCTGCGCACAGTTCTGGCGAGTCAATTAGACGATATGTGAGTTCCGTGACGCGGCACTCTTGGCCACCGAGACCCGGGACGCAAAGAAAGGCCAGCGGGTCGAGGGGCACCATTTGGCCCAGCCGTATGGGAGCTTTCCTATGACGCCCTGCGGCGATAGCCGCTCAACAACTCGATTCTGAACACTTAAGTCATCCTTTCAACGTGCGGTCGCAACGCCTTCTACCACATCGGCGTCAAAACCCGAGCGAAGCGAAAGCGTCTCAATCCATCGCGGCCAAAATCTCCCCTAAAAAAAGCTCTCGCGACTTCATCAACTGAAGGGCCAAGTTCTGGTGGAACTGGCGGTGCGGACCCGCTCGCAGGAGTCGGTTAGCCTGCCGCCAAAGGCGCATAAAGGTCGCATCCATGTCGGCCCCGTCGCAAGCTGTGAGCTGCGTGAAGACAAGGTAACACGCCCGATCACTCAAGGGATCATCCCCGCGCAGGGCACTGAGCATCGCCCGACGCTCCAGATGCTTCTGCCCAAGGCATTGGCGTCGATAACCGAAACATTGCTCAACGTGGAGTAGCCGCCCAACTGAGGCCGCCAAGAGGGTGGTGACGTAACTTTCAATAAGGTCGGTGCGCTTCGGCGACGACTGGCGCTTGCCGCATAGCAGCTCAAGCAACGCAAGTTTTGGCAGCGAACCGGCCCCTGAGCCGCCTTCCAGCGCCACGCGAAGCACCGGGATGTCGTAGTGGCGGGCGATCACGGCCGCCCCGGCTTGATAGTAGGCGTTCTGTTCATCGGGACTAGGTGGCCTTCTTACTAGCATTCGCCTTCCTCCGTGGGGTTTTAGTTGAGCCCTCCTCAACCTGCGCCGGTGTGGGCAATTCTTCTCGCGATTTCCGGAGATGCTCTCTCGCAATCAATCGCGCGAGCAGATCAAGGAATTGATCGACGGCGTCTCGCTGTTCGGTACGTGGTGATTTCTTTTCCGGCCTTTCGCGGGGCATAGGTTCCTTTCGAGTACAGGTGAAGGGGTTTAGCAGCGCCCGCGCGTAACGGGGCAGCAGTGTGGGACGGGACCACGGCAACGCTTCGCGTGCCGCGCTGGGACTACACGGCGCGTTGGCTAAATCGACGGGGCGAACGCGGCATAAAGGATTGCGGAGCGATTAGCCCGCAGGCTTCCTCGTAGTTGGAAAGCCTTCCTCATCCTGAAAGGAGCTTGCAATGGAGTTGTGTCAGAGTCGTGCCCCAGCGGGGCTGATCCGCGCCGATCAGCGGACGCTTACCAACGCGGTCGCGGCAGCGACTGGTGAGTCACGGTTCACAATCGCCACGCGCGGCTTTTCACCGGCGAACCCGATCGACGTCGACTTTGATCCCGAGCCGGCGATCGGGCTTCAGTATCTCGACTGGGACGGGGCCATCCGTGAGTAATGCATCGATCCGTTCGTCAAAACAGATGGAGACCGACAATGTACGCAGTGACTGGAAATGAACTGAGGCGTCGATGGTGCAAGCAAATGGGCGTCCGCGCGGCGTCGCGCGTGCCACGACCGCTGCGGTGTGCAGCGGCCGTCGGCTGGATGCTGGACTGCCCACGCACGGGTGATTTCGTGGAAATGGCGCGGTTGGCGATCGTGGTCGTCCGAGATGAGTATTTTCACGGGGGTCGGACGGCCGTTCGGGTTGTTGGCTATCGCCCGGCAGTTGCCGACGGCGAGATTCAATGGTTCTCGTCCGCGAACACGCTGTTCCGCAAAGATCTCATGTTGCGTCCACAGCCGTTCGCCAGGGGAATGCGGATTGATTTGCGCAGTGCTCAGCTGTTGTCGCTGGCACTACGGCTCGATCATCGGATCGAGCAGGGAAAGTCGCACCCGCAGCGATTGCGGCAGGCGACGATGAAGATGCCCGCTGTTTGGGCTGGGTTCCACCGCAGCGTTGCAGACGGCGTGATCGGCTGCGGACCGGAGTTCGAAGCCCTTTGCGGCAAGTTTGGCATGGACCGTCAGGCGATGCTCGCGAAGTTTCGGCGCGAACACGACGGGCTGGTGCTATTCCCACTTCGTTGGGTCAATGACGATCTGGGCCGCGCGACGGCAATGTTTGCCGAGGTCGCTCGGTTTCCAGTCCGTCAGGCGGTCCCGACGCAGCTGATCGAAAACGCAATTCGCGACGCTTCGGGGCTCGGCTCTCAGACTCGCCATGCGGACGAAGCCAGGGCAACGGTTGCTTGACCGGCGGCCGGATTCTACGACTTTAGAGTTGGGCAGCGTGCCCAGCTCTAAAGTCTTTCGCAATCGCATAACATTGGCCTACCATCTCTTTTTTAACTATCCGCGAGAGGAGGGTAAACCGAACCGAGAAGTTCTGAGTCGATGAGTTTTTCTGCGATTGTGGCGACTCTTTTTCCATGATACTCGGTAATGCCCATTGGTTCTTCTATACCGTGAACACCGGAACTACGGACTTAAAACCCCATGCGCGTAGGTTCGGCAAAAACAGCGCATTGACGATACTCTTCGCAACGAGGCGTCCAACGGCAGCGTTCGACTCAGTGGTTGGCTGAGAGTGAGAAGCGAGGTTACGGAACTGATCTATCGTCAAGAGCGACAAGAACGGTTGCGCCCCACCCGCCTGGACAGCTTTCTGAAGTATCTGAGCATGAGGAGCAAAGTATTCGGTCGCTTTCTGACGGACAATTGAATCGCACCGGTCCAGCGTTCGTGGTTTAATCACGCATTTTTCCAAAACACGTAGGATGTCGGCCAGAGTCATCCTTTCTCGTTCACCAGGGACAGCCAGTTTCTTTAAGAAGACGGATTCGGACGCCAATGCTTTGGGTGAAAGGGTCTCTCGGTCGCTGGCGAGCCATTGCGGATTCTCATCGAACATTTTGCCAAGGTTGTTCCGAACAATACGACCGAAGACGGATTCAATAAGCCGCCACCATTGCGCCAGTCCCATTGAAAAATCATCCGTCGGCGTGCAACCCAGGGCCCAATCACCGTTAGTGACGAATGCCTTTTCGTGCTCGTCGAGCATGTCATACCACCAATATCGAGTTCTAATATCGGGGTGACTGTACCAGCTCAGATCGGCGGCCCCCGAAGATACGATTTCAGCCTCAGATTCGGACTGTGCTTGCTTCACCTGAAGAGCGACTTAGCAGCAGTTCAAGCAGATAGGTCCACGGTTCGGTGGGGAAACCCTTAGCGCCGGCGAGCATCGTGAACTAAATGGCCGCCCGAGCAACGTTTGGCGGACGGCCCAGGAACACTTGTTTTACGCTGCGGAATGCGACCAGGATTCCGAGTAGGAAACAGAAGAGCATCGTCGCGTAGAGAATTCGGCCGACAGACCATTTTATCGAATTGACCATCCGTTGTTGTCGAGCCAATCAATTCCGGCTTCCGTGATGATCACCCGCTTTCCACTGGTGATAAGAACCAAGCCTTTTCTGGCAATCGAATGTAGGACAGGGTCTTCAATCCGAGCCTCGTAATCAAGCTCAGCGATCAGCCCCATCAATTCAATTTCATCGTCTTCAAGGTGAATCATGCGGGCCAATTTACGGCCGCACCAATAAGTGTACAAGTGTTTACAGTATCTTGGGGCTTCAGGGACAAGCTGCCTCAATTGCTCCTTTGTCGTTCGGCAGCAGATTGCCGATCGCTCAGCAACTTCCTGAAGCGGCATATCGCTGATGCAACCACGCCATGAACTTCTCGAAGCAACTGCCGAATGGAGTGCACCATCATTGAGGGCCCCAGTAACTCAGACTTTCTTGCTGCCATCAGCTCGGCAAACACCAGGACGTGAAGCAGGCGGACTTTTCGGGCCTCAAACGCGAAGAATGTCAGTCGCTGGCCTCGTTCGGCGCCGTTTTGGGGACTTTGCGAGCTGAACACGCACAGCAGACCTCGTTTCCTTGACACTGTGGCGCAGGGCTCTTACGCTCCCATAGTGCATTTCCATTCTGGAGGTTGTGATGCGATCACTCTTGGTGCTGGTGGCGGTCTTAACCCCGTGTGCAACGTTTGGGGCGACCATCGTTCCGAATACGAACCTCGCTTGGCATCCTGTAATGGAGCCCGAATATCAAGATGAGCTTGGTACTAATTATATGGCGAGGGTCGATCAGGATTTGTTTGGTGATTACACTGGCTTATCGTTTGCGTTCAAGCAGGTTTCGGCAACGGAGTACAGTTTGGGTGCGACTCTGGTGACCCTGGATGAAGAATCCGACTGGTATCTCGTCGAGGCGGGTGATTCGTTCTCGAAGGCAGGCATTGAGGGTAACGAGTTCACGTCGATTTTCACCACGGACCACTGGTTCCCTGCTGTCACGGTTGGCACGGATTTTTATTTGGGTGTCAATACTGGGAAGGGTGATCGTCGGGACGTGTTTGGGTGGGCTCATTTCCAGGTGGTCGCGATGCCTCTGCCATTTCCGTCTGATGATGATGTTCTGATCATGGTGGAGAACGTTATGTCGTATGGGGGTGTGGGCATCATCGTCGGGGTGGTTCCAGAACCAGCGACGATCGCACTGACGAGCATTGCATTCATCTCCCTCATCACCCTCCGCCGCCGCAGGTAACCCTCGCCGACGGCGGCCAGATTGCTGGGCATAACGGTTCCCATTTTTACGCCGCTTCACGACAAATATTAGGTTCCTATCCAGTCTTTTTCGTATGGGCACGTGATTCCAGCCCGGAGGACACGCCTGGGCACATCGCCGCCAGTATGGTCGCCTGGTTCAGCCAGCGGATCACCGCCGACAGTTGTGGATCTGTAACACTGCCCCTGGAGTCTCCTCATGCGTTGTGTCATCGCTGCACTGATCTGGCTAGTGTCAGGTGCAATCTCCTCAGCACTGCCCGTCGTCGACCAAGTAAATAAGATAAACCAATCAGTGGGTGGCAGGATCATCTATGCCGGAAATTCGCCGGGACAGTCCTTTACTGCAAATGCAGCAGGATTGCTCTCCCAAGTAGACGTGATGCTTTCACGCAATGCGGGTGACATAGGCGAGCTTTCGCTTGAGATTTGGCCTATGGTCGCCGGTGCGCCAGCTGGTACGAATCCGGCGTTCTCTACGCCGATTAATCCGGACGATGTACCGATTGGCTCATTTGGATTTGTGTCCGTCGACACTTCAGCGAGCATGATCGGCGTGAATTATGGGGACCAGTATACCATTGCGATCAACGGGACCGCGGATATTAGCGGACCCTACGCTGTGTGGAACCGCGGTAACTTCGACTACCAGGCTGGCAAGCGTTTCGATCGAAGTGGAAGCTGGTCATTTGATAGCACCAACTTCGACTACGGGTTCCGCACCTGGGTCGACGCAGACGTGATTCCGTCAGGACTCGTGGTGCTGCCAGGCGGTGATTATAACGGTGACGCTTGGGTGAACGGTGCCGACTTCCTCGTTTGGCAGACCTCACATGGGCAGAGCGGAACAAAGTTGCCTGCCGACGGCAATCACGACGGCCGAGTCAATCAGGACGATAACGCCGTCTGGGCCTCAGCCTTCGGGTTAGAACCTGACAATCAGGTAACCAATGGTGGCTTCGACACGGGAAATCTGTCGGACTGGAATGTTGTGGTAGGGCCTAATACCAATGTCTCGTTGGGTTTCCCTCGCATCGAATCCTTTGATGTTAACGGTGACGGACATCCAAGCGAAGCAATGCGGGTGCGTCTCGGACGGTTAGACACGGACCTATTTGGCGGCTCGGTTTCTATTCAACAGAACCTTCTGCTCAAGGCCGGTGACTATGAGTTCTCTGCGGATGTGGCGTCACAGTCGCTCGAAGCTTTCGGCAACACCGGCCCGGGAAACTACCAGCTGACGCTGGACGGCGTGGTCATAGATCAGGTCTTTCTTAATGGCACCTCGATCGCTGCGATGGAAGTTATCCGTGAAAGTCTGAGTGTTAGAATCGACGATGTCGAGGCGGGTTATCACACGCTTGGCCTTACGATAGCGAGAGGAGCCACGAACTCGCGCGAAATCTACCAATTCATCGACAACATCAAGATGACTCCCGTCTCAATGCCTTTACCGATCACAACCTCACAGGCCGCTCCTGAGCCGACAAGCTTAATTCTGCTAGGAATCACCATGGCAGCCTACTTACCAAGTCGTTCTTGCCGCAACCTACGGCGATAGTATCGTGTCAACACGTTGACTCAATTTGGCATCAGAATGAACTCTGTAGGGGCTGATCCCTTTATAAGTGAAGTCGTTCGCTTCTACGACCATGAAGCAACTGCTCTTGAAGGCGTCGAATCTCGCCATCACCTCAGCGGGCCGTAACTTGGCTATGCCCTCAGGGCGGGCTCATCATGGGCCAGTTGGCAATCGTCGCAGGCGCGATTAAATTGACTCGCTCGTACACTCGATTTCAGCGACGTAGAGCGGACATACCACGTCTTACTAGTTGGGTAATCTAATGAGGTATCCGGGCAGTCAGCTTTGCGCCTGTATAGTCGCGGAGCGAAAAGTGCTCAAATCGCCGAAGATGTGATAACACCTAGAATAAAAGCCGGGCGGACCTTTTCTGTTGAAAGCGGAAGCAACGAGAGGGTGAGCGTGACCGGCTCGGGCACAGCGGTGGCGAGCGGCGGCACTTATGCCATTTCGCCGAAATGTTCTCGCCAGATGGCCAAGTCCTCGCCGTCGACTATGCCGTCATCGTTTGCGTCGACCGTGGAGTCGTCCATATCGACAGCCCGTTGCCACTTTAGAAAATCGGCCCCGTCGACGGCGCCATCGCGGATCACCGGCCGGGCCGGCACCAAACCGCGCTCGACCAACAGAAACTATACCGCCGGCCCGGTCCGGTGCATCGGCGGATTATGCGGCGGCCGCTGCTGACCTAAGACGATCACCTCTTCGTGGTGGAAGCCGCACGCCCATTGCAATGTATCGTCGACGGTCACCATCGCGAACCCCACCGACCAGGCAAAGGCATCCCAGTAGCGCACCACCATCTGCCAGTTGGTTTCGACAACTCGGTCTCGCTCGTACAACAAGTACACCGTGGTCGCGAAGGGAACGTGACGATCAGACAGCCACTGGCGCACGTCGGCGCGTCGTCGTTCGTCGTTCCAGCAATCTTGAATGTTCAGCTGCTCTTCGTGTTGAAACCACCGGCCAGTGTCTGGCCATCCGAGCGGAACGGTTGCGAAGGCCCACTCACAAACTCTCGCGGCGTCTGCCGACGACAACAGGCCGATCTTTGATGCGTGGTTGCGGTGCAGCGGCAGATAATTGTCCTGAAAGCAGAAGAAGTCGCGCTCCGGTTCGCTCAGGCTCTCCCAAGGCCGAGCAGACACGGGGAAAGGTAAGTGCTTCTCCAATGCCGCCTCCGCCGCATAACGGAAAGGATAAGCTGCCGGGGCCGCTTCAACGACTACAAGCCGCGCGAAACCGAGATGTGGCCCCGGTCAGCTTGATCCGGTTGTTATCCGGCGTCCGCTCCCAGCGCGCGGCGACGAATGCGCTCAAAAATCACATGGTACGGGTCGTTTACGACTTCCAGCACGAGGTCGTCCGCGAGGCATTCGAACGTATCGTCGTGAAACGCGAACAGGAAATGCCGGCGAACGTAATCGTCCTTCGTTTCCGGAAAACGAAATCGGTTCATTCGTACCACTTCCTTGATCCACGTCGAGTATTTTACTTCGTAGATGCCGTACGACACATCCTTGTACTGCGGGATTCCCCAGCGTGCTTCGTCGTTCGGGTAACCGAAACGCGACACGAGACACCGCTTGAACTCTACCACGGCGGTGCCGGCGTCCTCCATGTAGGGCGTCCCGTACGGACTCATGCGATCGGTGGGTCGCATCGCATTGAATGTGAGGAACGTGCCAGCTTCCGTTTGCAGGCAGACCGCACCCGACACCGCGGCTTCCGGGCGGACACCGAAATCGAGTTCGACAAGGTCGTCCGCCATTGTGATACCAAAGCCGGATAACGCTGCCGCTCAGTAGCGAGCCGCGTGCGGGGCAGGACGCACAAGACTCGATGACAATTTACAACGCACGCGTGCTCGTCCACTGCATCGACTGGTTAGGTCGCATGTCGTCAAAGAGGAATCCACAGGTTCTTCAGTGGTTGGCGAGAAAGAACAAATGTGCCAGACGTTGGGCATTCCTTCGCTTGCGCATCATAATAAGCCGTATCGTCATGCTTAGCTCTGAAATCGACAACTAGCGTATCTTGACGGACTTCAATCACGGTGAATTGGACATATACTTCTTCAGCATGAAATGTGAAGTACGCCGCCGCGTGCGTTACGTCTGCATCATCTGCATCCTCGGCGAACATCCCGCCGTTGCACTCGAAAACGTCTCCGGCACATGGATCCCGGTCTAATGGGTGATTGTAAATACAGAATAACGCGACTGGTGGCCAGCCGTCGTCATTTGTGTTCTCCGTCTCGATGGAGATCGCGAGACGATTATCCTCGCAACAATAACCCCCTTTGGTCAACCGCAAGGACTGTAGCCCGTCTTGGTGCCCAACGGTGAGTATGTTTTCGTAAGCCATAACAGACTCGGAAGTTTGCGACCTAACGTAAAAGCTCAGTTGCCCGCCCTCAAGCGTGGCGGCTGATGCGAAAAATAACCGCTGCGAAGGAGAAAGGCCAAAGCAGCCGTGGGGCCGGCGGGTCTACTGCTGCGCCTTATTAGGCCGTTATTAGGTCTCGATGGCGAGATGCCAACGGACCCCTTTTGCCGCCGCCTGGGACAACTGCCGTTCAAATACTACCAGATCCTCGCGAACGCATTCATGGTCGGCAATACGGTCGACATTGGCCTGCACGAATTCTAGCAAGAACTGCACCGTACGAAGGCCGAGGGCCGCCTCATGCCAGTGTTCTTCGGGGAGCTGTGACTCGTTGTAGTTGGACGGCTCCCCCGGATCACCGTCAAACAATTCGGCGACCATCTGTTCACGCGACATTGAAAAAAAGTCGTAAAGCGTCGGGACTTTCGCCTTCTTGCACGGCCTATCAAACACGTTGGCAGCACGTGCCAAACACTTGCCGTTGATGTCCTCGCTACATCCACCGCTTCCATCTTCGAACACTGGATAAAACGCGACGCCCATAAAAAGACCTAACGACCCGCATCACGGGGCGGCGGGAGTTGACGTTGATTTCAAAATCCGCTTGCCACCGCCGCTCCCGTGCATGCGATGGTTCGCCAGCTTATCGCGAGTAAACCGGATAGAGCGTTGGAAGATTGTGATCGCCTCGAAGTATTTCCCCGGCCAACCGTTCGATTTGGAATGCCCGAGCCCATTTGTCATTTGAGCGTAAGCCATGCGCAACCTGCGTGACGGCATTGATTAGCCCGTACATCGTGAAGTCCGCTGCGTCGTTGAATGCAAATTGGATGTCCGACTGTTCGTCGTCATCGATGAGGCCCTGTGCGGAGAGGTGACATAGGAACTCGTAGGGAGTGATGACCATTTGCTGAGTAGTGGCCCGAAATCGGGCGAGATCAACATCGAGGCCATCGCCGTTGAATGAGCGATCGATGATATCTTTGATCTTCAGCTGCCAATTTGCAGGCGGTGCATCAGCGGCTGAGATCGTGAACGACTGCCCCTTTTCGCATTCGAGCAGTGCGCCGTTTTCACACGAGACGCGAAACGTTCGGGCACAAGCCAAGGTTTCGTAGTCGCCAGTTTCGGAGTTTTGCAGGAAGAAGCCAGCGTTCATTTTGTCGCCAACGTCGAGATTGCGGCCGAGATCATGAGCCATCACTGCCAGATGGAGGTGGCCGTTTTGCTCGTGGCAATGATCGACAGCGAAGTTCCATGGTAAGTCGCGAAGTGTTTCGGCGACTTGATTCAACAATTCGAGATTGCCGATCGCATTCGGAGCGATATTACGATGACGTGAAGCAAGAGCATCGCGAATGTCCGGTCGACCGGCGTAATCGGATTCTCTGGAGAACGTTGGGAACGGCACAAGTGCATAGTTCATATCGATCTCCCTTAGCTGGCGAACGCCTGCGATCACCTCGCCGCGACGGGAGATCATCCATTTCAAAACGCCTCATTTCGCGGCTGAGGTGCATCGCTTGGTTCTCCCACGATTCAGTAACCGGCAAGCCATTGGAAGCCAGCGATCATCAATGCGATCGTGATTGCCATTACTATACAGAATCCAAGCGTGCCGAGTATGCAGCCCCAGCTCATGTTATACGCCGGGGCTGTCTCTGAGTTGATATCGACGCCATCATTCTTTAATTCGAGAAGGTGAGAATGTAGCCAATCGTTTATGCTTTGTGGTTTGCCGTCATCGGTCGCTGCCGGACCGATCTGGCCAACACGTTCAAACTCCATGATATAAACGATGGTCGGATGTTCGTGCAGATCAATGAGAAATTGCCAGCCACCACCGTCCTCGCCAATCAAGAAGTAGTGGTCCGGTACGGGAAGGTATTGCACCCCCAAACTTTTCCGTTCGTTACGAAGCTCACGATTCCGGGAAATCAGTGCGTCGGCATTATCCCAGAGTGGTTGCTCCGTCGTTCCCTTGCTGAACCGTACAGGAAAATGGATTAGGAGATGACGGTAATCGGACGGAAGCGTCAGGTTGAAGGCATCTTCGATTCGCTTGACGTCAGACTCGTTCATGTACCGATGAGCACTTCAGTGGGAGAACGATTGAGGTAACGGAGGGCGAGGAGAGGATCCGATTTTAGGACCGACTGGGCTGAGCCCTCCCGTTCACCGATTTGTTATCCAATCCGTTCTTGGTTTGTGAGGTCATTTCCGCGTGCGATCATCTCGCACGCAGTTGGATACCAGTAGGTTTCGATCCATTCTTCACCAATCGGGGCGATGCGATCAACGGTCCAACCTCCTTCGCGCATCGAATACAACATCGAATCGGCGGCGGCAGCATTTGTTGAGTGTATCAAAGCCGGGCATTTCGCCAATCGAGTTACTAAAAAATCGGCAACGTCGCGACCGTCACCCGGATCAGGATCATTGAGTGAATCGGTGAACAAATCGTGATCAAGACAAATCAAGTCGGGCATTTCGGTAAGCGACCAGTATGCCGTCTTGAAGTCGGGAGCTGTTCGGGCGACGGTCAGAATTGCACTGGGGTAATGCCGAGCAACTATCGCTTTGAATCGCCGAATGCGGTCGAGATCGTCCTCCAGCATCAACAGAAATTTCATCGTGAAATGAGGGGCGCGATTTGATGGGATAACGACCAAAATCACCCGGTTGCCGCCGAGTGAATTCGCCTACAGGAAACGCCCGATCGGCAACTCGGGTGCATTTTTTTGTTATTTGGCTTCGTGCATCGCGTTGAGGACCGCCAGTTGGCGATGTCCAAGTTGAACCATTGGCCGTCTAGATTTGACGAATTGTATTGCCTCAGCCGGTGTTTTTGTATGACCAGTTGCGAGCAACAATGCCGCCGCAAAGAGTCCAGTGCGCCCGTGTCCTTCTGCGCAGTGAATGAAGACGGTGCCGGAAAGAACGGCCGCTTCGTGAACCCACTCTCGCAACTGATTTGGTGACGGGGCGAATCCATCCAAAATCGGGAACGAGCGATATGATTTGGAGCGTAAAGCGTATGGTTCGCTGAATTCACAGGTTAAGTCAATGACGTGATTTATGTTATCGGGCAGCTCGTGCGAAAGAAGACGGCGACCAATGAGCACGTTGTCCGTGAGTTGATTGAATGCCGGTTCTCGTTTCACGAGGCGAAGGACGTACCAGACAGACCACAAGTAGAGCAAGTATGGAAGAAGAATCAGTTGCGAGAACGGTGACAAACTGCCCCGCGATGATTTGCCGTAGACGATCGGACCAAAGTGGAGGTAACCCACTGCGACAACGCCGAAGCTGACGGCGGGCCATAGCAATAGAAGCTGCCAACCACGCTGCAGCAGAGCCGATGCGGTAAGCAGCACAGCTACTGTCGCAAAGAGCACCCCGTACTTCATTCAGCGTCCAATGATTGCCAAACGGTGGCGTTCACCGGGCCGCGGCAAACGATTCGGATATCAAAACCCGCGCGGCCCGCGGCTCCGGTGAAACGGTTTGTTCGGCCTTAAGTTTGCAGTACACGTACCGCCTCCACCTGCCTAGTACGTTGTGCGGTGTCAGCTGGCTGTTCGTAGCGGTAGTTCACGAGCCTACGATCCGCCCCATGTTTAAGTAGTACCCGGATGGCATCGACATGCCCGGCGAATGCGGCGCTGTGAAGTGGAGCGTACCCTTGCGGATCGGTTTGGACATTTGCATCCGCCCCCGCTCCAATCAGTATCTCGCAGATTATGGCATGACCTTGCATGGCGGCGGCGTGCAACGGAGTGAAGTTGTTGTTCCGAGCAGTACATGGGTCGGCCTGGACTGGAGACCCGAGCAGGAACCGAACGGCCTCGACGTTACCCGACGCCGATGCCAGGTGTAATGCAGTAAGTTCTGTCGGGTCGCCGTCCAGACGAACCAAAATAGGACCGTGCAACGCAACCAGCTCCTTGAGTGCTGCGACATTGCCGGCCGAGGCCGCGTTCCTAACAGCTTCGTCAATCTCAATGGTCATGAGAGCGTTCTACCGAGAAACATTCCCGCGTTCGTTTGATGCAGTGATTTGTCCACCTGTTACATGTAAGGCTTGAAACCATAGTACTTCGGCCGGTCGTCGAGCCGGACATGCAACCACGAGACCCCGGCCCCGGCCGTACTGACCCAAACGGAATTGACACCGACGCGATGTCCCAAGTTTGCGCCAACCTCACGCCAAAGAGACTGACGTTGGGACTCCGGGGCAAACCGAACAAATGCTGCTAGGTGGCCATACGCGGAATCTTCGGCAATTGGATACGGCACAATCAGGATCGCATCTTTGCTCAAGTTGGTGAACACCGCAATTTCGTGACCCGTGTCATTGAAATGTTCGGCGAACGCATTCGGTTCGGGACGACGCACCAAACCAGGACTGTCAAGGATTACGAATTCGAATGGTTTGGAAAGAGCGGCAGTCGTCACTGCGGGAGCTTCCCACCGAAATGCCGAAAACGGGGCATCGGCCAACAGTCCGTTGAACAGCGTGCGAAATGCAGCGTCGGTCTGCAGTCCATGAATAACATCCGAGAACGTTGCCGGACGTGAGTCAAGATTCATGGCGAACCGAAAGCCGCGAGCATTGGTAAGCTTTTCGCTTCGGGTCGTCCACACAGGCTAAGACTCCAGGGCCGAACGACCCAAGCTCAGCGACCCGGCGCACGGGACGCAATGATTGCAACCGCGACACTCAAGCCGGGTTCGCTGCAGCGCATGGTTAGGCGGCACGGCCAACCTCATAAACCCCATCCCGGAAAATGAAAATGCTGTGCAACCGCTCGCGCACACTCTCGACCGTCCAGGCTCGGCTCTGTCCGCCCAGCCTGAATCTCTGCGTCATGCCAAATGCGCTGCATCTCTCGCTTCTCGTCGTCGCTCTCCAAATACTCCAGAGCGCGCTCCAGCTCTTTCTGGCCAAAGAATACCTCTCGCTCCCACGGCTCAGGCGTGCCCTCGGCGCGCTCCCATGTGCGCTCCTCGGCAAAGCAGCCGTAAACCAGCGAGCGCAAATGCTCGCCCGCTCGCCAGTGGTGAAACTGGAATGCGTCAACGACGCTCTGGAAACTCAACCAGACAACGTCCGTCTTGAGTCGTGACGACAAATCCATGAGCACGCTCTCAGGTGTCTCGAATGCGTCGTCAGGCATCGTGACGCCGCAGAAGTGAGTGTCCGCATCAATCTCAGCCTTCGGAAACTTGGCGCGAATCGTTGCGGTGATGGCAGCGGTGTCTGTCGCTGCGCGAACGTAGAATGCGTTGAGTGTGCCCATAAACGTAGTGCCGCCTAACGACTAAAGCTCAGCGACCCGGCCGCGGGAGCCACGATCGCCACCGCGACGATCAAGCCGGGTTCGCTGCAGCGCATGGTTAGGCCGCTGGTCTCTGAATAAACTCAAACTGCTCCTCATGGTGGTAGAATAATACCCAACGCTCTGAATCTGGCCATACCGTAACATCATCGGAGGACGGGTAACAAAAGTCGCTCCAGTGTTCGGTGAAAATCTGCCAACTGGTGCGAAGCGCACACTCGCGCGACCACGAAACAATAACGCTGTCGCTCAAAGCGCCGTGCCGCGCTCGCAGCCAAGTGCAACCGTCATCGTCCGAAACATCTGCCGAATGTGTGATGCCCGAATCCTGCTGAAACCTCCGCGCACGCTCGAACGCGATCTTTGCGTCCTGTGCTCCGAGTGGCTGAAGCTGTGACAGCACTGCCTCGGACAAAACCGCATATCGGCTGTCCGTCCATCTCCAAGCCAAAGGGAACTCTTGAACTTTCATGGCGAGTAATGCCGCCTAACGCCAGCCGTAACCGGGCGGCGACGAAAGATTGTCCATTTCAAATCCGTCCGACTTCGCCGCTCCGGTTCACGGCATTGTTCGTCCGCGTTTTCTTTGATGTTCAACCACAAGCGAACATCGTTTTCTCTGGGTACTCGCGATTGGCCCAATGCTGTTTGATTTTTCGTGCGGCGCTGTTGAATCGTCTTTCATTCGTATCATCGGGCATTGGTTGATCAAGTAGCACTTCGCCAGTGGCCTTGATTAAACGCATCAATCCTTCGGCTTGTCCGGCAATCCGCGATCGACCTTTGATTTCGGGATTCGGTTCCCAAATGTCAGCCACGAACCGGTACGCAACCTCATCATCCGTCTCACTGTGTTTTTCGATGCCGATGCATTGCCAATCGATCGAACGCCGCTGCGGCCGTTGGACCGTATCAACAGTCCGGTTCCGCACTGTTCGCCCCTCGGCACATGGCTGGCAAAGTCCCGCGTTTCGTTCTGCGGTCGCGCTCTGAATCGTGGCGCCACATTTCGTGCAAAGCATCGAGCTAGCGTGTGTCTCCATAGCTGACGAACGTAATGCCGTTGAGCGGCCGCGGCGGCGCAAGCGCGACGCTCGACCGAAAGTGTAGTATACCGCCGCCGCGGTCCGCTCCAGCGGCGGGTTATTCCCTGTCATTACGGCCGCGGAGGAACGCTCCGAGCTGACCGGTCCACCACATCGTTCCGACGAACCAGTGGATGCCGCCCGTATCGAATAAGGAAAGAGCCACAGCAAACCATCTGAGGCCGACCGACGACAGCAGCGGAATGCTGAGCCACAGGAACAATGAACCAACGAGCGGAAAGCCAGAAACCCAGCGGTATGTTTCGCGAGTGCCGCCGAGAGCCAGATGTACTGGATAACGGATGAAGCTCAGGTACACGTTTGCTAGGGTGACGAACGCGCCTAGTGCGAACAGGACCATGCCGACGATTGCCATAGCGGAATAACGACCCAAGCTCAGCGACCCGGCGCACGGGACGCAATGATTGCAACCGCGACACTCAAGCCGGGTTCGCTGCAGCGCATGGTTAGGCGGCACGGCCAACCTCATAAACCCCATCCCGGAAAATGAAAATGCTGTGCAACCGCTCGCGCACACTCTCGACCGTCCAGGCTCGGCTCTGTCCGCCCAGCCTGAATCTCTGCGTCATGCCAAATGCGCTGCATCTCTCGCTTCTCGTCGTCGCTCTCCAAATACTCCAGAGCGCGCTCCAGCTCTTTCTGGCCAAAGAATACCTCTCGCTCCCACGGCTCAGGCGTGCCCTCGGCGCGCTCCCATGTGCGCTCCTCGGCAAAGCAGCCGTAAACCAGCGAGCGCAAATGCTCGCCCGCTCGCCAGTGGTGAAACTGGAATGCGTCAACGACGCTCTGGAAACTCAACCAGACAACGTCCGTCTTGAGTCGTGACGACAAATCCATGAGCACGCTCTCAGGTGTCTCGAATGCGTCGTCAGGCATCGTGACGCCGCAGAAGTGAGTGTCCGCATCAATCTCAGCCTTCGGAAACTTGGCGCGAATCGTTGCGGTGATGGCAGCGGTGTCTGTCGCTGCGCGAACGTAGAATGCGTTGAGTGTGCCCATAAACGTAGTGCCGCCTAACGTCTAGAGCTCAGGCACGCGGGACCAACCAGCGTGAACCGCGAAGCGGAACTGAGAGCGCTATCCCGCGTTGCCTGCAGCGAGTTGTTAGCCTCTTTTGCTGTTTTGCTCATCGTGCCATCGATCCAATCGCTTCTTCGCATAACCAGCAATCAAGGGATTCTCGCTCGCAGCGAGCTGCACAAGCCTTGCCTTCGCTTCGGGCGTGCCGATATCAGCAAGCGCCCATGTGCATTTCCGCGCTAAACCGAAGAACTCATCGTAAGCCAAATATTCATGAGTGACTGTAGCAGCATCGAAGAGCCCTTCAACTGCACGAGGGTCCTTAATGTCCTGCAGCGCGTTCACGATATCTTCGTGCCGAAAGTGGTCCGTGGACCGCAGCAACGAAAGAAGAGGTGGAACGAACTCCTCTCGAACTCCAACTTGGTGTGCAGAAGTGACGGCTCTTTCGACGGCCTCAGGCTGCGGTGCGGACGCAGCGTCTTCCAGCATCTGCATTACCTTCTCGTTCGTGAGCGAAGGGTCGCGAGGGAGTATCAGGTCTTCGGGCTTCATGGCTAACGACCCGCATCACGGGGCGGCGGGAGTTGACATTGATTTCAAAAACGGCCCGCCACCGCCGCTCCCGTGCATGCGATGGTTCGCCCACGGTCTTGTTGCGCCGCGGACATTTCGGGCATTACTTCGTCCAGTCTTCATCGTATGGCTCGAATTGGTCTGGATTTTCGATCTCGCCAAGTTCCAGCATTGTATCGCGCTGAGTCTGCAATTCGATGCCACGAAACTGATCAAGTAAGTTGCGGAGCATGGTTATCGATACATCAGATTCGGTCCCGTCTTCGCAAACCTCGGTTATGGCGAATGGTAAGTCATTGGATTCAATGCCACGAGCAAGATCAACAAGCGTGTGTCGATCGTCGTGCCATTGGTTCGTAAATGGCGAGACTTCCAGTAACGGTTCGCCTCTTCTTGCACGGTCGCGGATTTCCGACATCGGCAGATGTGTCAGTTGGCGAAGCCGAGCGATGAGCCGTGCTGATAGCGTTGTCTCTGTTGAGCGAAACCGTAGTGTGGTCAAACGAGTCCTTTGACGCTTGAGTGGGCGAACTTGTTATTAGACAGAAACTTCTTCAGTAAGCCCTGCATATTGAAGGAGACCTTCAGTAAGCAGGTTGACAGGCCGCCCGCGGGGATGTATACATATGTACCGTATCGCTCGTTCGGCATACGGAGGGCCCATTCATGGCCTCAAATTACCCCTTTCCCCAACCTGTGCCAACTACCGAAACGCCATGCGAGCCGCCCCGGTTGCTCGACCGGATGCGGTTCGCGCTACGAGCCAAGCATTACTCCTATCGGACGGAACAGGCGTACGTCCACTGGGTGCGGCGGTTCATCCTCTTTCACGGGAAACGACATCCGCAGGAGATGGGCGGCACCGAGATTGAGGGCTTCCTCACCCATTTGGCGGTGGAGGGCCGAGTCTCAGCAAGCACCCAGACGCAGGCGCTCTGTGGAATAGTGTTCTTGTACAGGTATGTGCTTCGGATCGACCTTCCCCAGCTCGATGCAGTGCGTGCAAAACGCCCCAAACGACTCCCTGCCGTCTTGTCACGCGATGAGGTCGGTCGGCTCCTATCCGCCATCGAAGGCTCGCACGGCCTTTACCGTCTTATGGCAGGACTGATGTACGGCGGCGGTTTGCGGCTGATGGAGTGCTGCCGATTGCGCGTCAAGGACGTGGATTTTGGCCGGCGACAGCTCGTCATTCGGGAAGCCAAAGGAGACAAGGACCGCGCCGTCCCGCTGGCCGACGCGGCGTGCGAACCCCTTCGTCGACAGATCGCGTCGCGAGCCGAATTTCACGAGCTGGATCTAAGCCATGGGCAAGGCCGCGTTGACCTGCCGAACGCTCTGGAACGTAAGCTCCCTAACGCGGCCTATGAACTCGGCTGGCAATTCGTGTTCGCCTCCGAGCGGATGTCCCATTGCCCGCGTACCGGCAGGCCGGGACGCCACCATCTGCACGAGAGCGCCATCGGCGCCGCCGTCAGTCGAGCGGCCCGAAAGTCCGGGTTGCATAAGCGCGTCACCTGCCACTCGTTACGGCACTCATTCGCCACGCACCTGCTTGAATCGGGCAGCGACATCCGCACCGTGCAAGTGCTACTGGGGCACAAGGATGTTTCGACGACTATGATCTACACTCATGTCCTCCAGCGCGGAGCCTGCGGAGTGCGGAGCCCGCTGGACGCCCTAGTGGTTGCCGCCCGTGATCGGTGACGTTGCGATCTCGCTTGCGCGCCCAGGTCGAACCGTCATGGGCTCTTGTGGAACTCATCCGTCTTGCGATCACAAACTAGGTAGGCTCCTTCCCATTGCCCTGCAGGACCGGCCTTAGGGCCAGAGCGAATAAGTGCTTGCCCTGCTGCACTATCTCACCACGCGCGGCGCGTAGCCAGCTGACCTCGATCACACTGACGTCTACCGCGACTGGCTCCTTCGATCTGTCTTACTTATCCGCTCTTTTCGCCTCATCATTTGTTTCAGCCGTCATTCGCCGTTTTTCACTAGATACTGCCGCCGCGCTGCACCCGACTTGCGCAGCGATATCTGCGTATTTGACTCGCGGTTGCAGGCACAGAAGCCGCCGAATTTCGTCGTACTGCTCTGGTCGCAATACGTTCTTACTGTTTCGGCTTGGCATTCTGCCCGACGCCGCAGCGGCGATCGCCGCTGCGGGCCGGGCGTGGTCGTAGGCGCGCACGGCGGTAGGGTGGGACATTTTGACTCCGTATTCGTTGGCGATGAAATTACGAATTTCGCGGAACGTCTCCCCTAATTCCCTCCGTTCGGCAATTAGCTCGCCAAATTGCAAATATTTACACTCGACTTTATCACTCTCTTTCTCCCTCCCCTTCTTCTTTCGGTCTCGCTTCTTCCCCTTAGGCTCCCACTGCGGCTTCTCCCCCGTCTGCGCGAATTTCAAGATCGTTCGGATGACCGATGCCGTCTTCTTGAACGTCGCAGCCAAGCTCTCGATGCTGGCACCCGACCTATGCAAACGCAAGAGTTCCGGCGCAATCTGGACGTACGGTGGGACAGTTTCGAGGGGCACGATGGCCTCCGTTAATAGTGTCCAATCACTTAGATGTAGGTACTCCCATGTAGGAGCGTTTAGACACTGTGACCTCGCAGTTAACTCAGCGATTACTGGGATTAAATTGATCGCGAATTTCGCCGTCCAGACGCGTTTCTTCGCGGCATTGATAGTCTGACTAACGACCACTTGGCCGACCATCTTTTCGATAATCGGAGCGGCAATCTCCTTATCGGAGTTCAATAGCTGCCGAATTTGGTCAAGGGCCTTGGATACCGCCTCTGCATCGAGAAGCACCGGAGTGGACAGTTGCCGGGACTGTATGTCCCGAAGCTCGGCTTCACGTTCCTTCAGAGTTCGCTCGTAGGCGTTTACCCGTGAGATTGCTGCTTCACTCGGATTCTCTTCGAATTTGTCCAGGTATAACGCCACCTTCTTCTTTAGTTCTTTGATTGTCCTTTCCAGCGGCTTCGTGTCCTTGACAGGCTTTTTAATCTCGTCGGCCAGAAATTTGTTCGCCCGCTCTAATACTTCCTGCTCGCAAGCCGGCGTGAGGCTCGACCGCACGTGGTCGAGGATGCACGACTCAATGATGCGAACTGACTTATAGCCTCCCATCTGGCACTTATGCTTGTGGTCCTTGGCGCTAGGACAGAAGAGGCTCTTATGTTCGCCAGTCCTCCCGATCAAGAGCCGCGTACCGCAGCTGCAAACGGGTCTAATCAATAAATTGCTGTAAACTGATGTGCGAGCAGGCGCGTTTTTAAGCTTGGTGTCGTGGGCGTCGCGGCATTGCCTTCGGCGTGCCTGAGCCGCCTCGAACATTTCATCAGAAATAATGCGTAGATGCGGAACATCTCGTCGCTTCCACTCGCTTTCCGGCACCTTAATGGTGGTTCGCTTACCTGACTCGCTATCGAAGCAATTGCGCGTCATGCCTTCGACTTCTTCACCGATATAGGTTCGTCTGGTCAACAACTGAGTGACGTTTGGGCCGTCCCACGTTTTTCGTCCACCCACTTCATGATCGTTGAAGAATGCCGCGATTTTCGATGGGCTCTTGCGACCATCGACGTACATTTCAAATGCCTTAATCACCCACTCTACATGTTCGTCATCAACTACCTTCTGAACGTCGACACGACCCTTGGTATCTACGATTGGACAACCCTCAGCATCTAAGCAGGGAACCAGCTTGTATCCGAAGCTCGGGGGCCGAATATTATTACCCATGCGAAATGCGTCGTCGGTTCCGCGTCTCACCTTCCCACGGAGCTGATCGACGAAGTGCTCGTGCACCATGGCGAACATCGATAGCATCATCTTTGAATGCGCGTGACTGGAGTCAAAACCGTCAGTGCAGCCGACTAATCGACTACCGCAGTTGTCCATCAAACGACCAAGCTTCAAAGTTTCGATGGCGTCCCTGGCTGCCCTTCCAATTTCATCAATCAGGACGAGTCCGATTCTGCCCGACTCGACTTCAATGGCCGCCTTGGCCATTTGATACCCGCGACGAGCTGCGGACGTGCCACTCACTGCGGCATCTGCGAAAACAAGATCCCAGGGCACCCAGTGACCGAGTTGTGCAGCC
Source organism: Lacipirellula limnantheis (assembly GCF_007746075.1). Taxonomy (GTDB): domain Bacteria; phylum Planctomycetota; class Planctomycetia; order Pirellulales; family Lacipirellulaceae; genus Lacipirellula; species Lacipirellula limnantheis. The sequence goes on along the minus strand of NZ_CP036339.1, from coordinate 1,025,294 downwards.
TTTTCCAGACAATTCCGCAGTTGCTGGTCAAGGGAGCGCGGGTTGCTCTTGTCGCAGCTATAGCGTAGATAGACCGCCGCGACAGGCGTCAACGTCAAAGAGGTTTCTAGCGGCGACGACGGGCGCCAATCTAAGTCAAGAAATGCGTTCCGAAACTCATCGACAAGGCAGGCGGCTGTCTGCTTGTCAGCGCGAGGCAGGAGTCGGGACAACTCCACTGATCCATAAAGCCTCAGCTGAGTTTCCAGATAAGTCTTGGCTAAAGCCAGTAGGGCCGAATTGTCGGGCAACCCTCGCTCGTTTGTTGACTTCCGGCGAGTGCGGCCGCCAATCGCGCCCCCAATTCCAACGAAGAAGAGCAAGCTAACACTAGTGGTGCCTGCGATTGTCCGTAGGCTCGGTTCTGGAGCCGTAAATTTGTCCTGAATTTGTCCAGGTAAACCGGTAGAACGACAGGTTTGGACGGGGAGTAACGAGAATGAACTAGAAGTTCGTAACCCGAATGACTCCCTCACGTTAGGCCGCAAACTCTTCGACATGCGGCAGTTACAGAAAACTGCCCGGGCGAATCCTGTCCTCTCCGCTCGAAATTCGCATTAACCGCAAGTGAAATGGAGGAGCGACGGCCTCCGACTTTCGGACGACAGGATTTGACCCCCAATTCTGGAAAGTTCGCGTCCCAATCGATGCAGTGCGCGCGAACGGGCGGTTTCTAGGCCAAAAAAAATCGTCGACAGTAGGTCCAACGAAGTATGCGGGAGCCTATTGGTTGATCATTCCGTCATTGACGCTGACCGAGTAGGCCATCACGAATTCGTCAATGTCGTCGGGCAGAAACTGCACGTGACCGTCGAGATAGGCGCCGTTAACTCCGCCCGGATGTTGGCTTCGGGGGGCGGCGGTCATGTAGCCGTGCGTTCCGGGGGGTAGATCGAGCGTGCAGGGCATTCGCGCATCAGCGGCCGCTCGCTGTAGTTCACCCTGGCAGAGCTTGATCGTGTCGGCGTTGGGCCCTTGATTGTTTGGTCGCATCGACTCGCCAAGGCTCTCGGAACTTGCCTCGTACGGGGATCGAATCTGGGCATGGTAACCGTCGCCGGCCCCCGTCCCGTCGTGATTGGCCCCCCAGCCGTGCGGGTGCATGTCGAACGACAGCAGCGTGGCGCCAGGCCACGGCAGTGCCCAGGCGCCGCGCGAGTCGCTCGGCGATTCGTGAGTGCGGATCTCAGCCATCACGATCGTGTGAGTCGTGCCGTCCTCGATCGCGGCGAGGTCCTGGCCACCGGCGATCAGAGCGCCTGGATACATGAGTTGCAGGTCGATGTGGAACGGACTTGTGTAAGCGGCGTAGTTTCCCTTCGCAAATTCACGCCCCAGAGTTAGACCCGCATGTGTCAGGAGGCTTGGCTGCGAGCCGTCGCTCGGGCAGATTAGCAAGGGAAGCCGAGTCGCTTGCGGATTGCCGGCTTGCTGAAAGATTTGCCTGGCCGGATCGAATTGCCGCGCAAGAGCGGCTTGTTCCAGGTGCGGGAGCAAGGTAACGATCCAGCTGAACTGGATGCCGGCATACGGGTTGTAAATAATCTCATCCGACACTGCGGGGGGCTCGCTTTTCAGTTTCGCGAACCCTGCTGCAGGGAGCAGTTTGTGCACCCCTTCGTATTCTAGCGCTGCCAAGGCGAGTTGTTTGATCTGGCTAGCGCATTGGGTCCGTCGCGCCGTATCGCGGGCCGCCTGAACGGCGGGCAGCAGCAGCGCCACGAGTGCCCCAATAATAGCGATAACGACCAGGAGCTCGACGAGAGTAAACCCGCTCCGAGACCGACGGTCGTCATTGGCAGTCCTCAAAGGCATGGCTAACGCGATGGGTCGTCTCCGATGTGACGTTTCCCAATTTCGTCGAAGGCGCTGTCCAAGGCGAAATGGCCGTCGATTCGCCGTGGCGTCGTTCTGTGAACTTGGGGGCCTTCCCATTCGCTGGCACGAGAATATCTGCGCACGACCTCCGCCGAACGCTGCTCCTCGCCTGACTGACGAGTTGCCGCGAACGCTTCCGAGTGAGGGCGACCGCTTCTGGGACAAGGGGTCGACGAATTCGCAACTGGTTTTGTAGTGTTCAACGGCAGCCCGGCCAGGGGCGACGACTCCTCGGCCGCCGATAGGCTGGCAACTTGCGAGGCTTGGAAGCTAAACGCCGTCGAAGCAAGGGATTGGGCGACCGCCAACGGCGGACTCGGGAGCGCACTTTCCCAAACTGCGAGATCGCCGCCGTCCACCGCGCCGCTTGCGTCACCGTCGGCCCCGCTGCCCGGAGGCGTCGATACGGCGCCGAACGTCCGTTGCCAAAGGAGAAAGTCAGCCCCATCAACCAGCCCGTCGACGTCGAAGTCGCCGGGAGTCGCGGTTGGCGCGACTTCAGAAATTCCAAAGTTATCCTGCCACGCCACGACGTCGGGCTGGTCAACCGTTCCATTGCCGTCGCCATCGGAGCCGCTTCCGGCGGGCGCGACGATCGCGCCAAGCTCACGTTGCCACTTTAGGAAGTCCGTGCCGTCGACGGCTGCATCCTGATCGTAGTCGCCGCGAAGTCCGACTGAGATGCGCACCGACGCGGCCGCGGACTCAGAAGTGAAATCATAAGCGGTGTAGGTGAACGTATCGACGCCAACGAATCCAGGCCTGGGGACATAGGTAAACGTCCCATCGGGCTCAAGCGTAAGCGTTCCGTTAGTCGTCCCTGATTTCAATAGGGCGACGACGGCGCCGTGCTCCGGGTCAATGTCGTTTGACAAAACGTTCATGGAGGCGTTTGCGGACGGGGCGCCGCCCGGAGCGTTCGCATTTGGAGCGACGCGCACCACGTCGTTTTGCGCCAGCGGGGGGCCATTCGCTCCGGTCTGTGCCCACACGAACTGCCACCAATCGCCAAGCAGGTCGGAAATGAGTTGCGTGAGCGTCGGCGCCGTGGGCGGCTCGGGCAGTGTGTTGATGAATTGGTCCCATAGAAACGGGTCCGGCGAAATGAAATTGCCGGGATAGCAGTAAAGACCCTCGAACCCGGGGTCGGTGCATTGAAACTCAGGGTGGAACGTCGGATCGTTGGGGTTGGCGACGAATGGGTTGGAACTCACTCGGGCGAGCAGCGAGTAGTCCAGTTCGCCGGTAAGGACGCCTCCGAGCGTGATCGCCGCGACCTGCAGGCGATAGGTCCCCGGCTTTAGTAAGACGCTTCCCGCGGTTCTGATTTCTCCCGGTCGGGCGGCCACGCGAAAGACGATCTGATCATTTTCGTCGAAGATCGTTGTGACAATTGCCGCATTGGCCACTCCCGGCGCCGCTGGGACCGCTAGCGCGAAATGAAACAGCTGAGGTAAGGCGACGTACAGGGCATGCTCAGCCGCGGGATGGGCGGCGTCGAGCGAACCGGCCGCCGCCGCCGTTAGACTCACAACCTCGCTGCCGAAGCCGACGGTCAGCTGATAATTGCCCTCACTGAAGAGACCTGTCAACTCCGCCGCGCGAACGCCAAAGGTCACCTCGCTGTCAGCGACGACGTTCGAAACTTGGACGACGTACTCGCCGGCTCCATTGACGAGAACTGTCAGCGGCAGCGGAGTATGATCCTCCGCAAACGCTTCAACCCGCGGCGTCACGCCACCTGCTTCGAGCGAGCGGATCCGAATTGTCATCACGCTACCGCCGCTTTGGGGCGACGTGACGACATAAAAATCGGCGTCGGAGGGATCGGAAATGCTGCCGATCGCCTCGTAGCGAGTTCCAATCGGAAAGCCCGGCGTCGACTCCAGGGCAATTCCGGCCGCCTGATCGTCGTCGATATGATTGTCCTCGAAGAAATCGGGTAGGTCGTCATCTCCGGCCGGGTCGAACAGCTTGGCGATCTCGTCAGGCGGCAGAAATCGCAAAGTCCCGTCCGCGGCTCGGTCAATGGTTGCCTGGTCAATCATATTCCGGTCGTCGAGGATCGACGTCAACGAATATTCGCCAACGCCGAATAAATCGCTCCGCGCAGAGTCCACGACGACGTACCAGTGGCTGTCAGGGATTACTGGTACTGAGATCGTCAACGTATCGCCGTCGATGCGCGCGGAACTTCGCAGTTCAACGACGCTGCCGTTGTCGTCTAAAAGTGATAGCTGGGGCGCGAGGAGGCTGATGCCCTTGGTTCGCAGCACGAAAGTCGCAAGCCCGACGTAGTCGCCCGGCGCCTGGAATCGAAAATAATCACGATCGGCATCGGTCGAGATGGCCCCGTACAAGACCGTGGGGGCCGAACCTTCCGGCGCAAGTCCAATGCTGTCGAGTTGCAAGTGAGTGGCGTCGTTAATCGAGTCGTTCTGCTTCTTTAGCTCGTTGAAGTCAGGTTGAGGGGCGCCGTGGAGTTGCTGGAGCCGCAGGATATCGCCGGCGGTGGGCGTGGTGTCCGGGGTAATCCCATGCACATGCATCGGCGACGACGGATCGGCGCTGTGCTCTAGCCCAAAAATGTGGCCCGCTTCGTGCACGGCGACGGCGAAGATATCATCCAGCGAACTTAGCGCAGCATTGCTGTTGAAAATAACGTCGCCGACCCACGTCCCGGAAAGGACGTCGCTGGCCGGTATGGCTATGGCAAAAGCTCCAGTGGCTAACGGGGCGGCGCCGATTCGGATGTCGCCGAATCGCAAGTCGCCCCGTGAGGCGCCCGAAGCGCCGAAGGCTGCACCGCTGTCGCTCACGACGCCGATGCCGCCGTTGGTCTGAACGGCCCAGGTTTGGAAGGCGCGAAGAATCGTCTCTTGCCACTGCTCCGACGGAGCCACGGCATTGAACGTCGAGAAGAGCGAACTTGAAACCCCGGCGACCTGAGTTCCGTCGGGGGCAAAGCTCAGCGTTAGATGCGCATCTCCACCCCAGAGGAGGGCATCGGCGTCAAGCAGCGCCCGCGACTCCAGAATTTCCAGGGCCGGCTGGCGACTGCGGTTGTGGCTATGACTTCGTTTCACGAGTGTTAACTTCATTTGTTGGACGTTTGCACGTTCGATTCGGCCCCGCCTGAGAGGATCACATTCGCCGCCCGTAGGATGCGTACAAACTCCTCCGTGTCATGGAGAGCTTCAAGGTCGGGATCATGAGCGGCGATAGCGCTCAGCTCTGGCTTGGCGCCGACAGCTCGCGCCGCCAAATGCAACGACTTCACTTTGTCCGGCGGGTGCGTCGCGGCCGATCGAGCAAAGGCACACGCCGCTTGCAGCACAATGGTTGGGTCGTCATCACCTTGGAGCGCGGCAATGGCATCTGTTGCCGCACCGTCCCGATCGCCCGCCCGCGCCCTCAGCACCGCACGACTGGCGAGCGCTCGGAAGTCATGACGGTTCGTATCTAAAATTGAGTCGAGCATCGCCCGGGCCTCCTCTGGTCGCTGCAATCGGTCGCCCAAGACGTGAACGATGTTTTGCTTGGCGATGCGCGAGCCGGGGTCGAGCCGCAAGGACTCTTGGAAATCCGCCAAGGCTGCTTCAGGATCATTTGGAAGTCGTGCGGAGCCACGCGCGAGGTAACTGACTGAATCGCGCGGCGTCAAGCTTAGCCCAAGCTCGCGGTCGGCGGCTGCTCCTGCCGCGTCGCCGAGGCGGGTACGCACTTCCGCGCGAATGAAGTAGATTCGAGTTTGGGCGGCTCCGGCCGCGAGCGCGGCGTTCAGATCATCGAGCGCCGCCTGAGCATTGCCATTCGCATGATGGGCTAAGGCTCGATTCACCAGCGCGGGGACGCGTTGGCCGCCAAGCCGCATGTGGGCGCCGAAATCGTCGATAGCGCCGAGATAGCGACGCTGCGCCAAGCGAGCCAGACCGCGTTGAAAATAACTAAACGCGAACTGCGGCCGGAGACGAGTGCAGGTGGTAAAGCACTCTTCCGCCTCCTGGAGATTGCCGATGCCCGCATTAACGCTGCCGAGCAGCATCCATGCGCCGAGGTCGTAGGGCTCCTTGTCGCGCCACTCGGTCAAAAGCGGCGCCGCATCGTCATAACGCCCCTGCCTGAGCAAGGAGACGACTGTCGTCTCGTCGTCTCCGTTAGCTGGCAGCGCGTTTGCCGCGGCGCCTCCGCGGCGATCCTCGGCAGAATCGATCAAACGTTTCGTCTTGTCGATCGCGGCATCCAGCGCAACCTGCGATTGCTGAGGCAAAAGGCGATAGTTTGGGGCCGACTTCCAGTCAGCGGCGTTCAAGACTTCGTAACGGGCGAGTTGCTTCCGCGCCGCCGCAACTCCCTCATCCAGAGTTTCCGCGTCCGCGCCTGGAATGCTTAGCGGCAGCCGTGCTTCTGCTGATCTCTCCATAAAATCGCTGAAGAGTTGCTGCGCTTCGACGCGCGCAAATCGGCGCTCGCGAATTGCCCAACCGACGGTCAAGCTTGCCAGAATCGCAAGCGCGATGACGCCGATGCTTGATGCCGAAGCCAGCTTCGGATGACGACGCATCCACTTGCCGACGCGTTCCCGGACTGATCGGTCCGGCGCGTGGATCAATGGGAGGTCGTCGAGGTGCCGCTGTAGGTCAGCACGCAGTTCATCGACGGACTGGTACCGGAGGTTCGGATCCGCGTCCAGACAATGCGCGATCAATGACTCGATCGATGGCGGCGCATCTTGATTGAAGTTCCGCACCAAGGGTGCGCCCGATTGCCGGGCCTCAATCTGCGCAGGGACAGAGTCGAACCCCGACGCTGGAGGCGATTCAAATGGCAGCCGACCTGCGACTAATTCAAAAAGAATCACGCCAAGCGAATAGACGTCGCTGCGCTCATCGATCCGACTTCCCGATTCCAGCGACTGCAACTGCTCCGGCGACATATACGGCAACGTTCCGCCGACGACGGCGGCGCGCCCGAAATGCGGTTTGATCTGGTCCGAGAGGTTAAAGTCGAGGACCATCGGACGACCGTCGTTGGCCAATAAAATGTTTGCCGGCTTCAGGTCTCGATGGAGGATGCCCCGCTCATGAGCATGCGCGACGCCGGCGGAGACTTGAAGCACGATCCAGACGACGGCATCGACGTAGTTGGCGTGTTCAAGTCGGGTACGAATCGATGGGGCTAGATCGACGAGAGGCGTTTGGCCTGCCTCAACGGCGGGCAATGGTTCGGCTCCGCGCCCCGGCGCGACGACGGTCTCGCTCTGCCTGGCGATGACAGTCGTCAACAACTCCTGTCCGGAACGAGGCAATCGTCCGCTGCGGCGGGCTGCCCGAGTGACGTCCTGCAGCGTGTTCCTGCCCAAATAGGGCATGCAAACCGCTTCCCATCCCTCCGATTGGTGCACCGAATAAATTGGTACGATGTTGGTGTGCTGTAGTTGGGCGAGCCGCTCGGGTTCCACGGAAGTTCCGCGGACAAGCTTCAATGCGACGTTGCGATTGGCGAGTCCGGCTTGCCGTGCCAGATAGACGCAGCCAAAAGCACCGCGCCCCAACTCCTGCACGAGCTCAAAGTCCAGAAAACGCTCGGCCGCTTGGGGGAATCGCGGGGGCAGAAGCGGTGCGTCTGACGACAGACGGCTCTGCCCGTTCGTCGATTTCCTCCTGGATCGCTCGAGTTCTGGCCAACGAGCGACTTCGACGCCGTAACTTCGAGCATAATCTTCCCTCGTGGCGGGGAAGCCCGAGTCGCACTGAAGTCGGTAGTGCTCGAAGGCGAGTTTCGCCAGGCAATCTGAATTCGCCAACACATCGCCAAATCGATCGAGATACGCCTGCAGCGATCGCGACTCGCCGCGTTGCCATGATTGTTCCAAATCAATGCGCAGCAACTCGACGACAATCTCGTCGTACAACTCATGATCGCGCGGCGGCGTGAATTGTTCCACGAGCGCATCCGGCGCGCCGACGCGCGCATTCTCGAACGCGTCGATGAATCGCTCGAGCTCACAGAAATCGGCGTCAACTGTGCGCGGCATCGTCACCCTGTTCCTCGAGCACGAGGCGTCCCAACCGATTTCGAAATTGTTGCAGCACTCTTTCCACCGATCGCTTTGAGCGTCGCGTCGTATCGGCGATTTCCGTAACGCCGTGACCCTCGATCCGCAGACGGATCATTTCGCGCTGAGCTTCGGGTAAGTCGCCAAGCGTTTCGTCGATGATCATTTCGAGCGTCCGCAATGCCTCTTCCTGACTCCCAGTGTGCGCGGCGAGCGCGGGCTCGGAATGTTCGAGTCCCACAGTCGACGACACGTCTCGCTTGGCCGCTCGATGGAATCCAGCGAGGGTACGAATTTTGTTCAAGGAGATGACGAGAAACAGCTTCCACAATTCGTCGCCTTCCGGGACGTCGTAATGTCCTTCCGATGCTCGCCGGAAAAATGTGCGGAAGACCGACTGAACGACGTCTTCAGGGTCGATCCGCGCAGCCAGTGCCGGCGACGTCTTGGCTTTTGCCAACGCCTGCAATCGCTGCGCATACCGCACGTATAGCGCAGTCGCGGCGTCCTGCTCGCCGCCGCGGATACGACGCAACAGCGAATGGTCAGTTCGTCCGGTCACGCTCAGTGGGTCAGGTGCTTCTGGGTTCATCCGGCATGAAGCCGACTCGCTAGAAGGAGTCGGATTTCGGCAACGAGTCCGCCAAGAAAAGTGAGTCGGAACAGGATTGCAATCGAGACGCCACCAGCTGGAGCCGCCTCGGAAAGAGTGAACGCGGCAATCGCGATAAAAAGTGCAAGATTTTTGGCGGACTTCGGCTGCCGCCCCCACTCCTCACCCTGTCAGCCAAGAAACGCGGCGATTCAGTTGCAAAGCGCCTCGCTTCCGTGAAATGCATCCGCTTGTCTCGCGAAAAACGATCCGATGCGAAACCATTCCATCCTTACGATTATAGCTATGGGCGCGTGGTCGTCTCTTCTTTCCTTTGCGGCGGCTCAATCGACTTGGATCAATCCGGGGATTGGCGCGATTGCAGGAAACTGGGGGACGGCGGCCAATTGGTCGCCCGCCGCGGTCCCTGCCGTGGGCGGAATTGCCGTGATTCGCAATGGAGGAGAGGCAAAAGTTAACGCGGGCGCGATCGATCTGTCCCGCCTTGAGATCGCGAAAAATGGCGGCTCTGGAACAGTTACTTCGGCAAATGTGCCGTTTAGCACATCGAGTCGCATCGACGTTGGTTCAATCGACGAGCTCACCGCTGTCACCGGCGCCAACGTCTTGACCAGTGGGGTTTTCGCCCTAAACGGCGCCGCCACGCTGCAGGTGGGCCTGGGAGGGGCCGGAGATCTCGATGTAGGACAGACTTACGCCGGGGCCGGAGGGCAGGGGGCCGGATCCGGCAGCATCTCGATCAATGGCCTCACTCTCATCGACATCCAGAACGACCTCGACCTGGGCGAAGCTGGCGGCTCGGGTAAGGCCAGCGGCCATGGCGCCGCGACGTTGCAGAACATTGGATCGCTCTCTGTCCACGGCAGCATTGACGTTGGGGAAACAGGCAGCCTGAGCGGGGTCAACGATGCTCACGGCACGTTCAACGTCACGACCGCGACCTCGCTCTCAATAACCAAAGATCTCGATCTCGGTCGTACCCTGACGACCGGGGGACAGGACGCCGGGAACGGTTCGGCCACGCTCGCCGGCGTAAATTCGATTGTGGTCGGCGCGGACCTGAACGTCGGTCATGCCGGCGTCTCTAACAACGGCAACGCTCAAAGCACCGGCTCCCTTCAGCTTTCGAACGCCTCCACGTTGGTCATCGGCTCCGAACTCGGCGTAGGGCATATTCGAAGTTCATTCGGCTCGGGCCAGGCGACGGCCAACGGTACGGCGGCCATCGCCGACGTCGGCGACGTTCAGATGGCGACAGGACTGCTCGTCGGTCGCAATTTCGTCGAAGACAACGTCGTCGCCCACGCGACCGGAACGTTAGCCATGGATCGCATCGGATCGGTGGACGTCGGCGGCGATTTCGACATAGGTCAAACAGGCGTTTCGTCGCTGCAGGCCAGCGTCACTGGTCAGGCGACTGGCATCGGTTCGGCAACGGTGCGCGACGTGACTGGTCAATTTGCCGTCGCCGGCGACATCGATGTGGGGCAGACATCGGCTGTCGCCGGCGCGACGGCGACTGGCAACGGCAACCTGGTGATGGAGCGAATCGGGTCGCTCAGCGTTATCGGCGACCTCGACGTCGGCCAGACGGGATCCCTGGGCACGCCGTTTGGCACTGGTTCCGCGACGTTGCGGTCCATTTCTAACGTGACCATTGGCGCCAACATCGACGCCGGCGTGACGACGGCCTCGCCCCATGGACTCGCTCGTGGTGACGCGATACTCAGCGTGGAAGACTCATCCGTCTCCCTTGGCTTCGGGAATCCTGCGGTTCCCGGGCAATTAAATCTAGCTGTCGTCACCGCAACGGCTGGCAATCGCGGGCAGGCCTCAGCAATGGCTACCCTTACAAACGTCCAGTTGGCCTCGGCGGGGCGTGTTGTCGTCGCCGAACTCATCGGCGGCGGCGGACTCGCCACGAACTCATCCACGGCTACGCTGACGCTGATTCGCAGTCACGTGACTTCGCCGCAACTCGATGTTGCCACCAAGGTTGGAGCCTCCGCGGGCACGGCAACCGGCCGTCTCGAAGTCAACGACAGCCTAGTCGACATCGCGGGCCCCGTGAACTTCGGATCGGGGGCGACGGCGAGTTTCGTATTAGGCGGAACGACTCGCTCGATTGGCACGTCAGGCGCCGGGCACTATGGTGCGATCGACGCACAATCGGCGACGCTTGCCGGACTCCTGGAAGTGACGTTAGCTCCGACGTTCGCGCCGGCAGCGGGGGACGTCTTCGATTTGATTCGAACCTCGCAGCCCAGGACGACGACGTTTGCTGGCACGGCCCTGCCATCTCTCGCGGCAGGCCTGAGTTGGGATTTGGCATACCTCCCGACGACCGTCAGGCTGAGCGTTGTTGGCAACGTGCTCAGCGCCGACTTCGACGGAGACGGCGACCAAGATGGAGCCGACTTCTTGCGCTGGCAACGAGGTTTCGGCCTGACCGCCGGCGCCACGCATTCTCAAGGGGACGCCGATGGCGATCATGACGTCGACGCCGCCGATCTCGCGATTTGGAAGGCGAACTTCGGAGTTCCGCCAAGCGTTGGGCCTGCAGCAGTTGCGGTGCCAGAGCCTCACCTTGGCATTCTGGCGGCATCGGCAGGCGTCGGCATCGCAGCACTGGGCCGACGAAGGAAATCTATTGGCGCCTCGTTGGGCAAAAGATGCGGCGGGTTCACGTTGGTCGAACTGCTGGTCGTCATCGCAATTATCGGTGCGCTCATCGCGCTACTGCTTCCCGCCGTGCAAAGCGCTCGGGAGGCGGCTCGGCGATCGCAGTGCTCAAACAATCTCCGCCAGCTTGCCTTGGCGTTTCAGCAACATCATGCAGCACATAACTATTTTCCCACTGGCGGTCACGATTGGGATTTGGCGCCTGTTTACCGCGATGGCCGCCCAGTCGTGGGAGAAAACCAACCTGCCGGTTGGGGCTTCCAAGTTCTGCCGTACATCGAAGGACAGACTGCTTGGAGCCAAGGCGCCATTGTCGCGATTGGATCGGTCAATCCGCTTTTCTTCTGTCCGTCTCGACGAGATCCGCAGTCGTTCCAGCGGCCCGATAAATACAAGCCCCCCCTGACCGGCGGCACGTTGACGCACGCGCTGAGCGACTATGCGGCCGGCAACCGCGAGCAGACAGGAATCGTCAGGCGTTTTACACCGCTAAGAATCGCGGAAGTCACTGACGGCCTCAGTCACACATTGCTCGCAGGCGACAAGCGCCTCAACGTCCGCCAATTGGGCGAGCCTCAGGACGACGACAACGAAGGATATACCGTCGGTTGGAACGAAGACACGATCCGCCGAACTGACGAACCGCCGCAGCCAGATCACGATGGGGGAGAGGACGGCGAGAAATTGTTCGGTTCTTCGCATCCTGGCGCGTTCAATGCCGCCCTGGCGGACGGATCAGTTCACTCGGTGAGTTACGAGATCGCTGCCGAAGCATTCGAACGGCTCGGCAACAGATCTGACGGGCAAGGCGATGCGGCGGTGCTCCAGTAGTCATCAACTGGCGGACGGATCAGTTCGCCTACATTCTTCGAGGCCGTTTATGTTGAAGACCCTCACGATTACGTCGCATCGGCGCTTCTCACCCTTCGCAGCGAGACTGGCCATTGCCGTCGCATGTTCGGCCCTCAATGGCTGCGGTCAAGACTCCGTCGAGGTCCTTGCGACTCAGTTAAGCGACGCCGACGCCGACATCCGCTACGACGCCGCCAAGTCGCTTGCGGCTCTCGAGGGCGCCGCCGCTCCCGCCGTGAATGAACTGGCCGCGGCCCTCGCCGATTCGAATCCCAAGGTTCGTTACCGCTGCGCAAAAGCTTTGTCGAAACTCGACTCCAAGGCCGCTCCCGCCGCCGACGAGCTTGCCGAAGCGCTGAAGAGCGTCGAGGGCGAGTCTCGCTACTACGTCGTGAAAGCCCTGGCAAACATCGACGCTGCGGCGGCGCCAGCCGTCGAAGGGTTGGCCGCGGCGTTGAACGATCCAAGTTCCGACACCCGCTATCAAGCGGCCAAGGCGCTCGGCAAGATCGGACCGCCGGCGGCCTCCGCAGCGGCGGCATTGGAAAGACTCGCGCGCGACGCAGATCCAAACGTGCGCACCGCCGCCGCCGCCGCGCTTAAGAAAATCAAATCCCAGACGAAGAGCACCTGACGTATCCCGTCCGTTGCGACCCAGGCGAAGCGTCGAGACCTCGAATCATGAGCCTTTTGGAAGTATCCGGAGTTATTGACGTGAGCGCCCCCGGGCCAACCACTCGCATCGACGGTCCGCGCATGGAAGCCTCCACGGCTGCGTTGCCCCGCGCCGAGCTCCGCGTCGTTTTGTATTCGCACGATACGATGGGGTTGGGGCATTTGCGCCGCAATCAGCTCATTGCTCAGGCGATCACTGAATCCGTTACGACGGCCAAAGTATTGTTAATCGCCGGCGTCCGCCAAGCTTGCTCCCTGGAGCTTCCGCCCCGTACCGATTGCTTGACGCTGCCCGGTTTCTGCAAGTCGCCAGCTGGTTGCTATGAGTCGCGCTCGCTCGATTTGCCGATCGAAGAGCTGGCGGCGATGCGCTCCGCTTCCATCCGTGCCGCCGTCGAATCCTTCGACCCCGACTTGTTCGTCGTCGACAAAGCTCCCAGGGGAGTGTCTGGCGAACTTGACGACGTCTTGGCTTGGTTGCGCCGTCGCGGCAAAGCCCGCACGGTGTTGGGACTGCGCGACGTGCTGGACGAAGCGGTTGCCGTACGCAACGACTGGCGGCGAGGCGCATACGCCGCCGCGGTCGAGCGTTTCTACGACGAGATTTGGGTGTACGGCGATCCCCGCGTCTACGATCTTGCCGCGGAGTACAGTTGGGACCGACGGCTAACCACAAAAACGCGATATCTTGGATACCTTGACCAGAGACGACGCCTAGGAGATCTGAATGGCCGAGACAGCGACATCCTCGCGAACCTGAAACAAACCAACGGGCAGTTGGTCGTTTGCTCCGTCGGCGGCGGACAAGACGGCGAGGGGCTTGCGCAATCCTTCCTGCGGGCAGATCTGCCCGACTTTGCCCACGCTGCGCTCATCGCCGGCCCATTCATGCCCCCAGTCGTCCGCCGCGAACTAGAATCACTCATCGCGGGTGATCCGCGGCGGCAGCTTATCGACTACCTTTCTGAAGCCGACGCCTTGATCCAACGCGCTGACCTGCTGGTGACGATGGGCGGGTACAACTCGGTCGGCTCGGCCCTCTCGTTCGGCGTGCCAACGCTGATCGTCCCGAGAACGGTTCCGCGACGAGAACAGTTGATTCGCGCGCAAAGGCTCGCAGCGCTCAACCTCGTTGACGTGATGGATCCGTCGCAGGCGACGGCGACGGCCATTGGCGAATGGATGGCCCATCCTCCCCTGAATCGCCCTCAAGCGAGTAGCGTCATCGATCTCACTGGACTCGACCGACTGACCGCGGTCGTCAACCAGCTCACTCTTGCTTCGAAGGAACGCGTTCATGCTTGATCTCGGTTCTCGTCAGACGTATGCCTCCTTGGAATTCGCTCCGGCACTCCGCGTCGGTTACGTCGTCAAAAGATATCCGCGATTCTCCGAGACCTTCGTGGTCAACGAGATACTCGCACACGAGCGGGCCGGCGTGGAAATCGACGTCTTTTCGCTCCGCACGCCGTCCGACGCGCACTTTCAAGACAAATTGGCGCAGGTAAGGGCCGCTGTCGCGTACATGCCCGAGGGAAACTGTCGACTCAGTGACTTCTGGGAAGCAGTACGGGAAACCCAACGACGCTATCCTCGAGTTCTGTCAGCGCTCAGCGGCGTCGGTCACGCGACGACGGCCGACTTGTATCACGCCGTCGTGTTGGCGCAGCACATTGCCAAGCAGAAGATAGACCACCTCCATGCCCACTTTGCTACGTCCGCGGCATCCGTAGCTCGCTTAGCGTCGCTGATCACCGGAATTCCTTACAGCGTGACCGCTCACGCGAAGGACATTTTTCACGAAGAGGTCGATCCCGCCGACCTCCGCGAGAAGATCGCGTCGGCGGCGCACGTCGTCACCGTCAGCGACTTCAATCGGGAGTTTCTTTGCCGGCAGTATCCAGAGTTCGCCGGCAAGATCACCCGCATCTACAACGGACTCGACCTCTCGGAGATCCCTTACCAATCCCCGACGACGCGACCAGCGAAAATCGTCGCCGTCGGTCGACTCGTCGAGAAGAAAGGGTTCGCCGACCTTATCGACGCCTGTGCTCTATTGGCGGCACGGGGGCTGGTCTTCGACTGCGAAATCATCGGCGACGGCGAACTTGCCGGCGATCTCGCTCGTCGCGTTGCGCAGCTTAATCTCAGTCGGCGGATCCGTTTGCTAGGCCCGCGTTGCCGGCGCGACGTTATGGAGGCCATGCAGTCGGCAGCCGTCGTGGCAGCCCCCTGCATCATTGGCGAAGACGGTAACCGCGACGGCCTACCGACTGTGCTCTTGGAAGCGATGGCGCTCGGCACGCCGTGCGTTGCAACGGATGTGACCGGGATACCGGAACTCGTGCGGCATGAGAAGACCGGCCTGATTGTCAGCGAACGTTGCCCGCGCGAACTAGCCGACTCCATCGCCCGGTTGATGGTTGACGCTTCGCTGCGGGACGCACTTGCGGCCTCCGCGCGACAACTGATCGAGCGGAACTTCGACGTCGACCGTAACTCGACGAGTCAACGCGACATCTTCGCTGAAAGTCGCGACCAAGCCTCCGCAACGGCTCTTCGCACGGTTGGAGCTATCTGATGCGAATTGCATATATCTGCACCGATCCCGGAGTTCCCGTCTTTGGCCGCAAGGGCTGTTCGGTTCACGTTCAAGAGATCATTCGCGCGTGGCGCAAGCGCGGCGATCATGTTGAACTCTTTGCCGCGCGAGTTGGCGGCGAATCGCCGCCTGATCTTGTTGATCTGGCGGTCCACGAATTGCCGTGCCCGACGAATGACGATCCGCGCGAACGGGAATGGTCGCTGTTGGCGGCCAATGACGCGGTCGGCGAAGCCATCGCCGCCGCGGATCGATTCGACCTCGTCTACGAACGACACGCCCTCTGGAACTACGCCGCCATGGAACATGCCCGCGCTGCGGGAATTCCCGGCGTCCTCGAAGTCAACGCCCCTCTGGTTGAAGAACAGCGCAAGCACCGCCGCCTCTTCGCCGTCGGGACGGCTGAACGGGCTGCGCGGCGCGCTTTCTCCGCGGCGCGCGTGGTCGCAACGGTCTCCGACGCGGTGGCCGACTACGTCCGCGGCGAGTGCAACCCAGCGGACCATGTGCATGTTGTCGAGAACGGAGTCGATCCGGGGCGATTTGCCGACAGCCTCGCCGACGCCGACCGTAACCGCCTCTTCACGATAGGATTCGTTGGCACCATGAAGGCGTGGCACGGACTGGAAGCACTGATCGAGGCCTTCTCCCTGTTGCACGCCGAACTCCCTGAGGCCCGCTTGATTCTGGTTGGAGACGGGCCCGAGACGCCAGCTCTCCAGCGTCAGTTGGCGAACCATGGCAGCGCCGTTTGCAAGGCAGTTTGCTTTGTCGGCGCCGTTGATCCGGCCGACGTGCCGAAATGGTTGCGTCGTATGGACGTCGCCGTCGCCTGCCCGCCGCACATCGAGCGATATTACTTCTCTCCCCTGAAGGTGTTCGAGTACATGGCTGCCGGGTTACCGGTAGTCGCGAGCCGCGTCGGACAGATTCCGAGCATCGTCGGACACGACGTGGCTGGACTGCTGTGCGAGCCTGGCAACGTCGGCGAAATCGTCGAATCGCTACGGCGTCTCGCCCGACAACCTGAACTGCGACGGCGCCTCGGCGCGTCAGGACGGCAGCGCGTCGTTGAGCATCACACCTGGCAGGCCGTCGTCGATCGCATCGCAGGTTTGGCGACGACCGGGGAAGGCAGGTCAAGGCGCGATCACCGAGCGGTGCAAAAGGCCTAAGCCAAATGTCACGACCAAAAAATATCCGCGACGGTGCGCCCCGGTTTTTCGGCGTCCTCAAAGTTTTCGCGCCAGAGGTGTTACGCGAGCGGCGATTAGCCGGTGCGGCCATCACCGCGCTCGTGTTATCAACGCTCTTGCGGGTTATAGAACCCTGGCCGATCAAGGTCGTGCTCGACCTTATTGCCGGCGAATCGCCGCGCGGCAACGGCTTTCTCGCGGCGAGCGTCGCGCACCTCGAGCCTACGACCGTCCTGATCGTTGCGGGCGTCGCGTTGGTGTTTCTCACTGGCCTACGGGCGATGTTCGATTATCTGCGAACAGTCGGGTTCGCTGTCGCGAGCAATCGGGTGATGGGGCGGCTCAGAACTGATCTCTACCGCCATCTCCAACGGCTCTCGTTGTCATTTCATGACCAAGCGCGCGGCGGGGATCTGCTGGTGCGCGTGACCGGCGACGTCAAGATGCTGGGAGACGTCACCGTCACCGCCCTGTTGCCGCTATTGGCGAGCCTCATGCTGCTGGCGGCGATGTTCGCCGTTATGGTCGCGATGAACTGGAAGCTGACCCTCCTCGTCCTGAGTTTGTTGCCGCTCTCCGGCATCGCGACGGTGCGCATCGGTCGCCGCATCCACGAGGCCGCGCGCAAGCAACGCAGCCGCGAAAGCCGAATGGCCGCCACGGTCGCCCAATCAATGGCTGCCGTGAAAGTAGTTCAAGCTCTTTCTCTCGAAGCAAAGTTCGAGGAGGAATTCGCGGGCAGCAATCGTCACGATCTGCGAGAGGGCGCGAAAACTCAACGCTTGTCCGCTCGCCTGGAACGGTCGATCGATGTTCTCGTCGCCCTCGCCACGGCGCTCGTCTTGTGGGTCGGCGGTTCGATGGTGCTCAGGGCGGAGTTGTCCATCGGCGAATTGTGGCTGTTTCTAACCTACATGAAACGGGCCATGCAGCCGTTGCAGGACTTCGCCAAGTATGCCGGTCGGCTGGCGAAGGCAGTGGCCGCCGGTGAGCGAATTGTCGACATTCTGGAGAGAAGTCCAGACGTCAAAGATCTGCCGGACGCGTCCGTCGCGCCGCCGTTCCGCGGACTTATCAAGTTTGAGCACGTTCGCTTCGCCTATTCGCAGGATCGGCCCTTGTTCGAGGACCTCAATCTGGAAGTTCGCCCCGGCCGTCGTATCGCCGTCGTTGGCAGTTCCGGCAGCGGAAAGAGCACGCTGATCAGCATGCTGTTGCGTCTGTACGATGTAAATGACGGGCGCATCACGATTGACGGTCACGATATTCGGAGCCTTACGCTCACTTCGCTCCGCAGCCAGATCGGAGTGGTGCTCCAGGATACGATCCTCTTCGCGGCCACCGTCGAACAGAACATCGCTTTCGGCGTCGCTGACGCGACTCCAGAGCAAGTGCGCGTCGCCGCCCAATTGGCCAACGCCGAATCATTCGTTTCCCGGTTGCCGCAGGGGTACGCCACTCCGTTGGGCGAACGCGGCGTTAATCTCTCCCATGGCCAACGACAGCGGATCGCCATCGCGCGAGCCGCCATTCGCAAAACGCCCATTCTGCTGTTAGACGAACCCACGACCGGCCTGGACCAACGAAATGAACATCGCGTCAGCGAGGCTTTGGAGCGACTGGCTCTCGGTCGGACGACGATTCTTGCAACGCATGACTACCGTCGCGCCGCATCTTCTGACGAGATCATCGTGGTCGATCGCGGGAGGATCATTGAACAGGGAACGCACGCAGACTTGATGGAAGTTGCCGGCGCATACGCTCATGGCTATCGCCTCCAGCATGAATCATCCTCGCGTCAGACAGGGGAACAGACGTATGTCGCATACGGCCGATGAGCTGGGCGCCAACTCGTCGGTCACTATGCAACGCAATGCAAACGGCAGGGCAGACGAGGCGATTGTGGCTCGCGAACTGGATTTCGCGGGTCTGGCGACGTTGTTGGACCCACGTCGCGCACTTCAATGGCTCAGGCGCCAAGCGCCGTGGCTCGAAGTCGCGTCACTAGAGCCGAACTACCTGAAATACAAGCCGAGAACGAGTTGCTTGGCTTCATTCGTCGCGCGTGGCAACGGCGCGCCTGCCTTCGTTTACTTCAAAGGTTTCGCGGGCGATGCGAGTCATAAAATCGGCAAAGCGGCGCTGCAATCGGCTAGAAACTCATCGGGCGTCATGGTCGACGGTACGCTGGGAGTTGTCGCCTACTTATTTCCGCAAGACGCCGTACTGGGCCGTCTGGCCGACCTGCTCAATCCGGCGGACCGACTGCAAAAGGAATGGGGCGACCATATCCCGACGGGTGAACTCTCCATCGACGCTCTTCGTTACAAGCCAGAGCGTCGGTTCGTCGGAGCGGTCATGGTCGCCGGGAAACCCGTGGCGGCCGTGAAACTCTATGCGGGCCGCGACTACGATCGAGCGCAAAGAAACGCCAAAGTCTTGGCGAACGTTCGCGGGGCTCGCTTGCCTCGGCGCCTGGAACGCTGCCCGAAACAACGATATGTTCTCTCCGAATGGGTGACTGGCGTTCGACTTCGGGAGGTGATGGCCCAGCGACGAGATCTCGCAGACGTCGCCGAGCGAGTCGGGGCGACGCTGGCGACGCTTCATTCCCATCGGTGCGGGCGACTGCAATTTGCTCCAACCGATCTCGCAAGCGCCGAAGCAAGAAGTGCGATAGCAGCGATCGCCGACGTCCTACCAAGCGTAGCGCGGCGAGCCGCCCGATTGGCACGTGACATTGCCGACGGCCTCGCTGATCAGCATGTCGAACTGAGCGTCTGTCATGGCGATTTCCATCTCGATCAGGTGCTGGTTGATGATGAGATCGTACTGCTCGACGTCGACAACGCATGCATTGGCGATCCTGCTCGGGACCTTGGCAACTTTATCGCTCATTGTGAGCGCGAAGCGTTCAATGGCTGGCTACTGCCGGCGGAAGTTGATCTTTGGCGAAGCCACCTGCTCGCAGGGTATCAGCGAGTTCGCCAACTCCCCAATGACGACCGCATCAGTCGGCACGTCGCGCTTGGACTGCTGAAATTGGCAATTGAACCATTCCGCCAACGCCAAGCACATTGGCCGATGTTCACCGAGGCGATCCTGAACCGCGCCGGCAAGGCACATGATCAGATTGGTCGCGGCGTCTCGGCACACAACGCGCCGAGAGCTCGTCTCGAACAACTTCCGTCGCCCGGTGATCATCCCGTCCTCACAGATGACGCCTTGCCGAATGCGATACCTGCGACGAACCCTCGCCAAGTCACTGCAGCGTTGGCCGCCGGCTTGATGCCGACGGGGTGGTCCAATACTTCGGTCGTTGCCTTTCGCGTCGTCAGGCACAAGCCCGGAAGACGCTGTCTCATTGAATACGACGTGCAGGATCAGGCAACCGGCCAAGTGCAAGGGATCTTGGCAAAAATGAGCCGGCGCCCTGTCGCCCGGCGAGACTTTCAGAATCAACGCTCGATCTACGACGCCGGATTCCAGCAGGATGCGGCCGACGGAATTTATGTTCCTGAGGCGTTGGGCGTCATCGATGAATGGAATATGTGGTTGCAGCGCAAGGTGTCCGGTACCGTGGCAACAGAGATGTTGGCGGGTCCGCATGGTCCTGCCGTCGCGGGCCGGATCGCGGCGTCGCTTGCCAAGCTCCATACGCAAGGACCGCCTCCCGATCGCCGGCATTCGTTAGACGACGAGCTCACTATTCTTCGCGACCGACTGGAGGCGCTCACAGCGAGCCGGCCGCAGTGGAAGCATCGTCTTGAGGCAGTGCTCGCCAAGTGCGAGCGCATCGCGGCAAATCTGTCGGTAACCCGATCAACGCCGATCCACCGTGACTTCTACCAGGATCAAGTCATCGTCGACGGCACGAACGTCTGTCTGTGCGATCTGGACTTGTACTGTATGGGCAACCCGGCTCTAGACGTCGGTAACTTCGTCGCCCACCTCATCGAGATGGGCCTGCGCGAGTATGACGATCCGGACTTCTTCACTCCATCGTCCGCGACGTTTGTCGACGCCTATTGCTCGCTCCGTTCGGAAAAGCACGAGCCATCGATTGCAGGCTACACGATGCTCTCACTCGCCAGATTGATCGCCATCGACGCCGCGATGCCGCATCGTGCGGCATACGCCGAGCGGCTATTGATTCACTGCGAATCAATGCTGTGCTAATAGCCGCCTTTGCGAACTATTCGCCCGGCGCGGCGCATCGGGCGCGCCAAGATACGTTCGACTGCCGCCTCTTGGCTTCACCGTCAATGCGGAAGAGGCAATTGGGCCTGGCACATGAACGGAGCGGGTCCAGCACCGTGTCACGGACGGCGCGTGAAAACGTCGACGCGACGGGAATGAACCGCCGCGTCGACAGAAGCCAACTTTCTATCTAACGATTTTCGCCGCTGCGGTGCTTGGTCACGCTTGTTCGCAGACGGCTTGAAGTGCGTACTATTTTCGCCGGAACCACAGCGCCGCGAACGTCCCTGCTAACAGTCCGAGCGACGACGGCTCCGGAACCGCAGATGCTGCCGCTGCCGCCCCGACCGCCCCGAAGTTGTCGCTCCAAATCGTCAAGTCGGCTTGATCAACGACGCCGTCGAGATTACCGTCCGCGGAACCGGCGGCGTTGGCGCCGAATTCCGTCTGCCACAACAGTAAATCCTGCCCATCGACGACGCCGTCGCCGGAAAAGTCGCCAGGCAGCAACGGCGCGGCTACCAGATTGGCGGCGACCATGTTGGCTGCAATGAAGTGGCCCAGTTCCCCAGCCGGCGGTTCCAGCAGATCCTGATCGAGGAATGCGGTGATGGGTTCATTCTCCTCGTCGACGGCGCCGGTGTACGCGAAGAACTCGTAACGTCGAACGATCGACTTGCTGTCCTTGTCGTCAAGCTTTCCGCCGTGCGCCTTGATCACGCCCCCCTCAAGCAACTCCCACTCAGACTCGATCTCGGCTTCGTCCTGCGGCACGATGTTGCCCGGATCGTCTCCCGACATCAATTCATCGAGTTCCACGGGGCGATTCAGTTCTGTCTTGTAGACCTTCATCCAAATGGAGTCGGGCTTCAGAGCATGGAACTCCGCCGGCTCGGGGACCTTCACCTCGGCGATCACCTCGGGCGCGCCGCCGCCGCCGTTCGCGGGGACAAAGCTCCAGGTCGGATTGGGAATTGCCAACGGTTCGTTCCCGATGCGCTCGTACTGCCCATCGAGGGTTCGATTCAACCAGAAGAACCTCATCGCGCTGGGCTGCTCGTTCGCCGCGAACCCAAAGTGTTCGCCGCCGTCAGTGTTCACCAATGCGTGGCCGTTGGTGCTGGCCGGATTTGGATTTGGGTTGAGTGAACCATTCGTGACGGCCGTGTTGAAGTTGTAGTCTTCAAACCGAATGCGCGTCCCAAAGTTGGCGCCATCGACGTAGTCGGTAACCGTCATGTGGTTATAGTGCGCCGGAAAGGTGTTATACACCATTGAAGAGTGGCACCCTTCCAGCTCGATCTCCGCCCCTTCAGATGGCTCTGGAGTCGTGTTGTAGGTGTCGAAGTTGGACATCGTCCCGTAGATGGCGGCCGGTGCAAGCGGCGCCGCCGAAAGGCACAGACTGCACATGCCAATCGACGCGGCGCGGGGCAATGACCTGCGCGCCGATTTGCCCATGCGAACCGGGATGAAACCTCGGAATTTGGCGAAAGATGAAGACATTGTGCACTTTCCCTACTGCAAAATTGGGCGACTGGTAGTTTAGAGAACCTTGGAATTCGAGTGGCGAAGCAACCACCGACAGATGCTGCTTCAACAGTGGAAGCAGGATTAAGTTCGAATTTCCGCCAAGGATTTCCTTGAATTCCCTTGGATTGACAAACCTCGCCGGAAGCCTGTCAACAACGTTCGGAAGGGGCCAAATTACAGCCCGACATCCTGCTTGAACTGAAAGTGATTGAGCGCGCCGTGTCAGGCGATTGTCAGAATGGCTCAAATAACTCGCCGCATTGAGCCGTAAAAGGCATCCCAGCGCCGGTACAAGTTCGCTCGCCGTGACTCAGGCAATAATGCCGCGGATGACGTTCGCGTCCACGACGCCAGTGAGTTTCTCTTCCAATCCGCCATGGAAGTAGGTGAGCTTCTTATGATCCAATCCCATGAGGTGCAAGATCGTCGCGTGCAAATCGCGCAGGTGATGCGGGTTCACGACGGCGGCCTCGCCCAGCTCGTCGGTCTCGCCGTAGCTGACGCCTCCCTTCACGCCGGCGCCTGCCATCCAATAGGTGAACCCTTTCGGGTTGTGATCGCGCCCCCCAGGTTTGCCTCCGGTGTTGTAGGTCTCCGAAACAGGCATCCGCCCGAACTCGCCCCCCCACACCACGAGCGTCTCCTCCAGCAGCCCGCGCTGCTCCAGGTCGGCCAGCAGCGCGGCGATCGGTCGGTCGACTTCGGGAGCGTGGATTTTTAGATTCTCTTCGATTCCATGATGGCCGTCCCAAGTATTCTGCCCGCCCGCGCCGCCGCCGCCGGAGTAAAGCTGTACGAACCGCACGCCGCGCTCCACGAGTCGCCGCGCGGTGAGGCACTGTCGGCCGAACGCCGCAGGGCCTTGCGCCAGCGAATGCCACTGCGGCTTTGGTTCGTTGACGCCGTAGAGGTCGAGCGTCCGTTGGTCTTCTTGCGTCAGGTCGAGCGCCTCGGGGGCCGTCGCCTGCAGGTTGAACGCCAGTTCATAGCTTGAGATGCGGGCCGCCAACTCTGAATAGCCAGGGTGCGACGCCTCATGCGCAGCGTTCAACTCGTTGATGAAGTCAATCTCCCGCCGTTGCATCGCCCGCGTTGAGCCGTCGGACGGTTTGAGGTTAAGAATTGGCTCTCCCGCCGTTCGCAGGATCGTCCCCTGGTACACGGCCGGCATGTAGCCGCTTGACCAATTCGGCGGCCCTGTCGTGGGCCCGCCGCGCGGATCGAGCATCACGACGTAACTCGGCAGATTCTGATTCAACGTCCCGAGGCCGTAGCTCATCCACGCCCCGATCGATGGGTGCCCCTGCAAAATGCGACCGCTGTTCATCTGCAACAGGGCACTGCCATGAGCAAAAGAGTCGCTGTAGAGCGACTTCACCACGGCCAGCTTGTCCATATGTCGCGCGATGTGCGGGAACGCGTCGGAGCACCATTGCCCGGACTCGCCATACTGCCGGAACGTTCGTCGGCTCGCCTGCAACGTCGCCTTCGTTGTGGCGCCGCGGCGAAACTCGTTGTCGATCGTCTGGCCGTCGCGCCGCTGCAGTTCAGGCTTGTAGTCGAACAGGTCGACCTGCGACGGTCCGCCGAACATGAACAGGAAGATGCACGACTTCGCCTTCGTCGGCAGAACGGGGCAGCGCTGCTCCAACGGCGACGCGTCTGACTTTACTGCGGCGGTAGCCCGTGTCGAGAAAAAGCCATCCCTATCGAGCAGCGAACTCAACGCTAATCCGCCAAAACCGGCGCCCAACTCCCATAGGAATTGCCGTCGGGGCTGCACAATGTGATCTGCCGGATTCATAGCTGCTAGCCGCTGGAGGATGCGTTAGTCGACGTAAATCATTTCGTTCGCGTTGAGCAGCCCGCGGCAGAAACTTGCGAGGGCCCGGCCGTCTGGGTCGGCAATCCCCTCGCCTATCGCCAGCCGCCGATCATCGGCGAGCAACCTCTCGACTGCAAGGCGCTCCGACGCGCTCGGGTCGCGTTGCAGCGCCAGTTGAAACGCCCGCGTCACCATCGCCGCACAATCGCCGCCCCCCTCTTGCGCCACCCGCGCGGCGAACGCCGTCGCTTGTGCTTCGACGAACCGGTCGTTCAGCAACATCAGCGCCTGGGGCGCGGTCGTCGTCACCGGCCGAATGCCGGCGGGGGACGTGCTATTGGCAAAGTCGAGCGATTCCAGCAGCGGAATCTTCAAACCCCGCTTCACCGCCAGATAGACGCTGCGACGATTTTGTTCCTCGGCCGGACTATCTTGCCAGCCCTTGCCCGCCGCATCTTGCCCGCTGTGCGTTTCCTGCGAGAGGGTCGGAAACACGCTCGGCCCGCCCTGCTTCGTGTTGAGTTGGCCGCTTACCGAAAGCATCGCATCGCGAATGACTTCTGCATCGACGCGTCGCAGGCGCTGCCGCCATAGCAGCGCGTTGTCGGAGTCGATCGCCAGCGCCTGCGGATTCTCCGCCCGCGACGATTGCCGATACGTTCGGCTCGACATGATCAAGCGGTGCAACTCCTTCATCCGCCATCCCGACGCCATGAACTCCGCCGCCAGATAATCCAACAATGGTTGGTTCGTTGGCGGCAGTCCGGTATGTCCGAAATCATCCGGCGTCGGCACGATTCCCACGCCAAAGTGATGACGCCAGATCCGATTCGCCATCACGCGGGCCGTGAGCGGATTCGTTTCGTCGGCAACCCATTCGGCCAGGGCCCGTCGCCGGCGAGTCGACTTGGCGTCAGCAGAGGTCACTTCTACTACCGGCGCCGGCAGTCCCAGGACCTCGGGAAACGCCGGCGAGACTTCTTCCCGCGGCGACTGCGGTTCGCCTCGCGATAGGACATGCGTCGACTTCGCCGTGGGGCCCAACTCCACCGCCGCCAGCGCCGAATCAAACGGCGGCGTCGCCTCTCGCGCCTGCTTCAATTCCGCTTCGATCGCCGCGTTATTGGCTTCCTTTGTTGCGACATCGGGCGTCGCATCGTCGGCCGCGGCGCTGGCTTCGGCAAGTCGCCGTTCCAACTCGGCAATTCTCCGCTGCCGTTCTCGTTGCCAGCTCTCCAGTTCCGCCGGCGTCGCCAACAGACGCGTGATTTGCCCCGTCCCGCGCCCGCCGCCTCCCGTCTTGTTCTGACCGTAGGGGTCGATGCCGCGGAAGAAACTCAGCATCGAGTAATAGTCGCGCTGGCTGATCGGATCGAACTTGTGGTCGTGGCACCGCGCGCATCCCAGGGTGAGCCCCAAGAACGCCGCCCCCGTCGACACCATCACGTCGTCGAGATCGTCGTACTCGGCGACGATCGTGCTGTCGGGTTCGTCATCCCAAACATGGAGCCGATAGAACCCTGTTGCCACGATCGCGTCGCGCCACGCCTGGCGAGAGTCGCTTTCCTCTATCCCGCCGCTCAGCAATTCCTCCGCCAACTCGTCTCCCGCCAATTGCTCGCGCACGAACTGGTCGTACGGTTTGTCGGCGTTGAACGCGTCAATGACGTAATCACGGTAGCGCCATGCGTTAGGCTTTTCGCCGTCACGCTCGTACCCGTTGCTCTCGGCGTAGCGGACCACATCGAGCCAATGCCGTCCCCAACGCTGGCCATAGTGCGGCGAGGCGAGCAATCGGTCGACCAGTCGATCCCACTCCTCTTCGGTTGGGTTCTGCTCAAAGGCCGCCACCTCCTCAGGGCTCGGCGGCAATCCCCATAAATCAAAGTACGCGCGCCGCACTAGCTCCCGCGGCGGCGCCGTCGGGCTCATCGATAGGCCGTGTTCTTCCAGCTTGGCCAGGACAAGGGCATCGATCGGGTGCCGCGCCTCCGGCGAACTCACCGTCGGCAGCGCCGGCCGCTCGATTGGTTGAAAGGCCCAGTACATACGGTCCGCGTCGCTCAGTTTAAATTTTCGTCCACGCAACTTCGGCCCCGTCGCCGCACTGGCGCCTGCACTTGGCACAGCTGCCGCCGGTCCGCGCGGATCGGGCGCTCCCAGCGCCACCCATTCTTCCAGCGCTGCGATCTCCGCGTCGCTCAACTTTCCTCCCGCTCCGTCCGGCGGCATCGCCAACGACTTGTCGCTATAGCGCACGGCGGCAATTAGCAAGCTCTCCTCCGGCTTACCTGGTTCGATAACCCCCGCCTCCTCCCAACCGGCGCGCGAGTCGAGCGCCAGCCCGCCCTCTGGCTCAGATCCCCCATGGCAATCAAGGCAATGCTCAATCAACAGCGGACGAATCTTCGACTCGAAGAACGCCACTCCGTCTTGGCAGTCCGCCGCTGGCATCGTCCACGCTTGCAGTGCCAAGAGTGTCGCCAAGCGGCAACATCGAAACGAACCATTCATCGACGCCGCCACTCGCGTGGTCATCGGGGGAAGAGTCATGCAATCTGAAAAGTAGTCGAGGGGCGCTCGCATCAATGCCCGTCCGTCCTCTCGACTCGTGCCATTATAGCAAGGCCGCAGCGATCGTATCCGCGCTGAAGAGCATGCGTCTTCCCTAGGATGTACTTCCAGCAGGCCAGCGGTTCGGCGAACAGGAACATGCTCGCCGCGCAGCCTCGCTCGTACTCGCACTCGACGCGTTGTGCGTGCTGCCGCCTTGCCGGAAGCGGCCGTCAGGGTTCCTTGATCAGTCGTACAAGCTGCTCGTCCATGTAATGCACCGGCGAGAGCCAAACGGATCGCCGACCAGGTCAACGCCCCGCCTACGGCCGAGGCGCCGACGCTGTTTCCGTTTACGCCGATTTCCGGCGGAAATTGCCGTAGGAGCCGTTGGAAATTGACCACTGGCTTTAACTGACTATTCTGAATTCTTAAAGGATTTGAACTCCCGCCCCTTGTTCCCCACCCGCCGCGCAAGTCCCTCCGGATCAAAGCTAATGCACGCTCGCCGCTAAAGTCACGCACAGGACGCGGGACCTTCGTACGGGAGCGAATCAAGCGAGCGGGGTGACGACGCATTTCACCACTTCGCCCATCGCGTATTCATATGTTTCAACGAACTGCCCGAGATTTCCGCCGATGCGTTGAACTCAATTGCATGCCCGCCGGCTGGCCGCTTCGCGTGTTGGCCTTAGCGGCGACCTTCTCGATGACGCTCGCTCAAGCACGGGCTGACGTCACATGGATTGGCGGCGTCGGCAACTATGGCGACGGCGCCAACTGGAGCGGCGGCGGCGTACCGATGGGTAGCGAGTCGATTCTGATCAACAACGGAGGCACGGCGCAGATCGCCGGAAGCAATTCGTTTTCCGTCGGCAACGTCACTCTAGGATCGGGAGGCGCCGGCACGCTGGAGATCGGCTCCGGCGTCAACACCGAGTTGGACGCCAACGAGTTCTACGTCGGGCGCCAAGGAGCGGGGACGCTTACTATCGGGTCGGAGGCATTGCTGGGGGCCGGCGATTTTTGGGCTGGCTACGCTGCCGGTGCGACGGGAACCGTGAATGCCAGCGGCGCGTACTTGTCCCCCTTTACCGTCTACCTCGGCTACGGGGGCAACGCCACCGTGACCTTGGAAAACGGCTCGACGTTGCAGAGCACCACGGGCTATGTCGGCTACTCGTCGGGTTCGCATGGCATTGTGAATCTCACGAACAGCACCTGGAAGGCCGAGAATCAAGGCAACCCGCGAGACGTCACGGTCGGGGTCAGTGGCTGGGGCGAAGTACACGCCACGACCTCGCAGTTGTCGGTTGATAACCTCCTGATCGCTGCCAACATCGGATCAGTCGGCGACTTATCCGCCAGCGGCGGCGTTCTCACGATCGAGCAGGATCTCACCGTCGGTAGCGCTGGAACCGGCACGCTCACGCTCACGAATTCAGCGTCCGCCCAGATCGGCGGAACGGTGAGCATTGGTGCGTCCGGCAACGGAACCCTTGAGACGACTAACGCAACCCTCAACGCCCCGGACCTGTTTGTCGCCCAGAACGCCGGATCGACTGGCTCGGCGACCGTCGCTGGCGGCGCCATGACGCTGACGGGCGAGCTCCATGTCGGCGCTAGCGGCGCCGGCACGTTCACGCTCGAAGGGGGAGCAGCTCTAAACACCGACAAAGGCAACATGGGCTTTGCATCGGGTTCGACGGGAACCATCAACGTGCTCGACGGCACATGGACCAACACGCAAGCCATCTTCGTGGGAGCGTCCGGCGAAGGAACGCTGAACATCGGGTCGCAAGGCGTCATCCACAGCGAGAGCGGTTACATCAGTCAGGAAGCTATTGGCGAGGGCAAAGTCAACTTCACTGGCGGTTCCTGGTTCATGTCCAACACGCTGGCGGTCGGCGTCAATGGGAATGCGGAACTTTCGATGACCGGCGGCGAGATCTCCTCGAAATGGTCCCAAGTCGGGCTCTCCGGACATTCGACGGGCGTTGTCAAAGTCGCCAATTCAACCTGGACCACCGGACAGACGCTGACCATTGGCGTCGAAGGCAACGGCGGAGAGTTTTACGCAAGCAATGGTGCGAACGTGACGGCGGGTGCGATCGAACTGGGGGCCAGCGCGAACGTCACCGGTCTGCTCAGCGTCGTGGATTCGACCCTCACTACGGTCAATATTCTTCAGGGTGGCGGGAGCGGGACGGTCTCTTTCTCCGGCGCCCAGTTGAAACTGCGGGGAGGCTCGTCGGTCGTCGACACGCTGCTCATCGACGGCTTCGCAGCTGATGCGGCAGTCTTGGGGGCCGGGGGCCTGACAATCGACACGCAGGGCGGCAACGCGCAGATCCCGACGATCCTGAGCGGAGCAGGCGGCCTAACTAAAGCTGGCGCCGGCCGGCTCCGATTGACGACGGCGAACACCTATCAGGGCGGCACGAAAATCACCGGCGGGTTGCTCGAACTCACCAACAGCGCCGCGCTCGGAACCGGAGACGTCGCCCTGGGGTCCGGAGAGCTGCGCGCCATTGACGCGGTAACCCTGTCGGGCGATCTCAACGACGGCATTCAACTGATTTCAGTGACCGCCGGCCAGACCGGAGTCTTCTCGGCAGCTCCCAACCAGACGCTCACGCTCGCGCCGCTCGATTTCCTGCTCGTTGACGGCTCAACGATGCAGGTCGGCAGCAGTGGGCAAACCGGCGACGTCGTCTTCGCGCCAACGGGGGCAGTGGCGCTACCCGGCGACGCCTCACTCAACGTGGCCGCTGGTACGCTGGTTGCCGAAAACAGCGGCCTCGAATTCATCACCTCGATCGCGTCCGCAACCACGGTGGCTTCCGGCGCTACGCTGGATTTCCAGGATCACCTCGCCACCGGCGGCGTTAACGCGCTGTTCGGGGAGGGCACGGTCAATACAGGAACCGCATTTTCGACCATGCTGATCGTCAACTCCGGCAACTTCGCCGGCAATATCGCCGGCAACGGCGGCCTCGTGAAGGAATCGAGCGGCGTCCTGACGCTGTCTGGTCAGACAGCTTTTATCGGCGGGACGACGGTAAACGCGGGAACGCTTCTGGTTAATGGCTCCCTCTCGTTCGGTCTGGGCTCTGCGTGGGTCAACCCCAGCGCCACGCTTGGCGGCAGCGGCATCGTGGGGGACGTAGCCCTTAACGGCGGCACGCTTTCACCCGGCAACTCGGCCGGAACTCTCACGGTCGCCGATCTGCTCTGGACGTCCGGCGCCCTCGTGTTCGACCTCGGGCCCACGCCTGCTCAGTCCGACCTCCTCGACGCAGTCCAATTGGAGGGGTTCTCCACCAGCTACGCTTTCACCTTCGTAAACCGCGATTGGCGCGTGGGCACGACTTACGACTTGATCAAGTTCGACGCATCGACGATCCCCATCGACGCGTTCACTTACACCAACGGCAACGGCTTTGACGGCGTCTTCTCCTACAACAACAACGTTCTGCAGTTCACCATCAATGTCGCTGCCATTCCCGAGCCTGGCACGTTGGTGCTGCTCATGCTCGCAGGCGTGCCTGCCGCCATGCATCGCGCCCGCAGCCGATGGGCCTATCGTCAGTCGTACTGACACGGTTGAAAATGCTTTTCGATTCGAGCGTCCGAGCCATCGCGGCCAAGCTGGCCGGCCCGCCGCTAAGCGACCTCGACGAGGCTCACCTCAACCGAAAAAGCACCTAGCTCTGATTCGAACGGAATCCCAATCGGCACCGCCCCCGACGGGAACGATACCGTGTGATTCTTGCCCGCGATCACGCTCGGCAGGCTGATGCTCATGTTGAGCTCTTCAAGCCGAGTCTTGGCGCCGCCGGCGACCATGTTGGCCAGTTCGCCCACGGCGTCGATGACTTCGGGCGTGAGGCCATCGGGCTTCTCGCCCAGCAGCTTGTCGGTCACGGCAATCGCGAAGTCAGAGTTCATGCCAATCAGCACGGTTCCCTTCGCCTTGCCAGAGAGACCAATAATACCGCTGATTTCGTGCGACAGGGTCATCCCTTGGCGCAAGTAGAGGGCGCCTCGCTTCAGCTCAGTGTTGAGCATCGTCCGAAAGACGGCCGACGTGGCGTCGAGGAACGGGTTAACGAACTCAACTTTGATCGGCTGATAGGACATAAGGTTTGCGCGGCCGTACGCTCGAGGCGAACGACAGCGATCTCCGGTGAGATGTGATGGAAACCAATGTTTTCGGCGGCGAACGCTACGGACACGCAATTAGAAACTCTAGGTCGTTCCGCCGACGACGCCGATCTCGATGCCTAACGAATCGCATCCGCGACAAACGGCACAACCGGCTTGCGCGGTCCTGGCAACTGGCCAACGCGTACCACGATCGCCTCCGGCATGTGGTCGAGCGAAGTCTGTAAATCGACGTTTCCTTCCACCCAGGCGACTTTGTTCATCCCGTAGACGTCGGATGACTCTTCGTCCTGCCCGAGCACGAACCCGCCGGCCGCCCGGATCGCTCCGCAGCCGTCGGCGCCATCGCGTCCCATGCCGGTCATGATGACGCCGACGCAGCGATCGCCGTAAACCGCGGCGACGCTCGACATCATGACGTCGACCGATGGCTTGTGACCGCTGACGAACTCGCCGTCGAAGATCTCGATGATGCGCGACTCGCCGCGCCGGCGAATCCTTAGCTGCTTCCCGCCCGGCGCCACGTAAGCACAATTTGGCTGCAAGACGTCGCCCTCCTCAGCCTCTTTCACCGTCAACGGAGAGAGCGAATTGAGGCGCTCGGCGAATGACCGAGTAAACATTTCCGGCATGTGCTGCACAACGACGATCGGCGGCAGCGGCGGCGCCAGCGCCGCAAATAATCTCGCCAGCGCTGGCGGTCCTCCGGTCGAAACGCCGATGGCAACGCAGCTGGCCGCGCAGCGGCGCTGGGAGCCGTCATCGAGCCGCGCCACCGGCAATTGGCGTCGCTCGGCACGCGCCCTGCGCAGCTGCAACACGTGAGCGACGTCGACTCCGACCATGTTCCGGATTTTCGCCGGCAACTCCTCGCCGAATGACTTCCGCATCGCGGCCATTCCTTCCGGCTTGGCGACGTAATCCATTGCTCCGCGCTGCAGCGCGTCAACAGCCGACTCGGCGGCCCGTTGGGTCAGCGCACTCACGACGATTACC
Source organism: Lacipirellula limnantheis (assembly GCF_007746075.1). Taxonomy (GTDB): domain Bacteria; phylum Planctomycetota; class Planctomycetia; order Pirellulales; family Lacipirellulaceae; genus Lacipirellula; species Lacipirellula limnantheis. Next base: position 993,425 of record NZ_CP036339.1, on the reverse strand, counting down.
GGAGTTGGCCGCCTCTGCAAAATCTCCTCGAGCGTCGTCAGACCGTCTTTGCCGGGCATCTGTAAGTCGAGCGTCACCACGTCTGGCTGAAGTTCCTCAAGCAACTGCAGCCCCTGAAAGCCATCCGCCGCGACGCCCGCGATCTCGAAGCCGCACTGAGCTAGGAGCGAGTCGACGATAAGCTCGCGCACCAGCGGCGAGTCGTCGATCACCAGAACGCGGATTGGTTTGCGTGACATGGCAACTGGCTTCTAAACTTCAGGACGCACTTGGTCGCTACTTGAAACGCGGAGGTCGAGCTGGACTAGCGACCAACTCGCAGGCAATCATGGCCCTGACTCGCCGCTCCTCCGCACATCACACGGGGGACAGCTCTGCTTCTCGTGCCGTCGGTACGTCGTCGCGTGTCGTGCTCTTCTTCTCCATGGCCGCGAAGATCAGCTTGTCCGCCATCTCGACGACGCGATGCAACTCCGGTTTGGCGATCTGCGCGTCGGCCGAGACCGCCTTCCCCTTCTTGGCGTTGTCGGGCGTGAGGATCGACGAATAGAGCAGCACGGGAATCTCGCGCAGCTGTGGATGATCCTTGATGCGCTTCGTGAGATGGAAGCCGTCGACCTGCGGCATTTCAACGTCGCTGATGAGCAGGTCAATCGGCGGGCGTCCTTGTCGATTGTCGGCCGATGCGGCCAGCCAATTCCAAGCCTCGGCGCCGTTCTCAAAAATGTGCAGGTCCTGATAGCCGCTGCAGCGGAGCGTATTTTCCACGGCTTTCCGCGCCGTGGCGGAGTCGTCGGCGATAGCCACCCGCTGCCCCGCGCGATCGACGCCGAGCTCATTGGCGATTGCATCGCCTTTCGGCTCGCCGAGGGCGACTTGATCGGCGATCATCTCGAAGTCGAGCATCAGTATCAAACGACCGTCGATCTGGCTCACGGCGGTCACCGGCGCCTTCGATTGGGCGACGATCGAGGGAGCGGCCATGACTTGGGTCCAACTAATGCGGTGGATCCGCTCCACGACGTCGACGAGGAATCCAATTTGGTGTTGATTGAACTCGGTGAGAATCACGACGGCTTCTTCCGGCGGGCAGGAGGGCGGCTCGTCCAGATGTTGGTGGAGCGACAAGCAAGGAATCACCGAATCCCGAAGCCGGAAGCAACCGCAAATCGATGGATGCGAGTCGGGCAGGGCGGTCACGGGAGGGGAAGACAGAACTTCCCGCACCTTCGCGACGTTGATCCCCAGCGTGAATTCTCCCACGCGGAAGACCAGCACCTCGACTTCGTTGGTGCCGCTTTGCAGCAGGATGGCGTTTTCGGACGGCAAAGAATTGGACCAGCTCATGCGATTTCTCCAGCGGCGACGGCCGTCTTGTGAAGAACAATTGGCTCGTCGCCAAACAGGATGGAGAGGGCGCGCTGAGCGCGTCGCTTGTCGAACGGCTTGACGATAAAATCGGCGGCGCCAAGCTTGACCGCTTCCTGAAGCACGTCGGTCTGGTCAATCGCGCTGACAACCAATACCTTGGCGTGCGGATCAAGTTCGCGAACGCCGCGCAACGCGTGCAAACCGTCGTACTCGGGCATGACCAAATCCAGCGTCATCGCATCGGGGCGCAGCTCGCGATATTTGTCGATCGCCTGCTGGCCGTTGACAGCTTCGCCAACGACGTTCCAACCTGCTTCGGCCGCCAAGTCCTTGATCATCTCGCGCACGATCATCGAATCGTCGGTCACCAGCAATGTGTGGCTCATGGTATCGTTCCTAGGTTTTCCGCAGCGGGTTTACAGCGTGACGCTTGTTTCGCCCGCAGATTCCACGACGATTGTGAAGGCGTCGCATTCGAAAGTGATGCGCCGCCCTTTGGCCCCGCCGAGATGTTCTGCCACGATTCGCACGTTCGCCGCCGCGAGCGCTTGCCGCGTCGCGTCGATGTTCTGCTGTCCGATCTGAAACGGACCGTTGGCGGCGAACATCGTCGCCCCGCCGGTCAACTTACACCGCAGCTTGCGCGGGTCGGCGCCGCGCGAGCGCAACTCGTTAAGCATCCACGTGATCGCCGTGTCGACGAACTTGCCCGGCGTCCCCGGCCGACCGGCGGACGTGGGCAGCACCACGTGGGCCAACGCACCGAGCTTCTTCGTCTCGTCGTAGATCGCCACGCCGACGCAGGAGCCCAACACCGCGCTCGCCCGCTCGTCGCCGGTCAGCACGGCGATTTGGCCCATGCCGACCGTCGTCTCGGGGCGTCGGGTTGTCAACGTGGCAGTCATTCAAGGCGTCTCTTCTTTGTCGGTGCTTTTTGCTGAATTCCTAAACGCGGTGCGCTTTGAGAACGTGCGATCGACGGACTCTCTGTGCTCTGCTTCGCTCGTCGTGCTCTGCACTCTCTGGATTGAAAGAAATCCGTTAGCTGGACGGCTATAACGTCGCCGCCATCTCCCGCAACAGTTGCAACAGTTCTGGAGACGGCACGAAGATCAAATTCCACTCCACCCGCTGGCCGAGGCGGGAGAACCGCGTGCGGCACAGCAAGACCCGGTCCTCCGTAAGCGCCTGCGTCATGACCGCTTGGCCGACGACGCTCATCGCATAGTCTTCGGTCACGGTCGGCGGCGAGGGCCACAGCCGCCGGCCCGTCAGCGCGGTGATTGCGTTGAGGTACGCCGAACTGAGGATGTTGCCCGTCTCCTGCAGCGCCGATATCTCGAGCTCATTCCAGGCTTCATCGCGATCGACTTCCCGATTCAGTAGCGAAGCGATGAGACGACAGGCATTGTCGCGATCGAAACTGAGGATTAACTGTCCGCCCATGGCGCCCCCGATGCCCAGCAGCACCATCGTCGACAACTCATCCGTCAAGTCGAGCGCGGCCGCCACCTCCTCGACTTCGACCTCGCGAACTTCGTCGAGAGCCAGTGAGACGTCGCCATTCGTCCAGGCGCTCATCGCCGCCGAGGCGTTTTCAATCGCCGGAGCGAAAATCAGCTCCCAGTTGTTTCTCAGATCGTTCAATGCGTTCGCTGCCATCGCCCATGCCTCAATGATTCGTTCGCGCGCTGGTCTAGACCGTCACGCTCGGTTCTGATTCATTTAGTCGCGGTCCTTGCTGCGACATCGTCAGCAGGCTGCCGACGTCGAGAATCAGCGACACCCTGCCATCTCCCAGAATGCTGGCGCCGGCAACGCCGCTAACGTTCTGGAAGTTCTCTTCCAGTGACTTGATGACGACGTCTTGCTCACCAAGCAGCGCGTCGACTCGCAACCCTAGCTCGCTCCCCTCGACGCCGACGATCACCAGCGTCTGGTCGTCAGCGCCTGCGGGTTCCCGCTCCGCCAGTTGATTCCATGTGAAGACGTCGTTGAGCTCAATCACCGACACGACGCGATCGCGCACCCGTGCCGTCCGCTGACCGTGAACCGTGCTCACCTCGCTGTTGGGAATTCTCACGATCTCGACCACCGATTCGACCGGGATGGCGAAGACGTCCCTTTCAATCACGATCAGCAGACTCGGCAGGATTGCCATCGTCAGCGGCAGCTTGATCTCGAAAGTCGTCCCTTGGCCAGGCTCGCTACGCAGTTCGATGACGCCGTTGATCTGTTCGACCTTCGATTGAACGATGTCCATCCCCATGCCGCGGCCCGATACTTCAGTCACCTTTTCAGCGGTGCTGAACCCCGGTTGCCAGATCAACTGGTAGATCTGCTGCGGCGTCATCCGCTCGGCGTCGCTCTCCTTCACCAGTCCCTTGGCGATGGCCTTCGCTAGAATCCGATCGGCGTCGAGGCCTTTGCCGTCGTCGGTGATCTGAATGACGATTCGATTCCCGCGGTGGAATGCGTTGAGCGTAATCGTTCCCTGCGGGTTTTTCCCGGCAGCGATGCGGTCATCAGGGCTTTCAATTCCGTGATCCGCCGAGTTGCGAATCAGATGGATCAGCGGATCGCCGAGTTCGTCGATCATGCGTTTGTCGAGTTCAGTCGATTCGCCGCTGATCACCAGCTCGATTTGCTTGTTGCTGGTCCGGGTGAGATCGCGCACGACGCGTTTGAATCGCATGAACAACGGCCCGATGGGCACCATGCGCGTGTCCATCACAGTATTCTGAATCCCGTCGGAAACGCGATCGAGCTGGTGAACCGCTTCCGACAGATCGTTCAGCGCCGTCCGCATGTGGGTCAATTGGCCTAAGTCATGCTGAAGCGACTCCAAATCATCGCGCATCTGGGCGGCGATCATCCGCAGTTCGTCGGCCTCGGGCGATGGCTGCGATCCGAAGCACTCCTCCATTCCAGTAGCCAATCGCGAAGCCCCGCGTTGTGCTGAAGCGACGGTATTGAGCGTCGACTTAATCGCCGAAAATCCTTTGAGCTTCGCCCCGATCTGCCCAAAACGCGCGCGGTTGATCACCAACTGCCCGGCGAGATTCATTAACTGATCGAGCCGATCGATGTCGACGCGCAGCGTCTCGGCCGGTTTCGACTTGGCCCCGGCGCGAGCTTCCCCGTCGGCGCCATCGGCGCTCTCGCTTGCCGCCGCCCGCGACGGCGTTAGGTCGCGCGACGTGACGTTCGCCTGATCGCTGGCGCCTCCCTGTTCCACGGCGAACGCCGTGGCGGCAGATGCCTCCTCCAAATTGATGACGGCTGCGAGCTTTGCCTCGGCCACGCCGTCTACCGTCAGTGTGCGACGAATCCGCTCCAGCGACTCGGTCGTCGACAGCCCGAACGTCAGGCATGAGACGCCGTTCATGCGGACCATCTCCGACTCGTCGGGATGGCAGAAGCAAAAGGAACCGAGTTGCCGGAGCCGATCGACCAGCAAGATGGCCTTCAATTCGCTGAGCGGCAGCCCGTCCTCGAACCTCACGTGCCCGACGAATCCCTGACCATTGCGTGGAAACGCCGCGCGGGCCAACGGCAATTGAGCGTCGCCGCACACCGCACATGGGGCCAGCCTCGCGTCGCTGCCGCTGGAGCCAGCGCGGAGCAACTGCCGATACGCGTCGCTCAAGACGTCGCACGGGACGCCGGTGCGTAAGCCGCCCGTAAAGCTGCGGATCGCGTCCGCGCATCGCAGCATGGCGTCCGCCGCCTCGGTCGGCACTGCCCGCTGGCTCCGACGGCATTCCTGCACCAGGTCTTCCATGCGGTGGGCAAGGCGTGCGACGCGATGCAGGCCGATCGACGCCGCCGATCCCTTGATGCGGTGGCAATTGACAAGCAACGATTCGTTGGCGCTCTCGTCGGGCCCGGCGATCAGCACTTCAGAAAGGTCGTCGAGCGTGATCTCGCTCTCATCGAGAAAGATCGCCAGATACTTTGGCGGCACGTCTTCATCGTCGCGAACGTCGGCGAGGGGATCGTCGCTGGCGTCGATCGCCGGCAGGGTCGCCACCTGCACCGCGGTCGCGGTTTGCCCCGCAGGCAACGCGGATGCAATCGCCGCCGCCGTCGATGACGCCTCAGACATCCCCTGCGCAAACCGGCGCGCGATCTCTTCCGCCGAGGCTTGCTGTTTGAGCACGCCTTCGCGGGCCAGCATTCGCTCGATCGCTTCAATCACTTCCTGCGAATCGCCGGCATCTTCCTCCTCGGCGCGCAGCGCATCGATCATCCCCTCTAGCCGGTCCACTGCCTTGAAGAAGACGTCGACCGTCTCCGCCGTCACGGTGAGTTCCAAGTTTCGTGCGGCATCGAGCAGATTCTCCATGCGATGCGTCAGCCCGTTGACGTTATCGAGCCTCAGCATGCCCGATAACCCCTTAAGACTGTGGGCCGCGCGAAACATCTCGTTGAGCAAGTCAGGGCAGGGGTGAGCCGGGCGCAACTCGTCGGAGAGCTGCGTGAACTCATCGAGTTGCAATAGTCTCGCATTCAGCGTCTGCAACAACTCCGTCGACTCGTCTAGGAAGTCGCCGAGGATGTCGTCCATCAGTTGGTCGTTGTTGCTCATAACGTATGCCGTTCTTGTCGTGGGTAGGCGCGAGACGGTTTATTTGCCTTTCGGCCAACGATGGAGCCACCCTTGCGTCGACTCGAAGTCGCCGACCAGGTCGGAGACGCCTTCCGCAGCCCCCGTGATCAGGTACCCGCCCGGTCGCAAGACCCGTTTAATCTGCGTCAGGACTCGTTTCTTCGACGCCGCATCGAAGTAGATGAGCACGTTCTTCAGCACGACGAGGTCGAATGCCTTTTCCTTGAGCGGCTCCAACAGGTTGTGCGTGCTGAACTTGAGCATCTCGCGGTAAGGCGCTTTGAGCGAGGCGCAGGCGCCCGCCGTGCCTTTCTCGAAAAAACGTTGGCGGTACGCCCTCGGCACGAGTCGCATGGCGCGTTCGCTGAACGCACCTTGCTTCGCCTGGGCGACTGCGCCCGCGCCGACGTCGGTGCCGACGATCTCGACGTGCCATGCCGGCGTCGCCGGCAACCGGTCGGCCAAGCAACAAGCAATCGTCGTCGCCTCGTCGCCCGTACTGCATGCCGCTGACCAGACGCGAAGCTGGGCCTGCCGGTGGCCGGCTTTCTGCTCGGCCACGATCTCCGGCACGAACTTATCTCGCAGCCAATCCCAATGGGCCTGGTCGCGGAACAAGTAGGTTTCGTGCGTGGTCACCTCCTGGAGAAACAAATCCCACTCGGGATCGCTCGCTGCGGCCTTCTTCAGCAGCTTGTAGTAGTCGTCGTAGGTCGCCAGTCCCGTTGCCCGCAGTCGTCGCCGCAGTCGATTCGACAACAGCGTCGTTTTCTGCGGCGAGATCGTCACGCCAATCTTCTCGTAGATCAGCTTGGCGTAACTGTCGAGTTGCTTCGGCGTTACGTCGGCAATGATCGACGTGATCCCGACGGGACTGGTAGGGGGAGTGGACAGCATCATTCGGTTCCTGAAAGATGGCGAGTTTCGAGCAGCGAGCGAAGACCGTTCTTCGACTCGCTGCTCTCTAACTCGCAACTCGCGGTTGACGACTCGCGACTAGGCATTCACCTTGAAGCCTGACACCAGCTCGCGCAGCGACGCCGCTTGAGCGCCGAGTTCTTCGCTGCTGGAAGCCATCTCTTCGCTGCCGGCCGCCGATTGCTCCGTCACCTGCGAGATCTGCTGAATCGCCTTCGACACCTCGACCGCGCTCTGAGCCTGCTCAACGGCAGCCGTGGCGATCTCGGTGATCTTCTTGGCCGTCGACTCGGCGCTGTCGATGATCTTCGCCAGCGCTTCTCCCGTCTGAGCGCTGAGCGTGGCGCCTTCACTCACTCGCTGCGTCGACTCCTTAATCAGGGCCGAGATTTCCTTCGCGGCTTCGCTCGACCGTTCCGCGAGCTTCCGCACTTCGTCGGCGACGACCGCGAAGCCAAGGCCATGCTCGCCGGCGCGAGCCGCTTCGATCGCGGCGTTGAGAGCCAGCAGATTGGTTTGGCTCGCAATCTCGGAAATCACTTGAATAATCTCGGAAATCTGCGTCGACGAAGTCTTGATCCGCTCCATTGCTTCGACGCTCTTGCGAACGGCGGCGCCGCCGTCGCCGGCGAGCGAGCTCGTCTGCTGGGCGACGCTGCTCGCCCCGGTGGCGTTCTCCTTGACCGCCTCGATGCTGCGGGTCAGCTCTTCGATCGTGGCACTCATCTCTTCCACCGACGCGCTCTGCGTCTGGGCGCCGTGGGCCAACGTCTGCGCACTTTCCGAGACGACGCGCGCCCCTTCGGTGAACTGAGCCGCCCCTTCGATCACCTGCATGATCACCCCGCGGAGGTCGGTCGTCATTTTGCGGAGCCCGTTGGCCAGTTCGCCGACGGCGTCGTTGCCGTCGACGGTGAGCGGCTTCGTCAAGTCGCCTTCCGCAGCGGCGTTGACGACCACCAGAAGCTCGTTGACCTTGCGACGCAGCTCGGCTTGGGCTTCACGCTCGCGCTGCTCCTGCTCGGCCTGTGCTTGCTGGAGGCGAATCTGCTCGGTGATGTCCGAGGCGTATTTCACCACCTTGTAGGGCTTTCCTTGCGCGTTCAGCAATGAGCCGTAGCGGGCTTGAATCCAGATTTCTTTGCCATTCTTGCCAAAGCGTTGATATTGGCCGGAGTCCGACTCGCCCCGGTTCAGCTTCTCCCAGAACTGCGTGTATTCGACCGACCGAGCGTAGTTTGGCTCGACGAACATCCGGTGATGCTTCCCCTTGATCTCCTCCAGGCTGTAGCCGACGGCCTTGAGGAAATTGTCGTTCGCGGTCACGATCGTGCCGTCCAGTTGGAACTCAATCACCGCCTGCGCCGCGCTGATCGCGGCGATCTGGTTGGCGTAATCGAGATTCTTCTCCTCCATGACCAGCCGTTCGGTAACGATCTCCCACGTTACCATCGGTCCGAGGTACGCGCCGGCGTCGTCGTAGATCGGCGAGACAAGTAGGTCAGCCTTTTCCGGGCCGATCTGGATGATGGCGCGGTGGGGCAAGTTTCTATCCGAGCTCAGGATGCGGCGCTGATGCTCGGGTTGCTTGTGGAACGCATCGACCGATTGACCGACGACCTCTTCCGCGCGGACTGGGAGGTACTTCTCAATCGTCTTGAGCGTCTTCAAGCTCGCCGGGTTGGCGTAGATGATTTTTAGGTCGCGGTCGGCCAGCAGAATATTGATTGGCGAGTTCTCGGCCATCGCCCGATTGATGGTGAGGTCGGCGCGCAACGCTTCAATCTCGCTGGAAGCGCCCTGCTTGCTGGACTTCGAGGCGACTGGTTTGCCGTTGCGGGGAGCCTTTGCGGTTGCGACCATTTCAGTTCCTTTAGTGTGGATGTTGGATTTGCAAGATGCCCACAGCGGGGCGAGTTTGTGTGACCAGAGGACGCACGCCTCTGTCGATCAATATCGACTTGCTCTGATGTTGGTAATTCGAACTGCAGTTGAACGATTAGGCGACCATTCCCGGCGCCGTCGACACTTCCGACAGCAGCCGGTCAACGTCGAGCAAAATTAACAGGCGCTTCTCCAATTTCGCCAGGCCGGTGAGATAGTCGCGGCCGAGACCCGAAACCGTCGGAGGGGGAGGCGCCAATTGATCCTTCGAAATTCGCAGCACCTCGCTGACGGCGTCGACGACGATGCCCGTCGTTTTGCCGCCGACGTTCATCACCATGATCCGCGTTTCGTCGGTGGCCGCTTCCTCGGACATGCCGAATCGCAGGCGCAGATCGACGATCGGGATGACTGTGCTTCGCAGATTGATCAATCCTTTGATATAGGGCGACGTCTGCGGCACTCGCGTAATCTCACCCACGAGGATGATTTCCTGGACCTTGGTGATCTCGATGCCGTATTCCTCATGAGCCAGTCGAAAACTGACCACCTGAATCGTGCCGGCGTCGGCTTGACGTTGGCTTTGCGGCGCCAACTTCAGTTCGCTGCTTGACATCTCTTGCCCTCGTGTTTTGGATTGCTGCCGACCGTCTGATGGTCGGCGGCCTACTGCCCGCCATGCCGTGCGATCGCCGCGATGCTTGACCGCGGTGCGCGCAGAGCGGGCGTCGCGTGGACTGGCTCACTAGCACGTCGCGGCGGGCCGACTTACCTGCCCAAACATAGGGCCGACTTCGTAAAGAATTGCGGCGGGCGCAACCGGAACGCCGTTTTGTGGAAACCCGTTGCAACCCCGCGGCGCAATATCGCCCACGGGCCGCCGCCGTTCCGGCCGCTGACCGCGCTGCGCGCCGCTCACCCAGACGCGCAACCGAAGCCGTGCTCCGCCACGTCGAAACACTTGCCGCGGTTAGCACGCTCGGTCACGGCCCCTGCGCGGCGGGCCGAGGTCCGGGCGCTGAATCGCCATGGAGCATTTGCCCTACGCGGCGCGGCAATGCGCCGTCTTAGCCGCCGACGGTGGGGCGGCTTGGACGGATGCGGGCCTAGAAACTTGTCGCCGAAAAGCGATAGCCGCTGGACTTTTTGTCACGCCATGCGATCATCCAAGTTGCGACCATCCCCCGGGGCGAGCATTGCTTCATCCGGCGGCTTTTCCTTGCAATCCTGCCAGAACGCTTCGGACATCGTGCGCCTTATGTCTGCCGAACCAACCGTTTTCATCGTCGACGACGATCCAGCGTTTTCCGAATCTCTCTCGACGCTCATCGCCTCTATGGGCGCCCGCGCGCAGACTTTTACGTCGGCCGACGCCTATCTCGAACAGTTCGACCCGCACGCGCCAGGGTGCCTGATTCTCGACGTTCGGATGCAGCGAACGAGCGGATTGGCGCTGCAGGAGCAACTTTCAAAGCTCCCGCTCAGCCCCGCCATCATCATCATGACCGGGCACGCCGAAGTCCCCACGGCGCTGCGGGCCATGCGGATGGGCGCCGTCGACTTCCTGCAGAAAACGTTCACGGAACCCGAGTTGTACGAAGCTCTGCAACGCGCGCTGTTGCAGGATGCCCGCGCCCGCAGCGAGTATCACCGGAAGGAGGCGATCGAGCGTCGTTTTTCCCAGCTCACTCCTCCGGAGCGGTCTGTTCTGCACCAGGTCTTGCAAGGCGAGGCGAACAAGTCGATTGCCGCAAATCTCGGCGTTAGCCGCCGAACAGTCGAAGATCGGCGCGCCCGTATCATGCAGAAACTTGAGGTCGAGTCACTCGCCGACCTCGTGAGGGTTTCGATGGAAGCCGGCGTTCAATCCTAATCGCATTGCCGGGCGAACCTTGCAGGTGAACCTGGTGGCGGACCGGCGCCGCTCGAAACAGTTCCCCGCACTTGCCGTTGCGCTCACCCGCAAGTGGAAAAACACGTCGCCCCCGTGGTGTTGTCAATTCCAACCCGCGCAGCTCGACGACTACGATGGCTCTGGGGATGAGGCTCTGCGGCCCATCGTGTTCAAAGCAGTCAAGGCCGGCGTCGATGACCGACTCCAGGCCTACTGGGGTGAATTTGTCTCCGGCCGTTTACATCATCGACGTCGACCCCGAGGCGCGCGCCTCGCTGGTGAAGTTGGTCGCGTCCATGGGGTTCGCTCCCGTGGCGTTTGGCTCGCGCGAAGATTACGTCACGTCGCTCGATGCGAATAGTCACGGCTGCGTGCTGTTGTCGCTCCATGCTCCCGCTTCCGCGGGCCTCGACCTGTTGCAGGAGCTGACCAATCTCCCCAACCCCATGCCGGTCATCATCGTTACCGACTGCAACGCGGTGCCGCCAGCGGTTCGTGCGATGCAACTTGGCGTCGAAGCGTATCTACAAAAGAATTGCTTTTCCGAGACGACTCTCTGGGAATCAATTCACGCGGCCTTTGCGCGCGACGCGGTGCAGCGTGCGGCGTATCAACGGCGCGAGGATCTTCTCTCGCGGCTTAACGAACTTAGTCCGCGCGAGCGTCGGGTTCTGGAAATGCTGGTGCAAGGGTGCGACCATCGACAGATTTCCGACGAGTTGAACGTCAGTCGTCGCACGGTCGAAAACCGCCGTGCTCGCATTATGCAAAAGTTCGGCGTCGACACGTTTCCGCAACTAATCGCGATTGCGATTGAACTGGGCCTGCCCGCGGACGCGAAGCAGTGATCGGAGCACGAACGCTCGGCTCGACCTGCACGCATTGCCGCCGTGAGTGGGCAAGTGCCGAGCACCGAGTTCTCTCCACGCATGAATTTTTAAAGTGAAACGCCGCACATGTTCACTTGAATCCCCAATTCAAGCGCCATCGCGGCTTTTGCCGCAAGCGTCCGATCCGCGGCGGCGGGGTCGTCGCTATAGACCACTTGGATATGGTTCGACTGGTGCTTCGCCATCAGTTGATCGCGACTCACCCCATGCAGTTGGGCATGCATAATCGGCCACTGATAGGTCGTCGCCTGCCAACGTCGTTCCGTCTCCTCGGCTGGCAGCTCGACCACGGTTCCCCGGCCCAGATCCATGTGGAGCGCGTCGCCGGCGACGTAAATCCGCGACCAAACGATCTCGCCCGGTCGCGACACGCCACGCAGCGTGCTGCCGCCGCTGGGGAAATACATCGCCGGCTGTCGAAATCCCTCGGCTCCGGCCCAACCGCCGATGAAGTGGGCCGGCGGCGCCGCCCCGCTGATGAGCAGCACCCACACATAGCCGTCGACCGTCGCGCTCCGATCGACGTCGCCCCAGCGAATATCGTGCAACGTGTTCTCCGCCGGCTGGCCCAGCGCTCGCTGCACGCGGTAGGTCATCAGTCCATCCAGTCCAGCGCATTCGTCGACTTCATTGAAATGGACGACGGGTTCTCCAGCAAACAGCTCGCGGCGGCCGTCGCGGCTGAGCACGGGGGGTCGGTCGGCGTTGTTCAGCGTTCCCTCCACCAGGTCACTGGCGGGGAGTAAGTCCTTCAGCCCCTGCTGATACTGGATGCCAATGAGGCTACAGCCAAAGTCGTCAGCCAACCGGACGGCGGCGATATACATCTGGCACTGCTGGATCACCTGCGCTTCGGTCAACTCGCTAACCGCATCAGTTCCCAAGTGAAACCGCATGCCGCGTTCCAGCAGCCAATCGTATGCCGCCCGCGCCTCCTCCAGCGGGACTTGAGTGGTCTCGAAGTAGAGAGCCGACTGGCTGAGGCGCTCCTTGAACACGCCGGTCCGATGCAGCAGGTGATCGGGAATGATCGCGTTGAACATCCCCATGCAGCCCTCGTCGAACACTCCCATGATCGCTTTCTCGCGTAGCAGCTCGCTGGCTAGACGGCGGCCCGTTTCAGCGGCGTCGCCCGTGAGCGCAGCGGCTTGCAGCGAGTGCACGTGCGTAAGTTCATGGTCGCAACGCCCGCGGTCAAGCCATGATGAGAGGCGAGTTGTGAAATAGTCGTCGCTGAAGTCCTCGCTCCAGAGCGTGGAGTAATTCACGCCTGCCTTTGTCAGCGACGCGTTCAAATTGAGCATGCCCACCAGCCCCGGCCACTGACCAGACCAATTGGCGATCGTCAGAATCGGCCCGCGATGCGTCGTCAGCCCAGCGAGAACGTGATGCGAATACTGCCACACGGCCTCGGCGACGATGATCGGCGCGTCCGGCGGAATCGTCCGGAACGTTTCGATTCCTTCGCGCTGGCTGGCGAGGAACCCGTGCCCCTCGGCTTCCTTGAACGGGTGCGCCCGGCGCAGCGCGTAGCCTTGGGCGCTCACCGCAGCGGCAAGTCGCTGCTCCATATCGCGCTGGGCGGCCCAGCAATTTTGATTCGCCGAAAGTCGTTGGTCGCCGCTGGCCAGCAGCAGCACTTCGCGAGAAGCCATAGTCGATTGTCGCCGAGGAGAAGATGTGACGGAGATTCGCACATTGTAACGACTGGCTCGATCGCTGCGACTGCCTCGGGGCGGCGTTTCATGCGGCAAGTCCGACGCGGCGTTTTAGGGGCCCGAGCAAGCGCGAGAAGGCCTGTGCCTACAACTCGTCGCCCGCCAATTCGCCGGCGTCGCACGCAATGACCCCGCTCTCGCCGTCGAGCAGCAGCCGACCGTCGTCGTCGATGCCGATGATGCGCCCGCTGATCTCGCCGCGCGGCGAAAGCCAAGTCCGGCGCTGGCCCACATAGGCCAACGCGCCGCGCAATTCGTCGAGCAGCGACGGCGGTTCCGCGATGATCCCGGCGAGCCCCAGTGCTTCGTATCGCTCCAGCGCGCCGATGACTTCATGGCTGACAAGTTCAATCACGTCCTCGACTTCAATCTCGCGCCCGGCCGCGCTGGAGAGAGTCGTTGCCCGATGTCGCAACGCTTCCCCGCGGGTCGGTTGATCGAGCAACATTTGATCAAAGGCAACATTCGCGCCGATGCCAACGTAGATGGCGTTGTTCTGGGCAGCGTTGCCCAGCGATTGCTCGCAGAGGATGCCCACGACCTTGGCGCCGTCGATCAGCACATCGTTCGGCCACTTGATCAGAGGCCGCGGGGCCAGCGCCGCCGCCTCGGGGGGCATGCCGCGGGCAATCAACTCGACGAGCGCCCGTCGCACCCCGACGGCGGCCGCCAGCGAGGCGGCCCGATACGATCCTGGCGCCAGGCGCATCGGCCAGACGATCGTCAACCACGCCCCGCCCCGCGGGCTGAGCCACTGCCTTCCCTGCCGCCCGCGTCCGGCAGTTTGTTCCGCGGCGGTTACTAGGAGTCGTTCCCCAGGGTGCGCAGCGGCGAGCGCCCGCGCCTGCGTATTGGTCGAATCGGTGACGTCAAAATGGATTCTTCTCATGCTGAACAAGAGAATACCGCGAGACGTGCCGCTCGCCCATCGTCAACCGTTCGCAGCGAGGTCAAAACTGATCGCGCCCGCTCGCTGCGCTGGTGACCAGCCTAATCGCGCCATAGTACAATAGGCGCTGACGTCATCTCTAGCGTTTCACCGCCACCGACGATTGCCGCCGCCCATGCAATGCTCGCTGCTATTGGTTACCCCAACCATCAAACGACTTCTCGCCAGCGCCGTGCTGTTTATCGCAGCGGTTGCCGTCAGCTACCGCGCCAATGCCGCGGAGCAGACGGCGGCAGATGAGCCAATCTCGCCGGCAGCCAAGCTCTCAGCCGCCTCCTTTCGCGTCGAGCCCGGTTATCAGGTGACGCCGGTTGCGAGCGAGCCGCTGTTCGCCAATCCCGTCGCGTTCTGTTTCGACCCGCAAGGGCGAATTTTCGTCGCCGAAACCCACCGCGTCCATCACGGCACCGAGGACAATCGCAATCACATGGATTGGCTCGATGACGATCTCGCGGCACAAACGGTCGCGCAGCGTCGGGCTTACATCGAACGCCGCATGGCCGATAAGCTCAACCATTACACCGAGGCGAGCGATCTGGTCCGGCTGCTGGAAGATCGCAATCGCGACGGCGTCTACGACCATTCCAGCGTCTTCTCCGAAGGATACAACAACATCGAAAGCGGCGCCGCGGCGGGAGTCATGTGGGTCGGCGACCGCCTCTGGTTCACCTGCATCCCCGACCTGTGGGAACTTCGCGACGCCGATGGCGACGGCCAAGCGGAAGAACGCAAGTCGCTGGCCACTGGCTTCGGCGTCCACTTCGCCCTCTTCGGCCATGACCTCCACGGGCTGACCGAAGGCCCCGATGGAAAAATTTACTTCTCCATCGGTGATCGCGGCCTGCACGTTGAAACGCCCAATGGCGTGCTCTCGAATCCTGATTCCGGCTCGGTCCTCCGCTGCAACCGCGACGGCAGCGACTTGGAACTGTTTGCGACCGGCCTGCGCAATCCGCAAGAACTTGCGTTCAATCAGTACGGCGATCTCTTCTCCGTCGATAACAACTCCGACTCCGGCGACCGCGCGCGCATCATTCAAATCGTCGAGGGAATGAACACCGGTTGGCGGATGTCATACCAGTACCTCCCCGACCGCGGCCCCTTCAACCGCGAGAAGATCTGGCACACAAAGAACGCTGACCAGCCCGCCGGTATCGTGCCGCCGATTGCGCACCTCAGCGACGGTCCCTCGGGCCTGGTCTACTACCCTGGCTCCGGCATGACCGACGATTGCCGTGACAATTTTTTTCTTGCCGACTTCCGCGGCGCGCCAGCCTCCAGCGGCATCCGGCGCTTCCGCCTCGAGCAAGCAGGAGCCGGCTATCGACTCGCCGACGACAAGATGTTTCTCGAAGGAATCCTCGCGACCGATTGCGATTTCGGCCCCGACGGCAATTTCTACGTCGCCGATTGGATCGAAGGTTGGAACGGCACCGACATGGGACGACTCTATCGCGTTTCCGACGACGCACCAAACCTCGTCGCGGCTCGCAGGGAGTCGGAAACCGCCCTCGAGCGAATCCCGACGCTAGAGCCCAAGCAGCTTGCCGAGTTGCTCGCAAACGCGAACATGCGCGTGCGCCTAGCGGCGCAACGGCGGTTAGTAGCCCTAGGAAATGCGTCCGCCGCGCCGCTGAAGGAACTTGTCGCCCGACAGGAAGGCGATCAGCTCGCCCGCATCCATGCGATTTGGGCGTTAGGCTCCTTAGCGATCGGCGAGTTGCAGCTCTTTGACGCGATCGCGCCGCTTTGCAGCGACGGCGATGCGGAGATTCGCACTCAGGCGGCGCGCACGCTTGGTCGCGCACGGTCAGCGTCTGTAGCGGCCCGCAACGGTTATGGAGCCGCTCTCGCCAAGCTGCTCGCCGATCCGTCGCTGCGCGTGCGGGCGTCGGCGGCCACGTCGATTGGCTCCCTCGCCTACCAACCGGCGCTTGAGGCACTCTTACAAACGGCCAGCGAAAACGGCGATCAAGGCGATCCGATCCTGCGCACCGCCATCGTGATGGGCCTCTCCGGCAGCCAGTCGGAGGTCCAACTGCGCGACGCAGCCAAAGGGGCTGATCAGGCGGCGCGGATCGCACTCGTCCTGGCGCTTGCCAAGCAGAAGTCGCCGCGTGTGGGCGACTTTCTCAGCGACGAGTCGGAAGCAGTCGTGCTGGAGGCTGCGCGCGCGATCTGGGATACCCCCATCACGGCCGCCAACAGCGCATTGGCCGCACTACTGGATAAAGTTTCACCCGCGAATGAGCCGCTCGTGCGGCGTGCGCTGGCGGCCAGCCAGGCCATGCGTGCGGCTGAGAATCTCCAGGCCGTCGTAACCTTTGCATTGAATCCCCGCACGACTGCCGATATGCGAAATCACGCGTGGGACCTGATCAGCCAGTGGGCCGCCCCGTCGTCGCGCGATCCGGTCCACGGGCAATGGCGACCGCTCGCCCCGCAATCGGCCGACGTGATTCTTGCCGCTCTGGAACAGGCTTGGCCTGCAATCTTGCAAGCGAGCAAAGCGGACCCGACCGGCGTTGTGGTCGCCGCCGAACTCGGTTTGCCGATCGCGATCGCCGAACTGCCGACGTTGCTCGAACAGCCTGATCTCGACGCCGCCCTTCAGGTGCGCGCCATCGCCGCTCTCGACCACGCCGACGACGCGATTGCCGAACGCGTCATTGCCTTTGGCTTGCAGTCGTCCGATGCCATCGTTCGTTCGGCCGCCCGACGGCTCCTGGCCGAACGATTCCCGGCAAAGGCCGTCGCACATCTTATTAAGGTCGCCGATGACGGCGAAACCGCCGAACGCCAGGCAGCGATCGGGCTGCTTGCAAAGATCGACCTTCCCGAAGCTCAGGCGGCGACCAGTGCTTGGATGGCGCGCGTCGAGCAAGGGACCTGCCCTCAAGAATTACTGCTGGAGGTTCTGGAAGCAAGTCAGGCCGCAACGGATCAATCGTTGGTCGCCCGGCATCAGGCTTTCGTCGACAAGCAGGCAGCCGCCGCCGACTTGGCGTCGATGTACGTCGCCGCCGTCGCCGGAGGCGACGCAACCCGCGGCGAGCAGCTGTTCCTCTCCAACGAATCGCTCTCCTGCCGGCGGTGCCATTCGTTAACGCCCGGCGAGCAACTCGTCGGCCCCAGCCTTGCCGACGTCGGCGCCAAGCGCACACGCCAGGAGCTCATCGAATCGATCACCCGTCCCAACGCTAAAATCGTCGAAGGGTTTCAGACCACGTCGATGTTGCTTGACACCGGGATGGTCGTCACCGGCCTCCTGCGCCGCGAGGACGAAGGCAAGGCGGTACTGCTGAACGCTGACGGCAAGGAAGTCGAAGTCGATCTTGCCGCCGTCGAAGATCGCGTGCAGGGCCTTTCAGCCATGCCCGAGGACCTCATGAAGTTCATGTCGCAGCGAGACCTGCGCGACGTCGTCGAGTTTCTAAGCGCGCAACGGAACGCCGCGGCAAGCAACGCGGGGGCCGCCGAAAACGCCGCCGGGCACGAGCTCGACTAGGCTAGACGCTCGCCATCATCGTTCTCTTCTCCGCGGCCGCCTCGTCCACCTCGATCAGGCCAACCTCGACGGTCAGGTCGCCCCACGCGCACGAGTATGGGATGCTGATCGTCTGGGCCAGCGAGCCGAACCGGATCACATGGTTCTTCCCCGTGATCACCGTCGGCAATGCGAGACTCATCTCGAGATGGGCCAACCCCGTTTTCGCGCGGCCGGCGATCATGTTCGTGATCTCGCCGATCGCGTCCATCACGTCGGCGTTTAGCGTGTCGGGCCGATCTCCGAGCATCTTCTCCGTGACGCACATCGCCACTTCGCAGTCGACGCTGACGACGACCGTGCCCGACGCTTTGCCCGATAGCCCAATCACGCCGCTGACGTCGTGCGCCGGCTGAAACGCCGCGTTCAACGTCGGCGTCCCGCGCTTCAGATCGCAGTTGAGCATCGTAGAGAAGACCTCGACGGCGGAGGTCAGAAACGGATTGATATGTTCTGCTTTCATGAATTGCATCCCGGAATGTGGGCGGCTGGGCTGTCGTCGAGCGAATAACGACGGACAGGTCGCGAACGACGCCGACGATTTTGACGAAATCCCTGTCGTCAAACGTAGCATTCGTCAATTGCGGGAGTGCGTCGTCCAGAAACTCCCCGGAAAAATCGCGTTGCGCTGGTTACGCCGATTTTTTTATCTCCAGTTCCGCGGCATTGATTTGCTGCGCGCACGGTCTTGACCTAGCTTTCGTTTGTCCGCAAAACGCCTGTCGCATAACCCGCCAGGAAACGGCGAGCTATGCCCGCGGACGACCTCTCGAATCACGGAGCCAGTCCATGGCGATCGAAGATCCAGAACTGTTGGCGGAATTCATTGCCGAGTCGCGCGACCACCTGAGTCACGTCGAAGGACAGTTGCTTCAGATTGAGGCAAACGGCGCGGAGATTGACGTCGATCTGGTGAATAACCTCTTCCGGGGCATTCATTCGATCAAAGGAGCCGCTGGGTTCCTGGGATTGGTGACGGTCAACAAGCTGGCCCATAGCCTCGAAAATGTCCTGGGGCTGATGCGGACCCGCGAGCTGTCCCCCGATTCGGCGATGGTTGACGTCATGCTTCGCGCGGCCGATGCGTTGACCCATCTCGTTAACAATGCAGACGTATCAAACGACGCTGACGTTGAAGTCCACGTTACGAAACTCGATCGCATCTTCGCCAGCGCCGATGGAAGCCTGGTCGGGGTATCTGCGGCGAGCGTAAAGATTGAGGAGCACGCTCATCACGGCCTGCGGCATGCCACCGCAGCCGACTTTGTAGAGGAGGCGATGTTCGTCGACTCGGCGATCGAAGACGATTCTCCCGCCACCGGTCCGATCGACGCCGATGAGTCGCTCCCTTGTGCGGAATCGTCGGCGGCTTCCGGCCCCGCCGTTACCAATGCGCCGCTGGTCGATGAGCCCAAGACAGCGTCGAATGCCGCCATTCAGGCCCCTCCAGTCGCCGAGACGAGCATTCGGGTCCAGGTAGGCGTGCTGGACAGCCTAATGAATTTGGCGGGTGAGTTGGTGCTGGGCCGGAATCAGCTGATTCAGGCGCTTAATACGGAGGCTCACGTCGGGATCGAGGCGGTGGCGTCGCGGCTGGATCAGGTGACGACGGAGCTGCAAGAGGCGATCATGCGGACGCGGATGCAGCCGATCGGGGCCGTGTTCAGCAAGTTCCCGCGGGTCGTGCGGGACCTGAGCGCGAAGCTCGGCAAGCAGTGCGACGTGGTGATGGACGGCAAGGAGGTCGACGTCGACAAGACGATTCTGGAGGCGATCGGCGATCCGCTGACTCACCTGGTGCGCAACTCGATCGACCACGGCGTCGAACGACCCGACGTGCGGGTCGCGGCCAATAAGCCGGCCGCGGGGACCATTCACCTCAAGGCGTACCACGAAGCGGGCAAGGTGCGGATCGACATCGCCGACGACGGCGGGGGGATTTATCCGGAGAAGCTCAAGAAGAAGGCGGTCGAGAAGGGGGTGGTCACGGCCGAACAGGCGAGCCGCCTGTCGGACCGCGAAGCGGTGCGGCTGATCTTCCACCCTGGATTCTCCACCGCCGAGAAGATCACCGACGTCAGCGGCCGCGGGGTCGGCATGGACGTGGTGCGCACGAACATCGAGAAGCTGGGGGGAACGGTCGACGTCGATTCGACTCCGGGCCAGGGAACGACGATTCAGATCACGCTGCCGCTGACCTTGGCGATCATCCCCTCGCTGATCATTCAGAGCGGCGACGAACGGTTCGCCATCCCGCAGGTCAACATCTCGGAACTGGTGCGTCTGCGTCGCGAAGAGATGGGCAAGCGGCTCGATCGGGTCAAGTCGGCGGAGGTGCTGCGGCTGCGCGGCTCGCTGCTTCCCCTGGTGCGGCTGCGCGAAGTCCTGGGCTTCCAGACGCCGGAGGGGAGCGACGGGGAGAGCGACGCCCAAGCGACGACCAACATCATCGTGGTGGAGAGCGGCCAACAGCGTTTTGGCATCGTGGTCGACGCGCTGCACGACTCGGAAGAGATCGTCGTGAAGCCGCTGGGCCGCCACATCAAGAACGCGCCTTGCCTGTCGGGCGCCACGATTCTGGGCGACGGGCACGTCGCGCTGATTCTCGACGTCGCGGGGATCGCCGTCCACGAGCAGATTCGCTCGGCCCACGACGACGTCATCGCCGGCAAGGGCGAAGAGCAGTCGGCCGGTGAGGAAGACTTGCAGTCGGTGCTGCTGTTCACCAATCATCCTCGGGAGCACTTCGCCGTGTCGATGGACATCGTCGCGCGGATCGAGCGGATTAGCTCCGATCAGATCGACGCCGTCGGCGGCCAGGAACTGGTGCAGTACCGGCAGTCGAGCGTGCCGCTGTTGCGGCTGGAGAACCTGATCTCGGCGCGGGCTCCGGAGCCACAGAACTGGGTCTACGTCATCGTGTTCGTGATCAACGGCAAGGAAGTCGGCCTGATCGCGCCGCGGCTGGAGGATATTCGTCGCGTGCCGACCAACGTCGACACGATCACGTTCCAAGAGCTAGGCATCCAGGGTTCGTTGACCATGTCTGAGCACACGACGCGGCTGGTCGATCTGTTCCAGATCGCCGAAATCGCCCACCCCGAATGGTTCGCCGACCGGCCGCAGCCGAGCGTCGAGGCCGGCAAGAAGCCGCTGGTGCTGCTGGCCGAGGACTCGACTTTCTTCCGCAAGCAGGTGAAGTCGATGGCCGAAGAGCGCGGCTACGACGTGGTCGACTGCGAAGACGGCCTGGTCGCCTGGGAGCGGCTGCTGGAAGGCGATTTGGAAGTCGACGTGGTGATTACCGACATTGAAATGCCGAACCTCAACGGGTTCGAGCTCTGCCAGCGGATCAAGCAGTCGAAGTGGGGCTACCTGCCGGTGATCGCGCTAACGTCGCTGGCCGGGGCCTCGGACATGCAGCGCGGCATGGAGGTCGGGATCGACGACTACCAGATCAAGATGGATCGCGAAAAGCTCCTAGCCGCTCTCCACAACTTCACGGGCGCGAAGGCGGGCAACAATCGTCGTCATCTCCAGCCCGCGTAGTTTCGCCGCATCTCGCCGCCGTCGCCCCTTCCTGCGTTTATCGAGGTTCACGCCGCCATGACCGCCACGCTTGCCCCTGACCGCACCGCCACGGCCGTTGAACGGCAGTTCGCGACGTTTTACGTCGGCCACATGCTGCTGGGGGTCGACATCCGCATCGTGCAGGAGATCAATCGCCAGAACGAGATCACCCAGGTGCCCCACGCGCCGGACTACGTCCGCGGGGTGATCAACCTCCGCGGCGACGTCGCGACGGTGGTCGACCTGCGAACGATCCTGGGCCTGCCGAAGTCGGATTCGGATCGACAGAGTCGCAACCTGATCGTCCACCACCAGGGGGAGGCGATCGGTCTGTTGGTCGACCGCATCTCGGACATCCTCACGCTGCGGGGGGACGAAATCACGCCGCCGCCGACCAACGTCGACGGGGTGGACGGCCGGCTGATGAGCGGCGTCTGCACGCTGGAATCGGAAATCGTCGTCCTGCTGGACATTGACGCCGTACTGGCCGACGGGGCTCGCCAGGAGTAATTCGTTCGCTCGCTAACAACCGTTTGAGAGAAATCCTTCTTCGCATCAATCACACTCACTTCGTTCGGGAGACGCCAGTCATGAGTCGGTTCGCAAACATGGGAGTTCGGAGCAAGCTGATGTGCCTGGCGGCGTTGTACGCCGTCGGCACCGTGCTCTTTGGCGTGATCGCCTTCTCCACGCTCAACAAGGTGAAAGTCAACGGTCCGATCTACGGCGAGCTCGCCCAAGGCAAGGACCTGTTGGCCGACATTCTGCCGCCGCCGGAATACATCATCGAATCGTACCTGACGGTGCATAAGATGACCGGGGCGGAGGATCCGACGGGGACCGACGCGCTGGCCAAGAAGCTCGAAACCCTTCAAAAGGACTTTGACGCCCGGCACGACTACTGGGCCGAGCGTCTTCCCAAGGGTGAGATGAACGAAATCTTGCTGGAGGAGGCGTACGAGCCGGCGACCAAGTTCTTCGCCGTCGCTCAGAACGAGATGCTGCCGGCGCTTCGCGCCGGGGACAAGGAGAAGGCCAAGACGCTGGTGAGCGGACCGATGTCAACGCTGTACGAGGAGCATCGGGCGGCGATCGACAAGGTCGTCGCATTGGCGACCGAACAAACGGCCGCCGTCGAGGCCGCCGCGGCGACGACAACGTCGCGGCGGACGTGGACGATGGTCGCCGTGAGCGTTCTCTGCTTGGCGCTGGTGACCGCGATCGGCTACTTCCTGGCTCGTTCGATCGGCAACGTCGTGGCCCAGGTGGTGGCGTCGATGGAAGCCGCCACGAAGCGGGACTATAGCAAGCGGGTGGAAACCAAGGTGGGCGGCGACCTGGGCAAGATGGTCGCTTCGCTCAACACGCTGCTAGCCGCGTTACAGCAATTTGAAGCCGACGCGAGTGCAAATCTAGTAAAGACTAAGAAGATCTCCGCTTACGAGCAGGCAGAGGTTCATAGCGTGGCGTTGACGTTAAGTGCGATTGCTCAAGGCGATCTGACCGGCGCTTACGTCGTTTCAGAGGCCGACGACGATACCAACGAAGTTCGTGGGACGTTTGCCAAGATAGCGGAAGCCGTGAACTCCATGAGCCAGAATCTTCGGCAGGTGTTTGGAGGACTGAACTCGAACGCCGTTCAGCTGGCGAGCACGTCGACTCAGCTCTCAGCGACTGCCACGCAGCTGGCCAGCGGGGCCGAAGAGACCAACAGCCAATCGGCGACCATCGCCGCGGCGGCTGAAGAGATGTCGACGAACATGACCAACATGGCCGCCTCGACCGAGCAGATGACCGCCAACGTCAAGGCCGTCTCGACCGCGGTTGAGGAGCTGACCGCCAGCATCGGCGAGATCGCCAAGACGGCCGGTCAGACGTCGTCGATCGCCAGCACGGCCGCTCAGCTCGCCGACTCGAGCAACGTCACCATCGGCCAGCTCGGCACGGCGGCGGACGAGATCGGCAAGGTGATCGAGGTGATTCAGGACATCGCCGAGCAGACGAACCTCTTGGCGCTCAACGCCACGATCGAAGCGGCTCGGGCCGGCGAAGCCGGCAAGGGCTTCGCCGTGGTCGCCACCGAGGTGAAGGAGCTCGCCAAGCAGACGGCCAACGCCACGCAGGACATCCGCAGCCGCATCGAGGGGATTCAGGCCTCGACCGGCGAAGCGGTCCGCTCGATCAAGGAAGTCGGCGAGGCGATCCAACGGGTCAACTCGGCGTCGACCACGATCGCCGCGGCGGTCGAGGAGCAGAGCATCACCACCAAGGAGATCGCCTCGAACGTCCACCAGACGGCGACCGCCGCCAGCACGGTCTCGATCGGCGTCGCCGAGTCGGCGGCCGCCTGTGCCGAGATCACCCGCAACATGGCGGGGGTCGATCAGGCGGCGAAGCAGACCTCGCAAGGGGCCGCGCAGACGCAGGTGGTCGGCTCGGAACTGTCGCATCTCTCGGAGCAGCTCCGCGGGATGGTCGCGCAGTTCCAGTTGTAAGGGGTACGAGCGCAACGGACGCAGGGCCGGGGGAGAACCGCCGTTCTCCCCCGGCTTGGCGCGCCGGCGCTGCTGCGACGTACGCTTGTTGCATCCTGCCGCCTTGAACGACGCCAGCGCCTTGAGCATCGACATTGATGAGTCTTCCATCCGCTACGCTGCCGCCGCTGCGAGTCCTCGTCGTCGACGACTCGGCCCTCTACCGCAAGGTGGTCCGCGCGGTGCTCGAGCAACTCCCCAACGTCGAGGTGATCGGCCACGCCCAGAACGGCCGGCTGGCGCTGGAGCGGATCATCGCCGATCGACCCGACGCGATCACGCTCGACATGGAGATGCCCGAGCTCGACGGCCTGGGACTGCTCCGCGAACTGAGCGAACGCCAACTTCCGCTCGCCGCCATCATGATCAGCACGCTCACCGCCGCCGGGGCCCAAGCGACCAGCCAGGCGCTGCAGCTGGGGGCGTTTGACTTCGTCCTCAAGCCGACGCTGCCCGACATGGCCGCCAACGAACGGCAGCTCCGCGCCGATCTCGCGCCGCGCATCGAGGCCTGCCGCACGCTCCGTCGCGGCGGGCGCCCGAGCGCTCGGCCGTTGCCGATCGCCCCCCCGCGCGCGCCGTCGGCGGCGCTGCGCCGCACGCCCGAGCTGATCGGGATCGGCGTCTCGACCGGCGGGCCGGTGGCGCTGAACAAGCTCTTGCCGCTGCTGGGGCCGCAGACGCCGCCGTTGGTGATCGTGCAGCACATGCCGCCGATCTTCACCAAGACGCTGGCCGACGACCTCAACCGCCGCTGCCAGCTCGAGGTGGTCGAAGGCTACCACGGGATGACCGTCCAGCGCGGCCGCGCCATCATCGCGCCCGGCGGCAAGCAGATGCGCATCGCCCGCGACCAGCGGCGCACCTTCGTTCAAATCACCGACGATCCGCCCGAGCGCAATTGCCGCCCGGCGGTCGACTATCTGTTCCGCTCGATCGCCGCCGAGTACGGCCCCAAGGCCTGGGGCGCCATCCTCACCGGCATGGGCGACGACGGCACGCTCGGCTGTCAGGCCATGAAGGAACGGGGCGCCGCCATCCTGGCTCAGGACGAAGCGACCTGCGTCGTCTACGGCATGCCGCGGGCGGTCGCCGAAGCAGGGCTGGTCGACGTCGTCGGCCCCTTGGAAACCATCGCCGCCCGCATCAACGAGTCGTCGCTCGTGGGAGCCTCCGCATGAGCAATCTCACGCCAGCCGACGTCGACGCCGTCTGCGACCTGGTCGACAACCTCTGCGGCATCTGTTGGGATAGCTCGAAGGCTTATCTCATCGAGTCGCGGCTCACGAACATCTTCAAGCGCAGCGGCTGCGCCAACTACGTCGACTTCGCCCAACGGGTAAAGGCGAACATGCTGCCGGCGCTGAAGTCCGAGGTGATCGACGCCGTCACGACGCACGAGACCTTGTGGTTCCGCGACAACTCGCCGTTCGAGGCGCTCAAGCACAAGATCTTTCCGGAGTTGATCGACGCCAAGGCGAACTCGGCGTTCCCCAAGCGGTTCCGCATCTGGTCGGCCGCCTGCAGCACCGGGCAGGAGCCCTACAGCATCGCGATGACGCTGGCCGACCTGGTGCCCGACGTCCACCGCTGGGACGTGCAGATCGTCGGCACCGACATCTCGCCCGCCTCGGTCGAGACCGCCAGCCGCGGCCTCTACAGCGAAATGGAAATGGGTCGCGGCATGGACCCGCAGCGCCTCAACAAATACTTCACCAAGCAAGGCGCTCAGTGGAAGGTCCGCGACGAGATCCGCGCGATGTGCAGCTTCAGCACGCGCAATCTCCACGACCCGTACGCGGGCCTGGGCCCCTTCGACGTCATCTTCTGCCGCAACGTCGTCATCTACTTCACGGCCGAAGATCGCAAAAACATCTTCAACCGCATGGCCCAAATCCTCCAGCCCAACGGCTGGATCCTCGTCGGCTCCTCCGAATCCCTCGGCGACATGGGACCACGCTGGGCCCCTCAGTTCCACTGCCGCGCCAACTGCTACCGACCCACCATGGCCGGAGCGCCCATGGCGGCGATCGCGCGCTGAGGCGGCGCGCTCGCTCGCATCTGTCATGTCCGTCGTATCTGCCGTTTCTGTCGCGTCACCCCATTGTGTCGCGTGAGCCGTTTTTGGCGACACAAGTCGCAACTTGTTGGCAACACTGGGTTTACTATTGCGCGCCAACTGGTCGCGGACGCGACGGGCGGCGGCAGACGTCGCTCGGCTACTGCCGACCGCCAGGGGAGCATTTGTGTCGCGGCGAATTCTGTCGCTCACGCGATTATTGGCGACACAAATCGCAAGTCGTTTCTCCAAGGGAAGTTCGGGAGTTCCCTGCAACGACGGCGTCGCCGACGACATTATTTGTCGATGCATGAACACACTCCTCAATCTGGCGTCGCACGGACAGACGTTCTTGCCTCATCAACTTGGCACGCGAAGCGCGCGAACCCGCTTCGGTCAACAGTCGACATGACGATGTCGACCTTCGATCGCGTTTGCCAAGAGCGCGGCGCGCAGCGGTGGTCCTGGCGCGCGTTGGCTGCACCTTAGCACTCTTGGTGCAGCAGGTGGTGAACTATTTTTGGCCGCCCCCCTCGAGAGTGGGTGACGGCGGGAAGGGGTACGCGGAGCGCTACTCTTGTTCCTTCAACCAGTAGCCGTTTTCTGGAGTGTAAGCGTGGCGCACGGCGGAATGCTGGACGGGGTGGTAATAGAGGGCGAACTCCTTGCCTTTCCAGTGGCCGTCGTAGGAGAAATAGGGCTCAAGCGCCGCGTCGGTGAACGCGTAGCCCGAGAGGTCGTCGGGATACATGTCGTATTTGTCGTGAAAGGCGTCGACGTACTTCACGACTCGTACAGCCTCGGCATGGAGTCGGTGGAGGCGAACCGAGAGCGCAGCGATGCTGAGCGAGAAGAGAATCATCGCTCCGGCGGCGGCGAGGAGCCATGCTCGGCGATAAGGAGAGGCGAGGATTACGGGGGTTGCTACGAGGAGAGCGACGGCAATGACCACCATGAAGCCTGAGAGGAATTCGCCGAAGATTTCGTAGAAGGCGCGGCAGGAGACTGCGGTCCAGCAGGCGAGGGCGACGAAGGCGGTCCAGGCGAGGACTGATTAGATGGTGAAGCGGATTGGTTCTGAGGCCGTCGACATGTCACTTGTGTTAACTTTAATGACCGCCGGTCTGTGATCAGGTTATTTTATCCAGGATTGGGAAATGGCAAGCGATGTTGCTATCCTGGTCGCATGCTCCGAAGGATCAGGCTCACAGTCGCCGTCACTTGCCTGTTGGCGACTGCATGCTTCGCGATTTTGTGGATGCGCAGTCTGAAGCAGTGGGACAACATTCTTTATGTCGGCGCCTCAATCGGCATGCTAGGAGCAGGCTCATCGGACGGCATGTTGGCCTTATACCATGCACATGGGACGGAGTATCAAGCTCCAGTAGGCAGCGACCGAATCGGCATCTACTGGATGACCACTAGTCGCGATCGCATCAACCCTGCTCGCGTCCCGCTGTGGCGGTGGGCGCGCCTGGATCGGGACTTGGAGTCTTATGCGGTCTTCATTCCGTTCTGGTTACTGATCCTGGTCAGTGGAGGCGTGGGAATTGCGCTATCCATACGACGGCCGTTTCGCTTCAGTCTCAGAACGCTGGCCATCGGCGCCACAGTCGCCGTGATCACGCTTGGATTGGGAGTCGCGGCCAGCAGGCTGAATTTGGACGAGACGCCCCAATCGCCGCCTCGTTCATTCTGGTTTTCGTCAACGGCTGAGCGGCATGGCCTAGGCGGTGTTCCGTCGTGGCCATGCGAAACACAACTGGGCCGAGTCGATGCCTAGCTCTGCACGCTCACGCCTGAGGGGCGAGAGCATGGCACCCGATGAGCGTTTGCAGTTCGTCTTTGCACCGTGGGGAAGTTGATGACATCGGATCAAGATCCAATCCGGTTCAGCATGCGAGGAATGCTGTTGGCAGTGACGGCGGCGTGCGCGTTGTTGGGACTATTACAGTGGTTGCTGCCAGAGGATTTGCCAGTCTGGAGCAGAACTTGGACCTCCGCCCTCATCCTGGCTTTGGCGTGTTACGCCGTTTGGATTTGCCGACGCAGCAAGCGGCCATGCCGGCCGCCGAGCGACTTCGTCACCGTACGCATTGACGCGAAGTGGAAGCGGCGCGTCAAGTCGCCTTACATCATGGGGCCGGTCGCGGCGCTGACGGGCGTGTCGGTGACGTTTGCGCCGTTCTTTCTCTTCACGCGCGGACCGATTGGCGAACTCGAAGCGTGGGAGTGGGCCGGCGTGGCGGCGAGTTTTTTGATGATTTATCTCGTGCCGGGGTCTTATATGCGGTTAGCGTCTGAGGTGATGGCCGAGTTGATGCGCGAGGATAAGGCGGCGGGAGATAGCGGAGCCGAGAGGTCGATTTCAGCCCCCGGCTCCGCCGGGGGGTAGCACTGCGCGACGACGCCTACCGGCATGGCGACCGACCCCCCGGCGGACAACATTATGCAAACGCCATCAGATCGTTTCCTCGTCGCAAGTGGTTTCTAGCGGCCTGGATGCAGAGTTTGGCGTTCACCCAGAGGGTGACGCGCGGCAGTCGCCTCACCCAGTTGGGGAGTGGTCCGAGCCCGCCGCCGAAATTGGTGAGTTGAGCGAAGCGTTGCTCGATGTACGTCCGCTGCTTGAAGAGTGCTTGGCCATCGGCGGTCGTCAGCAGTTCGATCGACTGCAAGCGGCCGATGCTGTGGCGGCGGTGGCCCAGCGCTCGTCCCGCGCGACGCTGCGGAGCGATCAACGTCACGCCCGACCGTGCGGCGATCTCGTGCAGCGGGTTGCTGTCGTAGTTGCCGTCGGCCAGGACGCAGCCTCCGCCGACTTGCGGCAAGAGTCGCCGGGCGACCGTCTGTTCGCTCACGTTGAGCGGCTGGATTTCGCACGCCACGAGCGCATCGATCGTCCAGACGGCGTGCAGCTTGTAGCCGCGGGCCGGGCCGCCGACGCCATGCCCGCGCGTGGCGTCGGGATCCTTGCTGAAGCCTCCTACCGGCAACGGCTTACCGTCGAGGAAGCTCACCTCCGGCGGGTGCGGGCCCTGCCAGCAACGCTTCCTCAACCGCTCGATCAGTTCCACGGCCGCCGCCGTGCGGAGACGACGGCTCGCCGTCGATTGGCTCGGCAGCCGCACCTGCCATGACGACGGCCAATTCTCCGGCCGACACGCCCAACTCACCGGTCGATCGTGGATCACCGCCCAGAGATAGACGCCGACGATCCAACTGACCGAATAGACGTGTCCCGAACGATCGCTGCATAACCGCCGAGTCAAACGGTATAGTACGCTCCAGAGTTCGCGTTCCATGGCTCACCTCCTAGAAACGTGTCAGGTCTCTAGGAACAGCCTGGAACGCGGGCCTTTTTACCGCTAGCGACGCGTGCTAGCTATTGCATTATGTTGCGGAGCCGGGGGCTGAAAGGGGGGCAGCTGGAGAGGAGGAGGTCAAGGCAGGTGCGAGCACCCACCCTACGCGACGAGCCAAAACTAGGCTGCCGCCGTCATTTCATTCCTTCTTGTCCTCAGGCGGAGTCGACTTCACCTTGAGGTCCCACTCCCACTCATCGAAGTAGAGGTTGTGGCCGTCGACTTCGACTTCGCCGCGCTGGAAGTCGATCGGCTCGCTGCGGAAGCTGGTCTTCGGGGGGTGGAGTTCGCGGCCATAGTCGAGGTTGACGATCAGGCGGTAAGGGTCCATGTGGCCGCAGAAGAAATCGCGCACGGCGGGTTCGTCGCTTTTGCGCTTGCCGTAGGAGGCGTCGGCGGGGAGCCAGCCCCAGGGTTCGACGTAGATTTCGGCCCAGTCGTGCATTCCCTGTTCGTCGGGCTTGGTGCCGAAGCCCGATTGCCAGCGGGCCGGGACGCCCGCGGCGCGGCAGAGGGTGATGAACGTGGTATTCTGGACGCCGCAGTCGCCGCAGCGGGCGGCGAGGCCTTTCTTCGAGAGGCTGGGGATCGTGCTGTACTCCATTTCGGAGACCCACGGGATATTTTCGGAAACCCAGTTGAAGATGAGCTGGGCCTTCTTCAGCGGGTTGGTTTCGTCGCCGACGATTTCCTTCACCAGCTTTTTCACCTCGGGGGTGAAGACGATGTGGGGGGCGCGCTCGGCGGTGAACTCGCTGTACTCGTCGCTCTCTTCGTCGTAGGGTTTGACGAGTTCGAGATTGAGCGTCGGGACGTAGGCGTACGCGGTGAATTCGTACTCGGCGACGAACTTGGGGGGCGTGCCTTTGTCGTCGACGACTTGCTCGAAGTAGATCGTGCGTTGCGGCGTCTTCGGCGGAGCGACGACGCCCTCGGGTTCACTCTTCAGCAGCTTCACGTCGGTTTGTTGAATGCGATACTCTTGCGGGAACGGGAGCCAAGCGCGAACGGTGGCGCCCGGCTTGAGCCGCGGGTTGCCCTCCTTCAGCGAGAGCGTGTAGGTGACGTGATGTTTCACCGGATAGATCGCCGGCGTGTCGGCAGTCTTGGCGATCGCGTTCAACTCGCCGATGAGTCGGTCGAGATCGAAGCCCTTCTTTTCTTCCGGAGTCTTCTCGCGACGCTCGCGGGCCTCCTTGCTGAGGCGAAAGAGATTCGCGGCGGCATTGCGGAAGTAGCGATACTCGCCGTCGATCTGTTTGGATTGCAGCGCGCCGGCGTCGCGCCACTTCTCAATTTCGGTCTCCTTGACGTCGGGGATCGACTCGCGAAGCTGCTTGGTGATTTCGGCCTCGGAGTGGGGGAAGTCGGCGCGGGTGCGATCGAGAACCTCGAGCATGATCGCCGCCGGCGACGTGGTCGGCGCGGAGGGGTCGATCTCGGGCCGGAGAAGCTTCGTGGCTTCGCGGAATTCGCCCTTGGCGATCAGCTCCTTGGCCGCCTGGAACTGGGCTTTGGTTTCCGCCGGACAGGGGCGGGCCGTCGCCAAGACCGCGAGTACCGCGACGAAATAACCGCACGCACAGACCGTTTTCATCGCCAGAATCCTCAGGTGTGAACGCCGCGGAGCAGCTTTCCAGGGTAAATGGGGAGAGGCGAGAATGAAAGCCGTCTGATACTATTGGAAGCTTGCATTGGCGGCCCGCGACCTCCGGCCCTTTCATCTCCAGGTTCAAAACGCTCAATGACTCCTGCTCCTGAGGCCTCCGACGCGCAGCCGGCGATGCCGGCGCATGGGGGGCATGACGCCGCCGACCCGCGACGCTGGAAGTTGCTGGCCCTGGCGGCGCTAGGCGTGGTGTACGGCGACATCGGCACGAGCCCGCTCTACTCGATTCGCGAATGCTTCCACGGGCCCCACGCGCTGGCCGTGACCGAGGGCAACGTCCTGGGGGTGCTGTCGCTGATCTTTTGGGCGCTCACGCTCGTGATTTCGGTGAAGTACCTGGTCTTCATCCTGCGGGCAGACAACCAGGGCGAGGGGGGAATTCTGGCGCTGATGGCGCTGCTCGCGCCGGCTGGCCGTGGAATGGCGACGCGGACGTGGGTGGTAGTGCTGGGGTTGTTCGGCGCCGCGTTTCTGTACGCCGACGGCATGATTACGCCGGCGATCTCGGTGCTCAGCGCCGTCGAGGGATTGCGCCTGGCGGCTCCGACGGTATTTCAGACCTGGTTAGTGGAATTGATCGCGGTGGCGATCTTGTTGGGATTGTTCCGCCTGCAGGCGCGGGGAACGGCGCGGGTCGGCGCGATGTTCGGGCCGTTCATGCTGTGCTGGTTCTTGCTGCTGGCGGTGCTGGGCGTGGCGCACATCGCCGCCCTGCCAAGCGTGTTGAAGGCGATTAACCCAGTCTACGCGTTCCAGTTCTTTATGGAGAACGATTGGGAAGGGTTTTTGATTCTGGGCACCGTGTTCCTGGTCGTGACGGGCGGTGAAGCGCTCTACGCCGACATCGGTCACTTTGGCATCTTGCCGATTCGAGCGTCGTGGTTCGGGGTGGTGTTCCCAGCGCTGCTCTTGAACTACTTCGGACAGGGCTCGTTGCTGTTGCGCGACCCGAGTTCGGCGGTCCATCCGCTGTTCGAAATGGCGCCTGACTGGGCGCTCTATCCGATGATTGCCGTGGCAACGCTGGCGGCCGTGATGGCGTCGCAGGCGGTGATTACGGGCTCGTTCTCGCTCACGCTCCAGGCGATTCAATTGGGTTACTGCCCCCGGCTGCGGATCGATCACACCTCGTCCGACCAGAAGGGGCAGATCTACATTCCGGCGGTGAATCGTTCGCTGATGATTGCCTCGATCGCGCTGGTGCTCGGCTTTCAATCGTCGAGCAATCTGGCGGCGGCCTACGGGATTGCGATCACGATCACGATGGTGGTGACGACCCTGCTCTTTTACGTCCTTGTGCATCACTTCTGGAAATGGCCGACGTGGCTGGCGGTGCTGTTTGCGGGATTTTTCCTGGGCATTGATCTGGCGTTCTTCGGCGCGAACTTGATGAAGGTGTTTCACGGCGGGTGGTTTCCGCTGGCGATTGCGGCAGCCATCTACGTGCTGATGAGTACATGGCAGGATGGGCGGCGGCTGCTGGCCGAGCGATTGCGAGCGTCGATGCTGTCGACCGAGCTATTTGTCGCCGACTTGCTGACGAATCCGCCGATTCGGGTGCCGGGCGTGGCGGTCTTTATGTCGGGCAACCCGATGGGGACGCCGCTCGCGCTGCGGCAGAATGTGGCTCATAACCACGTCCTGCATGACCGAAGCATTATCCTGGGCGTGCAAACGGCCGAGGCGCCGCACGTCGATCCCGACCATCGGCTCGAGACGGAGGAAATCGGCGAAGGCTTCTACCGGGCGACGTTGCGCTACGGGTTCATGGAAGAGCCGAACGTGCCCCGCGATTTGCGGCAGATGGACAACGTGGGCGACCACATCGACCTGGGCACGGTGAGCTATTACCTTGGTCGCGAAACGTTGCTGGCGACGCCGCACTCGGGAATGTATATGTGGCGCGAGAGTTTGTTCTCGTTCCTGTCGCGAAATGCCCAGCCGGCGACGTTGTTTTTCCACTTGCCGGCCGATCGCGTGGTGGAAATCGGCGCCCAAGTGGAACTGTAGCGGTCGGAGGGACGACTGTTTGCAGCGGCAGTGCGCATCGCGCCGCAATGGAGCCAACGCCGTCCAAAGTTCTGACGGGGCAGGGCATTTCTCGACTCAGGGCAGGCGAGTGACGATTGCGTGACGTAGAGTTCTGCGCCCTGCAACGGTTGTGGGGGCGAACCGCCGACGTCCTGCACGCGATCGATCGATGACTCAAGCTCTCAACGCCATGTCGCACCCGCTGGGCCAGCTCGAAGCCGTTCGCGGCGACGCCCCCTCCCGCGAGACGAGCGCGACCACCAAAGCGCTAGCGCTGGCGGCGCTGGGAATTGTCTATGGCGATATCGGCACCAGCCCGCTGTACGCGCTGCAATCGTGCTTTGTAGGCGATCATTCCGTCGGCGTGACGCCGCTGAACGTGCTGGGCGTGTTGTCGCTCATTTTCTGGGCGCTCACCCTGGTGGTGTCGGTAAAGTACCTGGTCTTCATCATGCGGGCCGACAATCATGGCGAAGGGGGCATCCTGGCGCTGACGGCGCTGCTGTCGCCGCTGGAGTCGAGCGGGGCGAAGCGACGAATTGTGGTGACCCTGGGGTTGTTCGGCGCGGCGTTCTTGTATGCCGACGGGATGATCACGCCCGCGATCTCGGTGCTGAGCGCCGTCGAAGGCCTGCGACTGGCGGCGCCGACGCTGCCGCGGTACTGGATCATCGCCATTTCGATGGCGATTCTGTTGGGGTTGTTCAAGCTGCAGTCGCGCGGGACGGCGCGGGTCGGCGGATTGTTTGGTCCGATCATGCTGGCGTGGTTTGCTACACTGGCCGGCTTGGGCGCGTGGCATATTTCGCATGAACCGCAGGTGCTGGCGGCGCTCAATCCGGCGCACGCGCTGGCCTTCTTTCGCACTGATGGCGCGAGTGGCTTCTTAATTCTTGGGACGGTGTTTCTCGCGGTGACTGGCGGCGAGGCGCTCTACGCCGACATGGGGCACTTCGGGCCGAAGCCGATTCGCATGTCGTGGTTCGCCGTCGTCTTTCCGGCGCTGCTGCTTAACTACTTTGGGCAAGGGGCGCTGCTGCTAAAGAATCCGGCGGCCAGCGCCAACCCGCTGTTCGAGATGGCGCCTGAGTGGGCCCTCTACCCGATGATCTTGCTGGCCACGGCGGCTGCGGTAATCGCGTCGCAGGCGATCATCACGGGTTCATTCTCGTTGACGTTCCAGGCGATCCAGTTGGGATTCTGTCCGCGGCTGCG
Source organism: Lacipirellula limnantheis (assembly GCF_007746075.1). Taxonomy (GTDB): domain Bacteria; phylum Planctomycetota; class Planctomycetia; order Pirellulales; family Lacipirellulaceae; genus Lacipirellula; species Lacipirellula limnantheis. The sequence goes on along the minus strand of NZ_CP036339.1, from coordinate 959,199 downwards.
GATCGAGCATACCTCGGCGGAACAACGCGGGCAGATTTACATCCCGGCGGTCAATCGGACGCTGATGCTGGCGACGATGGCATTGGTGCTTGGTTTTCGGACTTCTAACAATCTGGCGGCCGCGTACGGCATCGCGATATCGATGACGATGACGACGACGACGCTGTTGTTCTTCCTGCTGATCGCATTCCACTGGAAGTGGTCGCCCTGGATCGCGGGCGCGTTTGTGCTCTGCTTTCTGCCGATCGATCTGTCATTCCTTACCGCCAACCTGGCGAAGGTGTTTCATGGCGGTTGGTTCCCATTGCTGATAGCGGCGGGGATTTACCTGTTGATGAGCACCTGGCAACGGGGCCGACAGCTGCTGGCACGGCGGATGCAAGCCTCGGTCGTACCGACCGAAGCCTACGTGGAAGAACTGGCCAAGCGGCCGCTGCTGCGACCGGCGGGGACGGCCGTCTATCTGACGAGCAATCCGCAGGGAACTCCGCTCGCGCTGCGGCAGAACGTGATTCACAACGACGTGCTCCACGAGCGGGTGATTATCGTCGGCGTGAAAACGGTGGAGACGCCGCGGGCGCCGGCGAGCGAGCGATTGCACGTGGAGCAGGTGGCGCCGGGAGTCTATCGCGCGATCTTGCACTACGGGTTCATGGAGCGGCCCAACGTGCCGCGCGATCTGGCGGGCGCCGATTTCGGCGGGGAACCGCTCGATCCGCAGCAGACGAGCTTCTTCCTTGGCCGCGAAACCGTGCTGCCCACCAAGGGCGCTGGGATGTGGTTGTGGCGGGAGCGGATGTTCGCTTATCTGGTGCGCAATTCACATGCGGCGACCGTGTATTTCCAATTGCCGCCCGATCGGGTGGTGGAAGTGGGCGTGCAGTTGGCGTTGTAGGAGCGACGACAACGGCGACCGCTAGCAGGGCGTGCTTCCTGCTTCATTCCCGCATTGACGGCGCGCGGAGATTGTGTGACGATCCGGCCCACACCATGGCCATCCATCCCACAGCCGTCGTCGACCCCGCTGCCGCGATTGACGCGAGCGCGTCGATCGGCCCGTACGCGGTGGTCAGCGGTCCGGCGGTGATCGGGGCGGATTGCATCTTGATGCCTGCGGCCATCGTCATGGGGCACACGACGCTGGAGGCGGGCTGCCGAGTTCATTCGCACGCCGTCGTCGGCGACATGCCGCAGGATTTGAAATACCACGGCGAGGTTTCTTACTGCCGAATTGGCGAGGGGAGCGTTGTGCGCGAGGGAGCGACCGTGCATCGCGGCACGCTGGCGGGCACGTCGACCATCGTCGGCAAGCGTTGCCTGCTGATGACCAATTCGCACGTCGGCCACAACTGCGAGTTGAGCGACGACGTGATTCTCGTGAGCGGCTCGCTTCTGGGGGGACATGTGTACGTCGGCCAGCGAGCGATCGTCTCTGGCAACGCCGCCGTCCACCAACATGTGCGCATCGGGGAGTTGTCGCTGGTCGGCATTCAGGCCCGCATCACGCAAGACGTCCCCCCGTTCTGCATTACCGATCAAGAGGGGAACGTCGTCGCGGAAAATCGCATCGGCATGAAGCGAGCCGGTTTCTCGCTGGCGGAACGCTCCGAGCTGCGAGCGGCGTTCGGGGCGATCTATCGCGACGGCATCGGACGAAATGCAGCCGTGCAATATCTGCGCGGCGCGATGACCACCGACGCCGGGCGGCGCTTGCTGGCGTTCTACGCGCATGACTCGGCGCGCGGCTCGGGCATGCGGCTGTACAACGAAGCGAACGCGGCGTAGCTAGCTATGTCGATCGTGTTTTAGACAGGATAACAGGATTTCATAGATCGACTGGATTCAAGACCTGAGCAGACTGGTGACGGACGGTATAGTCACGAACGACCGACAATCTATCGCGTCGATCCAAAAAATCCTGTCATCCAGTCCAGTCTTCCCTGTAGCGCTACTTAAAGCGCCGAAAGATCGAACTCGATCGGCCCGCGCGGCAGTTCGCCCGTCATGCGAACGTTGTTCTCGGCGTCGAGGTGGATCTTATTCTGCAAGATTTCCTGAATGACGATCTCCATCGGAAACTTCGTCTTCAGATCGACCAGCGGCCGGGCTCCTGAATTGAGCGCCACCATCCGTTTTTGGATCAGTGCCGAGAGCTTGAAGCGGCCGCCAACTTTGTTGACGATCCATTCTTCCTTGAGGGCGTCGATCATCTGGTGGAACTCGTGGTAAAAGGAACGTGTCGAGGAAGCGAAGCCGCCGTCCAGTTCACGCGATCAATGACCGTGGCGGAGCTTGGCGAGGCGGGCGTCGAGCTTCTGCTCGCGATACAGATCGCCGAAGACGTAGTAGAACATGCTCAACGCGCAAATGCCGACCTGCGCGATCGTGCGCAACGCCATGCGCTGCACCTCGTCGTCGGTCACGAGATACGCCCGGCTAAAGTCGGTGGGCTGTGCATCGCCGTTGTGAGCCAAGGCGCCGTAGGCGTTGGGATGGGCGCCGCGCTCGATGGTACGCTGCTGCAGACGCTCGTAAATGGCCGAGGTCGCGGCATCGAGTTCGCGCAGGTGTCGGAGCATCGGGCCGGTCGCGAACGCGGCGCGCATGCGCTCGGCGGCTTGCTCGTCGTCGGCGCGGGCGACCCAAATGCGTTGTCGCTCGGCGTCGCCGGCGATGAACACGCCGTGGAGCGCCGAACGCAATGCGTTGCGCATCAGGGCGTACGATTCCGCGATCTGACCGCTCAGCGCCAGGGAAGACGCCGCCAGAAACGAGCCGTGCGTGCGGATGAGCATCGAGCCGGCCAGTCGTTCGGGACTTTCGGCCGCATGTTCGACGAGCTCGCGGAAGACGCCATCGACTTCCGCAAGCGTTTCGTAGTGGGCGCGCTGCCGGCTGAAGGAACGAACCGTGTTTCGCCAAGCGGCGGCGAGAAAGTGCGCCAGCGGGTGATCGGCCCACTGCTCGGCGTCGCTCAGGCTCGTATCGGTGACGGCGGATTCATTAACTGACATCGACGATTCCTAAACAATTCGGCAGGCTCCGCTTGCCGCGAGCACAGCGGCGCATTCGCTGCGAATGAAGATACTGCTGGCGCATCGTCGCGAAGCGTCGGCGGCAAGCTTTACGGAGCGGCGCCGTCGAGCCGTTGCGCGGCCTGGACGCGAGCCTTTTCGCGCTTCTCTTCCGCGAGCACGGCTTGGCGCGGGGCGTCGGCTTGTTGGACCGCGCACTGCGGATGAATGCCGCGGAGCGAATACGATCGCTTGCCGCAGACGGGACAAAATTTGCCGGGCGCCTCGCGGTAGAGGGGCTCAGGCTTCTTGCACGTGGTGGCTTCGAGCTTGGTGGACATGGCTGACCTCGTGGCTTGAACGGCAAGATGATAAAGAACTTCGTGCGGTCTGGGCTGAGAGAGGAGCTGGTCGTTCTGAGCGAAGCAAGAAATCTGCCTCGCAGGCTAGATTCTTCGCTTCGCGCGGAATGACTCTCTTCCCGCTTGAGCCGCGTTCAATCTGAAATCCGCGGGGGTCGCCGGAGCGACGCCCCGCGGTCGTAGTCATGGCGTCAATGCGAACCGGCGGCCGTTAGGCGACCGGTTGGACGTTCTCAGCGCGCTTGCCCTTGGGGCCCTGTCCTTCGGTGTAAGAGACGGCTTGGCCTTCATAGAGGCTGTCGTAGCCGGTCCCTTGGACCGACGAAGAGTGGAAGAAGATATCCCCCCGCTCGCCCTCGATGAATCCAAAACCCTTGTCCGTCAACTTTTTGATCGTTCCTTGCGACACTTCGTCAATTCTCCAGCACGCATCAATGGGTAGAGCGCGCGGCCGCGCCGTCGTGCAAACCAGCAGGTGGCCGAGCCAAGAAAGGTCCTAAGAGAAACCTTCCAGTAAGAGAGCAAACTGACCCACACAGCAGGTCAACAACCGTAACGGCCGCGTTTCATGAAGCGCCGTCGCGTCGAAGGGCTGAGTCTACAAGAAGAGGCGCCGGCGGCCGGAGAGTTCGTCGCGCGACGAGTCTCAAAGGGGGCCGTTCCGGCGAAGCGTCTCGCAGCGCCTTCGCTGTCTTAGTAGCCCTTATCGTACCGGAATTGCCCGGCCGCGTCAAACTGGGCCAGATACGTCTTGGAAGGGAGGAGCGTCGCCCTAACCGGGAGAATCAGCGCCGCAGCGGCAGGTCAGCCCGCGAAATGCCCGGATAAACGTGCGGGCCGGCAGCGAAAGGCGCCGGCGCCGCCCAAGCCCACCGAACCTGGCGCCGGTTGCGAGGAGAATACAGCCGAAAAAATTCCAAAATAGTCCTGTTATTGACGCCGCCGGCGCGCTTGCTGGCTTGTGAGCCGGGCGCACGCGGCTCCGACCGGGCGAACGCCAATCGCCCCTCCCCATGATCGGCTACAGTAACTGCAACTCTTTCAGCGCGGCCACGGTGGCGGCGCGTTGCTCCGGCGTCGCCGGTCGGAAGGTAGCCGCCATCTGCTCGTCGCAGATGCCGAGGATCGACAGCGCGCATTTGATGCCTCGAACGGCGCTGGCGCCGTACTGACCATCCCCGTAAATCACGCCCAGCGTCGTGAGTTGTGCTTGCAGCCGCGCGACTTCAGCGTCGTCGCCGCGCGTCGCCGCGTCGTAGAGGCGCGCGAACAGCTGCGGATGGACGTTCGCGCCGCCGCCGACGCAGCCATGGCCTCCCAGCGCAAGCGTATCGACCGTCAGCGCCTCAGGGCCCACGAGCAACGACCAGTCGGGACGACGATGGAGCTCGGCTGAAACGTCGCGGAAGTAAGCCAGGTCGCCGGAACTGTCCTTGAGCCCATGGACGTTGGGCCACTCCATCGCGGCGCGCACAACCTCCAGCGAGATCCAGGTCTTGGTCAAACCAGGCATGTTGTAGAGGTAGAGCGGCAGCGGCGACTCGTCGTGGAGCGCGCGGAAGTAATCGAGCAGCTCCGTTTGCTCCAGGGGAAGATAGTAAGGAGTCGTCGCAACGATGGCGTCGGCGCCGACGGCGGCGGCGTGGTCAGCGGCGGCGAGCGCTTCGACGAGCGATGTATCGCTGACGCCCACGAGGACCGGAACACGGCCCGCGGTTTGGCGAGTCACCCGTTCGACAAGCTCCCGGCGCAGCCGTACCGAGAGCGCTGCCGCTTCGCCGGTCGTGCCGAGCAGAAAGAGCCCGTGAACGCCTCCCTGGATGATTCGTTCGACCAATCGCTCCAAAGCGGCATGATCGAGTTGATCGCGGCCTGACAGCGGGGTGGCAAGGGGCGGCACAATGCCGCGAAGAGGACGCGGCCACGCCACGCGTGCGGATGCAGGTTGATTCATTGATGAGTGGTTACCATAGCGGCGGAATTTGATTTAGAATGACGCGCTCGTCGCGTCTGCCTCGCGGCGCCTCAGCGCCGCGGGCGAAATGCGCGAGCTCTTCGTCATCTCATCGACAACGCCAACAGTCTACCATGATTCGGACGGCATATCTCCAGCTGTTAGTGGCGGCCGCCGCGACCGGGATCGCGCCGTGGGCCGACGGCGAAGGGTTGGAGCGGCTGCGCTACCGCGGGGACGTCGGAGAATTGAGCGTTGACCTGGGCGTCGGGCTCTGGGCTTGGCCGCTGCCGATGGACTACGATCGCGACGGCGACGACGACTTGGTCGTGTCGTGTCCCGACGTGCCGTTCAACGGGACCTACTTCTTCGAGAACCCGGGCGGCGCCGCTAAGTTGCCGCGCTTCAAACCGCCGGTGCGCATCGGTCCTGGGTTTCACGACATTCAGCCGAGTGATGTTGACGGAGACGTTCGCCTACTCGTCCCGGGCCATGAACTGATTGACTTTCGGGAAAATGGTTTGTCGGAAGAAAGGAAAATCCACGCCGTTGAAAATATTCATCCAACGAAAGTGCGCGCCAATCAGTGGCGCCTGGTTGACTACGACGGCGACGGTGCGCGCGACCTGGTCGTCGGCGTCGGCGACTGGACCGAATATGGTTGGGATAACGCTTTCAACGCCGCCGGCGAGTGGACGAACGGCCCGCTGCATGGATACGTCTATTTGCTTTTGAATCGCGGAACCAACGAGCGTCCCAGCTACGCCGATCCCGAGAAGCTGCAAGTCGGCGATCGTGCGATCGACGTGTATGGAGGACCGACGCCGAACTTTGGCGACTTTGACGGCGACGGAGACCTCGACCTCGTTTGCGGCGAGTTTTTAGACGGATTCAACTACTTCGCGAACATCGGCTCGCGCACTGCGCCGGCATATGCCGCCGGTCGACGATTGCGGCACGGCGAAGGCCCGCTTGCGATGGACCTGCAGATGATCATCCCGATCGCGATCGACTGGGATCGCGACGGCGACCTAGATCTCGTCGTCGGCGACGAAGATGGCCGCGTTGCGCTAGTGGAGCATACGGGCAAGGTGGTCGACGGGCTGCCGCAGTTCTTGCCGCCAGTTTACTTTCAGCAAGAGCCGGAGCTTGTGAAGTTTGGCGCGCTCGCGACGCCGGTAAGTTTCGATTGGGACGGCGACGGCGACGAGGATCTGCTCTGCGGCAACACCGCTGGCTACATCGGGTTCATCGAAAATCTCGACGGCGGCAATCCGCCGCGCTTGGCGCCGCCGGTGCGACTGAAGGTCGGCGACGAAATATTTCGCGTCCAGGCCGGTCCGAACGGTTCGATCCAGGGTCCGTGCGAAGCGAAATGGGGCTACACCACGTTCAGCATCGCCGATTGGGACGGCGACGGGTTACCCGATGTGGTGCTGAACTCCATCCTCGGTCGCGTGGCGTGGTTGCAGAACATCGGCACGCGGACCGCGCCGCAACTTGCGGCGCCGGAACCGGTCGACGTCGCGTGGGAACTCGAATCAAACTCGACGCCCCCAAAGCCAGCGTGGACCTGGTGGACGCCCGCCCCTGGCGAGTTGGCGCCCGAGTGGCGCACGACGCCGGTGGCCGTCGACTGGACCGGCGACGGCCTGTGCGATCTGGTGATGCTCGACCACGAGGGTTATCTCGCGCTCTACGAGCGGTTCCGCGACGGAGATCGCCTGCGACTGAAGCCGGGGCGTCGAGCATTTCGGTTGGAGGGCGATGGCGCGTTCGACGGCAATCACCAACAAGTGGGCACGGACGCGACCGGCCTGCGGCTGAACGCCGGCACGGCCGGTAAGAGCGGGCGACGCAAGCTCTGCGTCGTCGACTGGAATCGCGACGGCAAGCTTGATCTGATCGTGAACAGCGCCAACGCCAACGTTCTGCTCAATCTCGGCGAGCGCGACGGCGTGACGATGTTCCGCGATCTGGGACCTGTCGACGAGTTGAAGCTGGCGGGACACGATACGAGTCCGACCACAGTCGACTGGAACAACGACGGCGTCCGGGAACTGCTCCTGGGCGCTGAGGATGGTCACTTTTACTATTTGGATCGCCCGCCGGAGAAGCGCTAGAGTAATAGTCATTCTAAGTGCAGCGAAGAATCTAGCACCTGTCGCGCCGCTTGGTTCTTCGCTGAGTTGTCCCTGACGGGACCGCAGGGCTCGGGATGACAACCTACTGATTCGCAAATGCCAATGCCCGAAACTCAACTCGCCCACGTCGATCTGCTCGTCCTCGTCGCTTATCTGGCGGCGGTCATCGGCTTTGGCTGGTGGTTTGCCCGCGGCGGCAGCGATTCGGACGACTTCATGTCGGCGAGTCGGTCGTTGCCCGGCTGGGCGGTAGGCCTATCGATGTTCGGCTCGTTTGTGAGCAGCATCTCGTTTCTCGCGAATCCCGGCAAATCGTACGCGGGCAACTGGAATGCATTCGCCTTCTCGCTGTCGATGCCGATTGCCGCCGTGGTGGCGGTGAAGTGGTTCGTGCCGTTCTTTCGACATAGCGGCGAACTGTCGGCGTACGAACATTTGGAGCATCGCTTCGGCCTCTGGGCGCGCACGTACGCCGTGCTTTGCTACTTGCTGACGCAATCCGCGCGGATGGGGACAGTCGTCTTGCTGTTGGGCATGGCGGTGAGACCGCTAACCGGTTGGCCGATATGGACCATCGTCTTGATGACCGGCGCGCTGATGACGGCCTATACCATGGCAGGCGGCATCAAAGCGGTGATCTGGCTGGGAGTGCTGCAAAGCGCCGTGCTGGTTGCGGGAACGGCGACTTGCCTGGCGGCCGTCATTGGCAAGACTCCAGGAGGCGTCGGAGACATTATCGACCTTGGGGTCGCCCATGACAAATTCAGCCTGGGCGACTTCGGACCTTCGCTGACGATGCCGACGTTTTGGGTGATTTTCGCCTACGGCGTGGCGATGAATCTGGGAAACTTCGGCACTGATCAGGGCTTTATCCAACGTTTCATCACCGCCCGTAGCGACCGTGAGGCTGCCAAAAGCATTTGGATCACGGCGGCGCTCTTCATGCCGACGTCGGCGATATTCTTCTTTATCGGCACGGCCCTTTACGCGTACTACACGGCCAATCCGACGCTTGTCGCGGGGATCGACAAGCCTGATGAAATTTTCCCCCACTTCATCGCCACCGAGCTGCCGGCGGGCGTTTCGGGTTTGGTCGTGGCCGCCATCTTCGCAGCGGCAATGGATTCAAACCTCAACAGCATGGCCACGCTCACGCTGTGCGATTTGTACAAACGCTACTGGCGCCCCGAGGCGGAAGACCGCGAATCGATGCGAGTGTTGCGCGGAGCAACGCTGTTCTGGGGCATCGCCGGCACGGGCATCGGCCTCGCCCTGATCAACGTCGAACAGGTGCTCGACACGTGGTGGAAACTCGCGGGAATCTTCTCGGGCGGCGTGCTGGGCCTGGTCTTGCTGGGCATGTTGACTCGCGCCACGAATGCGGCGGCCGCCCTCGCCACCGCCATTGGCGTGCTCGTCGTTTGCTGGATGACGCTGCCGGCGCTGTTCGGCGACCGCGTTCCCGAGAGCATTCGCAATCACCTCGACTCGAATCTCACCATCGTCGTCGGCACGCTGACGATTTTTCTCGTCGGCTTGCTTGCGTCAAAATTTCTCGGTCGCGGCGAGGTCCGGCAGCCGGAGCTGTAGCTCCGCGCACACCGGCAAGTGATCCGACGCCAGCTTGGCCGTGGGCGTGCGCGGCTGGCGCACGGCAGTCACGGTGAAGTGGTCGCTCGCGAAGATATAATCCAGGCGCCGCAATGGCATCGTCGAGATGAACGTCGCGCGCGGACGATGATTCGGCAGCCCGCGGGCGACGTCGGTCAAGCGCCGACCGAACGATTGGCAGACCGGCGACTTTGGACCCGCGTTCAAGTCGCCGCAGAGCAGGATCGGCTCCGCCGCCGGAATCTGCCCGAGCCAGTCCTCGCCCAGCAAGATGGTCGCCTGCCGCTGCCGCTCTTCTTCTCGCAGCCCGAAGTGAGTGTTGATCACGTTCACCACGCCCGCGGGAGTTTCCAGTTTCACCCACAGGGCGCCGCGGGCCTCGCTGCGGTTCGCGTGATCAACCGGCGTCAGATGCCCCGACTGCACATGCTCCAGCGAATAACGGCTAATGATCGCCAGCCCGTATTGCTCGCCGTTCCAGTCGGCGACGGCGTAGTAGTGGTGGCTCATCGCCAAGGCCTCGGCGATGATGCGAGCCTGCTCATGCCCGCGCGAGTGGCGGCGATTGGCGTCGACTTCCTGAAGCGCGATCACGTCGGCCCGACACGAACGGATCACCGAGACAATGCGCTCGGGACGAATCTTGCCGTCGATGCCGATGCAACTGTGGATGTTGTACGTCATCACGCGGAGCTGCCGTGCCGCGTCCGAATGTTCGCCGCGCGTCTGCCGCGTCGCCTGTTGAAGTTCGGCGTCGCGCTCATGTCCCGGCGCCGCTTCCAGCGCATGCTCATGGGGAGTCGTGAGGGGACGATCCGGGTGAGCGAACGCCCAGGCGCCGCGATAGAGATCGACGCCGCGAATGTACCGTTCCCCATTGGCCGCGCGACGGTGATGCAAATGAATCGCATGCGGCACAAGCGCGAAGCCGCGCGTCTCTTCGGTCCCGATGCTGCCGTGGGCGCCATTTTCCTGTACGAACGTGCTCGGCGCCTGCTGGTTGCTCCAGCCGCTCACCATGAGGTCGCCCGCATCGGGATGCTGCGCCAGCCGCATCAGGTCGCCGACCGCCTCCGCCAGAAATGGGTGATCGGGGCCGAAGACCTGCGCCGCGTCCTCAGGCAATTGCCACGCGCCGAGCGGATTGTGCGCCTCCAAGCGCCCCTCATCGCCGCGAAATAGCACTAAGGGCACGTGTTCTCGGTCGACCAGGCGGCGGGCGTAATCCCGCTTCCCGTCGACGCACACCTCGATCGGGAGATAAATGTGTCCCAGCGGACCGAGCGCGGTGACGATGACGTCATTGGCCAACTCCTCGGCCGTTGCCTGCGGGACGTCGCTCTGCCCGCGCTTCATCCGCAGCAGCCGCCGATTGCGCTCGTCGGTTTCGGGCCCACGGCGCCCATAGTCATCGAGGCCCCGAACATTGCGGCCTGCCAGCGCGCCGCTTTCAAACGCGCGCTCGGCCGCCTGTTGGATCGTCACGCCCGTGGCAACCTCATAGATCGCCGTCTGCTCCTGCCCGTGATCAGAAAACACAATCACTTCGTAGTCGCGCACATCCGATTTATGCGCCGTCTTAAAAACGTCGCGGATGACGCTGTCGATTCCCTTCAGACCCCAATGCGCAAAGTCGCTGCCAGGTCCGCGGCGATGGGCCTGCTCGTCGTAGCCGAGGAAGTTGGCGTAAATGATGGGAGCCCCCTCTTCGATCGACAGCTTCAACATCACGCGCAGCCACTCGCGCATCACGATCGACACCCCGATGCGCGACGGGATGCAGTGGAGCTCCGCCCGCCAATGCTGCTGGCCGGCAAGACCCCGAATCATGTCGCCGGCGGCAATAAACAGCTCCAACATCGCCAGCCCGACGACTCGCAAGATTGTGAAGAAGTACAAGCTCGCCACAATCGCGAGTTTCCAGGGCCGCAACATCTCGCGCAGGTTGTCGGCGTCCATCGTCTCGGCGCAGAATCTCGCCTCGACGGCCCCCGCGGCGTAGATGTTCGAGTACGAGCGCCCACCTTCGAGCAGCGGTTGATGCTGTTCGGCGAGGCGCGCGCCGACTCGCTTGGCCCACTGCTGGTCGTACATCAGGGCGGTCTGCCCCGTTTCGCGATGCAGAAATTGGAACGCCGGGACGGCGCACCGCGCGCCGAACATCACCTCTGCCTGCACCGCCGGCGTGGTTGACGGGAGCCCCGAATAAAAACTCAACTCTTCGAAGTGGCCGCGATCGATCAACTTCTTGAGAAACGGCATGCGACCTTCTCTTAGCGCGCGCTCGATTTGCGTGCGCGCGAGGCCGTCAAGCTGCAGAATCACCAGCCCCGGCTCGTCGCTGTGAGGAGCCGAGAGATCACGATTCAGCAATCGCGCCACCCAGCGGGTGCGGCTAAATTTCCGCCGCCAGCGTCGCTTCCATTTTACCAGCGCGCTAATCAAGTTGGCTCCTCGTCGCTTCGGTGTCGACGACGGCGGCCGCCAGTGCCGAGGTCTTCTCGATGAGGAGGTTCCACTCGATTTCCAGGCGGCCAAGCAGGCGGTCCCAAGGACCAGGATCAGCGTCTTCGCGCTGCGAATGCTCCGCGACGAGTTGTTCGTAGAGTTCCAAGATGCGGTCGGCGCACACATCCAGTCCGAAGGTCCGCACCGACTGCCGCGCAATCTCGCCGCGACGGGCGAGCGCCGCCCGATCGTGCGTCATCTCCTGGATCGCATCGGCGAACGTGCTCTCATTGGCGTTGCCCGGCAGCATCCGCCCGCTGACGTCATTCAGCACGTCGCGCACGCCGGGGCCATCGAGCGCCACCACCGGCGTACGGGCGGCCATCGCCTCGGCCAGCACCATCCCCTGCGTCTCCGACTGCGAGCTAAACACAAACAGATCCATGGCTGTGTAGGCGTCGACCAACTCTTGTCCGGTGTGGGAGCCGGCCATGATCAGTTGCCGCGGGTTTGCCAGCTCAGCGACAGTCGCCTCGATCACCGCCGCCGATTCGCCCGTTCCGACCACCAGCCAAAAGGCGTCGGGGTGGCGGGCGAGGAACTCGCCGACGGCGCGTGACAGAAACGCCAGATTCTTCTCCGCCGCCAAGCGGCCGACGTGGCCAATCACCAGCGCCGCGGGCGGAATGTTGCAGCGTTCGCGAAAGCGCCGCCCGTCGCCGTCGCCGAAGCGTTCGAGGTCGATGCCGGTCGGTATCGCTGAAATCGGCCGCGTGACCTGCCGTTGGACGAGCAGTTCCGCGATCGATTCGCTTGGCGCAATCACATGCGTGCAGAGGTTGCAATACTCCGTGGCCATTTGAATCGCGACCCGCTGCAGCGCTTCCGAGTCGAGCGGCACATAGTGCGTGTATTGCTCGTAGAGCGTGTGGTGCGTGAAGACCAAGGGCAGCCGGCGCGTCCACGCGGCCCGCAGGGCCGAGTCGCCAAGCAGAAACGGATGGTGGCTGTGGATGATCTGCGGCTGAAACTCGTCGAGATATTCGGCAATGAGTCCCGGCTGCGGCAACTGGACCGAGAAGTCGCTGCCGTTGAAATGTTGAATCGCCGGAATGCGCAGCACGAACTCGGTCGACTCCATGGCGCCTTCGAACTGCGGCGCGATCACGCGCACGTCATGGCCGCGACGGCGAAACTCCTCCTCGTACGTACTCACGCTGCGGGCGACGCCGCCCACATGGGGAAGATACGTGTTGGTGAACATCACGATTCTCACCGCGGCGATCCTTCTGCAAAGTGCTGATGCGGCGACGATGGCGCCGCAGGCGACTCGTTGGCAACGAGCGGCAGCGGCAGGCTGGCGTCGGCTTGATCAATTCTGGCGAAACCCGGAACGGCGACGTCAATTCGCGGCGGGGCGCCCCGCCAGGCGGCGACGAGATGAACGACTGGTTCAACCCGCGGGTGAGCTACTCGCACCGTCACCGCGCCCCAAGGAGTGAGCGTCGGTCCGAACGACATCTCTTCATCCGAGTCGAACCACTCCGCAAACAATCCCGATCCAATGATCAACCGGTCGGCCTCCTCGCGAACGAACAGGCTGCGTACCATCATCGCCCACTCTGCGGCCGCCCACCCGTGCTGGCCGTCGCCCATGCAACCGCCGCCCGTTTGCGGATGGATGGCCTCGGGCCATTGACCGGTCGGCGAGGCAAGCTTGGCCACCGCTTCGATCAGATCGCGGTAGCGAGCGTCGCCGGCGCGCAAGAGCGTCTGGGCAATATCGAGCGTCAGATACGCGTTCACGCCCGAATGAATCATGTCCTGAAAGAATCCGCCATGCAAAAAGCAGCGGCGCAGCAGGGCGTCGACGGTCGCCATGATCGGCGGGGCGCCGGCCGCGTAGAGTTGCAGCGGGTAATCGGCGACCAGCGAACCGACGGCCCCCGCATCGATGCGACGGTGGGGCGACGCCGGGATGCCGCTCAGCGAGCGCCACGCGGGAATGCGCTGCACGCTGCGATCAATGGCCCGGCGCAGGTCATCGGCCTTCGCCCTCGCATCGGCCGCCTCGCGCGTCTGCCTTCGGCGAGCGTAAATTGCGGCCGCACTTCGGAGCCCGGCTTCGGCCCAGAAATCATCCCAATAGTAGTGATCGTTCGGACCCAGGTGCTCGGCGCTGAAACCTGCCGGCAGCAGACCCGCATGCAGCGGATCGGCATCGTCCATCACCCGCTTCTTGTCGATCCACTCGACTGCCCGCGGCAGCGTCGCCAGCAACTCATCGGAAAGTTGCTCGCCGGTGAGTTGCTCGTAGCGATCGAAGAACCACAGCACCTGACCGTTAGAATCCCACTCCCCTTCCTGCGAGCGAAAATATCCATTGCGGAGCTGCCGCGCCGGGAACTTCTCAAGGGTTCGCCGGCAGCGATCGGCCATCCCCATCGCCAGCAGCGAGTTCATCATGATGCACGCATCGCGAAACCAGAAGCGGCGGTAGGTGTAGGGTCCGGGTACGACTTCGTCGGCCGACAACAGCAACAGGGTTTGCACGGCGCCGTCGTAGAGCCGCTGCATTTGCCCATTGGGAATTTGCAGCTTGGCGACCGGCCGGCGCACTTCGTTCCAGGTCACGCGGGGATTGAACTTCTCCACGTTCCCCAGCGACGCGAGTTCATTCTGCAGCGGAATACGAATCCGCAGCGTCGTTTCGCCGTCGAACGGGTAGATTGCCGCCGCGGTCGCCATGCCCACGCTGCAGGCGATGTGCGGAGCGTCGTGTTTGCCGCCAATGCGATCGGTGCTGCCGTGCAGCAGGCTCGATACGTCGCCATGCGAGTAGTCGGAGACGAGCATCTGCTCCGCGGCTCGGTCGAACATCACCTCGGTCTTGCCGTTCACCAGCCATTCCGTGCGGGGCGCGCTGGCGTCGATCGCATCAACGAACTGCACGCCCTCGGGATTGTAGGGCCGTAGCGCCGCGACCAGCTTGGCGCCCCCCGCCGCGGTAGCGGTCACGCACAGTTCGGCAACCGCCTGATCTTGCTCGACGACGACATGCGCCGTCTGCTTCAGCGTCATGCCGTGCAGGCGCGAAAGGGTCGTCACCGCCAGGTCGTTGTCGCCGACGACGAGTTCCTGTCGCACGGCCGCATCGGGCATGCGACTCGGCGCCAGCAAGGCGCCGTCCGGTGCAATCAACCAACAATCGATCGACCAACCATCTTGCAGCGGAGTGAACAGCCCGCGCGGATCGACGATCGGATAGATCGAGAGTTCCGGCAACCCTACCGCCGTCCAGTTGCGATGCGTGAGGTTGACGTGGCTGAACGAAAACGCCCGCGGGATGAACGAGACGTCCCGCGGGTCGAATTGCCGCTGCACCCAATAGGGCCAGATCCAGTCGAGGTTGTGTTGAATCGCCTTGGTGTTGACGATGCCGCGCGCGTGGAACAAGATGCCCGCGCGCAACAGTTCGATAGGCTCGGCGACTTCCGACGGCTGCGCGAAGCTGCGAATCCGCGCCAACCACAGCGCCGGGTCAGCCACGCCATACGCCCGGGCCGCGCGCTTGACGATCGACTTCCATGGCAGGAATCGGAACATGATGGTTGAATGCCCCTCAGGCGTCTGGGCGTTTTTCGGGCAACTAGGCGGCCAAAGCGCCACAAGCTGCACACGGCATGCCGATCGTTCCCCGTCGCCGTCCGTCGGCAACGTCAAGATAACATGTCATCTCGCCGTCCAACGCTGATCCAGCCGCACGGTGCGCGAAGTCCGCAGCGCGCTTACGGAAGATCGGGACGGTCGAGCTTCGGCGCAGATCGCTCATCGTTAACGAGCTTCGCGTACGCCGCTCCAAAAAGAATGACGATCATCGCGTAGTAAGTCCACAGCATGATCGCCATGAACGAACCGATCACGCCGTATGCCGTCGGGAGGTTTCGTCTCAGCACGTACGCGGCGAGGAGCTGCCGACCGATTTCCCACAGCAGCGCCGCCAGGACCCCGCCGGCGCAGGCCGCCTTCGCCTGCACATGTGTTTTGGGCACGAATGCGTAGAGCGTCGCGAACGCGAGGAAGTTCAGCACGATGTGAACCAAGGGCTGGCTCGCTTGTCGCACCCACGCGGGAACGTCGACGGTCGACTGCACGGCTGACTCGACGCCCTGCCACACGATCGACGCGATCATCACGGCGATTACGAACGCGCCGACTCCAATCAGCATCATCAGCGCCTTAAGACGCGTGAACGCGAGGTTCGTCGCCCATTTCCAGAGTCCTTGCTCGCCGGCGCTGGGGCGATCCCACAGTCGATCGAACGCGTAGTCGAGTTGCGTGAACATCGCCACCGCCGCCACCAGCAGCACGGCAATGCCGAACGTGCCGCTGGCCCCGGCCCGTTGCTCGACCGAGTTGAACGCCTCTTCAATCTGGTCGCGAAGAGCCGGCGATCCCTGTTCGGCAATCGCGGCGAGGACGCGCTGCTGCGCATCGTGGCCCACGGCCGTCGCCCGAAACGCCCAACCGAGTCCCGCCACGAGCACCAGCATCAACGGGAACAGGGAGAAGGCGAGATAGTACGCCACGGCCGCCGCCAGCATTGTGCCGCCCCGATCAGCAAAATGATGGTAGGCACTCAGGAGTCGGCCGAGGATTTGGCGAGCGAACGTCATCTTCAAACAGTCGGCGGGCTAATGATCAACGCGGGCAACAGGTAGCCACGATAGGCAATGCGGTCATTCTAGGGAATCCTGGCTTATTGCAGCGGAAAAGTCGGCGTCGGCGAGCCAGCGGCGAGCGCGGCACGGCAAGTGCACCGGTTGCGGCTCCATGGCGGAGTTAAAGGTCGTTTGAGGATGGACGATTTCATGCTGATGGTTCGGAATGCTTTCAACGCACCGGAGATGCCGCAGCAACTCCGCAGGCTGGCGGCGCAGCTCGCACTGGCCGCCGCCTTCAGCACGCTGCTCTCCTGCTTTCTTTCTGAGCCAGCACTGGCGCAGGACGCGGCGTCTCCCGCGGCGGCCGCGCCCGCCGCGGCAAACCCCCAGGCTACCGAAACCGAGGCCGCTGCCGCCGCCGTTCCCGCGAAGGTCGACGTGCAGCCCGTTGCCGAGGACGTTGATATCGCCGCGCGCTTGGAACGTATTCTTACCGCGACGAAGTGGTTCACTGATCCGCAAGCATCAGCCGAAGAAGGGGTTGTCTTTCTCGACGGCGTCGCCAACCGCGAGTCAAGCAAGGAATGGGCGACCAAGCTCGCCAGCAGTACGCAAGACGTCGTCGCGGTCGTCAATCGCATGACGGTCGCCGAGCGGTCGGCGTGGGACTTCTCGCCAGCCTGGGATCAGCTGCGCGTGATGGCTCGGACGGCTGTGCAGTCGCTGCCGGCGCTCGTGCTTTCGCTCTTGGTATTGCTGATCACGTTCGTCGCCACGATCGTTGCGACGCGGAGTGCGCGGCGGCTCGGCGCGCGACGGTTTCAAAACGCTTTGCTCAGCGAAGTGGCAGCCCGGGCGGCCGCGGCGCCGGTGATCATCGTGGGCCTTTACCTGGCCATGCGAATTTCCGGACTGACCCAAATCGCCGCCACGGTGCTTGGCGGTACGGGCCTCATTGGCATCATCATCGGCATCGCGTTTCGCGACATTGCCGAGAATTTCCTCGCCAGCATCTTGATCAGCATGCAGCGCCCGTTCCAGGCCGGCGACCTGGTGACCATCGCCGACCATCAAGGCTTCGTCCAGAAGGTCACCACGCGCGGCACGATCATCGTGACGCTCGACGGCAACCATGTGCAGATTCCCAATGCCACGATCTACAAGAGCATCATTCGCAATCACTCGGCCAACCCGAATGGGCGTCTCGATTTCATCATTCGCATCGGTTACGACGACTCCATCGAGCAGACGCAGGAGATGGTGCTCAAAGTCTTGCGCGAACATCCGGCCGTACTGGCCGACCCCGAACCGTTGATTCTGGTCGAGGAATTGACCCCCACCGGCGTCAACATCCACGCCTACTTTTGGATCAACGGGCGCGACTTCAGCGGGCTGAAGGTCCGTTCGGCGACGCTGCGTCAGATCATTGCCAAGCTCGCGGAAGCCGGCATCACGATGCCCGATTCTCGTGAAATCATCTTCCCGCTCGGAGTTCCCATCGTCGAACCGACCCGCGCCGCAACGCGGCCGGCCGACCACCCGCGCGTACAGCCCAAGCCGGCCGACGCCTCGGCGCCGGCCATGACTCGCTCTGAAGGGGGACTGCGCAACGAGCGCGAGGAAATCAGCGAGCAAGCGAAGAATTCACGCGAACTCGAGCCGGGCAGCAATTTATTGAAGGAACCCGCGGGTGTGCAATAGCGCAGTCAATCGCAGCGAACGCGAACAAGCTCATGGTCGGTCCCATGCAATGCTTTCGCCTCACCGCCGGCGACGGACGGCTAGTCTCTGCGGCCATCCATCACGGGCGTGCCTGCCCGCCAAGAGTCGCAACCGAGAATGACCGCCGACAACGACCGCCGACAACCGACGCCCCTACGGCGCCACCGTTTGCCACCGCCCGCCGAACAGCTCCGCCAGCAGATCATGCTGCGGAAACGGATGCCCGCGGTGCATCACAAACGCCTCGACGAACTCCGCGCCAACCTCCGACCCGCGCTCCGCGTTGTGCCGCCGCATCGCGTCGATGTATTCATCCATCCCGTGGTGCGCCCGCAGCCATTCGCGCTGCGAAGCATGGCACGCGAGCATTTCCGCCTTGCGCTCCATCTGGCCGCTGATATCGACCCACGTCGAAGGCGTGACCGGCGCTCCGGTATAAGGATCGGTCGCCGTGACCGGATCGCAGTAGTAGAGCCACGGAATCGCCGAACCCGCCAGCAGCGGCTTGGCCGAAGCATTCGGCGCCCCGTACCCGAACGCCGCCCCCCGCGCCAGCAAGTGGGTCTGCTCGTGATCGAGCATGTAATCATGCCGCGGATGGGTGAACAACAGCGTCGGCCCCACCTCGCGAAACAGATCGAGCGTCTTGCGAATCGTCTCCTTGGAATAGGCGACGTTCAGGTCGCCCTCTTCCAAGCAGTGATACGTCGCGCCAATGACCGCCGCCCCGGCGATCCCCTCCGCCCGGCGAATCCGCGCAATTTCCGCGCGCGTCCGCGAAGTGGTGCCGCAATCCCCATTGGCGACGGTCGCGATATGAATCTCCCAACCGGCATCGGCCAGACGGATGAGCGTGCCGGCGCAGAGAATCTCGGCGTCGTCGGGATGAGCTAGAAGAGTGAGAGCAACCCGGCGAGTAGGGAGTGTAAGCATGGAAACCTAGCCGCGTGGGGCATATGGAGTATTGGCCAATCTTGCCGCATCCCGAATGCGGAACCGGCTCCAACTATCTCCCATATGGTCGTCATTCTCGAGTCCAAACGAAAGTGATGCGTGTTACAAATTTTTGGGGAAACTTCACGATCGTTGCGTCATCCAGGCGCGGCAGTCGCTCTTTGTCTTGGCAAAGTTACTGCAACCACTTCCATTCGCCCATCACCCGGTTGGCCTCCAGAAACACCGACGGCGTGACCGCCGATGGCGCTGCCGCTTTCGTGATCCGTGAGAGAAACTCTGTCCGAAACGCGGGGGCGGCGGTCACAGGATCGGCGGCGATCGTCGTTAACTTGACCTCGGCGGCAGCCCCTTGGGCGCTGGAAGTCATCAGCGGCTGCATACCATCAATGATGGCCGATGGGCCGCAGACTTCCGCATAAAGTTCGGCCGTTACCGGACGCTTGAATTTAACTTCGATTGTCGAGTTCACGCCCGGCGGCGGATTGACGATGGTAATCGTCTCTGTCTTCTCTTCACTCGCTAACTCCACGCTGCCGAGAGGAATGCGCAAACAACGCAATCCAGCCAAAGGATCAAGCGGCGAAGGACTTGGCGGCATGAAGTCGGCGACCATGGAATCACGGCGCCAAGCGGCGATAAATTCGTCAACCTGCAAATCGACCTCGGCGAATAGGATGGATCCAAGTTTTTTGGCCGGCGTTTTAAGCGGAGTAAATCCGCGCAGTCCTTTATGCCGCCAACTGTCGACGATTTTCTCGGTCGGCTTCGGCGACTGACCGAGTTGCGTACGAGTCAACTTTCCGACTTCGCGCAAGGCGGTCGAGACAAAAAAGACGATGACCTGATTCTGAACCGTGGAAAGCGGGAAATCGCGAGGTTCGACGTAAACGCCCACCACCAGCGCTTGGGCAGCAACTGGATTGACAATGAGTGTCGAACGCTTCAACGTCGCCTCAATTCGGCGGCGTAACTCCTCGATGTTAAATACCGCATCGAGCGCCACTTTCGGCGAGTCGATTTGAATCTCCAGTCGAACTTCGTCGATCCCTTCCAGGTTTCCCTCAATGCCGGGAAACACGGCTAAGTTTGGGGCAGGAATACGCATGTTGCGGCTCACTGAGGAAGGCTCACTGGATGGTGACGCGAGTCGATGCTCGAACCGCGGTTAGAGGCCGAGGAAGCCTCCCGCGAGATCGAGTAAATCAAGACCCCCGCCGGGTGCGCCCGGAATGCTGGGAGACGAACCTCCTGGAGCGCCGGCAGTTCCGGTCGCGGCCCCGCTGGCCGCCGCCGCGCCGCCGGGCCCCGCTGCAGGGCCGGCCGCCGAAGCAGGACCGGCGGGCGAGCCCGACGCCGACGATCCCCCGGCCGGACCGGGACTGGCCGCCGGTCCGGCTGATGACGCCGGGCCGCCAGGCGAGCCGCTTGCCGCTGGGCCCGCGGTCGGTCCAGAACTTGGTCCCGCTGAACCGCTCGACGCGGGGCCCGGACTTGCCGCGCCCGATGCGCCGCCAGCGGCGGGACCTGCGGCCGAAGTCGGCGCCGATGGCGCACCGGCAGCGACGCCGCCAGGACCTGACGTGCCTGCTGGCCCGCCGGCGGCCGTCGCGCCCGGCACGCCTCCGCCCACCGGCGCCGATCCGCTCAATGGCGAGGCCGCCGAGTGAGAGGGCGTGTTGTGCGCGACAATCACTGGCGCCGGCGCCGGCGCATGATTGTGGCAACAATCGTGACGCTTCCCATTCGCGGCCATCTCGCGAGTCGCGCCCAACGTCGCCGCAAAGGCCGCTTCTTGTTCAGCGCGAGACGCGGCAGCGGAGGAAATCAGCGAACCTCGCTGGCATTCATGCAGCGCTCGCTCCAGTTGTTGCGCTCGGCTTTCCGCCGCCGCGCCCGCCGTGCTCGCTCGCAAGAGTTCCTGCGAGTGTTGCTCGTTGCGTTCGTGGCATCGTCGCAGTTTATCGCTAAGGCGCTGCGCTTCCTCCCGCGAGGCGCTAACCAGGTGCTCTAGTTCATGGATCCGCCGGTCGCGGTCTCCTTTCGATTGGTGGCAGGCATCGAGCCGCTCCTCCAGCCGTCCCGCTTGCGTTCGGCATTCCGCCAGAGACTGTCGAGTTTGATCGGCCTCATGATGGGAAGCGCTGGCGCGTTGTTCCAACTCTTCGTAACGGCGTTTGAGCCGCTTGTACCGTTCCGACATCTCCTCGATCTGCGCCTTGAGCTGAGTCTGATCTTGCCCCAGATCGCCGCACTCGTCTTTGTAGCGATCAAGTTCGCGAGTCAATTCATGGCGGCGGGTTTCCGATTCGTCCAACTCGCACTTCAGACGGCGCTTCTCGTCGCCCAGCCGTTCCGCGTCGTCACGCGCGTGGTCGAGTTCAGATTGCAAATCGCCGGCTCGATCGCGGCATTCGGCCAGCTTGTGCTCCAGTCGGCGGACGTCCTCGTTGGCCTCGTCAAGCTTCACCGAATGGCTCGAGTGATCGTTCTTCCAATCGTCTCGTTCCTTCGTCACGGCCGCCAGTCGATCAAGCAGTCGAATCGTCCGGAACCACCAGAGAAGCGTCGCTAGGATCAACAACGACAGAAACGCCAGCGCCAGCACCAGCCATGTCCAGTAAGCGCGGCGATAGCCATCGCGGCTTAGCTCCACCGCGTGCTTGTCCTCGGTCAGCCGATTGATCTCGCCCAAACGATGAGCACTTTCGTCGATAAGCTGCGCCTTCTCCACTTCCAGCCGTTTGTTGTCGGTCGTCAAATTGGCGTTGTCACGCTGCGCCGCCTCTAAGTCCGTCGTTAGCGATACGACGCGATCGGAAAGGACGTTCCGCCCCTTGGTCAGGTCCTCGACAGTATGGTTCAGTTCAACAATTTTCGCCTGCGCGACGGTCAAGTCGCCGCTCAGTTGAGCAGTCTCCTTGGTTAGCTTCCCCACTCGATCGGCGAGCGTCACGCGTTCCGCGCGACAGTGCGCCAAGTCGACCGCCTGCTGTTTGGCGCGCGCGGCGCGCTGAGCTCCGATCTGCTCAAACAGTTGACGGCAACGGCTGAGCGCCGTCGGCAGTTCGGCGTGCGACTTCACGCTGCTGAACTCGCCGTGGCTTCCCGCTTGATTGGCGAGGTCGCGGAGTTTCGCCGAAATCACATGATTGTCGCCAACGCCAATCACTTGAAAGTACAGCCGGTCTCCATACGTCTGCGCCAAGTCGCGGATCGGGGCGCCATGGCTGAACGGATCGCAGTCGACGCCGTCGGTCACCAGCACGATCAGCGGCGACGCGTCGGGCTTGCTCGTGAGCAGTCGCCTCGCTTCAACCAGCAACTTGTCAACCTTTCCCTCGCCGGCAGGAACCAAGCGCATCACGGTTCGACGCAAATGGCCGCGGCCGTCGTTCGTCAACGGCAGCAATTGGCGCAATGCCGTCGCTTCATCGTGAAGCGCGACGAAGGCAGCCGGTATGTTCTCCGGCACGCCGTCGGCGATATCGAGCGCCGACCACTGCGCGATCGCCATCCGGCGCTCACGCCCGGAAGGCCACGCCATGCTCTGGGTCGCATCGATCAACATGATCACGTCGGTGACGACGGAGTTGCTTGTGGCTACGGGCAGGGACTTCGCGTCCGTCGATGCCGAGGTCGAGGCGGGCGTGGGGAGCGACTCAACGACGTCGGCCGCGGGCATGCCGTCAGCGGCCAATGCGCCGTCCGGCGCCTCGTAGCCCACCGGGACCGGACCCTCCGCGGCGTCGACGTCGCCTGCTAACGCACCCACTTGGGCAGCATTGCCCGCCGCAACGCTGAAACTGCACCACGAGAGAAGCGCTAGCGTCCAGCACGTCACGATCCCGCGGCTAACCTTGCAGACAAGGGTTCGACTCATCACTCGACTCCAGAGAAAGACGCGACACGGCGCGAAACTGAGTAAGCGAGGCCGATTGTCCTAATCGGATAAACCGCGTCAACTACATGGCAGTTGCAACTTCGGTGTCACCTGTTTGTCACTCTGTTTTCGATGCCCTCAGCCAAAGGTGTCCTGCCTGCGCCGCACGCGGCAAATCGGCGAACCGCCTCCCCAAAAGTGGCCGCGCCGCCCCGAATTCGCCCCAGAAACCCCCAAATAACTCCGCCCGCTTTTCTGTTGAAATTGGCCGCGCACTTCCCTAACGTGAACTTCCGTCCACGTCTCCGCGGCGAGCCGTCAGATCTCACGCAGAGGCGCGGAGGCGCAGAGAATGGCCCGCAAGAATTGCAGCCCATGCGCGCAGTCGCTCCGTTCCTCTGCGCCTCCGCGCCTCAGCGAGAGACTTCAGCCTCGCTGCATCAAGAACCGGGGGGAACCAAGTAATGAACAGTCCATTGATCCACGAACGCCGCCGGATCATGGCCCCGGCCAAGAAAGTGGATTTCTGCCAGCTCATCCACGAGTGCCACTCGCTCGTAGCGGCCGCCAAGTGGATCGACGTCTCGATCCGCACGGTCCAGCGCGCGCGCCGAACTGTCGCCAAAAACGCACAACGCGACACCGTGCGACACGACAGCAAGTGAAGCGACGACAGCGCCGCCGTCGCTGTCGCTCCCTGCAACCAATCCAAGTCCTCTCCAAGCCGTCACTTACGAATTCTGTCGTCAAAAACGCCTGGGGCGACAGAAAGCCTCGCGACAGAATTCAACCGACGACAAAATCCCCCTCGCCGGGCGCCAAGTCCGACAAAGAAAGGAACTCACTTGCTCGACCGACGCACCACGACGCCAAGCCGGCGCCTCACGCAAGGCAGCTAAGTAGCGTACGCCAAACAGATTACGACTTCTGTCGCCAAAAATCGCTCAGGCACAGAGTGCGACAGGCGACAGAGTTGATGCTCGCGCCTACGCATCTTCAGGCGCGGCTTGAAGCTCGGCGACCGCCTCCACCGCCGCGGTAATCGGCGGCACCAAGCCGGCGCGCTGGTAGATCGGCAGCACCTGCTTCCGGAGCGCGGGCAGGCGCATGATGAACAACGCCGCTCCCGCGATGCAGAGGACGCCGTTGATCCGCGCCGCCAGCGGCGCTCCGAAGGCGTCGGCGAGCGAGCCGGCCAGCAGACTTCCCAACGGCACCGTTCCCATGAAGGCCATCGCATACAGGCTCATGATGCGGCCGCGCTTGTCGTCGTCGACGATCGTCTGCAACAGCGTGTTGCAACCGGCGAGCGTGAGAAGCATCGAGAACCCCGCGATGAGCAGGATCACGCAGGAAACAGGCACGCTTGTCGAATAGGAGAAGGCAACCATGCAAAGGCCAAACGTGACGGTTGCCACCGCAATCGGTTTGCCGAGCCCGACGACCGACCGCCGATGGGCGAGGTACAAGGCCCCGGTGAGTGCGCCGGCGCCCGAGGCGGCCAACAAGTACCCGTATGTCTGCGCCTCGCCGTGGAGCACGTCCTTGGCAAAGACCGGCAGCAGCGTCGAGATCGGCATGCCGAGGAGACTCACCATGGCGATCATCAGCAGTAGCGCCCGGATCGGCGCAAAACCAAAGGCGTACGCAAAGCCCTCGATCACCCCGCGACTGACGCGCCCCAGTCGCGGCGCGACGCGCACGGGCAGATCGCGCATCGAGGCGAGCGCGACGATGACGGCAACGTACGAGACGGCGTTCGCCAAAAAGCACGCGGTGGCGCCCCACTCGGCCAGCAGAGCGCCGCCAATCACTGGCCCAACCAGCCGCGAGAGGTTGAACATCGACGAGTTCAGCGCGATCGCGTTGGGCAGGTCGACGCGCGTCGGCGCCATGTCGGACAAGAAAGCCTGGCGCGTCGGCATATCGAAGGCGTTGACCGTGCCAAGAATGGCGCTCAGGGCAATGATCTGCCAAATCTCGATGTGCCCCGTCCAGGTGAGCGCCACCAGCGACACGGCCTGCACCATTGAGATCGCCTGCGTGACGAACAACGTTCGCCGGCGATCGAAGCGATCCGACAGCACGCCGGCGATCGGCGCCAGGAAGAACGCTGGAATTTGTCCGCAGAATGAAACGAGCCCCAGGAGAAACGAGTTGTCGGTCATCTTGTAGACGAGCCACGACAATCCGGTAGTCTGCATCCAGGTGCCGATCATCGAGACCCCTTGCCCAATAATGAACAGGCGGTAATTACGATGAGCGAGCGCACGGAAGGCGTTAGGGAGGGGCATGCGCGGATCTTTGCGTGGCAAGACCGAAGCGGGAGATCAAATGACGAAGCCAGAATGACGAATGACGAATGGAATCTGGGACTTCAGCATGGCGTCCGCTTGCGTCCCTTATTCGTCATGCGGATTTCGTCATTCGTCATGCTGAAGTTCACCCAGCGCCTCCAGGACCTGCTGATCATGCCCATCAACCTGCACTCGCTTCCACACTTTCGCCACTTTGCCCTTCCCATCGATGAGGTAGGTGCTGCGCTGGATGCCCATCGACTTTTTGCCGTACATGTTTTTCTCGCGCCAAGCGCCGTACTTCTCGGCGACGGCGTGATCGACGTCGGCCAGCAGGGGGAAGTTCAACTTGAACTTATCGCGGAACTTCACATGACTCGCGACGTCGTCGGCGCTGACGCCGAAGACCTTCGCGCCGTGCTTCTGCAGTTCGTTCTTCAAATCGCGGAAGGCGCATGCCTCCTTCGTGCAGCCTGGGGTATCGTCCTTCGGGTAGAAGTACAGGACGACGGGGTTCCCGGCGAGATCGGCAAGGCGAACCTTCGAGCCATCGTCGGCTGTCAGCGTAAAAGCGGGGGCCTTTTGGCCCGGTTCGATCCAGTCGGACATCGCCGGTTTCCTGGGGTGAGCGGTGGCATTGGTGAAAATCTCGGCTCATTGTATCGCCGCGGCTCGAAAAACAGCAGACGAGCGCGCCGCCGCTGCGCGCCGACGCCCTCCCTCTGCGGGCAGAAATGGGGTAGAATTCTTAGCTTTCGCGCTGCTCGCGGACGTCGGCCGGCAAGGTCGATCGCGGGCAGAGTGACCGTTCATATTTTCGCGCCGCCGCCAGCGGCCAACGAGTTGCATCATCGCCACGCCATCAGAATCATCGCCTCCCGAGGCCCAACGCAGCTACCAGCTCGCGATGGCCGCCGCGCGCACTGCCGAGGACAACCGCGCCGAAGACATCGTGGTCCTCGACATGCGAAAAATCACGCCAGTCTTCGACTACTTCGTCATCGCCACCGGCAACAGCCGCCGCCAGCTTCACGCGATCAGCGAGGAGATCGAGCATGTGCTCGAAGACGAGCTGAAGGACAAGCGGATGGGCATCGAAGGGTATCAAGAGAGTCGCTGGATTCTCCTCGACTACGGCAATGTCGTGATCCACCTCTTCGACGGCGAGACGCGGGAATTTTACGCACTGGAGGACTTCTGGAGCGAAGCCCAACGCGTCCCGTTGCCGTGGAAGTCTGCGGAAGATGCGCCTGCTGGTGAGGCGAAAGAATAAGTCTCACGCAAAGGCGCGAAGGCGCAGAAGAGTGCTTTGGGTCGCTATTCTTCGATGAAGCGACGAAGCCTCACAGGGATCATTTATAGGCTGTTGTTAGCAACTTGATTTGTACTCCGTGTATTCCTCTGCGTCTCCGCGCCTCTGCGAGAGACCTGTATTTGTCGGGTTAGAGTTCATGAGCATTCTGGCTGAACTTCGAGCGCGGGTCGCCACGGCGCTGGTCGCATTGGCGGAAGGGGACCAGTCGGCCGCCGAGTTCGCGGCGATGGTGTTGCCGAGTCAGGAGGCGAAGTTCGGCGACTACCAGGCAAACTGCGCGATGCCGCTCGGCAAGCGACTCGGCAAGCCGCCGCGCGAGGTGGCGGCCGCGATCGTCGATAAACTTCGCATTACGGACCTCTGCGAGACGCCGGAGATTGCTGGCCCGGGCTTCATCAATCTGAAGCTGAAAGACGCGTTCGTCGCTGACAAGCTGAAGGCGGCGTCGCCCGACGTTGATCGACTCGGCGTAGCGGCAGTGGCCTCGCCGCGGACGTTCGTGCTCGACTACTCGTCGCCGAACGTCGCCAAGCCGATGCACGTGGGGCATATCCGCTCGACGGTGATCGGCGACGCCCTCTACCAGGTGCTGAAGTTCGTCGGCCATCGGACGATCAGCGACAACCACATCGGCGACTGGGGCACCCAGTTCGGGATGATCATCTACGGCTGGAAGCACTTCGGCGACGAAGCGGCGTTCGCCAAAGCGCCAGTGCCCGAGCTGACGCGGCTCTACCGACTGGTCAACACGCTGGTCGAGTATCACGCCCTGCGCGACGAGGCGCTCCCCGCGGCCGCAACCAGGGTGGCTGAATGCGAAAGCCGGGTGTCGCAACTCGAACTGGCCCCGACGCCGGCTGATCCGGCTGAACAGAAAAAGCACGCCAAGCGGATCAGCCAAGCGGAGGGGCAACTCGCCGACGCCCGCCGGGAGTACCGGGAGCTCGAGGCCAAACTGAATCAGCTCGACTCCGATTCGAAGACCAGGGCGCTGGCCGACGCGCATCCAACGATTGGCCAGGCGGTGCTCGCTGAGACGGCGGCGCTTCACGCAGGCGACGCGACCAACAAGGCCCTGTGGCAGCGATTCCTCCCGCCCTGCCTCGCGGAGATCGACGAGACCTACCAGCGGCTTGGCGTCACGTTCGACCACGCCCTCGGCGAAAGTTTTTATGAGGACGCCCTTGCCGGCGTCGTCGAAGACCTGAAGCTGAAGGGGCTCGCCAAGTCGAGCGACGGCGCCCTGTGCGTTTTCCTCGCCGGGCAAGAGGCGCCCTTCATCGTGCAGAAGAAGGATGGCGCCTTCCTCTACGCGACGACTGACCTTGCGACGATCGAGTATCGGATGCGCCAGTGGCGCCCCGACGCGATCCTCTACGTCGTCGATCATCGGCAGTCGTTTCACTTCGACTCGCTCTTCGCCACGGCTAGGCTCTGGGGATACGATAACGTCGAGTTCCAGCACATCAGCTTCGGTACGGTGTTGGGCGACGACGGCAAGCCGTTCAAGACTCGTTCCGGCTCGTCGGTCGGCCTGAGCGGGCTGCTTGACGAAGCGGTGGAGCGGGCCCTAGCCATCGTAAGCGCTAACGATGATGCACGGCCGGAGCCAATGCTCTCTGCCGATGAACGGCAGATCGTCGCCGAGCGAGTCGGCATCGGGGCGATCAAGTACGCCGACCTCGCCCATAATCGTACAAGCGACTACAAATTCAGCTACGACAAGATGCTGGCGATGACCGGCAACACGGCGGCGTACATGCAGTACAGCTATGCCCGCGTGAGCAGCATTTTCGGCAAGGGAGGGGTTGATCCCGCCCAGCTGCGAGCGAGCAGCGCGACGATCACGCTCGACCACCCGGCGGAACGCGCCCTCGGCGTGGCGATCTTGCAGTTCAGCGAAGCGCTCGACCGAGTCGTCGGCGACTACCGGCCGAATTACCTCACCGACTACCTCTACGATCTGGCCGGCAAGTATTCGTCGTTCTTCGAGAACTGTCCGGTACTGAAGGCCGAGACCGAACCGCTGCGCAACAGCCGACTGCTGCTGTGCGACCTTACGGCCCGCACGCTAGCTCGCGGGCTGAACCTCCTCGGCATTGACGTCGTCGAGCGGATGTAACGCCGTCGTCGCAGCAGGACCGAATGCTACGCGGCTGGCGCTTCCTTCGGTTTCTTCGCCTTCCCCTGCTCCTTCGGCTTCTTCTCTTCCCCCCACGCCTCGCGGCTGCGCCCGGGCCAGGGGCCGACGTCGGCGCGCTTGGCCCACGCTTCCCAATCGGCGATCAATTCTTTCGCCAGGTCGGGCTCGTCGTCGATCAGGTTGCGTTGCTCGGTGCGATCGGCGTCGATGTCGTAAAGCTCCCACGGTTCCTGGTGCTTCATCACGAGTTTCCATTTGTCGCGGCGGAGGGCGCGATTGCCCTCGTGCTCGAAGTAAATGGGATGCGTCCGGTGTAATTTCTGGCCGTCGATCGCAGGCATCAAGCTGACGCCTTCCATCGGCTGGATGTTATGGCCGTCGTATTCCGTGGGATACTTGGCGCCCGTGACGTCCACGACGGTCGCCATAACGTCGACCAGATGCCCCGGCTCCTTCACGAGCTTGCCGTCGCGAGCGGCGGGAATGCCGGCGGGCCAGCTGACGATCAGCGGCGTCGAAATGCCCCCTTCGTGCGTGAAGTGCTTATAGCTGCGGAACGGCGTGTTGTTGAGCGTCGCCCAGCTTTGCCCCAAGAAGACTCGCGAGTTAGCGCCGCCCGGGTTCTTGCCTTCGTAGATGCCGCGCGGGCCCGACTCGGCGTTGCCGCCGTTGTCGGACATGAAGAAGATGATCGTGTTGTCGAGCTCGCCCCGCTCCTTGAGCCCCGCGACGAGCTTGCCGACGTTCTGATCGACGCGATCAAGCATCGCCGCATAGATCGCCATCATGTGATCAAAGCGGTCTTTCTCGTCGTCGCTCAACTCATCCCAGTTCGGCACTTGTTCGGGTATTTCGCTGAGCGGCCACGCCTCGTCGACAATGCCAAGTTCGATCTGCCGTTGGCGGCGCGCCTCGCGCAGCTTCGCCCAGTTCTGCCGGTAATTGCCGCGATACTTGGCGATTTCATCGGCCGGAGCCATCAGCGGGAAGTGGGGGGCGCAGTAGGCGAGATAGAGGAAGAACGGCTTCTTTTCCTCGCGGGCCTCGTCGATGAACTTCATCCCCCAGTCGGTCCAAAGGTCGGTGCTGTACCACTTCTGGCCGAAGATGGGGTCGTCCTTCTGCTTCTTCTCGCCATTGAGAAAGACCTCGGTGCGATACGGCTGCTTGCGAAAGTAAATGCCGCCGCTGGGGGAGTTGAGCGAACGGTCGAAGCCGCGTTCCCAGGGTGGCGTACCATGCTGTTGCCCCAGGTGCCACTTGCCAGTCATGCAGGTGAGGTAACCGGCGTCGTGCAGCACCTCGGCCATGGTGACGACGTCGTCGCGGAGCCGACCAGTCGTGCCTTTGGAGCCCTCGTGGATAATGTTGTCGAGGTGCCCCATCCCGGCTTGATGGGGATAGACGCCGGTGAGCAGGGAGGCCCGCGTCGGGCTACAACGGGCCGTGTTGTAGAACTGCGTGAAGCGCACGCCATGGTCGGCGAGGGCGTCGATGTTGGGAGTGGGAATCTCGCTCCCGTAGCAACCGAGGTCGGAGAAGCCCATGTCGTCGACAAGGATCACGACGACGTTGGGTTTCTCGGGAACTGCCGCGCTGCCCGTCGGTGCGAGCCGAGATCCAAAGACGAACGTCAACGCCAAGAGAATCGAGAATCGCTTCATCGAGTGAACCGCCTGAGTGAACCATCTTGATCGGGCGCTGTGCGAGCCGCTTCTCACAGGATGCCTCAACTGCCGACTCACCACAAGCATTAACGGACTGGACATTGGGATGAATGAATATGCAGCCATCATAGGTGACGGAATTCTCTGTCGCGTGTCGTGTGTCGCCTCAACGATTTTTGGCGACACTAGTCGTAAGTCCTGCCGCGGTTGTGCGTTAGCGTGACGCAAGCGGCGACAGGCGAGGCGACATCGCTTCGCGTGAGGATCATGGGCTACTACTTTCAGTAAACTGCTGTGGACACGTATTGCGTGCCGCAAGCGAAACGCGGGTGCTTGACCTCCATCTTCAGGCCACCTGCCAGCTCAATGGCGAACCATCCCTTGCGGCAGTTCCCACTCGCCGCGGCGAGTGGCGCCCGGGTGGCGTCGCTTGCGTCGTGTGTCGCCATGTGTCGCCTTTTCGATTTTTGGCGACACTAGGCGTAAGACTTGTCACGGCAGTGCTTTATGGCGGCGCAAGTGGCGACAGGTTGGGCGACATGGCGTTGCCTCAGGCTCCTTGACTGTTCCTTTCTGTCGTTGGCCGTAGCGGCCGTGGCGGCTCGAGGGGGTCGGGTTCCTTTTGCCACTGGAGGCGTTCCACGCCAAGCAATCTCGCCAGTGGCAGTAGGAACCCGACCCCGTTGGGCATTCGGCGCGAGGCTTGGCGACTATCGACGCACCATAGCAGCCGACGGTCCGGATGTGGTGAAGTATTCTTGGCCACCCCCCTCGAGAGTGGTCAGAGAACGAATGCGCCCGTCGCAGCTGAGTTTGGAGGATTAACCCCTTGACTCGTTGAGGCTGCGCTAGCCACTAGGCGCCGGCTTGGCCGTTTGAGGCGACGCGATGTTCGAAGCGGCCGAAGACCATGCGGCCGGCGCTGGTTTGCAGCACGCTGGTGACGAGAACGACGGCGTTTTCGCTGATGTGCTCGCGGCCGCCTTCGATGACGACCATCGTGCCGTCTTCGAGGTAGCCGACGCCTTGACCTGATTCTTCGCCTGGTTTGATGATGCGAACCTGCAGCGTCTCGCCTGGCATGAACATCGGCTTGAGGGCGTTGCTTAGTTCGTTGAGATTGATGACGCCGACGTTGTGAAGCTTGGCGACCTTGTTGAGGTTGTAGTCGTTGGTGACGACTTTGCCTTCGAGGTGCTTGGCAAGGAGCACGAGTTTCTGATCGACCGGCTGGCCGGCGAACTGCGGCAGTTCGCGATCGAACACCACCAGATCGACCTTCGCGTCGCTGCGGAGGCGGTTGAGAATATCGAGCCCGCGCCGGCCGCGGCCGCGCTTCAGCTTGTCGCTAGAATCGGCAATCGCTTGCAGTTCGGAAATAACGAACTGCGGCATGATCAGTTGATTGTCGATGATGCGGGTTTCGATCACGTCGGCGATGCGGCCGTCGATCACCACGCTTGTATCGAGGACATAGGGTTTGAGCCCTTTAATTTCTTTGGCGAACTCGACGTAGGGGATGATGAAGCGGAAATCATCTTTGGTCTGCATCAGGATGCTGATGCAGGTGTAGCAAAGGACCATGCCGAGGACGAGGGTCACCCAGGGGCCCCAGTTGAATTGCTTCGGACTATCGGGGACGAGCCAGGGACTGATGGCGATCGTCAGCACGTAGGTCAAAAAGAAACCGATGATCAGGCCGAAGTACACGGCAGTGATCGTGTCGAGACGTTTGCGGCCGGCGAAGACGTCGATGGCGATGACGGTCGCCGCGAGCAGGATCAGACCGCCGACCACGAGCCAAGGGACATAGGGTTCCTTGGGGAGCGTGTCGGCCTGGATAATCTGAAAGCCAACGCCGGCGGCGACCAGAATGAAGACGCAGCGCAGGATGACCAGTGCCATATCGTTTTCGGCTGGATGACGACGGAGGGCGCGACGGGGCGGGGCCGCGCGGACGGATCGATGGTCGCGACGGCTGAAAAACTATCCCCCGGAAGCCTCAATTCTACCACCTGCAGGTGGCGGTACCAATTGGGGGAGTTGGGCTTCCGACGATGAGCGGGGGCGGCGGCGGGAGGGTTGCGCCGGTCGAGCGGGCAGGTTATGCGAATTGGCGGGCGTGTTCTTCGAGCGCGGCGTGATCGGTCATGCACGCCAGACAGTCGCCGACTGCTCGATGGATTCCCTCGGATTCGGCCACCGCGGCGAACCGGCGGGGCAGCGCGGCGGGATGGGCGACAAGTTGGGAGAACATCTCCCGCAGCGCGGCGCCCGCGCGGGCGCGTTGATCGAGCACGATGGGGTGACGATAGACGCGATCGAAGAGCAGCCGTTGCAGTTCCAGCTTCAGTTCGCTCAACTCGGCCGACGAGGCCACAATGGCCTGCGGCTGGAACGCCGCGATCAGCGCGTTGGAGGGGTCGAGTTCGGCGAGGCGACGCTGCGAGACGGTGATCAGATCGCTGACGAAGAGATCGATCAGTTCGTGGACCGCGGCCCGACGAAACTGATGGGCGTCGAGCGCGGCGTAGCGGCGGCGGGCGTTCGCGGCGGCCGTTCGCCACGCGGCTGACGCGTCGAGTTCGGCAATCTCTATCATGCCAAGCTCGACCGCGTCGTCGGCGTCGTGTGCGTTGTAGGCAATGCTGTCGGCGGCGTCGACCGTCTGGACTTCCAGCAGCCGTCCGCCAGAGTCGACAGGGCGAAGCTTATCGCTGCGCGATTGCTGGCCGGCGAGGATTTCGCGCGAGAGGTTGAGTCCCGGAAAGTCGGGATAACGAGTTTCCAGCAGTTCGAAGATGCGCAGCGCTTGCCGGTTGTGATTGAAGCCGCCGTGATCGGCGAGGCACTCGTTGAGGACGTCTTCGCCGGCGTGGCCGAACGGCGGATGGCCAATGTCGTGCGCCAGCGCGAGGGCTTCGATCAGGTCTTCGTTGAGCCGGAGCGTGCGACCGACGGTGCGGGCGATCGAAGCGACCTCGAGCGTGTGGGTCAAGCGCGAGCGATGGTAGTCGCCCATGGCGCCGGTGAAGACCTGGGTCTTGTGCGCCAAGCGACGGAAGGCGCTGGAGTGGACGATCCGATCGCGATCGCGCTGATAGGGGCTGCGGTAAGGGTGCGTCGGCTCGGCGTGGACGCGACCAGCCGTATCGCGGCCATGCATCGCATAGGGGGCGAGCTGGGTTTCGGCGTCTGGGAGGAGAGGATTAACCACGAAGGCACGAAGACGCGAAGGAAGGCACGAAGGAGGAAATTAGGAGATTCGTCATTCTAGGCTTTGTTCGACGATAGGAAGCATAGCCCGCTTTGCTTCTTGAAATGCGAGTTCAATTATTTACTGCTGTTTTCTTGGCGCCTTCTTGGCGTCTTCGAGCCTTGGTGGTTTAGTTACCCGCTTTCATGATCGCTTCCCACAGTTCCTTGAGCGATTGCGAGATGATCCGCGAGTCGCCCGTGACGGGCATGAAGTTGTTGTCTCCGCTCCAGCGCGGCACGAGGTGCCAGTGGAGATGTCCGGGCACGCCCGCCCCCGCGGGGCGACCGAGATTCAGTCCGATGTTGAATCCCTCGGCCCGGATCAATTCGCGGTAGAGTTGCGTGTAGTGCGACAGCGACTTGATCGCTTCCAGATGCTCGGCGTCAGTCAGCTGGTGAAACTCCCCGACATGCCGCCGCGGCGAGACAAGCAGGTGCCCGTTGTTGTAGGGGTAAAGGTTGAGCAGCGTAATCGTGTGATTGCTCACCTCCAGCACAAGATTCTGGCTGCGGGCGGCAGCTTCGTCGTTATAGGCGGCGGCCGCCTTGCAGATAAAACAGGAATGGTCGGCGCCGGGAAGCCAGGCGATCGGCTTCTGGAGGGTTGATTCCGCTGACTTGTCGCCAGCGATATAGCTCATCCGCCACGGGGCCCAGAGGCGTTGTTCGTCCATCGTTTCGATCTGACGACGCCGCGCTGGGGCAGAAAATGCGCCGCGCCGATCGTCTGCTAGCTAGTTGTGTCGCTGCTCTGGTCGCGGACCGGCGTTCTCACCATAATCCCGCGGCGCCAGCTATCGCCCGCCCCATGCAGTTGTAGCCCCATGCGTTTTCGCGTTCAACTCGACATGTTCGCCGGTCCGCTGGACCTGCTGCTCTACCTCGTGAAAAAGCACGAGCTGGAGGTGCTGGAAATCCCCATTGCGCGGGTCGCGGAGCAGTACCTAGAGATCTTGGCGGTGCTGGAAGCGGTCGACGTCGACGCCGTCGGCGATTTTCTTGAAATAGCGACGCAACTGATGGAGATCAAGTCGCGGCTGATGCTGCCGCGGCATGACGAGATCGAGGAGGAGCCGGTCGATGACCCGCGACACGAGCTCGTCGCCCGGCTGCTGGAGTACAAGCGCTACAAGGAAGCGGCCAACGTGCTGGAAGAACGTGCCCGGCAGTGGCAGCTGCGTTTCGAGCGCCGCGTCGACGACCTGAACGACGGTCCGAGCGACCCGGCCAATCAACCGATCCACGAAGTGGAGCTATGGGATTTGGTGAGCGCCTTCAACCGCGTCATCAAGCAGAAGAGCGTCGAGGCGACGGCCAAGATTCGCTACGACGATACGCCGATCGAAGTCCATATGGAGCGAATCAAGGAACGACTTGCCACGGAAAAGCGGATTCTGTTCACGGACTTTTTTGAGCCGGGGATGCACCGCTCGCGGATGGTGGGGTTGTTTCTGGCGCTGTTGGAGCTCATACGTCATCATCATGCGGGCGTCGAGCAGGCAGAGCTGTTCGGCGAGATCTGGGTGTTGCCGCCGCAGGCGATGGAAGCCGCCGCAGCGGCGTGACGGCGCCGCTGGGCGATTCTCCCCCGGTCACTTACGGGGGCTAAGCGCGTGCTCGCGTGAACATCCTTTCGCGGCGCGCCGTCTACCTCTACATTGGGAGGTCCCCCAACGCCTGCCGCATCCTCGTCCCGCCGCTTCGCTTGATGATCGACAACGCCCCCTTCAAAACGATTCAGCATGGACCGCTCACGATCGAGGGGTACTCGCGGGCGGCGGTGCAGAGCTACTGGCGGTTGCCGGAGTTGAGCATCGGCTTCGACCTCGGCGCGCAGCCGTGGGGATTCATGGGGACCGAGACGTGGTTCGTGAGCCACGGGCACCTCGACCACATTGCCGCGCTGCCGGTGTACGTCGCCCGCCGGCGGATGATGAAGATGGAGCCGCCGGTGATCTACCTGCCGCAGGAGACGATCGCTCCGGTGCAGGAGATTCTCAAAAACTTCGTGCGTCTCGACCGCGGGCGGATGCCGTGCGACCTCCGCCCGCTCGCCCCGGGCGACGAGATCGAACTCTCGCGGGAACTGGTCGTCACCGTTAGCGCCACGAAGCATACGGTGCCGTCGCTCGGATACGTCGTGTGGGATCGCCGCAACAAACTGAAGACCGAGTACCGCGACCTCAGCGGCGACCAGATTCGCGACTTGCGCATGGCCGGCACGGCGGTGACCGAAGAGGTGCGCCAGCCATTGGTGGCCTACGCCGGCGACACGGCTCCCGCCGGGCTCGACGCTTGCCCGGCGATGTACGACGCGAAGATCCTGATCTGCGAAATGACGTTCGTCTCGCCCGAGCACCGCAAGGAAAAGATCCACAAATTCGGGCACATGCATCTTGACGACTTCGTCGATCGGCGCGAGCGGTTCAAGAACGAATTGGTGATCGCGGCGCATCTGAGTACGCGCTACGGCGCGGCGTCGGTCGAACGGATGGTGCGCCGGGCGCTGCCGGAGATGCTGGACGGCCGGCTGATGCTATGGCTTTAACGGCGGCGTCGCTTACAAGCCATTGCCAAGGCGGCCATGCTGGCCATCGTCAACGCGACGGGCTCCGGAATCGATAGCACGCGCTCCAAGACAATATTGTCGACCACAGCGCCCGAGACGCTCGTGACGCCGGAGGTGGCGCCAATGCGAAGGCTGTCAAACGGCGCGGAGCCGCGCGGAACTATGCTCCAGGTAACCTCGGAATCGACTCCCGGAAGCCCCGTCGCATTGTTCAGGCCGTCGCGAAACAGGTCTAACATCAACGTGACGAAATTCACTCCGATGGTCGCCGAGTAACGATGCCAACCCGGGCCAATGTCGGCCGGGGTGACAAGGGCGTCAGCGTCAAATGGTCTATCCAAACTCGGGTCGAGCGGAAAGTATTGAAAATTCGGCTGCTGCACCAACGGCAAAGACGGCGGGCCGAAGTTCATGACGCGATATGCGAATCCGGTCGACTGGCCGTTATTAGGAGGCGGAGCCAATCCGCCGGTGGGATCAGGCGCAAATGCATTCCAACGACCGAGTTCGATGATGTTGATAGGTTCCGTGGAACTGCGAATACCGACGCTGACGCGCTTATTCGGCAACGCGTCGTCAAACATGTCGGCCGAAAGTCTGATCGGCTCTTCGATTGTCGGAACGAGCGTCTGCAACTCCGACAAAGCAGGCCCGGCATACCGGCATAGACGTTGAGGCGGTTCTGGATGAACGCCGCCTGCCCCTGCACACCGGGTGGAAAGTCGTAAGGAGGCGGAACCACCCCGGATCCCGGCGGAACGAGAATGCCGTACGGCGGTGGAGGAGTTTCAGGATCGATCAGAGGCGGCGCCGTCGGCGTCCAAACGGCCTCGAACGCCGCTTGATCGACGTAGTCGTCGAACGTTTCGTTGATGATCACTCCGTTTGCCGGAGGAGCGACGAAAGCCAGCCCGTCGGAGGCATACAGCAAGGACGCCAGGCAAGTTAGATAGGCGAGACGACTATGATTCATGAGCAAACCAGCCAGATTGATAATACCGAGAGAATGGTCAAAGACTGGGAGTATAAGCCCCCGTCCCGAAGCTCGCAAACTTTTTTCAGATGGACTTATGCACTTAATCAACCCGTGAAAGCACCTCAAGCAATCAGGCAATTGCACAAAAAAAGCCGCCGGCTTTCGCCGACGGCTCCGAGTAATCTGCGATCTCGTTTCGTCAATCGCTGACTACAATGCATCCTCGGGAATAATCTCATCGCCGCCGATCGTGCCGGCCGCGTTGAAGACCTGATAGTCGATATCGTTCTTCAGCCCCTTGATGTGGCCATCCAGGAACATGAAGTGGGTCAGGCCATTGTGCTCGCTGCCGAACTTCGTGTTCGCGCCGTCGTCCGGCCCCTGAGCGATCCCCGAGACCTTGCTGTCCGCGCCGCCGAAGCGGGTGCCAGCAAAAATCGTCTTGGGCGAGTCGCCGGCGAGGAAGGCGTTGTCGCCTTGCTCGTAGTGGAGCATGTCGGGATTGTTGTTCGTCGGATTTTGCGGTTTGTGCTTCTCGCCGATGGCGATGGTATTTGACAGACCGTCGGTGACGTCTTTGTCGCGAATCTTCGAGAAGCTGTAGATGGCGCCGCTCTCGGTCGAGTCGGGGCGAAGGTCGGGACGGGCGCCGCCGTCGGGGCCGCCCGGGACGGCGATGACGCCGTTCATGTAGTCGAGTCCAGCGACTGCGGCGTAGTCGCCGAGGGTCGCCGCGGCGCGAACCACTGGCGGCTGATCATTGTTGTCGAAGTCGCGATCAGCGGCAGCCGTACGTCGGCTCGGGCAGGCGTAGGTTTCGACTGGAGTTCGCATCGCGGTCGAGTTAGCCGGATCGAACACGTCAAAGCTCTTGTTAAACGACTGAAAGATATTCGCCTTTTCCAAGTACGGCAGCAGCCGGAAGGCCCACGAGGTGGAGCTTTGCACGGTGTTGTCGCGACCCATTGGGTATTGCTTCTGCGAGTCGTGATTCGTCTGCACGGCCAGACCAATCTGCTTGAGATTGTTGACGCAGG
Organism: Lacipirellula limnantheis; assembly: GCF_007746075.1. Classification (GTDB taxonomy): domain Bacteria; phylum Planctomycetota; class Planctomycetia; order Pirellulales; family Lacipirellulaceae; genus Lacipirellula; species Lacipirellula limnantheis. Next base: position 921,181 of record NZ_CP036339.1, on the reverse strand, counting down.
AGTTGCGTCGCGCGGCTTCGCGAGCCGCTTGGACCGCCGGCAACAGCAGGGCGACCAGCATGCCAATGATGGCGATTACCACCAAGAGTTCCACCAAGGTGAAACCGCGGGCCATGCGATTGTTTGTTCGGCTTGCCATCGAAATCGTCTCCACAGGGGACTGGCGATCGTCGCGTTAGACTGCCGCCTGCGCGGCGATCGCGGGGAGGAAGGAGCGTCGTCGTTCAATCAGTGAACGTCAGACGACGCCAAACGGGAGGGTGTCGTGATTACGAAGTTCCCCCAGGCTAAACCGATCGCAACGTGGACCGCAACCCTTGCGACTGATTTGCTGCGCAAACACGCTTCCGCAAAACGCACAGAATGTCGCATTTTTGTTGCGATATCTGGGGGGATCAGCGCTAAGTTAGGGCATGACCAAGAGTTACGGCCCGCGAAATAGAATGGCTACAAAATGCGCAGCATTCCACCCAGTTTAACTGTTTCGCCAAGTCCGTGTCGGCCGTTGCGACAGTCTGCCCCATGCCAACTGCGCGATTTCCCGGTCCTGCCGGGGCGATCAACAAAATCACGACTTAGTGATCGTTTTACCGATAAAAACTTGCGTCATTCGCCGCCGGCATGATCGTCGGATAAGCCCGCCAACGGGCCTCCTGCCGCGCGCAGATCTTGGTTCGCCGCGCTTACGGTCATGCTTCCAAGCATCATCTCGTCCCAGGTCTGGTCGCCCCACCGGACAAACTGCGCGGGATCGGGGTTCAGTGGATTATTGGCCGAATTGTCGAAGTGGCCATGCAGCTTGACGACCGTGCCGGCCGGGAGCAGCTTCGGCTCCTTCAGCAAATAGATGATCTGCCAGTTAAAGTCGTATCGGGGCACGTCCAGCAAGATTTCCTCGCTGCCGTCCGGGTAGTGCGCAGTGAACCGAAACGCTTTGCCGCGGTAGTGCATATGTGGCGTCATCGTGTAGAGATAGGTGTCCTCTTTGAATTTCTTCTCCGCCTCAATCGGGTAGTTCGGATGGAACGGCGGGATCAGGAACTTGAAATTGAGACCCGCCGCAACGCGAACCTGCTTCGTCACCTTACGCGGGTCGGCAAACACCACTGCGGCCGAGCTGCGATCGGTCGTAGCCCTGCCGTTGGGCGTGTAGTGGACCTGAAATGCCAACTTCGACCCGGCTGGAATGCGCAGCGCATACTCTTCCGGTCCGATAACTGCCGGCATGCCCGGCGCGAACGCCGCGATCGCATTGAAGAGGGGATCCTCCGGACGAGGCTTCTCCTGTCCCGGCGGGATGTAGAACATGATCAAGTGATGGACCACCTCGGGGTTCCCGGGGCGAGCCTCGGCGCCGTAGACCCATTTGTCCTCGGTGAATCCAGGGTCCCAGATGAAGTATTGGTATGGCACGGTTCCGTTCGCGGGAACTTCGAACTCCTCCGGCATGGCATAGACGGCGTCGGGCTTGGGGATTTGCCAACCTTCGACAAACTGGCGGGCCGGCGGCAGATCGTCCCGATTACCCTCCGGCGTGCCAGCGGCCACCCAACGGCGGAATAGTTCCTTCTCTGCCGAAGCGAGGCGCGCGTCGTTGGCGAATTCGCCGTGCGCGGGGTTCGCACTCCAGGGAGGCATGCGACCGTCGTCAATCACCTCCAGACACATGTCGGCCCAAGCGACCACGTCCTCGTATTCCGTCAGCGCGAAGGGGGCGATCTGTCCCTCGCGATGACAGGAGATGCAGCGATTTTGCAGCACCGGCGCCACGTCCTTGGCGTACGTTACATCACTGCTGGAAGTGCTTGGCGTGCGGCGCCCGATCAGGCAGCCGACCGGCTGAGTCGTCGCCACGGCGACGGGCTTATCGCTCAGCAGAGCCTCGATGGCGTTTACCAGTTCGGTGTTCGTCGCCGCATTGCGGGCCGAGCCGACGCCATACTGGTCGTCAATTCGCCCCTGGTAACGAATCACCCGATCGCGGTCGAGCACAAACGCCTCCGGCGTGCGCGTGGCGCCAAACTGGTCTGCGATCTTGGCGCCCGGGTCTTTCAGCAAAGGAAACGTGATCCCGAATTTCGTCCCGTAGCCGGCAAGTTCCTGGAGCGTATCTTGCTGGTTCGAATTGATCCCGATGAACTGCACGCCACGATCGGCGAACTGCTTCTCAATCTCCACCAGCTTCTGTCCATACAACTTCGCCAGCGGGCACTCAGTCCCTAGAAAGACGGCGACGATCACCGGCTTGTCGCTCCACTCGGCGAGTGCGCGCTTGGCGCCGGCATGGTCGTTGAGCGTGAAGTCGTTGATCTGGCGCGGCGTCGCCGCCGTGCCGTCAGCGGCGGGCGCATGGGCCGCAATCGCCCAGAGACACAACGCCAACATGGTCGAGCGAGTTGCCGGTGCAAAGAATTTCATCGCCGATAATTCCGGAGGCGAAAGGGGAGAGGCGGCTTCACCATCGTATCGCACGCGGCGGAGAGTTAGCAAATCAGCGAATGACCGACGGCGAGCGGCGATAGAACCGACGCCGTCTACCGTCGCCCGGAGCATTCCATCGCCCCAGTGCATTTGCCGGCGAGAACTCTATAATGCTAGCGCACATCGCCCGCCGCTGTTACGCGGCCGCAGGAGGCTCGTACCGTTGACGGATGACCCTAGCGAAAAGACGTTCTGCGAATTCTTCGCTGGGATCGGCTTAGTGGATGAGGCGCTTCGCCGCAGTGGCTGGCACTGCCGGTATGCGAACGACATCGACGCCAAGAAGCGGCAGATGTACGAAGGGCACTACGGCCCGTCGCCCCACTACCACGAAGGGGACGTCTGGCAGGTCGACCAAGTGCTGGCACGCATCCCGGGCCGACCATTCCTAGCCACCGCATCGTTCCCCTGCACCGACATGTCGCTGGCCGGCAAACGCCGCGGCCTCGCCGGCGAACAATCGGGCTCGCTCTTCGGCTTCCTTCAGGTAATCGAGCAACTCGGCGACCGCCGGCCGCGGGCGCTGCTGCTGGAGAACGTCCCCGGCTTCCTCACCTCGCACGACGGCGAAGACTTCGCCACGGCGATCCACGCGCTCGCGGAGCTCGGCTACTGGGTCGATAGCTTCGTGATCGACGCCCAGTGGTTCGTTCCGCAGAGTCGGCCGCGGATGTTCCTGGTCGGTTACCAGTCAGAACTGCTGACGCCGCCGCTGGTCGTCAGAGCGGCCGATGTTGAATTAGGCGCCGTCGACGATCCTTGGCAAAAGGCGATCGACCGCGCCGACCGCCTCCGTCCGGCGCGTCTGCGCGGCGCCATGGAAACGATCGAACCCGCCACCGGCTGGGCCACGATTGACTGCGGCAACCCTCGTCGCTCGCCGCAGTCGATCAGCGACGTCATCGACTTCGGCGACGATCAGCCGTGGTGGAACCAGACGGAAGTCGATCGTCACTCCGCGATGATGTTCGACCGCCACAGCCGCCAGGTGGAGTTGTTGCGAGCTCACGGCGGCCCGCCGCTGGCGCTTACCGCCTTCCGTCGCGTGCGCGAGGGAAAGCAGCGGATGGAAGTCCGCTTCGACGGCGTCGCCGGTTGCCTTCGCACGCCGCGCGGCGGCAGCGCCAAGCAGATTGTGTTGGCGATTGTCGACGGCGAATTGCGGATGCGTTGGATGACGCCGCGCGAGTACGCCCGCCTCCAAGGCGCCGGCGACTATGCGTTGCCCACGAACACCATTCAAGCCCTCTTCGGGTTTGGCGACGCCGTTTGCGTGCCGGTCATCGAGTGGATCGATCGTCACATGCTGACGCCGGTGTTTGAAGGCTCGAAGAGAGGAGTCCGGAGTCAGAGATCAGGAGCCATCAATTGCCCTGCCGCCGTAACCTGACTCCTGACTACACCCCATGCCCGACCAGTTCTCACCCACTGAACGGAGCCGCGTCATGCGCGCGGTAAAGAGCGGCGATACGACGCCCGAACTGATCGTTCGCCGACTCATCCACGCGATGGGCTACCGCTATCGCCTCCATGGACGCGACCTCCCAGGCAAGCCCGATATCGTCCTGCCGCGGCTCGGCAAGGCGATCTTTGTCCACGGCTGCTTCTGGCATCGCCACGCTTGCCTCGCCGGCCGGTCGACGCCAGCGACGCGAATTGACTATTGGCAAACCAAGTTCGACCGCAACGTCGCGCGCGATCGCAGCAGTCTCCGCAAACTCCGCCGCCTCGGGTGGAGCGTGCTGGTGGTGTGGGAGTGTCAAACTCGCGCGGCCAAGCTTGAACAGCTTCGCAGGCGATTGCTGCGGTTTCTCTGCGATTGAGCCTGTCCTTAAAACCGGAATAGCGTTATCCCCTCCCGCTCCCGGCTCCTCCGGGAGGGTATAGCAACGCAGGACGACGCTGATCGGGATGCTGACCGACCCCCGGCGGAGCCGGGGGCTGGAGGGGACGTGGCGTTACCTCGTTGCTCGTTGCCAGCGCCTCGTCGTCGCGACGGCGCAGCCGGCGAACGCCATGCCCGCCATCGCCAGGGGAGCCGGTTCGGGAACTATCTGATATTCCACCGTTAATTGCGGACGCCACGCCGCCGTGGCGGTCTGTCGACTGTAGAAGACCCGAAAGGTCGACATGCTCGTCTCATCGACGTTTTTCAGAATCCAGCCATGGTTGTCGGCCGGATTGTCGAGCCACTGCTGCACGTCGGCGACCATGCCCGCGGTCGATTCCCACGAATAGGGAACGTCGATCGGCAAGCCAATGGCCGCGGCTCCGCTCACGACCGCGCTGAAGTCGCCGCCGGAGGTCGCCCACGGCGTCGGCGGCGATCCCCAGAAGCGCGAGCTCCAGGTGACGTCGCCGTCGTGGGCCGGGGCCCCTTGTCCCATGCCGCCGAAAGAGTCATTGGGCGGGTTCTGCTGTTGCGTCGTCCCTTCGCCCCAGCTTGCGGAGAGACGATGCAATTCAATCGTGGCGAACTCCTCGGGCTCCGTCGGCAACTGGCCCATCACCATGGTGAGCTTGACGTTCTGAATGACGGCCCCTTGCGGGATCTGGCCCGCCACGTCGAACTCGATCAGCGCCCGTCGGGGCGCGTCGCGGCCGTTCGTCCCGACGATCAGAGCGTTGCCGCCGCCGCTGCCGCGGTTAACGTGGTTGGAGTAAATGGTTCCATCTTGACTGGCGCCGAGCGTGATGATCGCCGCGCGACTGTCGCGGGCGAGGGCCATCAGAGACAGGAGTGTAACGATGCGTATTAATGGACGAAGCACGGAAGCTGTTCCTTGTAGCGTGAGTTAATGTTGAAGTCGTCTGCCAGCCTTCGGCGAGGCCGGGGCCTGGAAGTTAGCTCGCGGATTGTTGGCGGGTACGGCGGCGCCATGCTCCTGCAGCCAGGGCGATCGATAGCAGGCCAATGGTTGCGGGCTCGGGGATCGCGGCGATGGCCGGTGGGTTTGGCGTCTGTCCGACTTGGCGCTGCCAGACGAGGAAGTCGCCCCCGTCGACGTCGCCGTCGAGATCGGCGTCTCCTTGGGAGTGGAGCGCGCCGCTCCCCAGGCCGACGTTCGACTGCCAAGCTGCCAGATCAGCAGCGTCGACCGCGTCGTTGTGATCAAAATCGCCGGGCAACGAAAATGACACTGTTAGATGCGGTCGCAACTGCGGCGTCGCCGTCTGAGAGCTATAGAATCCGCGAAAGGTCGCGGGCGTCACTTCGTCGGCGTTCTTCAACATCCAACCGAAGTTCGACTGCGGAGCGTCGAGCCAGCCCTGGACGTCGTCGATGAGTGCGTCCGTTGAGTTCCAGACATAGCCGGTATTCAGATTTCGCGTGACGACGGTGCTGGCGCTGCTCGTTGGCTCGAAGTCGCCGCCGGGGTTGGTCCAGGCCGTGGGAGTGGTCGCGGAATGGAAACGATTGTTCCAAGTGACGTCGCCGTCGAGCGCCGCGGCCCCCTGCCCCAATCCGCCAAACGTGTCGTTTGGGGGCGTCTGCAGTTGCGTCAGACCTTCGCCCCAGCTGCTCGTCACCGGGTGCAGCCCGATGGTCGATGAGGCGACGGCACCCACGTTGGGGAACTGACCCAAAAATAATGTGAGTTCAACATCGTGAATGACGACGCTGCTCGGCAACCCCGCCGCAACGTCGAACGCGATGAGGGCCCGTCGTGGCGAAGTTTGAGCGCCGTTGGTGCCGGCAAAGAGTCCGTTGCCGCCGCCGCTGCCGTTGTCCGGGTTGTTCTGAAACATCGTCGCATCTTGCTTGGCTCCGAGCGTCATCGTCATTGCCATCGCCGGTTGCCGCCCAGGCAGGGCGGCTACGGCCGCCAGCATCCAGAGGAATCGTTTCATTGAAATGCCTTTCTCGTGTTCTGGTATGAAGAAGATTCGAGTGAACTGAAGACTGTTATTGGCTTCATATGCAAATGAAGCGACGACAGCGTGAACTGCTCTGCAGCCCGGGCTCCGTCGGGCGATTGCGACGCCGACCGCACTAGGCGTGGAGCACGAACGGACGCTCGATCAGCGCCCGATCGAAGCACCGGGCTGGCAGCGATCTCTGAAGGCGGCCTAGCCGCGTGACTCGCGACGAGCAAGGCGGCCAGGAATGACCAAGCTGACCAGCCCCGCCGTGACGCCGAGCAGCAATGTGCTCGGTTCTGGAATCACCTCGTAGGTGATCTCCAATTGCGGCCGGAGTGCCGCCGTGGCGACGTCGCTCGAGTAAAACGTGCGGCCGGTGTTCGCCGTCGCTTCGTCCTCGTTGATGAGCATCCAGCCGAAATTGCTGCTCGGATTGTCGAACCAATTCTGCACGTCGCTAACGAGTTCTGCGGTTGAACTCCACGACTTCGTTCCGCCGACCAGCGCGTCAATCAGCGCCGAGGCGCTCGCTATCGCGGTGAAGTCGCCGCCTGGCGTCGCCCAAAGCGACGAACCGTGGAAGTTCGAGCTCCACGTGACGTCGCCTGCCCCGGCGGCGACGCCTTGTCCCTGTCCGCCAAGGCCGTCGGTTGGCGGCGTTTGTTGCTGCGCCGCGCCTTCGCCCCAGTTCGCGGCAAGTCGATGGAGGCCGATCGTCACGTTGGCCGGACCGCCTCCTCCGCCGCCGCCTCCCGCGACGCCTCCGAGCACCAAGTTGAGTTGCACGTTCTGAATGACGGCTCCCGCAGGCAAGGCGCTCGCCACGTCAAAGGCGATGGCGGCGCGGCGCGGCGAACTCTGGGCGTTGGTCCCCACGATCAACCCGTTTGCAGCGCCGCTGCTGTTGTTGACGTTGTTCTGAAAGATGGACCCATCCTTGCTGGCATCGAGCGTGACAATCGCCGCCCTGGCGAGTGAGGGGGTGACGCAAGCAACGAGCAGAGCCACCAGGGAAAACAATCGAATCTTCATCGCGATACTCCTTCGAGGTTAGCCGCGGCATGAGCAAGGCGCCGCGGCGGTGAAGGTTCAAGCGACGAAGCGGGCTTGATGCTACGAAGAATGTGCGCAGAGCGAGTGCGACGCGGATGCGCGTCGCGCAGGCGTCAATGGGCGGGTTCGATGGCAACGTCCGCTGACTTGACTACCGGCCGGCGATCAACGGCGGTCCGATCGACGCGTTCGGCGGCACGCAACGAGACTTGAAGCCGCGTTACCCGCTGAATCGCCCAGCGACTCGCGATGATTGACGGCGTGCCGGACGCCTGAGCACTAGGGCATTTATCGATGGAACGTTGGACCGCATTGTCGGCAGATTTCACATTGACTTGAGAAATTTAACCTGTCCGTTTTATGACTTTCTGGTTGACATTCTGGAACCCCTCCTCAATCATCAAAGAGGCGGGTCGAGTCCTAGCAACGAGAGGCGGCACCTCTTCACTTGCTGCGTCGCCACCCCGCAAGGTCAACGGCGTCTCCCCGACGTTTATCTGGTTGATCGCGACTGCCGTTCGCAACGAATCTCTTTTTTCATCCTTGTTTCAGGAACTGATCTCATGAAGAAGGCGTTAAAGTACTTGTTCGCGGCGGTATTCGCCGGATTTTTTTGCGTTGCGGACGCACCGGCTGCCTCGCTGAGCTACGTCGGTACTGACTACGACCTGACAAATTTGTTCCCAGGCGGGTCGACCCCCTATGTCGTCGCGCCGTGGCGGAGCGACTACCACGCCAAGCCGCTCGACGGCGACGGCAATAACGTCTACGGATCGGCTGGTTACGCACTGTTCGGCACGCGATTCGATTACCCCAATGCCAATGCCACGGGCGGCAATGCTTTTGTTAACCCGACCGACAACTCCGTTTATCCGAACATCGTCAACCTGCCCAGCTTCGTGAGCGGCTCGCAGATTCTCTCGAGCCGCAAGGCGGGGGGCTGGGCCTACTCGCTGATTGACGACCCGCAACTGACGAACGGGGTCCGTGACTGGAACTGGGGCGAGTCGCAAACGCCGCCCTCAAGCGGTCAAGCGCCCTACGTGAAGATGGGCATTCTTGATGGAACCGGAACGCTTACGGGCAATGACCCGGCCGTCGCCCCGGCAGAGCGTTGGGGTTTTGAGGTTGGCGCCGGCGCTCCGGCAAAGTTCCGCGTGAGCGTCATGACCGACGGACTGGACGCGACGATCTGGGCCCCGACGGAAGTAATGCTGCAACAAACTGCCGGAGGCGCACCTGTCGGGGCTCCGGCCACCAGCGGCGCCGTCGCGCGAAACCGATTCGTCGACATGCACGTGTTTGAGATCGACGGTGCGCAACCGGGCGAGCAGTTCATTTTCATGGTGCGCGGCCAAGCCGGCGGCAGCGCGGGAGTGGCCGGCTTTGCCTTCGACATCGTCGTCCCGGAGCCAGCGACCGCCGGCATGGCGCTCGTGATGACCGCGGCCGCATTGGTCATCGGTCGGCGCCGGCGGTAGAGCGCGCGGCGTCACATGCGCTATTGGTCGGCGCCTGAGGCAAGCCATGCCGACTCACGCTGCAAGTTTTCGTGAACGAGAAGCACAGTTCAGTCTTCAAGAGGCATGATATGAAAATGAATCGTTTATCGTGTACGGCCGCCTTGGCGATCGTCATGACCATGAGCGCTGCGCCGTGGACGGCGGCGGTGACGCTGGAGTTCGCCGGATCGCAGGCGAACCTTGACAACGGGTTTTTCCCTGGGGGCCAACTACCTTACGTCACGGCGTACTGGCGCAGCGACACGGAAGCGAACGTTTTCGCCGTGTCGCAAGACTCGCCGAATCGTTATTACGGAACGGCGGGGTACGCGCTCTTCGGCACGACGTTTACTTATCCCGACGCCAACGAGCTGGGAGGCCAGCCGAATCTCAATCCCGATGGTTCGGATCCGCTTTACCCGAACATCATTAGCACCCCTTCATGGGTGGCAGCCTCGCAGCCGCTATCGACGCGCATGGCGGGCGGGTACGGCTACTCGCTGATCGATGATCCGGTGCTGCAACATGGCGTGCGCCATTGGACATTCGACGGCACGAACTATCCTGAGGCGGGTGAAGGCGTGCCGGTCACCGGCCAGAATCCCTACGTGAAGATGGGCTTCCTCGACGGCGGCGATATCTTCGGCAACAACCCGACCGAAGAGCCGACCGGCCGCTGGGGCTTCACCGTTGGCGCCGGCGCACCGGCTGCATTCCGCGTTGGCGTGATGACTGGCGGCGGCGATAGCGAGAACTTTGCGCCGGCGCAGGTCTATCTGCAACAGTTCGACGGGACGACGCCGATCGGCACGCCGCTGGGCAGCGGCATATTGACCGGGCCGCTCAAGGATCGCTTTGTCGATATGCACTTCTTCGACGTGATCGGCGCTGAAGAGGGGGACACCTTTGCGATCGGCGTCATGGCGGGAGCCAATTCGTTTGGCAACGCGGGCGTTGCGGGGATCTCATTCGACGTGCTGAGCGAGGTGGCCGCGGACGACGCCGACTTCGACGGCAACGGCTTGGTCGACGGCGCCGACTTCTTAATTTGGCAGCGCAGCGCGGGCTCCGCCGGCGGACCTGCCCAGGGCGACGCCAACGGCGACGGCAACGTCAACGCCACCGACCTAAGCGTCTGGAAAACCCAGTTTGGCGCCGGCGCCGCCGTCGGTGCGATCGGCGCCGTGCCTGAGCCGTCAGCCGCGTTGCTGCTCGCAATCGGAGTCTGCGCGGTTGCTCGCATCCGTAAGTAACGGCCGCATGGCATTCAGCACGATTAGTCTGGCAAGCCGTCGAGGAAACAATTCCTCGACGGCTTTTTCTCGCGGACGTGTGAGCCAGAGGCGCTGAGCTAATGCTCTCGCAGCCTATCGGCCGCACGGTTTCGGGATCAATCGAACTAGCCGCCAGCGATGGCGCCAACGATCATGAAGGGCTCGATGCCGCTCGCGACGGGGGAGGGGAGGGGCTCGTCGGGCGATTGATGCGAGACGTCTTCGTTGCAGGCGAAGAAACGCAGGAAGGCCCGCCGCTGTTGCGTGCTGTAATCGCGGACCGTGCCGCGGAGCATGGGGTAGCGGGCTTCCAACGCGTCGAGAATCGTTCTCTGCGTCGGTTCGCCCGCGACGGGGAGTTCAACTTCGCCGTCGACTTGCGCGAGCGTTCGCAGATGCAGCGGTAAGATGACGCGAACCATGACGATCAGTTCGACGAGCAATCGCCGCCGTTGCATTACAGAGTTTGGACTTCCACCGACGTGACCGCCGGTAGATCACGGACGATCGCCGACCAGTTGTCGCCGCCGTCGGGCGAGGCGTAAACCTGCCCGCCGGTGGTGCCGAAGTAGACGCCGCACGGATCGCAGCGATCGACAGCCATCGCGTCGCGCAGCACGTTCACATAGCAATCTTGCTGCGGCAGCCCGTTGGTGAGCGCCTCCCAATCGTCGCCGCCAGTGCGGCTGCGATAGACGCGGAGCTTTCCCTCGGGCGGGTAATGCTCCGAGTCGCTCTTGATCGGCACGACGTAAATCGTCTCCGGCTCGTGGGCGTGGACGTCGATCGGAAAGCCAAAGTCGCTCGGCAGATTGCCGCTCACCTCGCGCCACAGGTCGCCGGCGTTGTCGCTGCGCATGACGTCCCAATGCTTCTGCATGAACAGGACCTCAGGGCGCGACGGATGTAGCGCGATGCGATGGACGCAGTGGCCGATCTCGGCGTTGGGGTCGGGAATGTATTCCGATCGCAGCCCTTGATTGATCGGCCGCCATGTTTGGCCGCCGTCATCGGTGCGAAACGCGCCCGCCGCGGAGATTGCGATGAAGATGCGCAGCGGATTCTGCGGGTCCAGCAGAATCGTGTGGAGGCACATCCCGCCGGCGCCCGGCTGCCACTTCGGCCCCTGGCACGCCCGCAGGCCAGGGAGTTCCTGCCACGACTGCCCACCGTCGCGCGAACGAAAGATCGCCGCGTCCTCGACGCCGGCGTAGACCTCGTCTGCATCAGTGAGCGACGGCTCCAAATGCCATACCCGTTTGAACTCCCACGGATGGGGCGTCCCGTCGTACCACTGATGCGTGCCGGGATCTCCCTGGTAGGCAAACTGATTGCCGACCGGCTCCCACGTCTGGCCGCCATCGCTGGAACGCTGGATCACCTGCCCGAACCAACTGCTCGATTGCGATGCGTAGATCCGGTTCGGATCGACCGGCGAGCCTTTCATGTGGTAGATCTCCCACCCGCCGAAGTGGGGGCCGGAGACATCCCATTTCTGCCGGCGAACGTCTGACGTGAGGATGAACGCCCCTTTGCGCGTGCCGACGAGAACCCGAACGCCGCTCATGAGTTGGCTCCAGACGAGTGAAGAGCAAATGACCGGTGCGATGATCGCGTCCTTAGCCCCCGGTCAGTGACCGGGGGCTAAACGGACTTCGCGATTAGTGTAGCCGATGCCCCGGCTTCGCGCCCGAATCAGGCGTTAGCAGGTAAGCCTCCGTCCCGCCGCCCGCGGCAGCGATCATCCCTTCGCTCACGCCGAACTTCATCGTCCGCGGAGCGAGGTTCGCCACGCACACCACCAGTCGGCCGACGAGTTGCTCCGGTTCGTAGTACGCCTTGATGCCCGCGAAGACTTGCTTCGTCACGCCGCCGCCAAGGCTCAGTTGCAGCTTGAGCAGCTTGCGGGCATCGGGGACTTCTTCCGCTGAGATGATGCGGGCGACGCGGAGATCGACCTTCGCAAAATCGTCGATCGTGCATTCGGGAGCGAGGGGTTCGGCGGCGAGCGCGTCGCCCGAGTCGTTCCAGGGGTCACTGGCAGCTGAAGCGGCCAGTCCGTTGGGGGCGGGAGTGGCAGCGGCAGCTTCTTCTTTGCTTTCTTCGATCATGGCGAGCAGGTCCTTTTCTTCGACTCGTTGGAGCATGTGGGCGAACTTCGCGACGGGCGTGCCGATCAGCGGCGTCGCCGCTTGCTGCCAAGAGGTGATGGGGTTGTTGAGCAATTCGCCCGTTTGCTGCGCGAGCTTCGGCAACACGGGGGCGAGATAAATCGCCAGTTGGCGGAACAAGTTGAGTGCGATCGTGCAAACGTCTTGCAAACGCTCGGCATTCGCCGGATCCTTCCGCAACTCCCACGGCTTGTTCTCTTCTACGAACGGATTCGCACGATCGGCGAGCGCCACGATCAAACGCATCGCCTTGTTGAAATCGCACTCTTCGTACGCCGCGGCGATCTCGTCGCCGGAGGCCGCGGCGGCGGCGAACAGGCCGCCGTCGTCGGGATACTTCGCCGACAGGCCGGTCTTCTCGACGAACTTCGCCGTGCGACTAGCGAGGTTGACGACCTTATTAACAAGATCGGTGTTCACCTTGGCGATAAACTCATCGACCGCCAAATCGAGATCGTCGACGCGCGACGAGAGCTTCGTCGCGTAGAAGTAGCGGAGGTACGACGGGTCGAGGTGATTCAAGTAGGTGCGAGCGCGGACGAACGTCCCTTTGCTCTTCGACATCTTCTCGCCGTCGACGGTGAGAAAGCCGTGGATGTGGACCTTCGTCGGCAAGCTGAAGCCGGCCGTCTTGAGCATCCCAGGCCAGAAGAGCGTGTGGAAGTACGTGATGTCCTTGCCGATGAAATGGTGGACCTCGCAGTCGGGCGACTTCCACCAATCGTCTAGCTTCTGGCTGTTCCGCTTGCACCACTGCCAGGTGCTGGCGATGTAGCCGATCGGGGCGTCGAACCAGACGTACCAGTAGTTGCCGGGACTGTCGGGAATCTCGAAGCCGAAGTAGGGCGCCGGCCGTGAGATGTCCCAATCGCGCAGCGGGTCGCCCAGGAAGTGCCCCTGCAAGTAGTTGGCGATCTCCGGCTGCAAGTGATCGCCCGACTGCGTCCACTCGGCGAGGAAGCCGTGCAGCTTTTCGAGTTCGATAAACAGATGGAGCGCCGAGCGCACTTCCGGCTTCGAGCCCGTAAGCGTACTCACCGGATCGATCAGCTCGATCGGCGTGTAGTGGTGGCCGCAGACGCTGCAGTTGTCGCCCGGCTGGTCGGCCGACTTGCACTTGGGGCACGTGCCGCGCACGAACCGATCGGCCAGGAACGTCCCCGCTTGCGGATCGAATAGTTGCTCGACCGACTCTTCCTTGACGAGGTTCGCCTTACGAATCGCCGCCCAAATCTCATGGCAGAGCGCGCGGTTCTCTTCACTATGGGTGCTGCCATAGTTATCGAACTCGATGCCGAAGCCGGCGAAGTCTTGTTCGTGGGCCGCCTGCATGTCGGCGATCAGCTCTTCTTCGCTGCGACCTTCTTGCCGCGCGCGGATCATGATCGCCGTGCCGTGCGTATCGTCGGCGCACATGTAGCGGCAGTCGTTCCCGAACAGCTTCTGGAAGCGGACCCAGATGTCGGTCTGGATGTACTCGACCAGATGGCCAATATGAATGTGGCCGTTGGCGTAGGGGAGGGCGGAGGTTACGAGCAGGCGACGGGGCATAGGGCGGGGGAGGTGGGTGACTGGAAATTAGGAATTCGCAATGTCGTCATCGAAGCGAGAGCTTGTCGTGCGCCAGCCTAACCGCCGCGCACTGCGATCGGGGCCTGCGACGCATCGTCCGCTAGCATTCAAGCGCCGGCGGCAAGTTCGACATTCTAACGGCCAACGAAGCGACCAGGGAGACCGTGCCCTGATCCGGCTTTCAACCGAAGAACTGAGCCTGAAATGGGCTGAACGATTCGCTCGACGAGTTGGTTAATCCAACGCGGCACGCCAAATGCAACCTACGAGCTACGAAACGACGAGTAGCCGCTAGCACGCTGACGACGACTCGCGGAAATCGGGACGATCCTGGTGAATCACCGCAATCGGGTGAAACGGAGTCAAGGGTTGCCCTTGTAAGAATTACGAATCTTAGAGAAAGTGGCCGCGCGGTTGGCTGAGTTCCAACCTCAATGAAACGGCCACGCTGAAGTAGCATCACATTTGACAGGCAGCTGACGAGCTCGCAACGGCGAAAACGGATTTTCACCAGCGAGCGCCAACGCCAGCGCCGACAGGTCGACCAGACGACAGGGAAGTTGTCGCGGTGGATAGCGACGTCGCTCCGAAGGGCACTGATGGCCTTGGCGGACGACGCGTCTTTTCATGCGGCGCATGCTTCTCACGTCGCCTTTGGCCTGCCCACGACACCGCAGTCGAGCTCGCGCTCCACTGCCCTGACCGAAGCATCCATGGAGGGAAGCAATGGTCTGGTTGCGAACTTTGACGCTCACGCTGCTGGCAGCAATCGCCTGTCAGCAGGCCGCCGGCGAGACGGTATTGCTAGCATTCACCACGCGGAACTGTGGTCCGTGCAACCTGATGCGGCCCGTCGTGCGACAGCTTGCCACCGAGGGTTACGCAGTCCGCGAAGTCGACGCCTCCAGCCAACCTCAATCGGCCGACCAGTATCGGGTCACCGGCTTTCCGACGTTCATCGTGTTGGTCGACCGACGCGAGTACGCCAGACTTGAGGGAAGTACCGACCATCGCACGCTCGTGGAGATGATCCATCGGGCCACGGCGATCGCGGCCCAGCAACCACAGAGCAAGGTCGCAGAGGGCGCCGTGGCTTTCGTCGCCGCGGGGACGGAAACGGTCAATCCGTTCGCAGAAGTTCAACAACCGCAGCCAGGTCGCGTCACTCAGCTTGGCGGTCAACAGCCGGGGCCCGCGGCCGGCTCGGTCGCCGCGCCTAGCCCATTCGCGCCAATCCCGACGAGCTCACTCGGTTCGCCGCCGGTCCAGCATGTCGCCGCCCAAGAGAGCACGGCTTCCCCCGTGGTCGCAAGCGGATCCGGGAGGCTGGTCGACGCGACGGTGAGGCTGAGCATTGCCGACGCCCAGGGAAAGAGCACCGGCACCGGCACGATTATCGATGCCCGCCAGGGAAAAGCACTGGTCCTCACCTGCGGCCACCTGTTCCGCGAATCGAAAGGACAGGGCGTCGTCGACGTAACTCTCTTCCGAAACGGCCAAGCGGGGGCCGAACCGGTTGGATCGGCGCAAGCACAAGTGATCGACTACGACCTCGACCGCGACTTGGCGCTCGTCTGCTTTGAAACGCCGGGGGCGGTCGCGGTCACCCCCGTGGCGCCGCGCGGGGCCACGCTGTTAGTCAATGCGCCGGTCACCAGCGTCGGTTGCGGTCATGGGGCCAATCCCACGCCGTGGGAAACAAGAATCACCGCCGTGAACCGCTACCAAGGCCATGCAAACGTCGAAGCGGCTCGCGCGCCGGAGGAGGGTCGCAGCGGCGGCGGTTTGTTCAATGCCAACGGACAGTTGATCGGCGTCTGTTATGCCGCCGATCCACAGGGGAATGAAGGGCTTTACGCATCGCTCGATTCGATTTACCAAAAGCTCGACGCATTGCAGTTGACGGCCACCTTGCAAACTCCGCCGGGGGGCGCATCGCAGGAACTCGCGGCTCAATCTCCGCAGCTGCCGGTTGCCGCGGAGCCGTTTGAAGTTCGCGGGCAGAGCCCGACGCAGCCCTTGGCCGCCGCTGGCGGCGGTCCGTCCAATCCATTTCTGAACGCAGGGACATCGACAGGGGGCGCTGCGTCTGCCTCCGCCCCCGACCTGATGACCGCAAGTCCTCAAACGAGCGCCGCAACAGCGGCAACGCCGGACGACCTCGTAAGTCTTCCCGCTGAGGAGCGGGCGGCGATCCAGGAGATTGGTCGGCGGGCAGGGAACTCGGAAGTGATCGTCATCATCCGACCTCACGACTCAACGTCGCCTAGCGACGTCATCAAGCTGAAGGCCGCGTCGCCTGAGTTCGTCCAGACTCTCGAAGCGGCGGCCCGGGCCAAGGACGCCAGCGGACAGAGTTCCATTGGCAATATGGCGACGCGGCCCGCCGGCGCTTTGGTTCGTTAACGGTTGCGCGCTCCAACGACTAGCTCCGCCGGAAAAGGCGTCAAAATCGCTAAAACGCCGAGCGTGAGTGAAGCGAGGCGCCGCGGAGCACCACAGTGATCCGCGCATCTCTTCCCGCGTGACATACGCTTCCGGTAACAGGGCGCCGACGCGGCACAATTCCACTCTCCTTGGGTGGCAATTAGATCCTTCGGCCATTGCGTTTCGGCTAGGCTGGAGGCGAAGCGGTTTCGGTCTCGCCCAGCGGCGCTTGTCTCGGAGGGCGAACCGGTCATGCTCGCGTTTCTGATCGGCACATCGATCTTCAATATTTTTCTCGGTTACGCTCTCGCGGTTTACCTGATGCGCGCGTCGTTGCTGGGTGAAGCTCAGCGGAGGAGCAGTCGCCCGAGCAGCTCCGCAGGGGCCGTCCTCGCCAGCGAGCGTCACGAGCGTAGCGACCTGTATCCAGCGGACGGTGATGTCGCGTCCAGGGCGTCCAGCGCGCCGGCGGAAACGTTGGCGATCGGAACCCCGAAGCGGGCGGGCCATCCTCTGCCGGCCGACGTCGCTCCGGCGGTGGCTAGCGCCATCGCTGCCCCGTTGCCAGATGCTGCAGCGCCCGTGGACCGAGGCCCTGAAGAAATGGATCAGCAACTTCTCGCGGGGATCGCCGATTTTCGGAGTCAGCTGGCCAAGCTGAGATCGGAAACTGGCTCGGACGAACCAAAGCGGCGGCCGGCGGCGCGGACGAAGTAAACGCCCAGCGTGGCTGCCCCTGCTACCGCTTGAGTTGAAAAATCGCTTCGACCTCGACCGCGATGCCCCCTGGCAACGAGACCGCGCCAACCGCGCTACGTGCAGCGACCCCGTGCTCTTCGCCGAAAACGTCCCGCATCAGTTCACTGAAGCCATTGATCACCGCGGGGTGATCGACAAACTCCGGAGTTGCGTGGACGAGCCCCAGGGTCTTCACCAAGCGGGCGATCTTGTCGAGGCTGCCGCAGTGCTTCTGCAAGGTGGCAAGAATTGCTAACCCCGTCTGACGCGCCGCCTGATACCCGGCTGCGGTATCTAGGTCGGCGCCGACGCGACCCTTCGTCAGGCTGCCATCCGGTCGCAGCGGCCCGTGGCCCGATATATAGAGTAGACCGTCGATTTCGACGACCGGCCGATAGACGCCAACGGCCTTGGGGGCTGGTGGAAGTTCCAGTTTCAACTCGGCTAAACGGGCGTCGGCGCTCACGGCACTTACTCTTTTTGTTGATAGATCGTCTTTGGATTGACCAAGGGCTCGCCAATCACTTCCCAACCACCATCGGTGCGGCGGCGAAAGAAGCAACTTTCAAAGCCTTCGTGGCACGCCGCCCCGGTCTGATCGACCTTCAGTAGCACGGCGTCACCGTCGCAGTCGACGTACGCCTCGCGCACATGCTGGACGTGACCGCTCTCTTCGCCCTTCCGCCACAAACGGCCACGGCTACGGCTGAAATAGCAGGCCCGGCCGGTGGCGATGGTTTCCTCCCACGCCGTGCGGTTCATGTGAGCAAGCATCAAGACCCGCCCCGTCGAGGCGTCCTGAACCACTGCCGTCACGAGCCTGTCAGGCGTATCGAAGTTGGGAAGGTCGGCGGCCACGGGAAACTCAGGAGAGAGGCTACAGCCAGCGAGCGCCCACGGCCCGCCACCCCAGGATACCTGGCGCGGCCCGCGCCCGTCTACGCACGTCGAGTCCAAGCCGATCTGGATCGATCGTCACGGACGAGACTCCTGTCATCGTCGGCACGACCGGCGCGGCGGGAAATTTAGGCCCAACATGCGAGTTTGCCGCGCCGCTGGAGCCCCCTTCCGGTTCCGTCGATGGATCTAAACAGGTCCCGCGCACTCCCCGCACGAATCGTTGGAGATGCCACTTGAACTCCCCCGTCACGATCGTATTGCCCGTCCACAACGCCGAGCGTTCCCTCCGCTCGTCATTGCTGGGGTTAATGGAATTGGCGGAGACGACGGGTCGTCGGATGCAAGTGGCGGTCGTCGACGATGGGTCGACTGACGCTACCTACGAAATCGCGTGCGAATTGGCCAGCGAGTTTCCGCAGTTGCAGATCCTGCGTCAGCCTTACCAGCGGGGTCTGGGCGCAGCGCTTGAGCAGGTTCGTTCGCGATTACGGGTCACCGACGTGGTCGCCCACAGCGGGGTCGGCGAGATCAATCATCAGGAACTGGCGCTTCTCTTGGGTGCAGAGGGCGACCGCCGAGACGCGCCCCATTCGCCCGCAGCGACGCTGATGGGCGAGGGGCGAGGCACGCGGCGGGGGGCCTTGCAGGCGCCCTCCCGTCCGCCGCTGGTCGAAGGTCGACGGAGCAGCGGAGCCTTTCGCTGGCTGCGAATCGACGAGCCCGCCGGCTCGCGTCGCAAACGCTCAGGTTCGCCTGTACTGGGCTCGGCCCTCGACGGACTCATGCCTGCGATGACCAGCTTCAGTGCGCCGCTCGGCAAGTAGGCGCGAGCTTACAGTCGTACGTCAACGCACCTACTCCCGCGTTGCGAATTGTCCACAAGCTTTGTGGGACTAGCGTCGGGTTAATGCGCGAAAATCACTGCTTTCCGCTTTCATACGGGGGAAAAAAGTGAGCGCGCCATCCGCAAGCACTTGCACGGATAGCTGCTGCCAGTGAGGGGCCGTCGCACCGGCGATTGCGAGCTGCCGCTACTTGTTTCCCCTTCCAGGCACGCCTACCATAAGGGTGCTTCGAGAGGAGTTGTGCCGGCCAGCTGACTTCTCTCCAACGACCGTCGCCAGGGCAAGAACCTTACTCGGCTGGTAGGTTTGGCGGCAGTCCTAACAGGCGTCTCGCTCCGCACTGATCGCGGCGAGTCAGCATTCTTATCGTTATGCCGACTACCAGCTCTCCCGACCCATTTGGCTACGGCAGCGTTGCGCTCGGATGCGCGTGGGCGTTGCCGCGGCGAGCGGTCGCGTGAGCTCCCAGGACACCACTTCGGAATCTCGTCCGGCCGCTTCTCGGTCGGCGAGTGGAGGCGCCCCAGCGATGAGTACCGTGGAATACAACTTTAACCTCGGCAATTTCCACTCCCCCACGCCCGCACCCATCGTCCCTCCGACGGTTGGCGCCCGGCGCCCACTGCACCGCATTTGCGACGTGCGGCAGGAGCAGGGGGTTTCGATCCGCTCGGCCGCGCGGCGGCTGGGCATCTCGATGCAAGAAGTCCGCGAACAGGAGAACCCGACGCATGATCTGTCGCTGTCGCAACTTATCCGCTGGCAAGAGGTGCTTGAAGTGCCGCTCGCGGACTTGCTCGTCGATAGTTCAGGCCCGCTGTCAGAGCCTGTCAACCAGCGGGCGCGAATGCTCCGCGTGATGAAAACGGCGAAAGCCTTGGAAGAGTCCGCGACCGACGCCCCGATCCAGCGGCTCACCGCAATGTTGATCACCCAGCTGGTCGAGGTCATGCCCGAACTGAAGGAAGTCTCGGCTTGGCACTCAGTCGGCCAGCGTCGCACGCAAGACGAAATGGGGCGGATTATTGAGCGGACGATTCCCGATAGCTTTTTTGGCGATTCCAGTTACTAGGAACGTCGATTCCACTCGACGGCCATTGCAGCCGCGGAGGCGCGAGGCATCGCTTGCAAGCCGGGGGCAGTCGGAATGCACCTTGCATTTCACCGAGCTTGGGCGGCGAGACCCGCGTCCTCCGCGGCTTTGTTACTTGTCGGACGATCCTTTTCGCACCCTGGCGCGCCGTAGCCGAATAAATTTGCACCCGCCGCCACCTCCTCTACAATCAGGGCGATCGGCACTCGACGCGTCGTTCCGCGGGCGTCGTGGCTAGCTTTCTGTCCCCGCACTCGGCGCGCAGTCGTGCATCTCGCAAGCGATTGCGGCGACAAGAACCGATGGCAAAAGGAGTGAACGCGTGCATTGGCATCCGATCGTAATCCTCTCGTGCGTCCTAACTCTGCTCTGCGCTCGCCCGGGTTGGATCGGCGCCGCTGAGATGGATGAGAGCATTCAGGCCCTCATGGACGTCGGTGCGCAGGGCAAAGGACATGAGCAGGCGGCGTCCGCGCTGCGCGACCTCTCCCAGCAACCTGCAACAGCGCTGTTGCCGCTGCTGCATGGCATGGATCGCGCAAATCCCATTGCCTCAAACTGGCTGCGCGGGGCTTTCGAGTTGATCGCAGACCGAGAGCTGAAGAGTGGGCGGCTCGCCGTGCAACCCGAGCTGGAAGCATTCACGCTCGATCGCTCGCACTCGGCGGAATCTCGTCAGCTCGCGTTCGATTGGCTCCTGAAAATTGATCCCGATGCTGCTGACCGATTGGTTCCTGGGATGATCGACGATCCCAGCGCTGAGTTTCGTCGTGCCAGCGTGCAGCGTCTGCTCGACGAGGCGTTGCGGGCACACGATGCCAAAAACGTCGCCGGTTGCAAAACGCTGTATGCTGAAGCGTTCAATGCAGCCCTCGACCCCGATCAACTCGACCTCGCGTTCGATAAGCTGGTCGAGCTGGGCGAAGCGCCCGATTTGAAGAGACAGCTCGGCCTCCTCAATCGCTGGTGGTTGATCGCCCCGTTCGATCATCGCGGCGGAATCGGCTTCGATGCAGCATACGCTCCGGAATCGGAGATCGATCTACAGAAGAAGTACGCCGGAACGGAGGGCGAAGTCGCCTGGGTCGAGAAAACGAGCGACGAACGCCACGCGATTCTCGACCTGAACAATCTGTTGGGTCGCCACAAGGGAGCGGTGGCCTATGCCTATTGCGAATTTGATTCGGAGCGAGACCAGCCCGCGGAAATTCGGCTCGGTACGCCTAACGGCTGGAAATTGTGGATCAATGACCAACCTATGTTCGCGCACGAAGAGTATCACCAGTCGTCGCGACTGGATCAGTACCGCACGCCGGTGAGGCTCAAGGCGGGGAAGAATCGAATCCTCCTGAAGATTTGCCAGAACGAGCAGACGCAAGACTGGGCGCAACGCTGGGAGTTTCAACTGCGCATCTGCGACGAGTCGGGGAAAGCCATTCTGCCGGTCGGCGCCCCATCAAGCGATGCTGAAAAGGTCTCGCAGAGGTAAGTTGCAGCGATCGATAGGCATGTCGCGCGGCGGAACAATTTTGTCCTGGGAAACTGATGAGAACATTTGCACTAATTCTCTGCTTGCTTTTCGTGTCGCGAGCCGCCCGCGCGGAAGATTGGCGCCAGTTTCGCGGCAACGATAGTTCGGGCGTCGGCGCGGGTGAGAACTTGCCTACAAAGCTCGACGATCCCCAGACGCTGAAATGGAAAGCGGAGTTGCCCGGCCGAGGGCTATCGGGCCCGGTGGTCGTCGGCAATCGGATTTTCCTCACGGCGAGCAGCGGTTATCGAGACGACCGCCTCCATGTGCTTTGCTTCTCGACGGAGACGGGCGAGCCGTTGTGGGATCGCCAGTTCAAGGCCACGGGTCGCACGGTCTGTCACGAGTCGATGTGCATGGCGACTCCGCAAGCCTGCAGCGATGGCGAGCGCATCTATGCGTACTACTCATGCAATGACGTGATTTGTTTGGATCTGGACGGTCAGTTGATCTGGTACCGGGGCTTGGGACACGACTTTCCGAACGCCAGCAGTTCGCTCGGCATGTCGTCGTCGCCGGTCGTCTCCGACGGCGCGCTGGTACTGCAGCTAGACACCGATAGCGAGTCGTTTGCCACGGGTCTCGACGCGCTCACCGGCGCGACGCTCTGGAAACACGATCGTGAGAAGTCGGCGATCCATGCATCGCCGACGCTCTATCACCCGTCCGGCGGAAATGCCGCCGAAGTGATCCTGCAGTCGAAGAAGTCGCTGCAGGCGATCGAGCCGCGCACCGGCAAGATCAAATGGGAAGTTGAGCAGCCATGCGGCTCGGTTGCATCGTCAACGATTGCCGGCGATCTGGTGGTGGCGCCGCTTCGAGAGTTAACGGTGCTGCGACCGAGTGAAAGCGCGCCAGTTCCTGAAGTCGTCTGGAGCGACTCCAAGCTCTCTCCCGATACGCCGACGCCTGTCGCATATGAAGATCGCGTCTACGTCCTGAAAGACTCAATTCTATCCTGCGCTGATCTGGCCACCGGCAAGCCGGAGTGGCAGATGCGACTAAAGTGCAAGCAGGCTTATGCCTCGCCGCTCGCCGGGAACGGACATCTCTATTTGGCCGATGAAAATGGCGTTCTTCAAACCATTGAATTGGGCGGCGAAAAAGGGAAGATTGCAAGTCGCTTGGAACTTGGGGAAACGATTATGTGTACTCCCGCGCTCGCTGGAGAAGCATTCTACGTGCGTAGCGATAAGCACCTTTGGAAGTTTGCCGCGCCGAATTAAAGGCGATCTCAACGGATTCTTCGTTAAGCGTCCTTAAGCCGACTTCATCCGCCCAGCGATGCTGCCATGTCCCGAGCCTGTCGGCTGTGCTTCCTCCTGATTGCAGCCATAGGCGCACAGACTTCAATCGCTCATGCCGACGACTTCGCGCTTGAAACGATTGCTGGCTGCGGCGCGCCGGAGAACAACGGCGACGGCGATGCACTAAGCGCGAATATTGGCGAGCCCTTCGGGGTGGAGTGGGGCCCGGACGGCGCGTTGTACATTGCCGAGGTCCGAAATCATCGCGTCCGTCGCCTCGACATTCGTTCTGGCGCGCTAACGACCGTCGCCGGCTGCGGACGGCGCGGGTATGCCGGCGATGGCGGGCCCGCCACCGACGCCTGCCTGAACGAACCCTACGAGGTCCGTTTCGACGCTGTCGGGAACATGTACATCGTCGAGATGATGAATCACGTCGTGCGTCGCATCGACGCCGAGAGCCACGTCATCCAAACCGTCGCCGGCGCCGGCCGACCGGGCTTCGGCGGCGACGGGGGGCCGGCGACCCAGGCGTTGTTCCAACAGCCGCACAGCATCGCCCTCGACGAAACCGGCGGTTTATACATCGCCGACGTCGGCAATCATCGCATTCGCCGCGTCGATCTTGCCACTGGGATCGTCGACTCGATTGCGGGCGACTCGCGACCGATTGCCGCCCACGACGGTCAGCCAGCTCGCGGAGCGTCGTTTCTCGGTCCACGAGCGCTGTTCATCCGCGACGGCGTTTTGTGGATTGCCTCGCGCGAAGGGCACAGCGTTTGGAAGATGAACTTGAGCGACGGCATCCTGCATCATGTCGCCGGCGCGGGAGACAGGGGTTTTTCTGGAGACGGCGGGCCCGCAAGAGCGGCGCGTCTGAATGGTCCGAAAGGAATCACCGTCGATGATCTGGGAAACGCGTTTGTCGCCGACACGGAGAACAATGCCATTCGGCGCATCGAAGTTGAAACTGGCAAGATCACGACAATTGTAGGCGGCCCAGCGCCAGCTTCGCGCGCGAGCGGGGAAACTTACGCAAAGGCGTTATACGCGCCGCATGGCGTATGCGTCGGGCCGGACGGCGCCATCTACGTTGGCGACACGCTGCATCATCGGGTGCGACGCATTGCACGCGCGAAGTGACGCGTTCTCGCCCTCGCCGAGGTCACGGGTTATACTAAAATTGCGCTTCAATTGCGGGCGGATTATGGCGTCGAATTGAGGAAACGACGCTTCAGGACAGGACGCGGCAAATTTCCAAGGCAGGGCGGGCCACTCCACCATTATGGGAGCTTTTAATGAACGCCCGGAACGCTTGGCTGTCTCGACTCGCGTTAGTTGTCGGAATGCTCGTCGGGAACCTGACGCCCTCCGTCCTTGCCGGCGAACTGCCGATTGAAGATTTGCCGTTGCACGACGAGCAGATCACGCCCGTGAAGGTGGGTGAGTTCGCCGCCGAGCGCCTCCGCGTCTTCTCGACGGCAGACGGTCTTCCCAGCGATGAGGTGAACGCCGTCAGCCTATCTCCGCAGGGAGCAGCGATTGCCGGCACGACGCGCGGCTTGGCTACATGGAACGGCGACCGCTGGGAGGCGCGTCTCAATCGGCCGAACAAGGTGCTCGCGCTGCTGACGCATGGTGATTCGATCTTGGTCGCCATCGGCAACGAGCTCGTCCAATGGACGCCTGGGACGGGCGCGGCCGCGACGTTAGCTTCATTGCCTCCAGAATTCGCCAATGCAAGCCGTGCATCGTTGGCAGTAGCCGTCGACACGATCTATTTAGGAGGCGACGAGGGTCTATTTGCCCTCGTCGACGGGCAGTTCCGGCCAGTCGGCGCCTATCTCGAGTTAGTCGGCGACCATCGAGCCGTGCGTCAAGTGGCGGCAGCGCCTAACGGCGAGTTGACCGTCGCCGCGCCCGACGGACTGATATCTCGGACGGCTGCCGGCGATTGGCACGCGGTGAGAGCGCGGGCCGGCAAAAGGAGTTGGTATCCGCACGATGTGCGCGGCGTGACGTACGATCGCGCAGGAAGACTCTGGTTTGCCAGCAGTCAGGGGGTAGGTTGTCGAACCGGCGATCAGTGGGCGCTGTATACCGGTGATGAGGGGTTGCCCTACGACGACTTCACCGCCTGCGCGGCCGGCGAGCCTGGAGTGGTCTGGTTCGGCACCAAGATCGGCGCCATTCGATTCGACGGCTCCTCGTGGAACTATCGACAAGGGCGTCGGTGGACGCCGGACGACGTCATCAATGCCATCGCAGTGGACGAGCATGGCAACGCCTGGATGGCTACGAACCAGGGCGTTGGGCTTATTGAGCGTCAAGCAACGACGCTCGCGAAAAAGGCGGCCTTCTTCGAGGAGGAGATTGATCGACACCATCGTCGCACGCCATTCGGGTTCGTGAATGCCGTCGGCGCGTCCACTCCTGGCTCGAAAGAGGGAGTCCAACAGTTTGACAGCGACAACGACGGGTTGTGGACCGCGATGTACGGCGCTGGGCAGTGCTTCGCATACGCCGCCACGAAGGATCCGGAAGCAAAGAAGCGGGCCGTCGCCGCCTTTGAAGCCCTCAAATTCCTCAGTGACGTCACCCAAGGAGGATCGCACCCCGCGCCCAAAGGATTCCCCGCCCGCTCAATTCGTCCCGTCAGTGGGCCGAATCCCAATGACTATGACAACCTAGAGCGGGACCGCGCTGTACGCGGCGCCGAGGACGAGCATTGGAAGGAAATCTCTCCGCGTTGGCCGGTTAGCGCCGACGGTCAGTGGTATTGGAAATGTGATACGAGTTCCGACGAGCTTGATGGCCACTACTTCTTATACGCAAACTACTACGACCTAGTGGCCGAGACTGCCGAGGAAAAAGCACGAGTACGACAAGTCGTCTACGACATGACGACGCATTTGATTGATCACGACTATCAACTGGTTGACCACGATGGGCAGCCAACGCGCTGGGGGCGTTACAACCGCGAAACGCTCGACCACGGGAATTTGATCGCCGGCCGCGGACTTAATTCCTTGAGCATCCTGTCGTATCTGAAAACGGCCGAGCACATTACCGGCGATCCGAAATTTCGCCAGCATCATGACCAGCTGGTCAAAGAGCATTCTTACGCCGCCAACACGTTCAACCCGAAATGGTCGCTAGGATACGGCACGGGCAACCAGTCGGACGACGAGATGGCGTTCATGTGCTATTACAATCTGCTGCGCTATGAAACAGACCCCGCGGTTCGCAAATTCTATGAGTATTCGCTGTCATGGTATTGGTCGCTGGAGCGGCCCGAGTGCAATCCGCTGTTTAACTTCGTATTCGCCGCGGTATGGGACGGAGCGATGGGCTATCCCGTCAGATCCATTCCGCAACACGCACTTGACGACGCCGTCGATACGCTCAAGCGATTTCCGTTGGATCGCTTTAACTGGGCGCACAAGAATAGCCACCGGATCGACGTCGTCCCGCTGCGAGATCGCTGGTTCCAAAATACGGGGCATCGCATCGACGGCAAGGTCATTCCAGTCGATGAACGCTACTTTGAGTTCTGGAATCACAACCCGTGGCAACTTGACGTTGGCGGCAGCGGCAGCGAGTTAGCGGACGGCGCGGCGTTTCTCTTGCCCTACTATCTGGGCCGCTACCACGGGTTCATTGAGGAGTAAGGCGGCGGGAAGCCAGGTTGTATCGACGCGCCTGCCACTAAAAATCAGCGTCGAGCACGATGCGATACCTCGCTTGTCCCGATTCAAGGCGCTCGAAGGCATCGTTGATCCGGCTCATGGGAAAGTGCTCTGTTTGCGGCGTGACGTTGTGCCGTGCTGCAAACTCGAGCATGGTCCCCATGTCCACCGGCGCGCCGGTTGGCGAACCGGAGATGCTCCTTTGTGCGAAGATCAACGAGAACGCCTTGACTGGAATTGGCTGCAAGACGGCGCCCACCACGTGCATCCGACCGTTCGGCGCGAGCGAGCCGATGAGAGCGTCCCAATCGAGGGGCACGGGCACGGAAATGATCAATAGGTCGAATGTTCCCGCAAGCTTCTTGATCGCCGCCGAGTCGCGGCTGGCAACGACGTGATTTGCGCCGAAAGAACGGGCTTCGTCGAATTTGCTTTCATTTGAGGTAAAGGCCGTGACGTCGCAGCCAAACGCCGCTGCAAATTTTAACGCCATGTGGCCAAGCCCGCCGATCCCCACAATACCGACGCGGCTCGTTGGCGTGGCATACATCGCGAGCGGATTGAATACCGTGATGCCGCCGCACAACAGGGGCCCCGTGTCGGCTGGAGCTAGTTTTTCGGGAATCGGCAGCGCCCAAGCCCAATGCGAGCGTACGTGACTCGCGAATCCCCCGCGATGCCCGACGATCGTCGCCCGCACTTGAGCGCAGAGATGATGCTGCCCCGACATACACTGTCGACAGAACATGCAACTACCGCAATTCCACCCGACGCCAACGCGCTGGCCGACTTGCAGGCCTTTGACGGTCGCCCCCACTTCCGAGATGCGACCGACTACTTCATGTCCCAGGACGGCGGGGAATCGTGATGTGCCCCACTCGTTGTTCCTAACCGAAAGATCCGAGTGGCAGAGTCCGCAGTGCTCAACTTGGATTTCAACGTCGTCGCTCGCCAGGGGGTCGAGATCGATTTGTTGACGAACGAAGCTTTGCTTCGGCGCCTTGACGATCCACGCTTCAATGGAAGACATGTTGCTAACTCCGAAATTGCACTAGGTGGCGAACTGGCGGTGGGTGGAAACGCTGAACTAGCTCCTCTGCCGCAGGCGAGCGCGTTGCGGGGAGTTGCACGGCCGCCAGAAATCTGAGCTCTCGGCCCTCTCACTGCCGCCTCGGCATTTTAACA
The DNA here is from genome assembly GCF_007746075.1 of Lacipirellula limnantheis. GTDB lineage: Bacteria > Planctomycetota > Planctomycetia > Pirellulales > Lacipirellulaceae > Lacipirellula > Lacipirellula limnantheis. Next base: position 893,609 of record NZ_CP036339.1, on the reverse strand, counting down.
TCCTCTGCGCGCAACGCGACGGTCGCCAACGTCAGTGACGCGGCATTCTCTCGCGAAGGGTTGCGTGAACGCGCGCCACATCGCCCATATAGTTGTCGCGGGCCGCCGGATTCTCAGCGGCAAGCTTCATGTGACGCAGCGAATCATCCTTTTGATCGATCGCTTCGTAATAGAGCCCGGCGTAAAGATCCGCGTAGAACTTCGCCGTTTCTCCTGCAGCTTTACCAGTTTGCAGCACGTCGTCGACGGTTGCCTTACCGGCGAACATCTCCTGGACTTTCATCATCGGTACGCGCTGGTCGCGTGTGACGGCAATTAACTTCGAACGAGCCCTTTCCAAAGAGCCGTCCGCAACACGCGCGATGCAAAGAAAGTGCCAAGCCGCATTCTCAACGTCTTGCGGATTGACCGTCTGATGCAATTCGAACTGCCGAGCTCCCTTCTCGAACTCGCCGGCGTAATAGTAGGCGATGCCTAGTTGCCAGTGCTCGGCAGCGACACTGGGCTGCAACTTCAGCTCGCGCTCGAAGTCCGCGATCGCCTCGGCAATTCGAGTCTGCCGAAAATGCTCTTCTCCGCGCAAGTGCAAAACTTGCGCCGCCAACGCGCGAGCTCGACGTTGAGCCGCCTCATCGCGATCATTCAGCAACGGCTCAAGGGTCGCCAGCGCTTGATCAAAGTTTCCCGATCGAACCTCCTCCTGAACAGCTTGCCAATCGGCGGCAGAGCTCACGGAAGTGATGCTAGACCAGAGGGCGAGGCCGGCTATCGCCAAGCGGAGGCGTGACGCTAAGGTGATGTTTCCCATGGCTGAATTCTAACGAACAGCAAGCCATTTGGGATGATCCGCCCCCCGATCGTTCCAGCCACGAGTAAGTTGACGGGCGGCGCCGCTTTCCGCGTCGAACACCCACAGCGCCGGCGCTTCGCCGGTTGCGGCGCGACAGAAGGCGACCCAGCGGCCATCAGGCGACTGCGCGGCACGGAAGTCCCAGATACCGGGCTCATTGTCAATAAGCACTTCGCAGGATCCATCAAGAGGATCAAGCCGACAGATCTCCGTTCCGCCTTGCGCAAGCTCTGGCTTGAAGTCGCGATTGAAATGATCGGTGTCGGGGCGTTGAGGCTGAAACTCCCATGCAACCTTGGAATTCGGACGCCGACGTGGATAGAGTATCTTGCCGTCTCGCGTCCACGAAGGCAAGTTCGATCCGCCGCCGCGCGTGTCGGCGTTCCCGTAGGTCGCCGCGAACCACATGGACTGACCCGTCGTTAGCACGCGGTGCGGGCCGCCCTCCACGCGAGCGACGCACACGTCGGCCCAATCGTGGCCAGGGTCGTCCTGAAAATGACAATCGACGAATAACACGGATTGTCCGTCTGGGGACCAGCTGGTCCCAAAATAAAGATACGCGGGATCCGCGGCAATCAAATGCCGATTCTTGCCGCCAAGATCAGACGTCCACACCTGGTAGCCGGCGGGACTCGCTAGATGAAAAGCAACTCGTCGCCCGTCGGGACTCAGGCTAAGACCATACGGCAGGCCTTCGCCAGCCTGCGTAAACTCGCGTGCGTCCGAGCCATCGAGTTTCACGTTGTAGATTTGTCCGACGCCGTCGCGTACGACTTGAATCAGCATCCGCTCGTCATCGATTAGCAACGCCGGCGTAACAAAGGCCGCCACGCGGTCTTGCGTACACAGCTCCGTTAGTTCGCCGGACGGTAAGTCGTAGAGCCAGAGGTGCGTCGGCGTCTGCGTGTAGTAGGCATCGAAAGCCTTTCCGGGCCCGTCGCGCCGGGGCTCCATACTAAGAAAGACGATCCGTCGACCGTCCGGAAAGATGGGTCCCGGCTGCCAAGTGGCCTGCCCGGGAACCTTGAAGTCGAAATACTGCTGGCGGGCGCCAGCGACTTCAATTCGCGCCGACCTCCCCTGAGTTGTGTACAGCAGCGCATCGCAGAGCGGCTGTTCACTGCCAGCTGAATCGGCAGCCGGAGACTCCCCGGCACAACGGGGGCAAGCCAGTGGTGCAAATTGCAGGAGTCCGGTCGCTGAACAACCGGCAGTGATCGCAGCGATTCGTGACAAGAATCGTCGACGAGATGCGTTAGGCATAGGACCGGACCTTTCATTCTGGAGGAGGGCTCCATTCTCGCCTTGGTGACGCCAAATGCCATAGAGTCGGCAAGTCAGATTTGTTGAGTGAGCCGCAATTAGTCTGTCCAAGCACGCAGTCGACCCGAACACGCGCCGCTCTTGCCGAGTCCACGCCTCGCTTCCTTTACTGACGCTGATGATGCTCCAGGGCCCAGAGGCGGAGTTCTGCGAAGAGTTCCGCGAGAGCCGCGGGTTGATAATGGGCGTTGAGGCCGCTCGGATTCGGTAGTACCCACGCGTGACTACCGCCGAACGATTCCGCTTGGAGGCCGACGCCGGCGTCTTTATTGCCCGAAATGGTGCGGTACGGCCCGATGCCGACGAATGCGATGACGGTGGGGCGCCACCGTTTGACTTTGCGTTCGAGGCGCCTGCCTCCGGCGCGCAGTTCGTCGTTCGCGAGCTCATCGGCTCGTGCCGTGGCGCGCTCAACGACGTTGGTGATGCCAATTTGGAGATCGAGGAGCAGCGATTCCTCAAAAGGAGAAAAGAGCCGCGGCGTGAAGCCGCCAGCGAAGAGCGCAGGCCAGAATCGATTGCCGGGCCGACCGAAGTGATGGCCGATGGCGGCCGTGTAGAGCCCGGGATTGATGCCGGCAAAAAGTACCAGAAGGTTCTTGGCGATTAGATCGGGAACGCGCTTACTGTGCGCCGCGAGAATCTGAGCCTTCGTTGGCTTCCAGGGTTCAGGCAATGTCCGCTGCATCGGCAGCCTCCTCGAGACACTCTTGCGAGGGACATTCAACCTGCCAAGCCTGCAGCAAGCCAAGTCGGCGAATCGACCGACTGGCTTGCATCGATATATGCGAACGAAGTGGAGGCGGCGGGAATCGAACCCGCGTCCCGAGATATCTCCACGGCAGCTTCTACGTGCGTAGTCGATGAATTTAGCTTCGCTTGCCGCGCGCCTCGTCGACAGGGCTCGCGACTCACTAGTCGGAAACTTTATTTCGCCGCGCGTGTATCCAACGTTTGCCGCGCGGCTAGTCGGGATTGGTGACGGACGTCCGGACCGACCCGACGTCAGTCCTTAGTCCGGGTTACCTATTTAACTAGGCAGCCAAAGCGTAGTTACCTTCGGCAATTGAAGGTAGTGATCAGCTTTTAACGTGGCCAACTGATCAACCACGGCACGCCACTGACGCTTCGCCTATCCGGTCGAAACCTGTTCGCCCCCGAATGCGGCTAGAGCCGGCAGACTCGCCATTATATTCGTCTGGGGAGCGGGGGATAGTGAGGTAAATCGTGCGGGATGCCGGATCATGGGTGGTGAATGCTTGTTGGTCGACGCTGGATGCTGGTTTCTGGATGCTCGATGCTTGATGTTGAATGGGGGGGTGATGCGTCGCGGGAGGGTGGGGGACGCTAAGCCGCGAGCGGCGGAGTTGGGTGGGGTGACGCGAACGGGCCGGCGGTGGTTGGTGGGAGGATGCGGGAGAGTTGGGGCGCCGCGGTTTGGTGAAATCGGCTTATGTTCCATGCAGGCGATGTCGGCCGTGTCGGCCAACTGATGTTGGCCGACATGAACCGTGTTGATTCGATCGACAGCAGCGGCGGGTTGTGTCGCCTGTCGCCTGTCGCCTGTCGCCTGTCGCGTGTCGCCTGTCGCGTGTCGCCTGGTGTCGCCTGGTGCATTTTGGGCGACACGGGTCCAAAGTGGTTGAGCGGGTTGGAGTTGCGACGTCGCTCGCAGCGACAGGGGCGACGACAGCTCTGATTTCTTGCCGTTGTGGGAGGGGTCTCCGACCCCGAGGCGGCGTGAAGCAGCGATGGCGGCTCGGAATGGAATGCGGAATCGGCGTCGGAGACGCCTCCCACAAAGTGAGCACTCTCGCCAGCGACAGCCGTCAGGTGCGGCGCGGGGGCGGGCAGGGGACGAGCCTCTCCCGGCGGATGACGCGTCGGCGCAGCGGTGGCGCAGCATGTGGACATGCGACCACTATAGAGGGCGGGGTGGCCATTTTCTAGATGGGAGTTGATGGAATTTTCGCGGGGCGCCAGTCGCCGCGGCGAGTGGGCAGCGGGGACGCGTTCTCCATTCACTACGGGCGGGTGGACCCTCTGTCCTTCAGGCGGCTTGCGGGCCAATCGTTAGCGAAGCCCTAGCGGCACTTCAGCACTGTCGACACGCCAGTCGACCGAGATCGGCGTCGGCGACGCCTTCCACAGGCGGCTCTCGTTACCCAGCGGTTGATGGTGACGCGTGCGCAGCATGATGGCCTCCGCCGCGGCGGTCGCGGGAGTTGCTACGAATGGAATGAGAACCAATGTTCACGCTAGCGGTCTGAGTGGCCACTTTCAAGATGGTAGTTGGCAGATTGTTGAGGAGCGTCAACGCTACCGATGAGCGTCGCTGGCGGCGGCGAGTGCGTGATGCCGAGGGAGCGTGCCGGCGGGGATGTGCTCATGGCCTTGGCCGGTCACTCAGAAAACTGAACCAGCGGACGGTTCATGTGCTCGCTGCGACACTGGCGGGATGCAGAGTACGCTCGCAATTTTATTGCAGACGCTTCAGTCCCGGGTCAAATGACGCCTTTGGAATGTCTATTTTTAGTTTCTTGCATAATTCTTGCTTCACCTGCATTCTTACGTCGTAGAGGTAAAGATTGTCGAGTACTAAAACTCGCACTAGGCTTTGCGTAAAGTATTCTCCCTCAAGATCGTCGTGGAGGGCGATCGCCTTATTCTTAGGCGTGCTACGACTTGCCTCTAAAGCTATGGCGAGATCGACAACCCTGCTAGCTTTCGAACTGTCATCGTTCAATAGCTTTGCAAATGTTGGACTTAGCAATTCTAAACCAACCGACTCCGCAATATGCTTTATGAGTTGAAAAACGACAAACAACGCAACGGTAAATACAACCGTGCAGGCTTGTTCCCTAGCTTTTTCTTCTATTTTGCTCGCGTTATGTGATTTCTTGTACTCGGAAACTTTTTCTTCCAGTATCTCGCGAAATACCTGGTAAAACATAGTGACAACTCTTGGCGTATCTTCCTGGCTAAATTTAGAAAATCCGTAACAAGTCGTCGTCCAAGAAGGCAAATCTGCTCAACCGTTTGCTGCTTGTCGGTCGCTTCGATTGCTCCAGCTTCATTCCGCAAAACTTGGCCAAGGATCTGCATGGTTTTGCGAGCGGCCCGCAGCCATCTCGCTGGATTTCCGCTTCACTATTCTTAGCTTTCGGTGAAGGATGCGTAGTTATTCCCCGGCCATCGTGCATCCGCGGCTCGCGTTCAACAATTGCTTCGTCCTTTGCTTCAAGTCGATCTCTGCGATTCTGATCAGCCGGAGTCGATGGAAGCTCCAGCTGGAAGGTCTTCGGATTTAGTTGATCAAGAAATTGCACGTCTTCTGTAAGATTACATGGAGCCAACGAGCCCAGTAGCACTCCAGCTGCGGCCTTCATTTCACTTAACACGATCGGATCACCGCAGAGATGAGCTAAGAACACGACAGTGTTCGCTGATTCGTCGTGAAATAGCTGGCCACAAAGCTCGCGGATCGTTGATCTAACCTCCTCCTGGTGAACGTGCCGGTTCAAATACCACGCCAAAAAGAAACAATAGCTGTATTTGGCGCGAAACGCGATTATTCCATCCTCATCTCGCAGAAGTCCCGTGTTTACCAAATCCTCAATCGTCGCTTTGTAGTCAAGCTCAAGATCGTACAGGTCGCAATAGCTCTGGTGCAGCGATTTCATTTCCTCGGCATCGAGGGTCGGCTGTCTTTTGTTGTAGAGTTCTTTGGCAAAATGCGATAAGTAGGTGTACTTTGTTTTGATGTCTACTGAAGTTACCTTTGAGCGAGCAAGGGCTGCTGTAATTACTGCATTATAAAGATGCCCATAGGAGCCGTTCTTCGCAGCTACTTCGTCGGTTACATAGACCTGCCGCAAAAGCACGAGGAGAATCCAAGGATGATGAGGTATCGCATTGGTCTTCAGGGTATGTTCGAGAACTCTGCATACTCGATCAATCTCCTCTCGGAGCGAGGTGCCCTCATCTCGTGAATCTGACGATAGGCTGAGCCACTTTGATGCCAAGGCTTCAATTCGCAGGTGTCCAAACTCGCAGATAGAGAATCGTTGAAATCCCGCCATAGCCGCCGCGGCGTCTGAACTACCGTCAAAACTGTCAGCTATAGCATCCTCCGAAACAAGTAGGATTACGCAACCAAAGCTTTCTTTGAAGAACTTTATCGCCGAGGTTAGTTGCTCGGACTCGATTGGTGATGTATCAAAATCATCAATGATTAGGACTTTTCTCGCCGCATCTAATTGTTCGAAATTCTCCGCCGCCAATTTCGCATATTGTGATTTTACGGCTCGTTCAAAGGATTTTCTCAACGACGGCAGATTCTCTAGGCTTTTTAGGTTGCGGCCATTCAGCAATAGGGGAAGTTTTCCCGAGTGATGTAAATCCCTGAAGAGAGTTTTTGCTAAACTGGATTTACCACTACTTTCCGCGCCGCTTATCAGCACGTAGTTCGCAGTCAATATAGTTTCACGCGCGTCTTCAGCGCGAACCCTCTTCCATTCCGAATGCGCCGCGATATCTCCGAAATCACGTAAGTCGGGGTATGTAAAGCAATCTGATAGACTGATTGCACGTCCCGCGGAGTCGACTATCGGCAATTCTGCGTCATCAACGAATTGCTCAAACGAGGTACTCAGGCGGAAGTGCTTATCAATTCGATGACGACTGTTGAGCTCGCGATCAGCGAATTGATCAAGCCTCTTGTAAAAAGTACCCTCCCAGTTGAATGTGCAACTGCTAATCTTCGGGCTGCCGCCTAGCTCTATTTTTAGCACATTAAAGCTTGAATTCTGTGGATGCTTCAACTCCTGCAGTGCTCCACCTTCTACATGAACGACGCTAATCTGCTTGCCATAGTTGGTTTCGGAAATCAGCGGAGAATGCTCATGGCTCGTAATAACTATATCTACAAGCGATTCCAACAATTGCTTCAGTGGTCGCATCGCCTCAGGTTGCTTGAACCAATTGAATGGGTGATGGATTACCCCGACTGAAATAGTGGATTCGCTATCGAAAGAGGTGGCGATTGCGTCTAGTGGGAAAAGTAGGGTGCCCGGGCGCTCATTTCTCACTGACATCCACGCGCTGTTGATTAGATGGAAGCGAATGATCTCGCTGCCAATGCCGTAATCAACCGCGCGATAGAACGGCGCCGCGTCAGGTGGACCCCAATCGTTGGACAGAATCTGGGGTTGAATAAGGTGGGGAGCGGCCCGCGAGAGCCCTCAAAGCTCTCGCGCGGCCGCATCCGTTACTTCCAAGCATTGGGTTCCGTTTGAGTTTCCAATTCTCTCGCGCGATTCGTCGTTGAGCTTCATCGGCCCAGCGCCTCCTGCGGCTTCAGTTCCGCTGGGCGTACACCACGGCGGGGGTCCGGTAGCCGAGGGCTTGGTGCGGGCGCTCGGTCGCATAAAACCGGAAGTACGCCCCCAGTCGCTCTTCGGCCTCCCAGCCGTCGGCGTAGTCGTGCAAGTAGACTTCCTCGTACTTGACGCTTCGCCACAGTCGTTCGATGAACACGTTGTCCAAGGCGCGCCCTCGGCCATCCATGCTGATTGCGATCCCGCGGCGCTCCAATCGCTCGGTGAACGCCGCGGCCGTGAACTGGCAGCCCTGATCGCTGTTGAAGATCTCCGGCGTCGCAAGCTGCAGCGCCTCCTCCAGCGCCTCGATGCAAAAGTCGCCCGTGAGCGTGTTCGACAACCGCCATGCCAGCACGTGTCGACTGAACCAGTCCATGATCGCCGTCAGGTACAAGAAGCCGCGTCGCAACGGGATGTACGTGATGTCCGTGCTCCACGCCTGATCGGGCCGCACGATCGCCACGTTCCGCAGCAGATACGGGTAAATCTTGTGCCCGACCCCTGGCCAGGTCGTCCGCCGACGCGGGTAAATCGCCTCGATCCCCATCTGCCGCATCAACCGTTGCACGCGCTTGCGATTGACTCCCAACAAGTCCGCCATCCGCCGGCTGCCGTAGAACGGCGTCGCCAGATACTGCTCGTCGATCCGCCGCATCAAGGCGAGGTTCTCCGCGCTCGCGCCGACCGCCCGGTAGTACGCCGTCGATCGCGGCAACGCCAGCAGCTCGCACTGCCGAGAGAGCGTCAACTGCGGGTGATTCGACTGGAGACATCCCCGTCGAGCCTCAATCGAGTTGGGCAGATTTTTTTTTCAACCACTCGACCTCCATCTTCAGCCGGCCGATCTGCTCGTAGAGTTCCTGCTCGTCCGCCGAGACGTCGTCCGGCTTCCGTCCCCGCCGGTCCTCGAACAAGCTCGCCGCCCCCGACAACAGCAGCTTCTTCCAAGCCGTCACCTGACCGGCATGGACCTCGTACTCGCTCGCCAACTGGGCCGTCGTCTTGTCCCCACGACACGCCGCCAAAGCCACCTTCGCCTTGAACGACGCTCCGAAACTTCGTCGCTTCCTCGACACGTCACGAACTCCTGATAGGCGCCACCCCAGCGGGGGGATTCACCACCTTATCAAGCTGTCCAGGTTTCGGGGTCCACTTCAGCGGCCGTTAGGCTTTCATTAGGGGCAGATATTGTTTCACTAAACGCGAAGTATGCAGATTGTGGCTGAATGGCCGCATGAACGATTGAGTTCGCTGGTGGGTCCGTGGATGAGTTAATTAGGCCTATAGCAGCGTCGCGAAGCGCCTGATCGCCCGACAAATCACAATCATGATTTCCAGGAACAGCCAAAATCTTGAGGTCAGGGCGTTTTTGCAGTATTGAGTCGCGCAAACGCGTCACCCAAGTAAATGCTTCATCGAATTCGTCCGAATATCCGTGATCGGCAATGTCGCCAGAGAGTAGCAAGATAATAGTGTCATCTGGAGCGCTCTCAGCGATGGCAACTTCTGCGATGTTGCCAGTGCGTGCCAACACGGAGTTGTTAGAGGCATTAAAATGGATGTCATTGAGCTGACAAACGATTATGGCCATTACCTGCTCCAGATAAATCCAACCGCCGATGAGAGCCATGAATATAGGATTGCTACTGATTCATACAAGTCTAGGCGCGAAATGGTAGTTAAAATACTAGGGGAGTGTCTTTCATAGGCTTCGTAGGGTGGGTGCTTCCGCACCCACCTTTAACGCATCGAGTATGTGACGGCCGGCGGCGATTTTCATGTGGCGTGGTTCAAGCCGCTTGCCGATGGGGTCGGGCGGTGGGCTGCTTGCCGGGCGTGGCGGGTGCGAGTACCCGCCCTACGGCCTCGCCTCCCTAGCCGCAGGGCGGCGACATCGCTTCGCCGTGGCGTCAGCCCACGGTTGCCGTTCCGCTCGCAGGATGAGAGCCGCGCAGCGGCGGCACGATCCGTCACGGCGCCATTGCGTTAGCGCCGCTGCGCGGCTCAGGCTCATGACGCCGTCATTCGTCCGTGGGCTCACGCCCACGGCTAAAGGATGGCGCCGCATTGCGGCTGGGCGGCGGTCGGCGGGTGGCATGCCGTCGCGTAGCGTCGACATGCTTTGGTGGCAATTGGACTCGTTCGCGGGTTCGCCCTCATCCCCAGCCCTGCTCCCGCGGGGAGAAGGGGGCGGATTTGCACGCGGCGTGCGGACGATTGCGGGTGGGCGATTGCTTTTGGCAAGTTCTGCTCCTCTTTCGATAAATACGACTCCTTTGGTTTTAATAACATCCTGCACCCCTCTAACATGGGGAGAGGGGCTGGGGGTGAGGGAGTGACGTTCCGCGGCGGGTGGCCTGCGCGCCATTGGCAACTGGAAGACATTGATATTCCCAGGCTCTTCACGACATCCGCATGCTCACGCCTGGGACGAGAGCCTGGCGTCCGGCGTGATTTTCAGCCCCTGGCTCCGCCAGGGGGTCGGTTGCCATTTCGGATGGCGTCGTCCCGCGTGGTGCTACCTCCCGGCGGAGAAGCTTATTCAATTGCCATCATCCATCGCATTTACCACAGAGTACACAGAGGCCACAGAGAAGACGAGAAAGAGCTAATATCCCAACTCTTCCTCTGTGATCTCTGTGTGCTCTGTGGTTAAGGCGTTCAGCGTCAAGCTTTTCGAGAATGCGATCAGTTTAATAAGCTTCGGAGCCGGGGGCTGAAATAGGGAAGCCTCATCGCTACGCGCGGGCGGGCAACACGTCTTCGCGGAGCGTCGACATGCTGGGGCGGCGGGTGGGCTCGATCGGGGACTGGCCCTCATCCCCGGGCCTTCTCGCCGGGAGAGAAGTGAGCAGGTGGTGATGCGGCGTTGAGAAGGCTTGCTGGCGCGGCAGGCTGTTGCGGGGCGCGCTGGCGGTTTGATGGTGACGGGCCGTTACTCGGCTTGCAGCGCTGCGCGGATTGCGGCGAGCAGCCGCGGTTCGCTGCCGGGAGCGACCCACCACCAGTCGCCGAGGTTCGAGTCGTGCTCGGCGATGTGCTGCTCGGTGGGGATGTAGCCGGTGGCGCCTTCGCCGTAGCCGGCGACGCAGACGAACGAGTCTTGTTTCAAGCGCTGCGCGGCGAGTTGGTACTCGACGTACGATTCGCCGGGCAGCACCAGCAGCTGGGCGACTTGGAAGTCGAGCGTGGGGAGGTCGATCGCGTGGCCGGCGTCGGCGCGGCGGCGCCAGCTGAGGCCCATCGCGGCGAGGCATTGCTGGAAGTGGTTCTGCTCGGCGCCGAGCTTTTGCTCCAAGTCGGCGACCGTGAAGCCGGGGCCGTCGCGGGGTTCGAGGCGGAGCGGCGTGACGCGGTACTTGTAGCTGGCGACGGGATGGCGGACGGTGGCCTCCCACGCGGCAGCCATCGCGGCGTGGAGGCGGCTGGCCAGCGCGGCGCGGTTGGCGCGCTCGCCGTTGTTAAACTTGCCGGCCGTGACGTTGCCGCTGCATCCGGAGGCGTAGATCTGCTTTACGGCGGGGAGATCGGCCTGGCGCTGGCGGCGGGCGAGGCCGGGGAAGTCGGCCGAGACTTCGCCCTGGCCGTAGTAGCTCATCGGGTGAACGGCATAGAAGCTGACGGCGCACAGAGGTTGATCGTTGTTCCAAAAGCTGAGGGTTTTTAGCCACGGATCGATGGCGCCGGCGTCGGCGGCGACCGCGATTGGGTCGGTGGTGCGGCTGCCGCGATCGAAGTGGATGACGCCATCGGGAGTGACGTAGCGGCGATTCGACGCGACCTGCGCGACCTCGGCCTGGCCAGTGCCAATGTGGGTGAGCGGCTGCGCGGACTTAAGCGACGTGCGGACGGCTTTGGCGACGCCTTGCACGGCACGCTCGTGAAAATCGAGATCGCAGACTGTGCCGGCGAGGCTTCGCTCGCGCAGCAGGCGTTCGGCGGCGAGGTCGGCGACGGGGGCGTCGTGCTGATGGACGGCGGTGACCATGACGCGATCGGGAGTCGTCTCGGCGGCGACGGCGACGAGGGCTTTCCAGCGATCGAGGGCTTCGTTGCGGATTTCGCACCAGTCGACAGAGACGAACACAACTGGCGGTTGATCGCCGCCGAGGAGGACGAAGCCGTTGGCTTCGAGGGGATCGGCGACGCTGGTGGAGCGCCAGAGGCCGCCCATCATGCCGTGGCCGAGGGGAACGGTGACGTCGGCGGTGAAGGTGGCGAGGCGGAGGGGCGCGGCTGATTGCGCGACGGCTGCTGATGACGTCAGTAGCATCAGCAGCGCGACTTCAACTAGACATCCCCAGATTCGCATTGTTCACGACTCGCTTGAGTGGCTAGATTCTGCGCTGCGCTCAGGATGACAGGTACTGGGTGAAATGCGATTCAAGGAAACGGCGTGAGTTGATTCGGCTTGGACCAGAGGATGCGGGCGACGTAGGTGGCGCCCTTGGCGCCGCGCTGGCGCGCGGCCTCGTCCCAGACGCCTTCGGAGACCGTGATCCATGACTCGTTGGCATCGATGGCGGCGGCGCCGAAGTTGCCGAACTCGCCGCCGCGTTCGGGGATGACGACCCGTTCGGTGCGGCGAAGCACTTGCAGCGTGGCGGGATCGACCTCGGCCATGAAGAGCGGGGCGCGATGGCGGATGATGTGGTCGTTGTTGGCGCCGCGGCGGGTGTAGACGAGGAACAGGCCGTCGCTGTGGGCGAGCCAGTGCTGCTGCGTGTTGTAGCTGCCGAGCTCGGCGCCGTCGTCGAAGGTCCAAGGGCGCATCGGCTCGAAATTGAGTCCATCATCGCTGGAACTGACGTAGCCGCGCTGGTCGTTGCGCATTGTCAGGAAGTAGCGGCCAGCGAAGAAAATGAGCGAGGGTTCGACGAGTCCGCGTTCGACATTGAGATCGAACTCCGTCCCATGGCGAACGTAGCGAAGCTGCCGGCCGTCGAAGGCGCACTCGACGACGGCGACGGACCAGGGCCCCGCGGCGCTGGGGCCGAAGTAGATCGGCAGGAGCAGCGCGCCGTCGGGTCGCACGAGCCACTGGGCGCAGGCATTGCGGGCGAGTTCGAATTTGGGGTCGGGCGGCATGTCGAGGATCTGCCAGCCGGACCATGCGCCGGTCCGCGGATCGTGGACGGCGTAGGCAGTTTGATGTTGACGCGGCGGCAATCCGCTGATGAGTTGTGCGCCCTTTGGCGAATAAGGGACCTGGCAACCGATAGCGAGCAGCCGCTGCGACGGAGCATGCCAGCCGGGAGTGACGTCGGCGACGGCGAGGGTGACGTCGTTTGGCGCGGGGCGCCAGGCGAGTTCAGGGATGGCGGCGGGCCCTTTCCAGGGGCCGTCGACAGTGGGGCGATGCATCGCGAAGAGGCCGGAATAGTAATCGTCGACGTGTAGATGCCGCTGGAGCGTCATCACTACGGCGGGGCCGACGTTGCCGGCATTGCCAGCGCTGGGAACGGCGGCGGCGCGCGGGTGGTACCAGAGGAAGTTGCCGTCGTCGTGCTGTAGCGCGGTTTCGAGGCGGATGTCGTAGGCGAGCTCGTCGTCGGCGGCGGAGGCGAGCGGATTGACCGCGAGGAGTAGAGCGGCGAGCGCGCAGCCCATGACGCCAGAGTGAAGCTGCCCGTTGCGGAGTGATCGATGCATCGCAGCGCCTCGAAGAAGGTTGGGTCCACGATAGCTGACGGCGCGCGGAAAGTCACGTTTGCGGGGCGGGCCGCCTCGCGAACCTCGCAGGCGAGCGGTCTGTCTGCTCGACATGGGCCGTTGCTCCAACACTTCTGAAATCGCAGCGCAGCGCGCTGCGAGCTCGCTCGCGAAGGCGCTGGCGCCGGAGGAAATCCGTCGCGGGGACTTTGTGACGCCGCTGTTCGTCGTCAGCGAATGGCCGTCGTGGTTCTGGTGCGACGACGACGCGCTCCACCCGCGCGACGAGCTCGTGCGCATCCGCAGCACGCCGTGCGACGAGGCGTCGCCGCTGGAGGTGATTGGCGTTTGCCTGCCGTTCTTGCTGGTGGAAACGCCGCAGCGTGAAGGCCGGACGCTGGATATTCGACGGGTCCGTCTGGCCCGGCTAGATCGCAAGTTTGCCCGGCAGACGCGGCGCGCGTTGCGGCGGCGAGAAAAGCGTCGGCAATCGAAGGCGAAGAAATAGTCCGCGTCGGTCGGCGCCGTTGGCGAACTTTAGCGGTTCTCGCCCTTGGTCGCGGTTTTCTGCACCTTTCCTGCAGATTGGCTGACTGGCGTACGCTGTGAGAGTTCGCTGCGCAACGACGATGTGGCCGGCGCGGCGAGCACACGCTTCCTATGGCTCGAAGTGATTGGCGGACAGGAATATCCGCTAACTGGCATGCCGCGTGCATGGTTCCGAGAAGCCAGCCGAGGAAGGCTGCTGTCGGCGAAAGGAGGGAGCCATGCGTGCCTTGCTGATGCTAGCGATGATTGCGAGCTGCGGCGACCTACTGGGTTGCAAAACGGCGGAGATCGCCGTCGACCATCAGCTGACTGGCATTCACGTGGTCGCGAAGTTCGAGGGGAAGGACGAGGTCGTGGCGAGCGACGACGGCGAGTTGCGCGTCGGCGAACGGCGCGACTTCGTGACGCGGTGACGATGCGCGACCGTGTGCGCGTTGCCCTGGCGGTTCGTTGAGCCGGCCTTCTTCGACTCTTTATTTGAGGCCGATGTCACAGAGCGGGATAATCTTGCTCTTGGAGTTGACGAGCTGTGCGAGCGTCACCCGGCCGAGACTTTCCTCGGCGTAGGCGTAGACGCGGTCGAGTTCCTTGTGCAGCGGGCAGAGCTTGGTGTGCGAGGGAAGACCGAGCGGGCAGTGAGTGATTCGCTCAAGCGGCGCGACGGCCGTGACAACGGCGAGGATCGTCACCTTGTCGGGCGTGACGGCCAGTGAATAGCCGCCGCCTGGGCCGGGTTGGGAGCGCACCAGTCCCGCACGCGCCAGATCTTGCAGGACTTTGTGCAAATAACGGCGCGGCACTTTGGTCACTTCGGCCAGTTGATCGGCCGCCGCGGGACGGGCGGGTTCGCTGGCAAGCCAGACGGCGGCGCGGAGGGCGTATTCGGCTGTTTTGGAGAGCATTGCTGGAGAATGACTGAATGACGAATGGGGGAGCGCTCCGCGGCGCGTTGCGGCTACCCACTTTTATCTTACGGAATCCGTCGTGGAACCGGCGGGGAAATTTTTGCCCTACGAATATCTGCACCTTGACGTGTAGTATTGGCGAGCTAAGATTCGGCTGAGCCGGCCGGCGACTAGTGCGTGATTTGATCGTTCCACCAACGCAGTAGGTTGCCATGCTCACCGACCAGACCATTCGTATCGTGAAAGAGACTGCGCCCGCGGTCGCCGCGCATGCGGAGGCGATCACGCGTCGTTTCTATGCGCTGATGTTCGAAGGCCATCCCGAGGTGAAGGCTTACTTCAATCAGGCTCACCAACACTCGGGGGGCCAGCAGCGCGCCTTGGCTGGCGCCATTTGCGCCTACGCGGCGAATATCGATAATCTCGGCGCGCTGGGGCCGGCCGTCGAGTTGATCGCCCAGAAGCATTGCTCGCTCGGCATTCAGGCGGAGCACTATCCGATCGTCGGCAAATACTTGCTGCTGGCGATCGTCGATATTCTTGGAGACGCTGCCACCGAAGAGGCGCTGGCCGCATGGGGCGAGGCCTACCAGTTTCTCGCCAAGATCTTCATCGATCGCGAACAGGCCATCTACGACGAGCAGGCGGCCCTCCCTGGCGGCTGGAACGGCTATCGCCTCTTCCGCGTTGACCGCAAGGTCGAGGAAAGCGACGTGGTGACGTCGCTCTACCTGAAGCCTGCTGACGGCGGACTGCTGCCGACGTTCAAGCCCGGACAATACATCACCGTGCGGGTCGATCATCCGACGACGCCGACGTCGCCGCGAAACTACAGCCTCTCGGATCGGCCGGGACGCGACTACTATCGCATCAGCGTGAAGCGCGAGGCGGGTTTAACCGACGACGTCCCCGGCGGATTGATCTCGAACTACCTGCACGACGAGATCGACGTGGGCGACACGCTGGAAGTCGGGCCGCCGTGCGGCGAGTTCACGCTCGACGTCGATCAAGTCGGCGAGCGCCCGGTCGTGCTCCTTTCCGGCGGCATTGGCATCACGCCGCTGCTGTCGATGTTGCATGCGCTAGCGGAAGAGGAAGTTGCCGCGCCGATCTACTTCCTGCACGCCGCGCGAAACAGCCGAGTCCATTCCCACGTCGATGAGGTGCGGCAACTCGCGGCGGACCGCGACAAACTTGCGACGCACGTCGTCTACGATCAGCCGTTGGAAGATGACCTGGTCAATGGTCATTGCGACGGCGACGGCGTGTTCGATGCCGCGCGACTCCGATCATTGCTGCCGACCACCGACGCGGCGTTCTACTTTTGCGGACCGAAAGGGTTCATGACCAACGTCGCGCGGGATCTGAGGGACTGGGGCGTTGACGAGGCCGATCTCCACTTCGAGTTCTTCGGGCCCAAGGCGGACTTGGCGCCCGCGGCCGCCGACCTGGCTCCGGTCGGGGCGGGAAGCTAAAGGGTTGCAGACGCGGTATACTAGGCCGGCGCCAATTGCCGACGTGCGGCAGTCGGCTTCCTTGCTCCATCGATGCCGACGAAGATGTCTCTACCGCCGAAGATCATGCTTGAAGTCTGCGTAGGCTCGGTTGCCGACGCGAGTGCGGCCATCGCCGCGGGCGCCGACCGCCTGGAACTGTGCGCGGGGTTGGAACTGGGAGGACTGACGCCGTCGCTGGGACTCGTCGAGACCGTGCTGGCGATGAGCAGCCTGCCGGTCATTGCCATGCTGCGTCCGCGGGCCGGGGGATTCCACTACAACCACGCCGAGTTCGAGGCCATGTTGCGCGACGCCGATCGGTTCTTGGCAGCCGGCGTCGCGGGGGTGGCGTTCGGCATTCTCGATCATTTGGGACGAATCGACGAGGGACGCTCGCGCGAAGTGGTCGAGCGCGTCGGCACGCGCGAGGCGGTGTTTCATCGCGCGTTCGATTTCGTCGCCGACCAGTTTGCGGCGCTCGATGTGCTCGCCGGCATCGGTGCGACCAGAATCCTGACGAGCGGCGGACAGCCGACGGCGCTGGCGGGCGCCTCGCAACTCCGCGAGCTCGCAACTCGCGCAGGCGGGCGACTCCAGCTGATGGCAGGGGGCGGGATCACCGCGACGAACGTGGCCGAGGTATTGGCGACCGCGGGCGTGTGCCAAGTTCACATCGGGGCCTCGGGCCCGGCGGACGATCAGTCACTCTCCGTAGACGCGCCGATCAACCTGTGCGACCAACGCTTTTTCCATGGCGTGGCGTATCGAGCGGTGATCCAGGAGAATGTCGTGGCCACGGCGACGGCACTGCGCGGCGCGAACTGACCGGAGTGAATGGTGCTGGGAGAAGGGCACGGCGTATAGGCTCGCGCCCCTCCACCGTCAGGCGGTCGTCACGGTCGACAGAGCGCCACTCGAATGGCCTCGCGCAGCTTGTCGATGGTCGCTGGCTTCATCACCCGGGTCACGACTGGTTCGTGTTCGACGACGACCTCTCGGACGTCGGGATGGCCTGAGACGAGGACCGCGGGAATGCCGCGCTCGGCCAGTTCCTCTGCTGCCGTCAGTCCATCCATCACCGGCATGTCGAGATCAACAATGGCGAGGTCGACGTCGTGCGCCGCGCAGGCCTCGAGCAACTCGGCGCCATCCGCGGCAGCGTAGACCACATTGTGACCAAGGAGGGTCAGGAGCCTGGTCATGGAGATGCGCAGATCGGGTTCGTCGTCGGCCAGCGCGATCCTGACCGGACCAGGATTGTTGTCAGTCATTCGTCCCGGTTGCCCCGCCTACGCAGCCCAATCAACGAAAAGTCAACAATACGAGTGTGGACAGTCTCTGCCGCTTGGGGGTTGGAGGCATTTATCGTGCCGCAGGCGCTCTAGCGTCCCTCGAACTCTGGCTGAACAACTACGGCGGATTGCGATCGCTCGTTGAGGCCCAATGTTGTTTCGGAGTCCTCTCAGGAAATGATCGCCGCCTCCTCTTGCTGCATGTGGGTTTGCCGCGGCGCGTCTCAAAGCGGTGCGAACGCGGCATCCGCCGGGCCACTCAACCAACGCGTTTGCCCCCCATCGCGGTGGCTCCCCAGACGACGATGAGGGCGCCGACGATCGACATGATCCAGCCGGCGCCTTGGAAGGCGCCGCCGTCAGGGCGATAGCCGAGGGCCCAGGCGATGAGACCGCCAACGATCGAGCCGCCGATGCCGAGCGCGATGGTATTGGTGACGCCGATCTTCTGCTTGCCTGGATAGAGGGCTCGGGCCAGGAGACCGATGACGAGGCCGAAGACGATCCACGAGATAATGGCGCCGATGGTGCCCATGACATTTCCCTTTTGCTCGATTAGAGACCAATTGCCTGCTTGATTCGCTCTCAGCGATCGCGGGACGCCCAATGCAAACTGCGGGCCAGGACTGGTTATTCCGATTAACGGGCCGTACGCCGCTACGGCACGCAGCTTGCGTATGTTGCCTGGCGACAGCTACGCTCAGCGCGAATTCGGGCCGACTCCCGACGCTACAGCGGCGAAAGCACTTACACGGCACGTCCCGGAGGCAGTCATGTTACGTTGGGCACTTCTTTTTCTGATTGTGGCGCTCGTAGCTGGGGCGTTGAGCCTTGGCGCGGTAGCTGGCACGGCGGCCTGGATTGCGAAGGTCTTGTTTGTGGTGTTCATCGTCCTGTTTTTGGTGAGTTTGGTGGCTGGTCGTCGACCGCCCGTTGTATAGCTCGCTAGCATTCGAAAACGCCCCGCAGGGCGAAGTTGCCGCTAAAGTCGCGTCACCCGCGCGACTTGGCGGTAGCTTCGCCCTTTATCATTTTGGCGAGTCACGGCGGCAGGCGGGATGCATGGCGCAGCGCTCGACCGGAAAGCGACTTGGTCGGTACGCCGTTCTTCACCGCCGGGACGCCGTTGACGATGACCAGCGGGATGCCCAGCGGCGGCTCGAAGGGCCGATCGAAAGTCGCGCCATCGATAATCTCTTGCGGGCTAAACGCGACCACATCGGCGAACTGCCCGGCCCGCAAATAGCCGCGATCACTGAAGCCGAGAATGTCGGCGGGCAGGCCGGTGGCGCTGCGAACGGCCTGTTCCAGCGGCAGGACTTTCTCCCGCACGGCGTAGAGGCCGATCTTCCGCGGGAACGTGCCGAAGCTGCGGGGGTGGACCATGTCGCCGCTGGGTGCTTTGACGGAACCGTCGGACGCCGTGGCGACCCAGGGGCGCTGCATCACGAAGCGGACGTCTTCTTCGGTCATGCCAAAGTTGATGGCGGCCGGGCTGCCGTCGCGGAGGAGTTCGATCGCCACGTCGATTTGGGGACGGTTCTCGGCAGCGGCAATTTCGTGGATCGCCTTGCCGGTGTACTCGGGCTTTGGCTTGTACGATACGATGCGGACGTGGGGGCGCTCGTCGAGCGCGGTCTGCAGGGCAGGGCGAATTTTCTCAAGTTGAACTGGATCAGCCAGGCGCGCCATGGTCGCTTCGCGACCACCCTCGCGAGCCCAATCGGGGAGCAACATCGCTTCGAGCGACGTGCTGCTGGCCGTGTAGGGATATTGGTCGGCGGTCACTTTTTGGCCGGCGGACTGCGCATCTTCGACGAGCTTTGCTGCAGCGCGAACCATCCCCCAATACGGTTTGCCGGAGGCCTTGAAATGAGAGATATGAACGGGCGTCTTCGCGCGGCGGCCAATCTCGATCGCTTCGCTCACGGCGTCGAGCAGGGCGCTGTCCTCGCTGCGAATGTGGCTGGCGTAGATGCCGCCATGTCGGCCGACGACTTCGGTCATGGCCGCGAGTTCATCAATCTTCGCATAAGCGCCCGGAATATAGATGAGGCCCGTGGCCATCCCCCAGGCTCCGGCGCGCATGCCGCGGTCGACGAGGTCCTGCATCTTCGCGATTTCTTCCGGCGTCGGATCGACTTGGCGTCGTTCCAAGACGATCGCCCGCGTTGAGCCATGAGGAATCAGGTGAGCGACGTTCGTCCCGGCGCCGTGAGCGTCGACGGCGGCGAGATACTTTTCGACGTCGACGGCGCCGCCCCCGCAGTTGCCGGTGACGAGCGTTGTGCAGCCCTGGCGGATGTAATTTTCAGCGGTGCGCGTCTCGTCGGCGACAATCGATTCGTCGCTGTGGTTGTGGAGGTCGATGAACCCGGGGGCGAGGATCAGGCCGGTGCAATCGATCGTTTCCCCGATCTTTCCAGGGACGATTTCGCCGACGGCGACAATTCGGTCGCCAGCGATCGCCACGTCGCCGGGACGGGCGGGCGAACCTGTGCCGTCGAGGATCTGTCCCCCGCGGAGGAGGAGATCGGCGTCGACCTCGCCGGGGCTTTGGGCCTGGACTCGGATCGTGGCGACGGCCATGGCGAGTGCTGCCGCGGCGACGCAGCATCCGATCGGCCAAACTGTGCGAAAGTTGAGTTTATGCCGTGAATCAGCCTGCCGATTCATCGTCGTGGCGTCTCCAGCCCCAAGAACTGTGATCTAGTGCGCCGCTGCCTCGGTCCCCCGCCTTGCTAGATCGTCGGCGTCCATCGACAATCGGGGATTGGAGGAATTTCAACGGTGAGCACCAATATAGCAAGCAGCGCTGAAAAGCGCGACGCCGCGGCGGCCGTCCCCGACAAACAGGGGCGGTTTGGCAGCTTCGGCGGTCGGTATGTCCCGGAAACCTTGGTCTACGCCCTCGACCAGCTCGAGGCGGAGTACGCGAAGGCGTGCGCCGACCCGGCGTTCAAGGCCGAACTCGAAGATCTGCTCAAGCACTTCGTGGGGCGGCCATCGCCCTTCTACCATGCGAAGCGGCTGAGCGAGCAGGTCGGCGGGGCCCAGATCTGGCTTAAGCGGGAAGACCTGAACCATACGGGCGCCCACAAGATCAACAACACGATCGGCCAGGCGCTGCTGACCCTGCGGATGGGGAAGACCCGCGTCATCGCCGAGACGGGGGCCGGGCAGCATGGAGTCGCCACCGCGACGGCGTGCGCCCACTTCGGCCTGCCGTGCGTCGTCTACATGGGCGAGGAAGATATCCGTCGCCAGGCGCCGAACGTCTTCTCGATGAAGCTGCTCGGCGCCGAAGTGCGGCCCGTCACCAGCGGCAGCCGCACGCTGCG
Organism: Lacipirellula limnantheis; assembly: GCF_007746075.1. Classification (GTDB taxonomy): domain Bacteria; phylum Planctomycetota; class Planctomycetia; order Pirellulales; family Lacipirellulaceae; genus Lacipirellula; species Lacipirellula limnantheis. The sequence continues at coordinate 872,817 of NZ_CP036339.1, read as the reverse complement.
CGATGCGGTGAACGAGGCGATGCGCGACTGGATGTCGAGCGTTGGCGATACGCACTACATTCTCGGCTCGGTGGTGGGGCCGCATCCGTTTCCGCAGATTGTGCGTGACTTTCAATCTGTCATCGGCCGCGAGACGATCGAGCAGTCGATCGAGCGGATTGGTCGCTTGCCGAACATGGCGGTCGCCTGCGTCGGCGGCGGAAGCAACGCGGCGGGGATGTTCTATCCGTTCGTTGAGCACAAGGACGTCGAGCTCGTCGGCGTCGAAGCGGGCGGCCGCAGCAACGACCCGGGCCAACACGCGGCGCCGCTCACCTACGGCAAGCCAGGCGTGCTGCACGGGAGCTTTAGCTACGTGATGCAGGACGAGGATGGGCAGACGAGCGACGTCCACTCGATGTCGGCCGGCCTCGACTACCCCGGCGTCGGTCCCGAGCATAGCTACTGGAAAGATGCTGGCCGCGTGCGCTACACGAGTTGCCGCGACGACGAAGCGATGCGGGCGTTCGATGCGCTGGCGATGACCGAGGGAATCATGCCGGCCTTGGAGAGTTCGCACGCGATTGCCAAGGGGATGGAATTGGCGAAGGGGCGGGCGAAGGACGACGTCATCGTCGTCTGCTTGAGCGGGCGGGGGGATAAGGATGCGAGCGAGATTGCGCGGATTAAGGGCGTGAAGTTTGGGTGAACTGTTATGACTGAGATCACCGTTCAATTGTCGGATGAACTTTTCGCAATAGCGAAACAAGCTGCGCAATAGTGGGGCATTTCGATTCAGGAATTTATCCGTCAGTGCATTGAAGATGTTCTCGCGAGTGGAAAGCCGATTGGCGCCAACGCTGTAGCAGCGAATTCGGGCAATGCAACTGAGTGAAGCGATGGAACCCATATTCATACTCGCGGCATGCTCAATAATAGCGCCGTTCGCATGGTTGATCTCCGAGTTTCAGTCTCGAGTATGGCTCCGAATCATTTTGGGAATCGGAGCCATGGTCGGGGTTTTCGCCGCATCAAGTCTATTAGCTATTGGGCATCGGTTCGAATCGAACTCGTACTATAGTTTCACTAGCAAAGAGCTAATCGAATCAACAATCGACGGGTTACGAGGTGGCCAATCCGACAACGTGCTAAAAGAGCTTGAGGCGTTGAATAAACAGTACGCGCCAACATACGAGAATCGCGCTCAGTACCAAGAACTAGTCAATGAATACGCTAAAAGACTTAAGGACCAGCGCTCGAATGAGCTCGATTGACCAACTCTTCGCCAAGCTCCGCTCCGAAAATCGCAAGGCGCTCATGCCGTTCATTACGGCGGGCGATCCCGACGTCGCGTTCACTTCCGCCGTGCTGCAGGAACTAGTGAAGCGGGGCGCCCACATGTGCGAGGTCGGCATCCCCTACAGCGATCCGATCGCCGACGGGCCGGTGATTCAGGCGTCGTACACGCGGGCACTGGAGAAGAAGATCAAGCTGTGCGACATCCTGACGATGCTCGGCGAGACGACGCCGAAGCTGGCGGCGCCAGCGGTGACGATGGTCAGCTATGCGATCGTCTACCGCCATGGCGTCGAGAAGTACTGCGACGATGTTCGCGCGGCAGGCGTGGCGGGGCTGATCGTCCCCGACCTGCCGGTGGAGGAATCGCCGCAGTTGCTGAAGATCTGTTCGGCTCGCGAACTGAGTCTCATTCAACTCGTCACGCCGCTCACGCCCCGCGAGCGGGCAATCAGGATTTGTGAAACATCGACCGGGTTCGTCTACTACGTCTCGGTCGCGGGGATCACCGGCGAGCGGACGCAGCTGCCGCCCGAGCTGGCCGAGAATGTGGCGTGGCTGCGGCAGCAGACGAAGCTGCCGATCTGCATCGGCTTCGGCGTCAGCCAGCCTGAGCATGTGCGGCTGCTCGCCCCGGCGGCCGACGGGCTGATCGTCGGCTCGGCCATCGTCCGGCGGATCGCGACGGCGGCGGAACGGCCGCGCGAGGAAGTGCTGAAGGAAGTCGGCGACTATGTCGAGACGCTGATCAAGTCGCTTCCATAAGGCCAGCTGCGTGGCTGCGGTTACTCGTGACAAGCCAGAATGACGAAATCCGAATGTCGAATGAATTCCCCATTCGTCATTCGGATTTCGTCATTCGTCATTTGGCCGCCAGCCGATACCCACAATTGGCGGCGGAATCGCGCAGACTGGATTTGACCTGCGCGCGGCTGCGAAATTATAATTGAGCGGGTTGAGTCGACCGCACTGGAATGCGAGTTGCTCAATCCCGCCCTACATAGCGACCCACCATCCGGTGGTTGGGTCGTCCGCTTCTGTTCGACGCTCACCACCGGAGGCCGCCAGCGGATTACGGCGCCTGGGTCGCGGTACTGACACGTTCCGTTCTAGCCCGTTGGAGCGTCTGCCGATGACCGCTGATCAGCCCGATCGAAATGAACTGCTGCGCCGGTTCTTTGCCGGCGTTACCGAACACGCATTCGCGATCCGCATGGGAGTCGCCGACCCGCCGCTGGTGGATTACGTCGCCGAGCTGCTGGTGCGGTTCGTTCACAACGACGCGATCTACGGGTTGCGCACCCCGCGCGGCGATCGGCTGCTGCAAGTGGCCGATATGTTGGCGGAAGCGCAGGCGCGTCAGGGCTCCGCTCGCCGGCGGATGCACCGGCACATTGGCGACTTCACGCTGTTCTGGCTGGGCGTTTATCCCGAGATCGCCAAGCGGATGCGGCAGGGAAGGGCGGACAGCCTGATCGACTATTGCGATCAGGGGAAGAAGAACTACTACATTGCCAGCACGCTGCCGCCGGCCGCGGAAGAACCGGCCACCGATGCCGTGCTGCAGCGGTTGAGCGACAACTTTGAGCTTTGCGTTTATGGCCTGGGCGAAGTGCGACGGCAGTGGGAGCAGCGCGAAGGAGAGAGCGACGCGCCGTTGTTGTTTGGGTAGGAAACGCAGAGCATGTAGCCCCCGGCTCCGCCGCGGGGTGACGCAACGCGGGATAGCGCTTACCGGTAAGGTGACCGACCCCCTGGCGGAGCCAGGGGCTGAAAAGTGCGACGCGTTCTAGATGCCGCCGCCGTCGACGACGCGGCGCCAAGTGTGCGCCATGAGTGCAGCTCCGTCGTTCGAGGGATGGACGCCGTCGCCGGCCCAACGCTCTGGCGGCGCGATTTTCGACGCTTCGTCGAACATCGTCTGGAACGGCACAAAGATCGCCCCGGCCTGCTCGGCAACGCGTTTGGCGGCGGCGCGGTAGCCGTCGAACTTTGGGAACCACTCATCCTTGACCGCGCCGCAGCGCAACACGAACGGCTCGCAGACGACCAGCGTCACGTCCGGCAGCGCCTTCTTCGTCTGCGCGATCAGAGCGTGGTAGCCTTTCTCGTACTCCTCGGCCGTTCCCTTCTCGCCGCTGTCGAACGTTCGCCAAATGTCGTTGACGCCGATTAGGATGCTGAGCACGTTTGGCTTGAGGTCGATGCACTCTGCCTGCCAGCGTCCAGCCAAGTCGGGCACCTTGTTGCCGCTAATGCCGCGATTGAAGATCTTGATGCCGTCGCCGGGACGATCGACCAGCAGCTGCGACGCCGCGAGCCAGGCATAGCCGTTGCCGAGGGCCGGTTGTGAATTCGCGTCTCCGGCCGCCTCGCGACTACGGCCGGCGTCGGTAATCGAGTCGCCTTGGAAGAGGAGCGTGATGCCTGGTTTGAGCGGCGAACCGCCGCCGGTTTCCGCTGCCTGCGCTGTGCCGTGAAGCGTACGCGCGGCGGCGAGCGTCGCGGCGCCGATGGCGGCGAATTGACGGCGAGAAACGGCAGAGGAGGAGAGATTCGACTCGTCGTGCGGCATTGTTCCGACTCCAATGGTGATGAGACTGGCGACTGCCGATAGCGTAAGCCAAAAGCGAGCAGTAAACTAGCGCCGCTCCGACCTCTCTTGCTGGATGATCACGCCGATGAGTCGCTCCGCCGCCGCGCTACGCCCTACCGTTGCTACTGCGGGCCGGGATTCATTCCCCTCGACCGCTGAAATCCGCGCCCAATTCCCCGCTCTGGAGCGAAGGCACAATGGCCGCCCGGTCGCTTATTTCGACGGCCCGGGCGGCACGCAAACGCCCCGTGCCGTGGCCGAGGCGATGGTCGACTACCTCTACCATCACAACGCGAACACCCACTGGAACTACCCATCGAGCGCCGAGACCGACGCGATGCTCGCGCGAGCCCGGCAGGCGATGGCCGACTTTCTGAATGCGGCGCCGGACGAGATTTATTTCGGCGCGAACGCGACCACGCTGGCATTCCACACCTCGCGAGCGATCGGCATGACTCTCGCGCCGGGCGACGAGATCGTGGTCACGGAGCTCGATCATCACGCCAACGTCGGACCGTGGGAGGCGCTCGCCCGTGAGCGCGGCGTGACGCTGCGAGTGGTACGCATGAACGCGGCGTCAGGAACGCTCGACTGGGAAGACTTCGCAACGAAAGTGACGCCGCGGACGAAGCTCATCGCGATCGGCGCCGCGTCGAATGCGCTCGGCACGATCAACGACGTCACGCGCGCGGCGCTGCTGGCACGCAGCGTCGGCGCCCTGACGTTCGTCGACGCCGTCCATTTCGCTCATCATCAACTGGCGGACGTGAAGGCGATCGGCTGCGACTTTCTTACTTGCTCAGCGTACAAATTCTACGGGCCGCACGTCGGCGTGATGTATGCGCGCCGGGCTGTGCTCGAGTCGCTGCCCTACGCGAAGGTGGCGCCGGCGTCGAATCTCGCGCCCGAGCGGGCCGAGACGGGGACGCTCAACCACGAGGGCATCGCCGGCTCCGAAGCGGCGATCAACTTCATCACGTCGCTCGCCGGCGACGTCGGCGAGCGTCGCGAGCGGCTCCAGCGATCGTTCGACGAACTTCACGAGCGGAGCATGACACTGCTGGAACGCATGTGGAGGGGACTCGCCGCGATCGATGGCGTCACGCTCTATGGTCCGCAACCTGACGCTGCCAGGACCTCGACTCTTTCCTTCACCGTCGCCGGCGTCCCGTCGAGTGAAGCTGCCCGCCGTCTGGCGGAGCAGGGAGTCTTCGTCTCTCACGGCGATTTCTATGCGATGACGGTCGTCGAACGTCTCGGCCTGGCCCCTGAAGGCCTCATCCGCGCGGGGTGCGCCTGCTATACGACCGAAGAAGAAGTCGATCGTCTCGTCGCTGGCGTTCTTTCTCTCAACTAGCGAACGCAGTTCAGTGTGCAACGGTCGGCTTCGGCCGCGTCTAGCGGCGACGACGCACTAGCAAAGCTCCCGCGAATAAGGCCAACGTGGCGGCCGCAGGTTCGGGCACGGCGCCGCTTGCCAACATCACGCTCGCGGGAGCGAATCCGGCCTTCCAAATGTCGAGATCTGCCGCGTTCACCGCTTTGTCGCCGTTAGCGTCGCCCACGGCCAGCGATACGCCCGAGGTGCGTCCCAGATTTCGCTGCCAAATCAATAGATCGGCGCCATTGACGGCGCCATCGTCGTTGAAGTCGCCGGTCGGCGGCACGGCAAGGAACTCGGCGAGCAGCTCCTCCATCGTCCCTTGGTAAACGTTGCGATCGACGTTACCAGTGATGCCCGAAACGCTGCCTGAATCTGTGTACTGCCAAAAGTCCCATCCGTTCCAGACGCCGTCAATTGACGCGGGCGGAATGCTGGGCGGAGCGTAATTGTAGTTAGCGACCCATAAGTCGTACTGGTTAAGATTGGATTCGAGCAAGCTCGTCGCGAAGCTTGTGTTGCAGTAGATAATCGGTGCGAAGCCGAGGCGGCTCTCCACGACTCCAATAAAGTCGCGAACCCATTCGGAGATATAAGCTTTATTCGTGGCGAGGTTGGCCACGGTATTTGCGTAGGGCGTATTCTCAACGTCGAGCACCGGCCGTAAGAACCGGCCCGGCTGCGCATATTACGGGGCGATGGCGTCGACAAAGTCGTTCGCCTCGTCAATGGCGTCGTTTGGATTCGAGATGTTGCTGTTGATCCGCCCGAAGTGGTAAGGACTGATATAAACGCCTGCGGCGCTCGCGTTGGTCATGTTCTGCGTAAACTTGGCGTCGATGAAATCCACCCCTTCGGTCGCCTTGCAGAACGCAAACGGGACGCCAGCGTTCTTGACCGAAGTCCAATTGACATTCCCCTGGTAGTTCGAAACATCAATGCCGTTGATGTACTGGGCGTCGCAATTCGACGATGAGCTAAGCCCCATGGCTACGGCGAAGAATAGAGCCAGCCAACGCATCCAGTATGACTTTGGGCGATCTAGCGAATTGAGCATGCACTGTTCCAACGGCAAATCGGACCGCCGCGGATTGCGGTAGAATGGCGGCCTGCCTCAATTCTATCCAGGTTCGCCGCGCCGGCGATGGAACTGGCCGGTGCGCGGCAAAGATTTGCGCATCGCCACGCCGCGACTGCGCAAGCGCGAGGTTCTCTGCGTGAGCGGGCCTGCGCGAGCCGACTAGCGCCTTCGTCCGCGTCCACCCGTCGTTAGTAAAAACCGACCGCCGCAGACCGATCAGTTCAGTTGGAACGTCGCCTTGATCGGATTGTGATCGGAACCGGTTGTTTCCACCGCGCCCTGCGGAATTTGGAACGATCCCTTGACGTACTTCTTCTGCATCGCCGGGGAGCAAAGCATGAAGTCGATCACCGAGCGGAACTCGCCCTGATTGTACGAAACGGCTGCGGGATCATGCAAATCGCTGCCGGCCGACCAGAGGGCGTTCGTCCCGGCGCCGACGATCGTCTTCATCGTCTCGCTCTCAGGAGTGTCGTTGAAGTCGCCGGTGACGATGATGCGCGCATCAGGATCCTCGGTCAGCGCCTCGTCGAGCAACCGGCGCAGTTCACGGGCTTCGGCTAAGCGAATTGGCTCGGCCTCTTCTCGCCCGCCCGAGTTGCTCTTGAGGTGGACCACCCATACTTCGAACGGCTCGGCGTCTTTCGGTTCCAACGTCACCGCAAGGACGTCGCGATTGAACCTCGCTTCGCCGCCGCCATGTCCCGCGAAGCGCAAATGGCGCCGTGAGCGGACTTCGCCGACAGGGACGCGCGAGATGAGCCCGACGTCGATGCCGCGGCCGTCGTTCCCCTCGAACAGGACGACGTCGCGGTAGCCCATTTCGGGCAGAAAGACATTGACGAAGCGTTCGAGATAAAAGCGATTCTCGACTTCTTCGACGGCGATCACGTCCGCGTTGAGTTCCCGAATGCTTTTGGCCAGACGCTCGAGTTCCGCCCGCGGTTTGGCGGGCGTTCCTTCGTCTTCCTTGTAAGGATCGTCGTGCTCGTCAAACAAATTGAGAATGTTGTACGCCGCGACGACGACCTCGCCCGGCTTCGCCATGGCGCCCGTCGATTTCCTGGGCGGAACTAGCGTCGGCATCGCGTCGAGGACTTCGATCTGGGCGGGAGTCGTCACGACGATCTGCGGCTGGTCCTTGAACAGCGAGACCGTGCCGCTGATTTTCACGATCTTGCCGTTGTACATCTCGGCCGGCGGCTTTGGAAAATTCGTCAGCTTGTCGTCGAAGATCACGCCCGCGAAGCGGACGGGCCGTTGTGCATCAAAGTTAATGAACGTGATCTTTCCCACCTTGGGGACGCCAATGACTTTGCCGCAGACGAACGCCGTCTGCCCGACGACCGATCGGGCGTCCTCCCACTTGACGACGGGGCGTCCCTCGGCCGGATCAATCGCCGGCTGGGCCAGCGCTCGATTCGCAAACAGCAACAGTCCTACCAAGGCAAACAGCGATCGGGGCTTCATCGAAGATCCTCTGGGCGAACCGCTTCATGGAAACGTGCGGCAATCCCCTAAGAATACATGTCGCCCAGCCGCGGGCATATAGTCGCGCATGGCGTGACCCGCGACGCCTCCGTTTGGAAAGTTGCAGCCGCTGCCGGCGTGCCGTAATAGAACCCTTGGCCGTAGACAAACCCAAGCCGACGACAAACGCGGTGTTCTTCGGCCGTTTCGATCCCTTCAGCCAGACTCACGATCCCGAGGTCGGCGGCAATGCGGACCAGGCTGCCGAGCATCCGTTGCCGTTCCAGGCTGGCGCTATCGATGCCGCGGACCAGCTGGATATCAAACTTAAGATAATCGGGAGGGCAATCGCCAAGCTCGGCGAGCCTTGCTTGCCCGGCGCCGAAATCGTCGTAGGCAAGCTGCATTTCCAATTCGTTGAGCACGCCGCGTAGTGAACGCATCTGATTTACGCTCGTCGCCGCGGCTTCATGGATCTCCAGCACGAGCGCCGTCGAGGGGAACGCTCGGCGCAGCTCGCGGAGCGAACATTCCAACTGTGCCTGATCCTGCAATTCCGCCGGATGAGTATTGAGAAACACTAGCGGATTGGCGGGCAGCGCCGCCGCGAGCCGCACGCCCTCGTCGCGCAGCAGCCGGCTCAGTTCGCCTTCGAGGTCGAGCAATGACGCGGCTGAAAACATGGCGTGCGGCGTCCCCAGCCCGAACAGAACGCTGCGCGCCAAGACTTCGAAGCCGACGGTTTCTCGCGTCGACGTCTCGACGATCGGCTGATAGTGCGGCAGCACCGCCCGCTCGGCGATCAACTTGTCGAATTGAATCATCGCGAGCGCCTGGTCGGTCGAGTCGTCGGCGATTGTCTTGCAGTCGACCTGCCCGCGCTGAACGCCGACGCGAAGAACGATCTCAGCGATCTGCAGGAGGTCGCCCGGCCTGAGCTCTGCTTCGCCTATAATGCGAATTCCGTTGACGAACGTGCCGTTTGTGCTGCCGAGGTCTCTGGCCCACAGCCCGCCCGTCTCCATGCGTAATTCGACGTGGCTGCCCGATACAGTGGGACTGACGACTGACAACGAGGCGTTGGTTCCGCGGCCGATGACGAACGGCGAGCCGTCGATTGCGACGCTGCGCGCTGCTTGGTCGGCGCCCAGCTGCCCCGTGAGCGCCCAGGTCGCTTCATTCGTCGATGAAAAAGTGGAGAGGGACATGCGTGTGATGAGTCTATAGAACCTGCGTCATTGTCATCGGAGTTGCTTCTACTGGGAACGCTGGGGCGACGACTCGCAACGGCGCCTCCTCAACGCTTAAGGGCATCCAGGCGACGTCACAGCGGCTGCTGACGCGATCGGCAAATTCAATGCATTCGCGGCGACTATCGATCAAGCTCATGGCCACGCGCGGCAACGAGAGGCTCCACGTTTCGCAACAGCGGACGGCCTGGGAGCCGACCCCCGCTAGCTTGGCGAGCTGCGGAGTCGATTCCCATTCCGCGGAGCCGTTCGTAGCGGGGTGGGTCTCCAGGACCGCGAACTTACCCCCCGCGCAAGGCACTGCGGGCAATCTCACGCCATCGATCAATTCGCCGCCGCCGTCGCTAGCCGTCGGCAGAGCCACGGCCGCTAGTAACGCCGGACTCGTGGCGAGTTGCTCGGCGGACCAAGTTGCCAAGCGTAGCAGCTCGGCGCCGAGCTGCTCGCGGACGCGGGGGCTGCCCATCGCTACGGCCATCAACCCGCCCATTGGCGTCGTGAACCGTTCATCCAGCTGCGCGTCAACTGTCGCAGCGAGGTGCGGCAGTTGTTCAATGACGGCAGCCGCGAAAGGATCGCTCCCCTGAATCGCCGCGGTTTGCGGAAACTGGTGAACGAATCCTTTGACCTGCCGTCCGAACTCTCCGAGCCGATCCCCAATCGTGCGCAGTTCCGAGGAGAGTCGGCGCGCGACAGCCGCGGCGGCCAACATGGCGTGCTGATCGATGCGCAGCCGCCGGTAGGCTTCGCCGAACTCCCGCTCGCGGGCGATGGTTGCTTCGGACGTCGACCGCTCGCGTTGCCAGCGGTCGAGCTGGGCGGTCGCGGCGACGGCCTGCTGGGCAATGCCGCCGGCCAGCTTTGTTGATTCCGCCCCAAGCTGCTGCAAACGTTGCCGCGAACTTTCGAGCATTCCCGTGGCGCCGGCGAGCCGCGCGCCGCGTTCGTCGACCTGGTGCAGTATGCTGGCCGTCAGAGTGTCAGCCATTTCAGCAGCAACGCCGCCAGTGATTTCCCTTAGCGAACAACCCGCGACAAAAGTGCCAGGCCGCTCGTCGGGCGCTGCGAAGTCCTCGTCGACGGCGCGGATGAAGGCGCCCAACTGAAAGGGCTCGGCCGCCGCTGGCGTAGCTTTTGACGCCAGTAGAGTTTCAATCGCTTCGCGCGTTCGCCCGGCGAGCGTCGCGAGGTCGATCGCTTCAGCCGCCGGCAGTGCGTCGCTCCGAGTCGGACCGCATCCCAGGTATTCCATCAGCACGGCGCGACAGATCGAGATCGCCGCGGCGTGAATCGCTCGATCGTCGGCCGCTGAGGCCGTCGACAACATGAAGCTGCGAAGCGGGGCGTAGTCGTCGTTGGTCTCGCCCGCGCGGCAGGCTGAGAAAAACTGCTGCGCCGGCGTCGCCGCGTCGAGGTAGAGATACTCCGCAACCTCGCTGGCGGCGGCGTTGAGTGCGTCGTCGTCGACGGCGACGCCCAAATCGAGGAAGTAAGCGGCGTCGAACGCCTTCTTTCCTGGAGCGAACGCGGGCAGACCGCAGCCTTCGTCGCCTGGATAGACGCCGTTTGCCCGGTGGTAGTGATTGTATTCGCGCAACCAGGCGAACGAATTCACCTTCGCTAGATCATTCTGTTGGGCGTCGCGGCCCGTCGCATGTAGAAAGAGGCCGATCACTTCGACGTCGTCGAGACCTTGCTTTGCCGCCATCGCGCGCACGGCGTAACCGACGTCGAGCGACATCCCGCTGCCAGTGCCGCCTGAAACGCCGGCGACGACGTAGACGCGAAGCTGATTTGTTGAGGCGTCGGCAGTGGGCGTCGGCGCCTCGCTCGTTTCAGCGCCGCGTCGTGCACGATCGAGCGTCAAGCGAAGGCGTTCGCCAATTTGCCGCGAATGATCGACGAAGGCCAACCGTCCCAGAGGACGAAGACCCTCCGTGCGCAACGACTTCGGAATGTTGTAGAGCCAGCGGCGGCTCAACCAGCGCATCAACAGCGCTGAATCTTCGCGATACTCCTGCGGCCTTCGCAGCGGTAACGTCACCGTTTCATCAGGACGAAGCGCCGTGCGATCATTGCCTTGCACCGCTGCAGAGATCCCCCGGGAGTCGCTGTCGAGCAGCAGCATCGCGACCGCCTCGCGATGATCGTCTCCCACTTCGCGGGCCAGTCGCGAGCGTAGCTGCCGCATCACCCGGCCGGCGAGTCCGCCGACGCCAATCACTGCCGTCGGCGGCGCCCGAAACGCATCCGCCTCGTTAGAGAGCGCGATCGTTTGTCGAGTCGGCGGTCCGTCGTTCTCCGCTGCACTCCAGAGCACAGCCGTTCCTCGGCCGCCGTCGGCGTGGACACGTTCGTCCAGGAATTCGGCGACCGGCCCAGGACGGGGTTCGGCGCGGCGATCGGGGAAAGCCGAGACGCAATCGTCGAACGACCGTTGGGGCTCTTCGGCGTTCGCGGCAGAGGCCGGCTCGTCCGCGACGGTCGCCGCGAACAGGGCGTCAACCATCTCGGTGCAGCTGGCGAAGCGTTGCGTCGGATTCTTCGCTAATGCGCGGGCAATCACAAACCGATCTTGCATCGGCAGCGACGCCAAGTCCGGTTCGCTCTGCAAATGCTGGATGGTGAGCTCCGCCGCGGTAAGACCGGCGAACGGCGCTATCCCCGTCAGCATTTCCTGGTAGACGACCGCCAGACTGTACTGATCGCTGCGGGCTCCCGGCGTCCCCTGAAAGACTTCGGGCGAGGAGTAGAGCGGCGTGAGCCCGCCGACCAACGAGGCCTGCGTTCGGCCCACTTCCTTCACGAGCCCAAAGTCGGCGACCTTGATATGACCCCCGACGATAAGCAGGTTCTCGGGCTTGACGTCGAGGTGCTGCAGCGAATGTCGCGTGCTGAGGAAGTCGAGCGCGTCTGCGGCGTCGCGTAAGTAACCAAGCAACTCCCCCCGCGGGACTCCGGTCTGGCCGCCATGGCGGCATTCGTCAAACCGGTCCTTCAAGCTAGAGTCGGCCAATTCCGTGACGATGGCGAGTCGATTGTCCACGACTTCGATGCGCTCAAGCGACAGCAAGAACGGATGCCGCACCATCTTGATGCGGTGCAACGAGCGGAGTTCGAGCTCGGCGCGGCGACCATCGAACGCCCCGAAGATGATTTTTACCGCCTTGGTAAGCCCGCCCGGCGCATGCGCTAGCCAGACTTCGCCGTAGCCGCCAGCGCCGAGGCGCGTCGTCAGCGTGTATCCGGGAATCGTCGGGGGTTGGCGGTCGGCTTCCGACACGGGAGCATCCTGCGATCGGCAGTTAACTGTTCAGGGCGGTGAAGTAGCTCTTGACGACGCGGTCGAGCAGCTGCGGCGTCAGCTGCATCGGCACGTCGTTGAAGACGCTGTAATTGGATGCGGCCGCAAGTAGGTCGCGCGCATGGCAACGACGCAGCGGGCGGCCATGCGGCCGATAGTGGGTTTGCACGAGGTAGTCGACCGCTTGGGGCTGGTAGGGGCATCCCATGGAAAGACACGCCGACTGGAAGAGCTTGCGGAACTCCTCGATCGAGGGATCGACGATCTCGATCTTGTACGGAATCCGCCGCAGGAACGCTTCGTCGGCGAGGTCTGTCGGTTCGAGATTGGTGGAAAAGATAATTAGCTGATCAAACGGAACTTGGATTTTTTTGCCCGTGGGCAGCGTCAGGTAGTCGTGCCGATTCTCTAAAGGAACAATCCAGCGGTTGAGCAGCGCCGCCGGTTCGACTCGCTGGCGTCCGAAGTCGTCGATCAACAAACAGCCGCCGTTACTCTTCATTTGCAGCGACGCTTCGCTGACGTTTGCCGCCGCGTCGTGGCGAATTTCCAGGCAATCCATCGTCAACTCGCCGCCGACGACGACCGTGGGGCGACGAATCTTAATCCACCGCGCGTCGTGCCCGGCAGACTTCAAGATGTTTGATTCGCTTGAACGGACGACTTCGTGAAACGCGGCGTCGTAGAGCTTGATGAATTGCCCGTCTTCGACGATCGCTTGGGGAATCCAGAGATACTGGCCAAAGCAGCGGGTGATCCGCTTGGCGATCGTCGTCTTGCCGTTGCCCGGGTAGCCATAGAGAAACAGCCCCGCGCCCGAGTTGATGGCCGGCCCCAACAGGTCCATCGTTGCGCCGTCGACCGACACGTCGCTGAACGCTTCTTCCACCTCGCGGCGGCGGACCGCTTCGGCGCGGATGGTCTGGGCTTCGACCGAAACGATATAGTCTTCCAGCGGCACCGGCGCGGGGCCGACGTAGCTACAAGCGGCGGCCGCGACGCGAGCTCGATCGCTCCCCACGTCGGTGAGGGCGTAGAGGTAGTCGCTCAGCTGGGACTGTCCCTTGTGGACCAACAGCTGGCGACCACGCAGGCCGAGCAACAACTCTTCGAGCAAGCGAAACGGGAGGCACAGGCGCCCGGCGATCTCGCGACCCGACGCTGATCCGACCTGCATCAAGAACTTCAGGATCAGGGACTCGATGACGACCGGCGAGAGGCCAGTTTGTTCGATTGTTTGCGGCTCAGCAGGACGGAACGAGTCGCCGCCCAACAAGGCCTCTAAGAGGTCGTCTTTGGGTGGTTCGAGGGTGCTGGTGCGCATAGAATGTCCGCCGCCTTGGTGCTATGTCTCCATTCATGCAAACTTAGGTTACGAGTCGCATATCGCAGGGCGACCGCGAGGTCTATCTTGGAGCGGGCCTCGCAATCGCGCCAGCCTGCCCGCTGCAGCCGGCGCCATCCTGCTAATCGATCGAATTCGGCTGGTCTTCAAGTCATCGTTTCTTCTCGCTCCGCGACGCGCCGCTTATGAATCGAATTCACATCCTCGGACGGAAAAATCACGGCAAGACGACGCTGCTGGTGGAACTTGTGGCCCACCTTGCAGGCCAGGGTCTATGCGTCGGGACGATTAAGCACACGCATCACGCCCACGAACTCGATACGCCAGGAAAAGATTCGCATCGCCACCGAGAGGCGGGAGCCAGCGTCTCCGGCATCCTGTCACGTTCGCTGAACGCCGTCTTCTGGCCGCCGGACGAGCATGCCGTCGGCAGCGCCGCGGCGGCGGATCGGTACGCGGCGTTCGAGCCCCATTTTGCGGGCTGCGATTTGGTCTTGGTGGAAGGCGACACCGGCTGCCGGGGAACCAAGATCGAAGTTTGGCGTCAGGCCATGGGTTCCGAACCGATGGCGCTCAGCGACCCGCAGATCCGCGCGGTGATCACGGACGACGCCGTCGACGTTCCGGTGCTGCGCGTGCCGCGGAGCGACGTCGCGGCGGTCGCGGCGACGGTGCTGCGACTAGCCAATCTGACGCCGCCCGCAGCGGGCGTCGCAGAAGCAGCGGCGCCTAGGTGACTAGTCCTTTGGTCACCAGCATAAAGACGTCTTCCAGCGTCGGCTCTTTGTCGGCGAACGAGACGAGGCCACACTCGGCGACGGCAAGTTGCCGCAGCAACCGCTGCACGTCGTCGTCGCCGCCGTCGAGTTCGACCGTGCAACTCCGAGTATCTTCGATGACTTGCCGCACTTTGGGATCGCTGCGAATCAGGCTCAGGCCCGCTGCGGTGTCGCCAGAAAACCTCACCTCCAGCGTCCGATTTCGCTGAATCTGACGATACACTTTCTCGATGGGGCCATGGAGCAGAAGTTGTCCGCGCTCGATAATGCCGATCGACGTGCAGCAGTCGGCCAACTCGGTGAGAATGTGGCTCGAGATGAGAATCGTCTTTCCCATTCGGCGCAATTCTTTCAGCAAGGCCTTCACTTCTAAGCGGGCCCGCGGATCGAGCCCGCTGGACGGTTCGTCCAGAATCAGCACGGGCGGATCGTGAACGAGCGTCTTGGCGAGACAGAGCCGTTGCTTCATGCCGCGCGAGAGTCCGTTGACGAAGTCGTCTCGCTTATGGGTCAGATCGAGCAGCTCCAGCACGTCGGAGAGGACGGCTTTCCGCCGTGCCCGGGGGACTTGATAGGCGACGGCGAAGAAATCGAGGAACTCCCACACCTTCATTCCGTCGTAGACGCCAAAGTTATCGGGCATGTAGCCGACGCTGCGTCGCACCGAGATGGGATCCTTGGTCACGCTATGGCCATTAACCGTGCCTTCGCCGTGGCTCGCCTTGAGGAGAGTTGCCAGGAAGCGGATCGTCGTACTCTTGCCGGCTCCATTGGGGCCGATGAAGCCGAACATCTCCCCCGCCTCGATCTTGAGATTGAGGTTTTCGACGGCGGTGAAGTCGCCGTATTGCTTGCCGAAGTTCTTTAGTTCGATCATGTGGGGGACTAACCACGAAGGCTCAAAGACACGAAGATAATCACTAAGAAGAATAGAGAACGTTGTTAGCGAACCATTCTCCTTAGGCCTTGCTTCATCAGGGGGGAATTGAAGTTAACCAGAAATCCAAGTCGTTTCTTTGCAAGTTTCAGGTAGGTTAGCAGTTGGGCTTCGAAAACTGGGATCATCTCATCAACGGCTTTTAGCTCCACGACCACGGCGTCTTCAACGAGCAAATCGATTCGAAGTCCGCCGTCGATCCGCAATCCCTCATACTCGATATCAACCGGAACCTGTCGCTGGCATTTTAAGCCTCGGCGCGTTAACTCTTGGACGAGGCAACTCTCATATACGGACTCCAATAGTCCAGGTCCAAGTGCTGAATGAACCTTGTAGCAGGAATCAACGATCGATTTGGCTGCTAGCTCCGTTGACTCACTGATTGCATCAAAATCGCTCATATAGACATTTCTTCTTCGTGTTTCCTTTGTGCCTTTCTGACTTCGTGGTCAATTCCCCTCCGATGGATCAGGCATTTCGTCCTCGAATTCGTAGGCATTCTTCCGCCCTTGGGGTTGAACATCGAGCGGACTGTTTTTGTCGACGCCGGGGAAGGGGGCGTCGCTGCGTCGCAGATGAGCCAACACCACCGTCGCGCCGGTCGTCTGCGACGCGGTGGGAGAGACGACGCTGCCGGGCAGGACCTCGTCGATGCGCCCGATCAGGCGGTACTCGTCGCGGCTGCCGTGGATCGGATCGTCAAGCTGCGGGAACCAGAAGGCCATCCGCAAGAGCGGATCGATGTTAAGCCGTTCGCCGCTCGTAAGCTGAGTGGAACGTGCACGTTCCGCGGCGAAGGGCAACTCTCCCTTGGCGACCGCGAGCGGTTGCAGCGGCGGCAGAGGGAGGGCCGTGCCGCTCTTGAAATCGCCCAGCCAAAAGCCCTTTAGTTTGTTCCAGCCTTGACGCTGAACTTCATCAGGCGACTCCGCGGCGCCATCAGCCCGCGTGACCTTCGCCGGCTCCACGGCGTTGCTCCCATCGCGGAAGACGATCGCCACGTCGGATAGATTGAAGCCTGACTTGTTTTCGATCTGCAACAGCCGCGGATTGTTGCTCGGCGAATAGAGGCGGATTGGACCATCGAGCGGCAACATCTGCTCGCTATGAATCATCTGCGTGCTGGCAGAAGAGACTTCCACGCCGCGCAGCCTCGGCTGGTCGTATTTTTCAAACGCGACAGTCGACAATACATCGCCGATGGCCGGAGTCCATGTTTCGTCGCGAGGGAAGGGCGAGGCCACGGCCGAGCTGTTCTCGAACTCTAGGTCGTAGGTATCGGATAAGGAGGAGTAAATCGCCGTGTAGCGCGTCAGATGCCCGCGCGGCAGGTCCCCCTGCAATTCCATGAGCGCAATTTCCGTCTGCGACCGCACGAAACCGATGTCGAGCTGCGCCTGGCGCACGACGGCCATCGTTCCGGCCAGGGCGATGAGCGGAGCGCTGATCCACGCCCACTCGACGCGGCCCAGGGCGTAGAAGACCATCCAGTTCAGCGGGACCAGCACCACCAGGTAAACCGCCAAACAAATGACGACAAAGCTTGCCGCCGGCACGCGGACGCCAGCGGCGTCGACCAAGGCGTCACGGCCCGCCTCGGAGACGGGGCCAAACTCGTTCCATTCGCCGAGCCCGCCGGCGCGGTCGACCACGAGCGACGTCTCGGGCATTGCCGCGCCCCCTTGCCAACCGTAGTACTGATTTGAAGCGTTGACCGGCGTCGCCACGTCGCGGGCGTTGGCCGAGGTCGCGGCATCGCGCGCGAACCAGCGTAACGGCGTCGTAAAGTAGGCGTCACGGACCCGTTCCTTCGCGTCGACCCAGAACGACTGGAGCCCGACATCGTCGCCATCAACCGTGAACTCCCGCGCCGGGCGCCGTAGCAGGGCCCCGTTCAAAAAGCCATCGAACCCGGGCCAGTTCACCAAGTCGCGCTCTGCCAGCTGTACGGCCGACACGACGACGCTGCCGGCGCCGACGGGCCGTTCGTAGAACAACTTGTCGGCGTGCGGCAAGGCCTTCCCGCCGTCGCGCGGCTTCAGTTGAACTCCCGACCAAGGCTTGGTCACCGAGATCGGCTTTAGCGGCTTGCCCGCGGGCCGCTGGCTCCACCCATTGGAAAAGTCGTCGATCGCGGCCTGATCGAATGCGATGCGCTCGCCGACGTCGGCGGGCAGATAGTCCTTCAAGAAGCTCGCCCTCAAGCTGTCGAGCGAATCAGGACCGTTGATGATCAGTCGTCCCCCCCAGTGAATCCAATCGACCAGCGCTTCCTGTTGCGCGGGATCGAGCCGATCGAGATTCACTTCATCCCACACGACGTAGGCGACGCTCGTCCAGGTCAGGACGTTCGGCGGCAGCGGCAAGGGCTTGTTGCCGTCGGCCAGTACAACGCGGTAATGGGGGATCTCCGTACCATTGAGATCCTGAAACGGCGCCTTCACGGCGTCGGTCACCTTGAGAAACCCATAACGCGCCGGCTCGCGGGCCAGCACGATGAAGAAGTACTGATGCGAGGGCATCAGCGTCCACGGTTCGGTTAGCGGGGCGTCAGCAAGGCTGCCGGCGTTGTTCAGCAATTCCGAAACAACATTGAGCTTTTCTGCGTTGCTGGGGATGAGGAGCTCGTTCTCGACGCGCTTGCCGCGTCCCTTGGCGAGGACGGCGGGACGACTTGAGGTCATCTCGTATGGGGTGTGCGGGATCGCCATCGGCGTGCCGCTGGGGTCGACGGCGGCGATCGTGATGCGCCCCTCGAAATCGGCGAGGTTCGCCTTCATCGGCTGGATCGTCGTCGTCCAGTGCCCCGGCTTGGCCAACCGCAACGAGAACCCTTCCTCGGTCTCGATGAGATTTTCGCTCAGCAACGGCGTAAGCCGGCCGATGACGAACGGCTTGTTCTTCTTTTCCTCCTCGGCTCGCTTTTTGGCCTCGGCGATCTCTGCCTGCTCGCGGGCCTTTTTCGCAGCGGCCTGCTGGGCCGGAGTTTGGTTGCAGCCGCCGCAGCCAGTGAGCGACGTGAGGGCGAATAGTGCGAGCAGCAGCGACGTGTTCCAGCGGCGCGCAGCACCGGCGCACGACGATCGGCAGCCATCCATCCTCATGCTCTGAACCTCCCCGACGCGGACCTCCACTCGGCCAGGACTGATTCTAGCGAGTCTTTGACGGCGGTACACATTACGTTCGTTCTGTTCAGGCCGGGATTGCCAACCGGTGAGCCAAGATGCTGCCGTGATCAACGTCAGTCGCTTGGCACGTCGGCCGGCAGAATGCCAGCGGCGCCCCTCGCCCGAGCGAGGCGACCGAGTCGGCCATGTCGGCCAAGGCAGCCAACTGGTTTTCGTGGCCATCTCGCGACAAAATGGACAAATCCGGCGGGTGCGCCGCCCATCACAAGCAAGCCTTTTGCGATCGAGAAGTGGCGGCCGGAAATACTGTGAAATATGGTTGCCAAAGAACGTGAGATTTCCACCCTAAACACCAACTGATTGCGCGGCCAATTTCAGACTGTAAGATTCTGGAAAATGCGGCGGCGTGCCCTTCGCCGGTCTGATACTGGAGAGTCGCGGCGGCCTGATTCTGGTGCAATGTTCCCCTTGAACCGCTATCGTGATGGGCATACGAACTAGATGGAAGCTTGGTAGTTTCCCGACAGTCAAATGAGAAACCTACGCTATTTCGCCTTATGGGAATTTGAGCGTGACGGTCGGTTCTACGAACGATTGGGCATCCGCCGGTTCAAGCGACTTGCCGCGCAGGGCGACTACTGGAATCAAAGGCGCAGGGTTTCCGATCCAAGTTTCAGGAATGTAAGGGATTTTGATTCGGCGATCGAATGGGAAGCCCGCACACGGTTCAACGAATTCGTGCACCTGTGCAGTCTCGCGGTTGGCCTGGCCATGATGGTTTGGCTCTATTTGCGGAGCGAGTATATCTGGCTAATTGCCATCTTCTTCGCGGTCCTCATCTGGGACATTTATCCCATCATGCTGCAGCGCTATAACAGGGCAAGGATTTTTAGACTCAAGCGAGCCAGGCATGGTCTTGATAGCTCGCCAGATAAGCTTTCCTAGCAACAGCTTTTAAGAATGCACCCCAGCGCTCCCTTCAAGGGGGGAGGAGCCAGAGGATTGTTGGTTACTGGCTAGCGGTGAAATCTGTTTCGGAGCCGATGGCTGCAGGAGCGTGGCGGCGGCGCCCAGCGACGACCACGGCCGTTAGCGCCGCCAGCGCGGTCATCGCGGCAAAGACCGAGAGGGCGAGCGCGGCGACGCGGTCGTCGACGCCGTAGTGAAGGAGTTGAAAAATCCGGACGGAGATCGTCGTCACGCCGGGCGGGAGGACGAGCAGAGACGCCGAGAGTTCGCCCATGGCCAGCACCAATGCCATGCCGGCGCCGGCAGCGACGCTCCAGCGGCGGAGGGGCAGCGCTACGCGGTAGAGTCGTGCGACGGGGCCAGCCCCTTCGCTGCGGGCAGCTTCGAGCAGGTCGCGCGGCACGCTCGCCAGTTGAGACCACAACCAGAGTCCCACGATTGGCAAGGCGCGGATCGTCTGCAGCGCCGCAGGCGCGAACAAGGTCCGGTCGTACAACACCGTCAGCGGAGCCCAGACGGAGTTGGGAGGATGGTTCAGGAGGTCGATGGCCCAGACGCCCCAGAGCGGCGCCGGCACGGCGATCGCCAGCGTCACGGCTGCCGCCAGCCCCCAGCCCCACCGCGGCCGACCGGCGAGCCACGCCAGCAAGATGCCGAGCGACGTCGTTGCCGCCATCGCCATCACGCCGATCATCAGCGACCAACCCCATTCACGGCGGTGTTCCCAGGGGCTGTGGGCGACCATGGCGACCGCCTTGGCCAGCGACCAGGAACGCTTAAATCCGCCGTCGTGCTGCGCGACGGCGATGCCTGACTTCCAAATCAGCGACGCTAGCGGCGGTGCGAGCATCAATCCGGCTAGCAACCAGATGCTGCCGGCAATCCACCAGCGCGCAGCGGGCCGCGGCCGCCACTTCCAGGGTTGTTCGACGGCGACCGTCGCCGCCATCGGCAACCAGGGAAGCGTCAGTAAGAGCGCCACGCCAACGACGGCGGCGATAATCGCCACGCCGACGGCCAAATCGGAGCTCAGCAACCCGTCGGGTAAGGCTCCCAGCGGGCCGAGCGTCGCCTCGGTGTAAATCTCTTCCGCAAACGTGCGAATCTGAAAGAGGTCGGTCACCGCGATCTCGGTGGCGCAGACGATGACGACCCAAATTGCTCCCGCCCAAAAACCGCCCGCCCCGCGCGGCAGCGACACGTGCACCAACACGGCAGGGGGCGACGCATCCAGGAGCGACTCCTCTTCCAGCCGGCGTTCGACCGTGCGTAGCGAGGCGGCGCCCAGGAGCGCGATCCAGGGAATGGCGCCCATCGCATGAATCCAGATCGCTCCCCGCCAGCCCGCCAACCAGGGCGAGGCGTACGTCTCGCCAGCGAGCCATTGCGTCAGCCAGCCGCCGGTTCCGAACGCGCCGCTCCACGCGGTGGCTTGTACATAGAGAGGGACGAACAGCAGCGCAGCAAGGAGCCAAGCGAGCGCTCGAAAGCCGGGAAGATCTATCTTCGCGATGGCGAGACCAAAAATCGCACCCAAAGGCAACGCGATTGCCAGCGTGCCGATGGAGAGCAGCGCGGTGTTCAGCAGCAGGCCCTGCAGACGTGAACTTGCTAGCAGCGCAAGGGCGATGATGACAACGAGCAGCGCCTGCATCGCGCGCGAGGTGTTCACTGCTGGGTATTCAGAGGGGGACATGCGACGACATTGTAATCACTGTGGCCCGCCACGGCCGCTGGGCGCCTGGCTGGCCCCAGCTTGAGGATCGACCCGCATCCTGGCTCGAACGCCAACCTGCCCTGGCAGTTGGGAGGCCGATTTGATACGGTCCGCCCGACCTGCCTGCCAGCGCGCTCCTTTTCCGTCCTTCAGATGCCTAACTCCCGCCGATTCCTGATGTCGACGAGAATGCTGAACACACTGTGCCGCGTCGCCTCGCCCGCGGCGGTCGGTGCGTTGCTGCTGGGGGCCGCGACTGGTTGCCAACTTTGGCCGTGGCATGTCACCAAGGACCGGACGACGATCATCACGCCGGGGATGCGGGCGGCGGCGATCCGAGAGATCGGCCCCCGCGCGCTGGACGAGGACAACGACGCGCAGACCAAGGCGTGCGAACAACTGGCCCTGCAGATTCGCACGGAACCAGATCCGATCGTGCGGCGGGCGATTCAAGAGACGGTCGCCGAGTTCCGGACGCCGATGGCCAGCGCCATGCTGCTGGCGGGTCTGAATGACGACGACCGCGACGTGAAGGTGACCTGCTGCCGACTGCTGGGGAAGCGGAAGGAGGCGAAGGCCGTCGAACCGCTCAGCAAGATGGTCGCCACCGACGCCGATCTCGACGTCCGGCTCGCCGCAGTCAATGCGCTGGGCGACATGGAAACGAAAGAGAGCATTGCCGGTTTGGCCGCTGCGCTAAAAGATCGCGACCCGGCGATGCAATATGCTGGCGTGGAAGCGATGAAGAAAACGGCGCCGGACCAGGAATTGGGGAACGACGTCCAGGCCTGGCGGGCCTACGCCAGCAGCGTCGTCGGGCCTGCTCCGGCTGCTAGCGTCGCAACGCAGCCTGGCGAGACGGCTGTAAAGTAGGGATCGGGCGACGCGAGTGGGACTCTCGGCAGTCTGGCCAGAGTGGAGCTCTAAAACAGGCTGGGGAAGTCTGGATTCCCTGGACTTCGACCGTTTCCACGAGTCAGACGCCGCTGGCGCGACATCTTGCTGCCGGGCGTTACTTGTCTGTAAGGCCCCGAGCTGCTTGCGGCAATCGGGCTGAACTTCACGCCGTCGCCGCCCGATACCAATGGGGCGGGAACACCACGTCCCGCTGCGCGACCGCGCTCGTCTGTCGTCGCTGGGGAAGGCGGCGATTGGATCGAGCGTCGAGCCTTCGGCACACTGCTTCGCTATCGTCGCTTCAGCGCCGATAGCGGCGCCTCGTCAGCCGTCGCGCCTGCGCAATGATTGGTGAACGTTCGAGGGGGGAACGACGATGACGGTGCGCTCGCGAATTGCGTTGACGGGGTTTCGTGCCGGTTGCTTGCTCGCGTCGGCGGGACTTCTCGCCGGTTTGCTGCCGCCCGCGGCTGGGAACGAGTCATTCCACGCGCCGTCGACGCTCGCGCCGCAAGTTGCGCCGCAACCAAACAGCCTTGATGCGACTATCCTGTCGATGGTCAACCGAGGCATCTTGCCCGATGTGCGGCCGGCTCACACCTCGGCACGAAATGAAGCGCCGCCGGCCATGACAGCGCCGACGCCGGCGCCACCGGCGAGCGCGGCGACGCCCCTGGCCCCAACGCCGCGCCTTGCCTCAAGTTCATCCGCGGCGAAGGCAGCCGCCGGCAAATGGCGCCCGGCCGGCTCAGGGAGCCTCACCGCACCACAGGCCGCCGAAGAAGCGTTCTCCGAGCCACAATTTCCCACCTTGCCGACAACGCCCGAGGCATCCGCGCCGGCTCTCGCCCCAGTGGACGCTGGCCCGTCGCTGCCACTAGCCTCGACGGTTCCGACGTTGCCGACCGCGGAGCCTGCTCCGGTCGAGCCGCAGGGAGACGGCATCCGATTGCATGCGCCGATCAAGCTCGAGGGTCCCGCCATCGCGCCGTCGCCGGGCGACGATGAGGAAGAGACCGGGGCGCCGATCATCGCGGCGCCTGCGAACGACGAGATGGCGCCAATTGACGATTTCTCGGCGACCGCGCCGGCAACCGACGCGCCTGGCGATCCGCAAGAACCAGAGTACACTGGCGCCGCCGCGGACGACTCGACCACGACGGGCGCCCGTCCGCTCAGCGAGGCGCCGCAGCCGAGTTCCACGACCGGCAACATCGCGCTCGGCGAACCAGACCGCTACTCGCGGCCGAGCGATCGCGTCGACAACCCGACGGATCCCAAGAGTTTCGAGGAAGCGGACGAACCCTCCGCGGCGCAGCCGAAGCGCGCGTTGTCGCCGCTGACAAAGAACCAGATTCTCCTCCGCAACAAGGTGCGGCAGGTGCTCAAGTATTACTACAACCGCCCGCTCGTCGCCTCGGAGCGCAGTCCGTGGGAGGTCATGCACGGCATGCTGGCCTACGAAGTACATAGCCGCGTGCTGCAAGGGGGCGGGAAGTCGCAGCCGATAACCGCAGTGGGGTGGCTCTGCTTTAATCAGCCGTGCGAAAACCGCACGCTGATGTACCTGAACGAAGACGGGGACCTGCGCGTGAAGGTCGGTCCGGCGCTGCAAGGGCATCATGGGCAGTTGCTCGCGCTCTTGGCCCAGGCCCGCGTCCGATCGGACTATCCGCTCAAGGTCGAAGGGAAAGACTTCACGGTCAACGATCTGATCGAAGTGGAAAAGCTTACCTGCTATCCCAAGACCGAGTTGACCTTCAAGCTCATCGGCTTGCAGCGTTATCTCGACATTAACGACACCTGGGTCAATGACCAGGGGATGCAATGGGACTTTCCCAAGCTAATGGCGGAAGAAATGGCGCAGCCAGTGCGCACGGCGGCCTGCGGCGGAACTCATCGCCTGGCGGGACTCGCGCTGGCGGTGAAGAAGCGGAAAGCCGCGGGCCTGCCGATCGACGGCCAGTACGCCGCGGCGCAGAAGTTCGTGGCCAATTACCAGAATTACGCCTACCGACTGCAAAACAGCGACGGCAGCTTCAGCACCGACTGGTTTAAGGGCTCGGCGGCCGATCCTGACATCGATCGGCGGTTGAAGACGACTGGCCACCAACTGGAGCTGTTGATCTACGCCGGGTCGGACGAGCAGTTGAACTACTATCGCACCGTCAGAGCAGTCAACTACCTGGCCAACATCATGCATGCGAATCGGACCCGCGACTGGGAAGCCGGCCCCTTGGGTCATGCGATCCACGCGCTGGTGTTGTACGATCGGCTGGCTTTCGGGCCATACGATGCGGCTCCCGACGCGGGGCCCGTCGCCACTGCCCCGGGACACACGCAGCGCTAGGCGGAACCCTTTCCTCGCGGCGATGAAGCTCCATCGGCATTGAACGAAGTGGGCTCGTCGCGTACATTGCAGCATCTCGACGGCATGCTTTCTCTCGCGCCGCCGATCGCGTGGGGCAACCTCGGCCGACGCCGCTGCTGGCGCCGAGTCTCGCAATCGCTTTCGCCACGGGGGATGCAGCGCCCGAGACTTCCTTCTCTGAGCGAGCTCCCTTTAGCGCGGCGCGGCAATGTCATCACCGGTCAAGTTTTCCGAGCAGCTCGAAACGTTCTGTCTCGTCGCGCGACAGCTGGCGAAAACGGCGGAGGCCGATTCGCTGCTGTTTTTGCTGGAACATCCGCAGGATTGGGCGAAGCTTCGCAAGGCAACCGAGGGGTTGAATGTGTTGCTCGCGGCGGACCGGGCCGCCGATCTGGCCGGCGCCGCCGACGCGGGCTTTAGCGTGATTCAGCTCGTTGCCAGCGACAGCCCCGTTTACGAGCAACTGACTCGCGCGTTGCTGGAAAGCGTCGCCGACGACTTGCTCAATCCGGCTGCCTGCGTCATCGCCATGTACAGCGGCTTCGAGGCGGGGGTGATTGACTCGCTGAGCGTCATCCGGCTCGACGAGCATCTGGGGCGGCTGACCGCGCAGGACCTGCGCCAGCTGGAGACGCGCGTGCCACTCGATACTCTCAAGACGGCCGTCGACCTGGCCGTCTCTATTGGCCGAGAGGGTCGCGAAGGGAAGCCCGTCGGCACGCTGTTCGTCGTCGGCGATCACCGTACGGTGCTTAAGCATTGCCATCCGCTGGGGTTCGACCCGGTGAAGGGATACGGCACGCATGAACGGCAATTGAACGACCCGAAGGTGCGCGAAGCGATCAAGGAGATCGCGCAGCTGGACGGCGCGTTCGTCGTCGCCTCGGATGGCACGGTGGTGGCGGCCTGCCAGCATGTTTCGGCGCCGGCGGCCGACATCACCCTGAGCAAGGGGCTAGGCGCGCGCCATTGGGCGGCGGCGTCGATCAGCCGCGCGTCGCAAGCGATCGCCATCAGCGTGAGCGAATCGAACGGCACGGTGCGGCTGTTTCAGAACGGCGAAGTGATGCTGCGCATCGAGCCGTTTCGACGGGCGATGAAGTGGCGGGACTTTGAATACGAGCCCGCGGCCGGCGGGCAGGATTAGCACCGAATCCTGTCACCCCGAGGTAACCCGAGGGGTCCGGCATGAGTACCGCCACGCACGTTCTCGAACTACCGCCGGCGTCGCATGACAAGCGCCATCCCCAGTAGCACCATCGCTGCGGCTGCGGGCTCGGGGACGCTTGCCGAGGCGACCGAACTGGCCGCCGCGTCGAACTCCCGCTGCCAGAGCAGATAGTCGTTGCCATCGACGGCTCCGTCGAGATTTGCGTCGCCGACGGACTTCGTCGCTCCTTCCGCCAGCCCGAAGTTCGTCTGCCACGTCGCGAGGTCCACGCCGTCGACGAACCCGTTCTCGTTGAAGTCGGCCGCCAGGAACGGCGCGGCAACTTCGAATTGAACCGGAAATGTCTGCAGTGCATTGGCGGCGCCTTGACTGGTGCTCGTCACGGTGAGGACGCCGCTTTTGATTCCCGGCGTTGCCGTGCTGAGCGTCACTTGGTGGACGTTGCCGCCGCCAAGCGCCAGGTCAATGCCGACAGCCCCTCCGAACAGATCGCCCGAGACGCTCAGCGTGTAATCGAGTTCGTCGGCGCCGATGGCGGCGACGACGCTGGCGATGTTCGAAACGGTCACATCAAGCGAGATCGATGCTCCCAGCGTCACGATTGGCGGCACGGCGGCCAACTCGACGCCCATCTTCGCCGGCAACTGATAGTCGGCCACGACCGGCAGGTGATCGCTGTTCGAACGGAGCGCGCTGAGCACCGCCGCCGAGGCGCCGCTTCCGGTGGTGATCGCGCCGTTGAGCGAATGAGTGCCGTTGTTGCCGAACGTCCGGTACGAATTGAGAACGATGCTCATCCCCTCGCCATCGAGCATCTCTCCCGACACAAGCTGGAAATCGAACCGATCGTCCATCGGTCCGTCGGGATCTTGCGTGTGAATCGCTTTGTAAGCCGAGTTGTCGCGCCACGTCACCGGCGAGCCGGGAGTTCCCGAGGCGTTCAGCGGATCGTTCGCTTGGCCGGCCCCCGGCGCAACCAGCGTCTGAAACATCGCTTCGCCGCTGGATTGAATGTTGTAGTCTCCCGCGAAGATCAGGTGGGCGCCCTCGCCCAAGGCGTTGGCATTGTTGCGGACGGCGACGGCCTCGATGTTGCGCCGCGTCTGGTCGTCAGCCGTGTCGCCCGCCTTGTAGTGATCGCTGTAGGCGTAAAAGTCGGCCGAAGCGTCGTAGCCCACGGGACGCAGCTGATACCGCATGGCCGAGCGGGCTTGATTGGAACCGTTGACCGTGCCAAATCGCAATTCGTTGATCAGCTGCACGGTCGTCGTGTTGTAGAGCATCGCCGGTCCGCCGCCGCGGCGCAGGCTGAAATCGCTAGCTAGGGCGTTGAGCGTCGACCTCGCGTACGTGCCTGGCCCGTAGATCCCGTTGAGTACGTCGACGAACGATTGCGTGGAAATCTCCGTTGTGTACTGCTCCTGCAGCAGCATGACGTCGATTGGCTTGGCAATGCCGTTGACCGATTGTAGACCGATAGCTTCGAGCACCGTCGCCGCGGTTGGGCGGGCTGTCTGCACGCCTGGGTTCTCGGCGGTGAGCGTGTTGTACGAGACAATGCGCAGCTGGCCGTGTGCCAGCCTGGCGGAGCAGAGCAGGGGGGTGCACGCCACGGCAGCGCACCACAACAGGCGGCGTCTTTGGAGATTCATCTTCCTAGTCCATTCATTCGCCGCCAAGCGATGCCGATGAGCGACGTCATCAGCAGCAGCGCCCCGGTCGGCTCGGGGACTTCCGCGACAGCGGGCACGCCCGCCCCGGGTGCAGTCCATTGCTGCTGCCACAGGAGATAATCGGCGCCGTCGACGTCGCCGTCGAAATCGGCGTCGCCCTGCAGTTTGGTAGCGCCGCTAGCCGTGCCGAAGTTCGTTTGCCAGGCGGCCAGATCAGCGCCGTCGACGAAGCCGTCGTCATTGAAATCTGCTGCGGCGAAACTGGCGACGAGCCCTGTCACGACGATGTTGTCGAAGGCGTAGGCCTCGCTCGTGCCGTCGGTCTTGGCGACCAGCCGCAGAGTAAGCAGCTCGCCCAGTCCGGCGATCGGCGCCGTCAGCGTCTGCAATATGTTCGATAACTGCACGGCTGCGCCGCCTGCGGGCGTCATGGACAGGGGATCGGAGAGATTGATTTCGATGCCGCTGGCCATCGTGTAGGCGGCCGACGCCGCCTCATCCACCGAGGACGCGAACAATGGCGCAAAGTCGCCGCCATCGAGCGAATAACTCCAGTCGAACCGGTCGCGATTGACGCCTGTCGCTTCGAAGTCGCCCATCGCGCCCATGTCGATCGAGACCTCCAATGAGCTTGCTCCTGAAACGTCGAACGTCCACGTCGCCGCTGCCTCGCCGCTGGGATTATTGACAGGCACGGCATTGTCGATCGTATCCGTTACGCCAAACCATGCGTCGGTCTTCGCGGCCGAATTGATGATGCCGACCGCGTCCCCGGGAAATGGCCCCGTCGAATCGTCGAGTAAGGCGAATGGAATCGTCGCGCTGACGCCGATCTGAAACTCGCCAAAGCCGCTGGCTGGCGCCGTGTAAGTCCCGGCCACGGGCAGTTGTTGAAAGCTCACCAGGTTCAGCGGCGCATCGAAGTCGTCCTGCGCGATCGTCGTGCGCACCGGCCCGCCCCCGCCGCCGACGATGAAGCTGACGGGCAGCGTGAAGAGAGCATTCGCGGCGCCTTGGCTGGAGGTAGCGACCGTCAGGACGCCGCTTTTGAGCCCCGGCGTGGAGGTGTTCAACGAGAACGGCCGCGTCTGTCCGGTTGCCAGGGCGGCGATCGTGCCAGTGGCTCCGCCGAGCAAGTCCCCCGTGACCGATAGCGTGTAGTCGAGTTCGTCGGCGCCCAGCGCCGTGACGGCGCTGGCCAAATTCTCGATGAGCACGTCAATTGAAATCGCGGCGCCGGCGGCGACGGAGTTCGGAATCGACGCAACCTGGACGCCGAGCTTCGCTGGCAATTGATAGTCGGCCACGACCGGCAGATGGTCGCTCGACTGTGCGAGCGCCGCGAGCACGTCGGCGGCGGCTCCCGTGCCGGTCGTGATCGCGCCGTTCGTCGCATGCGTGCCGTTATTTCCAAACGTACGATACGACCCGGCCAACTGGCTCATTCCTTCGCCGTCTTGCAGTTCCCCCGTGATCAGTTGAAAGTCGAACCGATCGTCCATGCCCCCGAGCACCTGGCCGGGAAAGGCTAGCTCAGTCGCCGGGCTCTGGGTGGCGTACAGTTTGGTGAAAGACGCAGGATCGTGCGCCTGCCCCGGCCCGGCGGCGAGTAACGTTTGATACATCGCCTCGTTGGCGTTGTAGACGTTGAAATCGCCGGCGTAGATCGCGTGAGTTCCTTCGCCGAGGGAGTCGGCGTTCGCGCGCACGCTTTGCGCCTCGACGTTGCGGCGAGCCTGATCGGTTGAGCTGTCGTCCGACTTGTAGTGATCGTTGTAGATGTAGAAGTCGGCCGCAGCGTCATAGCCCGCTGGCCGTAGTTGATACCGCAACGACGATCGCGGTTGTTGGGTGGCGCCCGAGCCAACGTCGCCCAGCGCGATGGCGCTCACAAGATTCACCGACGCCGAGTTGTAAACTAGCCCAGGCAGCCCGTTACCGCCCGACACGCCGTTGAGCGGCACTGGGGCCGCGGCGTAGGTGGTGACGCCGTAGATGCCGTTGAGAATCGCTGCAAGCGCAACGGCGTCGGACCCGTCGGTGCTCGCTTCCTGGACCGCCAGCACATCGATCGGCTTGGCGAAGCCATTTCTCACCTCGGCTCCGATCGCCGTGAAGATCGTGTCGAGACCGCCCGGATCGCCCGCGATGTCGTAGTTCTGCGCGATGTTGTAGTCGACGATTCGTAATTGGGCGCAGACGGGGGAGACCGCGACGATCGCGATGACGCTTGCGAGCAGCGGCGCGGGTACCCTCAGCGGTCGGACCGTCGACAACGTCAAAATTCCAATCTCCGGCAACAAAAATGGCCGTACTCTCCGCCGATCGCATGGTGAAGAGTACGGCCCGAATCCATTAAAGGCTGCCAGAGCAAAACCGGCAACTAGTTGGCGCCTCGTCGGCGCTTCGCCAGCACGGGAAACAAGGTGCCGCCGATTACGATCGCCGTTGGTTCCGGAATTGCAACGGCGGCGCCAAAAGGGGTTCCGAATGTGGATTTCCACCAAGCGAGGTCGGCCGCGTTCACGGCGCCGTCGCCGTCGGCATCACCCGCGGCACGACTGACGCCAACGCCGAAACCGCGCTGCCAAATCAACAGATCGGCGCCGTTGACGATGCCATCGTTGTTGAAGTCGGCGTCGATGGTCGTCTCGGCGGCCCCAAACGTCCCCGGCGTCCCGAGGTCGCCGCCTGGGTGGATTGCGACGCTGTCGAAAACTTGGGCCGCGTTCGCCGAGCCCGCCAGATCGTCCAGAACACTGCGCGCCCAACTCGCGCCATTGCTCGCCGGGCTGGCCAGATTGACGAGGTGGATCGATTGTCGGCTGGTCGTGGTTGGCCACGGTGCGGAGTCATCGTACGTGAGCGACGTGATTGCTTGGGTTGTCGTACGGCTGGGCGTCGTGCTCGCTGCGTCGATCAAGTAATCTGCGAGGCTATCCCAGACGGCAATGGTATCGCCGCTGTTATTGAGCGAGGGAAAATCATCGACTGGGATAAACAGCGTGCCGAGGGCATTGCCTGGGTCCCACGCCGACTTCATCTGGTCGATATTGAGTCCACTCTTGAAGAGGACGGCAGTCTTTCCTTGGCCGAGCACTCCGCTGGCGATGTTCGCCGCCGTCAAATCGCCGCCATCGCTGGTCGTGGTGTCGTGAAACACGTAGGGCGTGGCGCCAAAGTTAATTGTCGCGCCCGTGTTGTTGTAGAGTTCGACCCATTCCCACGTTCCATCGGGCGACGCGGGGTCGTACATAATTTCGCTAATTAGCAGCCCCGGCGTCGCCGAGCCTGGCGCCACCCGGCCCGGATTGCCGATGTCGAGCGGGTTGTTCACCGGCGTGCCCGGAGCGATCACTGGGACGCTGGTAATCACGCCGCTGCCGGCGGCCGTGACCGCCCAATTGGCGCCATCGCCATAGGCGCCGAGGCCGTTCCACGCGATCGAGGCCCCGTTGACGCTCACCGACGGGAATCCGACGCTGTAGTCGAGATTGCAGGCCGCGCCCGCAAAGCTGCTGACGCGCTGCGTTCCCTGGCCATCGTCGGCCAGCGACTGGGCGTACGACGCGGCGTCGAGCCAGAGGCCGAAGTTGCGACCTGTGCCGCTGTTGGCAAGTCCCGGGAAGCCGTCGACGGCGATCAATGGCACGCCGGCGCCAAGACTCCACGCTTGTCGGAACAACTGGTCGTTGAACGCACTGCCGTCCCCATCGTACAGCACGGCCATGCCGCCCGCGGGGATAATGGTATTGGCGGCCGTGACCGTCGACACGTCCGCCTTGGTGTTCTCCACTTCACCCAGCTTGGCGAAGAGGGCGCCGTTGAGGTCCACCGGCGTCTGCCCCTCATTGCGAACCTCGATCCATTCCCAAACCGCATCATCGGCGCTTTTCGGATTGACCATCGCCTCGGTCACCACGAGCTGGGCATGGCCGCTCTCGTGAATCCCCGCTGCCAGAACAGTCACGAACGCTGCAATTCTGCACCAATCAGTACGCTCACGCGTCGACGCTGGAACCATGGCTTCCCCCCACGCGATGCCTGTAAAAAAACATCGGCCTCGCCGCGGGCGGCGAGGCCGATGTTCCGTCATCAGAGAAAGGACCAGGGCTCTCCGCTCTGGCGATCTTAAGATACCATAGTCACTTGCCGACGGCCACCGGAAATAACGGCTGTCCCGTACAACGCCGCTAAAGCCGCCAAGGCCAGACCTGTCGGCTCGGGAACAGCCCCGACGGCTGCCACCGCGGGGGCGCCGCCGAATTTGAGCTTCCATTCAGCCAGATCGAGACCGTTAACTAGGCCATTGCCATCGGCGTCGCCCATGGCGTTGGTCGTTCCCGTGCCGAAGCCGCGCTGCCAGATCAAGAAGTCGGCGCCGTTGACGATGCCATCGTTGTTGAAATCAGCGTCGTTAACCGGCGCGACCGCGCCAAACGAGCCGGGGCTGCCGACGTCGCCGCCGGGATGGATCGCCTGAACCGCGTTCACGGCCTGAGCGTTGGCCGAAAGCCCGTCGCCCGCAAAGCTGTCAATCCAGCTGGCCCCTTGCGCGGGGTCGTTGGTCAAGCTCGTCAGATAGATCGAGGCGCTGTTATTTGAATCGGGCCATCCGGTCGGCGTCGCCGGCGGTCCGGCTTCGACGAAGTTGACCACCGACACGGCATTAGCCGTGCCGCGGCCAGAAACATTGGCCGCGTCCAGATTGTAGTCAGCGGCGCTGTCCCACAGGGCGACGGCATCGCCGGCGTTGGCCAACGAGGGGAAGTTCGCCACGGGAATAAACAACGTGCCGTTGGCGCCGCCCGGATCCCAGGCGTCGATCATGTTCTGTAGCGTGATCGCGCTATTGAACAATACGGCGGCCTGGCCATTCGCCACCGTGCCGGAGGTGACGTTCGCGCTGGCGAGATCCGTGCCGTCATCGTCGTGCAGAAAGTACGGCGTCGACGCGAAGTTGATGGCCGCGCCCGTGTTGTTGAAAATCTCGACCCATTCCCAGTTCGGCTCGGTCGAAGCCGGGTCGAACATGATTTCCGAGATCAGCAGCCCGGCCGTCGCCGGTCCCGCGGGAACCTGTCCGGGGTTTGCGACGTCGGCGACGTTATTGATCGGCGATACCGCGTTGACGGGGACGCTAGTGACGGCGCCGCCGACGCCGCTAACGCTCGCGGCCCAGTTCGCACCGTCCTGGTAGCCGCCTGTTCCGTTCCACTGCCACGACGGAGCGCTGCTGCCGCTGCCGATGGGCGGAAAGCCGGTGGCATAGTCGATGTTGAACGCAGAGCCGGCGTAGCTGGAGACTTTCGGCCCCGCGCCACTATCCACCAGCACCGCATTGTAGGACGCGACGTCGGGCCAAAAGCCGAAATTGCGATTGCTTCCGCTATTGCTCAGCGCCGGAAAGCCGTTGGCCGCAATCAACGGCACGCTGGCAGAGAGCCCCCAAGCATCGCGAAACAGTTGATCAACGTAGTTGGTCGACGCGCCATTGTAGATCACGGCCACCGAATTGGCGGGGACGATTGTATTGGCGGCGACAAAGCTGCTAATGTCGGCGACGGTGTTCGGATTCTCGTTGAGCTTCGCGGCGACGTAGCCGTCGAGATTGATGGGCGTCGCGCCCGTATTCTTCACTTCAATCCATTCCCAGGTCGTGTCCCCCGCGCTAATGGGGTTGGCCAGGATTTCCGTCACCACTAGTTGCGCGTGGGCGGCGGTCGTCAGCGCCGCGACTGCCGCGACCGACAGACTGCCCGTGATCAACTTCCAGCGAAATCGGCTCATCATGCTCTCCTCACTTACCACGAATTCGGATGTTCAGCGATGCGTTCAGCGCCGTGCGAATCGGCCGCTTCGACTGGCAATCGTCTTCGTTCACCCACGCGATAACGGCGGGCGCCTCCGCCAGAAGGCTATGCTGTCCACGGCGATCGGCACGCCCCTAAGAAAGCCGCGGTCGGGCGGCGCGCCTCCCAGGAGGGGAGACGCTGGGGCGGGGGTAGGCATGTTGCCGGCGGCGGGCAACGCGGGGCGGTTGGTTACGCGTCGCTTAGTATAATCGCCGATTGTGAAGACGAGAAGAAACTTGCTTCTTTTCCTCTACAGCAGTAAAAGATTCGAGCGGGTCGCGCCGCGGCGCATTAAAAAACGCCTCGGCCGTTGTCGGCCGAGGCGTCAATATCCGAGATCGAAATCGCACCTGCGGGTGCAGGCCTAACGGCGGCGACGGGCGGCCGCGAGAGCCAAGCAACCCAGCGTACCCATTGCCAGCGTCGCTGGTTCGGGCACAGACCCAACGGCGGCCGCCGCGGCGGCGCCGAACTGCGACTTCCAGACAGCCAGGTCGGCGCCATCGACAACCCCGTTGCCATCGGCGTCGCCCGTGGCGTTGTTGTTGCCGACGCTGAATCCGCGCTGCCAGATCAGGAAATCGTTGCCGTCGACGTCGTTGTCATTATCGAAGTCGGCGTCGTCAGTTGCGACTGCGCCGATGGAGAAAAACGCCCCTTTGTCTCCGTGCGTCGCCGAAGTCGCCGTCGTAAACAGGCTTACGCTATCGTCGACGTTTAAGAACGACGTCGTCAACCCCGTAGCGAGGTCGAGGACGTAGACTTCCATCTCGAAATCAGGGCTATTCCCCGGCTCGTAAAAGTAGACTTTGTCGTTTACGCTGTCGTAAGACGAGAAATAGCCCCGCTCAAAGAAAACGCCCGCCTCGCTCGCTGGATCCTTTACCGGATTGAGAATGACCTTCGGGCTCCACGCGCCAAACTCGATTTGTCCGCTGCCATTGTCGTACGAAAGAACTTCGCGACGGATAACGCCGACTTCCCCCGGCGTTGGATCACCGAAGCTGCTTTCAATCATGATCAAGTCGCCCGAGTCTTGGTCAACGAAGATCTTGTCGCCAAATCCATCATTCGTGGTGGCATCCACAAATGGATCGTTGTCGAGGGCAAACGCTGTTTCACCAGTGCTAAACGGACGATAGCCAACACCGGCGCCTGCCGGGGTGACTTGGAAAAAGGCAACGTCGTCGCCGCCACCATCGCGTTCCATGACCCAGGCGCCGCGAACTCCGGTTACGGGATCGGTGTAAAATGCGGAGTCTTGCGGCTCGCTGTGACCCGTCGGCACGCCAGCGACGGTATCGAGATTCACCAATCCAGCGCGACTCGACTCCCAGGACTGAGTCGTCGTGTTGTTGTAGCCGCCGACGTCGTTATTCGAAGTTGCGAGGCCAGGAGAGGTCGAAACTCGCTTAATCATCCGGTAAGCGTGATCGTTTGCGGCATTGTCGTTGGCAGTGGCTTCGTTTGAATCGTCGAGTATGAACAACGTCTGCGAATCGACAAACTCAAGGTCAGCCTGCCAAAAGGGCGCGGCGTCGGGATTCTGATTGCGATTGATCTCGCCGATCTTCACGACCGAGCTCGCCAGCGTCACCGCGTTACTATGCGTAGCTTCGTGCGTGAACGTAATCGTGGAGCTAACGGTAGTTGGAGCGTACGTCACATAGTCAGTATTGGCCGCCCCTTTGCTGCCCGTTGGAGCGGGAGAGAGAGGATCGACTAAGCCCAAAGCGCGAACATCCTTCCCTTTGTAGTTCGTTTCCCAATTTCCGTAGAGCGATGCAAAGTCGATTTTATAGAGATCGTAATCACCGGAGGAATCGTCGTCCGTGAGTTCCGCCGGTGTCCCCAGGTTATCAACAGCTCCAGGAGTTCCGCTGTCGAAACCTACGATGTAGATGTCGCCCGTCACCGGATCTGCTTCGATCGCACTCAACTCGCGACGATTTCCAGGTCGTTCATAGCCAATGAAGACGCTGAAGAGCGGCCCTTGATCAAACTCGTCGACGTCAAAGAACGTAATTGCCAGACGCGAGTCCGAGTTATTTCCGCTTTCATTCATTACTGCCAAGAATCCGCCAGATGGCGCGGCCGCCGCGGTTGAGATCAGAGCGATCGTATAGAATGTCAGCAGAATTCCTGTCTTCACTTGCACGATTGTCTTCCTCATCGTAATCCTCTTGTTGACCTCGAAACTTTGTATCGATCTCTGATGCTGTTTTTGAGTTTTGCGCGACCTGACGATTCACGCTCGTGGTCGAGTGTCTTTTAATTGCGCAACCAGCGGTTTGGATGGGCGCTTTGTAAGTGAGTAAGGATCTCAATGCCAGTTGGCCGTATTTCTAATTGCGCCGCCGTCAAACTTGAGCGGTGCAAGAACATTTCGAGCCCGACCTCATCGTCGCGTCAATTGTTTTAGACGCGGTGAAGTCAATGCGAAGAAATGGCGCGCGTACTGGCGGACTTCGTAGAATGCTTCATCGAGGTGGGATCGTACCAAACGGACGCAGCGCCGCCGCCGCCGCTATTAGGTTAACCCCGGCTTGACTTTGGCGAAAGCATTTTCACCTCTAAATTCCCTCGACATCATGCTGGCGTCACACGTCGCTGGGCGAAACTCAGCAGGCTACTTGCGGATTCAATGACATGCCGACTTTCATCAATCCTGCAATTGTCCAAACCTCTTGTCGCCAAGCGGTTAGGACTCGCACCATCGCACTGTTTTTCATCGCGACGACCGGGCTGACGGCCTTTGCCTCCGCATGCCAAGCTGCTGAAGGCTTGCGCATCGCCACATTCAATCTCTCCCTGTACGGCCAAAATGGGGGGGAAATCCTCGCCCGGTTGCAATCAGGCGACGATTCGCAGGCTCAGCATCTCGCCGAGATTATTCAGCGAGTTCGCCCTGATTTGATCCTTGTCAACGAAATCGATGACGATCCGCAACGCGAAGTGCTACGCACCTTCTGCGAAAAATACCTCGCCGTCCCGCAGAACGTTTCGCAGTCGCCGGCGGGCCCCGCCGAGCCTCTCGAATTTGCGCACCGGTTTCGCGCGCCGTCAAATACCGGGCGCCACTCCGGTTTCGACCTCGGCCGCAATGGCGCCGTCGACGCCGAGCCGAACAGCGATGACTACGCCGCTGACGCCTGGGGTTACGGGCGTTACCACGGACAATACGCCATGGCGATACTTTCGAAGTATCCAATCGACGACGCCGCTGTCAGGACATTTCAGAACTTCCGGTGGCGAGACATGCCCCATGCGCAGCTTCCCGACAATCCGGCGACCCCCGAACCGCATGATTGGTACTCCACGGACGTGCTGGAACAGTTTCCCCTTTCATCAAAGAGCCACTGGGACGTGCCGATCAACGTCGAGGGACGAACGATCCACATCCTGGCTTCGCACCCGACGCCGCCGACATTCGACGGCGCGGAAGATCGCAACGGACGCCGCAATCACGACGAAGTCCGCTTTTGGCTCGACTACACAGGGCCCGCGCCGCAAGGTGCTTACATCTATGACGACAACGGGAAAAAAGGGGGCCTGACGGCAGCTGTTCCCAGCGAGCCGGGGCGTCCCGCCCCCAACCACCCCGTGTTTGTGATCCTCGGCGACCTCAATGGCGATCCGCACGACGGCGACGGCCCAACGGGAATCGCCGCGTTGCTGGGCGCACCGCAAATCCTCAACTACCCCCCGCCGGCGAGCCCCGGCGCCGCCGAACAGGCCCAATTGCAAGGGGGAGCGAATGCCCGGCATCGCGGCGATCCGGCCCACGATACCTGCGACCCCGCCGATGCGCCCGGCCCTGGCAATTTGCGCATCGACTATGTGCTGCCGTCGACCGATCTCGCGGTCAGCGACGCGGGGGTGTTCTGGCCGCGGAGCGACGATCCGCTGTTCAAGCTGGTCGGCGTTCACCCCTTCCCGAGTTCGGACCATCGACTCGTTTGGATCGACGTTGCCTGGCCCGCCGCTGGGGCCGACGCCAAGGCGGAGTAAAAGTCTGCGGGTCAGGCGAGTGGCGACGGGTGGAGTCAGCCGCCGGGCCGCTCGCACCATCCCCGCCCAAGAGAATTCATTTTGCGATTGCGCCGCGTTCCCTTAACATGAACCGGTTAGGATGCGAGCTGTCCCAGGCAGCCGCCCTCGCTGTGGAACGAGACCAACATTACTCAGAGTCGGGCGGCTTTGACGAAACAAGGACAAGGCCATGCAGACGCGTCCCTCGCGCGGATTTACCCTCGTTGAACTCCTCGTGGTGATCGCCATCATCGGCGTGCTTGTCGCGCTGTTGCTCCCAGCCGTGCAGGCGGCGCGCGAGGCGGCGCGGCGGACTAGTTGCGTCAACAACGTGAAGCAGATGGCGCTGGCGGCGGCGAACTACGAAAGCGCAAAGAAAACATTTCCACCTGGCCGCCTCCGACCGGACTACGAGCGCAGGGGCGCGAATGGCTGGGTCGAGCAACCGACTCCAGGTACAAGCTACAACAGCGCCTGGAACGCAAACGAACGGTTCGGAAATTTTTCCGTTCACGTGTGGTTGCTTCCATATATGGAGGCGACCAATATCTGGAACATGATTGACATCACTAAAGGTCAATCAAAGCAAATGGTCGCGTCGAACCCTCACTACAACGCGTTCGCGACAGCCGCCGGATTGTTCATTTGTCCCAGTGACGCCAACACTGGGGTAATCATTTCGGAAAACAACTATCGCTCAAATTTTGGCGGCTCGACCCCTGGCGGAGGAACTCGATCGCCTGGAGTCTATGACGCATTGCCGACCGACCCTTGGGACGCCGCCGGAAATGGGGCGTTTACGATGGGGAAAAAAGGACTTGGTGCGAAAGATTTCACGGACGGTCTCTCTAAGACGGCTTTTTTTTCCGAGCGAACAAAGGGAAGTGCCAGCCCGCTTACCAGCCTACCAACGAAGGCCGATATGGTGACTTCCGCGTCACGTCCGACGCAACCCGTTCCCGTCGACGCGTTTTTCCAAGAGTGCCTTAGCTACACTCCGCAGGTCAGTCAGTACAACTTCATGGCTCCGGGAAGATGGCCGGCCGGCGACAACTGGTCGAACGGTTGGCCGTTTGCTGGCTACGACGCTTCGCAATACAATCATGTCGCACCGCCAAATTGGTCGGGTTATGACTGTGGTAGTATCAGCGCAATTCCGGACACGCCGCATGAGTTTGCGATCGTCGCACCCCGCAGTGATCATCCTGGAGCTGTGGTACTTGCGTTCGGCGATGGCCACACTTCGATCATCAATGATGGAATCGACCTAGCCGTCTGGCGTGCGATTGGTAGCCGAAATGGGCAAGAGACAATCGATAGCGATCTATGATGTTTTTGCCCGCCTCAGCGGATGGCTATTGGTAGTGGTCGTCGTAGGTTGTGGCAAGAGTGACGAGTTTGCCGAAGCTCGCCGCACCTCGAGCAAATCATATGAGGAAGGCGCCGCAGCTTTTAGCAGCCGTGACTTCCCTAAGGCCATCGAGTCATTATCGGGAGCGATCCAGTCTGGTGGACTGAACGCAGACCTCTACAGCAGTGCCGCTGTGCAACTTGCCGTCGCGTACGCAGCAACACGGCGATTTGAAGAGGCGAACTTGCTTTTATCCGAGTTGGAGGCGGGTGCGCCCAATCGGGACGAGGTATTTGCCGCCCGCAGCTACGTCCTCGCCAAGCAAGGGAAGCTCGCCGAATCGCGGACGGCGCTGGCCAAGGCCCGCCAGTACAACCGCGCCGTGCAAGAGTTCAAGGACTAACCGGTCATTCGCCGGGCCTGGCTGCAAAACCGGCCTGCGACCAGTACAATCTCGCTACTCGCCGCGCAACGCTGCGGGAGTCCATCGAAGAGAGACTGCCCCAGGTGCCTCACGTTATCGATCAGCTCGCCGCCGCCGTGCGTCGCACCGGAAACGCCGTTTGCGTGGGACTCGACCCGCGCTGGGAGCAGCTTCCCTGGCCCATCACCACCGGTCGCGAGGCGGAGCCCAATGGCCGCGCCGACGCGTATCTCGATTTCTGTTGCGGCGTGATCGACGTCGTCGCGCCGCTCGTGCCGGTCGTCAAGCCGCAGATGGCCTTCTTTGAGGAGCTCGGTCCCAGCGGCATGACGGCGCTGGCCGAAGTGATCCGCTACGCCCAGGAACGCGGGCTGCTAGTGATCCTCGACGGCAAACGAAATGACATCGGTTCCACCGCCGAGGCGTACGCCCGCGGATTGCTAGGCCGCGGCGTGAGCCCCTGGGGGGCCGATTGCCTGACGGTGAGCCCTTACCTCGGCGAAGACAGCCTGACGCCGTTCGTCGACGTCGCGCGGGAGCGCCATGCCGGGCTGTTCGTCCTCGTGAAGACGTCGAACCTCGGCGGCGGGATGCTGCAAGATTTAGAAGTCGGCAAACCTTCCGAGCGCGCCGGGGCGTCCCGCCCCCGGCGCGTCTATCACGAAGTCGCTTCGCTCGTGGAAAAGTTCTCCGCAGAGACCGTGGGCGAGTGCGGGTACGGGCTGGCCGGCGCCGTCGTCGGAGCGACCTATCCCGAGCAGCTGGCGGAGCTTCGCGCCGCGATGCCGCACACTTGGTTTCTCGTCCCCGGCTTCGGCAGTCAGGGAGGAGCGGCCAAGGACGTGGCGCCGGCGTTTGACGCGAACCGGCTGGGCGCCGTCATCAACAATAGCCGCGGGATCATCTTCGCCCATGCCAAAACGGAGTACGCCGACCAATTCGGCGATCAACACTGGCAACGGGCGGTTGAAGCGGCGACGATGCTGATGATCGAACAGCTCAGCGAAATCTCAGAGAATTGAACCACCACGACACAAAGTGCACGACGGAATAACAAGGACTTAGTTCTTCGTCGTGTCCGTTGTGTCGTGGTGGTAGATCCTATTTCTTCTGCCCCGCTTCCTCGCCAGTTTCGAGCACCGCGAGGAACGCCTTTTGCGGGATGTCGACCATGCCGATCGACTTCATCCGCTTCTTGCCTTCCTTTTGCTTTTCCCACAGCTTGCGCTTGCGGCTGATGTCGCCGCCGTAGCACTTGGCGGTGACGTTCTTCCGCATGGCGGAGATGTTCTCACGAGCGACAATCCGCGTGCCAATGGCGGCTTGCAGCGAGACCTCGAACATATGGCGTGGAATCTCCTCCTTAAGCTTCTTGATGATCGCCCGGCCGCGGACGTCAGCGTCGCCACGGTTGCAAACAATGCTGAGGGCATCGATCCGTTCGCCCTTCACCAGGATGTCCATGCGCACCAAATCGTCGGCGCGGTAGCCGAGGATCTCGTAGTCCATGGTGCCGTAGCCGCGAGTGGTACTCTTTAGCCGATCGTGCATGTCATAAATCACGTCTGCCAGCGCGAGGTCATACACCAGCATCGCGCGCGTCGGCGACAGGTACTCGGTTCGCACATAGGTTCCGCGGCGATCGGCGCAGATCTTCATGATGCCGCCGATGTAGTCCGTCGGCAGAATGAAGTTGACCCGCACGATCGGCTGGCGGAATTCCTCAATCTCGCCGTGATCGGGCACGCGCTGCGGCGTGTGGACCTCCAGCGTCTCGCCGCTCTTCGTGAGGATCTCGTACGTAACGTTCGGCGCCGTCTGCACCAGGTCGATGTCGGCTTCCTCTTCGAGCCGTTGCTGCACAATCTCCATGTGCAACAGGCCGAGGAAACCGCACCGGAACCCGAAGCCGAGGGCGTCGCTCGTTTCTGGTTCGAAGTCGAAGCTGGGGTCGTTGATCTGCAGCTTGTCGAGCGCTTCGCGCAGTTGCTTGAAGTCCTGGCCGTCCGAAGGATAAAGCCCGCAGAAGACCATCCGTTTCGGCTCTTCGTAGCCCGGGAGCGCTTCGGCCGGATGGTCGCCGGGAACAGTGACCGTATCGCCGATCTGAATGTTGCCGAGCGACTTGATGTTGCAGACGAGGTAGCCGACCTGGCCCGCGCTCAGCTGGTTGGCGGCTTTGCGCTGCGGGGCGAAATGGCCGAGTTCGACCACTTCGTGCGTCGTTCCTTGCTGGATGAACTTGATCTTCTGGCCTTTTTTGACCGTGCCGTTCATGATGCGCACGTAGGTGATGGCGCCGCGGAATTCGTCGTAATGGGCGTCGAAGACCATCGCCTGCAGGGTCGCCTTCGGATCGCCGCTCGGCGCGGGAATTCGCTCGATCACCGCCTGCAAGATTCCCTCGCAACCGAGGCCCGTCTTGCCGCTGCAGCCCAACACTTCGTCGGGATCGAGCCCCAGCGTCTGCACCATTTCCTCGCGCACCTGGTCGGGCCGCGCGTGATTGAGATCAATCTTGTTCATCGCCGGGACGATGACCAGATCGTGCTCCATCGCCGCGAAGGCGTTGGCGACCGTCTGGGCCTCGACCCCCTGGAAGGCGTCGACCAACAGCACGGCGCCTTCGCAGCAGGCGAGCGAGCGCGAAACTTCGTAGTGGAAGTCGACGTGCCCCGGCGTGTCGATCAGGTTGAGTTCGTACTTCTGGCCCTTGTAGGTGTAGTGCATGGTGACGGCGCGGGCTTTGATTGTGATGCCGCGCTGTCGTTCGATCGCCATGTCATCGAGCATCTGCTCCTTCGCCTCGCGCTTGCTCACCGCGCCGGTGATCTCCATCAACCGATCGGCGAGGGTACTCTTGCCGTGGTCGATGTGGGCGACGATCGAGAAATTGCGAATGAACTGGGGAGCTGTCATTTGACGTCGATTTTAGTAGCCGCGGCTCAACGAGCCGCCGGAGCGATTACGATTGAATGACGAAACCAGAATGACGAATGGGAAACGAAGGCGCGATGAGCGCTTCATTCGTCATGCAGATTTCGCCATTCGTCATTTACCTTCTTACCTCGCCGTCGCGGCGAGGAGGTACTCGCGGCGCGCCCAGCCGGCGGCCCCGATGTAGCCGGCGTCGCCGCCGAGGTGGGCAAAGTCGATGTGAATATTACCCCGCAGGCTGTGGATCATCCGGGAGGTCGCCTCTTCGCGAATCTTGGCCATGAATCGTTCTCCCAGCGGATTGCCGTCGCCGCCGAAGGTCATCGCCCCGCCGATCACCACGCTTTCCGGGTCGATCGAGTGGACGGCCGTGACGACCCCGATCGCCATGTACCGAGCCGTCTCCATGATCAGGTCGA
This sequence comes from Lacipirellula limnantheis, assembly GCF_007746075.1. GTDB lineage: Bacteria > Planctomycetota > Planctomycetia > Pirellulales > Lacipirellulaceae > Lacipirellula > Lacipirellula limnantheis. The sequence goes on along the minus strand of NZ_CP036339.1, from coordinate 830,455 downwards.
GGCAGAGCTGATCGCCGCGTTCGCCTTCCTCGGCGATCATTTTCGGCGTTAGTTCCTCGCCCCGCTCCATGCGGGGTCGCAGCGCGCTTGGCCCGCCGTTGGCGAGCGCTTCCTCGGCCCGCCGAATCAGCGAGTAGGCGCCGCAGTAGCCCTCGAGCGTGCCGCGAATGCCGAGCGTGTTGAGCGGGGCGTCGGGATGGCAATCGATGATGATGTGCCCCAACTCGCCGCCGCAGCTATGGACGCCCTCGATCAGCATCTCTTCGACGATGATGCCGCCGCCGATGCCGGTCCCCATCGTGAACAGCACCATGCTGCGATACTCGCGACCAGCGCCGGCCCAATACTCGCCGTAGGCTGCGGCATTGGCGTCGTTGACGTAGGTCACCGGATAGCCGCAGGCGCGGCCGACCAGATCACGGATCGGCGTATTGTGCCAGTGGGGCAGATTCCCGGGGCAGAGGAGCAGGCCGGCCTTCAGATCCATCGGCCCCGGGGTGGCGAGTCCCACGCGGGCGATATCGCCCAAGTGAAGTCCCGACTCATCGACCAACGAGCGGACAGCGGCTCCGATCCGCTCCGCAGCGTCGGCCGGGCCGCGCTCCTCGTGGGTTGGAATCGACCGGTAGGCAACGGGTCTACCTCCATCGTCGACGATCCCAATCTTGATATTGGTTCCGCCGACGTCGACCCCGCCCAGCAGAGGCCGCCGGGCCGCCGTCGCAGTGAGGAAATGAGTGGTGTCAGCCATCGCACGCCCGCTGGGGAGAAATCGCCGCAACTACCGTCAATCAAGGGGATTCGAGCAAGCCAGCCAGTATACGGGTGACCCGGCGCGGCCGCAATTCAGTCGCGGCGACAACGAGCCGCCGGAACGGTCGTCAATGGGATTGCAGCATGGGGAATGGGCGTGAAAGACAGCTAGCGCCTAGCTCCCATATCTCCACTTCTTCATGCGGCAACCGGTTCCTCTTCCTCGTCACGCCGGGTCGCCCTTGTCAGTCGATTGTCGCATTCGGGGGTTGACTGCCTCGTACAATTCGTCAGTAAACCTCCGTACACTCCATAGGACGCCCACCCATGGCCCGCTCAGACTCCCCTAATTGGCAGTTCGCCGCCGGCGATTCCCCCTCGGCCGATCGCCCGCAGCCGGCGCGTCCCGAGCGGGACGCGGGGGCCGCGAGCGACCCCGACCTGCTCGACGCTTACTCGCGGGCCGTCATCGGCGTCGTCGAGGGGCTCGGTCCGACCGTGCTCTGCATCGAGGGGCCCCGAGGCGATTCGCGCGGCGGGAGCGGTTCGGGGGTGCTCCTGACTCCCGACGGCTACGCGCTCACCAATAGTCACGTCGCCAACGGGCGGACGAAACTAACCGCGGTGACCGAAGAGGGCGACCGGCTCGACGCGGAACTCGTCGGCGACGATCCGCTCACCGATCTCGCCTTGGTCCGACTCGCTGCACGCGACCTGCCGTTTGCGGAACTCGGCGACAGCGACAGCCTGCGCGTCGGCCAGCTGGTCATTGCCATGGGCAACCCGCTCGGCTTTCGGTCGACCGTGTCGACCGGCGTCGTGAGCGCCACCGGCCGCGCGATGCGCGGCGTCGGTGGCCGATTGATCGAGAATGTCATCCAGCACACGGCGCCGCTGAACCCCGGTAACTCCGGCGGTCCGCTCGTCGACAGCCGCGGCCGAGTGGTTGGCGTCAACACGGCGATCATCGCCATGGCACAGGGGCTCGGCTTCTCCGTGCCGTCGAACACCGCCCACTGGGTGGTCGGCGAGCTGCTGGCTCATGGTGAAGTCCGTCGCCGCTGGCTGGGGATCACCGGGACGACCGTCGGCTTGCCGCGAACCTTGGTGCGCGAACTCGACCTGCTAGCTGACGAGGCCATCGAAGTGGTGAATGTCGACCCGAGCGGACCGGCGGGACGGGCGGGACTGGCGGTCGGCGACGTCATCGTTGCCGCCGCGGGGCGGGTCACGACGACGGTGGACGACCTCACCAGAATCGTCTCGATCGCACCCGCCGGTGCGCCACTGGAGCTTGCGGTGATTCGCGACGACCGCCTGCGCGAACTGACGATCGCACCCTAGCTAGCCGCGATCAAGGCCTCCGGCGGCTGGTTAAGATTCGTCGCAGAGTCTTGTCGATAATCGTTTCTCGCGGCGTGAAAGCCGCAAACAGTTTGACTTTTGCCTACGCCGCGGACATTCTGTCTAAGTTGCGGCGGCGGGCCACCCTTTTCTCCGAGTGCGGGCAAGCCATTCGTTCTTCGAACGACCGCAGGGCGGTTTTTTCTTTTCTCATTGCCTGAGTCGGATTGCGAATTTCACCCGCGATCTAAGCGGCGGCACCGTGCACGGCGCTGCCCGCTCCGCTGCGCGATCGACACACCGAGAGGACACAGCTCATGAATGCAAACCAACGTCAAGACTCCTCGCTGCGCGCCGCCGGCCTACCCATCGAAGGGCGCTTGGCCGCTTACCTGGCCGCCATTGGGGGAGGCGTTGCACTCGCCGCTGACGCCGAAGCAGCCGTCGTGGCCAATACGACCGTGCAACCGTTTGGCGTCAATCAAGAAGTCAACATCGACTTCAACAACGACGGGCAAGTCGACTTCCAGGTTGATCACGACCGCGTCGACGCCAACGGCAGCGTGCTGGATTATCTGCAGATCGACAAGAACGACGTCAACGGCGCCGCCAACCCGCTAGTATTTCCGACCGGGACCGAAACTTTCCCCATCGGCGCGACGATCGCCAACGATCAAGGCGCCGCGAGCTACGTGGCGCAAGCTCTCGGCTCCTATCCGTCGGCCCTCAATCTGAACGACGTCGTCGGCCCGGCTTCGTTCTTCGACTTCCAGGAAGGCAACAACTTCAACGGTACTGGGAAGGCGATTCGCGCCAATCGCTTGATGGACGAAGACGCGACACAGATCGACCAGATTCTGGGCGGTCGGACGGCGGCCCAGGTCCAAGTGCCGAGCAATGGTCCGAACTTCGGCAGCGTTGCCGGGGAGGTCGATTACATCGGGCTGCGCATGAAGCTCAATGGCTCGACTCAATTCAATTACGGCTGGGTCGGCGTCCGCATCGACAGTCAGGCCGACGCCACGGGCGCCGTCGTCGGCTATGCGTACGAATCGACGCCGAACGTGCCGATCAAAGCGGGCGCCGTGCCTGAGCCGAGCTCGGCCCTACTGGCCCTGGCGGGCGGGATCGCCCTCGTTGGCGCCGCGGCTCGGCGACGGCTGAGAAGCAAGTAACGTCATCTCACTAATGAGCGGCCCTGCGGCCGTACACATTTTCATTGAATGGATGTAGGCAGGCTATGAACGATCAAGCGACTGAGTTGAAGGAGACGCAGCTGCCGACAGGCCGGGAGGCCCGACTGGCGGCGTACCTAGCGGCGGCTGGCGGCGTCGCGCTGCTGAGCGGCGACGCGCAGGGCGCCGTCGTGGGCAGCACGGCGGTGCAGCCGTTCGGCATCAATGGAGAAGTCGGCGTCGACTTCAACGGGGATGGGCAGATCGACTTTCAGATCGATCACGATCGCTACAACCTCAACGGCAGCAATCTCGATTACCTGCAAATCGACAAGAACGACGTTAACAGCGAAACGAATCCACTACCGATCGACGGCTTTGCAACTTTCCCCACGGGAGTCGGGGCGGCGAACGACGGAGGCGTCTCAGCGTACGCGATTAACGGCCCTGCTGGCTCCTATCCGGCGGCGCTGACGCAGGGGACGATGATCGGTCCGTCGCTGACGTTCGATTTCCAAGAAGGCGATAACTTTTTGGGCGGCGGCACGACGATTCGGGCGAACCGGCTGATCGACGAGGACGCCACGCAGATTGACCAGGTCTTGGGCGGCCTTCCACCCGAGAAAGTAACAGTCCCTTCGGATGGACCGAACTTTCTCGGACTCAATGGCGCGGTGCGCTACCTCGGCTTGAAGATGGACCTGAACAACGCCAACCTGAACAACTATGGTTGGATCGGCATTCGCATCGACAACGAGGCCGATGCGACCGGCGCCGTCGTCGGCTGGGGATACGAAACCGAGCCCGACGTCGAAATCATGGCCGGCGACACGGGCCCGGTGGCGCCCAGCGCTGACTACAACGATGACGGCAAGATCGACGGCGCCGACTTTCTGTTGTGGCAGCGAACCTTCGGCAACTCGGTCACCGCGTTCAGCGGAGCCGACGGCAACGGCAACGGCGTCGTCGACGGCCCTGACCTGACGCTCTGGAAGGGCGGCTTCGGCTCGGCGACCGTGGCGGCTCAGGTCGCAACGGCCGCGGTCCCGGAGCCGAGCTCCGCCTTGCTCGGGGGATTGGGCGGGCTGCTGCTCGTGAGTCGGTTTGCGGTTCGACGTTGGCGTCGCCGGACCTAGATGCGGGCCGTTGCAATCGAGATCGCATGCCTAAAGACCTGTCCGGCGTTGCCGCTGAGTTGGCGTCGGTGCGACATCTGATCGCGCTGGGCTACGAAGACCCGTTGGATGTGGCGGCGCGCGAAGCGTCCGTTGCTCGGTCGCAGCAGGCGACGCTCCATTCGGCGGAAGAGTTGCTCAAACGAGACGCGCCGACCGAAGCGATCGCTGTGCTGGAACCGATGCTCGACGCACCTTCGGATTGGCCGGCCCCGCACCACTTGTTGGCCCGGGCGTATTTTCGGACGGGGCAGTGGGGGGCGGCCGAGGAACAGTTGCGCTGGTTGGAATGCCGCGGCGTGGAGCATGCAGAATTGGCGCTACTGCGGGCGCGATTGGCGCTGCGGCGGCGATCGCTGGCTGCGGCGCGCGATCACGCCGAGTACGCCTCGCGCCTGCAATCACCCTTGCCAGCGGCCGATGCGCTGATCGGCGAGGTCGAACTTCGCCGCGGAAACTTAATCGCCGCGGAGGAAGCGTACCGCCGCGCGAGCGCGGCAGCTGGGCCGCAGGGAGCGGCGTGGGTCGGAATGGCGGCGATGGCATTCCGTCGGGGCGACGTTGCCGCGGCGGTCGATGCAGCGCTGCGAGCGATTGAACAGGAACCGCGCCTGGCGACGGCGCACTACTGGCTCGGTATGGCGCTCGTCCAAATGCAGCGGCCGTTCGAGGCGACGGCGGCGCTGCGGGCGGCGGCGACGCTCGGTCCGAACTTGGCGGCGCCATATCGCCTCCTGGCACGACTCGCCGCTGAGCAAGGCGATTTCGCTGCCGCGGGAGAATACCGTCAGCTCGGTAGAGCCGTCATCGCGCGTCGTCATGCGGGGCGCAAAAACTGAATTTGCGTTGCTTTTTGAGGTCGATGCGCATCAAGCGAGCCGGCGATGCATGAGTACAAATTTCTTGACGACCGCACCCCCTAACTTGGCCGTGAAGCTCCGCGTATCGGCGTAGTGATCGAACGTCTTGAAGTGAAAGTGCGTGATCCCCAACGAAAGGGCCCCTTGCGTCGCCTCCAGCTTGAGCCACAGATTGGCCCAACCGCCGCGAAACTCCGGAACGACGATGTCGGCGTCGACGACCGCGACCGTCGGCGAGCCGCGATGCGCGAGGATGCAACCGACGGTCCGGTCGCCCACGAGCAGCACGCGCGAATACCGCGGATGGAACGCGCCAGGTCCGCGGCCCGCGAGCTTCGCGAGGAGGGATTCTCGATCGCCGCCCAAATGCTCGAGATGAAGCTGCAATACCTGCTCGCGATCTGCCGCGTAAAGGGGGACGATTCTCGCGTCGGCAGGAATGCGGCCCTGTCGGCGGAACCGGTCCATCAGCGGCTGCAATCGCGGCTCGAATTGATCGAGCGGCAGTTGATGCTCTTCAATCGTTTCGCACGGCGTGAATCCGAGCCGCTCCCAGCCGAGCACTTCCTCGCCCTCGAGGAGCGACTTCTGCGCCGCGTAGATCGCCCCAAATCCTTGCGCGCGGGCCGCTGCCGCGGCGGCGGCGCAGAGCTTGGCGCCGACGCCCTGACGCCGACAGGGAGCAATCACATGAATCATGACTCCTGGTCCCGGGACTGGCCACGGCCGGCAGGCGGCGGTGATGGCCGCGGCGCCGATCGCGAGCTGGTGGCGGCGGTCGATCGCCACGAGCCAGCGGGCGTCGACGCCCAGCGTCGGCAACAACATGCGACAAGCCTTGGCGTCGGTCGCCGTGGCGGCACGAACGGAAAATCCAGATGCGGCAATGTCGAACGTGGGTAACGCCGTCACTGAGGTCTTCCCCTCGTTGGAGCCGACGATTGGCAGCTCTGATCGAAAACTGCAAATCTGATTAGAATGACAAATCAATGGCGAGGTCGACTTCGGGCCCGCCTCGCTCATCACTGGCCCCGTGCCATCTTATCTTACCTTGAGGCGGTCCATGAGGCGGCATCGACGTCGGTCAAGATTCAGCGGATTTACGCTGGTGGAACTCCTCGTGGTGATCGCCATCATCGGCGTGCTCGTGGCCTTGTTGCTGCCGGCGGTGCAGGCGGCGCGGGAGTCGGCCCGGCGGAGCCAGTGCACGAACAACCTAAAGCAGATTGGGCTGGGATTCCTGAATCACGAGAGCACGCACAAGTTCCTACCGAGTTCCGGCTGGAGTCCTTGGCATGTGGGCGACGTGGAGATGGGAATCGGACGGACGCAACCCGGCGGGTGGATGTACCAGATTCTGCCCTATATCGAGCAGCAAAGCCTCTACAACATTCCGGGCGACGGCAACAAGCTGGCCATCACCGCGCAGCAGAAGGCCAACGCGGTGAAACTCCAGACGACGCCGGTCGAAACGTTCAATTGCCCATCGCGTCGAGCGGCACAGGCCTTGGCGTTCGGATCGCCCGCTGCGTGGAAGCCGCTGAACTCCGACATGATGACCAGGGTCGCCCGCGGCGACTATGCGGCCAACGCCGGCGATAATGTGAAGGGCTGTACGCATCAGTTGGAAGGACTCGATACGCCGGAGACGACGCAAGACGACAAGTGGCCCAGCGACAACGACGCGCGACTCCTCTCCTGGATCGTCGTGGGACTCAAGCCGTACGGAGCGGACCCGGCCGGGCAGTATCCCCCGTTCACGGCGCAAAGCGGCGTCAACTTCTCGGGCTCCGAGATCGAGTTGCGGCAGATCCCCGACGGCGTCAGCAACACCTACCTAGTCGGCGAAAAATACATGAACGCCAACGAATACGAGACCGACGGCACGGCAGACGGGGGCGACAACCACGGCTATTTTCAGGGCTTCGATTGGGACACCCACCGCTTCGCGACCAAGGCGTGGCCGCCGCTGCCCGACACGCCTGGATTCTTTAGTTATCAAGGCTTCGGCAGCGCCCACCCAGGAGCGTGGCATGCGGTATTCTGCGACGGATCCGTGCGCGCCCTGTCATACGACCTCGACGAACAGACTCATCGCCGGTACGCCAGCCGATTCGACGGACAGACGATTTCCAACTGAATGGCCGTGCAACGACTCGCCTGCTTTCATCCCTGAATTGACCTGCTAGACGCGATGACGACGCCTGCGAAGCGATTCCGCATCCCTGCCCGAATGTGCTTGCTGACGGCCCTAGGCTGTGCCGGCGGCCCGAGCGCGGTCGAAGTCCCTGAGGTTGATCCCGCGACCGCCGCCGCAGCAGCGATCAAAACGTACGACGCCAACGGCGACGGCGCCCTTGGGCCCGACGAACTGGCGAACTGCCCGGCGATGCTCGCGAAGCTGGCGGCGTATGACGTTGATCAGAGCGGGTCGGTCGAACAGGCCGAGATCGCCGCGCGGCTGGGCGAATTGTTCAAGCACAATCCTGGCGCGACGCAGCTCAATTGCGCCGTGATCTACCAAGGCCGGCCGCTCGCCGACGCCGAGGTCGTCTTCGAACCCGAAGCCTATCTCGGCGGCGAGATTCAAGCGGCCCGCGGCGTGACCGACGCCGCCGGAGTGGCCGCCATGGCAATTCCAACCGAGTTCCTGCCGGAGCACCTCCACCGGCTCAAGGCGTTGCACTACGGCACGTTCAAAGTCCGCATCACCCATCCGAAGATCGCGCTGCCGTCCCGCTACAACACGGCGACGGAGCTCGGCTACGAAACCGAGAGCGGCAACCCCAACGTCCAGTTCGTGCTCGCGGACAAGTGACACGACTTCAGTCCCCGGCTCCGTAGGGCAATCGCACACCGCGCGATGATGGCAATCGTCGCGAGCATGGCGGCGGCGGGCTCTGGCACAGCTGCGGGCGGACTGCCGCCGGCCACGGCGCGTCCGAATCGCCGCTTCCAGGGCGCTAAGTCGAATGACTCAACCCATCCATTGCCATCGGCGTCGGCGCCTGTCCCGGAGGCGACGGTTGTTCCGAGCGATTGTTGCCACACGAGCAAGTCGGATCCGTCGACGTCGCCGTCGTCGTCGAAATCGCCGCCCAGTCGCGTGAGCGCCGGAACCGTCGCGAGATCAAGTCGGTACATCATCTGGTTGTAGTCGTAGACCGGCGTTGGCGAATTGTTGCCGGAGAAGGTGTTGGCGTAAGTCCCCTCGAAGTAAATGAAGCGTCCTCCCTCCTGATCAAAGAATGGATGCGACGTCGGATTGTAAAACGTGTAGTCGCCGCTAGCGCCCCGATCGTGCGTGACGACTTTGATCGCATCGGCCCAGGGGCCTTCCGGCGTCGGCGCCTCCGAGAACCAGACTTCGCCCAAAAAGCTGTCGCCAAACGATTCCGTGCCGATCATCACATAGTTCTGGCGATATTCATTCCAGTGGACCGACGCCCGATGGAGCTGGATCGGTCGCCCCGTTGCGTGATCCTCCAACCGGAACGGCGAATCGTCGCGCTCGATGAATCCCTGCTGCACAAGTTTGCTGACCATGTCGGCCGATAGCGGATCCGCGTTTTTCTTCCAGCCGAAGACGATGTTTCCGGCAGCGTCGGTTTCCAGCGGCGGCGCCGTGGCGTTGAAGCGGGTGTTCGCCTGCAGTGGGGTATAAGCCTCCCACTGCGAAACGTCGGTGACGCTGTTCCAGTCGGCCTTCACGCGAACGTTGGGATAATCTTCGGCGAAGTAGATGTATTCCTGGCCGTCGACCGTCTGGCGGAAGGCGTGCCCCTTCGGCGTGATCGGGGCGCCTGCCGCATAAATGCGATGCCGCGAGAACGAATCAGTCAAGTCGCCGTAAAGCGCCAGCCCATGCTCAAGGACTTCAAACGCATGGGCCGGATCAGAGTTCATCCGGGAGTAGTGGGTGAGCATCCGCTCAACGCCGTCGTTGTCTTTGACGGTGAACAGGCCGTCGATCCAGACGGGGCCGGGATCGGACAGCGGCATCATCTGCCGCGCGGAACCGCTGGAATTCACGAAGTAGTTCAGGTCGACGCCGACCGAAGGGTCGAGCCCCCCTTGGCCAGGCAACGGCGAGCGCGCGCCCGACGTGCGGAAATTGCCGAAGCCGACTTCGTAGAGCGTATCGCCCCAAAACCAGTAGATTTGATTCTTGTACACCGCGGTCTGGACCGAGTCCTGCCCCTTCACGTTGGCGTTGTGGAGCGGGTGGGCGATCGGCGCCGGAATTCCCGCCTCAATGCTGTCGGCGTAGATCCCCGGGCCGGTCACGCGGTAGAGCCGCTCGGCAAGGTTACGGCGATCGAGCGCGATCTGGACGCTGCCGCCGGCGGTGGTCTGAAACGTCTGTCCCCACTGCGAGTAGCCGTAGCTCTGAAACCCGAACGGGACGTTCTTGTTCAGTAGCGCCGGATCGTCGAGAGCGACGATGCCGTTGCTGTCGGTGATCAGTTTTGGCCCGCCGGTAGGTTGCAATTCCACGAGCGGCACGCCGCGACCGGTTTGGGAATCGACGACTTTGATCTGAAACAGTTGGGCGCGCCCTGGCGACGTCGTTGCCAAGGCGAGCGCAACCGCGACGGCGAGAAGACGCAAACGGATCATCGCAGGAGTCGCGGCTCGACGCGCGCCCCTTCAACGCCGGTCAAACGCTGGTCGAGCCCCTGGTACGGGAAGGTGAAGCGCTCGTGATCGATGCCCATCGTGTGCAGGATCGTCGCATTCAGATCGTTGATGTGGACCGGATCGCGGACGATGTTGTAGCAATAGTCGTCCGTCTCGCCATGCTCGTAGCCGGCGCGCACGCCGCCCCCCGCCATCCACGCGCTGAAGCACCGACCATGGTGATCGCGGCCATGATCAGTCGCCGTCAGGGCGCCCTGCGAATAGATCGTGCGACCGAACTCGCCTCCCCAGATCACTAGGGTGTCGTCCAGCAGCCCCCGTTCCTTCAGGTCCATGACCAGTCCGGCGCTCGCCTGATCGGTGTCGCGGCATTGCTCGGCAATGTCGCGCGGCAAGCGGAAGTGCTGATCCCAATCGCGATGGAAGAGTTGAATGAACCGCACGCCGCGCTCCGCCAGCCGCCGGGCAAGCAGGCAGTTGGCGGCAAACGTCCCCGGCCGACGCGCCGACTCACCGTAAAGCTTGAACGTCTGGTCCGACTCATCGGAAAGGTCCATCAGTTCCGGAACCGACGTCTGCATGCGATACGCCATCTCGTACTGCTGGATGCGAGTCTCGGTTTCGGGATCTTGCGATTGCTGAAACTGAATCTCGTTGAGCGCCGCCAGCGAGTCGAGCATGCTACGTCGCCGGTCAGGCGACACGCCGGGCGGATTGCTGAGGTAAAGGACCGGATCCTTGCCCGCGCGAAACCGCACCCCTTGGTGGCTCGACGGCAGAAATCCGCTTCCCCATAGCCGCGCGAACAGCGGCTGCATATTGGGGCGGTTGGCCTTGGAAACCATCACCACGTACGCGGGCAGATTCTGCGTTTCGCACCCGAGACCGTAACTCAACCAGGCGCCCATGCTCGGCTTGCCGAGTTGCTGCGTACCCGTGTTGATAAACGTGATGGCCGGATCGTGATTGATTGCCTCGGTGTGGAGCGACTTGACGATCGTCAGCTCATCGACGATTTTCGCTGTGTGCGGCAGCAGTTCGCTGACCCATGTGCCGACCTGGCCATGGCGGGCGAATTTGAACATCGGCGCCACGACCGGAAAATTCGACTGACCGCTCGTCATGCCAGTGATCCGCTGACCCTGGCGAATCGAATCGGGCAGTTCCGTGCCGTGAAGCTCTCGAAGCCGCGGATGGTAGTCGAACAAGTCGACGTGCGACGGCCCGCCCGATTGAAACAGGTAAATGACGCGCTTGGCGGTCGGTGGAAAATGAGGCAAGCCGCCCAGCCCCAATCCCTGCGCCGGCGGACTGCTGCTGAGCGCCGCCCGGGCGCCGCGGCCACCGAGCGACGCAAACGCCGCTGCCCCTAGATAGCCGGCCGTGCGGCCTAGCAGATAACGCCGCGTCATTTGCCGTTGGGCCTGCTCAGCGCCGATCGAAAGTCGCGAAGAATCCATAGTCGTGTGCTCTGTTCAATATTTCCGACCTGGCAATGCCAGGAAGCTAGTTTCGGGTGATCGCCTCGTCGAGATTCAAGATCACCAGCGCCACATTCGTCCACGCGGCGTGCGAGACGGCGTCTAGCGACTGGTCGCGCGGCGACTCGCCGATCGCCAGCAGCGCGTCGGCGGCGCCAGCGTCAGCCGCGAACGAGGCGAGTTGCCTTTCATACTCGGCCGCGAGGATCGCCGCCTCCTGCTCCGTCGGCCGGCGGGCAGTGACAAGTTCGAAGCCACGGGCAATCGCCGCGGACGGGTCTCCTTGACCAGCGGCCATCATGCGCTCCGCCAGATGGCGTGCGGCCTCAACGAACGTCGGATCATTCAGCAGCACGAGCGCTTGCAGCGGCGTGTTGGTCCGTTCACGGCGAACCGTGCACGTCTCGCGGCTCGGCGCGTCGAGAGCGACCAGATTCACCGGCGGCACCGAACGCTTCCAGAACGTGTACATGCTGCGGCGATACAGGTCGGCGCCATGATCCTGCTCAAACAACTGCGCCGTGAATTTGTAGTTTGTTTTCTGGTGCGCCAACTCGCCCCAGAGATCGCCCGGCTGGTACGGCTTGACGCTGGCGCCCCCGATGCGCGCATCCAGCGTGCCGCTCGCGGCCAGTGCAAGATCGCGAATAAATTCCGCCGGCATCCGAAAACGGGGCCCGTGCGCCAGCAGCTGATTGTCAGGATCGCGCGCGAACAACTCCGGCGACGACGCCGAGGATTGCCGATACGCGTCGCTGGTGACCATCAGGCGGAGCATTTGCTTCACGTCCCAGCCGCTGTCGACGAATTCTACCGCAAGCCAATCGAGCAGATCCGCGTTCGCCGGCGCGGCCCCTTGCAGGCCGAAGTCTTCGGCCGTCTTGACGAGGCCCGTTCCAAACAGCGCTTGCCACAGCCGGTTGACCGTCACGCGCGCCGTGAGCGGATGCCCCGGAGCCGTCAGCCAGCGCGCAAGCGTCAATCGATTGGCAGGCTCGCCGGCCGGCAGCGGAGGCAGCGCCCGCGGCGTGCCGGGCGATAGCTCCTCCGTCGGGTTCGTATACTGGCCGCGCGCGAGCAGAAACGTCTTGCGCAGTTCCTCGCGCTCGCGCATCACCATCGTGGAAGGAATCTTCGCCTTGAGCTCCGCGAGTTCGGCTCGCTTCTGCCCCAACCCCCTGGTCAGGTCGCGATACTGGTCGTCGGCAAAATGGTTTTCGCGGAAATAATGCCGCAGCGCGGCCGCTTGTTCTTCCGTCCGTTGCTCCGGGGCGATTTCCAGCAGCGCGACGACATTCGCGGGCGCCGACGCTTCGAGCCGCGGATCGAGCGCGAACTCGAACTGCCACTCCCAAGCATAGTTGACAAGCTTAATCAGCAGTTCGTTCGATCCTTCGCGCAGGTGCAGCTCTAGCTCTCGTTGATCCGGAGAAAATGTTGCTTGTTCCTCACGGTCCCAGATCAACTCGCCGTTGAGCCACACCTGGACGCCGTCGCTCGTACCGAGCCGCGCGCGGACGATCGTATCCTCCGACGAGCCAATTTGCCGCGTAAGATACGCCGCTGCCGCATCGCCCGACAGCGACGCTTCATTGCCGTCGACGAATTGCGGCCCTGGCAGCCAACGGAACGAACCATCCTGGTTGGCGAACGTGGTCTCTAGATTGACTGGCGAGGAGACCCCAAAGGACTCGGCCCGGGCGAGCGCCGGCGTGTCGAGCGACACCGGCCCGAACAGAAACCACTCCCCGGGGCGCACCTTCGCGCTCGTCTGTCGGTCCCGCCAGATCGCCTCCCACGCCGCCTGCGCCTGGTCTGCGGCCGCCTCGCGTTCCTTGAGTTGTTGTTCAATCTCGGCGACCTCTCGATTCAACTTCTCGCGTCGCGATCGCTGGGCGTCGCTCGGAAGTTCCAGCATCGGCTTGGCATTGCCGCGGTAGCCGTCGAGGCCTTCCTCATCAACGTTGTTGAAGAAGGCGAAGAATTGAAAGAACTCCTTCTGCGTGATCGGATCGTACTTGTGGTCGTGGCAGCGAGCGCAGCCGACGGTCAGCCCTAGCCACACCGTGGCCGTGGTCGTGGCGCGGTCCACGACGTACTCGACGTGGTACTCTTCGGGGATCGCGCCTCCTTCGAAATTCACAGGGTGATTGCGATTGAATCCCGAGGCGATCATATGTTCCGTCGTGGCCTCCGGCAGCAGATCGCCAGCCAACTGCCAGACGGTGAATTGATCGAACGGCATGTTCTCGTTGAAGGCCTTGATCACCCAGTCGCGCCAAGCCCACATGTCGCGCTGCGAATCGATGTGGTAGCCGTGCGTATCGGCGTACCGGGCGGCGTCGAGCCAATCGAGCGCCATGCGTTCGCCATAGCGGGGCGAGGCGAGCAGACGGTCCACCACTCGTTCATAGGCGTCGGGCCGCTCATCGGCGAGGAACGCCTCGATCTCGTCTAGCGTCGGCGGCAGGCCCGTGAGATCGAGCGTCACCCGCCGGATCAGGGTGCGGCGATCTGCCGCGGGGGCCATCGACAGGCCGTCTCGCGCCAGCCGCGCACGCACGAAGGCGTCGATCGGATTTACGCTCGCGGCGGCGTCCGCCGGCGGATCGACCTGCTGCGGCGGGATGAACGACCAGTGGGGCTCGTACTCGGCGCCTTCGGCGATCCAGCGCCGCACCAGTTCAATCTGTTCGGCAGTGAGGGTCTTGTGCGATTCGGGCGGCGGCATCCGGAGGCTATCGTCCTCCGCCGTGATCCGCGCGACCAACTCGCTCTCCTCGGGCTTGCCGGGCACGATGGCGTGCAAGCCGGATTCCAGTTCCGCGAGCGCTTGCTCTCGTTCGTCGAGTCGCAAACCGGCCCCGCGACGCTTCTCATCCTGCCCATGGCAGAGGAAGCAGTTGTGCGACAAAATCGGCCTGATGTCGCGCCCAAAGCGGACGGGGGCCTGAGCCGAGCTTGCCGCGTCCGCCGCCACGGCCCGGAGGTCGCCCGCCAGCGCCGTCCCCACGCACGCCAACAAACCGCTAACCAGACGTCGCCAATGCATATCGAGTAGGAACATCGTGCCCATCGGAAGAAGTCATCGGCGCACGAAGACGCCGCGGGAAGAGACCGTCCATTATACCCGAAGCACCCCCCGCGCCGACGCATGCGCCGGCGATTTGCGCGCCTGTCCCCTAGTAGCCAGGTTCCATATTCACGCTGACCATGCGGGGCGCCACGCGGGTGAGTTCCCTGCCGGCGGCATCGTAAACGATCGCTTCGACTTGGAAGCGGCCCGGCGCCGCGATCGAAGCGGGCCAGCTGGCTTCTCGTACCGCAAAGTTCCCGCTGGTCGCTAGTTCGCGAGTCTCCTGGGCCTCGAATTCTCCCAGCACTTTTCCGGTCAGATCCTGAACCTGAAAGACAATTCGCCCCGGCGGCGTCGCGCCGCCCGGCGGCAGCGCCATTTGACCCACCACCTGCGGCTCGCCTGCCTGCGACCAAGGGACGTCAACTCGCATCGGCATCATCACGGGGCCGCTGATCTCCCAGCAGTCGCGATCGAACTTCTCCACCAACTTCACCCGGGCCAAATTCGCCGGCTGCTGCACCGAGAGCGGGCTGCCAAACACAAACGACCGGTACGAGCGCTGCCCGCCGTCGCTGTACGATAGTTCGGCGTCCAGCCCGATCACCTCGCCGGCCCCCGGCTTGAAGTCGGGAAAGTTCTTCCACGGCAATTTGAACTCGACTTCCAGCCCCAACGCCGTTCGCTGGGCGGCGACTTCGACCCCCGCGCGCGGAATTGATTCGTCGTAGCCCGGACGCACCGTAAAGCGCGGCGCCACGACTCCCAAGGTCATCGGCGTAAAAAAGCAATGGACCGCGCCCGGCTGGCGCGCCTTGGGCCAGTTGCGACTGAGAAAACCATCGCCGCGGCGAACATCGAAGTACCATTCCACCGCGTCCCCTTCCCAGAGCGGCGTTTCGGGCGAGTAGGCGGCCGCGTCAAGCGTGCGCAACCCAACGTAGAAAGCCTCGTCGTCCCACAGGTAGTAAAACTGCGCCGCGCGATTGGCAACGTCCCGGTGGAAGTATTCGACCGGCGTACAGAGCGCTTGCTGATACGCTGGCTCGTCGAGCTTGCCATCGATCTTCGGCGCTGCCGTCGCCCGCGGAATGCAAGCGCGGAGCAGTTCATCGGCCCCTGCGGCCGACGCTGAGGCGACGACCGCTGCCATTAAGATCAGCGCGGCGCACGGCGTGGAGGTTGAAATTCGCATGGTGAAATTCTCGCCTTCTTGATAGCACGCTTCCCGAGCAGCGTTTGTGATTTGAGACGTCGCCGAAATTCAGGATTCGCAAAGTGCATCGGACCTGTCGCTGGCGTGAAGTATGCGCCGGTCAACGCAACTGGGTGACCCCGCCGTCGATGTCGTACGAGACGCCGGTGATGAATGCCGCCTCCTCGGAGAGAAGAAAATGCGCGAGCGCGGCGATCTCTTCGGGGCGCCCCATACGGCCGATCGGCTGGTATGCCGAGAGGGTTTCGAACACCTGCCGCCGCTCCGCCTCCGGATAGTTCTTCGCAATGTAGCCGTCCACGAACGGCGTGTGGACTCGCGCCGGGCAGATGCAATTGCACCGAATGTTCTCGGCGACGTAGTCGCGAGCCACCGACAACGTCATCGACAGGACGGCGCCCTTGGTCATCGAGTACGCGAAACGATCGCGAATTCCTAACTTCGCGGCGATCGATGCCATATTGAGGACGACGCCGCCCCCCTGAAACCTCATGCGCGGGATCGCGGCGTGCAGGCAGTGATAGACGCCGCGCACGTTCACGCGAAACAGCCGGTCGAAATCCTCCGGCGACGTTTTCTCGACATTGCCGACGTGGGCGATGCCCGCGTTGTTCACCAGTGCGTCGACGCGTTCCAGTCGCGCGAACGCGGCCGCGACCGAATCCGCATCGCCGACGTCGCATTGCATCGCGTCGGCAACCCCTTCGGCGGCGCGTACCGCGGCGACCGTTTCCTCGCCGGCGGCCAGGTCTCGCTCCAGCACCACGACTCGATCGCCTGCCGCTCCTTGCCGCACGGCAATGGCGCGGCCGATGCCTGAGCCGGCGCCGGTAATCACCACAGTTCGCATCGTACCGCTATCCCTCGTAACGCCTGCATTTCACACGACCGACCTGCCGGCGACCAAGCACCCGCGCGCCAGCATCGAGTGGACATGACGTCGCACCATGACGCGAATTCAGCGTGAGTTGTACCACGGGGTGCCTTCGACGGTTTACAATCGGTGCTTCGCGGCTTGCAATCCGTCATTCGCCGCCGGGAAGCGGGCCTCCCGGAGACCGGCATAAGGCGTTTGGTCTTTCGGCCCGTCGCCGATATACTTGGGGGGACCTTGTCATGACCCAGCGCCCGATCGGCCGCGCTGTTCCACTGGCTCGCACTGACGCAAGCATAATTCACAACCTCCAGCCTTCTCCAGGAGTGCCGGCGATGGTCGCGTCGTCCGTTAGCAATCCAAGTTCCTTCAGCCGCAGCCGCCCATCGCGGCGGGCCCGCGGCTTCACCCTCGTCGAACTGCTAGTGGTGATCGCCATCATTGGCGTGCTGGTGGCCCTCTTGCTGCCGGCCGTGCAGGCCGCGCGCGAGGCTGCCCGCCGCAGCCAGTGTACGAATAATCTCAGGCAGCTCGGGCTGGGGATGCTCAACCATGAGTCGGCGAAGAAGCGATTTGCGCAGAACGAACAATACATCTACAAGGGGAAGAACGGCGTCCAGCGCCGCGACTTGGCGTCGCATCTCGTGATGGTTTCGCCCTACCTCGAAGCGGCGGGACTTTACGGGCAGCTCAATCTGAAGCCGGACGCGCCGGTCGTTCCCGGTGAGCAATTGGTGCAGGGCGTCAGGCTCTATCAACTTCCGCTAGCGATTCTGACCTGTCCGTCCGATGAGAAAACGGGCGTCGTGGAATCAAAACGCGGATTTCCAAACCAGTGGGACTCGCTCGCTCAAAACCGGCCGGGGCCCAAAGCGACGACGAGCTACTGCGGCTCCATGGGCGCCCAGTTGATGGGCTGGGGGGGATGCAACGTCAAGAACGTCGTTGGCTACACAGGCAACGCCTATGGAGTCAACTCGGTGTATCCTGGCGACGACTGGTTCAACACAACTTCGAAGCCCGACACGTGCGGCAATTCTAGCAATCAACGCGGCGACTGTCCGGATCCAGCGACCGTCAGCGGCGTTTTCAGCCGTAGTGCATGGGCTGCGGCCCTGAAGGAAATCGAAGACGGAACCTCGAACACCATCATGATGGGCGAGATTCGACCTTCCACCTCCGCGTTCAATTGGATTCATGGCTGGACCCTCTCGGAGGGTCTCTGGTTCGCAACGACCGCGCCAATCAACTACGAGACCGATCCAGAGGCGGTTGGCGTATCACAGGTGTGCAAACGCTGGGACAACGACTTCAATACCGCCCACGGCTTCAAGTCCCGCCACGCCGGCGGCGCCAACTTCGTCTTCTGCGACGGCTCGGTCCACTTCCTGAACGAGTCGATCGACTACACGAACTATCAACGCCTCGGCGCCCGCTCCGATTCGGAAAACGTCACCGAAACCTTCTGAGCGGCGACCGCGACGCGAATCGAATTGCTCGGCGACCGCCGTCGAACCGTTAACTAGGCCGGAGCCCTCATGACCTCACGATTCGCTTGCTGCGTTGCCTTGCTCGCCGCCATCGGTTGCGGTTCGGGAACCAGCGGCCCCGCCACCTATCCCGTCACCGGCGTCGTCACCCTGGCCGGCGCGCCGGTCGAAGGCGCCATCCTGCAGTTCACGCCCGCGTCGCCTGATCTCGGCATCGCCGGCGCCCAGGCCACGACCCGTCCCGACGGCACGTTCGACGTTAAAATCGAGCTCGACATGGGCAAGACGTCCAAGCAGGGGCTTCCCCCTGGCGAGTACAAGGTCGCCGTCACGAAGCTCGAACTGGCCCCCGGCCAGACGACGTTGACCAAGCCGCCGCAAAACGTCCTGCCGCCCCAGTACGCGACGACCGACTCGTCGCCACTGACCATCACGGTCAAAGCCGACGGCGAAAACCGCTTCGACTTCCCGCTGGCGAAGTGAGCGCGATCGCGCGTTCAGCCCCCGGCTCCGAAGCTTATTCAACTGCGCTCTCGATGCGCATTGACCACGGAGAACATAGAGGCCACGGAAAAGACGACCCGTGGATCATCTCCCTTCGCTGTTCTCTGTGCTCTCTGTGTTCTCGGTGGTTAAATCGTTATCCGCGAAGCATTTCAAGAGTGATCACTTCGCCGCCGCGGGCCCGTCGTCGCCCGCCCCGAAGCAGAACAAGTGCTCGACGCCGCGAATCAACAGGTGATCGCGCACCGGCACGGGCGTCGCGATCGCTCGCTCGCCCAGCTCGTTACCGCTCTTGGTCAGCAGTTTGAAACCGTCGCTCACATCGACCACGAACGACACGCCATCCTCGCGCAAGCAGTAGAGCTTATCCCCCGCCAGCACCGGCGAAGCAAAATACTTGTCGCGGCCTTTCGGCAGCGTGCCGCTCCAGAGCTCCTTACCGGTCTGCAGATCACGGCAATCGAGCTTGCCCCCGTCCGTGAGAATGTAGCACTTGTCGCCCGCCACAATGGGCGTCGGCACATCGGGTCCTTCGATTTGCTCTTCCCACAAGCGGCCCGACTCGGTGACGTCGCCCTGGCCGCCTAGCTTCACGCCAGCCAAGAATTTGCCGCGGCCGAACGGTACGACGGCGATCTCGTCGTTCATCGCATGGGAGGCAATCACCCGCCACATTCCCTCTTCGTTCGGGTTGAAGCCTGCGCTCTCCCAGATCAATTCCCCCGTCTTCGCGTCATGACCGGTCAGATGGTCGGCCCCCCAAGTGACGATCACTTCGCGGCCGCCGATGTTCGCCACCTGCGGCGTCGTGTAGGCTTGGTCCGATTCGTCCGGCCGCTGATACTGCCGCTTCACCTTCCAGACCTCGTCGCCCGTCGCCGGGTCGAGCGCCGCCAGATACGAATCGCCTGCCTGCATCACGGCGATCACCACGTTGCCGCCGGCCAGAATCGGCGACGTCCCCAGATCCCACCACAACGTGTTCTCGCCGTACCGCTCCTGCAGGTTCGTCTGCCATAGCTCATTGCCCGCAAAGTCATGACACGCCACCCGGCCGCTCTTGAAGTATGTGACGACATGCTTGCCGTCGGTCACAGGCGAAGGATTCGCGCCGCTCCCCATCTTGTGCTGCCCACCTTCGCCCGGGCCTAGCGTCCGCTTCCACCGCTGCTGGCCGTCGAGGCCGTAAGCCAGCACGGTATCCTGCTTGTCCTCGCTGGCGGTGAGGAAGATCGCGTCTCCCCAGACCACCGGCGACGAGGTCCCGAACCCCGGCACGGCAACCTTCCAGGCCACCCCTTCGTCGCCGGAGAACTCCACGGGGAAATTCCCCGCCGGGGCGATCCCCTTGGCATTCGGCCCCCGCCACTGCGGCCAGTTATCGGCCGCATGGGCCGTAGCGAGCCAACTGATCGAGCAGAGCAGGGCGAGAGCGTAGCGCATAAGAACTCCGGGCTAAGTCGCCAGGGGTGAGTGGCCTTCGAAACGAGACCTGAATTCTAACGGCCCGCCGATCCCCCGTCACCCAAGTGCCGCTGGCCCGGCCCCCCGGCTCGCCACCCCCGCAACGCCCATTCTGCGGATGCTCGCCAAGCGAGCTGAAGGGACGCCATGGAAGCCACTGGCTCAGGATCGGTGATCAGCGCCCATACGCAGTTCCGTCGACGAGACGTCCTCGCGAAACTCACTCGCCGGAACCTCATCGCAAATCGCCGTCAGGGCCGGCGGCAGCGTCAGGTCGCTCAGCACGGTGAACTTGCCGTCGATCACCCGGCCGAACACCAGGAAGCGGCAGCCCCGCGCGGCGATCTCGGCAATCGCCGCGTCGCGACGCGAGCAGTCCCCACTGTAGTATTTGGCGTCGGCAATTCGCACCAGCGTGTCGATGCCGACGACGAACGTGGCGCCTGGGAAGAGCTCCGCCTTCTCGCGAAACGTCGGCGCGCGCGTCAGCGCGATCCAGCGATCGTCGTCCAGCGTTCGCAACCATTCGAATCGTTCATCCATCGAGATGAGGTCAAGCGGCGGCTTGTCGACGTTCTCAATCGATAATTCCCACGCGACAGGATGCCGCAATCGCTTTTCCGCGGCCTCCGCCATGCGTAAGTGCCCCGCATGCGGCGGATTGAAGGCGCCGGGAAACAAGACGCGAATTGACGACGCCGCCTTGTCATCTAAGTAGTCCCACCCCCTGCCCGGACCGCGAACATTCAGGCGACTGCGGCCCAGCAGCAGATCCGTGTCCTGATCCGCCGCCAGCACGCCGTGTCCTGGCGCCGACGCCAACGCCGCCGCGTCTGTCAGGCCACATCCCTTTAGCACGATGGCGAGAACACTTGCCGCGGCAATCAGTTCGTCCGATCTCCGCTCAGGAGGCGAATCATCTAACGAGTGCTGCGCCTCGAACGTCCTATCGTAGGTTTGAAATGCCGCGTGCACGCGCCGTTCGCCTCGCTTCGGTCGATCCGTCGCCAAACTCGCCGTGGCGCCGACGCCGAGCCAGGTCTGCGGCGCCGCGTCAGGAGCCAGCTCACGCGCGCGCATGAACGCCGCCATCGCCATCGCCCGCGCCGTCGCCGCGCTGCAGGCCTGCTCGGGCTTCGCCCCGATCCAGTCGGTCAGCGCCGCCAGCGAGTAGGGGACAATCGCTTCCAGAATGGTTCGCGAGGCTCCGGGCGTTTGGAGGAGAGCGCTGATCGCCCCGCTGCCGCCGCCGGTGACGGCGATGACGAGTTGCTTGCCGCTCGCATGAATCTTCGCAGCGACCGACTGCCAATCAGGCGAGGGATTGGGATCGTTGAAGGCCAAACGTTTGGTCCATTCGCGGGGGCAGGGAGGGGACCGGAGAATGCGTTCAGCATGAACGCTGGGGGCGAGGGGCTCAAGTCTTGTGGAAAGACAGTACCGGGAGGATGCCCCCCCGGCTCGCTTTTTGCTGAACCCTGCACCCTGTGGGCTGACGTCTGTTTTGGCCCCGCGGGCAAAGACGTCTGAGGCGCGCCGCGCTGTCGCCAGCGCTACGACCCCTCAGACGCCTGCCACGCTAGGCGCCACCCCCCCGAGTTGTCGCCAACGGCCGCGCGGGAGTGCGCAACCATCGGCGACTGGCGTTGAACCCGACTAATGGCCCCGACAATCAACCAACAGCTGAATCTTGAAAGAGCCGACTCGCTCGAGAAACCCCATCGATGCCAGACTGCTCGCGGCAGGCGCGCGGGCCTTCGCCCGCGGCCAATTGGCCGTGCACCGCCAGAACGCTCGCCGCGTCGCGCCAACGCCCATTACGGCGTCGGGGCTCCCTGCGGTTCGCTAATTTCCTGCGCCCGTTGCTCGGCCAAGGCCGCCGCCTCGTTGGCGAGCTTGAACTCGGGGCCCGGAGCGTAGTACTGCACGTCGTCGCTCAGGTGGTACGGGCTGGGCAGCGTTTGTCCCGCCACGTCGATCTGACAGCCGGTCGACATGCCGCATGCCAGCAGCAGCAAGCCGCCGGCCAGCATCTGAAACCGTCCCGAGCGATTGGAAGTCGAAATGTTCACGGTGGGCTCCAACAGGAGTCGGTGCTATCTCAGCCGGCGCCACTCGCGCGCCGGTCGCGGCTTGCGGCGCCAGCCGTGGCGGCAGCAAACCCTACAACCGTTATCGGCGGCACGACCCGCAAACTTTCACTTCGCTGGCAGAATTTCTGGAACGGGGCAAACGGGCTCAGCAACCTGTCGCCACCGGGGAGATCATTTTGCACGAAGCGCCGCGAGGGGTAGAAAGGCTCCCGACCCCGCCGGCATCCAGGCCGATTTCGCTTGGCCCCGCAGCACGCCCCGCATTTCGCCCAAACACAAGCATTCCCACGGGCGATTGCTAGAATAGCAACTAGCGCCGAGCGGCCCCGCATCCGCCTCGTCGGCCATTCGCTGCACTTCCGTCCGCCGGCTACGCTGCCCACGGCCGGAATCGTTAGCGCCCGGAGCAGAGAACAATCATGCCAGCATCAGCTAGCGGGCTGAGGCTCGCGATTCTTGGGGTATGCGCGGCGATGTTTCTCGCCGTCGGCTCAAGGTCTGCGCGCGCCCAGTTCAACGACACGATCCCCTCGCAAGGCTACTACGGCGGCGTCGACGAGCTCTATCGCGGCGAGTTTCGCGACGCTCAACGGACGTTCAGCCGCTCGCTCACCAGCAGCGTGAAGACGATCGGCTCCACCGGCACGGTCCGGTGGATCGATTCGATCTGCTATCACGCGATGCTCGGCGAAACCTTTTACCATTGGGGGCAGCCCGAGCAGGCCCTTCAGCAGTTCAATCAGGCCTGCACCCTGTTCCTGCAGTACCCAAAATGGATGCTGCGGGTCCAGTTCGCCCCGCAGCTCAATGCCGACTCGTCGCTCGCCCGCGTCATGGTTCCGTGGGGCATGAGCGAGCGCCGCTTCGTCGCCGGGAACTTTGGCTCGACGATGCCGGTCTCGCAGGGCAGCCTCGACGCCAGCCAGCAATTGCAGCAAGGGGGCGTCGTCACGCCGCCGCAGCTTTGGTCGGTCGACGTGACGGAGGTCGTCCGCTGCACCGCACTGGCTATTCGCCGCCGCAACGAAATTCTCGGCCCGCTCGGCCCTCACGATTCGATCTCTAAAAATCTCGCGTCGACGCTCTCCCGCGGCGCCGCGCCCCCCAATCACTGGTCGGGCGCCTGGAGCGACGTCCTCTACGGCTTGGCGCTCGCCGGCATCGGCGATCGCGAGCAGGCCCAGCAACGTTTCGAACGCGGACTCCTGGCGGGCGGGCAGTTTGATCACGGCCTCACCTGCGTCGCCCTGTTGGAGCAAGGCAAACTGGCCCTCGACGCCGGCAATGCGTCGGCGGCCGTCGGCCTCTTTGCCGAGGCCGGCTACTCGGCGTTTCTCTTCCGCGACGCCGGCATGGTCGACGACGCCTTCCGCTGGAACGAGCTCGCTCGCATTGCCGCCGGCGTCCTCGATCCCAATCCCGCGCTGCCCAACGCCCTCGCCTGGGCTCGCCGCGAACGTCTCAACTTCATCGCCTCACGGCTCAGCCTCGCGATGGCCGACGAGTTCCTCACGCTCGACAATCTCAAAGCCGCCGCGCCGGCGCTGGCGGCCGGAGTCGCCCTCCTCGGCGACGCCCGCACCGGCGTCCTGGGCAACTACGCCCAATATCTTGATGCCCGTATCCAGTTCTCCCAGGGACGAGGTTCGGCGGCCACCGCTCTTTCGACGGCTCTCGCCGGGCAGCAAAAAATCTCGCGGAAGCTCTTCCAGCTAACGCTCGCCAACCGCATGTTCGACGAGCAGACGTTGCCCATGCGATCGGCGTCGACGGTTTACGAACAACTCCTGGCCGATCCCTCGCCCGCCGACGCGATGATTCGTCCTCTCGAAACCATGGCGGTCATGATCACGCCGCAGCCCGACGCGTACGACCGTTGGCTCCTCTCGGCCATTGACCGTAAGAACGCCGGCGCCGTGCTGGAAATCACCGACCTGGCCAAGCGCCGCCGCTATCACAACGAACTTCCCTGGGGCGGGCGCACCAACGCCCTGCGCGATTTGGTCGTGACGCCGGTCGAACGACTGACGCCGCAACAACGCCAACAGCAAGCGGAAATCTTCACGCGTCACCCCAGCCTCGCCGCGGCGCTGAAAGAGGTTACGCAACTCCAGACGCAGCTCAGCGGCGTCTGGACGCCGGCGATGGACGAAGCGGCGAAGAAGAAGGCGCCACGGCTGTGGGAACAATATGGCGCCTCGCTCGACGATCGCGAGGCCGAACTCGCTCGCATCGCCGTCGGTCGACTGCCGGCCGACTATTCCTTTCCGCCGACCATGGCGCCGATCGACTTTCAGTCGCGGCTCCAGACCGGTCAGGCACTGCTGGTGTTCCACGACACGCCCGACGGCATGCTGGCCATCCTGCTCACCAATAAGGCCGTCGCCAGTTGGAACTGCGGGCCGTCAGCCCGCCTCGGCAGTCAAGTTTCCGCCTTCCTCCGCGACATCGGCAACGTCGACGCCAACTTCCAAGTCCCCGTCGAGGACCTCGCAACCGACAAATGGCAAGAGAGTGGCGCCAAGCTCTACCAGGCGATCTTTAACGGCGCTTCGATCGAGCCGGCTGCGCTGAAGCAGCTCATCGTCGTTCCCGATGGAGCCGTCTGGTATGTCCCGTTCGAAGCCCTGGTCGCCAAGGTCGACGAAAAGCAGACGCCGCTGGGGAGCCTGGCCACGATTCGCTACGCTCCCACCGCGGCGCTCGCCTTCAGCTTCGATGGCTCGTGGCGCCGCATTCAGCGAACGGGTCTCGCCACGGGCGATATGGTGCCCGGGGACGAGCCAGCCGAGGAGCAACAGGCGCTCGCTGCCCTGGAAGCCGCGCTCCCCGGCCCGTTGCCGCTCACGCAGCCGACGCCGGCGCCAACGCCGACGCTCGCGACGCTGCTCGACGCGCTGGTGGTCCTCGACGACGTCGACGCCCTCGGTCCCGATCCGCTCGCGTGGTCGCCGCTGCCGGTCGATCGCAGCATCCAACAAGGGTCCCTCGACCAATGGCTGGGCATCGCCGGCAACGGACCGCAGCGAATACTGCTTCCGGGGATGCACACGGCCGCCGAACGCGGCGGCAAGGCGGCCCGCGCGCGGCGGGGCGGCGCCGCGGTCGCCCCGGGCGACGAGCTCTTCTTCGCCAGCTGCGGTCTGATGTCAGCCGGCGCCGACACGCTGCTGCTGAGCCGCTGGCGCGTCGGCGGACAATCGACGCTCGACCTGGTCCGCGAGTTCATCCAGGAACTGCCGCACACGGCCGCTCAAGATGCCTGGCAGCGGAGCGTGCGATTGATCCAGGAGTCGCCCATCGATCCGACCGCCGAACTGCGCGTCAAAGCAGGCAAGGATCCGGTCGAGCTCACTGGCAAGCATCCATTCTTCTGGGCCGGGTATCTGGTCGTCGATTCGGGCTGGCGCCCGGTTCAACAGGAAGTCGTCGCCGACCCCGCCGCGGCGCCCCAGGCCGCCGCGGGTCAACCCCCCGCCGGAGCCGCGCCGCCTGGCGTCCCCGTTCCAGGCGCCGCGCCCGCCGCTGCCCCCGTCGGCAAAATGAGCCCGCCGGCCGACCCCGGCGCTCCTTTGCCAGCGCCTGCTCCGGTCCGCCAGCCCCCGCCCGTTCCACAGCCCCCTAAATAGCCGGAGGCCCAGGGCCTCCGGGCGCCCCGTCGCTAGTTCAACATCAGTCCGCGCCGCCCCCCGGACCGCGTGGCCGTCCGACTGCTCGACAAGCTCTTCTAAAAGCACAACGCGAGGCGCCATGTTGCAGCTTCGCACGACGGCGTTGACTATGATCGAACGCATGGCGCTTCCTCGCTTCCCAATCCGTCGCTGGTTTATCGTGCTCGCCCTGGTCTCGGGGGCGACCTCCGGGCACGCCGCCAATTGGTCGATCGATCGGGTCAATCACGCCTTGCTGACGCCGCCCGCCGGCGTCACCGTCGCCGAGATGAGCGGCATCACCTACGTCGGCCCTGCGGGCGGCGGCCATCGCTTCATCGCCACCGAGGAAACTCGCGGCGAACTGATTCAGTTCGATCTGACGCTCACCCCGGCCGGCGGCATCGACGCCATTTCGGGGATCGCCGTGATCGACATCGTCCCCACGAGTGATTTCGAAGGGATCGCCTACACAAATCCTGAGCGCCATAGCGTTTTTCTCGCTGCCGAAACCGGCGCTCACCTGCGCGAAGTCAGCCTCGCCACCGGCGCCGAACTGCAAAACGGCGCCGTCCCCACGCTATTCAACAACCGACGCGGAAATCTCGGGACCGAATCGCTTACCCGGTCGCGCGACGGCACCGCCATGTGGACGGCCAACGAGCAGGCGCTCACCATCGACGGAGCGGTGTCGACGCCCACCGTCGGCACGACAGTTCGACTCCTCAAATTGAACGTCGCTGGCAACGTCACGAGCGCTGGCCCGCAGTTTGCTTACGTCGTCGAGCCCATTCACGGCACGTCGACGCTGGGCAGTCCGCAAAGCGGACTGTCCGATCTCACGCTCATGCCCGACGGCGCCCTGCTGTCACTGGAGCGCTCCGTCGCCGTCGACACGCCGATCTATCTCAACCGCATTTTCGAGGTCAACCCCGCGAGCGCCACCGACGTCAGCGTCGCCCCCTTCAATACCGGACTCATCGGGCAAACCTACACGCCCGTCGCCAAGACGCTCCTTTGGTCGGGCGCCATCGACGCCTCGTTCGGCCAGAACATGGAAGGCCTGACGCTTGGCCCCCGACTCGCCAACGGCGACTGGTCGCTGATCGGCGTCGTCGACAACGGCGACGGATCGAGCGGCAACACGATCGTCGCGTTCACGGCCACCCCAGTCGTATCCGCCGACTTCAACGGCGACGGCGCCGTCGACGGAGCCGACTTTCTCCAGTGGCAACGGGGCAACGGCAAAGCGATCGGCGCCGCGCACCACGAAGGGGACGCCAACCGCGACGGCGCCGTCGACGACGCTGATCTTCAGCTCTGGAAGGGGGCGTTTGCACCGCCCGCCGCCGCCGCGTCCCACGCCATTCCCGAACCGACGCCAGCGCTCCTGAGCGCAGCCGCCGCCGCGATCGGCCTCTCCGCGCACAAAAAAGTCCGGCGTCATCGACGCCGGACCTAAACGCAAAGCGGGTGAAGGGAATCGAACCCTCGCCTAAAGCTTGGGAAGCTTTCGTTCTACCATTGAACTACACCCGCGCGATTCTCCACTCCCCAAGTCTAACGAACCCCGGCCGGCCATCAATCCCCCGCCTGCGCCTCCGCCGCCAGCGTCTTGAGCCTTTCCGCCAACTCGTCCGCTGCCACGGCCCCCTCCAGTGCCGTGAGAAAGTCTTCTTCCTCCGCCGCCAGCGCCGCCCGCTGCTGTTCGACCAGCGCGATTGATTCCGCCATCGACCGCGGCGCCGCGACGAACCGTCGTTCGCTCTTGCTCAACCCATCGTAGTACAGCCGTACGAACTCGTGCTGTGCGGCCAGTTGCTCCAGTTTCCCGACCAAGAGGGCAACTTCGCCTTCGGTCAGCTGTCCCGGCTTGGCAATCACCTGGGCGTCGATCTCGTCGAGACCTTCGTGGTAGCCGCGGATCTGGGCGTTCAGTTCCACGAGGTTCACCATCACCGGCGGGGCTGGCGCTGCTAGAACCGGCGGCGTCGGCGCGTCGTGCTCGGCCACGACCGTCGTGGGCGTCGCCTCCACATCCCCGGCCGGTGGAGCGACCTTCGCCACCGGGTTGCCGGGTGGCGCTGCCTCAGGCGTCGTTTGGTTCGTCGGAGGAGTCGGCGGCGCGACGACAACTGGCGCCGCGGTCGGCTTCTTCTCCGGCGGCGTCGACTTCGGCGGCGAGATGTCCGCCGATTGATTCATCCCTTGCGCCGCCCCCTCGACATTCTCTGCCTGACTCGGCGGCGACTGGGGCGGAACTTCTACCGGCTTCGCTGCGATCACCCGCTGCGGCGGAGCGGTCGCCTCTTGCTGCGGTGCACTCGCCGACGGGACAGGCGCCATCTCGGCCGGCGTCGTTTCTACTCGCTTCGCCGCCTGCTCGCTCCTCGGCGCGCGGGGCGTGATCCGAAATTCCTTCGCCTTCGGCGGCGTATACGCCTGCCCCGGCTTCAACTCGACGTCGCGCGGCGACGCCGCCGGCGGCGCGACGACCTTCGGCTCCAGCGCCGTCATTGGCTCCGCAGCTTCGGCGAGCTCGCCCGCAGGCGTTGGGCCAGGGGGCTGCGTCTCGAGCTTCGCGGCGGGCTTTGCCGCCGCGGCAGGCTTCGCTGGTTCGACAGGCAACTCGCTGAACGTCGGCGTCGGCGGAAACTTGCCGCTCTCGCCTGGCAGCGTCCCGACGATCGCCCCGCGCAGCCACTTCTCCAGCAGTTGCCGATCGGGCCCCGTCTGCGGCGACGCCTCCCATGCCGCAAGCGTCCGGTCCAGCTCCTCCTCGCGCATGGCCCGCGTACGGCCGTCATGGCGCCATGACATCTCAATTTGGAAGCGCAAGTCCGATTCGAGGGCATCGGTGCGGTCGCGCGTCGGATCCGCCGTCGGTCGCGCCGTCACGCCGAGCCCCAAGATGCCCAGCGCCACCAGGGCGCTCAGCAGGCTCGTCATCCGCTGGCTCATCATCAGTTTGTACATCGTAGGCCAATCGCGCTGGGGTCAACGGTCAGGCGGCTGGTAGCGATTGGAATATGCTAAACTGGCTCCATCGCCCCGCCGTTGCACAAACGTAGAATCCGCTTCTCTCAAGTCAAAACCGCCGGCCGCCCCTCTCGTATGATCGACCGCCGACTGCTCAAGCCGCTGCTGTTGGTGACGATCGTGCTGGTTCTGCCGCTGGTGATTCTCGCGTTCCACGGCGAAGCGTTCGCCGCCGCGCTCGCTCGCTGGCAAGCCGACCCGCCGCCGCGCCGCGCGCTCGCGCTTGCCGTCGTCGCGATCCTCGCCAGCGACGTGTTGCTGCCAATTCCCTCCGGCCCGGTCAGCACGCTCGCCGGCAGCCAGCTCGGCGTCCCGCTCGGCACGGCCGCGTCGGCGCTCGGCATGACGCTTGGCGCCGCCATCGCTTTCGCACTCGCGCGCCGATGGGGACGTCCGCTGGCCCAGCGTTTCGCTTCGTCCCAAGCGCTCGCCGACGCCGATCGCGCCTGCCAAGATCATGGCCCGTGGATGCTGGCGTTCACCCGCCCGCTGCCGATCCTCGCCGAGGCCGCGGCCCTAGTGCTGGGAGCGCTGCAGATGTCGTGGCGCACCTTCCTCCCGCCCGTGATCGCCAGCAACATCGCGATCGCGGCGGCTTACGCGATCCTCGGCGCCCAAGCCGCCACGCAGGGCTGGCTTCCGCTCGCGCTCGCCGTCAGCATGGCGGCGCCGCTCGCCGTGGCCGCCTTCGTCCGCCGGCGAGTGCGTCGTCCGTAAGTCTAGACGATGCACCGCTCGCTTCCGCTCATCGCCCGCGAGCGCCGGCAGCCAGCTATTTGCAAAACACTGTTTCCGCCGCGCCGGCGTCAACGACGCGAGCATGCTCGGCAAGGATCCGCAGCACCTCGACGATTACCTGCTCGTTGCGCGGCAAGCTCGAATGGCTTGACTCGACGAACTTCTCGCTGCTGGAACCGGCCAGCCGAGCGCTGTTCACCGGCACCACGCCGTCTGAAGGGCCGCTGCCGACGGTATAGCGTCCCTCGCCGACGACGGTATGCAGCGCTACTCCCGGCCGGTAGGGCAACTTCGCCGCGGCGTTGAGCAACGGGCTACTCGGCTCGAGCAGGTCGATGCTCGTGGGAAACCGCCGCGTCAGCTCGTCGCTGAAGTCGTCCGGATTGTCGCGCACCAACTGGTCGTGCCTCTCGGCGACGGCCGGCGCCGTTTCGACGAGGGCCGAGCCGACGCTGCCGACGACGCGCCGCGCCCACGCCGAACCCAGATGGGGCGTGCCGATGTAAATGACGCGGCTGACGTCGGCATTCGGTTCGAAGAAGAACGCGGCGCCGAGCGCAGCGCGCGTCGCCGCGTCGGTGCGCACCATTTCCAATGGAATGCGCGACGTGGAATTCCAAAGCGCGGCGCCGCTGTACGTCACTTGCAGGTTGGCGACGAGCCCTCCCATGCTGTGCCCCACCAGTACCATATTCGACGCCGCGCGATCTCCGCCGCACGGATCATAGTACATCCTCAATTCCGCCAACTGCCGCCGCAGCGCTGCAGCGCTCGTCAGGAAGGGTTCGCCCGTGTCGTAGCGAAACGCCCAGAATTGATAACGACTCGTTAATTGCGGCCGGACTTGCAGCTCGTTGAGCATGTCAGCCCAAGTCAACGGGTCGGACAGCAACCCGTGAATGAACACGACCGGAATCTTCCCCGGCTGATAAGGTTCAAGCATGTACAGTCGATCGTCGACCCCGCCGCCGGCAGGGCGCAGGAATGGCTCCAGCCACGCTTGCGGCAGGTTGACCCCCGCGTAGACGATCGGGGCCGTCATGTCGCCCGCCAGCGGCGCCACTCCGGCTGCCGTTCGCACCTGCGACTCGCAGAGCGGATTATAGAACTCCAACCGCGCCGACCCCCCGGTCGCGGTCCACACCGGCCGCACCAGGGCCGTGGCCGCAAACCGTCGGTCAGGTTGCACGAAGGGGCGCTGCGGACCGACGTCGCTCCTCACGACGACCAGCGGAACGCCCACCCCGTCGCGACGGTACGTTCGCTCCGGTTGCGGCGCAGCGTATTCGCCCACGACGTTCAGCGCACCAAACTCGGTCGGCGCCCAGAGGAAGCCGTGGTATGCGGTCTCCAAGGGAGCGAGCCCGCGCGGCCCCATTGCCGTCAGCCCTCCCCGCGGGCTCCAGCGTCCACACTTCTGGGCCGACGTGATCAGACCGACGACGGCCGAGTGGTACAGCTTCCACTCGCGCGAATCTCGCCCGCTGCCAAGCGCCGGCGAGCCAACGGCGGGCTGGACCGCGTCCAGTTCGCTCGCGAGCGCCTCCACCGCCGGCCATGCCGCAACCGCGCACTGCAGGTACGCGTCCACAGCGCTCGCGGAGCCCGCGGCGTCAAGTCGCACGGCTTCACAGTACCAGCCTTCCGCCACCGACGCGCCGCCGGCGTCGTCCAGCAGCTTGCAGGCGGCGACCGGACGTACCACCTGCGGCGGATTCCAGGAGCGCGCTCGCAACGACGCGCAACCCGGCAGGACGCAGGCCGTCAGCGCTGCGAGCCAAGCCCGCTTCACCAGCTGGAAATGACGGCCTGTCACCACGATCACGGTCTTCCGTTACCAATCGCTTGTCTGGCTGAAAGTTCGCCCGCAGCGCGTCCGGTGCGCTCCTCCCGCAAATCTACAGCGCTAATCCGGCCTTTTAGCGCAGCAGGTGCAATGCTGCTCATTTTCTCAGCCGCTGCCGCCGGTCAATCCCCGACGACGCTGCCGGTTTTCCCGACCGGAAAACTCTTCGCGACCGTCAATCTGCCAGGGGCTGCTCGGCTTTCAGCTTCCCACTTGGTCAGCTTCAGCTTATTGGGCCGACGCTACTTGGCGTTCAAAGAATCGGGCGCGGTACGGCCCCCGGTTGCGCGCCCCCTTAGTACACTGAGAAGTGGAACATACACCGAAAATAGGTCTCATCATGCTGCCGAATAGCATCCGTGCTCCCCGACCGGGTCGATCGCGCCGCCGCGCTGCCGTTAAATTCACGCTGCTGCTGGCGTTCATCTTCCCAGCCGCCGCCGCGTTGCACGCCCAACAATTCCCGTTCGGCGCGCAGCATCAAGCCTACCGCCCCGGGACGCTCCTCCCCGCCAATTACAGTCGCGCCCAACTCAACCAGCACGTCGCCGACTACTACGACCTCTTCAAAAGCCGTTGGCTCGCCGTCGACCCCGGCGGCAACGGCTGGCGCGTGAAGTCCGACTCCTCCGGCCGCACCGTTTCCGAAGGCCAAGGCTACGGCATGGTGATCGTCGCCGCGCTGGCGGGTCACGATCCGCAAGCCAAGACGATCTTCGACGGCCTCTGGCAGTTCCGCCTCGCCCACCCGAGCACGATCGACGATCGCCTTATGGACTGGGAAGTCCCGAATACGAGCGGCAACGACAGCGCCTTCGACGGCGACGCCGACATCGCCTACGGCCTATTGATGGCCCACGCCCAGTGGGGGAGCGCCGGGACGGTCGACTATCTCTCCGCCGCGAAAAACGTCATCGCCGGCATCCGCGCCTCGACCATCGGCCCGCAGAGCAAGCTGCCGATGCTCGGCGACTGGGTCAATCCCAACGGTTCCACCTACAGCCAGTGGACCACCCGCTCCTCCGACTTCATGCCAGGCCACTTCCGCGCCTACGGAGCAGCCACGGGAGACGCCGCCTTCTGGAACAGCGTCGTCGTTGCCACGCAAAACGTCGTCGCCGACATCCAATCAAACGAATCGGCCGCTACGGGCCTCCTCCCCGACTTCATCAAACTCGTCGGCGCCTCGCGCGACCCGCAGCCCGCCCCGAACCTGCTCGAAGGCGCCAACGACGGCAACTACTGGTACAACGCCGGCCGCGATCCCTGGCGACTCGGCGTCGACGCCATCCTCAACAACGATCCGGTGACGCTCGCCCAGGTGCGGAAGATTTCCGACTGGGCCCGCACCTCCACTGGCGGCAACCCCAACAACATCCGCGGCGGTTACAAGCTCGACGGCACGCCGCTCAACAGCTGGCAAGACATTTTCTTCATCGCCCCCATGGCGGTGGCCGCGATGACAGGCGACGGCGCCGTCGACCAGCAATGGCTCAACAGCCTCTATGATCGCGTCCGTCAATCGCACAACACGGGCGACTACTACGGCGACGCTGTGACGCTGCAATCGCTGCTCGCCGTGACGGGCAACTTCTGGGACCCGACCGCGGTCCTCGCTGCGCCCCACCCTCCCGGCGACTTCGACGCAGACGGCGACGTCGACGCCGACGACCTCAGCCGCTGGGGCGCCAGCTTCGGCGTGAACAGCCAAGCCGACGCCGACGGCGACAGCGATTCCGACGCGGCCGACTTCCTTATTTGGCAGCGAGGCTTTCAACCGTTGGCCGCTGCATCGATTGTCGTTCCGGAGCCTTCGATCGCCACGCTTTTGCTATGCGGAATAACGGCACTTGTTCGATATCGAATGCGCTGACGACGCTTCAACCTCTGGTTCCAAGGCTTGTTCAATGGCAGTCATTAATGCATTTACCGCAGAGAACACAGAGGCCACAGCGAAGACGACGAGGATATTCATTCTCTTGTCTTTCCTCTGTGCTCTCTGTGTCCTCTGTGGTTAAGTCGTGATCGGCTGAGCATTTCGAGGGTGACCGCAGTTGAATCAGTTTCGGAACCGGGGCTGATAAACACTAACGCGCTAACGTCTTCACTTCCCCCCGCCCCGGCAACCTTCCGCTCAGCAGCTCCGCCAGCGGCCGCGTCGTCTCAAACTCCGCGAGCACGATGCGGACCATCGCCATGATCGGCACCGCCAGAAACATGCCGGTCACGCCCCACAACAAACCCCAGAACGCCAGCGACAACAGCACGCTGACCGGATGCAGTTCCAGCCCGTGAGCCATCAACCGCGGCGCCACGAAGTTGCCGATCACCATGTGGATCGCCGCCGGAATCGCGACGACAGCCGCGATCATCCACGGATTCTGAAACTGCGCGAACGCAATCGGCAGCGGCAACAGCGTCGCCACGATCCCGCCGACGTTGGGGATATACGTCAGGATGAACACCAAAAACGCGAACAACCACGCCATCTGCAGCCCCAGGCCCCACAGCACGAGGCCCACCAGGATGGCCGTCAGCGTCGAGATGATCGTCATCTCGACGAGATACTCGCGAAACGTCCGCTCGATGTCGGCCCAGATGCCGACGCGCCGCCGATGCGAGTCGCGGCCGAACAGCAGGAACACGACGAAGATCATCACCAGCACGGCGTGCGAAATCATCCCCATCAACACGCCGGCGCTCTGCGT
Organism: Lacipirellula limnantheis; assembly: GCF_007746075.1. Classification (GTDB taxonomy): domain Bacteria; phylum Planctomycetota; class Planctomycetia; order Pirellulales; family Lacipirellulaceae; genus Lacipirellula; species Lacipirellula limnantheis. Next base: position 796,328 of record NZ_CP036339.1, on the reverse strand, counting down.
CACGTACAGCGGCACGTTGTCCTCAATCTCCGCGACGATCTTCGCCTGATCGATCTGAATGTGTCGCGATTGCAGATTGTCGAACACCTTCTCAATCAGATCGCCCGCCTGCTGTCCATAGTCGCGCGCCACCGCGACCATCGCCTGAAACGCGGCCACGAACGCCAGACTCAACAGCGACAGTAGCGCATAGACCACCAGCAGCGTCGTCGCCACGGCCACCCACCGCGGAAACCGCAGCCGCACGACCTGATAGTCGAAAAACGGCGCGACCACAGTCGTGATGAAGATCGCCAACACGAACGGAATCATCACGTCGCGGGTAAAGACAAGCGCAAACGCCACCGCGATCGTCGCCAGGATCATCAGCGATCCGACGGCCAGCCAGACTTGTTCGTTACGAAGGTGACGTCTTTCCATGTGACTCGCTCAACGATGCGTGATCGCTCCTGCAGCCCCTGGCTCCGCCAGGGGGTCGTTCGCCACGCCGATATGGCGTTCGCTCATTCTCCGTCTTCTCCGTGTTCTCCGTGTTCTCCGTGTTATCTGTGTTCTCTGTGGTAAACGCGATTGCTGACGACGGTCGAGCAAGCTCCGGAGCCGACGGCCGCCACAACCGCTACCCCTGCCAATGCGCCGGAACCCATTGCCACCCCAGCGCTCCCTGCACCCATTGCCCCGCCACCCACGTCGCCGTTGGCACGACGGACTCGACGTACGTCCCAGGAATCCAGACCCACGTGCCGCGCCACTCCCAATGCCCCGGCTGCCACGCCGTCGCCGCCGGCGCCGCGGGGACGACCTCTGGATAGACAGGCGGCGCCGCCACCGGCTTGTTGACGATCAGGCCCTGATTCGCCGCCGCCCAATGGGCGTTCTCCCACACGTACTGGCCCCCCTGATGTTGCCAATACCCCGGCGTCCAATAAGCGTTGCGGAACGGCGGCTGCACCCAACCGCCGCCGACCCATGCCCAACTGTCGGGAGTCCGGTCCCAATGCCCGCCGACCCACACCCCGCCCGACGCCGGCGCCGGCGTGATCACTTCCTGCTGCGGCGCCGGAATCGGCACGTACGTCGGCGAAACCACCACCGGCTCTTCGACCACAGTTGGCGTCTCGACCACAGTTGGCGTCTCCACGACGGTCGGAGTCTCGACGACAGTCGGCTCCTCAACCACCACCTGCGCCCAGCAGTCGCCGCCGACAATGTTCCCGAGCGCCATGAGCGCCGTGGCCATCACCAGGAAGAACGCACGTTTCATCTCGATTCCCATCCATGTCGCTGTGCAAGTCAGTGAAACACCCGGCCCCAAGCCGCGGCGCGTCAATCTAGCCCAGCGCCCCAACGTCGGTAAACGCCATTTCCCGGCGTGCCGAATGGCTCAGCATGAGGCTACAGCTATCTGAAGCTCACTCCAATGGCTGGACCACTGGCGCACCCAGCGACGCCACGTCAAACGTACTGCCGCTGGGCAACGGGGAAGCCAACCGAATCAGATTGAACTGCCGTTTGGGGAGGTGGGGCGAACCCAAGCGTCAAGTCAACCACGCAGCGGTCGGGACCCCCTCAGCGGAATATCGCCATCCTCGCGGCGCGAGCAGCCGTGAGTCGTCGGTTCCGCACTATCTCCACAAACTGCGCACGCGTGCTTTGCCTGCCGCACGCAGCGAGAATAAATCAGCGTCCAGAAACGGCAGGCGCGCCGAGGCGAATACAGCGTCCCGAGCTAACATGTGTCGTAGGGCCGTGCGCGACGGTTCGCCGCTCGCGGCCAGTGACGGCGCCATGCGGAAGTTAGCAGACGCCGAGGCCGCTGGCCCCGCGACAATGATTGTCGCCTCCTCAACCGCAACCGTGCTACCGTATTGCGCCGTCCACACGGCCAGGTCGGCGGCGTCGACGTCGTTATCGAAGTCGGCGTTGCCACTCGATCGCGTCGCGGCAACGCCCGTGACGCCGAAGCCTCGCTGCCAAATCAAGAAGTCCGTGCCATCGCGGTCGTTGTCAAAGTCGAAATCGGCCGTTGGGTCCGACTGCACTTCCACGGCGCCGACGTCGACCGTCACGCCGCTAACTCGGGCAAAGCCGCTGCCGCGCTGGTCGAAAGGAATCGGCTCGGTCGTATTGGCATCCCCGTCGACGTCGAAGGCGTCGATCGGCCGTTGATCATTACCGCCGGCGTTGATCGCCGGGCTGCCCGGCAGCGGCAGGTGGGTCTGCGCGGCCCCGCCATTGGAGGCCAGCGCGCCGAGCAACGCGCTCGCGACGCCGATTTGATTGCCGTTGACGCCGCCGTTGGCCAGGCCGCTGGAATCGCCGGGGCCGATCAGGTTATGGGAACTGGTCGTATTCGCGGCGACGCCCGCAAAGTTGTCCGCGATGGAAAGTCCCGCGATGGGACCTTGAAGATTGTCGGCGATGATCGTGTTGTGCATCACGACGCCGAAGACGCTGTTGTTGTAAAGGCCGGCGCCGACCCCGCCCACGTTGCTGGCATCAGCCCGGTTGCCGACAATGGTCGCATTGCGCAGCGCGAGGCTTCCGTTATTGCTGATGCCGCCCCGGTCTCGCCCGCCGATGTTGCCGCTGACCGTCGAGTTTTCCAGCGACATCGACCCGTCGTTCAAGATGCCCCCAACCAACGTCGCGCCGTTGCCGCTAAACGTCGAGTTTTGCACGGTGACCGTGCCGGCCGCTTCGTTGTGAAGGGCGCCGATGACGCCGTCGAAGCCGCCGGAATCGAAAGCGTGGTTATTGGCAATCGTCGAATTGACGATCTTAAGTACGCCCGAGTTGGAAATGCCGCCGACGCTCAGGGCCGCGCCATTTCCAGCGATTGAGCTGTTCCGCAGCGTCAGCGTGCCGCTGTTGACGATGGCCCCTCCTGTTCCGGTGAGAACGCTGTTGCCGTTGATGCTGCTGTCGATCAACGTCGCCGTGCCGGCGTTGAAGAGACCGCCGCCGCCGCCGTCGGGCGTCGCCGAAAAGCTCCCGCCTTGGTTCCCCTGAATCTGACTGGTGCGTACGGTAAGCGTGCCCGTCGACGAGTTGTGGATTCCCGCGCCTTCGACCGCCTTGTTGGCGGTGATGACGACATTCTCCATCGTGAGTCGCTCGTTGTTGAGGATCCCGCCCCCCTGCGTCGCATTGCCGCCGCGAATCGTCAGATCGCGAATCGTCAAGCTGCCGAACGTGCCAACGGCCGGGTCGCTCACGAACAAGACTCTCGAGGCCGTGGCGCCGCCGCTGACAGCCAAGAGCGACGAACCCGGTCCATTGATCACCAGCAGACCGCGCGGATTGAGCTGCCCCTGGGTTAGCGTGATCGTGCCCGTCAACCCAGGCTGAAACTGGATCAGATCCGAGAACAGGCTGTCGCCGGCGGGTCCTCCCGGTTGAACGGCCACGTTGGTGTTGGCGGCGCCGATCGCCTCGCGCAGCGTGACGACGTTGTCACTGAAGTTCACCGGCGCGTCGATCAGACTGTTGACCGTGAACGTCGTGAGTGCGAGACGCGGCTCAAGAGGCTCGAAGGTGATGACCCGCGAGAATTGCGCCGGGCGCGACCGGCCGAGAGATTTGGGCCGCCGAAACCATCGGTGAGACATGCGTGACTCCGTCGCTGCGGGCGGCAAGCGGTGCGGCGCCCAATGACCAGCAGGGACCGTATTATGCGCCGCTGCGGGCTGCAAGGCGCGTAGATTTTTCCAGGGCAGCGCGCTCACCCTTCCATCGATCCGCGAGCGGCGGCAGCCCGTCGCCCCCTTCCGGGCGTTCCCGCCACCCACAAATGCCGAATGCTTGCCGTCCGTTGCCGCCCACAGCCGTCAGCACGCGGTCGCGTCATTCCGAGCGGAGCGAAGAAACTAGAATCTCGCTCAATTCGCCGGCGGCCTCGGTTCTCCGCACCGAGGGCGAAGCCAAGAAGCTCCCACCATCAGATGGAGCCCCGCTGACGCGTCCCGTGACTGCGCCACCCATGTTCACGATCATGGGCCACCCGCGATAGCGTGCGGATTGGTGCGACTGACCCATGGGTCACGCCAGGAACCGTCGATTGGATCGACCTCAGCAGCGAAACAACCGTCGATTAACTGCCAAGGACACGCCCTCCTGGTCCAGATAACGAAAAAAGCTCAGCGACCCGGCGCACGGGACGCAATGATTGCAACCGCGACGCTCAAGCCGGGTTCGCTGCAGCGCATGGTTAGGCGGCGGCATACAGAATGGCTCTGACTAAAAAGAATGCCAATAGCGGTGCCACAAACGGTGCAACGAAGCAAACGCCGAAAAGAGCCCCTGCTCGCCATGCTGGTAAGTCTGGATTCCTGTCATGCTTCCCGACAGCAAGACGGATCAAGCCCATATAGCAGCCAATGCCACACACAAGGCCGAGTGGGATCGCTAACCACATCCACGTCGGAGCGGAAGGGACGGCGCGATTGACGGCGGCTGCGGCTCCGGCAGCTCCAGCAACTGGAGATAGCAATATCGAAAGCTGGAAAAGATTCATACGCGGAAGCGGCCTAACGACCCAAGCTCAGCGACCCGGCACGCGGGACGCAATGACGGCCAACCACGACGCCATGCGGGTTCGCTGCAGCGCATGGTTAGGTGTCATGGTGTCCACTCAATAAACTCTCCTTCGTGCTTGTCGAGGTAATCCTGTAAACACTGAAAGACTGACCGCTTACAACCGGCAAAAGCCGAATCGTAATGCGATAGGTCAGCAGCTTCCTCGCCCTCCAAATACTGTTCGACTGTCTGCGGCGCGCCAAGCGGAGTAGCCCTGACTGTCCTGAATGCGTCGCTCAGAACAATGACGTGCTCGGTCGCGCCAATCGCCTCTAAGGCGCGAACGACCTCGTCATGGTCGAAGTGAACTTTATTGAGGAAATACTGGTAGTGGCCGCCATTCTCCAACTCACTCATATACCAATAGGCAAGATGGGCAACTCTCTGCGCAGGCGTGAGATCGCTAATGTTGGAGAGGGCACAAATGTCGTTCATGGTGTTCCATCGAACACCGGCGAACTCCTCAAACGCTTTGCGACTGACTTTGGTGGGATTGGCCATACGCGTAATGACACCTAACGTAATGCCGATCAGTGGCCGAGCCGGCGCCGCGCCGACTCTCGATTCACAAGAAGCTTACCCGCCGGCTCGGTCCACTGCATCGGCGGGTTATTTGCGGCCCGATCGCAGTCACGCGCCCGGCCAAGCCGCATACCGTGCCCATAGCTCGAACGAACGCTCGAAATCCTCTCCCGCGCGGCCTCGGCGACCGCTTCGGTATATGCCGCTCTCATAGCACTCGATCGCGCCGGATAGAAAGTTCGACAGCGCGGGGAAGAAGCGGTACTGCCGATCCTCGGCGAAGTGGTAGAAGAAACTTCCGGCCGACCCTCGGCGTGATGGGTCGTAGAAGTATCCATCGCCACAAAGGTCATCGAGCACGGTCAACCAATTCGTGCGGTGTCCGGCGAAAACCCAATACGCGATGCGCTGCACGAGAGTCTGATCTGAAACCTGCTGTCGCAACCCTTCGCGCTGCTCCGCTGCGTACTCCAGCGGCAAGAACCGGTGACCGGGAATCAGTTCGATTTGCTCATCCGTGGGCGAACCGTTGCGCCACCGGTAAAGGGCACGCAGATCGTCGGTAAGCCGGAGCCGGTACCGTGACTCGATCGCGCGGATACTCTCGTCAGGCAAAGCCGGTAGAAGCGCAAGGAGCACGTCCGGCGCGTGCTGCTGCAACGCATCTTCGAATCGCCGCAATGTCGCATCAATGTTCTCGTCGACGGCGTCAGGCATTGAGCGCGGTCGGGGATAGAAGAACCCCCGTTGCAGGTGCCGGAGCATCAACGCGGCAACGGCTAGGAGGATGAAAATGACGATGAACGTTGGCATGGGGAAGTGAGTCGCCGCCGCAAATAACGGATCAGCATTGAACGGCCGGCCGGGCGCTCGACCGTCCTTCGAATCACAAGGACCAATCCGCCCGGCCGGTCCGTTCCAGTGCGTGGTTATCCCACGGCCGGACCGCCGAAGTACGGGTTGCTCCGGAACTCGGCGGCGGTACGTTCAAAATAGCCGCGAACGTAATGAACATGAACCCATGCGGACAACTCGTCGAGTTCGCGTCCGCTCTCCGAACCCGCCGCGGCTGCATCGAACGCGAGTTGAACGGCCCGCAGCAGCTTTTCCGTTTCCGGCGCGTCCGCTTCGACGCGCGCGATCGCGGCTCGACAAGCTGGAATGTGCTGGTTGATGAACGACCCAGCACCGTCAATCTGCTCCCAGGCCGCGGCCAGCAACATCACCAGGCAGCCGTCGCGGATGAATGTGCGGTCGCCATCATCCAGTTCGCGCCAGTCGAGATACTCCCAGTAGGGCAGGGCGAACACGGAGCCCCAGTACAAGTCGCCCATGATGTAGCTGTAGTCGGCGAGTTGGTGGTAGAGGAGGCAGATGTCGCGGTCGACCTGCTGCTTCAGACCCCAATCGACGGAGCCGCCGCCGGGGATGTGCAAATCTTGAAACTGGCGATTGATCTCCATGCGGCCAGGGTCCTGAGCGGGATAACGCTGCCGTTCACCTGCTGCGGCGGATGATGAGACGTTACGCTCTGAAAAACCGACATGCCGCCGCAGTCAGGTGCAACGGTTTGTTAGGCCCGAATAAGCTCGCTTCGGCCAGTGACAATGTCAATGTGGTAAACGCTGTTGTAGAAGTCAACCGCTTCAACCTGGCCACCGACGATCCGAAATCCCTCCGAGAAAATATCCCTACCGCTCGCCGACCACTGAATCTCGCCACTTAAGCTCACACGGGCGATTTCACACTCGCCGTGAGACAGGAGGCAGTCCTGTTGAGGGCAATAATATACACCGAAGCACGTCGCGGTATCCACTTTTGTTGCCCACTTCAAATCCAAATTCGGCAAGGAGAGAGAACAGAGCATATCACCCACGCCAACGAAGCAAGAACCGTTGACGATTACGGCCGAATGCTCGTGGACACGGCTGGCCCCGCCGCCGGCCAAAAGAATGCATGTGTGCATCGTCCCATCCGACTGTGTGCAAGCCAGGCCATACTGCGAGACAGGTCGGTATTCCTGGACAAGGCAATGCTCACGATCATACCGCCGCACGTTGTCGACTGAGCCCGGAGTGTACGTCGGGTCGTCGAGTAAGTTCACCACGAAGAAACCGGACGCCAGTTTCACGACGAGCCTCCAAGTGCCTAACGACAAAGCTCAGCGGCGGCGGGGCACGCTGAGCCATGAACTCCGAGAAACCTATCATCCCCCGCTGTCTGCTGCAGCGCCTGGTTCGGCGCGAATGCTCAAGGGGAACAGACTTCTCTCTTCCCACCACGCATCTCCGCTGAGCGCAGCCGTGCGGGCAAAATGATCGAACAACTTGTCCGTGTGAGAGAACCCCACCAGTTCGGCCATGCGGCGCACCCGGCTGTCTTCGTCCACCGACTCCCCGACGCGGATCATCAGTGCGGCCAGATATTGCTGCCAGTGGTGGAAGACAGCTCGCGACTCATCTGGCGACTCCACATCCAACTGGATTAACTCACGGGTGTCCGGGTCTAGGAACGTAACCAGCCCGAAGTTGCCGTCATCCAGAATCGGGACCAGGCGGTTGCGGGTGTACAGCTCCTGGGTGTCAGGGGCAATGAAAAACTCCTCCGGCGGCCCGAAGTAGATGTCCAAATTCTCGGGGAGCGGCTTGACCCGGTATGACTCCAGGAAAACCGGGGACGGATTCAGTGAGCCGAGCGCGGCGTATGCTTGCTCCCGCGTGAACGCCATCAGTGCTCTCCGTCTCCGCCGCCGAACGATACCGTTCACCTGCCGCGGCGGCGGTGAGACGTTGAACCCTGCAAAACCGTGATGCCGCCGCGGTCAGGTGCAACAGTTTGTTCGCTGGCGACCTCATGCCTCGGCCACCACAACCTCGATCGCCAGTCCCGCCTTCATCGCTACCCCACGCGGATAGAATCCATCATCACCAAGCGCTGCATCAAGTTGGTCGTCGCTGACGTAGACTTTGGCTACATCTTCTTCCACCGCCGGGTCGTACTCGACGACGATCCGCTCCACATCAACGTGCGAGAAGGCTTCGCGAATGATATGCAACGATTGTTCTCGCGTCATTCATCTAACCCTCGCCAAGCCAGCGAACGAACAAGCTCTCCTGCCCGGCCACGTCCCAGGGAGCAATGCAAAGCAGACAGCCTGGCCGGGTCAGGTGCAGCGCCGGGTTAGGCGTCTGGCGCTCGCCGCTAGTGCCACTTGGGATCGTCCAAGTCGCGCTCGTACTCCTGCTGGCCACCGAAGCCGAGGGCCGCGGTGCGCTCGAAGTACGGACCGAGTTTGTCCCGCTCCTCGAACGTGTCCACGCCCCACACCGCCTCGATTAGGAACGCCAGCCAGCAGTGCGGCGGCGGCCACCGGCGGAAGTACGCGACCTTCTGCTCCTCGCTAAACCCCTGCTGCTCCCACCACGCCCACCACACTTCCTTGTGCGACTCACCGCCGCCCATCCGCCAGCAGATGCTGTACGGGTGCTCGTCGTACGCCACCCACGGCGGGGGCACGGTGCCGAGCTCCGCTACGAGGGCGTCGATCTCTTCCTGCATCCACGGCTCCATCGGTCGGTTGCCTTCCTCGCCTAACGACCCGCATCACGGGGCGGCGGGAGTTGACGTTGATTTCAAAATCCGCTTGCCACCGCCGCTCCCGTGCATGCGATGGTTCGCCAGCTTATCGCGAGTAAACCGGATAGAGCGTTGGAAGATTGTGATCGCCTCGAAGTATTTCCCCGGCCAACCGTTCGATTTGGAATGCCCGAGCCCATTTGTCATTTGAGCGTAAGCCATGCGCAACCTGCGTGACGGCATTGATTAGCCCGTACATCGTGAAGTCCGCTGCGTCGTTGAATGCAAATTGGATGTCCGACTGTTCGTCGTCATCGATGAGGCCCTGTGCGGAGAGGTGACATAGGAACTCGTAGGGAGTGATGACCATTTGCTGAGTAGTGGCCCGAAATCGGGCGAGATCAACATCGAGGCCATCGCCGTTGAATGAGCGATCGATGACATCTTTGATCTTCAGCTGCCAATTTGCAGGCGGTGCATCAGCGGCTGAGATCGTGAACGACTGCCCCTTTTCGCATTCGAGCAGTGCGCCGTTTTCACAAGAGACGCGAAACGTTCGGGCACAAGCCAAGGTTTCGTAGTCGCCAGTTTCGGAGTTTTGCAGGAAGAAGCCAGCGTTCATTTTGTCGCCAACGTCGAGATTGCGGCCGAGATCATGAGCCATCACTGCCAGATGGAGTTGGCCGTTTTGCTCGTGGCAATGATCGACAGCGAAGTTCCATGGTAAGTCGCGAAGTGTTTCGGCGACTTGATTCAACAATTCGAGATTGCCGATCGCATTCGGAGCGATATTACGATGACGTGAAGCAAGAGCATCGCGAATGTCCGGTCGACCGGCGTAATCGGATTCTCCGGAGAACGTTGGGAACGGCACAAGTGCATAGTTCATATCGATCTCCCTTAGCTGGCGAACTTGTTATTAGACAGAAACTTCTTCAGTAAGCCCTGCATATTGAAGGGAACATTCAGTAAGCAGCTTGCCTATTCTAACGGATGGCCTCAGGCTGCTTCAATCTTAAGCCCCTGTCGTCGGAGCGGACAGAGAATCGGCAGCTCCGAAGCAACCCAGGACGAACCGACATTTCGCTCAAGAAGTCAAGCGTCATGACACGCCCACATTACGCACATGCAAACTTGCCACTGGACTCGAAGTGGTGTCTGGGATACCCCCTGCCAGATCGCCAAGCACCACTCATTTCAGGGCTTTTTCTAGTGATTTGCTCGTTCAGTTCTTCGAGCTTATGCTACACCCCCCAAACGCGTTAAATTAGGCGACGGACAGAGACCGCGCTTGTGGGACCACCATCAGACACCACACCTGACGAGAACCCTACCATGCGTCGCCACTTCCCGTCTCGGCTTGCCGAGAGTTTCTTTTTGCACCGAATCGTCGCGGTCCTCCTGCTGCTCGCCTTTCTCCTTGGCGGAGTGAGCGGCGCCCGCGCCGACGCCTGGACCGGCTTTTTCTCGACCGACTGGTTCACCCAGGGGAACTGGAGGGTCCTGGACGGTCCACCGACCAGTGCTGACAACGCGTTCTTTCCGTCGTCGGATAACATCGCGGGCTTGCCGCGACCCGACGTGAGCCTGAGCGCCAGCACGACGGTAAGTAACTTCGTCGTCTCCAGTCCCCTCAATGCCCAGTACACCTTCACGGGCGCCAACGGCGCGGTGCTCACGGCGACGGGTCAGATGGAGTTCAAGAATGAGGACCGCCAGGCGCTGAACGTCCACTCGGTTTCGACCCTGCGACTTAACACGCCGGCTGTGTTGGTCACCGACAACGCTGTCTTGGCGCTCAACAACGCGACCATCACGACCAACTCGATCGGGACCACGGCAGACGGCCGCATCGACATCAATAGCGGTTCCAGCGTGCAGACGCTGAGCTATGTTTTCGACCAGTCGACGGGCGAGCTGCGGGTGAACAGCGGCGGGGAACTCCGCGTCGCCGGCGACACAAAGCTCGTCCGCGGCTTGACCAGAGTCAACTCCGGCGGACAGCTCAACGCGGAATCGGGGGTCGACCTGGAGTACAACGGCGCGGCGCGGCTGGAGTTCGCCGACAGTCACACTGTGGACAACTTCGTCCACCTGAAGGCGACGGGGGGCGGAGACATCACGGCCGGCGAGTACATCGATGTCGGCAACGGAGCCATCGGCTCGCTGACGGTCACCGGCGCCGGCTCGACCCTCACGGCGCAGAGCAACGTCAGCGACTGGGGGGCCAGCTCGACCGGGAATGCGACTGTGACGGTCTCGAACTCAGGCGTCGCGACCGCCAGCGCTCTCCGCGCCGGCACGGGCGACGCGACGTTCGTCGGTAACGTGACAAGCGGCGGCACGCTCCGCACCACCTCGACCTTCCGCATGGGGGGCGGCTCGACGAACCGCACGGTTTCGCTCACGGTCGACGGCGGCACGCTCGAGACCGCCGGCCTCGCAACGTTCGATAACAAGGCGTCGCTCAGCCTCATCAACGGCACGGTCAACTTCAACGGCGGCGCCACGTTCAACGCGGGGAGCCTCCCCGTCTGGGGAGGCGGGAACATGAACCTCGGCGCGAACTCGACGCTGCTCGTCGACGGTACGGACTTCGTCAAGTCAACCACCGCCGGCTTCATCTTCTCGGACAACACCACCACGCGGATTCGCAATGGGGGCAATTTCCAGACTCCCTCCTACTTCGACTTAGGGACCGCCACGCTCGACATGAACAGCGGCTTCCTCACCGCGGCGACGACGGGCGGCATTGCCAGCGACTGGGGTCGCAGTTCCGGCACGTCCACCACGGCGACGCTCACCAACAACGCCCGGGCGACCTACAACTCGGGCCTGAGGATGAGCGAGCTCGGCGGCACGACCAACGCCACCATCAGCAGCGGCGCCCGCCTCGTTGCGAACGGGTTGCTGACCACCGGAGGGGGCGCCACGTCGAACGTCACGCTCATCGTCAACGGCGGCCGAGTCGAGTCGGACGGAACGGTGACCCTCGCGCGCGGCACGACGGCGACGCTCTCGAATGCGGGGCGCCTCCAAGGGCGGAGCGTGGTCCTCGACGGAAGCAGCGGGGCCTCGCGCCTCACGGTGTCGGGCGTCGGCTCCACGCTGGCGGTCGATCAATCGGTCGCCGTCAACGGACCGCTATCCGTGCTCACCGTCACTAGCGGGGGACTCGTGAACGCCGTCACGACCGGGGCGGGCTCGTTCACGGTCAACGGGGCAGTGAACCTCGTCGATGGGGACGTGCAGACACCCGTCGGGGTCGCGATCACGAGCTCGTCCACGGGCGCGATCTCGGCGACGAGCGGGAGCGAGCTGCGCGCGGACGTGGTCAGCGACGGCTACCTGGAGCTCTACGGCTCAACCGTCACACGTGGCCTGACGCTGCGCTCGGGTTCCGAGACCTTCGCCGACGCCGCGCAGGTCGGCTCGCTCACGCAGGAAGCGGACGCGACGCTCTACGTCCGGCTGTTCGGCGACACGACATTCGACGACCTGACGGTCACCGGCGCCGGCGCCGCGAGCCTGGCGGGGACGGTCTCGGTGTCGCTCGAAGGGGGCTACACGCCAGAGGTCGGGGCCTCGTTCGCGTTCCTCAACACGAACTCGTTTGTCGCCAGCCTCCCGACGTTCGACTTCTCGCTCGCGACGCTCCCTGCCGGCTTGAGCTGGGGGGTCACCTCGGGGCCAACGGGCCTGGGGCTCGCTGTCGTCCCCGCAAGCACCCCCGGCGACTTTGATCTCGACGGCGATGTCGACGGCGCGGACTTTCTGAAATGGCAACGGGGAGAATCAACTACGCCATTTAGCGCTGGTGATCTTGAAGATTGGCAAGCGAACTATGGGCCGGGGATGCTCACGGCAACGAGTGTTGCGGTGCCGGAACCATCTTCTTTGGTGCTGCTGATATTGGCGACTGTTGGAGGATGCGTCAGACGGCGAACGTAATGACGACGAGTGCCAAAACTCGATCACGCTTGAGATGTGCCATCACTTGACCGCTTTTCGGCAGGTGTGTGACTTCCAAGGTTCTGCTGCCAACCTGCTTTGATGATGCCATTTGCGCGCGACACGCTCGGAGCGTTGCGCGCACAGGTCGAACCGTCCTGGGTGAACTTTGAACACGCCTACTGCGCGCTGACGTGAACCACAGCGAAGCAATTTCTTCCGCTTTTGGAATAAGAGAACTGCCGGCCCGCCGATCCACTACTCTTGAGATCGGCCGCCTCTCGACGTACTGCTTGGTCGGTAAAGCGCCGCGACCTCTCGCCACCCTCAACGTACGATACCCCGCCGCCCGTTGCCGTCCGCAACCGTCAGAAAAATCTGTCAACTTTACTACAGAAATTGACCACCCACCCTGCTACGATCAACCCAAACGACTCCTGAACAAGCGCACACATTCCACGCACGCCGTTGCGCCCCCTGACTCCTGACTGCCGACCCCTGACTCCAAATCTGTCCCCACAACCCAGACAAAACCAACTCCGCCCCCCGTCAGCACTTAATGCCAGTTTACCCGAGTTCTGTCACTAAAAATCAACTTTCACTTTCGGACAAATCCACTCGACAAAACCATGATCACGCAACGTTCGCTCCCCACGAACAATACGAAAGGGCGAACCAGATGCAACTCAAGTCTCACCACTCGCGACTCGCGACGCGCAGCTCACAACTCCACGCGCCGCAACCGCAGCGCGTTGGCGATCACCGACACCGAGCTGAGACTCATCGCCGCCGCCGCAACCATCGGGCTGAGCAGCCAGCCAAAAAAGGGGTAGAGCACGCCGGCCGCCAGCGGCACCCCCAGGGCGTTGTAGACAAACGCAAAGAACAGATTCTGGCGGATGTTGCTCATCGTCCGCTCGCTCAGCCGGCGGGCCCGCACGATCCCGCGCAGGTCCCCCTTCACCAGCGTCACCCCGGCGCTCTCCATGGCGACGTCGGTTCCCGTCCCCATCGCGATCCCCACCGCGGCTTCGGCGAGGGCCGGCGCGTCGTTCACGCCGTCGCCCGCCATCGCGACGACGCGACCCTCGCTCTTCAGACGTCGGACGACCTCGACCTTCTGTTCCGGCAGCACTTCGGCTTCCACCCGATCGATTCCCAACTCAGCGGCTACCGCTTCCGCCGTCCCGCAGCTATCCCCCGTGAGCATGACGATCGCGATTCCTTCCTCGCGGAGCAGTCGCAACGCCTCGGCCGTCGACGCCTTGATCGGATCGGCCACGCCGAGCAACCCGGCGAGCTTTCCGTCGATCGCGACGAACATCACCGTCTGTCCCTGCCGGCGCTGGCTCTCCGCGGCCGCGCCATGCTCACCGAGCGCTGCGTGGACGTCGTCCATCAATCGAGCGTTCCCCACCGCGACGCGACGGCCTTCGACCAGGGCGACGACGCCGCGACCCGTCGTCGATTGAAAGTCGCTCGCGTTGGCCAGCGCGATGCCGCGCTCCTCGGCGCCCCGCACGATGGCGGTCGCGACCGGGTGCTCGCTGCCGCGCTCGACGCTGGCGGCGAGACGAAGCAAGTCGGCCTCGCTCCAACCGACGCTCGGCGTCACCGCGACCAGTCGCGGTTTTCCCTCGGTGAGGGTTCCCGTCTTGTCGACCACGAGCGTGTTCACCCGCTCCAGCGTCTCGAGCGCTTCGGCGTCGCGTACCAGCACGCCGGCCGTGGCGCCACGACCGACGGCGACCATGATCGACATCGGCGTCGCAAGCCCCAGCGCGCAAGGGCAGGCAATGATCAAGACGGCGACGGCATTCACCAGCGCGTAAGCCAACCGCGGCTGCGGACCAATCGCGGCCCACGCGACAAACGTCACGACCGCCGCGGCCAACACCGCCGGCACGAAGTACGCCGCGACCTGATCGGCCAGCCGCTGGATCGGCGCGCGGCTCCGCTGCGCTTGGCCGACCATCTGAATGATCTGCACCAGCATCGTCTCGCTGCCGACGCGCTCGGCCGACATCACCAGCGCCCCGGTCCCGTTGAGCGTCCCGCCGATAACGCGATCGCTGGCGCTCTTCTCCACCGGAATCGGCTCCCCGGTGATCATCGATTCGTCGACGTAGCTCGACCCGTCAATAACGCTCCCGTCGACTGGGATCTTCTCGCCCGGCCGAACGCGCAATTGATCGCCGACAGCGACCTCGTCGAGCGGTACGTCTTCTTCCCGACCATCCGCGGCGATGCGGCGCGCAAGTTTCGGCGCGAGGTCGAGCAGGGCTCGGATCGCGGCCCCCGTCTGATGCCGGGCGCGAAGCTCCAGGACCTGCCCCAGCAGCACGAGCGTGACAATCGTCGCGGCCGCTTCAAAGTAGAGCGCCACTTCGCCATGCATGCGGAACGGTTCCGGAAACCACTCCGGCGCGAGGACCGCGACGAGGCTGTAGAGATAGGCGGTCCCCGTGCCGATGCCGATCAGCGTGAACATGTTCAGCGACCGGTTCTCGACCGACCGCCACGCCCGCACGAAGAAGGGCCAGCCGCCCCACAGCACCACTGGCGTCGCGAGGGCGAGTTCCGCCAGCGCCAGCGTCCTCCCCGGAAATCGGGCGTGAAACCACTCGGCAAAGAACATCCGCGCCATCGCCAGCGCGACCAGCGGCAGGGTCAGGGCGGCGCACGTCCAGAACCGCCGCGTCATAGCGATGAGTTCGGCGTTCGGCTCGTCGCTCGCGGCGACCGTCATCGGCTCCAAAGCCATCCCGCAAATCGGACAGTCGCCAGGGCGATCACGGACGATCTCCGGGTGCATCGGGCAGGTGTACTGACCCGATGGCGTCACCCCGCTCGGCTCAGGCGGCTTTGGCTTGGCCGCGCCGCCGTGGCAACAGCTGCCCTCCGAGACCTTCTCGGTATCATCGGACTTCGCCGCCGTGAGATAACGCGACGGGTCGGCGGTGAACTTCTCCCAACAGCCGCGGCTGCAGAAGTCGTACGTCGTTCCCGCATGTTCTGCCTGGTGCTTCGCCGTCGCCGGATCGACCTTCATGCCGCAAACCGGGTCGAGCGAGTTCTCGGGACGGCTCGACCCGGGCGGCGCGATCTCGTGAAGGTCATGATGCATGGCGGGCGGCGGCGAAGGTCACCCTTTCGCCCACTTCTCGGGGATGCGGCAAAGGGACGCCAGCAACAAGTCGCGAATCGCGGTCAGGTCGCGCGGCAACCGATCGTACAACTTGAAAAACAACTCGTTGTGGGAGGCGATCTCTTGAAACCACTCTTCGCGGTCGACCCGCATCACCTCGCGGAACTGCTCCTTCGTAAAATTGAGGCCGCGCCAATCGATGTCGCTGTACTTCGGCGTCCAGCCGAGCGGTCCCTCGAACGCGCGGGCCTGGCCCTTCGCCCGGCGGATAATCCACTGCAGGATCCGCATATTATCGCCGAAACCGGGCCAGAGGTAATTCCCTTCGGCGTCTTTGCGGAACCAGTTGACGATGAAAATCCGCGGCGGGTTTTCGAGTTGCTGGCCGAAGCTGAGCCAGTGGCTGAAGTAATCGGCCATGTGGTAACCGCAGAATGGAAGCATCGCAAACGGGTCGCGACGGACCTGGCCGATTTTGCCAAACGCGGCGGCCGTTTGCTCGGAGCCAATCGTCGCGGCGCCATAAACGCCGAATTGCCAGTTGAAGGCCTGCGTGATCAGCGGCTGGGTGGTCTGCCGGCGCCCGCCAAAGATGAACGCCGTGATCGGGACGCCCGCCGGATCGTTGTGAGCCGGGTCGGCCGAGGGGCATTGGTCGAACGGCGCCGTGAACCGCGAGTTCGGATGCGACGACTTCGCTTCGCTCTGCGGCGTCCAGTCGTTCCCTTGCCAGTCGATGAGGTGCGCCGGCGGCTCCGCGGTCATTCCCTCCCACCAAATGTCGCCGTCGTCGGTCAGGGCGACGTTCGTAAAGATGGTATTCTCGCGGATCGAGGCCATCGCATTGGGGTTCGTCTCTTCGTTCGTGCCGGGAGCGACCCCGAAGAACCCTGCCTCGGGATTGATCGCATAGAGTCTGCCGTCGGGCCCCGGCTTGATCCAGGCGATGTCGTCGCCGACGGTCGTGACCTCCCAACCTTCGTCGAGGAACTGTTTTGGCGGGATCAGCATCGCGAAGTTCGTCTTGCCGCAGGCGCTGGGGAACGCGGCGGCGACGTAGCTCTTCTCGCCGTCGGGGCTCTTTACCCCGGAGATGAGCATGTGCTCGGCCAGCCAACCCTCGTCGCGAGCCATCACCGAGGCGATCCGCAGCGCGAAACACTTTTTGCCGAGCAGCGCGTTGCCGCCATAACCCGATCCGTAGCTCCAGATCGACCGCTCTTCAGGGAAGTGGACAATGTACTTGTTCTTCGGATCAGCCTGGCAGGGCCACGCCGAATCGGGTTGCCCCAGCTTGAGGGGAGCTCCGACGGAATGGAGACACCTCACGAACGGACCGTCGCCGAGAACGCTGAGCACTCGGCCCCCCATACGGGTCATGATCCGCATGTTCGTGACGACGTAGGGAGAGTCCGTCAACTGGACGCCAATGTGAGCGATCGGCGAACCGACGGGCCCCATGCTGAACGGGATGACATACATCGTCCGTCCCCGCATGCAGCCGTCGAACTTCGACTCCAACAGCTTCTTCATTTCAGCCGGGTCCATCCAGTTGTTGGTCGGACCCGCGTCGCCTTGGTCGGCGGAGCAGATATAGGTGCGATCCTCAACCCGGGCGACGTCGCTGGGATGGCTGCGGGCCAGAAAGCTGTTGGGGCGCAGCTTGGGGTTCAACCGGATGAACGTGCCGCTGGCGACCATCTCTTCGCAGAGTCGGTCGTACTCTTCTTGCGAGCCGTCGCACCATTGAATTTGGTCGGGCTTGCAGAGGGCGGCGACTTCATCGACCCAGGCGAGCAGTTCGCGATTTTTCGTGGCGGGACGAACCGGGGCGGCAGTGGCGGGCATGTTTCGGTCTCCTTCCAAAAGCGTGCGTCAGCGGCGTTTGGCCATCATCGGCAGTGTACGAGTTGTCGCCGACAGGTGCTGGCTGATTTTGTCCGACAAGAAACGCAAACCGCGGTCCAGATGCGCTCCATCGCTCAACATGCGCGACAACCCCGTGAAAACGACGAGATTCTGACAAACTCGCTCCGGCAATTTTTCCCAACTCGCACAACTGAAGCCGGAAAAAGTGTGCGAATCGGCGCGCAGCGCGAAGCATTGTCGCGCGCGGTGAGCCTAAATGCGAGTCCCGGCCGTCAAGATTGTCCGCCGGCAGGCGGAAAGGCCGCTGCCGCAGGCGGCGCTATGACGGCAATCTCGATGAAACGAGCGAAGTCCTGGTCGTTGAATGTCATCAAATGTCCGATACCGTGGCGAACCATCGCCGCGACAAGGCGTGCGTCGTGAGCTTGCTTGCCTAGAACGCGATACTTGGCGTCGAGATCTCGCCAAGCAGCAAACACGCCGCTGTCATCCTCGAACAGCTCTGAAGAATCAAGAATGCGGCGTTGATCCTCAAGCGATTGCTCGATGCTGAAGCCAAGTCCGTTGTTCGCCGCCGGTCGAGTTAAAACCGACCACAACTCGTAAAAGACCTGTGGAACTAGCGCCAGAGAATGGCCAGCGGTTCGCAGGCTGGTCACCGCATCGGCCGCTGTGGGGTGCTAAGGATCGTCCGGCCGCAAGGTGCGCACCCAGACGTTGGTATCGACCAGAATCATTCGCCGCGACCTTCGTAGATGCTCTCACGACTGTCGTCGACGAAGTGAGTCGTTCGCGGGTGGCTCGCCGCCCACTCGCGAAACGCGTACGCCAACTCCTCGGCGGACTGTTTCGACTTGGTCGACAGCAATGAGGGCGAGAGAGAATCCATCCAAGCTCGCAGTTTCAGCCTCTCGGGTTCGGAACGTCGCTCAATCGCCTGTTAGATTTCTTGGAGCGTGCTCATTTTTCCAGAGCTCCTGCGAGGGTAGAAAACAAAAGCAATTCCTGAATCAGATCCCACACGAGCCTTGCCCAAAGATAACGCCGTTCGAGCTATTCTACCGGAGCTTTGAGTGACGGGCCGTCGTTGCCAATCAATGTTGGCTTCGCAGTTAGCAAGCCCCCAACGTAAGCAAGCTTGACGGAGTTCGTGGCCTCTGGGACCGAGAAGACCAAAAGCACCCTTAGCGGACCGCCTGCGCCGGGCCAGTCGGTGTCCTCCGCATCTTGAAGCACCTGACCATCCTGCGACATGAGTTCGATATGGGGATACCCGCCGATACCCTCATTGGAGGAGCCTTCCAGCAACTCAACGTCATCGAGATCGAGCCCGT
This sequence comes from Lacipirellula limnantheis, assembly GCF_007746075.1. Lineage (GTDB taxonomy): Bacteria > Planctomycetota > Planctomycetia > Pirellulales > Lacipirellulaceae > Lacipirellula > Lacipirellula limnantheis. The sequence continues at coordinate 777,350 of NZ_CP036339.1, read as the reverse complement.
CGCCGTAGTCGCGAAACTCTACGTCTACGCCCACCAACTTGGCGCCCGCCTCAGGATCGTGGTAGCTGTATCCTTGATAGGCGTAAGCTCTATGGATGGTCGTGGTGATTCCTTCCATCACAGGTAGTTCAGCTGCGAATTCACTCTCGACAGCTTCTGCTACTTCGGACGGCGACGTCCCAGCGTCATTCGCAGTTTGAGCAGGAAGCGGCGGCGCTTCGCAACCGCTGGTCATCAGGACAGGTACGAGAACCCACGACCATACACGAATTGCTTCGAGTTGCTTCACTGTAATACTCACAAATGAGAATTACTCTTTGATGAGATCCCGCACCGTCTTCCCGCCGGGGATCATCGGCAGCACGTGCTCCTGGTACGGCGCGGCCACGTCCAGCACATAAGGCCCGTCGTGGGCGATCATCTCTTCGATCGCCGCCGGCAGGTCGGCCTTCTTGTCGACGTACGCGGCACCGCAGCCGAAGCCCTTGGCGATGCCGACGAAGTTCGGATAGCGCTCTTCAGGATTGAGCGCGCCGATCCCGTCGCCTTGGCCAGACCATTCGGGATTATCGATGGGGCCGAGGTAGGTGTGGGCGCGGTTGCCTTGCATGAACCGATCTTCCCACTGCACCACCATGCCGAGATGCTGGTTGTTGAGCAGCAGCACCTTCACCGGCAGCTTCTCGCAGACGCAGGTGGCGAGTTCCTGGATGTTCATCAGGAAGCTGCCGTCGCCGTCGATGTCGAAACAGAGGCGGCCGGGGTTGGCGGCCTGAGCGCCCATCGCGGCGGGGAGGCCGAAGCCCATCGTTCCCAGGCCGCTACTGCAGAGCCAGCGCCGCGGTTCGAGGAACTTGTAAAACTGGGCGGCCCACATCTGGTGCTGGCCGACCCCCACGGAAATGACCGGGTCTTTCTCGATCGTCATTTCCCACAGCGTGCGAATCGCGTGCTGCTGGAGAATCCCTTGGTACTGCTCGTTGTACTTGAACGGCTCGTCGCTCTTCCAACGCATGCACTGTTCGACCCAGTCGGAGATATCCTCGGGGGCTTCGACGATTTTGTTCAGTTCGTCGAGGGCGAACTTCACGTCGCTGCAGACGGGGATGTGGGCCGGCTTGTTCTTGTTCAGTTCCGAGGCGTCGATGTCGACGTGGATGATCTTGCCATGCTTACAGAACTCTTCGACCTTGCCGGTGACGCGGTCGTCGAAGCGAACGCCCAGGGCGATCAGCAAATCAGCCTGATCGACGGCGTAGTTGGCGTAGATCGAGCCATGCATGCCGAGCATGTCAAGCGACAGCGGATCGGTCGACGGGAAGATGCCCAGACCCATAACCGTCGTCGTGATCGGAATGCCGGTCTTGTCGACAAGCTTGCGGAGCGACTCGCTCGCTTCGGCGGTGACGACGCCGCCGCCGGCGTAAATGATCGGCCGACGGGCCCGCTTGATCGCGGCAGCCATCTGGTTGATTTGCTCGGGACGCGCCTTCGGCGACTCGACCTTGTAGCCGGGAAGATTCAGCGGCTCGTTGTAGTTCGGCACGCACGAGTCCATCTGGACGTTCTTCGGCATGTCGATCAACACCGGTCCGGGACGTCCGGTGGTGGCAATGACGAACGCCTCGCGCACAATCCGGGCGAGGTCGTTCACGTCGGTGACGAGGTAGTGGTGCTTGGTGATGCCGCGACAGACTTCAACGATCGGCGTTTCTTGGAACGCGTCGGTGCCGATGACCGCAGTCGGCACTTGGCCCGTGATCGCAATGAGCGGAATGCTATCAAGCTTGGCGTCGGCGATCGCGGTGACGAGGTTCGTGGCGCCGGGACCGCTGGTCGCCATGCAGACGCCGACCTGACCGGTGCTGCGGGCCCACCCTTGGGCGGCGAACGCGCCGCCTTGCTCGTGGCGCGGCAGGATCGTCCGCAGCTTATCGCCAAAGCGCGTGAGCGCCTGGTGGAGCGGCATGCTGCACCCGCCGGGGTAGGCGAAGATCGTCTCGACCCCGTGGTTAACCAGCGATTGCACCAGGATATCGGCGCCACTGATCAACTCTTCTTTCACGCGGGGTTTCTCGATCGTTGCCATGGTGGCGCCTCAGCTCTGCAAATGTCGTGTAAGGGGAGGGGCGGCGGCGTAGGACGCCGGGCCAGAAAGCTCCGTAAACCTGTTTATGGTAAACGGATGGGTGGCCGGAAACAACCTTTGGGGGCCACGGCGGGGTCCCGGAGGCTGACGCGTCCGGCTCGCCGCCGGGGCGGTCGTGCCCGATTTTCCGGTGGATAGGAAAGGGAGGTAGACCAGCTGCCAAAGGTTCGGAGGGTCGCCGTTGCGGCGATTAGCCCCCTACGCGTTCACTCGGCGGGGAATCGTAAAGGAATACAGCACCACGACGGCGCCCCCACCCATGAGGCTCCAGGGCGCCCAATCGGGCGGAACGACCACTTTTTGCTCTGCGGAGGGGGAGTTCTCAGGCCGCTTGAGGACAGCGCGCTCGACGGCAAGCGCCTCGACGCCCAACAGGCAGCTGTAGACGCCGAGGGCGAGAAACAATGATCGGAACATGGGAAAGACTCCTGGCCGAAGAGGGGGGAGGGCGATCGTTCGGCGCGGAGCTGCCGGCGGGATTGCGATCGACCCCCGCGCAGCGGACTCCTTGACTGAGTATCGGAACAGCGTGCTGGCGCCCTGAAGCTTGCAGGCGGAAGTCCGTAAACGGGACGGTCGGCGGCTTGCGGGATTCCACGGATTATTCGGATTGTTAGGGAAAGATTAAGCGCGACGGTTCGTCTTGAGCGACTTCTCGGCAGAAGGTAGCATCTCGACGCCGTGGGGTGTGCGACCCTCGCCATGAGAATGCCCGAAATGCCAGCAAAGCTAACTGCCTTACTCACCTGCAAGAACGAACGCGCTAATATTGGCCCATGCCTGGACAGCGTGGCGTCGATCGCGGATGAATTGCTGGTCGCCGATTCGGGCTCGACGGACGGCACGCTGGAATACGTCCGCCGCCGCGGCGACTGCCGCGTGATCGAACGCGAGTATCGCACGGCGGGCGACTTCAAGAATTGGGCCATCCCCCAGGCGACGCACCAATGGGTTCTCATTCTCGACTGCGACGAACGCGTGACGCCGGCGATGGCCGCGGAGATTAGGCAACTATTGGCGGGCGAGCCGCCGCATGACGCGTACTGGATGGGACGGGCCAATCACCTGATGGGCCATCGCGTCCATTACACCGATTGGGCCCGCGATCGATTGGTTCGACTCTTCCGCCGCGATTTGGGCCGCTATGAAGGCCCCAGCGACCACGGCAACGTTTGCGTGCCGACCGGGAATTACGGTTCGCTGCGAACGCTGCTTGATCATTACACGCTTTGGTCGTGGGAGTCGTATCTGCGGAAGTTCGATCGCTACACGCGCGTGCAAGCCGAGCAGTGGCATGCCGGGGGTCGCAAGCCGAGCTATCGGCGGATGCTGATCTCGCCGCCGCTGCGGTTCTTTCGCGACTTCGTCCTCCACCGCGGTTTTCTGGACGGCATGGTCGGCCTGCAAATCTCGATGATGAGCGCGTTTTACACGTTTATGAAGCAGGCCCGGTTGTGGGAACTCCATTACGGCTTGCAGCAGGACGAAGTCGAGCCGGAGGCGATTGCCGCGGCCGAACGGCGCGCCGCCTAGCAACCGCGGCTGGTTGCTCCGCGGCTACTCATTCTTCGGCGCGCCCCCTACAATCACCCCTGTGGCGATGGAAACTGCCGCGGGGGAAACTGTCGACGCCAGCGCGGCGCTCCGCAGGTTGCCCGCTCAACTTGCGACGCATGCCGACTTTTCCGAGGTGCTCGCCAGTCTGGCCGCCGGCCAGGCGGGGACGCTCGGCGGAGTCTGGGGGTCTTCGCGCGCTCTGGTGGCGGCGGCGCTGGGGCAACATTGTCCCCGGACGCTTACCGTCGTCTTGCCCCACGCCGCCGACGTCGATTCGCTCGTCGACGATCTGACCCTCTTTACCGACCTTGAAGTCGAAGCGTTCCCTGCCACGGAAGCCGATGCGGGCGATCGGGTGGTGCAGGACGAGAACTTTGGACAGCGGCAGCGGCTGATTAAGCGATTGGTCGGCGGGTCGGCGCCGCGGATTGTCGTCACGTCGATCCAATCCCTACTGCAGCCGCTGCCGAGCGTCGAGCAATTAGCGGCGGCGACGCAACGCATTGCCGTAGGAAAGCGGCTCGATCTCGAAGCGTTCACGCGCTGGCTGGCGGCGCGCGGCTGCCGGGGAACGACGGCGGTGGAGCTTGCCGGCGAGTTCTCGCTGCGCGGCGGCATCCTCGACGTCTTCCCCCCCGATGCAACCGACCCGCTGCGAATTGAACTCTTCGACGAAGAGGTCGAGTCGATCCGCACGTTCGACGTGGCGACGCAGCGGAGCCTGGAAAGTCTTTCGACGGCCGACGTGACGGTGCTTGGCGCCGAGGCGAAGCTACGGACGCACTTCGCCGGCTACCTGCCAACAGGAAGTTGGTTCATGCTCGTCGAACCTTCAGACCTCGAAGAGGAGGGAAAGCACTACCATCGCCGACTGGAACATCCGGAGGACTACTTCGCGACGTCGACGACGCTGGCCGAGGTCTTCAAATTTCCGTCGGTGACGGCCGCGGGCGTGCCGGCTGGGTCGTACGAGACGACGGCTCACTTGCAGTTCGAATCGGTCGAGCAGTTCAGCGGCGACGTGGCGCGCGTGCGCGGCGAGTTGGAGTCGGCGGCGACCGGGCAGCACGTCTATCTGGTGTGCGATACCGAGGCCGAGGTCGAGCGGCTGAGCGAAGTGTTCCGCGAGACGAAGCTCGCGCGGGATGGGCGCCTCCACTTTGCTCGCGGGCGGCTGGCGCACGGCTTTCGCGTGCTGTCGCCAAACGGGGGCGACGGCATCATCCTGGTTAGCGCCGCCGAACTGTTCCACCGCACCGAGTTGTCGCGGCCCGCTCAGCGCCCGACCGGGCGGGCGATCGACAGCTTCCTGCAGCTGCGCGAAGGCGATCTGGTCGTTCACTTGGCCCACGGCATTGGTCGCTATCGCGGGCTGAAGCTGCTCGACAAGGAAGCGGGCGCCGAAGAGCATCTTGAACTGGAGTATGCCGAAGGGACGCGGATCTTCGTTCCCACGAGCAAGATCGAGCTGGTGCAGAAGTACGTCGGCGGGCGCAAGGCGAAGCCGACGCTGGCGAAGATCGGCGGCACGGCCTGGCTGCGGCAAAAAAAAGCGGCGGAGCGCGCCGTCGAAGACCTCGCCGTCGACATGCTGCAGGTGCAGGCGGCCCGCGAAGCGCGCCCGGGCATCTCGTTCCCCGCTGATACGCCGTGGCAGCAAGAGTTCGACGCCGCGTTTCCCTATCAGGAGACGCCCGACCAACTCACCGCGATCGCGGCGATCAAGCAAGACATGCAGCTGGCCAAACCGATGGACCGCCTGCTGTGCGGCGACGTCGGCTTCGGCAAGACCGAGATGGCGATCCGCGCGGCGTTTAAGGCGATCGACGCCGGCTACCAGGTGGCGGTGCTCGTGCCGACGACGATTCTCGCCGAGCAACATCGGCGCACGTTCACGCAGCGGATGGCCGAGTTTCCGTTCCAGATCGCCGCCGTCTCCCGCTTCTGCACGGCTAAGGAAGAGCGCGAAATCCTCAAGAAAACCGCCGACGGGACGATTGATTTGCTCATCGGCACCCATCGACTCGCTTCGCCCGACGTGCGGTTCCAGAACCTGGGGCTGGTGATCATCGACGAAGAGCAGCGGTTCGGCGTGGCCGTGAAGGAACGCCTCAAGGCGCTCCGTGCGAGCGTCGACGTGCTGACGATGACGGCAACGCCCATCCCGCGGACGCTCCACATGTCGCTGCTGGGCGTGCGGAGCATCTCGAACCTCGAGACGGCGCCGAAGGATCGGCTCGCCGTCGAAACGCGGATCGCCCGCTTCGACGATGCGCTCGTTCGCCATGCGATCTTGCGGGAACTGAATCGCGGTGGGCAGGCGTACTTCGTCCACAATCGGATTCACGACATCCAGAAGGTCGCCCACGAACTCCAGCGGATCGTTCCTGAGGCGACCATCGGCATCGGCCATGGCCAGTTGAGCGAGACGGAGTTGGAAGACGTGATGCTGGGGTTCGTGCGGCACGAGTTCGATATCCTGCTGGCGACGACGATCGTCGAGAGCGGACTCGACATACCCAACGCGAACACGATCTTCATCGACGACGCCGATCGTTACGGCCTGGCCGATCTCCACCAGTTGCGGGGGCGCGTCGGGCGGTACAAGCATCGGGCCTACTGCTACTTGCTGGTCGACCAGAAGCGGCATCTGTCGGCCGAGGCGGCGCGGCGGCTGCGGGCGATCGAGGAGTTCAGCCAGATGGGCGCCGGGTTCGCCCTGGCGATGCGCGACCTCGAGCTGCGCGGGGCCGGCAATCTGCTCGGCACGCAGCAAAGCGGCCATATCGCGGCCGTGGGGTACGAGCTTTACTGCGCCCTGCTGGAAAAGGCGGTCCGTGACTTGAAGAAGCTGCCGCCGAAGGACTCGGTCGACGTCTCGGTCGATCTGCCGGTGGCGGCGTACTTTCCCGAGCGGTATCTCCCCGATATGCGGACGAAGATCGACCTCTATCGCCGGCTCGCCCGCATCTCGACGGAAAGCGATTTGGAGGAGTTTCGCAGCGAGCTCGCCGATCGCTTCGGCGAACTGCCGCCGCCGGTGGAGCAGCTTGTTGAATTGGGGCGCCTGCGGATCTGGGCCCACCGGCGACAGCTGGAGGCAATTCACCTCGAAGGAAAATACGCCGTCCTCACCTATGCTAGCCGCCGCGAGCTGAATCGCCTCGTCGAGCGTAGCAGCGGCTCGCTGCGGGTGGCCGACGCGCAGAGCGCGTATCTGGTGCTGGGAGCCGACGCGGACGATCCGGACCGGGTGCTGGCACGCTTGAAATCTCTCTTGCGTCCCAACGAGGCCGATTCCTAGAATCCCGCCGCTTCGGTCTCGATTTTTTGCCCTCTGCGGCGACCCTGCGCGATCGCCGCGGAGAGTTGCGCCGCGGCTGATCTCGCTTGGCGGACTGAGAACGACTTCGTGCTGCGACGACTTTTCAACTTGTTGGCGGGGGGATGGCTCGCGCTCGGCGCTGCGCCGCGCCTCGCTCCGGCCCAGTCGTTCGCACCGCCGCCCGTTCCGGCCACCGCTCCCAGCGGCCCCTCCTCGCCGTCGGCCGTGCGCGGGATTCAGGATGTCAACGATCCGTTCCAAAGCCCGGCGATGCCCGGAGGCGCGGCGGGGGCGCCGACGGCAACGTTTGTGGCGCCAAGCCAGGCCACGATGGCCGCGACCGAACCGCTCGGCCCGCCGATCGTGCCGACCGATGCTCGACCGATCGCCGGCAGCGAGATCATCGGCCGCGTGGAAGACCAGGTCATCCTGGCGAGTGACGTGCTGTGGCAAGTCCAGCGCATGATCACCTCGATGGAAAAGCAGAAGAACATGAAGGTCTCCGACGAGCAGCGTCCGGAGATCGAACGCATCTTGCTGGAGCGGATGCTGCTGCAGCTGATCGACACCAAACTGCTGTTCGCCGACTTCCGCCGCACTATGCCGCCGGAGAATCTTAAGCAGATCGAGAAGACGCTCGCCGAGCCATTCGAAGCTTCCGAGATTCCGAAGCTGCTCGAAACGTACGGGGTCAAGGACCGCGTGCAGTTGAACGCCGTGCTCGTGCAGCACGGTTCGTCGCTGAAAGACGTCCAGCGGCAGTACACCGAGAAGATGGTCGCCGGCGAGTGGCTGCGGCAGCGAATGCCGAAGCTGAAGACGGTGACCCACGAAGAGATGCTCGCCTACTATCAGGACCATCTCAAGGAATACGAGTATCCCGGCAGCATCAAGTGGGAAGAACTGATGGTGCGGTTCGACCGCGTCGGCGGCGATCGCAACGCCGCGTGGAAGGCGCTGGCCGAAATGGGGAATGAGGTTTGGGCCGTCGTGGCGATCAATCCCAGCCTTCGCGGACCGGTGTTCGCCAACGTGGCGAAGGCCAAGTCCCACGGCTTCACGGCGGCTGAAGGAGGGATTCAAGAGTCGACGCCTGGCTCGCTGCTGTGCGAAGATCTGAACCAGGCGCTCGATACGCTCGAACTGGGGCGGATGAGCAACTGCATCGAAAGCCCCCAAGGGTTTCATCTGGTGCGCGTGCTGGAGCGGAAGGAACCTGGGCGGACGCCGTTCACCGAGGCCCAGGCCAAGATTCGCGAGCTGCTGGAAAACGAGCAGAAGGAAGTTCTCGTCGCCCAGGAACTCAAGGAACTGCGGAAAACCGCTCGGGTGTGGACGATCTTCCACGGCGACCTCAATGGGCCGCGGCTTTCTGAGTTGCTGGACGAAAAGCAACGCCGCTAGAAGCGTTCCGGGTTCAGGGAATACGGGCGCCAGATCTAGCGTGGGTTCGGAGGGGTCGCTGAAGCGACCAGTCCGGCGCCGGGGTAGAATCGCCGCGGATTGAACCGGTTCCTTGCCGCCGGTAAACTTCATGACTCCGCCGCCTGCGCCTTGGCCTGCTCCCGTCGCGGCATGTTCGTGCGGAGCGCCCGACCGCCCATCCGTCCAGCCCGCCGTGTTCGCCGAAAGGATCGTCCGATGTCTGAGGTTGCCAAGCTCTCTACCCCCGACGGCAAGCAAATCGAGCTCCCCGTCGTCGTCGGTACCGAGCAAGAGCGAGCGGTCGACATCAGCAAGCTGCTCGGCTCGACGGGGTACATCACCCTCGACGAAGGCTACGTCAACACCGGCGCGACGACCAGCGCGATCACCTTTCTCGACGGCGATAAAGGGATCCTGCGCTATCGCGGCTACCCGATCGAGGAGCTCGCCAAAAAGTGCCGGTTCATCGAAATCGCCTACCTGCTGATCTACGGAGAGTTGCCGACCAAGGAGCAATTCGACCACTTTCGCGGGATGTTGTTCCGCCACACGATGCTGCACGAGGATATGCGGCTGTTCTACAACGGCTTTCCTCGCGACGCCCATCCCATGGCGATCCTGGGGTCGGTGGTCGGGGCGATGTCGACCTTCTACCAGGATTCGCTCGATCCGCATGATCAGGAGCAGGTCGACGATTCGATCGTCCGCCTGATGGCCAAGCTGCCGACGATCGCGGCCTTCGCCTACAAGAAGTCGATCGGCCAGCCGTACGTTTACCCCGACAACTCGCTGTCGTACTGTGCCAACTTCCTGCGGATGATGTTCGCCGTGCCGAGCGAGAAGTACGAGGTCGATCAAGACTTCGTCGACGCGCTGAACCTGCTGCTCATCGTCCACGCCGATCACGAGCAGAACTGCAGCACCTCGACGGTGCGGATGGTCGGCTCGTCGAACGCCAACCTCTTCGCGTCGATCTCGGCCGGCATCAGCGCCTTGTGGGGCCCGCTTCACGGCGGGGCGAACGAGGCGTGCGTCCAGATGCTCGAGCAGATTCGCCGCGACGGGTCGAACGTCAAGAAGTACGTCGACATGGCCAAGGACAAGAACAACAACTTCCGCCTGATGGGCTTCGGCCATCGCGTCTACAAGAGCTTCGATCCGCGGGCGACGATCATCAAAGAAGCGTGCCATCGCATCTTGAAGAAGCAGGCGATCAAGGATCCGATCTTCGACATCGCGCTGGAGCTGGAGCAGGTGGCGCTGAACGACCCCTACTTCATCGAGCGGAAGCTCTATCCGAACGTCGACTTCTACTCGGGCGTCGTTTACCGCGCCATCGGCATTCCGGAGCAGATGTTTACCGTGCTGTTCGCCATCGGACGGCTGCCGGGTTGGATCGCCCACTGGGTGGAGATGCACGCAAACCCGGCGAAGAAGATTTGCCGCCCACGGCAGATCTACACGGGGCCGTCGAAGCGCGAAATCACGCCGATGGACCAGCGGTAATCGCCTCACTATCGTGCTCTCGTTCCCCTCCGGCAGAGAAGCTAGGTCGACAGGCTTTATCAACCGCACTTACCACGGAGAACACAGAGAACACGGAGGAAGAGTTGAGACGTTTGCTATTCTTTTCCTCTCTGTGTCCTCTGTGTTCTCTGTGGTTAATGCGATAGAGACTAAGCATCTCGAGAACGACGGCAGCTGAACGCGGCGGAGCTACGCGGCTCGTCGGCGGGCGGCTTGAGCTCGTTTCTTGGCGGCTCGCTTTTGTCGTTTGGTCGCGGCTTGCTGTTTTCGCGCCAACAATGCCGCGCGGCGGCGCAGGGCGGCGTGGCGCTGGAGGTTGAGGAGTTGGCTCTCTGGAACCGACGCGGGGGGACGTTCTAAGACGTTCGGGAGTTCTGTCGCGGGTATTTCTGTCGCCGGGCATTCTGTCGCTGCGGCGATTTTTGGCGACAGAATGTCGGCGGGCGACGCGCTGCCAGTCTCCGCCGCGTTTGCCGGCGGCGGATCAGGCTTGGCATTGTCTTGGGTCGTGCTCGTCGTGCCGTCGCGGTTCGATGCTTCGTTGACTGCACTTTCTGTCGCCTCACGCGTTTTTGGCGACAGAATGGCATCCGCGGGCGCCGAATCGACAGGCAACTGGAGGGGCGAGAGCGCGGCAATCGCCGGGAAGCAACTGGCGAAGGCTCGCTGGCAAGCGGCGAAGACGCGACCGTCGACCGCGTCGCGTTGCTCGGGCAAGGTCCCTTCTAGCGCCGCTTCGAGGACATGCAGCAGCGCCGCCTCGACCTGGCGACGAGGGGCGGCGCTGGCGGACTTGCGGCCGTACTCCTCGGGACGGGTCCGCTCCAGCAGCCAGGCGGCGGCCCGCCAGTGGATGCGGGCCGCCGCCTCCATCAGTTCGAGCGGGTCGACCGTCGGCGATGGCTCGGCGCGGCGATCGGGATGGCGGTCGAGACGACGGCTCTGGTCGGGGTTGGAGTTGGAGTTGGACATGACAGTTTTCCCTGGTTTTGGACGTTCCGCTAAGCCGCGAGCGGCGGAGGGTGGAATCGGCCTTGGCCAAAAAATCTGTGGGAAGGGTCTCCGATCCCGAAGCGACGTGGTGAAACCACCCCTGCTTGTGGTGGTGACCGAGATCGGCGTCGGAGACGCCTCCCACAAGGACGGTTTGGCAACGCCGGGCGTTATATGTACTTTTGTTCACGTTAACGAGGGGCGCGGCCAATTTCTAGACCGTAGTTTCGAGATTTTTTTCGGCTTGGCGGGGGGGGTGGGCGTAGAGACAGCAGACCAACGCGCGGGTTCGGACTGGTCGCTTCAGCGACCAGTCCGGCGGCGAAGAGGGGCGCGCGCTGGAGAGGGGTCGAACGAGGCGCATAAAAAAACCACGGGGCGCCGAGTTGGCGCCCCGTGGGTCTTATTCAGATTAGCCAATCACTCGCCCTTAATAGGCGTCGTCGCTCGGCTCAGGAAGCATGCTCTCGTAACCGTCGGCCTTAATCCCCAATTCAGACTGCTTGTGGTTTGACGTCATCAACTGGGCGTACACGAGCGGGTCAATCTGATCCGAGACGTAAGCCACTTGCCCTGCCACAAACGCGGCATTAACGCCGCCCGGATGGTTGCTCGAGGGCATTCCGGGTACTGGATTAAGAGGCTCGGAAGTTTTTGGACTGGTGACTTCCTTAGTCATGTTGACGAAGGAAGCATAGTCTGGACTCCCCTTGGTGCCATTCATGCGCCACCGCAAATTGTTTGCCACGTCGGTGGGCTGTTCCCAGGTGAAGCCGAAGTGGAAATTCGCATCCGTCGCTGTCGTGTAGTCGTTCGTCGATTCCGGATAGCCCCAGTAGAGGGCGGCTAAGCTTTCCGACAGCATCATGGTTTTGGTCGTTCCGTCGCCCTTGCCTTGCAAGTAGGCAATCGACATCACGGTCTCGGGCGCATCCTTGGCAGGATCCGTGCCGTCACGAGCGTCATTTGTCGATTTCCAAACAACTCCTGAGGGGAGATCTGCCGTTCGAGTCCGATCAAAAAAGAGTCCGTTAGCCGGATTCTCATACCCCATTTGGCTCCCCGACGGCGCCCCGCGCTGCCAAGTTGGCCGCCAGCCAGCATTGGCGACGTAGGAAAGATTTGGCTCGCCAATGGTAACTGGCGGATTACTCGGACAGACCAGCAACTCGATGGACGAATAGCTCGGGTTGCCGCTCGTCCATTGCTCATAGAGCTGCGTCTGCTCAATGCTGGGGAAAGTCATCACGACCCAACTTGCCCGCGCAAGCTTAGGGCTGCCACTAATGCCGACTTTGTTGATGTAACCAGGCAGGTCCTTGCTCGCCGTCTCGCGGATAGCGATGGCTTTGGCCAACTGGCCCATGTTGCTGCCACAGGTATTCCGCCGGGCCGCTTCGCGGGCCGCTTGGACGGCGGGGAGTAGAAGCCCGACGAGCGTGCCGATGATGGCGATCACCACCAACAGCTCCACGAGCGTGAATGCCTTACGGCTGGATTGCCTCATCTGCGCTTCTCCCTGTTCTGTTCTGTTGACGAGTGCCCCTGGCCTGGGTCGCGCAGGTCCGAGGATGGACACGAAAATAATGGCGCATCGGGGGCGCGACCCTGCACTTCAAATTGTCGCAAAGTTTGGGGGGAAAGTCCAGCAAATGTGGTTAAACGCGGGAGAACCGCCAAATTCAAAGATTAACCGTCAAGGACGCCAAGGTTCGCCAAGGGGAACGCTGGGGGAGTTGAACGACAACGGTCCGCCAGAGAACGGGGAAACGAGACATGGATGAAACCGCCGATGAACGCGGATGAACGCAGATCGTTCTCATTGGCGTTTATCAGCGTTGATCCGCGGTTCCAATATTCTCTGCGTTTTCCTTGGCGAACCTTGGCGTCCTTGGCGGTTGCAACTCCCCCGGTTGGAAGAACCGGCGGCCAACGGGGTGCGGGGTGTTCTGACATGAACTGTTGCGGGATTGAAGGGTTGTAGCGGCACGCTTAACACCGCTGCCGGGCCCTGGTATCTTGCTAGGCTCGCCGCGGTGCGGCGAATCCTCTGGAGGCTACCCCGGCGAAAGGCTCGGGGACTGGCCGCGACGCCGTGGCCGCGAGCCGGGGCCAATCGCCGGCTCGCCGCACAAGCTTCAATCCTTTCGCGTGGGAGACTTAGGAATGTCGATGTTCATCGGAGAGGCCCTGGCGGGCGACGGTAATGAGATTGCCCATATCGACCTGCTAATCGGGGACAAGGCCGGCCCGGTGGGCGTGGCGTTCGCTAATGCGCTGGCTCGCCAGAGCGAAGGTCACAGCAATCTGCTGGCCGTGCTCACGCCCAATCTGGCCGTGAAGCCGGCGACCGTGATGATCACCAAGGTGACCATCAAGGGGATGAAGCAGGCGGTGCAGATGTTCGGCCCGGCTCAGGCGGCGGTGGCCAAGGCGGTGGCTGATTCGGTCGCCGACGGGGTGATCAAGAAGGGCGACGCCGAGAACCTGGTGATCGTCTGCGGCGTGTTCATCCACCCGGCCGCGGCCGACGACAAGAAGATTTACGACTACAACTACGAAGCCACGAAGATGGCAATCAAGAACGCGATGGAAGGGAAGCCGACGGCCGACGAGATGATCGCCGGGAAGGAATCGGTGCATCCGTTCCGTGGGTTCTAAGAAGTTTGTCCGGCGTCAGTGGTCCGTCGTCAGTCGCTTGCCGTAGTGGATGGCACGCCCTGAGGGCTGCGGATTTAGGAAATGAGAATGGGCCACGCGTCGCGCTGGGCGCGGCGCGTGGCTTTTTTTGATGGGGAATGGGGAAGGATGAAAGTATTCTCCCCCCATTCCCCATTCAGCATTCCCCATTGATTGTTCGCTCCGGCGGGTCGTTGACCCGCGGCTACTCGTTACTAGTCACCGGTCACTCAAAGCTATGTCCCTCAAAAAGATCCTGGTCTGTCTCGACGCCGATCCGCAGCCGAGCGTGTTTGACGGGGTGGTGGCGGTCGACGCGGGGGTTGATGTGTTGTTTCGGCATGGCGCCGTGACGACGGCTCAGGTGCGGGATCTGGTGTACGGGGCAATCTTTACGCGCGGTCCGCAGGAGCTGAAGCACACGGCGGTGTTCGTCGGCGGGTCGGACGTGACGGCGGCCGAGGCGCTCTGCAAAGCGGCGCACGAGGCGTTTTTCGGGCCGATGCGGGTGTCGGTGATGCTTGACGCCAACGGCGCCAACACGACGGCCGCGGCGGCGGTGCTGGCGGTGCGACGGCACGTGCCGCTGTCAGGGGCGATTGTCACCGTCCTGGCGGGGACGGGCGCGGTTGGCCGGCGAGTCGTGCGGCTGTTGGCGCGGGAGGGCGCGCGGGTGCGCGTGGCTTCGCGGAAGCTGACGCATGCCGAGGGAACGTGCGACAAGGTGAGCCGGGTCGTGCCGGGGGCCGACCTCACGGCGTGGACGAATGAAAACGCGATGGCAGTGGAGGGGGCGCAAGCGGTGATCGCGTGCGGGCCGCCGGGAGTGGAGCTATTGCCGAAAGGGTACCTGGCTCAAGCGGTAGGGTTGCAGGCGGCGATCGACTTGAACGCCGTGCCGGCCCACGGCCTGGGCGACGTGGCGCCGACCGACAAGGCGACGCATCACGGCGAAATCGTCTGCTACGGCGCCATCGGCGTCGGCGGGACGAAGATGAAGATTCACAAAGCGGCAATCGCGAAGCTGTTCACGCGGAATGACCTGGTGCTTGACGCCGAGGAGATTTATGCGATCGGGAAGGAACTGTAGGCCGCTTACCATGCAAATGCTGAAACCGCGCATGACGCGAATCTTCGGGAAGAGGAATGCGGGGAGATTCAACACAGAGAGCACAGAGGACACGGAGAAGACTGAAGATCGCTGCGCATTGACTTCGATGCATTTGCTCCGTGATCTCTGCGTCCGCTGTGTTGAGCGAAATTGCCTTTTTAATCATTCGCGTCATTCGCGGTGAACGCAGCTAACTCCTCGCCACATTGATTCGAGCGATATGGGAACCGGTAGGTAATGGCGAAACGTCGTTCGAGCAACAAGGTCTCGGTCGAGCGCGCTCGGGGAGGGCAGGGGTGGGTGCTGGTCCATCCGCGCGACGTGCTGGAATGCGCGGAAGACCTCGAAGAAGTGCGGGCGATGATTGCGGCCGGCGAGGCCGAGGTCGCCATCGACGAGCTGAGGTGGTTGGTCGAGACGTGCCCCGAGATGATCGAAGCCCACTACTTGCTGGGGAAGCTAGCGGTCGAGGCGACGGGGGACGTGCCGCTGGGGCGCGGGCATTTTGGGTTTGGGTACCAGCTGGGGCAGCGGGCGCTGGCGAAGGGGTGCCGCCCGACGCCGCTGACGGCGCTCCATCCGGCGAATCGGCCGTTCTTCGACGCGGGTCGCGGGTTGGCGTGGTGCCTGGCGGAACTCGGGAAGCGCGACATGGCGCTGGAAGTGCTGGAGCACCTGCTGACGTGCGATCCAACCGACCCGCTGGGGCTCGGCGGATGGGTCGACGAGATCCGGACGGCGGGGGCGCCGATTGTGGAGCTTGGGGGCTTCGTTCTGCCGCCGCGGGACGAAGAAGACTAACCGCCAAGGACGCCAAGTGCGCCACGGAAATGCGGAGAGTTGTTTCACCACGACGGCACAACGAGCACGACGTAGGAAGTGCCAAGAAGATGGAACCGCCGATAAACGCAGATATCTGCTAACAAAAATACTCTGCGTTTATCGGCGGTTTGGACTTCTGGTGTATTTCCTTGGCGCTCTTGGCGTCCTTGGCGGTTGCCTTTGTTCCTGTACTGTCGTCGTGCCCGTTGTGTCGTTGTGGTTCAATTCTTAGCAGGTTAAGGCAGCGGGACGTTCTCGAGTTTGAACTCGACCGGCACGGCGACGATTGACGCCGGGGTGCGATAGACCCACGCGTAGTCTTTCAGTTCGCGGCCTTCGGGGAGCTCGTAGAAGTAGGCAAAGCCGATTTCTTCTTCGGTTTGCAGCGTCGTCTCGAAGCCGGCGTTGTCGAGCGCCTCGCCATCTTTGTCGACCAGCGTGGCGACGTTCTGAAAGACCCAGCCGCCGTTGACGTCGAGCGCGGCGTCGCTGCTTTCCACCGCCAAGCGCATGTGGACTTCCCAGAGGGCCTGATTCTTCGTCACGCGGTCGAGGGTGACCGCAACTTCGCCGGCGCGCTGCGTCACCTCCTTGGCGCCGGCGAGGTTAGCGAACTTCAGCTCCGCCGTGCGGCCGGGAACGAGCGCCGTCATGCGTCCCGCGACGGTAGCGAGTTTCTCGGCCTGGCGGGCCGGCAGCTGCAGCGAGACGGTGACGTCGGTGGCATGGCTGCCGGCTTGGACCTCGACGTTGAACGCCTCCTCGCCGCCGACGATCGGCGTCTCGCGGCCGTCATCGCAGACGACTTTCAGATCGGCGGCATTGAGCGCGAGCCCGATCGGACGGAGGCGCGGCTCCCAGGAGATTTCGAAGTCGACCGACAGTCCGCTCTGGTCGGGCGCTCGGATGCCGCGCTGCGAGGAGGCGCCGGTCGCTTCGATGCGGAAGGGACCGGAGTAAATGGCGCGGCCGCCGCCACGACGGAGGACGCCCTGATCGCGATCAATGATGGCGAGGTTCGCTTCGCCGGAGTCGTTGTAGGGCGACATCTGCACGCCGTCGAGGATCGCGTCGAGGGCGGCCCAGAAGGGTTGATCCTTGCCGCTGTAGGTAACCTTCTTCTCCGCCGTCTCTTGGCCGAATTGTTCGCGGTAATCGGTGACGCGATTGCCTGTTTGCTTTTCAAGCTCTTTCAGCACGTCGCCCAACGGGGCGTCGGCGAGGTCGAGCGTGACGACGGTCCCTGCGATCGCCTGTTTGGCGATGCGCTTGCGAATTTCGCCGGCGATGCGCGTGAGGCGGACCTGCACCTCCTGGGGCATCTCGTCGTTGGGTTTGGGGAGCAGATCGACGAACGCCTCGCCGGAGGAAGCCGATTTGTCTTGCAGCCCCAGCTCGATCAGTTCCTTCTCTGCGGCGTCGCGATCGGCGGCGTCGGCGGCGTCGAGTTGCTCGACAAGTTTGTCGACTTGCACGGCGAGGGAGGGTTCCTCGGCGGCCTGGAGGGAAAGAGGAGCGATCGCGACGAGCAACGCGACGGTCAAACACAGGGGGGCGGTGAGTCGCATGGGTGATGTCCCAAATCAGGGCAACGGTTCGGTTGTTCCGATTGTAGCGTCGAACGATTGCGGGAGGGCGGCGCGGAAGGGGTCGGGAGCGATTTGCCACTGGAGAGTTTGCCTTGAATGGATCGCCTCCAGCGGCAAAAGGCTCCCGACACCGCTTCGCACTCCTACCAAAGGACGCCGTTGGCCCTCATTTTGGCGTTGTAAACTTGAATATGAAACTACACTCGCGAATCTCAATCGCTTTGACCTGCCTTTGCGGCGGATCGGTCGCCTGGATCGCGTCGGCGTCGCTGCGAGCCGAGCCGGCGCCCTTTATGATGCAGGCGATGGTCGCTGGCAAGCCAATCGACGGCCAGCCGCTGAAGTGGGACGACCAGGAGATGAGCCTGCTCGGCCGCGACGGGGCGCTCTACGAATTCAAGCCGGCCGAGGCCAAGAACGCCAAGCGGTATGGCAAGGGATTCGTCGGCTACAACAGCCAGGAGTTGCAGGCAAAGCTGCGCGACGAGTTCGACCGGAGCTTCGAGATCACGACGACGCCCCACTTCGTCGTCGTCCATCCGCACGGCGAGTGGCGCGCGTGGGGGGATCGACTCGAATCGCTGTATCGCTCGTTCACTCACTATATGAGCGTCCGCGGCATGCGGATGACCGAGCCGGCGACGCCGCTTGTGGCGGTCGTCTTTCGGAGCGAAGAGGATTACTACCGGCACGCCGCCGCGAGCGGCAAGCCGATGCCGCCGGGGGTTCTGGGGCATTACGATCCTGATTCGAATCGCGTCTTTCTGTTCGACATCGAAGAAAAGAACGGCAACCCCGATTGGTCGGACAACGCCGAAACCATCATCCACGAAGCGACCCACCAGACGGCGTTCAACGTCGGCGTTCACAGCCGCTTTGGCGAGCAGCCGCGGTGGTTGGTGGAAGGATTGGCGATGATGTTCGAGGCCCGCGGCGTGTGGGACAACGCGTCGCTGCAGCCGCAGGAAGCTCGGATCAATCGCGGGCGACTGGCGGATTTCAAGGCGACCGCAACGTCCCGTTCCGCCGATTGGTTGAAGATCATGGCGGCGAGCGACAAGCCGTTTCAGTATTACCCAGGGGAGGCGTACGCCGAGGCCTGGGCGCTGACGTTCTTTTTGTGCGAAACGCGGCCGCAGGAGTACAGCAACTACTTAGCGCGCGTCGCGGCGCGGCCGGCGTTCAGCAAGTATGCGCCGCAGGAACGGCTCGCTGACTTCACGGCGGCGTTTGGGAAAGATCTCGCCCTGCTGTCGGCCCAGTTGGACCGGTATATCAACGACTTGCCGTGATGTCGGCGGCGAGCAGCGAAGGCGTCGGGGACCTTTTGCCACTGGAAATTCTAACTTTTCTAGTACCCCTCCAGTGGTAAAAGGTCCCCGACGCCCTTGGTGCTCACAACGGCGCAGGGACGTCGCGGCGGCAGAAAATGGCGGCGCTGGCCGCGAGGCCGGCGAGCCCGAGGCCGAGCAGCGTGGCGTTGTATTGCCAGAACAGGGGCCAAACAGCCGACGGGTCGCGGTTGAGGCCGATCGTTAGCAGCGTCGGTTCGTAGACCGAGAGGATCGTCAGCCGATTCATCCACTGGAAGCGATCGTTCAAGCGGCCGATGATCATCAGCATGAGTTCGACGACGTAGAACCCGATTACCATGCCGACCGCTTGGGCCCGCGTGCGGACAAGTGCCGAGATGAGCGTCGCGGCGCCGGTGATGAAGACGCCGAGGCAGACGAAATTGATCGCGGCGGGAGCAAGCTTGATCCACGGCGGCGCATCCTCGAACTTGCTGAACTGCAGTCCGAGCTTCACCCCCAGCCAGCTGGCAGCGCCGATCGCCAGCACGCCGGCGAGGGTGACGGCCGTGTGCGTCGAGACGAGCGTTAGTCGGCGGACCGGCTGAGCGAGCAGCATCTCCATGGTTCCCGCGCCGATGCGACCGGCGAGGCAATCGGTCGCGCGGGTCACGGTCCACAGACCAAGCAGCATCAGCAATCCGAGCTCTTCGAAGCTGAAGGCGACTCGTCCCAGCGGAGAAGCGAGATCTTCGATCGGCACTGGCAACAGCCCCTGAAAGATCTGCAGGCCTTCGGAGAAAAACTTGACGAACGCATCGACCTTGATGTGCGACGCCACCCACACGCGCAACCAGGTGAAGCCGAGGGCCATGACAGAGCAGCTGACCAGCAACAGCCAGCTATCGCGCAGCGATCGTCCCAGCAGTACGAGATTCATTCGTCGATGCTCGTCGCCGGGTGATGTCGTTCGTAGACGCTGCGCAAACCGATCGGCTCAATCTGCAGTTTCGCCAACGGTTGATTGGCCAGCCAACCGAGCAGCGGCGCCAGCTCGCCGCGCGAGATGACCGTGACGCCGCCGACGGCGTCTTGCCGCAACTCGATCTGCTCGACCAGCGCCGGCGGCACAGGCGACAATGGCCCCGTCAGCGCCGCCTGAATGCGATGTTGCCGCCGCACGTCGACCACTCGCACCGTGTCGACGAGTCGTCCCGCCTTCAGCACCAGCACGCGATCGCAGGCATCCTCGACCTCCGACAGCACGTGCGATGAGAAGAGAATCGTCTTGCCTTCGTCGCGGGCCTCGCGAATCAGCTCGACGACGTCGCGGCGAACCGTCGGATCGAGATTGGCGGTCGGCTCGTCGAGGATCACCAACGGCACGTCGGGCGTCAGCGTCACCGCCAGCGCCAGCTTTTGCCGCATGCCAGTCGACATTTGCCTTACGCGGCGGGTGAGATCGAGTTGCAGACGATCAGCCAGCCGCAGCGAGCGCTCCAACGAAGCGCGGCGCAGGCGAGCAAAGAATTGCAGCGTCTGGCGGCCGTTGAGCTGCCGAAACAGCCGGGCGTCGCCGGGCAGGTAGGCCAGTTGCCGATGAACGGCGACCGACTGGCGGTAGCAATCGAGCCCATCGATCCGAGCAACGCCGCTGCTGGGCTGGAGGTAGCCGAGCAATAGTCGCAGCAGCGTCGTTTTGCCGGCGCCGTTGGGACCGAGCAAACCGAGAATCTCGCCGCGCGGCACGTCGAATGAACACTCGCTGAGCGCCGCCAGCTGTCCGTAGCGCTTCGACAGCAGGTCGGTTTGAATGAGCACGAGCGCCGCTTCCTTTGCGAATCGTTCGAGGTCTCAATCTGCCGGGACGTCTCGCGGCGGCTCGGTAGGGAGGGATCGCTTTCCCAGCGGGGCGCCTAGGCGGCCGGAGCGGCAGCAGGCTCGGCCGGGGTTGCTTCGGCCGCCGGCGCCGCGGCGTCGGCGGCGGGCGCGGAACCAGGCGTCGCGTTGCCCGAACCGAACAGCGTCTGGTTGACCACCGGAATCATCATCTTCGCAAATTTGTAGGCCGTGTTGTCGGTGACGGCCTCTTCGCGTTCTTTCATCGCCGACGTGAAGTAAAGCTTGTAGAGCGCGCGGTTGTTGCCGAACGCCAAGCGCGAGCTATCGGGGGCGACCCATTCGTTCTCGTCGCCTTGATTGGGGTTCCACGCCCAGAAGACGCGGACGAGGGGTCCGCCGGCGCCGAGGGCCGACTCTTTCTTGAATCGCGCGGTGTGAAAGTTGGCGTCCTGCGTCGATCCGTCGGGCATAATGGGCTGCTTCAGCTGCGCTCCATCCATCGCGAAGCCTTGGCTCGGATAGCAGATGTCGGGCGTGTGACGACTGATGTCGCGGGCGTGACCGACGACCAGCCAGACGTCGACCCTTTCGCCCGTCTGCGAGTTGGTGTAGGTCCGCGAGACGTGACTTACAGCGCCGGCGGTGTTGAGCGTTTCTTCCGTCACGGCATTGTTCGTGCCCACCCACGGCCCGATCTCCGCCGGTAGTGCATCGAATCGCTTTTGGAACTCGGCCGGGTTGATGCTCGTGCCGGTGAATCGATCGGAGTAGACGCTTTCCCAGAATGTCAGCGACGCGATAAGAACGACGGTGACCGCGACAGGAATGTACAGGCGGGGCATGGAGTGATCTCGATGAGACGACAACGGAAGCTTGAGGGCGTCGACCCGAAGTCGAGTCGCCGCGGAGACTAAATTCACGGTAGGCGCGTGGCCAGAGAGTGTCAAGCAAGCGCAGCGGGAGGCCGGACAACCGGCATAAGCGGGCCGGAAATGCGCATCTGATCGCCAGAGCGATTTCAGCCCCCGGCTCCGCCGGGGGGTCGGTCACCATGCCGGCTGGCATTGTCCCGCGTCGTGCTACCCCCCGGCGGAGCCGGGGGCTGCCGTTCTAGTGCTCGGCCAGCTGCTCGTCCTCGAGCCCTAACCGCTTCATCTTCTTGTAGAGCGTCGTCCGGTTGACGCCGAGGGCGTCGGCCGTGGCGTTGCGGTTCCAGGCGTTGGCCTCCAGGACCTCGAGGATGATCTGCCGCTCGGGTTCTTCGAGGGCCTCCTTGAGCGTGCGGTGACCGCCGCGGGTAACGCGCAGGGCTGGCCCGCCGGCGATGTCGCGCGGCAGGTCGGCCGGGGTGATCAGCTCGCCTTTGCCGAGCAGCACCGCGCGTTCCACGACGTTCTGCAGCTCGCGAATATTGCCGGGCCAGGAGTAGCTTTCCAGCGCGGCGACGGCCTCTTCGGTGAATCCGGTGACTTTGCGGTTGGTGTCTTCGCGCAACTCATTGAGGAACGTCTGCGCTAGCAACAGCACGTCGCCGCGTCGCGCGCGCAGCGGCGGCAGTTCGACGTTGATGACGTTGACGCGGTAGTAGAGGTCTTGGCGGAACTTCCCCTCGGCCACGGCTTTGGAAAGATCCTCGTTCGTGGCCAGAATGACGCGCACGTCAACTTTGAACGTCTTGTCGCCGCCGACTTGCTCGAATTGCAGTTCCTGCAAGACGCGGAGCAGCTTCACCTGCATGGCCGGACTGGCGGTGCCGATCTCGTCGAGGAAGATCGTGCCGCCGTCGGCCTGCATGAACTTGCCGACCTTATTGCCCGTGGCGCCAGTGAATGAACCGGCGACGTGGCCGAACAGTTCGCTTTCGAGCAGATTCTCCGGGAGGGCGCCGCAGGCGACTTCGATGAACGGCTTGCCGCTGCGGCGGCTGCTGCGATGAATCGCGCGGGCGATCATACTTTTGCCGGTGCCGCTTTCGCCGGTGACCAGAACGGTTGCCTTGGTGTCGGCGACGCTGTCGATCACGTCGAAAATGCGGCGCATCTGGGCGTCGTGCCCGATGACGTGGTCGAGGCCGGAGCGCTTGTCGAGTTCGCGCTTGAGCTGGGTGTTTTCTTCGATGACCTTGTGTTGCGTGAAGGCTCGTTCGATCGAGACGAGTAGTTCGTCGTCGATGAGCGGCTTGGTGAGATAGTCGAGGGCGCCGGCGCGGAGAGCCTCGACGGCCGAGTCGGGATCGCCGTAGCCGGTCATCAAAATAACCTGGCTCTCGGGATGCGAGCGACGGACTTGCTCCAACAGGTCGAGGCCGTCGCCGTCCTTCAGGCGGACGTCGACCAGCAGCAGGTCGTACGACTTGCGGGCCAGGCGGTCGTTAGCTTCGGCAATGCCGCGGACGGCATCGACTTGCATGCCGTGGCTGCGGAGCCAATCGGCCATGGAATCGAGAACTTGGCGATCGTCGTCGACGAGCAGCAGCGAGCCTTGAAGCATGATGCAGTTTCTCCCCCAACTGAAGCCGCGCGGGCGGCTCGGACAGTGCGCAGCGTTTGGAGCGCGCGGTTCGACTTGTCAGGGCCGTGGCGTCCAGCGACCGCACATCGTCGCGTTTGGCAACGACGGCACGACTGGCGGGGAGATTCTGCCATGGCCTGTTGAATTATTTACGTCGCAGGATGCGCGGAGGCAACGCGATTGGCGGGAGGCCGCGGAAGAGCGAGGGGAGGTGGTAACGGTTGTGCCGATTGCTTCTAGCCCCGGGCTCCGCAACATTATGCAAACGCCATCAGATCGTTTCCTCGTCGCAAGTGGTTTCTAGCGGCCTGGATGCAGAGTTTGGCGTTCACCCAGAGGGTGACGCGCGGCAGTCGCCTCACCCAGTTGGGGAGTGGTCCGAGCCCGCCGCCGAAATTGGTGAGTTGAGCGAAGCGTTGCTCGATGTACGTCCGCTGCTTGAAGAGTGCTTGGCCATCGGCGGTCGTCAGCAGTTCGATCGACTGCAAGCGGCCGATGCTGTGGCGGCGGTGGCCCAGCGCTCGTCCCGCGCGACGCTGCGGAGCGATCAACGTCACGCCCGACCGTGCGGCGATCTCGTGCAGCGGGTTGCTGTCGTAGTTGCCGTCGGCCAGGACGCAGCCTCCGCCGACTTGCGGCAAGAGTCGCCGGGCGACCGTCTGTTCGCTCACGTTGAGCGGCTGGATTTCGCACGCCACGAGCGCATCGATCGTCCAGACGGCGTGCAGCTTGTAGCCGCGGGCCGGGCCGCCGACGCCATGCCCGCGCGTGGCGTCGGGATCCTTGCTGAAGCCTCCTACCGGCAACGGCTTACCGTCGAGGAAGCTCACCTCCGGCGGGTGCGGGCCCTGCCAGCAACGCTTCCTCAACCGCTCGATCAGTTCCACGGCCGCCGCCGTGCGGAGACGACGGCTCGCCGTCGATTGGCTCGGCAGCCGCACCTGCCATGACGACGGCCAATTCTCCGGCCGACACGCCCAACTCACCGGTCGATCGTGGATCACCGCCCAGAGATAGACGCCGACGATCCAACTGACCGAATAGACGTGTCCCGAACGATCGCTGCATAACCGCCGAGTCAAACGGTATAGTACGCTCCAGAGTTCGCGTTCCATGGCTCACCTCCTAGAAACGTGTCAGGTCTCTAGGAACAGCCTGGAACGCGGGCCTTTTTACCGCTAGCGACGCGTGCTAGCTATTGCATTATGTTGTCCGCCAGGGGGTCGGCCACCATTCCGGGAGGCGTCGCCGTCACCCCCGGGCGGAGCCCGGGGCTAGGAGCGGGATGCACGTTACCGTGTCATCACGAAAACAGCGGCGGCCCGACCTTGGGAGAGGAAGAGATCGGACCGCCGCCCGGCGGTGGAAGGTCGCCGATCGAACCGCGGCCGGCGCGTAACAAGCGCCGCTTTGCCTGCTCATAAATTGAAACCGCGGCCGACCAGCGTCAGTTGGCTGCTTCGACACGGTTTAGAGCGGGCGGTTTTTTGGATTGTTACAGTGGTTGAAGAATAACCACCAAGACACAAAGGCACTAAGAAAGCACGAAGGAAGAAATAGCGATAGAGAGAACAGAAGAGCAATCCCCGCACTGCCAATTCAATTCTTCTTAGTGACTTCTTTGTGCCTTTGTGTCTTGGTGGTTAATCCCCTCGCATTTCAATTCGCCCGCGGATGGGCCTTCTCGTAAGCCGCGCGAAGATTGGCGGTGCTGACGTGCGTATAGATCTGCGTCGTCACCAGGCTTTTGTGGCCCAGTAGTTCCTGCACGCTGCGGATGTCGGCGCCGCGGTCGAGGAGGTGGGTCGCGAAACTGTGGCGGAGCGTGTGGGGGCTCGTACGGCGGTCGAGGCCCGTTTCTTTGAGGTACTTTTCCAGCATCCGACCGACGCTGCGCGTAGTGAGCCGGTGGCCGAAGCGGTTGGTGAAGACGGGGGCCTCGCGGCCCTGCTTCTCGCCGGGAGAAATTTTGCGGATCCGCAACCACGCCTTCAGCGCCTTGGCAGCGTACGAACCGAGCGGCGAGAGGCGTTCGCGGCGTCCCTTGCCTTTGACTAGCAAGATGCCTTGAGCGAGATCGACGTCGGCGTCGGAAAGGCCGACCAGCTCGCTCACGCGGAGGCCGCCCGAGTACATCGTCTCGAGGATCGCCCGATCGCGAAGTCCCATCGGCGACTCGGCCGGCGGCGCCCCGAGGAGCGTGCCGATCTCGTCGGTCGTCAGGAAGTGGGGGAGTGAGCGGCCCTTGCGCGGGTTGCGCAGCGCACGCGCCGGGTTGCTCGCCGCCCACCCCTCGCGCTGACCGTAGCGGTAAAAGCTACGGAGGGACGCCAGCTTGCGAGCGATCGAGGTTTTTGCGTAACCCGCTTCGTGCAGCGCCGACAGGAACCCGCGCAGTTCGACCGCGGTGATGGACGCGGGATCGGGACAGCTTCCGTCCTCTTCAGTGAAATAGTCGGCGGCCGCGACGAGGTCTTCGCGGTAACTCTTCACCGTGTAGTCGGAAGCGCCTCGCTCGACGCGCATGTACGTCAGGAACTGCGCGATCTGGCGTTGCATGGCGGGTGGGCGAGGGATGCTCGATGCTAGATACTGGTTGCTAGATGGCTGCCGCTTGCGTCGGCCAAGTCGAACGGCCTTCTCCAGCATCCAGCGACCAGCATCTAGCAACGAGGCGTCAGCCTCAATCGTCGCTCGGCTGCGGCAGGTTCATGCGTCGCGGCAACGAGGCCTTCATCTCGGGAACGCTCTCGGAGGAGCTATTGCGCACTTTCTGGCTGAGTACGGCCGCGTCGTACCAGGTAAAGCTCAGTTCCGGATTCGAGGCGAAGCGGCCGAGCGTGCGGAGCGCTTCGGCGCGTTGGGAATCTTCGTACAGGAAGATATAACGCTCGCGTCCCTTAACGAGCGCTAGCACATTGATGTCGTCGTTCACGGCTTGCGGGGCCTCCTAGCGGCAGCAGTGGGCAGCCGACGTGCGTCGCTCGTAGCGTTGGCTGCAGTGGTGGGCGGCCGCCGTGGCGAAGGGCCTTGTGCGCTCACGGTCGTCCTTGATGCTCGGCCTGAGATGGAAAGGGATCTTCATTGATCCCGTTCGCGCTCGACTCTCGTACGCTCGAAGTTTGGCTCCGCTCACTTTCGTGTGCGTCGGCGACGCCTGCGCGATTGTGACGATTATGTCGCCCGTTCGCGCCGACCGAACCAGACTCCTAACGCCTTATCGGCGTTCGGGCCAGCGCATCAGCACATCCATTTTCGCGCTGCCGCCGCCGCGCGCTGAAAGCATTTCGCTGATGTGCATGTGACAGCAGAAACGGATGTATTCGTTGCTGCGCGAGAGGTAGGGCTGCCAGCCGCCGTAGCGGAGATCGTCGCGGAAGAAGACGTACCCTTCCAGGGCCTCGGTGACCTTGTCGTCGGCCCCGTTGTAGATGCCCGTGTGCGAGAGCACCGGCCCGTTGAACGGAATGCAGTCGGCTCGACCAGGGCCAATGGCGTAAAGTCCGGCGTAGTCGTTTTCCGGCCCGCAGGGGCACGGTTCGGGCATGAGCGGAGCGCCTGCAACGGCTGCAGCGGCGGCGCCGGCGGCAGCGACTGGCGCGGTTGCAACGGCGGCCGCTCCACTAGCGGCGCCTGCGGCGCTGGGGGCCGGCGGTCGTTGGGCCGTCCGTTTTGCTTTCTTTGGCGCTGGCGCCGTTGGCGGCATCTCGACTTCGAGTTGCGCGGGCTGAACGTTTTCGTCGACGACGCGCAGGCTCGATGTTTGCCCGGGATCGAAGAACGGATTGTCCTCGGGCGACAGTGCGGGGCCTTCCTCATCATCGGCGGCGTCGTCGCCGTCGTGGTCCTCGCGCAACGACGGATCGACGAGCGGCGCCGCGGGCGCTTGTTGCGCGCCGTTCGGCGGCGCCGGCAACGGCTGGCACGCCTCGTCGCACTCGGGCGAGCGGCCCTGGAACTCGGCGCGGAACAGGGCCATCTGCGATTCGTAGACCAGCGAGTCGGGAATGAATTCTTCCTCCGGCGTTCCCCACGGCAGGCCGTAGCCGGCCGGAATCTCGTGGAACCCGGGGTTCGCCGCGTACCACTCGACGCGCATGCCGACGCGCGGCGGATAGTACTCGGCGTAGTCGATGACGGCGCCGATAGCGACCGCGTCGACGCCGAGGACTTGACCCAGCCGGCGAGCTTCGCCCGGCCGACTCAGGTCGATGCGGTGGGCGATGATCGCCTCTTCGACGACGCCGAGGGGCACCACTTCAAACCCCGGCGTTAGCTGGAGCTCGGTAAAGTACGCCATCGCGAATTCGCGGCCATCGACGGTCGGCGCGTCGCTTTGATTGAAGAACGGCGCCACGGCGACGCGGCGCAGCTGCGGAAAGGGGTTGCGAATCGTCGGCTCCTGAGTGATCTCAGGGAGCAAGACCTGGCAACCGCCGCAAAGCGCGAGCGAGCAGCAAACTGCTAGCAGCTGTAGCAAGTGGCGCAGCACGATGGAGAAGAACCTACCGCAATGAAAGGAGCCCCCCTTTCATTCGAGGCACGGTTGTTGACGGCAGGCGGAGTGCAAGCACGAGCCGCTGGTGCGCGTCAGTCGGTAGGATCGGCAGAATTGGCAGGGTCGCTTGAGGAATTCAGGTAGCGCGACTCAAAACGCCTGTACAATCTCGGCGAAACTACTCTTTCTCATTTTCAAAGCCCACAATCCAAACTAAGAATGCGAAAAGGCTCCCAAACACAACTCCGAGAATTGCTGGTCCGATGCCGCGCAGAAGTGCCCAGGCAGCACAGGCGATGACAAAGCTCAGAGAAATGCTGAGGGTCGCTTTCCGATACCGCTTCTGCCCCAAATATTTTGTAGTCGTCTGCAACGCCCAAGGCAGGCCCAGTTCCCAAACTAGCGTTAAAATGATAACCGCAGCTATTACTGGGTAGTTGGCCGCAACTGCCGCCCCGGCAGCGACAAGCGTCGTGACGACCAACAGCATCTTCAGCGAAAAGCTAAATCGCCGTCTTGGCCTTTTCAATGACGGATCGGGTTTCACCGGTTCGTCAGTCATTCAGATTCTTCTTTAACCAACCGGCATCCCCAATATCTTTTGGACGCCCAGAAGCCAACTTGTTGGCAAGAAGGTGAGGTTTGCTGAGCAACGGAACATTCAGTCCGCTTAGCGTTCGATACTTCCTCTCGTTCCAGGCGTCGTCGAATTCGACGCCGCTAATCGAAGTCAGGATGTCGATTCGCCCAGGCTCAACGCCAATTTGGAACACTACGTCTGGCGTGTGAAAATCCTCAACGGTCACGTTGCGCACCGGAGCTTGAAACGCCTTGAGCGCTTGCCAAACTTTAACGGCGTTCTCCGGCGTCGGGCGCACCCAAATGTCGAGGTCGCCGGTGGCGCGAGAAAAGCCGTACGCAGAGAGGGCATAGGCCCCAACCAGCAAAAACTCAGCGTCCGCCGCGAATAATTCGGACAACATTTCGCTGAAGTCTTGGTTCAACAACTGGCTCACCCTTCATGGCCCAGGCATCGAGCGCAAGTTGCCACATCATCCCGACGCGCTCGTCAGCCGTCATTTCGGCTAGATCATCCTCATTGCCTTGCTCGGCCAACGTCGATTTACGGAACTGCCAATGGCTGCGGTCGGTCATACCTCTATTATAGCACGATTAGCCTGCAACCATCTCTACAGGAATTCGCGAGCTACACCAACTCCCCCATCGACCGCATCCCAATCGGCTCGCGGCTCGTAAACGGCTCCCCATAACGCACGCCGATCGTCTTGCCCCAGTAGGCCGCCTCGGCTTCGAAATGCTCAAAGAAGGTCGGCGACGCCGTCGGCCGGCCGGTGATGAACTGGGTCTCGTACGCTCGCACCGACGCCAGCTTGCGGTCCCACTCGGCGGTGATGTCGAGCACGAACGCCGGCTGCAGCGCCTGCTTTAGATGGATGCAGTAGTAGTTGTAAATCCGCTGCGGGTGATGCGGCTCGCCTGGGAGATCGGTCTTCGTGAGCTTCGACCAAAAGCGGGCCGCCTCGATCAGTTCCGTCGCGGCGACGTGATCGGGATGCGCATCGATCCAATACGGGGCGAAGAGCCACTTCGGCTTCTCGCGGCGAAAGACGGCGGCGAGCTTGGCGCGATTTTCGAGCGTCGGCTCCAGACTGCGGTTGGGCAGGCCGAGATTCTCGCGCCACTCGAGCCCCATGATCTTCGTCGCAGCCGCCGTTTCGCGGGCGCGAATCTCCAGCGACCCATGCGGCGTCGGTTCGCCGCTGGTGAGGTCGAGCACGCCGACGCGGCGCCCCTCGGCGATGAACTTCATGATGGCCCCCCCCATGCCGAGCTCGGCGTCGTCGGGGTGGGGGGCAATCACGAGGATGTCGAGCATGGGGGACTTTCAGTTGCCAGCGCGGCGACGCCACTCGCTTGGATTTCGGCTGCCGTGGTGAACGGCGATCACTTCGATTCGAGAGTTGATTTCAGCGAACCGCACGATGTAGGGAAAGCGGTCGACGTTCGCGGCGCGAACTCCGTGATAGCCCGCTGCATAGTGCTGAGGCGACTGCTCGATCTCTTCAAAACGTTCGTAGACTTTCGCCAGGAACTCGCTGCCCAGGCCTTCTTGCTGCTGATCGTACCAAGCGCGAGCTTCGCCCAAGTCTTGTTTGGCCTCGGGCCTAATGAAGAGAGGGCGATCGCTCATCGCCGGGCCTTGAGTTCAGCCATCACCTCTCGCCAAGGCCGGGAAGCTTCGGGATTCGCCTCCGCCGCCGCCAGCCGCTCGTCAATCAGCTGTTTGAGTTCATCCGACCATTCTTCGCTGCTCTCTTCCCCAGCACCAGCAGGCAGGCTTTCCCGGATTTCGTCAATCAACCTCAAGCGAGCGTCAACGCTCCACTGGTCGATCCCGAGGTCGAAGATAGTCGGTTGAGAATCCATGGTTCCAGCTCGCGAGTAAAGGGCCTACCTGCAAGTTTATCTCCAGCCGCCGGGAAGCGTCAAATTCTCGCCTTCGCGTGGCAATTCCCGAAGAATCGCCGGAGCGCCCTATAGCATGCACCGACGGTTGCGAGAGCGGAACCGATGGTTTCCAATTCTGGCTATTCGCTCAGATCATTTCCTCAGCGATTGATCCTCAGAAATAGTCCCTCGGAGCCCGCACTGTGCCCGCCAATCATACCGCTGCGTACGAATCTCTCTGCAGCAACGCGCGTGAAACCGCGAAGCTTGCCAGCATCATGGGCCTGCTCGAATGGGACGAGCGGACCAAGATGCCCCCCGCCGGCGGCGACTACCGCGCCGAGCAGATTTCGTACCTCGCGGGCGAGATTCACAAACGGCAAACCAACCCCGCCGTGGGCGAATGGCTCGCCGCGCTCGCCGACAGCCCGCTGGCGGCAGATCGCCACAGTGAGAGCGGCACGGTCATCCGGCAACTTCAGCGTCAGTACGACAAGAAAACGAAGCTGCCGCAGTCGCTAGTCGAAGAGCTGTCGCGCACCGCCGTGCTCGGCCAACAGATGTGGGTCGAAGCCCGCAAGGCGGACGATTTCGCGAAGTTCCGCCCGTTGCTCGAAAAAACCGTCGAGCTCAAACGCCAGGAGGCCGCCGCCATCGGCTTTGCCGTCACGCCGTACGATGCGCTGCTCGACGACTACGAACCTGGGGCCACGACCGCCGAAGTCGGTCCCGCGCTCGCTGGCCTGCGCGACGCGCTGACTCCGCTGGTCGAGCAAATCGTCGGCAGCTCGCGGAAGCCTGACGGTGAGTTGCTGAAGAAGGAATTTCCCCTCGACGCCCAGGAAGCCTTCGGCAAAGCAGCGTCGGCGGCAATCGGTTTCGATTACGAAGCCGGCCGACTCGACGTCACCGATCATCCCTTCTGCGCCGGCGCCGGTCCGCGCGACCAGCGCATTACCACGCGTTACAACCTTCACGACTTCGGCGATGCGTTTTTCAGCATCTTGCACGAGGCGGGCCACGGCTTATACGAGCAAGGTTTGCCCGCCGATCAGTTCGGTCTGCCGACTGGCGAAGCGGTGTCGCTGGGCATCCATGAATCGCAGTCCCGCATGTGGGAGAATCAGGTCGGCCGGAGTCGGGCGTTCTGGGAGCATTTTCTGCCGCAGGCGCAAACTGCGTTCGCCTCGCTGAAGGGGGTCTCGCTCGACGCTTTCTACGGCGCCATCAACGAAGTGCGCCCTTCGCTGATCCGCGTCGACGCTGATGAAGTGACGTACAATCTTCATATTCTCATCCGTTTTGAACTGGAGCGGGCGCTGATCGAAGGCGATCTCCAACCCGCCGAGTTGCCGGGAGCCTGGAACGAGAAATATCAGCGCTACCTCGGCATCACCCCCCCCAATGATGCCGACGGCGTCCTGCAGGACGTCCATTGGAGCGCTGGCCTCTTCGGCTACTTCCCGACTTACTCGCTGGGCAATTTGTACGCCGGACAATTCTTCGCGCAGGCAAACAAAGATCTCGGCGACCTGCCCGCTGCGTTCCGTCGCGGCGAGTTCCGGCCGCTGCTGGATTGGCTGCGCCAACAGATCCACGCGCATGGCCAGCGCTGGTCGGCCGGGGAACTGGCTCTCCAGATCACGGGCCGACCACTGAGCCACGCCCCATGGATCGAGCAGATGCGGGCGAAGTATGGCGAACTTTACGGCCTGTAGCGATTTTACCGCCTCGCTGGCGCGCCGCTGCGGCGGCAATCGAGTCACTGCCGCAGCGAAGTTCAGCGCGCAGCCGCCTAGCTAGCTCCGCCGCCGCTAGAATTCTATAGCTGCCGCCGACAAGGCATCGGCGTATTGTTAAACTGTGTCCGCGGCGACGAGGCAAGCGCGCCCCGCATTGAGGCGGTCGGCGGCAACGGAGTTGAGCAGAGTAGGAACACTATGGCGTCGATAACCCTTTGCCCTCGCTGTTCGTCGCATCTTGAGCTGCCCAGCGGAATCGCTCCCACGTCATTGGTTGAGTGTCCGATCTGCGAAGCCGAATTCTTATTGGCGTCGGTCGCTCCCCGCGCCGTCCCGAAGGCCCGCGTTGTCGACCATGACTCGGCCCCGAGTTCACAGTCGAGCGAGGGAAGTGACGCGGCTAAACTTGATGCTGCGCCGCCGCTCGGAATCGTCGTGGAAGACGCCGGCATCGGATCGAGCGAGCCGACGCTGGCGGCCGACGATCGTCTTTCGCGACTCCTGCGCAGCTCGGCTAGCTGGCAACTGCCCGGCTTGCAGCCCCCGCAGCGCGAAGAGAACGCTGACGCAGCGGACGATGATGGTGAGATCGCATCATCGCTCCATTTGGAAACGCCCGGCGATCGCGTCATTCCCAACGATCACGCGCCGACTGCTGCGACGTTCGGCGCGACGCTCGACGCCGCCTATCGCGACGCCGATCCTGCACTGACGGCCGACTCATCGACGCCTGCCGACAAACTGCAGCTTGCTGGAAGCCGGCTCGATCAGCTGCTGAGCGATCTAATGAAGCCGCAAACGGTCGCGGCCGCGGCGCCCGCCGCGGAGCCGGTTCAATCGCGCGACGTGATTCCGGCCGCGCAGGAGTTTGCCGAGTTCGTCGACGAGGACCAGGGCGAAGAATCGACCGACATTGAACGGCATCCTGTCGCGGAACATGTTCACGCCCGGCAAGACTCGGAATCGCTCGACGACGGTTGGGACCAACAATCTGCTTCCGTCGACGAAGCTTCGTACAACTCCGACGAGATGGTCGATGACGTCGACGACGAGGATGCCGACGCAGCTGCTCGCACGGACGATTTCGCAGAGCTCGATCTGTCGACCGCGCCGCGCCGCCAGCGCCGTTCGTCGGGTGTTCGCACGCTCGTCGGCATCGTCGGCGGCGGCGCCATCGGCATTCTTGGCGGTGCGTACGCGCTGCTCTGGTTGCGCCCGGAGGTCGATCTGCTGCGCATGGCCGATTGGTTGCCGCCCGCCATGCTGCCCGCCGCCACGCAATCGCAGCCGGAAAGCAATCTGGCTGAACAAGGTCTGTTAGCTCCCCCCGCTGCGGTTGAAACAAGCGGCAGCGCCGATGGCGGCGACTCGACGGCTTCGTCAACGCTGTCCTTCGCCGACTCGGCTGAGGAGACGCCGTCGAGCGCAGAGTCGATGGCCGACGATGTCGCCGACGCCAGTGGGCTCGCAGCAACGCCTCCCGTGAGCGGCAACTCGACAGTCCGTCAGGACCCGTTCGTGGCGCCTGCAGAGGCGACCGAACCAATGCCCGAAGCGACAGAAACCCCCACGGTCGCGCCGGCCGTCGCGCAAATGCCGGTCGAGCCAGCCTCAAATTGGCCCACGACATCCATCGTCGGCCAATTGCGCGGCGTCAACCTCGCCACGGTCGCCAGTCTCGACGCGCAGCTGGCCGGGGCCGACGCTGCGCATCGCCGCTTTCTCGCCGGCGATCTGTCTCGCAAGGAAGACGTTGCCGGCATGGGCCAGGCCTACATCGAACTTTGCAAGTTGGCCGAGCTGTTCACGTTGACCGATCCCAGAGAGTTCGGCAATGAACTGATCACCAAGCAAATGAACGCCAAGAATATCTTTCGCGGCGCCCTGGGCGATCCGGCGCGGCGCAACGATCTGGCCATGATCGCCGGACGTTGGTTGCAGCACGAACGGCGACCAAACCAGGGCGTCGTCGCCCTCGGCAAGATTACCGACATGCAGGCCCATGGCGCCTGGACGGAATACACGCTCGCGACCCCGCTCGGCGACGCCACCGCCACCTCGAAGGTTCTGATGGAAGGTCCCCCATTCAAATCGGGCAGCGAAATCGCGGTCGTCGGCGCCATTGTCGCCGATCCCCGCCAAGCCATCGCCGGCTACACGGGCGACGCCCCGCAGGTCATCGTCTCGGGATTCGCGTTCGTTCCCGAGGTCTTCATTGCTCCCATGCTGGGCACGTCGACAGGCGAGCCGAATGATCTCTTCTCGCTCGGTGAATAGCGTTAAACGCCCCTGGCTCCGCCAGTAGATCGGCCACCAGATCGGTCGGCGTCGCGCGCGTAACGCTACCCCCCTGGCGAAGAAGCCTATTCAACAGCCATCATTCTTGAAATGCTTAGCGGGTAACGACTTAACCACAGAGGCACGGAGAGCACAGAGGGAAGGTTGCAGGAACTCATCCTTGAACTTCTTCTCCGTGGCCTCAGTGGCTCCGTGGTTAATGCATTTCGCAATTGCAGTTGAACAAGCTTCTTCGCCTGGGGATTTATTGCGGTCCCGTCACGATTGGCGCCATTTCTCCGCGCCCGCTTTTCTGCGAGAATCAGTGAGAGCTAGCCCTTCCGATATTCTGGCGTCGGCGCGACGCGCTCTGATCTGGCATCTCCACGATTCAACGGCCGTACAAGCCGTCGCGAACGCATGAAAGTTGCCCTCCTCCGCGAGACCTATCCGGGCGAACGCCGCGTGGCACTCGTCCCCGCGTTGATTCCGTCGCTGGCCAAGCAAGGCTGGCACACAATCGTTGAGACCGGGGCAGGGGAGCGCGCGGGCTTTCCCGACGCCGCCTACGCCGAGAAGGGCGCCGAGATCGCTTTATCGCGCACCGCGGCTGTGCAAGACGCTGACGCCGTCCTGCAGGTGCGATCGCTTGGCGCTAACCTCGAAGCGGGCCGCGACGATCTCAACCTCTTTCGCCCTGGCCAAGTAGTGATCGGCCTCTGCGATCCGCTGGGTCAACCGCAGGCGGTCAAAGAACTAGCTGAACGCCGCGTCACGTTGTTCGCGCTCGAATTGATTCCGCGCATCACCCGTGCGCAAAGCATGGACGTGCTGTCGTCGATGGCGACCGTCGCTGGCTACAA
The DNA here is from genome assembly GCF_007746075.1 of Lacipirellula limnantheis. Classification (GTDB taxonomy): domain Bacteria; phylum Planctomycetota; class Planctomycetia; order Pirellulales; family Lacipirellulaceae; genus Lacipirellula; species Lacipirellula limnantheis. The sequence continues at coordinate 742,679 of NZ_CP036339.1, read as the reverse complement.
GGCGGTGCTGCTTGCCGCGAACCAACTGCCGCGACTCTTCCCGATGCTGATGACTGCGGCCGGGACGATCACGCCGGCGAAGGTGCTCGTCCTCGGCGCCGGCGTTGCGGGGCTGCAGGCGATCGCCTCGTCACGTCGCCTTGGCGCCGTGGTCCAGGCGTACGACGTGCGCGCTGCGGTGAAGGAACAGATTGAAAGTCTCGGCGCCAAGTTCGTCGAGTTGAAACTCGACACTGCCGACGCCGAAGACAAAGGAGGCTACGCCAAGGCCCTCACTGACGAACAAGTTCAACGGCAACGCGAGCAACTGGCGGCCGTCGTCGCCGGTTGCGACGTCGTCATCGCGACCGCCGCCATCCCCGGCAAGCGCTCGCCGCTGTTAGTCACGGCCGACGCCGTGCGGCGGATGGCGCCCGGATCGGTGATCGTTGACTTGGCCGCCGAGCGCGGCGGCAATTGCGAATTGACTCGCGCAGATGAGACGGTCGTCGAGAATGGCGTCACGATCTTCGGCCCGACGAATCTCGCCAGCGACGTTCCGTACCACGCGAGCCAGATGTTCGCCAAGAACGTCGTCACGCTGCTGCAATTGCTGACTCAAAAAGGGGAACTCGTGATCGATCTCAAGGACGAGGTGATCCGCGAAACGCTCGCCGCGAAAGATGGGCAAGTGCAACCGCCGCGACTTCGTGAAATGCTAAACCTAGGCCCGCTAATACTATCGCCGCAGCCGACCCCAATAAATCATTTAGCGTGAGAAAGAACGCGAATCACTAGCTGCGATGCAACCACGGATAGATTCAACAATTAATTCAATTGGAATTCTATCGATGACAAGCCAGCTTAAAAGACACACCTCTAAATATGTGAAGTGCGTGCTTGTGGGCCTATGTGCTTTTGCAATAGGCGGCTTGATAACGATTCCTTTTTATGCGTTGTTGCATGTCGCGGGTTGTCTTGGACGAAATGGCTCACCATGGGGCAACGAGAATAAAGAGTTCATTTTCAAGATGATTTACCTGCTCTCAACGACACTGGGCGTGTACTTGGTTTTCTACCTGCAGAAACTACTTAGCAAATCATCGTGAGTAATTGCGCCACCTCATACTCGAACGCCGCTATTCCAATCATCAGCAACTGACAACTGACCATGTACAACTGACGGTCCTCATCAATGCACAACCTCGAACCAAAACTCTTCGTCTTCCTCCTCGCCACCTTCCTGGGGCTGGAGGTGATTCGCCGCGTCTCGCCGCTGCTCCACACGCCGTTGATGTCGCTCACCAACGCGATCTCCGCGATTGCGATCGTCGCCGCGATTCAGATCACCGCCGGCGGCCACTCGACGCTGAGCACCGTCCTGGGAACCATCGCGGTCACCGCCGCGACGATCAACATCGTCGGCGGGTTCCTCATCACCGACCGGATGCTGAAGATGTTCCGCCGGGAGACCCGTCGCCGTGACTAATCTCCACTCGCTGGGCTCCCTGTTCGCCGCCGTCGACGTCGAGTTGAACATTTCGACCAACGGCGCCGTGCGCCATCTGGCCGATCGCGATTCGATCCTCGTCTGGGGTTCGTACCTCATCGCGGCCGCGCTCTTCATTCTGTCGCTCAAGTGGCTGAGCCATCCGAAGACCGCCCGTCGCGGCGTGCTGGCCGGCGAAATCGGCATGGCGCTCGCCGTCATCGGCACGCTGCTGATGTACGACGTCGTCACCTACAATTGGGTGCTGGTCGGCATCGCCCTCGGCTCGATCATCGGCACGCCGATGGCCATCTGGATGCCGATGACCGCCGTCCCGCAGCGGACGGCCCTCTCGCATGCCTTCGGCGCCCTCGCCGCGGCGCTCGTGGGGACGGCCCACTACTTTGAAGAGGTCGCCGTTCCCGGCGTGCCTCACCTCGACAAATTCACGATGGCGATCCTCGCGATCGAAGTCTTCCTCGGCGCCCTCACATTCACCGGCAGCCTCATCGCGTTCGGCAAACTGCAAGAGCTGCTGCCGAGCTCGATAAAGGGCCTTCCTAACCAGAACGCGATCAACTTCTCGCTGCTCGGCGTCGCGGCGCTGCTGTCGATCTGGCTGATCTTTAGCCCCACTAGTTGGATCGTCTTCTTGCTGCTGATCGTGGTGAGCCTCGTCTTCGGCCTCTGCCTCGTCATCCCCATCGGCGGCGCCGACATGCCGACGGTGATCTCGCTGCTCAACTCCTACGCCGGCCTGTCGGCCAGCTTGATGGGGTTCATTCTCGACAACTATCTGCTGATCATCGCCGGCGCCCTCGACGGCAGTTCGGGTCTGATCCTGTCGATCGTGATGTGCAAGGCGATGAACAGGTCTTTCACCAATGTGCTGTTCGGCCGCATGGAACCGACTTCCGCCGCATCTAGCGACGACATCTACGCCGGCAAGGTGAAGAGTGCGTCGCCCGAAGACGTGGCGATGCTGCTCGAGGGCGCCCAGCGCGTCATTGTCGTCCCGGGCTATGGGTTGGCCGTCGCTCAGGCGCAGCACGTCGTCCGCGAATTGGCGACGATTCTCGAAGAACATGGCTGCACGGTGGAGTACGCGATTCATCCCGTCGCCGGCCGCATGCCGGGGCACATGAACGTGCTGCTCGCTGAGGCCGACGTGCCGTACGAGCAGCTGAAGGAGATGGAGGAGATCAACCCGACGTTCCCGCAGTGCGACGTCGCGATCGTCATCGGCGCCAACGACGTCGTGAACCCGCTCGCCAACACCGACCCCACGAGCCCGATCGCCGGGATGCCGATCCTCAACGTCGACAAGGCCCGTAACGTCGTCGTCGTGAAACGGAGCCTCAGCCCTGGCTTCGCGGGGATCCCGAACCCCCTCTTCGCGGCCGACAACTGCCTGATGCTCTTCGGCGACGGCAAGAAGGCCCTGATGGAAGTTGTGGCGGCTTTGAAAGAAGGCTGAGTTGGAGAAAGATTTCACGCAAAGGCGCGAAGGCGCAAAGGAATACAAATGCATTGCTTTCTTCTTTGCGCCTTCGCGCCTTTGCGTGAGATCATCTAAACTCAAAGCATGGCAACGGATTGCACCACGCAAACTCTGAAAGACGCCAAAGAGCGCCAGTCGTTCCGGCGCAAGCTGCTCGCGTGGTTCGACAAGCACAAGCGCGACATGCCCTGGCGGCGGACCCGCGATCCGTATCAGATCTGGCTTAGCGAGATCATGCTGCAGCAGACGACCGTCGCGATGGCGGGGCCGAAGTTCACGGCGTTCGTCGCCGCATTTCCCACCGTTCACGCCTTAGCGGCCGCCGACGAGCAGCAGGTGCTCCGCCTGTGGGAAGGCCTCGGCTACTATCGCCGCGCCCGCGGCCTCCATGCCGCCGCGAAGGTAATTGTCGCCGAGCACGATGGCCAGCTGCCGCGTGACGTGAAGTCACTGATGGCGCTCCCCGGCGTCGGCCGCTACACCGCCGGCGCCGTCGCCTCATTCGCCTATGACGTCTCAGCGCCGATCGTCGAGACGAACACGCAACGCGTCCTCGCTCGCCTCACCGGCTATCGGGGCGAGGTCGTCGGCGGGGCCGGGCAGCGGCACATCTGGGAGGCCGCCGAATCGCTGCTCCCAGCCACCGGCGCCGGGAAGTTCAACCTCGCGCTGATGGAGCTCGGCGCCCTGGTTTGCAAACCCTCCGACCCGCGTTGCAACGAGTGCCCCGTCACCGCTCACTGCACCGCATTCGCCGCGGGCCTGCAGAGCGAGATCCCCAAGCTCGCCGCCAAAGTCAAGGTGACGGCCGTGCGCGAGGCGACCGTCGTCGTCCGCAAGTCGGGCCGCGTACTGTTGCGGCAGCGAGCCAAGGGCGAACGCTGGGAAGGGATGTGGGACTTCCCCCGCTTCCCGCTCGACGGCGAAGGCCCGCTCTTCGTCCGCAGAGAGCTCGTCGACAAAGTCCGCGACCAGACCGGCGTCGACATTGAACCGGGCGGGTTGCTAAAAACGCTCAAGCACGGCGTCACCCGTTACCGGATCACGCTCGACTGCTACGAAGCCCGCGCCGCCGGCGGCCGCGTCCGCTCGACCGACGCGAGCCCGGTGCGCTGGACGCCGCTGGCCGAACTGGGCGATCTGCCGCTGAGCGTAACGGCGCGGAAGATCGCCACGCTCATCGCGGGCTGAGCGCAGTTTCAATCAAACCACTCGTCGCTAGGGTCGAACGCCGGGATCGGCACGTTCAGCACCTTCAGCTTCCCGACGGCCCGGTGCCGGCAGCCCGGCTTGATCAGGATCGAATCGCCCGGCCGCACCGGATACCGCTCGCCGTCGAGCTCCATCTCCCCCTCGCCTTCGAGGATGTAGTAGATCTCGGTGAGCCGCTTGTGGTAGTGCGTCCGCGCGTCGACGCTGATGTCCACCACATGCAGCGACGCCACGCGATCGGGATCGTCGACGAACGCCCGCCGCGTCGTGCCGCAGGGGCACGCCACCGGCGGCAGGTCGGCGACGCGCGTGATCTCGAACTTCCGTGGTAATGTCGTCGCCATCGGCCTAGTACTCCACGTCGACCCACTGCTTCGCCCGGCTGCTCTTGAGCACCGCGTCGCAAATGGCGATTTCGTTGTGTCCGTCGAGGAACGTCGCGAAGTCCCCGCCTTTGCGCGTCCCCGCGATGAATCCGTAGACGTTGCGGAAGAGATTCTTCGGCCCGTCAGGATACGCCTCGTTGTGGCCGCCGGGGTAATGGGCGTACTCGCGCGCCTCGGGGTAGAGCAGGCTCGGGTCCTTCATCATCACCTCGTTCGGCCGATCGCGGTGACCGATCCAGAGCTCGTTGGGTTTCTCCTGATCCCACGAGAGGCCGCACTTCGAACCGTTGATCTCGTAGAACAACCGGTTCTTTCGCCCCGCCGCGCATTGGTTGACCGTCAACACGCCGTGAGCGCCGGAGTCGAACTCCAACAATACCGACGCATAGTCCTCGGTGCCGATGGCGACGTCTTCCATCTCTTCAGGTTTAAGCACCTTGCCGGCGTAGGTCTCGACCTCCACCTTCGGCCGCTTCCGCGTCGGGTGGAGCGTTACGAGGTCGGCCATCACGCGGGTAATTTTCAAGCCGGTGACGTATTGAATTAGGTCGCACCAATGGCTGCCGACGTCGGCGATCGCCCGCGAGTCGCCCGACAGCTCCGGCACGAGCCGCCAGTTCCAGTCGGTTTCCTTGAAGAGCCAATCCTGCAGGTAGCTCCCTTGCACGGCGAGCACGCGGCCGACGTCGTCGTGGTTCTGGCACATCGCCCGCGCCTGCTGCACCAGCGGCATGTAGCGATAGTTGAAATTGATCGCGTTGATCACCCCCGCCTTCTCGACGCGGTTCACCAGCTCGCGCGACTCGGTCGAGTTCATCGCGAGCGGCTTCTCGCTGATCACATGCTTGCCGGCGGCGATGATGTCGCAGTTCACGCCGAAGTGAAGATGGTTGGGCGTGCAGTTATGCACCACCTGAATCTCCGGATCGGCGAGCAGCTGCTTGTAGTCGCCATACCCCTTGGGGATCGACAGCTCGGCCGCCTTGCGATCGGCGAGCGCCTGGTCCCGCTCCGACACGGCCGCCACTTCGACGAACCCGAGCCGCCGCAGCGCCTCGATGTGAGCGGGGCCGATGAATCCGGTGCCGATAATGCCTGCTTTGATTCTTGACATGATGAAAAGATTGTTGCCGTTGTTTAGGTTTGCAATCGTCCGGTTAGAAACGTCCCTATGACCAAGCACCAATGACCAGTATCAAAACGGGCGCTGCTCCCCTTTTGGTCATTGCGACTTGGTCATTGGTCATTCGTACCTCTACTCAATCATCTCCACCTTCGCCCACTTGCCCCCGTCGATCGACTTGTCGACTGCCTCCAGCACCGCCACGCACTGGGCGCCGTCTTGGAAGCACGGCGCACACGACTTGTCGTTCGCGATGCACTGCACCAGGTCAGCCGCGGCGTTCGAGAAGGTATGGTCGTAGCCCATCATGTGTCCCGGCGGCCACCAGGCGCCGGCGTACGGGTGGACGCCTTCGGTCGCGATGATGCGCCGGAATCCGCGCCGGTCCTCAGGATCTTCCGTCGAGTAGTAGTCGAGGTAGTTGAGGTCCTCAAAGCACCAGACGAGCGATCCCTTGCTGCCGTTCAGTTCGAACCGGTTGTAGTTCTTCCGCCCCGGGGCCATGCGCGTCGCTTCGAACGTGCCGAGGGCCCCGCCGGTGAACTTCGCCATGAAGATCGACGCATCGTCGACCGTTACCTTTTCAACGCCCTCGCCGGCCGTCGCGGTCAGGCCGCTGGAGGTCCCCTCTGACGGCCGCTCGGTAATAAAGGTCTTCTGCATGCCGACGACTTCGCCGATCTCGCCGACGAGGTAGCGAGCGAGGTCGATCGAGTGCGCCCCGAGGTCGCCATGCGCTCCGCTGCCGGCGGCGTCGGCCCGCATCCGCCAGTTCATGGGGAACTGCGGGTCGACGAGCCAATCCTGCAGGTACGTGAACCGGGCATGCCGGATCTGACCGATCGCGCCGCTGTCGATCATCTGCTTCGCCAGCGCCACGGCCGGCACGCGACGGTAGTTGAAGTTGACCATGTGCTTCACCCCCGCCTTGCGGACGGCAGCGAGCATCTCCTTGGCCTGGGCGACGGTGAAGCAAAGGGGCTTCTCGCAAAAAACGTGCTTCCCCGCGGCGGCCGCGGCGATCGCGATCTCGTCGTGGGTGTAGCCCGGGGTCGAAATGTCGACGACGTCGACGTCCTTCCGGTTGACCACCTCGCGCCAGTCGGGCGAAGAGGTTTCCCAACCCCAACGCTGGGCAAACTCCGCCACCGCCGCCGCGTCGCGTCCGCAAACCGCCTTCATCACCGGTTCGGCGTCGAGATCGAAGAACCGCCCCACGGTTCGCCAGGCCTGGCTGTGGGCCTTGCCCATGAACTTGTAACCGATCAGTGCGACGTTGAGTTGCTGCTGAGCCATCGAACGGAAGTCCTTCACTGCGAAGACGTGTGAGTGCTGAGTGGAACGAAGCGAGTCGTTGGACAAGGGGACGAGCGCGAGACCGACCGGCTGCGGGCCGCCATTTTATCAGCTGGCGCTTGGGCCGGTAGGTTCTGTCCGTTTCGCCCTAGTGAAAACTCGATCGGAGCGGACAAAACTCGCCGCTCACGGAGCGCGACCGCGGACGGCAGGCGGTTTTCCTCGGGTTTGGCGCGGTTCGTCGACATCCTGTCGTTCCCCTTGTTTTGTCCGGGCTGGGTGGACGAAACGTTTGAGTTGTGCGGCGTTGGGATGGGAAATTTCGGAAATGGCGGGAGAGCGAAGCCGCCGTGGCGACCTTTGACGCTGCGGACGGCTCCGGCCACCGTGAGCCCATTCAATAGCTGCATGACGTATCGCTCGGGAATGATTCCTGCTTCACATCGTGCCCGGCAACTGATCAGCCCGCTTGGCGGTACGTCCGCCGGGTGCAAACAGGCGGTGACGGCGGAGCGATGAGTGGTGGTCAACTTCATGCGGATGCTCGCGGCTGGGATTGTCCAGGATAAGCGGACGACCAAGGGCAGTTCAACGTCCGGTCGGGCGCTTGCTGGCTCCCCGTCGCCCCTGCTCTTCCCCTGGCGCTGACCCGGAGCGGCTCGTCGCCCCCCCAACGGTCGCAACCGTCCTCCTCCCCCGCAGCAAATCTTCGCTGGCCCGCCAACGCCCCGGCGTGCGCGGCAGCGCTCGCCCGTAGTCACGCCGGCAATCGCTGACCGCGACGCCAACGTTCGTCGCTGTCGGGCCACGCCGCTGGTCCGATAAAGCGCGGCGCGCACTAAATCGATCACCGTTTCGCGCCACAAATCACTGGGCCTGCTAGCTCGCGCCGAGCGAGCCACAGCGGCCCCGCCGACCGACCGGCGCCGCCGCGCGATGCTTCGCCCGCGCGGTTCACGTCTTATTCACCCGACCGCCGCGCCTCTGGCGGCGGTCCCAGCAGAGAGGAAGCTGCCATGTCCCTGACGGCAAAAACAACGGAGAGCGTCCGCGCCACGCTGGCGTGGCAAGCCGCTTTCATCGAGATGGCGCCGACGATCGAGCGGTACGCCCGAGTCGCCTTTCGGAAGCTCGCGCCCGAAGAACGAGACGAAGCCGTGCAGACCACTTTGGCCGCCGCGGCCGTCGACTACGCGCGGCTGGCGGCGTCGGGACGCGGCGGTCGCGCTTACCCCACGACGCTGGCCCGGTTCGCCGTGCGTCGCTATCGAGCGGGTCGGCTCTTGGGGAGCCGGGACAATGCGGCCGACGTCGGCTCCCGCAAGTGGCGCTTGCGCGGCCGGCGCACCGAATCGATCGATGTGGCCGCCGAGCTGTGCGACTCTCGCCGCGCCACGCCCGCCGAGCTGGCGGCGCTGCGGATCGACTTCGGCCAGTGGTTCGCCTCGCTGCCCGTGCGCGACCAACGGGTCGTCCACGCCCTGGCCCACGGGGAGCGCACCAACGTCGTCGCGGCGCTTTGTCAGCTGACCGCCGGACGCGTCAGTCAGCTGCGCCGCGAGCTCTACGATAGCTGGACGACCTTCCTCGGCGAGGGAGCGCCTAGCGGCGCGTGAAGCCCGCGGCGGGCTGCCAGCGCCAGGCGCCACACGCCTGGCGCTGGCAGCTGCGGGGCGGAGGCGCCTTTCTCGCGCCTGGTGACTTCGTTTAGCTATCAGCGGCGCCGGCGCGGTCATCGAGCAGGTGATCATGCTCGAGGGGCGACCGTCCTTCCTCCGTACGCGCGCCGCCGTGGCCGGCGGCGGCGCGCGTTGATACAAAAACTAAATTGTCAAAGATCATAGAACGGTGGAGCGAGAGGCACGGCCACCCGCTAGGTGGTTACCACAGGCGTCGGCGGCGTGGCGCTTGCCGTCGCGGGCGCTGTGGCCGTCGCCTCGCCAACAGCAGACCGCCCGCCATAGGTATCAACTGGCCGCAACTTCGCTTCGCATGCGTTGGCCTTCTCCAGCTCATGCGCCAGCCGCAGGCAACGCTCGGCTTGGCGGCTCAGCTGGGAGTATTGCCGCAGGTCGCCTGCGACCCGTCCCAAATTATCCGGCGACGTCGCTGCGTCGCGGAGCTCGGCCTTCAGCGGCACGGCGAACTTCGATGTCAGCTCGCACACGTCGGCAGTGAGCCAGCCGAGCGCCGCCCCGATGGGCGATGCTTGCCGCTGGGCCCAGCGGCGCAGGGGGTCATGACGCTCGCCGCTTGGCGAGGGGGAGGGTCCAGCGGGCGATTGGGTAGCGTCTTGAGTTGTGGTCGTCATCATCAATCCTCTCACGTTCGTGCAGGCGTCGAGCGCGGGGCGCGGACCATGCCGCGCGCAGCCGCGCCGTAGACGCAGAGCTCGACCGTGAAAGTGCCAAATCGACGCGTCGAGATGGGGCAGCAAGCGCGCCTGCACCGACGCCAGCAGCCGCCGCCGCTCATGCTGCAGCGCGTTGAGCCTGCGCCGGCGGCGGCGCGCCGCTTGCCGCCAGGCGAGGTACGCCGCGATGCGACGGGCCAGCCGCCGGTCGACGCCGATGTACGCCACCCGCTGCCGGCCGCTGAGGTCCCGGTAGCGGAGCTTGGCGCATCGCGTCCCTGATGGCAGGAACTCAAACGCGACGAAGCCTTGCCGGTCGAGGCGCGCGAGTTCCTCCGGTGGCAGCCGCGCCGCGAGCCAACGCTGGGCGGCCTGCAGGGCGCGCGGAGAACGACGTTTAGTTTCAACTTCCATGGTCGCGTTCCTTTTGCGTGCGGACAAGATCGCGGATCTCGGCCGACAGCCGGCAGATACTTGTGACGGAGGCGGACTGTTGGGCAGGTGACGCTTCGCCGCCAGCCCAGGCTGAGCGTCGCCGCGGCGTTGACGTCGGCGAACTGCCCGAACAGGTCGCCGCGGCGAGCGGAGGCACGACGCCGCGCACTCGCCACGCCTGTCAGCCTAATGGCGCCGGCCGAGACCATGTCAAGTCCGTTATTGCGCGGGCCGCGCGGAATTTGGGAAGTGATAGTTTTCCCGCAATATCCAACGGCGCTGGCGATGCATAAATCGCCTTGGGAGTCAAGATCAATTTGGGCGGGGCGATGTTTTCTTGAGCGAGGGCGCGCTGCGACGTGCGCAGCCTCGGCGCCGGGAGGGGCGCTGCGACGTGCGGCAACTGGTCACGCGGCAAATAAAGCGTTCAACGGCCTAAGTTGGCATGGGCAAAACGGCCGTCAGTTCGCTTCGGCGGACGGGTCGCACAGGATTGCCAAGGCGCTGGGCGGCGGAAGTCGCCAGGCCAACCTGCTGTTCAACAGTTCTTATTCAACGGTCTGGCGAGCGGCGGCCGCCATCGGTTCGGCCGCTTTACCGTATTTATGAATCGCACTTTCCTTTTAGACCGTGGACACGAAATCGAGCTGAAGCCAACGCCCAACTCCATGCCATCTGGCCGGCAGATCGGGATCAAGATCATCCACTTGGAGACGTTGACAAGCGGCCCCCGAAACTTGGACCGCTTGGTAGGTCCAGTAACCCCCGCTGGGGACCCTACTCGAGGGCAGGTCACGTAATTCTTCCTCTTTCATCGTCTCTCTACTTCTAAAGCCGTTGCCGCAAACTCGTCAGTCACGCTCTCTAAGATTTCCGAGGCGGTGGTGAGGCGGACGTGTGACCGCCATTTCTGAAAACGTCGCGCTTGGCAGCGTTGCCTCGATGGCAACAAACGCTATCTGGCCCGCACTGCTCATCGACGGCAGTGACGGGAATGACAACGACACTGCACCGCGGGGTTCATTGAATCTATCGGCCTGGTGTCGGCCGACCCGCCGCCAATCGAGAGCCGGGTGTTTCTGGTGCTGGGCGGGGGTGCTGATGACCTACGGGCGACTAACGCAGATTGCGCGTCTGCTGGCTGCGGGGCGGTAAGAGTCAGGCGGCACTACTGGCAGGGTCTTCCGGGAGCTGACGCTGGCGGCTCGCCTGGGGTTCCTCGAGATGGCGAGCGATGACTATGGATTGGCGATCTCGTATGATGACCGTAGTTTACATGCTTTTGCCGAGGACGTTCATCAGTTTCAGCCACTGCTTCATCACTTGGTGGTGGTGGCGCTTGATGCGGTCGTGTCGCGCCACTCTTTCTGATGCAGCAGCTGCTCTTGGGCGAAGCGGGCGTCGGGGGTCGGTTGTTGGTCGAGGCAGGACTCGTCCATGGCGAGGATGTCCTCCTCTTTGCCGAGCCGTTCTTTGTCGGTGCGAATCGCTTCGGCCTGCGCGGCGAGGGCCCGCTCGTGGCTGGCCTGCAAGCGCGGGGCCTCGGATTTGACTTGGTAGAGTTCGAACTGCCAGGTGCGGACTTCGTCGAGCCAGAGGTCGTTTTCAGATTTCCACTCGAGATGCTCGTGGTGCATCGGCTCTTGAAGTTTGGGGGCCATGATGAACTCCCTTCATGGCTAGAGCCGCACCCGGCCGGTTTGCCGCTGTGCACGGGCACCGCTGCGGCCCCCTAGGGGGGACCGCAGCGGCGGTTGATGAGTGACGCGAACTATTCTTGAACTTTGATCTTGCGGCACTTGCCGTTGTCGCACTTGTGGAGCGAAACGGTGAGGACGCCGTTGCGGAATTTCGCGTCGACCTTCTCCTCGGCGACGCGGACCGGCAACGCCACGGAGCGAGAGAAACTGCCGCACCGCCGCTCGATGCGGTGGAACGCTTCATTCTCTTGCTTCTCCTCTTCTTCGCGGGTTCCGCTGACCGTCAGCACGTTGTTGGCGAGTTGCACGTTGATGTCGTCGGCGGCGAAGCCGGGGAGATCGACGCGGACTTCGACCGCGTTGGGGGTCTCCTTTACGTCGAGCGCGGGCATCATCGGCGTCGACAACCAGCCGGGCATGCGCTCGCCGACAAGTTGGCGCCACATTCCTTCGAAGTCGTCTCGAATCGCTTGGAAGGGCTCGCGCGAGGCTAGCGTGCGAGGTTCGCGTTTGGCAATGGCAGTGGTCATGGTTAACTCCTTTCGCGTTGAATGACCTGAAGCAAATCATCCGGCTTAGCCGGATGCGAGTGCTAGTTGCACGACTGAGCCATGACGATGAGGGCGACAACGAACGTCGCCACCATGAGCAACATGATCAATGAATAGGCGTTCATCGGAAGATCGCTCCTCTCCAGCGGTCTCACGAGCATCACAGGCCGCTGGCGGTTTTTTCAGTCCCCGACTCCGCCGTGGACAACGTGACGGACATGAATCTCAATCGAATTGAAAAGTCATCTCGCGCGGGGCCCGTGCCCCCGACACCTTACGAGAACGTCAAGACTATTTGTCCTCTGATGTACTATTTTGCAAACGCCATACCGCGGACGTTGGCGATCGGCAGCGTGCGATTTCCACGTGGAACGTCGGCGCCGCCGCGCGTCGTGAAAAAAACTCCCCCCTTTGCCGTAGTGCCGCGACGCACATGCGCGCCCCACCCGGAGCTGCCAGCGAGTCGCCGGCTTATTGCGGGGCGGGTGGGTTCAGCCCGTGCGGCGTCCGCACGGGCGCGGCGCGATTGTTGCGGCCTTGGTTCATGGCTGCCGTTAGGGGCTGCCAAAAAGGCGGGGGGTAACGGCCGATGACAACGGAGTTTTACGACGATCTGGCGGTGCGGGCGCGGCTGGCGGAGTTTCTGGGCGGGTCGCGCTCCGAACGAGCGACGGCGCGCTTCATCTCCATCGAAGGGCGCGGAGCTTATCGCTGGTACAACCCCCATCCGACCAGCGCGCTCGCGGAACTGCTCGAGCAGCACGCCGAGGTGGCCCGCTCGCTGTGGGACAGCGAGTCGCTGCTGGTCGACCTCGATATGGAATATGTGAACTTCGACGATGCGGCCGAGCCGCATCGCGATTCGCACCGGGCATTTGCGATCCAGCGCCCGATCGTCGACGCGGTCGAAGAACTGCTAGCAGCCTACGGGATTGCGCCGCTGCATCTATTGAGCGGGCGAGGCCATCATTTCGTCTGGCGATTGCAGCGGCAGTCGGAGGCTTGCGGCATGCTCGCGCACTTGGGCCGGCTGCCTGAGACGGTGCTCGCGAAGTCCATGCAGCCGCAGCCGCCCGAGGGGCTGAAGCCGCCGCTGGATCTGGCCGCGGCGTTTCACGGCCTGGGGATGGTGATGGAGTATTTTGCCCACCGGATGTTGCGCGAAGGCAGCGGCTGCGAGATCCCGGTGGAACTGACAGCCGTGGAAGTGGGGCCCATCGATCGCGGGCGCGAGATTGTTTCGATCGATTTGTCGGAGTACGGCGATCCGCTGCATACGCGGACGTTGCGGATGCCCTTCACGCAGTACTTGAAATCGGTGCGTTGCCACGCGGCGCCATCGCCGGGCGACGGCGCCGGGGGCCCGCTGTTCGTCGTTCCGCTCCATGAGATGGACGATCCGAGCGCGCTGGGCGTGATGCGCGACGCCGCGCAGGTTCGGGCGCTCGCCCGTCGCGCTTCAACGCAGATTCCAGAGCAATCGCGCGGTATGGCCGAGCTCGTGGCGGAATATAAGCGTTCAACGCTGGCCCGCTTCCACGACTATTTTTACGGCGCCGATCACGATCCTCCGGCGCGGTGGCCGGAAACGTACGACAGGACGCCGCTGGATACGCTGCCGCGCTGCGTTGCCCACATCTTGCGATATCCGAACGACTTACTGCTCAAGCCGGCCGGCATCCAGCACGTGGCGCGAACGTTGACGGCGTTGGGCTGGCATCCGCAGCATATTGCGGGGCTGATACGCTCGAAGTACGAGCGCGACTACCAATGGGCGCCGGGCTGGTTTGTCTACGACGCGGCGCTGCGGGCAGACTTCTATACCCGCCTATTCACCGGATTGCTGGCGGACGGCCTTGACCCGCTTATCGATTTCAACTGTCAATCGACGCGGGAGAAGGGCTATTGCTCGTGGGCCGGCTGCGGCGAGATTTTGGAGGGGCATCGTTTGCTGCTGGTTGACCGCGTGGGGCGGCTCCAGCAATTGGTGACCCCCGGCCGCCCGGCAACGACAACCGTTGGCGATGGGACATGGGAGAATTGAAATGAGCGACTGGCCAATTGGCATCTCCACGGGCTGCTTCTATCAACGCAGCATCTTTGGTTGCTTGGAGCAAGTTCGCGACGCCGGGTTTACGATTCTCGAAATCTGTTCGTTCCCGGCGCACTTAGACTACCGAGATCTGCCGCTGGTGAAGCGAGCGGCGCAGCGGATTCGCGAGCTGCAACTGGAACCGTACTCGTTCCACGCCCCGTTCGCCGACCATATCGACATCACGTCGGGCGACCCCGCCGTGCGCGGGCCGGCGGTGGTCGCCGTGGAGCAGGCGGCGGCGGCTGAGCTCGGCGCGCGTTACTTCGTGATTCACCCAGGGCCCGAGCGCTCGCCGATTTCGGGCGAGGAGCGGCTGCAGCGGATGGAAACGGCGGCCGAGTCGCTGAATTATCTGGCGCGCCGCTGCCGCGAGCTGGGGACGGCGCTGGTGCTGGAAAATATGCTTCCGCATCTCTTTTTCGGTCACGCCAAGGACGTGCTGTGGATCCTAGGGGCGATCAACGCCTGCGACGTGGGGATCTGCCTCGATACGGGCCACGCGTATCTATCGGGCGACCTGGCGACGGTGGTGCACAAGCTGTCGGGGCATTTGTGGATGATTCACGCCAGCGACAACCGCGGCAACCGGGACGACCATCTTCCGCCGGGCGAAGGCTCGATCGATTGGCAGCCGCTGGTCGCGCAGCTCTCGCGACTGCGGTTCGAAGGGGGCGTCATCCTCGAAATCGCGGCCGACGCGTCGGGGAACGTCGACTTGGCGGCAGCCCAACGCTCGCGGAAGTTTCTGCACGAGCTCGCGGGTCGGCGAGAGTTGGTGGAGCGGTTCGCGCCGGCGTGACGGCGGCGGCGACGCTCAGACATCGCAAATCTTGAAGCCCTCGGCGAGCGAGGTGAGCGGGTCGCGGCTGGGGATGAACTCTTGGCCGACGTAGCCATCGTAGCCGGTCTCCACGATCGCGCGCATGATCGCCGGGTAATTGAGCTCTTGCGTGTCGTCGATCTCGTGCCGGCCCGGATTGCCGCCGGTGTGGTAATGGCCGATGTACTGCTGGTTGTCGCGGATCGTACGGATGACGTCTCCCTCCATGATCTGCATGTGGTAGATGTCGTAGAGGAGCTTGAAGCGCGGCGAGCCGACCTGTTTGACGAGTTCGACGCCCCAGGGGGTGCGGTCGCACATGTAGTCGCCGTGGTCGACGCGGCTGTTGAGGAGCTCCATGCAGATCGTGACGTTCTTCTGTTCGGCGAGGCCGACGATCTGCTTCAGGCCGGCGGTGCAGTGCTCGAGGCCTTCGTCGTCGCTCATGCCGCGGCGGTTGCCGGAGAAGCAGATGACGTTCGGCATGCCATGCTTGGCCGCGAACTCGATGTGATCGGCGAGGGCGATCTTGAGCTGCTCGTGATGCTGAGGGCGATTGAAGCCGCGGTCGATGGCGTCGGCGCCGCTGAGCATCGCGCAGGTGAGACCGGCGGCCTGGACCGTGGGGAACTCCTCGGGCGTGACGAGCTCGATCGACTGATAGCCTATGGCTTTGGCGGCGGCGGCGAGTTTGTCGAGCGGGACGTCGCCGTAGCACCAGCGGCAGAGGGACTGTTTGACATTGCCTTTAGGGGCTGAGGGCGCGGTCTCTTCGCTGCGCGACTCGCCTGCGGCCAACGACGCGACAAATGTCGCGGCAAGCGCCGTCCCCGCTGCCTTTGCCGCCGTCCGCCGGTTGAATTGTTCCGCCTGAGGCATATTCGCTCCTCCCGTGCTTCCATTATTCGCTGCTAGCCAACCGCGGCGCGGCGCCGTAGTGTCTGACGGCATTCTCAGGCATGGAGCGCGGCGGAGCAATCGACATGGGGAGATGCGAATTGGCGCGTGAAACAACCGGTCACGGCAATTCTGCCCTCAGGCGGGGGAGCGGACGGAACTGAGGCTCGCGAAGAAAAAATTGCTAGCTTCTAGAAAAAGGACTTTCATTCCGCGCACGACTGGTTAGGCTGCGGAGAGTCGGGCCGCATTGACGGCCCGCGGAATGCGGCGGGGCAACGCTCCCGCCGAGGTCTGCCACCCCAGGGTGGCGCAGGCCTGCGGCCGTAAAGACCGCGCGATCTTGGTTCTGAGCTGATTGCGGCGAATGAAATAGAAACGATTGGAATGCTTTCGTAGCGAATGCCGGCTCCGGCACTTGCCCATCGTTTTTATCTCACACTGCAAAGGTTTCAGCTCATGAATCGCTCTCTTTCCAGCTTTGCGCTGGCGTCGTTTGTTTCTTTGTTGTCGATCGCTCCGACATTGGCCGTACCGTTGACGGGCAGCGGCACGCTGAGTTTCCCTGGCGCCACGGGCGATCCGACGCGGCAGATTTACGTGGCGGCGGGCGCCGCGGGCGGGCCGTTCACCGGGACGTGGAGCGTGCCGGCGAATCCGGCCTGGATCGGAACGTTTCCCGCGACGGGGGCGATGCCGCACACGCCGCCGGTCGGGGCGCCGGTGACAGGGACCGCACTGTACGATTTCTCGGTCAGCGGCGGCTACGCTCCTGGCGCGCTGCCGGTAGGAACGTACTTTCAGTTCGGCGACCTCGACAACGGCTCGGCCTCGCCGGAGAACTTTCAGTTGCGGGCGTTCAATGGGACAAGCCTGGTGACGACGCCGTGGCTCGACGTGCCGTTTGCGGCGTCGGCGACGGCGGTGGCGTCCGACATGCCGAACTACTCGTTCATCGCGGGGGTGTACCGGTTCGACGGCAGCGCGGTGCCGGGGAATCCGGCCATCAGCGTCTTCTTAAAGAACAACATCGCGATCACCGGTCTGGAGGTCATGCGATCGGCGACGACGACGGCCTTCGTGCTGGGAGCGCCGCTGGCCGTGCCGGAGCCGAGTTGCCTGGCGCTGCTCTCATGCGGAGCGGCGGGGATGCTGGCTGCGGTACGACGCGGCCGCAACTAACGGCAGCGCGGGACGACCGCAGTGCGGAAAATCTAGTCGTGAACCAGACGGGCGGCGTGTTGCAGGTGGTTACGCGACATGCCGCTCGTCACTTTTTCTCTCCGTGAGCCATTTCATCAACGCGGCGAGATCGCCGTCGGCGGCGCGTGGCCGATTTGCCTGGCGGCCGCGGGCGCAAATGATCGTCTAATTTGCCGCATTGATGATTTTTTCCGGACCGCGTGACATCTCTTCGGGCGCTCGGCCTTTAGCCTTTGCGTCGCGCTCGCAAGGCAAAGCGCGGTAGCTTTGGCTGGTTGCCAAGGCGTGGGGAACCCGTAGCGGCCCGCGTCACGCCGCCGGTCGACTACGACGGCGATTCTCGATTCGCACGGGACTCGATTGTTGACTTCGTAAAAGCGCGTGGGATTTGGAGTAATTGTTGCAGAATGCCGGCCCCGGCGGTACGCTTTCGCTGAACTGCCCCTATTACATCTGGAGGACGCTCAGCATGTGCCGAAGACTTGTTCTGGCGATGGCGGGAATTCTATTGCTCGGCGGCGCGCACGGCGTGCCGGCGTACGCGGTGCTCAACCCGCTGGCGTACTATCACTTGGGCGAAGACGACGCGGGCGCGACGACCGGAGGCACGGTGGTCACCACGGTCGATAGCCTCGGCCTGACGCCAGGCATCGAAATGACGCCGCTGTTGGGCAGCAACGCGCTGAAGTACAGCAGCGACAAGCCGAGCTTCTTGTCCAGCACGCGATCGATCGCCTTCGACGCGAGCGAAGAGACGTTGAGCTCCGTTGCCACGAAATGGTACGAGGGCACGGGCAGTTTTCGTTGGGGCATGGAGGTGTTCCTCAAGCCTGACGCCTCGATGGCTGGGAGAGAGTCGATCTTTTTCACCAATGGCACGCAATTTACGATGGGGATCACCCCCGAGGGATTCTTTTACGTCAATCAGACGGGCCCCGGCACGACGGCAGTGAAGTATGGCGAGTGGCAGCACGTGGCGTTCACCACGAGCGGTTCCTTCTGGCAGATTTACGTCGACGGCGTCCCGCAATTTCCGACGCTGCCGAACTTCACGTACGGCGCGCCCGGCGGAACGGCCACGTTGGGCTCCTCGAATGGGGCCGAGGTCGAGACGAGCTACACCGGACTAATGGATGAGCATCGCGTCTTCAGTTGGACCGGCGGCTTCAATCCGAATGAATTGCTATGGTTTTCGGGTCGCAAGGCAGGCGACGTGAACGAGGACGGGTTGGTCAATTCGGCGGACTACGACATCTGGCGCGCCAACGTGGGCGTCGATCTGACGCCGCTGACGGCGCTGCAAGGCCGGGCGCTCGGCGACTTAAACGGCGATCGGCAGATCAATCTCGCTGACTTCGGACTGATCAAGTCGAACAAATCGCCTGGGGCCGTCCTGGCGGTGCCCGAGCCAGCGGGCGCAGCCATCCTGCTGACCGGGATTGGCATCGTCGCCTTGCGTCAACGACGCCGGCTGGCGGCTCGCACCTGCAAGACGGTCGCCATGCTTGGTCTGGTCGCGGCGATCATGGGTGCCGCGTCGACGGCATCCGCTCAAGCGGTGGCCGTTTGGGGCGGCGGCAACGGCAATTGGAACGACGCCAATTGGTCCGGCGGGTCGGGCCCAGGCGGTCGGCCGGGCGCGGGCGACAGCATTACCCTGCCGCCGACCACGGGAACGCTTACGGTCTCGAGCAATCTCGGTCTCTCGTTTGACAAAGTGATTCAGCAGGGAGGCATCCTGGACATTACCCCTTCCGGATCGCTCGACTTGACCGGCGTTTTTGAGAATGGCCGGGGAGCGGGCCCCAACGGCGGCGAAATTCGCGTCGCCGGCTCGCTCACCATCGGCGGCGAGCTCGACGTCGCATACGACGTCGCCGGCAGGGTGCGGGTGCTGGCTTCCGGCATGCTCAATATCGCCGGAAACATGGATACATGGTGGACCGGGGCCGGCATCGTCGATCTGACGGGCGGATCGACCAACGTGACGGTCGGAGCCACGTACTATTGGGGGCCGTCCGCCACGATTAATGCGAACATCAATTCCGCCGCGTTCGCTCCGATTAAGGTCAACACCGAGCTGAGCATTCAGGGCGGGACGCTCAACGTGAACTTTACCGACGGCTTTGTGCCGACGACGAGCAACTCGTGGACGTTGTTCGACGCCGCGGCGCGCGCCGGAGCGATTACGAACGTCAACGGCAACGGGCTGGCGCCCGGAACCCGCTTGGCGGTGAATTACGGCGCGGGCGGAACGTTGGGGCAGGTCGTAACGATCGACGTCGACTCGACGCTCAACCTCAAGGTGAATCAGAGCACCGGCGTCATCACGTTGGAGAATCCCGCCGCGGGCGCGACGGCGATGAACATCGACGGTTACATCATCCGGTCCGCGTCGAACTCGCTCGTTCCCGGATCGTTCACCGGCGTCGGGTCGGTCGGTTGGCTGCCGGGCACGGCGCCGTCGCAATCGGCCAAGCTGATCAGCGAGACGAATTTCAATGGCTCGCTGAACTTGACCCAAGGAGGCTCCTACCCGCTGGGCGCGATCTTCGCGAGCGGCGGAAGCCAAGATCTATCGCTGGAGTTCCATCTTGCCTCGGGTGAAACGCTCGTGGGAACCGTGCAGTACATCGGTACGCCAGGATTCGCGGCCGACTTCAATAGCAACGGTTTCGTCGACGGGGCCGACCTGGCCCTCTGGAAGATTGGCTATGGCAAGGCGTCGGGGGCAGTGAAGTCCGATGGAGACTTCAACCTCGACGGTCGCGTCGACGGCGCCGACTTCCTCGGTTGGCAGCGCCAGTTTGGGTCCGGGACCCCGCCGATTGCGGCGATCCCCGAGCCCGGCTCCGTGCTGCTGGCGGCCATGAGCGCGCTAGTCGTCGCTGGCGTGCGTAAGCAGCGGAGTTAGCCGCTCGACTCACGAACGCCGATCATCACGCCCAGCCGAGGCTCTCGCGGTTGCGAGAGCCTCGGCTATTTTTGTGCGCTGGCATGGCGCGAGCGGGTTCGAACGCAGCTGATTCTCCGGCTCCTAGAGCGAGCCTCAGGGAAGCGTCGTGTCCGTCATCCTGAGCGCAGCGAAGGATCTCGCGCAAATGAGGAGCCGGATACTTCCCTGCGCTCAGAGTGACGCCATAGCTAAATGAAGCTCGCTCAAGTCAGTCGCCGTCATGTGAGAGAGTGCCCCGGCTGTGCGACGGTCGCGGCAACACCTGCTCGCAGATGGTGCTAGCTACTTTGTCAGCGTCTGCCACAGCCCCCAGCAGGCGATGCTGGAGACGCCGGTGAGGATGACGGCCGAGGCGACGCCGCACAGCAGCATCCACCAGCGAGTGCGGTATGCCGGCGGGAGTTGGAAGTTGAGATAGAGGCCCGCGAACATGGCGATGCAAACGCCGAGGCTGGTGGCGAGGAAGTTGACGGTCTGCGTCATCGCGTCGAAGTCCATCGAGCTCCAGATCACCGCGCAGGCGGCGGCGAAGACGTAGGCGCAGATCACGAGCTGGATATTGCGCTGGTTCCACTGGCGCTGGGGCCAGATGGCGCGGAAATATTCGGTGACGCCGCGGGCGTAAACGTCGGGGTACGACTGCAGCGTTCCCCAAAGGGCGGCGACGACGCAGAGGTAGTAGACCCACACGAGCGACGGGTGGATGGCGTTCCAGATCTCGGCCTGATCAGTGAGGAGTCCCCAGCCGTCGAACTTGGCGATGTCTTCGCCTGCCTGCTGTTTGGGATAGAGGACGGCGGCGCCGGCGATCATGAACGCAGCGCTGACGACCAGCAGAACGATGGCGCCAAAGGCGACGTCCCAGCGAATGGGACCAGACGCACGGCGGATCTCTTGTACCTGTTCAGGATCGGTCGGCAGATAGTCGGCCGGCATCCCAGCGGCGGCGCGCTGGAGGAGCTCCTCGCGCTGGGGATGGCCGGTCATCCCCCAGCCATGGAGCGCGATGAAGTCGGGATAAACGAGATAGGTCATCACGCTGCCGCCGACGTAGCCCATCGTCACCGCGATCAGCGGCCAGACGCTGTCGCGGAAGAGGGGCGGCGCCGTCGCGGGGACGCTAGGAATGTGACCGATGGAAAAGAGACCCTGCCACGCGGCAAACCAGTCAGGGCGCACCAACAACGTGCCGATGCAGGTGCCGGCGACGAGGATCCCGCAAATGATCACCTGCTGCTTTTCCAGACTGCGATAACTCGTGGGCAAGCTCAGCAGCAACGCGAATGCGATGAACGCGGTGGCGATCAGCCGATTGGTGTATCCATGATCGCCGCCGCCCAAGAGGAGATAGCTCATCAGTTCGCCGGAAGGGCGAGCCAACGCGCCCCACAGCGGACCGGCGGCGCCGAGCTCCAGCGCGATGAGGAGGAAGAGGAGCCAGCCGCGCGGACCGGGAAGCTTGACGAGCCGTTGGCCGGGAGCCTCGCCGCTGATCGCGGTATAGCGGCCGAGGAAATAGGTGACGCAAACGCCCTTGGTGAGGGCGGCCAGCAGGATGAGCCAGAGCAGCCCGTAACCCATCCAGGCTCCGGTGCGGACGACGACGATCGTCTCGCCGGCGCCGATGGAGACCGAGGCCAGAATCGCCGCAGGGCCGAACATGCCTAGCAAACGGAGGAGCTTGCCGGGGGACCAGGGTTCAGCCAGCGGGCCGCGGAGGGGGGCTGGCGCGAGAGGAGCGTTGGGCATGCATGGGATTGTATGGTGGAAGGGGGAGGGCGGAAGGGGGAAGGCGGTACGAAACAAGGGCGACATGGTCTCGATGGTACTCCCTCATGACCATGTCGCTGTGAGCGAGGGGACTGCGTGGCGCGACGCGACTGCACACTCACGCCTTTGGGGGCGAGAGCGTACCACCCCAGTTCACTCTTCGACGAAGGTTTTGAGGCGTCCTAGTGCCGCGTCCCATTGCACGGCGATGGCCGCCAGGGCGCGCTGGGCTTCTTCGAGCGAGCGCGGCTGGAGGGCGAAGAGCGTTTCGCGGCCGCGCTTCGTGCTCTGCACAATGCCGGCGGTTTCGAGGACGTGCAGGTGCTTGGTGATCGCCTGCCGCGTGACGTCGGCGCCTGCGGTCAGTTGCGTGATCGACTGCTGCGAACCGTCGGCGAGCTTGGCGACGATCTCCAAGCGCGTGCCGTCGCCGAGCGCCGCGAAGAGGGCGGCGCTTTTCAGCAGGCGAGCGGCGGCGGCGCGGCGGCTACTGTTCGACATACGCCTTGATGTTGTTGTTGAGCTGCGCGGCCCAACCTTTGTCGTTCATGCGGAAGGCCTCGTCGCGGCGCCCGGCGGGGATTTGGTCGAAGCCTGATTCAACGACTTGCAGCAGCACGCCGCCATCTTTGGGCTGGAGCGCGAATTCCACCAGCGTTCGCTGCTCGTGCGAATAATCGACTTGCGGATCGATGGCATAGGGACGCCAGTAGAACGAGAAGTACGTTTGCGGTTTGATCTCGCCGACGAGCACCTCCATCGTCACGTGCTCGTAACCGGGATGCGTAATCTGGCCGCGACAGAATTCGCCCGGGACGAAGGGCCCCTCGAGATTGACGCGAAACCACTCGCCGAATTGCCGCGAGTCGGTCAACGCGTTCCAGACGCGGTCGAGCGGGGCGTTGAGTTGGATTTGTTTTTCGATGCGATCGGTGGCGGATGGCATAGGGGGGGCCTTTTTGGGGAGGGGGAATATTACGCAACCCATTAGTTGCATAATATGACGCCGGTAGTTGCGAGTCAATGCGCTGTCGATGTCCGCGCGTGGTCGCCGTTTAGCGTCGGCGGGGACGCGCGGCGTCGCGTTGGCGGGACGCACGTTCGCGAAAGGCGACGTCGCGCGGCGGGACCGCCTTGAGGCCGTGGGCCCCCGGTTAGGGGGGATCGGGGAGGGGGGCGCGGAGTCGTCAGGCTGATGGAGCAACGGCTCCGGCAGGTCGTTGACCCGCGGCTACCACTTCAGCCCGAACTTCTCGCCGCCGCTGGGCGCGCTGATGCCGCCCTTGAGACTCTCGTTGGCTTTACGCCGGTGCTCGCGGCGTTTGAGCTCTTCCGGGGTCGGCTCGCGTTCAGGTTCTGGCTCGGGGCGGCGTTGCTCGGGCTTTTCGGGCGCGGCGAGCAGTGCCTTCAGCGAGAGGCTGATCCGCTGCGCGTCGGGGTCGACCGCGAGGACTTTCGTTTCGACCTCCTGACCTTCGCTGAGGACGTCGCTGGTGCGCATGACGCGGCCGTGGCCGAGCTCCGAGATGTGGATGAGCCCTTCGACGCCGGGCTCCAGTTTGACGAAGGCGCCGAACTGCATCAGCTTCGAGACCGTTCCCTTCACGCGCGCACCGACGCCGTACTTCGTCGTGACGTTGGCCCAGGGATTAGCGCCCATGTCACGGTAGACGAGCGAGACCTTGCCGGTCTCGGGGTTTACCTTTTCGACGCGGACTTTCACCGCCTGGCCGACCTGCAACACTTCGCTCGGATGGCCGATGCGGTCCCAGCTCATTTGGCTCACATGAATCAGACCATCGACGCCGCCGAGGTCGACGAAGGCGCCGAACTCTTGCAGGCTGCGGACGGTTCCTTCGCGGATCTGGCCGGGGGCGATCTCCGCGAGCAGCTTTTCGCGGTTCTCCTTGCGCTCGCGTTCCATGAGGGCGCGGTGGCTCAGGACGAGATTCTTGCGACTGCGGTTCGCCTCGGTGATGACGCAGGTGAGTCGCTGGCCGACGTAATCCTCGGGGTTCTCGACGCGGAACATCGAGATCTGACCCATCGGCATAAAGCCGCGGATGTTCGAGACGGTGCACTCCAGCCCGCCTTTGTTGGCGCCGGTGATGACGACTTCGATCACCTGGCCTTCGTGAACTTCGTCCCAGTTGCCGACGCTCACGGCGGCCGCGCTGCGAGCGACCTCGTAGATGCCTTGCTCGGCGTCGAAGCGGGAGACGACCATTTCCAGCTGGGAGCCGATCTCCGGCGGCGTCTCGAACTGCTTCAGCTGCGCGACGCCCTGGCTGCGGCCCATGCCGAGATCAAAGAAGACGTCGTCGCCGTGAATGCTGACCACCGTGGCGTTGACGCGCGTCTCGGGAGCAAGCTCGGCCTGCGACGTCGCCGCGGCCGAGCTTTCCATCAACTGGTCGACCGGATCGACGGCGAGCGCGGCCTGCAGTTCCTGCTCCAGTTCAGGCGGTAGTTGGGCGCGGATGTTCGGCGGCGGATAGTTCTTCCGCTTTTGCTCGGTGACGCGTTCCGGATTCGCCGGCCCCGGGTTGACCGGCTTCGGGGCCAGTGCGGGAGCGTCGGCTTCGGACTCGCGTTGGCTGCCGATTTGAATCCGCTCGCTCGGGCGCGGAGCGTCGGACGATGGGGGCGCCGCGGGTGCTTCCATCGCCGGCGCGCTGGAGGCTGATGCAGCGGGGTCGGCGGGCGACGGAGCGGTGGCGAGTTGAGCTTCCGTCGGGTCGTGATCGGCGGTCATAAACTTCGGCAGTCCAATGGAAAAGTAAAACGACCCACGTTGGGCCGCGCCTGACCGCGCAGTTTAACCAGCGGGGAGCGCAGCTGGCAACGGGTTGGCGGGGGTGGAAGGGGTGAAACTAGTGAATCTCGACGTCTCCGCCGAAGACTTTGAAGACCAAGACAATGTCGATCAAGACCGCTGGCACGACGAACCACAAAACGCCGCCGGGAAACTGCAAAAAACAGACCAGAAGCACCAGCCAAACGATCGCATAGACTGCCGCTTCTTGCAGGGTGAGGTCACCGTCGAGGACGCTCCAGATCAGTAGCACCCAGAATAGCAGGAATGGCACGATCATCGTTGACTTAGGTCTCATCTCACGGTGAATTCCTCCCCTAGGCCCTCCCTTTAAGGGAGGGCGATGTTTTGCCGTTGCAGGCGTTCTCTCACGCCGGGGATGAGGCGAGCGGCGTTTTCGTTGTAAATCTTGCGGAGGACGCCGTCGGGCAGGTCGAGGCCGTAAATGCTCCAAAAGCCTTGCGGCGGATATTGATCTTCGGCATAAGGAAAATACTCGTCGGCCGTTTCCAGGAGGCGCCAGTGGGGGGCCAGCCGCTTAACGTCGCGCGGGCCGTCGGTGCCGAACAGAATTCGGTCGGCGTACTTGAGGCAGAACTCGCGGGCCGCGCGGGGCTGGCGGCCAAGTTCGGCGATACGGGCGGCAAGTTCGACGTTGAGGTTAGGATACTTGTCGAGCCAACCTCCCAGTTCCGCCAAGTTCTCTGGATTGTTGGCGAAGTGGGCGCCAATGAACGTTGTTTTGGGATGGCGTGCCACGACCCGAAGAAACGACGCGAGGACGTCGGCGTGCCTCGGATACCTATCGGCGGGAAAATGCCAATCGGGATGGCGCGAGAGCTCTTCGTATCGTTCGTTGAAGCGATCGAGAGGTTGAAAGAAGGCCGCCGGATCGCCGGCGTGGATGAGAATTGGCAGGCCGAGCTCGCCGCAAGCGGTCCAGATGGGGTCCCAGCGAGGATCATCGATCGCGATGAGCGTGCCATCGGGCTTGCGATAGACGAGGCCGAAGTCCTTGAAGATTTTGAGGCCCGAAGCGCCGCGCTGTTTGGCGTCGGCGAGGGCGGCAGCCATCCGGCGGGCGAAGTCGGTGCGCTGGCAATCCCAGGTGGCGGGCTCGTTTGCCTTACCATCTCCTTGCCAGTTGATGTTCGCGAAGATGACGAAGCGATCAGGATACTTCGTCCACAAGAACTTCTTGTGCTCTTCCAACTGCTCGCCGAGCTCGCCGTCGAGGCTGACGGAGATCGCGATGTTTTGGTTGTCCATTAGGCGGACGTACTCGGCGAGCGCCTCGGGCGACTGACGGAGCTTTTTGCGCGCGTGGAGATGGACGTCGACGGCGGGGAATTTTGCTCGCGCGGGGCGGTGCTCGGGGAGGACGAGCATCGAGCGGGGTTGGAATTGGTCGAGCGGCAGAGTGGCTGACTTCTCTTGGGCTTGAGCGAGCGGGATCTTTCGCAGAGGCGCGGAGGCGCAGAGGAGGAGTAGGAAGAGAAACAAGTACTTTTTTACCACGAAAGGAACGAAAAGCACGAAAGATGAAACTTTGCTTCCTGTTTCCTTTTCGTTTCTTTCGTCTGTTTCGTGGTTATCTTTCTTCATTGTCTTTTCTCTGCGCCTCCGCGCCACTGCGAGAAACTTCTTCATACGGCTCACGCCAGTACTTCACGCAGGCGGAAGTGGAACTTGCCGAGTTTGCCGCCGTAGTTGCCGGCGCTGATGGCAGGGATGCCGTGGCCCGCGGCGGCGTGGAGGGCGGTGCGGGTGGCGGCGGCGACCTGCGTTTCGTCGACGCCGTTGATCACGATTTCGTACGCGCACTGGGCGCCGGCGGCGAGCTCCGTCCGCACACGGCCGCGGAGGGTGGGGCAGAAGGCGTCGTTGGTGGAGGCGCGCAAGGCTTTGTACTTCGAGCCAACCTTGCTGCCGCTGCGGACGACGCCGCCGGGAAATGGGGTGACCACGCCCGGCATGTCGGCGAGGGCGTCGACGGCGCGGCGGGCGGCGGCGAGCGCGAGCGCTTGCGTCTCGCCCTGGATGATGATGTTGCCGCCGGCGACCCCCTTGGCGACGCCGACCTGCTGCTCGGCGATGAACTCGCCATCCATCACCGGAATCCGCCAGTAACGGCGGTCGCCGATCACCTTGCTCTTCTGGTAGCCGTCGCCGAAAAAGCGGAGGTTCTTGCCGAGCGGAACCTGGTCTTCGCCCTCGGGCAGGCCGTTGAAGACGGCGGACGTCGCGCACGGCAGCAAACACTGCCCCGCGCGGTTGAGGAGCGCTTTGGCCAGCGCCTCGACGGAAAAACCAAACGCCAGCACCGCGGCTCCGGGCCGGGCGTCGGGCGTTTCCTCAGAAGAGAGGAAACGCTCGACGCCGACCTCGGCGTCGCAGCCGATGACGCTCGAACCGTATCCGCAGAACTCGCGAAGCGCGGCGTCAAGCCAAAACTCATCGAGCGCGGTGACGATCACCCGCGCATAGCGCATGCGGAACGCCTCGGCGAACGTGTCGACAATAAGCGTTGGGCCGAGGTGCATGCGGCGAGCGCGAGTAGGGCGAGCGGTAGCCGCGGGTCAACGACCCGCCGGAGCGCCCGCCGAGCCACGTCAGAATCCGCCTCTGCCGCTGCGCTGCTGGCGCTAGTTGTCATCTTCGCTGGCGGCAGGCGCGTCGGCAAGGTCCGGCGCGGCCGCCGTTGCCTTCGAATCCGCGGACGCTGGCGTCGGGTGATCCGGTGACTTGCCTTGCGACGGCTCGTTAATGCCACAGCCACTGCCGCCCGGAGTCGGCGTGATCTCGTGGACAACTCGTTCGACCTGGCGCACCATGTCAGGTACGTGCCTAACAAGCACGCGGTTGGGAAGGACGTAGAGGAATACTTCGCTTGAGTCTCCTTCCGGGAGCTCGCGTTGCCAGTTGACCGACTTCTCTAGAGCTTGGCGGATCATATTGCGAGTCTTCTCGCAGTCGGCGACCGCCTGATCGCTGATCGCGATCGATCGAGTCACCGGTTGAGTAGCCGCCGTGGCTTGCCTCCCAGCGGCGTCGGCATCGACCTCGGCCTTGGCAGTTCGCAAGCGCTGCAGCAGATCTTCAACCTGATCGTGAACGCGGCGAGTTTGACTGATGACCATCATGCCAGGAGTGAAAAATTGGATTTCCCCTTCGCCGGTGCCGTTCTCCATCCACGATTCGTGTTCCACAGTAGCGACGATGACTTCGTTCAATTGATCAACGCCCGCGTCACGCTCAGCTGTCGTTGCGAAGCGATCACTGTCGATGAGATCATCGACGCGATAGACGAGAATTTGTAGACGCTTCTCCGCTTCCTCTTGAGTGGTGATCATCAGCACTTCTTTGTCGATGATGTAAGTAAGGTCCCCCTCGCCTGTGTTTCTCAGCATTAAATCGAGCGCAGAGCGAAGCGTGACGTTGCCAATGCTGGAATTGACTTCAACTTCCGGGCTGCTGGCAACGGCGTCTAGCGCGGCGACGTCAATGACGATCGGCAGATCATAATCTTCGGAGAGGACCTGCGTGACCTGATTCAGGGGCGTCGCGATGAATTCCAGCGGCGCCTTTAACGGCGAATCGAGCGCCGCTTCGATGCGGCGTTCGGCCGCGGCCTGCATCGACGCCCTGGTCTGACCTGAGGAAGACGATTCACCCGCAGTGTCGTCTGCCGCCGGCAGCGGCGCGGCGAGCGCGATCGACGTCAGGACGGCGAGTGCGTAGCAGTAGCCCCACATCTTCTGGCCCATGAGTTGCCTCCTCGACCCGCCATGTGGGCGAGTCACGTTAAGAGAGTGAACGCTTTGAGGGGCGGTTCCGGACGCCCGCTCGCGAACGTGCGGCAGTGTAGAGTGGACAGATAGCGGATGTCAAAACTTTGCTTGAATCGGCCCGAATACGTCATCCTGAGCGGAGCGAAGGATCTAGCGTCTCGCGAGAGGCCAGATTCGTCGCTCCGCTCAGAAAGACGGTAGCCGCCAAAACGCACAAAGGACGCAAAAAAGGACTCTCAACGAGCCTTTTTGCGTCCTGTGCGACTTGAGCGTTTTTAACCCCCGGCTCCGCCGGGGGGTAGCGCTTCGCGGGACGAGGCCTGCCGGTATGGTGACCAACCCGCCGGCGGAGCCGAGGGCTGGAAAGTTGAAATTACTTCGCGGCCGCTTCTTCCGTCTTCTTCTCCGCCGGGGGGCCGAGCAGCTTTTCCAGCTGTTCGCCGAGCACTGGCCCGCGGGCGTTCATGTTGACGACGTTGCCGTCCTTGCCGACGAGAATCGCCGTCGGGATGCCGGTGATGCCGTAGTAGCCCACCAGCGGATTGCTCCAGCCGCGCTGGTCTTCGTTCTTGGGGAAGATTGACGACCAGGGGAGCTTATTTTCGGCGACGTACTTCTCGGCGGCGGCGGCGGTGTCGTCGAGCGAAACGCCCAGGACGTCGAAGCCCTGGTCGTGGTAGGCCTCGTACATTTCCAGGACGTTGGGGATTTCGGCACGGCAGGGGCCGCACCAGGTGGCCCAGAAGTCGACGAGGACGACCTTGCCGCGATAGGACTCCCAGTCAACGGGCTTGCCGTCGAGGAGCGTCCCTTCGATCTTCATCGGCTTGCCGAGGAGCGTCAGGCGGCGATACATGCCGGGGAGATTCGCTTCAGTGAGTTTCGAATGCAGATCCTTGTCGTCGCTCTTCTCGAAGAGAGGAATGACTTGTTCGAGCAGGCTGGCGACGGCTTTGTCGTCGGCGCCGTCGAGTTGCATGCTGGTGACCTGGACGATCGAGACGTCGATCGGCTTCGGACCCGCCTTCACCTTGTCGACGATCAGCTTGATGAACGCGTCGCGTTCCTTCGGATCGAGGTTCGACCAACGGCTGATGGCGTACATGATCGTGTTTTGCCAACCGAGTCCGACGATCGGCTCGCGCTTGTCCTCGCGGGCCGTGGCGAGAACTTCCTCGAGCTTCTTGCCGGCGTCGGCCTGGTCCATGGCCGTCAGGGCCTGGAGGGCTTCGATCTTGTAAGCGAATGCTTGGGCGGCCTGGTCAGCGGAGGGTTTGGCGGCCAGCAGCCGGTCGGCCGCCTCGACCAGCGTGTTGAGGGCCCGCACGCTGAAGGCCATTTGATCTTCCTCGCTCTCCCCTTCGGGGGCGGTCTGGGCGAGGTTCTTCATGAACTCCTGAATCTTGGCGGCGCCGCCGTCGGGGATCTTGAAGAGCTCTTCGTTTTCGACGACGCCCTTGCCCTGGGCGGCTTCGTCGGCGCGGAGCGACGCGGGCGACAGGGAAAGCGTCGCCGCGATCACGCAGACGAGCGTCAGAATCAAGCGACCGATGGGCATGCGACAAGAGGGGCGTGTCATCAATTGATCTCACTTTGCAGAGCGTGTAGTGTTTGTGAGTCGCGCGGAACGACGAGGTTTGCCACGCCGCGAAGTAGTAATTCTGGCGATCTGCGGCACGAAGGCAAGCGCGTGGCAAAATAGGGGCTTTTATGCGGGCGATCTAGCCCCGCTGTCCTATCGCGAAGAAGGGCAACTGCAATGTCTAAAGAATGCAACCGCCAAGGACGCCAAGAGCGCCAAGGGAATACAAGAGCTAATGGAGCCGCCGATTAACGCAAATAGACGCAGACTAAAGAATCATTTGCGTTCATCTGCTGCGTCTATCCGCGGTTCCATCTCTCTTCTCTCTTGTATTCCGTCGTGTCCCCCGTGCCGTCGTGGTTCAACTTCCTCCCCGCGTTTGCTTGGCGCTCTTGGCGTCCTTGGCGGTTCAGTATTTTGAATGCTAGCCCGAGTGCAGGATCATTTACGGGCCGAGGCGGTGGAACTCGACGACGAGCTTCCACGCCTGTTCCGGGGTGTCGGCGAAATGGATCAACTTCACGTGGTCGTCGGCGACGACCCCTTCATCGGCGAGTGCCTGAAAGTTGATGATGCGGTTCCAATACTCTGAACCGTACATGATGATCGGGATTTCTTGCATCCGGCCGGTCTGACGGAGCGTGAGGACTTCGAACAGTTCGTCGAGCGTGCCAAACCCGCCGGGGAAGATCACCAGTGCGGCCGCGCGCAGGATGAAGTGGAACTTCCGCATGGCGAAATAGTGGAACTGCAAGCAGAGTTCCGGCGTGATGTAGGGATTGGGCTCCTGTTCGTGCGGCAACACAATGTTGAGGCCGACGCTTTTGGCGCCGATCTCGAACGCCCCGCGATTAGCGGCCTCCATGATGCCCGGGCCGCCGCCGGTCATCACCACGAGGTCGCACTTCTCGCCGCGTTGGCAGTACTCAGACACCAGACGCGCGAACTGGCGAGCTTCGTCGTAAAAATGGCTCTTGGCGAGACAGCTTTTGGCCCGCTGAACGTCGCGCCGCGCCTGAGGGAGCTGAGGATTCTTTTTTAATCGTGCTTCGGCGTCGGCCAGCCGCGTCTCGGCGACGTCGCGCGGAACGATTTGCGTGCCGCCGAAAACGACGACCGTGGAGCGGATGCCCGCTTCGCGTAGCACGGTTTCCGCCTTGTCGAGCTCGAGCTGCATGCGGA
Organism: Lacipirellula limnantheis; assembly: GCF_007746075.1. Classification (GTDB taxonomy): domain Bacteria; phylum Planctomycetota; class Planctomycetia; order Pirellulales; family Lacipirellulaceae; genus Lacipirellula; species Lacipirellula limnantheis. Next base: position 711,543 of record NZ_CP036339.1, on the reverse strand, counting down.
CGGGCCGCTGCTCGGGCCGGCCGATGAAGTCGGCATCCAGTTCAGCGAGTCGATAGCTGGGCGAGGCGAGAATCGCTTGGCGATTCCGCTCGACGGCGTCTTCAGGTTGTTCTTCCTTCGTTTCGGTCATTTGACTTCTAGTCTCGCAAAGGCGCTAAGGCGCAAAGGGCTCGCAAAGAAGACCTAAGGCATCAGGAGTATTGCGTCGACTCGCAACCATCATTTTTCAATCATTCTCCCCGTATTCTTTGCGTTTGCTTTGCGTCTTCGCGCCTTTGCGAGAGAAAACAAAACTCTCCATCGCTAATCAAGCTGAACCTTCTGGCCCATCTGCGGCGTCGCGACGTTCCAGCCGCGAGTGGTTCGCAGTTCCTCCGCGAGCGCGTCGGCCGCCTCGGGCTCGCCATGCGTCAGGAACGTTTGCCGCGGGGCATGCGGGAGCTGGCCGAGCCACTTCAGCAAGTCGCTGCGGTCGGCGTGACCGCTGAGACCGGGGATCTTCTCGACCGCGGCCCGCAGGGGGACGTCTTGGCCGAACATACGCACGAAGGGGGCATGATCCTCGATCAAGCGCCCGCGGGTGCCGACCGCCTGATAACCGCCGATGATGATCGTGTTGCGGGGGTCGGGCATCCGCTGCTTCAGGTGGTGAACGATGCGGCCCCCGGTCATCATCCCGCTCGAGGCGATGATCACCGCCGGACCGGCGGTGCGGTTGATCGCCTTCGATTCCGCTGGACTGCGGGCGAGGAACACCTTCCGACCGCCCAGCGCCGGATGCGCCGGATCGAGCTCGCCATCGCTCAGGTCGTGATCTTCGTGATGCTCGCGGTACACGGCGGTGGCATCGCACGCCATGGGGCTGTCGATGTAGACGGGAATGTCGGGAATGCGATCGGCTGACTTCAGCAGCTGAAACAAGTAGAGCAGCTGCTGCGCGCGGCCGACCGCGAAGGCGGCGATCAGCATGACGCCGCCCCGTTTGATGCTGCGCAGGACAACCTCGGCCAGAGCGTCGAGGATCGACGTTTCGGGATGTTCGCGATCGCCGTAGGTGCTTTCGCAGATGAGGTAATCGCACTCGGTGGGCGGCGCGGGATCGTGATAAAGAGGACCATCGTAACGACCAACGTCGCCGGAGAAGAGGATTCGCAGCGGCGCGGGGCGATTGCGAATCTCAACTTCGATCATGTTCGAGCCGAGCAAATGCCCGGCGTCGTGGAACCGCATCGCAATGGGCGACGCGGGGGTGAACCACTCGCCGCGCGGGATCGGCTGAAAGAGCTTCATCGTTCGTTCGACGTCCCGATCCTCGTACAGCGGAAGCGCCGGCTTGTGCTTCGAGAAGCCTTTGCGATTGGCATATTCGGCGTCTTGCTCCTGGCACTTTGCCGAATCGAGCAAGATAATCTCCGCCAGATCGCGCGTGGCGTCGGTCGCGTAAATGCGGCGGTTGTAGCCCTGCTTGACGATTCGGGGCAAGTAGCCGACGTGGTCGAGATGAGCGTGCGTCAGCACGACCGCGTCAAGCGAGCGGACGTCGAACGGCACGGGTCCCCAATTTCGTTCCCGCAACTCCTTAAGACCTTGAAATAGCCCGCAGTCAACCAGGACCCGGGCGGCGTCGGCTTCGAGGAGGTACTTCGAACCGGTGACGGTGCGCGCGGCGCCGTGAAAAGTCAGTGTTGCCATGCCTCAAAAGATACCCGTTTCGCGTCGTTCGCGTAACTGCGGAGATTTCACCATCAGGTCGCGACGGAACGCATATTCCTGTCTTGCGTCTGGACCATCGCGCCGTTGCGGTTCAATTCGACTTCAGATAATCCCGTGCAACGGCCCGCCCGGGGCGCCAAGGGCGTCGACGCGGCGGGCAATTTCGGGATCTTCCTCGAGCACGGGAGCGTGATGCGGCTTAATGCGAGCGTCGATGACAAGCGCGCCGCGACAACCCCAATGTTTCTCGCTGATGAATTCGTCGATCCCATAGATATCGTCGGCAGGATTCGATCGCGTGAAGACGGCCCACAGGAAATTGTTGAGCGACTCGCTGACGAATCGGCTGTCGTCGACGACGACAATGAGACGAAAGCAATTGATTGGGTGCGCGACGTCGAGCGCCTCGCAAAATCGCCGCATAACGCCGGCGGTTTCCTCGCGCGCAATGCCTCGCGCGCGAGCTGACTCGTCGTGGTCGAACGAGGGTTTGGGGCACGCCGGGCCCTCCACGGCGACGACGCCAGGCATGACCAAGCGCGGATGGCGAAATCCTTCCGGCAGCGGCAGCATGGCCGGCAACTCGGTCGCCAACTCAAATCGCTTTGTCCCCGCGGCGGCAACGACGACCTTGGAACCGGCGTTGAACCCGCCGCCGGAGTAGTCGAGCGTGTCGATGGTCGTCTGCGTATGAAAGTGAAGATCGCGACGCCAATCGGCGCGCGCGAGGACGTGGCTAAAGAACGCCGCCACGTCATCGACTTGCAGGCGCGGGTCATCATGGTGCGCGACGATCAGCAAATACTTGGCAAGTGAGAGTTGGCCTTGGCCGAGAATTGCGCAGGCCTGCGTGAGAAGCTCCTGCGGCCGGGCGGCGTCGAGAAAGGGCATGTAACGCTCGCTGCCGATGGCCAGCAACAACGGGTGAACCCCCGCGGCGTCGACCGCATGCACCCCATGGACGCCCGGGAGCACCGTAGGAATCATCGGCCCGGTGAGTTCGTGGATCAATTGCCCGAACATCGTATCCTCTTGCGGCGGTCGGCCGACGACGGTGAAAGGCCAGATCGCGTCGCGGCGGTGGTAGACCGCTTCGACTCTGAGCACCGGAAAATCGTGGGCCAAACTGTAGTAGCCCAGGTGATCGCCGAACGGACCCTCGGGCAGCAATCGGTCGGGGTCGACCGTGCCGACGATGCAGAAGTCGCTATCGGCATGGATCGGCAGCGCTCCCGGGCGACGAATCATGCGCACGCGCCGTCGGCCGAGGGCGCCGGCGAAGCCGAGCTCGCTCATTCCTTCGGGAAGGGGCATCACGGCCGCGACCGCCATCGACGGGGGACCGCCGACCAAGACGTTAACGCGGAAAGGCTGGCCCGCGGCCTGCGCCGCGGCGTGATGGACGCCGATGCTGCGGTGAATCTGATAGTGCAGACCAATTTCCGCGTCGCGTCGGTACTGATTGCCCGCCAGTTGAACGCGGTACATCCCAAGGTTCGAACGGCGAAGTCCCGGCTCGCGGACATCCTCGCTGTAGACGATGGGGAGCGTTACGAACGGTCCGCCGTCGTGGGGCCAGCTCTGCATCTGCGGCAACTGGCTAATCGTCGTCTGGCCGGCGAGGATCGGCCCGCTGCCGACGTACTTCGGCAACATGTAACGTGCGTCGAGCGGAGCGCGCCAGTAGCGCCAGATGTGTTGAAGCGCCGCTTGGGGATTGGCCTTCAGGCGGACCAATTGTTCGACGCCCGCGAGCGCGTCGCGAAACATGAGCCGAGTGCGCTCGATCGTCCCGAAGAGGTTGCTGACCATCGGGAACTGGCAACCGGTGACGTTGGCGAAATAGATCGCCGGCCCGCCAGCAGCGTGGACGCGACGGTGGATGGCCGCCGCCTCCAGATGGGCGTCGACCGGCGACTCAATGCGGATCAGTTGGCGATGGCGCTCCAGATCATCGACGCACTCCCTGAGACTGGCGTAGGACATGAAGCGAAAGGGGGGCAGGCGGGTGGTGGAAGTGGTAAGAGGCTCGCGCGACGCCAATGGTTAGGTGTAGTATGCGTGCAACTCTAGCGGGAGGGCCACGTCCCGCCGGAAAAGGGGAAGCCAGATTGCCATCCGGACGGGCACGCCGCCCGGACCACGCGGCGGTCCGGCTAGCGGCTGATTACCTCATTCTCTTCGCCAGGACCGCTACCACCGGACGCAGGCAGTGGATTTTCCTGCCGGCGAGGCGGGGGAACCGGCGTGACCGCCGCCGCGGCTGTTTATGCTAAGACGCGGCGACCACAGACGGAAAAACAAGAAGTTGGCCGCCAACGTGTCCGTTCCGCCGAGGCGGCTTTCTGCCCAAAACTGGTGGTTCTGACGCATTTAACCTACAATTTTTAAGTGTCGGGTCGTCCCCCTGGGGAATCGGCGGCTCCCGCATTAAGATGCCGATCTAGCCCACGGATTCAACGAGGCAAGCGAAAATCGCATGAGTCGGGAACAAGACGAACGAATTCCTGAAATTGCCCTCTGCGGCGACCTCACCGAACATGAATCGGAGTTGACCGATCGGTTACTCGACGTCGAGCCCGGAGGCGAGTGCCTGATTTACTTCGACTCGCCGGGCGGCAGCCCTTATTGCGCCATGTCCCTGATGACGCTCATCAAGCTCCGCGGCCTCCGCGCCACCGGCATAGTGACGGGCGAATGTTCCTCGGCCGCCCTATGGCCATTCGCCGCCTGCGCGAAGCGGCTCGTCACCCCCTGCAGCGTGCTGTTGTTTCATCCGATGCGGTGGCAGAGCGAAGAGAACGTTGGTTTGGCCGAGGCCGCGGAATGGGCCCGCCACTTTGGACAGCTCGAAAAGGATATGGATGTGCTGCTCGCGGGGCTGTTCGGCTCGACCATCGAGCAAATGGACAAATGGATCAACCCCGGCCGCTACGTCGGCGGACCCGAGTTGGCCGCCGCGGGTCTGGCGGAACTCGTCACATTCGATCGGCTGGGTGATCTCAGCTATCTGCTGGCGCCGGCGCCAAGCGTGAACGGCAAGGCGCATGGCGCCGCCAAGGTGAAGGCCCGGGCGTAAGCAGGGCATCGTTAATCGCTTCCCAAAGAAACTCGTCTCCCCATTTCTCCCAGCTTTGCGGTATGATCGGCAGCCGTGGGTCGCCCGGCGACTCATGACGGAGCTAGCCGAGTCATCTGGGAGGAAGCGAAATGGAAGTTCGCACGCGCCTGTCGCGCCGCTGCGCGGCATTGGCCCTGAGTCTGATCACGACCCTGTTGTGCGCCGCACCGCTGCGAGCGGTCGATCCACAATTGGCGAGCGCCGTCGCCGCGATTCCTGCCCAGGAAGATAACTTGCTGGGAGGATTGCCGCCTTATCTGCCCAAGGCGCCGATCAGCGGAAAGCTCTCGGTCGCCGGTTCGTCCGCGATGAATCAGCTGGCCCATCTCTGGGCGGACGGGCTGCGGCATGTCCATCCTGATGCGAAGCTCGACGTGGTGATGTTCGAGTCAGGGCAAGTGTTGCCGAAGCTCGGCGCCGGCGCGATGGAGATTGGCCTCATGAGCCGTCCGCTCACGGAGAAAGAGTTGAAAGATGGCGGCGTTGTGGCAATCGCGACAGCGAAGGATGTACTCGGCGTGGTCGTGAATCCGCAGAATCCGCTCGAACAGCTCACCATGGAGCAGGGGATCAAGATTCTCCAGAATCCCGACGCGCCAGAGAATCCCGGCGCGAAGACATGGGGCGACGTCGGCGTCGCGGGGCCGCTCGCCAAGTCCCCGATTAACATCTACGGACGCAGCACGGGGACAGGGGCCTGGGGCTACCTCGTCAATCGCTTTCTGGGCGATGGAGCCACGAGCCGCGGCGGCAAGGACTGCAACGGCTACGCGCAGATTTGCGAAGCCGTGACGAAGGATCCCGCCGGCGTCGGATATCTCAGTCTGTCACTGGCCCCAGCGACGCAGGGCAAGGTGTTGCCGTTGGTCCTTAACACGGGCGAAGTGGTCCCGGCGCCCAAGATGGGCGAGGCGGTCGACCCCCGCTATCCGCTTGTGCGGCAGCTATTCGTCGTCCTGAAGTGGGAGCAGGGAAAGCCGATGCCGGCAATGACGGAGGAATTGCTCCGTTATGTGCTGAGCCGCTCGGGGCAGGAAGATGCCGTGAAGGCTGGGCTGCTGCCGCTGCGACGCGACGAAGTGCTGGCATCGCGCGACGCGCTCGGCTGGACTGGGGCGCAGTAACGTTGATCGCTGTGGCATCCAAGCCACCGGCACCGCCGGTGGACGAAGCTCGCTTATAGTCCGCTCCCAACGAATTGCGTCCGCCGGCAGAGCCGGTGGCTTTTATTCATGACGCTCGCCCACTTTGGAGCCACATCAATGACGCCGACTTTGCGTCTGAACTTTTCTGCAGTTGCGTCGCCCTTGCTGGCCGCGACGCTAACGCTGGCCATCGGCTTCGCAACTCACGACGCCGCGGCCCAGGCGACGATTCGCAGCCGCGACCTGAGCGAAGCCTGGAGCGCCGCGCCAAGCTTGTTGCCGAGCACGTCAGCCACGCCTTCGTGGAACGCCCAGCCCAATTCGTGGCGCCTGGGCGTCGCGATCCAAAACGTCGACACCGGCGTCGTTCTCACCGACGTCGAGGCGGGCATGCCGGCTCAACAGGCAGGACTTGAAACGGGCGACATCATCGTCAACGTTGACGGCTTCCAGGTCGGCTACGTCGAAGGGGCGCTGTTTGATCTAGGCGACGAAATCCGCCGGCGCGTCGATCAGAACGGGAAAGTCGACTTTCTGGTGTTCGACAATCGCAACCGACGCCTACAGAACTTGCCGGTGACGCTGGTGCAGCAGAACGCCGCGTCGGTGCGCGGCGAAGTGGTATGCAAGGAGCGGGTCACGATTTCGCAACAGGCGGTCCTGACGGTGCGGCTGCGCGACGTCACGTACCCCAGTTGGCAGAACGTGGAGGTTGGCAAGCAGGTGATCACCAACCCCAAGCATCCGCCGATTCCGTTTTCGATTGCCATCGACCGCACGCAACTTTACCCGGACCACAAGTATGCCGTCGACGCGTATCTGGTCGATCGCGGACAAATCTTGCTGCAGAGTTCGGCCGCGGTACCGGTGACGCCGCTGGCCAACGTCCCGACGATTCAGGTGAACCTCGTCAAAGTTGGCGCCGGCGTTCCGGCGAATGGCGCCTATGCCGTCGGGCAGCTCGATCAGATAAATCAATGGTACAAGCAGTACCTCCGCCGAGACGCCTCGCCGCAGGAACTCAACGCCTGGCAGAGTTACCTGCAAGCGGGCAAGTCGCCGCAGGACATTCAGGCCTACATTCTGGGGAGCAGCGAATATTTCGATCGGCTGGGGAATCAGCGCGATCCCTATCTCGCCGCGCTCTATCAAACGCTATTGGGCCGGCAGCCCACCGCGGCGGAGATGCAGCAGTTCATCGCCCAATACCAGCAGTACGGCGGCGCTCGCACTGACTTCGTGCGCGACGTGATGCGACTGACGCCGTAGAGCGGTCGGATTCTACTAAGCGCCAAGACTTTGAAGGCGCGCGGAACGCACCAAGCAGAGAAGCAACTGATTGCGGGCTGTTCCACGCGCGGAAATCAGGCGATCTGTCCGAAGTAGATTTCCGTGTCGTACTCGATGACCACCTGCCCGTTGGTTTGCTCGCGCGCGAAGAGGTCGTCGAGTTCGCTGAGCATCGCCGCTTGTGAGGGATCGCCATCCGCGGGAACGTAGGACGACGATAGCAAGCGACCTCGAAGTCCATCCAGCGTGAGGGGTTGAAAGTTCTCGACGCTTCTCCTCCGCGCGCTGGTCCCAAAAAAGCAGTCGAGCCGCGATTCGTCGACGTTCTCGTGCCGGACTCGGGCGTAGTCGGTTCCGTATTTCTGGAGCAGCTCTTCGTAGCCACGGAGAAATGGCGTGGCGTCGAGCCGTCGCGCGTTCCAGAGCAGCACGGCCCAACCGTTCGGCTTCAGAATCCGGCGACATTCGCCTCCGAACGCCGCCGGATCGAACCAATGGAAGGCCTGGGCCGCAACAACGGCGTCGACGGAGCGAGCGTCCAGCGTTGTGGCCTCCGCCGTGCCGTCGACGGCGTGGAATTTCGGATACGGAGCGAGCAATTTCTCGGCCGCGGCGCGCATGGGGCCGTTCGGTTCAACCGCGAAGACCTCGTTGCCATTGTCGAGCAGTAGCGCCGCGGAAATCCCTGTTCCGGAACCGACGTCGGCAATCGACCAATCCGGCGTCAGGCCAATCTCCTCGCGGAGAACATCCAGCACCGCTGCCGGATAGCTCGGACGGTAGCGGACGTAGTTCTCAACGCGATCCGAAAAGCGGTCGGTGGGGGAGGGCATGGCGGACTACGGGTACTGGTTGCTGGTTGCTGGTTGCTGGTTGCTGAAATGATGCAGCGCGAGAACGTTGCGGGCAATCCCGCCCGTCAATTCCCGCGTCTTCCGCCGCTCCGGTAACAAACTCTCTTCCCGTGCGCATCACGAAGCAACGAGGTCGATTGCGTACCTCGGATCGTCTTACCGAATCATGCAAAAGGCCCCTCCCATGTTCTCCAACCTCCTGCGTAAACGTTCGAAGCCTGCCAAAAGTCTCAAAGCGCTCCCGCTCCGGTTCCGGATGGAAATGCTGGAAACCCGCCAGATGATGGCAGGCGACGTCGCGGCCTCGGTCCTGAACGGCAATCTCTATATCAGCGAGGCGCTCGGCCAAACGGGGCTTGATAATGGCGTTCGCGTCTTCCAAGTTTCTCCCGGAGTTGTTCGCGTGATGGGCGCGGAGAACAACGGCGACGGGTCCGTCAGTCGGGTCAATGGTCAGCAGTCTCAAGACTTCATGATCACTGGCGATTTGAACGTCAACCTCGGCGCCGGCCACGATCGCCTGCATTTGGGATTCGACGGCGGTGCGAGTGCGCCGAACTTCAACAACGTCAACATCAACATGGCGGCGCCGGAGCTGGTAATCGCCCAGAAAACTCAGGTCGCCAAAGGCGGGCTCGGCGGCGTCGGCGGCGTCTTTAATGCTCCGGACAACGACCAGGTTTTCGGCTGGGGCTTCAACGCACGGGGCGCGGTGAGCGTGAACACCGGCGTTGGCAACGACTGGGTCTTCATCAGCAACTCGAACATCGGCGATGGTCTCGGCGCCGACAATCTCACGATCAACACGGGCGCCGGGGCCGATACCGCGTCGATTAAGGGGACGACGCTGCTCGGCAATCTGCGAATTCAGACCTACGCCAACGTCAACGAGAACGACGCCGACACCGTGTGGATGGACAGCGCGCTCGACAGTTCATTCAACGTGCGTCCCACCTACGTCACCGGCGACGTCAGCGTCTACACCGGCGCCGGCAACGACTTTCTCATGCTGGGCGATTCGACCGATCCCTATTTCACGGGACTCGGCTTCATGACAAACGGTTACTTCCAGGGGTACCTCGGCGCCGGCGACGACGTCGTCGACGTCTCCGCCGCCAAGTTCGGCAACGGTCCGGCGCACTGGAGCAACTTGCTCCTCTACACGGGCGCCGGGGCTGACGGCGTGACGGTCGACTTCGATTCAAGCTTAATCGCCATCGGCGACCCGATGCCCGAGATCAACGGCTCGCTGATCATCCAGACCTACGATTCGCTCGCTGAGACCGACGCCGACAAGGTGACGATACCGATCGGCCAAATCGGCTTCGCCACCTACATCTGGCTGGGCGGCGGCGACGACCAGTTCAGCCTCACTGCCGGCAACTGGGGAAGCTACGTGATCGTCGACGCTGGCGCCGGCAACGACACGGGCTTCGCCGCCGGCTTCCTCTACGAGACGGCCGAGATTCGCATGGGCGAAGGGAACGACAACATGACGCTCGCCCATCTGCGAGCGAAGAAGCTGACCCTCGACGGCGGCAATGGCGTCGACCGCCTGACGCGAACCTCGCCCTCGGCCGTCGATCAGCTATTCCAGAGCGGCTGGGAATACATCAACGGCCGGCCGACTTGGCTGGATGATCTCGTGTTCGACTCGAACATTGCTGTGATGGCAAGACGCTAAGGAGCGAGTGACGAGAATGGCGGTTCAAAAAGGGCGGGCGCGAGATCGCGTTCGCCCTTTTTCCGCTTCTGTGTGCGAACGTTGAAGGGGTCGGGGTCCTTTTGCCACTGGCAGGCTCCTTGAGAAAACGCGTCGCCAGTGGCAAAAGGATCCCGACCCCGTACGCGTTGCCCGAATGCCGGGGCCGCCTCAAGCGAAGGAAGGCGCGTGATTTGCGAGCGTTTCTCACCTAGTGGAAATCAAAGCAATCAATTACCTCGCCCATTTAGGAGAAACGACAATGTCCGCCGCGCCAGACGACAAGCTTCGGGAATTGCTTGACGACTTCGATGCCGCCATGTTGGTTACGCGGCGGCCGGATGGGGCGTTGCGGTCGCGGCCGATGGCGGTGGCGGGGTTCGACGCCGACGGGACGCTCTGGTTTCTCACCCAGGACGATTCGGGAAAGATCGATGAGATCGCGAGCGACCGTCATGTGAACGTCGCGATGCAGTCGTCGATGAAGTTCGTCTCGATCAGCGGGAAGGCGGCGCCGGTGAAGGATAGCCGCAAGGTCGAGGAGCTATGGAACGAGGCGTGGAAGGTGTGGTTCCCCGGCGGGAAGGACGATCCGCATCTCGTGCTGCTGAAAGTGCAGGGCGAGGCGGGCGAGTATTGGGACAACAGCGGGACGAGCGGGATCAAGTACCTCATCGAGGCGGGAAAGGCGTACCTTAGCGGCACGCGCCCTGATGTGGAGGGGGATCCGAAGATTCATGGGAAGGTGGCGATGTGACCAGCGAATGTCGGCATCGTCACGGCATATATCTTGTTCACATGTATTTGTGCCACGCCCTCAGGCCTGTAAGGCCGCGCCATGAAAGCCCAGCACGCAGCCCTGGGAAAGAATGCGGTGATTCTCTTCGTAGCCCTGTAAGGGCGCGCTTAGGTGAGAGTTACACCAAGCGCGCCCTTACAGGGCTACATCGTTGATCGCGTGCCGTTACCCAGGGCTGCGCCATGGGCTATCGCGGCGCGTCCCTTCGGGACTGAGAATCAACGGGCGTGATCAAGTATCTCATCAAGGCGGGGAAGGCGTAATTCAGCGGCACGCGGCCGGATGTGGAGGGGGATCCGAAGATTCATGGGAAGGTGGCGATGTGAGAAGACCGTGGTCACGGCTCTTTCTTAGGTGCCCTTTTCTTCACCACCTTTTTCTTAGTAGTCTTTTTCTTTGCTGACTTCTTTTCTTTTGAAGTTGCCGGGATGGCATCCGCGACGTCAAGAACGACTTTGGGATCCGAAGTGGATTCAGGAATCACCAGTGTAAATTTCTTTGGACCAGCAATTCCTTCCGCAACCCGCACTGTCTGCACATTCCCTGATTCGGAAACGACCTCGTACTCCACGCAGTTAAGCGACCCGCGCGCAACTATTGCATGAACGATGATCTTGATGCGATTCGCTTTATATTGCTTCCCAAGATACAAAATCGAATGGTGATCTAGTTCGAACGCAATCGTCGCTGACGCTTGGCCATTGGGCTCATTTAAAGCTTTCAGTTGAATCTTCTGAAGTATAGCCGGATCTCTCGGAACGATCTGTTGCCAGAATACAAAGTTGGCATACTTCCGGAGTGTCCCAAACTTTTTCCCGTGCGTACACGTCAGCGTCGCCTCATCAATAAAACCTTTAGTCGAGAAAACATTGAAAGCCGGTTCTACGAGAACTTTGCATACATGAGGAGCCATCTCAAAGTTTATGAACGCTCCATCAGCACTCCAGTTCTTTTTTAAAGCCTCTTTTAGAGTCAATCGCTCAATGTCATTCAGCTTCGCACGAGCTACCGCATCCTCTGTAAATCCTTCTCGCGTAACGATGACTACTTTGTTTACCTTAACTGAGCCGTCACCAAAGTATTTGCTGTAGATCTTCCCCAATGTTGCATGGTCGAGTTTCCTTCCTGAATCAGTTGCCTCGACAGCAATCCTTATCCGGTAAGGCCCCACTTGAGTTTGCACAAGAATGTCGATCTCGCGAGGATTTTTGAAACCAGGCACGGGCTCCATAGCTGATTCAGTTACAGTGGCGCCCTTCGGCGCGAAGGCTTGCTGGATCAGGCGTACTAATTTCTGGAAGTCATTAGTTCGTTTCGGCATACATTCACTCCCTGGAACCACCCTGATGGGAACGCGTCGCACTATGCTGTTGGTTATCAGATTGAACCGACAATCGGAACGAATACATTCTCAATACGGTACTCTTTTTACTCGTAAATAAAAAACCCCCGGCCTGAAGGGCCGGGGGCTAATGGGCGGTTCGGATTGAGAATGCGTTATCGCGGAACGACGAACGACTACAGCGCTTCGACGACCAAATCGCCGACTTCGCTCGTCGTGTAGCCCATCTTCCCCGCGTTCTGGCTCTTCATCTTCGTCGCGGTCACCTTCATAATCGCGTCCATCACGCGCTTCGCCGCCTTCGGGTGGCCTTGCTGGTCGAGCAGCATGCTCACGGCGTTGATGGCGGCGATCGGGTTGATCTTGCCCGTGCCGGTGTACTTCGGCGCGCTGCCGCCCATCGGCTCGAACATGCTGACGCCGCCCTTGTCGGGGTTGATGTTGCCGCCGGCGGCGACGCCCATGCCGCCTTGGATGATGCCGCTGAGGTCGGTAATGATGTCGCCGAACATGTTCGTCGTCACGATCACGTCGTAGAACTCAGGGTTCTTGACGATCCACATGCAGCAGGCGTCGACGTGGTTGTAGTCCTTTTCGATCTCCGGATACTCGGCGCCGACTTCCTGGAACGTGCGCCACCAAAGGTCGTGGCCGGTCGTCAGCACGTTGGTCTTGGCGACCAGCGTGAGCTTCTTCCCCTTGGGGTTGTTGCGCTTCTTGCAGAGTTCGAAGGCGTACCGGATCGCCCGTTCGCAACCCTTGCGGGTGTAGATGGCCGTTTGCGTGGCGACCTCGTTCGGCGTCCCCTTGTGCATGAAGCCGCCGGCGCCGCAGTAGAGGTCTTCGGTGTTCTCGCGGACGACGATGAAGTCGATGTCCTCGGGCTTCTTATCTTTCAGCGGCGTTTCCACGCCGGGGAACAACTTCACCGGGCGGAGGTTGATGTACTGATCGAGACCGAAGCGGAGGTCGAGCAGCAGCTTGCGTTCGAGGATGCCCGGCTTCACGTCGGGATGGCCGACGGCGCCGAGGAGGATGCAGTCGAACTTGCGAAGCTGGTCGATGGCGTCGGCGGGGAGGGCTTCGCCGGTCTTCAGGTAGCGGTCGCCGCCCCAGTCGAGGTCGGTGAGCTTGAGGTCCTTGTCGAAGCCTTCGAGCTTGGCGACTGCCTTGAGGACCTTGACGCCTTCGGCCGCTACTTCAGGTCCGGTGCCGTCGCCGCCGATGACTGCGATGTTCATTTCGATTCTTCCGTTGTCTGTGAATTGTGCTCGCGAACTGTTTATTTCTCGCAAAGGCGCTAAGGAGGAACGCAAAGAAAACAAAATGGAAGCATCAAGCCGAGACTCGATTACGTTCGAGCGAGCCCGGGGCAGTTTTCTTGGCGATTCTTTGCGCCTTCGCGTCTTTGCGAGAGACTTAACGGCCAGCCGGTGGAGGCCAGCGAATCTTTGATTTTAGCGGGTTCTTTAGGGGTGCGAAACGGGCCCCAAATGGGCGGGGAAATTTGACGCGGGCCGGCGCCGCTTCTTAGAATGAGCGGCGTCGTCCGGGAGGAGGCCGCGTGTGACGCGGGCTTGCTGCGCCGGGCGCTTTTCCGCTCGCTTGAGGGTTACCCTCGAAGGTGGTCGCGATGGGCGTTGGTCCTACTCTGCTGGGCGGCACTGTTGGCGCCGCTGTGGGCGTGGCGCTTCATACGGTGCTGGAGACCGGCATGCTTGGCAAGCCGATCGAGGCGTCGTGGTTCGCCATTGTCATCGGACTCCTCACCGGTCTCGGCGTGCGGCAGGCGAATCGAACGCACATGGAGCGGAGCTACTTGCGCGGCGCCATTTCCGGAATCATCGCGCTCGCGGCGATCTATGGCAGCACCGTCGTGATTGCCGAGGTGATGAAGAAACGCGATCAAGCGATGAAGACGAAGCCCGCCGCCGCGGCTCCCGCCAACGCCAATGCGGCAAGCGAAGCGGATGAGAGCGACGCTGCCGAAACGCCCGCGGTGGAACCGCCCGCAACGAATGGAGAGGATCGCACGATGAATCCGGCCTTCGCCGGCGGCGTTGTGGGGAATCCGCGGGCTGGAGATTTGAATCCCTGGCAGTTCGTGTTCATGGCGCTGGGGGCGCTGGTGGCATATGAGTTTGGTCGCGGCGCGGGCGCGCAGAAGATGGCCGAGCCAACGGATGCGACGCCGCCCGAGGGGATGGGGCGGGCGACCGATCCGAGCGAGTGAGCCGTCGCATCGCGCCCGTCTCGGCGAGACGGACGCCACGCTTCGCTGCTTTTTATTCGGGGGCCGTTGTCGCAGGGACGCTCACTGGGAAGCGCTCGCCGAAGCGGTTCAGCCAAGGCTGCAGAGAGTTGAACTCGGGACCCTGGCCGCCCGCCTTGCGGAGTTGTCTCTTCAGCCGCTGGGTAATGCGCCCGACTTCCGCGGCATGCGGCGTTCTAGCAACGTGAAGATCGAGCACATTCGCGGCGGCGATTTGGTCCCAGCGGTCCTGCCCGCGGTCGAAGATCTCCACCAATGTCGCCAGCGCTTGGTCACGCGCGGAGGAATCGGCCGCCTTGTCGTTGAGGGTCTGTTCGGCGCTAAAGACGCGGATGGCGTCGTCGATCGCTGGCGCGCCGTCGACAGCGTCTGGACCTGCGCCCTTCCCGGAGGGAAGCGTCGGGGGCGCGTGGCGGCGTTTTGCCGCTTCGGCGAAACGGGCGTATTGGGCTTCGCCGTTGGCTTCGCGGAACAGTTTGTAGCGCGTGCCATTTCTCGGCACGGCGCGCTCGAGCATCGCTTCGGGGACGACGCCGAGATCGCGGATCGATAGCATCCAGGCGTCGAGCGCGGCGGAAAGCCGGCCGCGAGTGGCCGCAGATTGGTCGTCTGCGGCAAGGTTGCGTAGCTCGTGGGGATCAGCCTTCGTGTCGTACAATTCTTCGATCGGCTTCGACTCCTGCATGAACAAGGCCTGTTCGGCGTTCAACTGATTGGCAGCCGACAATCGGCGCCACTCGCGCATGATATCGCTATTGTCGCCGTAGCTTTGGCTTTGGGCGTACGGTCGCTGCGGCATGTAGTTGCGGATGTACTTAAAGCGGCCGTCGCTGACGGCGCGAAACATGTCGTACGATTCGTCCATGCGATCGCGCGCGCCGTAGACGTACTGGCGGGGCTCGGGCAGGTTCGGGCCGAGAAAGGGCTGGCCCTGCATGTACGTTGGAATCTTCACTCCGGCGAGATTGAGCACCGTCGGGCCAAGATCGACGAGGCTGACAAGATGATCGCGGACTTCGCCAGGCGTGCAAGGGACGAGATGGCACCATTTTGCGGGGACGTAGACAATCAGCGGGACGCGCATGCCGCTGTCGTAGAGCCAGCGTTTGTGTCGCGGGATGCCGGCGCCGTGATCGCTCCAGAAGAAGACGATCGTCTCATCGGCGACGCCCGCCTCTTCGAGTTCGGTCAGTCGCTCGGCGACCCACAGATCGAGCGCTGAGACAACGTTGTAGTAGCGGGCCCAGTGGGCGCGAACTTTCGGCGTATCGGGGTAGTAGGGCGGCAACGTCAGCTTCGCCGGGTCGTGCAGTTGGTCGGGCGATAGCTGTTTGATGGTCTGGGAATATTTCGGCTCGTCGCCGCGAATGCTGCTTTCGTGCGTACCGGTGAAATTGAAGACGGCGAAGAAGGGGGTCTCCGGCGCAGGACGCTTCTGCCAGGTGGCGGAGGCGCTTGACTCGTCCCAGGCGCCAGGCGGCGTCTTGAAGTTGTAGTCTTCCTTCTCGTTGTTGGCGCAGTAGTAACCAGCCTGGCGAAGATATTGCGGGAAGCAATGAATCTCGCCGGGAATTTTCACTCGGCTGCGCATGTGATGCGTGCCGAGCGCCGCGGAGTAGACGCCGGTGATGATCGAGCTGCGGCACGTCGCGCAAACCGGCGACGGGACAAAGGCGTTGGCGTAGCGAATGCCCTCCGCGGCTAGTTGGTCGATGTGCGGCGTGCGCGCCTGCTGGTCGCCGTAGCAGCCGAGGTTGGGGCTCATGTCCTCGGTGCTGAGCCAGAGGATGTTGGGACGGTCGGCGGCATGCGCGGTCGTTGCCAGCGCGGGTAAAATGCAGCTCATGGCGAACGCCAACAACCTTTTCAGCCCCTGGCTCCGCCAGGGGGTCGGTTTGCCTGCCGAGCAAGGCCGAGTCGCTCGTGACGCCACCCCCTGGCGGACAACATAATGCAATAGCTAGCACGCGTCGCTAACGGTAAAAAGGCCCGCGTTCCAGGCTGTTCCTAGAGACCTGACACGTTTCTAGGAGGTGAGCCATGGAACGCGAACTCTGGAGCGTACTATACCGTTTGACTCGGCGGTTATGCAGCGATCGTTCGGGACACGTCTATTCGGTCAGTTGGATCGTCGGCGTCTATCTCTGGGCGGTGATCCACGATCGACCGGTGAGTTGGGCGTGTCGGCCGGAGAATTGGCCGTCGTCATGGCAGGTGCGGCTGCCGAGCCAATCGACGGCGAGCCGTCGTCTCCGCACGGCGGCGGCCGTGGAACTGATCGAGCGGTTGAGGAAGCGTTGCTGGCAGGGCCCGCACCCGCCGGAGGTGAGCTTCCTCGACGGTAAGCCGTTGCCGGTAGGAGGCTTCAGCAAGGATCCCGACGCCACGCGCGGGCATGGCGTCGGCGGCCCGGCCCGCGGCTACAAGCTGCACGCCGTCTGGACGATCGATGCGCTCGTGGCGTGCGAAATCCAGCCGCTCAACGTGAGCGAACAGACGGTCGCCCGGCGACTCTTGCCGCAAGTCGGCGGAGGCTGCGTCCTGGCCGACGGCAACTACGACAGCAACCCGCTGCACGAGATCGCCGCACGGTCGGGCGTGACGTTGATCGCTCCGCAGCGTCGCGCGGGACGAGCGCTGGGCCACCGCCGCCACAGCATCGGCCGCTTGCAGTCGATCGAACTGCTGACGACCGCCGATGGCCAAGCACTCTTCAAGCAGCGGACGTACATCGAGCAACGCTTCGCTCAACTCACCAATTTCGGCGGCGGGCTCGGACCACTCCCCAACTGGGTGAGGCGACTGCCGCGCGTCACCCTCTGGGTGAACGCCAAACTCTGCATCCAGGCCGCTAGAAACCACTTGCGACGAGGAAACGATCTGATGGCGTTTGCATAATGTTGCGGAGCCAGGGGCTGAAGGAGGGGACGAAACTCTTCATCGATGAGTCCTTAGCTGTGCATCCGCGGAAGTTCCTCGCCCTCGGCGATAATCGCCGCTTCGAGGGCGGCGAGTTCGTTGAGCCGTCGCAGCACTTCTTTCTCCGGCGCGAAGTGCATCGCCAACCGGGTGTAGGTGGCGTGGTGGCGGGCTTCGGCTTCAAACAGGCTGCGGTAGAATGTCGCGAGTTCGAGATCTGCAATGTGATTGGCCAACGCTTGAAATCGCTCGCAGCTGCGCGCCTCGATGATTCCCGCCACCAGCAGGCGGTCGACCGCCCGGTGCGGTTCTTGTTTGCGGCAGAGATCGTTTAGCTTGCGACCGTACTGACTGGGCTTGAGGCGGCGAAACTTCACGCCGCGGCGGTCGAGCAGATCGATCACCAGATGAAAGTGTTCGAGTTCCTCATTGACGATCTCGGTCATTTCCTGGCAGAGCTCGCGATCTTCGACATAGTGGAAGATCAGATTGAGGGCCGTCCCCGCCGCCTTTTTCTCGCAGTGGGCGTGATCGATGAGAATCTCGTTGAGATTTCCATCAACCTGGCGGAGCCAACGGGCGTCGGTGGCGGATTGGAGGTGAAGCATGTTCGAAAGGGGTAAGGCGGAAGGGCGAAGGAGGAGGGCAGAAGAATCAGTCTCGCGCGAGCCGGTGCGTCTCGCCCCCGGCGTTGTGACTTCCAACTATCATCCCTGCTGACGCACCCCGCATCAATCGCTGGCGGCGTTATCCTCCGCGCGAATGATGATCCGTTGGTAGCGGCGGGCGATGATGCGAAAAAGAATCCGTGGCGCTAGCCTCTTGATTCGCCAGAGCCAACGAGCACGGCGACCCGTGATGACGTACAGCCGGCCATGACGGGACGCGGCGAGTGACTCGCGGGCAACGCTAGCGGCGTCGATCCGAGCCGAGCGAGTGAGATACTCGGCCTGAGCCCGATGCCGGCGCAGAGTGAACGTGCCCCGTTCCAATAGGCGCGTGCGGAAGAACCCTGGCGCGACAACGGTGACATGGACGCCATGCGGCCGCAGTTCGGCATACATCGCTTCGGTAAGAGCGACGACCCCGGCCTTCGACGAGGCGTAGGCCCCCATGGCGGGCGCGGGGGTAAAGGCCGTGATCGACGCGATGTTGATGATCGCTGGTGGGAGTTGCGAGTGGCGAGTTGCGAGTCGTGAGTTGGAAATGGCGGAATTCTCAGCGAGCAGGGCTGATGCCTTGAGCCACGGCGTCATCACCTGGCAGCCGGTGAGCAGGCCGAGGTAGTTCACTTCGATCACGCGCCGCCAAACAGAAAAATCGCCGTCGCCGACTTCGGCGGACATGCAGACGCCGGCGTTGTTCACGAGTAGATCGAGTCGCGGCCAATCTCGCTGTAGGCGGCGGCGCAAGGCGAGCCACGCATCGGCGTCGGCGACGTCGAGCTCTACCACATCGCCGGCGGCGCCAAGCTGTTGAACTTCCGCAAGCGTCTGCTCGGCATCGGCCAGTGTGATGTCGACGCAGACGATATGCCACCCGGCGGCCTTCGCTAGCTGCCGACAGAACTCACGGCCTAGCCCGCTACCGGCGCCGGTGACGATCGCAAGTCGGAGAGGGGAGGGGGGCATGCGGTGATGGTGATGGAGCGTTTGCAGACGTTGCCGCCCCCGGCTCCGCCGGGGGGTCGGCTACCATTCTGGAAAGCATCGTCCCGCGTGATGCTTTCCCCTGGCGGCGCCAGGGGCTGAATAAACGGTGCAACCATTCACGCGCAAATTGATGATAGCACGATTGGCGTCGCGGCGTCGCGGCAACGCCAGTACACTCCGCGGCCGATTCCGTAGGAGCCTACTCCAGCATGTGGCGAGTCTTCCGAACGCTGATTCTCTGCGCGTGGGCAGCGCCGTGCCTGGCGGCCGATGCTGCGCCGAAGTCGAGCGCCGACGACGAAAAACCGGTGGCTCGCATCGCGAACCATTGGGAAATCGGCCCAATCGCCGGCGCGGAGCAGTTTCCGGTGGCGCTCGCCGGTTACTGCGTCGTCCAATTGCACGACCAACGCCAGTGGGTTCCGGGGCGCGGCGGGGAAGCTTCGCGGTTCGACGGGCTCGAGTACCGGTTCGACTCCTCGCGCGATCGCCACATTTTTCAGGCTGCTCGCGAAACGTACGTGCCGATGCTGGGGGGCGACTGCCCCGTCACGTACGCCGAAAGTGGCAAACGAGTCGCCGGAAAACTGGAGTACGGCATCCTCCACCGCCGCCGATTGATCTTCTTCTCCGGTCCCGAAGAGCAGCGGCGTTTCGCCGAAGCACCCGACAAATATGAAAACGTCGATCTGGTGCTCGACGGCCGTTCGGTCGTGAGCATGATCGACGACCGCAAGTGGATCGCTGGCGTGCCGGCGACCGTGGTCATCCATCGCGGGCTGCGCTATTTCTTCGCTAACGACTTCGAGCGGCGAATCTTCTTGAAGTCGCCCGGCCGTTACGACGGCAGCGGTCAGAAGGTCGAGCAGCCCAATCTGCTGATGGAAAGCCAAACGACCTCCGAGCGACTGACGGTCGAAGCATTCCAGCAGAACTCGGCAAAGAAGACGAACGGCTTCGCGACTCCGCAGGCATCGGCGAAGGATGCACTGCTCGGCGCGCTGCCGGCGATGTCGGGGTACTGCCCCGTCTCGCTGCGACAGGATGGCGCGTGGGTTCGCGGCCGGCAGGAGTTCAGCGTGAACTTCAAGGATATCGTGTTCCTCACGGCAGGCGAGCGGGAGCGCGGGCTGCTAAAGAGCGATCCCGCCGACTATCTCCCAGCCTGCAGCGGCGAGTGCGCCGTGTCGCTCGTCGAGCGCGACGAGCACGTCCGTGGGAGCGTCTTTCATGCGGCGGAATTCGACGGACGCTTGTTCCTCTTCGCTGACGCGGCGGCCAAGGCGAAGTTTAAAGCAAGTCCTGAGAAGTTCGCGCTCATCGATGTTGCGGCGCGCGGCTTCTGTGCGGTGACGCTCGTCGACAAGGACGAGCAGGTCCCGGGCGCGCAGCAGTTTGCCACTTGGCATGACGGCAAGATCTATCGCTTTGCCGGAGCGGCGGAAAAGGCGAAGTTCGTGGCCAAGCCTGAGCGGTACGCGGAGAGCGCCGAATGAACTCGTTCGGAGCAACCGCTATGACAAAAAGGCATTGAGAACGCACAAAGAGAAGTTTTGGATGTGAGGGATTTGGCCATGCGCTCGTGCGACTATGCCTCGTTGCTTGTCGTTCCTCGCTTGGCGTCTTTCTTCATAACTTCGTGCATTCGTGGTTAGTCTTCAAACACTGCTCCAGTAACCGCCGCGGACGTGGTCGAACTGGGCCGCGGCGCCCCGCACCGCATCATTCGTCAGTCCGTCGCGGTAGACTTCGCGGCCGCGGACCCAGGTGCGGACCGGCAGGCCGACCAGTTCGACTCCGTCCCAGGCGCTCCAGCCGCATTTGGTGAGTTGCTCGGCGTTGCGGATCGTGTGACGGCAGTGGAGATCGACCAGCACGAGGTCGGCGTCGTACCCCACCGCGATGCGACCTTTGTCAACGATGTCCCAGACGCGGGCCGGAGCGTCGCACATCCACTGGACGACTTGCTCCAAACTGCAACGGCCGCGGTGCACTTCGTTCAGCATGAGGGCCAGACTGTTCTCGACGATCGGCATGCCAGAGGGCGATTGCGGATAGGGCCGCCGCTTCTCTTCGAGCGTGTGGGGGGCGTGGTCGGTGGCGACCACCTGGATGCGGCCGTCGCGGAGCGCCTCCCAGAGTCGGCGGTTGTCGTCGGCCGACTTTAGCGACGGGTTCATCTGCGCAAGCGTGCCGAGCCGCGCGTAGTCGTCGACGTTGAGCAATAGGTGATGGGGACAGGCCTCGGCCGTGATGAAGCGGCGAGCCGGATCAGCCCCGACCCCGGCGTATTCGCCAACCCCGGCAAAGTAATCGCCAAGAATGTCTGCTTCTTCGCCCGTCGACACGTGGAGGACATGAAAGCGATGGCGATGCCGCACGGCGAGATCAATGGCGCGGCGGGTGGCAATTGTGGCCGCCGCCACGTCGCGGATCTTGGAGTGGACGGCGACGTCGGCGATGCCGCGGTATCGTTCGACGTTGGCGCGAACCGTCGACTCGTCTTCGCAATGAGCAGTGATCGGGAGCGTCGTCTCGGCAAAGATCCGCTCCAAGGCCTCTTGATCGTCGACCAACAGATCGCCCGTGCTGGAGCCGATGAAGATCTTGATGCCGGGCGTATTCTCGGCTCGCTTCAGATCTTCGAGATTATGTGGCGTCGCCCCGATATAGAAGCCGTAGTTGACCAGTGACTTTTCCGCGGCGAACGCGAGCTTCGCGTCGAGAAGCTCTTGCGTGGTCGCATTGGGTATCGTGTTGGGCATCTCCAGGAAGGTGGTGACGCCGCCTTTGGCGCAGGCCCGCGAGGCAGTGAAAAGGTCTTCCTTGTGCGTGAGGCCCGGTTCGCGGAAGTGTACCTGATCGTCGATCACGCCGGGCAGCAAGTGCAGTCCGGTCGCGTCGACAGTTTCATCTGCCGTCGTGTGAATGGCCGGGTCGATCACGGCGATGCGCTCGTTTTCCATCAACACCGAGACGGCAACGATCCCGGTGGGGAAGACGACGTCGGCGTTCTTGATGAGGGTGCGCACGGCGGAAGGGTCGGAGTTGGCAGGTGCAGGAGTCAGGAGTCAGCGAGAATCATACCACGAGCCGGTCCGCCACGCGGGCCGGGGGTAGGGCGATCGAGTTCGCAGCCTGGCGCGTAGCGCTGCCCCGAGGCCGTGGGCCTCCGGCTGGGTGGTTGGTCACTCGGTTTTTGCCTCTTTGTCGTGCTGCTTGCCGCGGCCGATCCAGCCGCGGCGGCGGAAGAACCAGAGTTGCATCGCGGCGACGATTCCCATCAACGAAAGTGCAAACGGATAACCATACTTCCACCCCAGCTCGGGCATCATCTGGAAGTTCATCCCGTAAACTCCAGCGATGAAGCTGAGCGGCATGAAAATCGTCGAGATGATCGTCAGCACCTTGATCGTTTCGTTCATCCGATTGCTGATCGACGTGGCATAGTAATCGCGCAAGTCGCTGCCCGCGTCGCGGTAATTCTCCAGCGTATCCATGATCTGCACGGTGTGGTCGTGGCAGTCGCGAAAGTGGATCAGCGTTTCCTGCGTGATGTGCTCAGGCGGGCTGCGAATGAGATCGTCGATGGCGTCGCGCAGCGGCCAGATGATCCGGCGGAGTTGCCGCGTGTCGTGGCGGATCTCCCGCATCTGGGCAATGCATGCAGGGCTGGAGTCGGCTTCGACGCGATCATCGAGGTCGTCGAAGACTTCGCCGAGTTGCTCCAGCACCGGAAAGTACGAATCGATCACGGCATCGATCAATGCGTAGAGCAAGTAGTCGACGCTCGCCGAGCGCGTCGTCCCGCCCGTGACTTGCAGTCGCTTGCGAACGATGTCAAACGAATGGCCGGCATGCTCGCGCCAACTCAAAACGAATCCCTTGCCCGCGAAGAAGCTCACCTGTTCCAGCGAGAGGTCGCCGTTGTAAGTCGGAATTTGCGTGACGGCAAAGAGGTGGTGGGGATAATCCTCCACCTTCGACCGCTGCGGGACGTTAACCATATCTTCGAGCGACAGGCGATGCAGTCCCAGCATCTCGCCAATCTCCTCGATCAACCTGGCGTCGCCGAGCCCGATGGCGTCAATCCACACCACCGGGTACTTGCCGCGCAGTTCCCGAATTTGGGCGGCCGTGGCATTGCGTTTCTCGACGATCACATCGGGACCATACGCCGTGATTTGAAGCAACGGCGGCAGCGACTCGGGCGGCACGATAATCGTGCCCGGTCGCGTGTGAGGATGAAGCGTGTGATCGAAGCGGCGGCGCTGCAGAGCATGGCGGCGGGCGCCGTTCTTCCCTTTTTTCGACATAGTCGGCGGGCGACGCCGCCCCCGTTACGTGGACGCCTTCGAGGCTTGGCGCTCGAGCCGCCGATTCTGCCGTCGCTGCTGCCGATTTTCAATCCGCTGCCGCTGCCGCGTCTGGGTCTCCGCCTCGTCAAGCTGCGGCGGATCGTCGCTCGTCACGTCGAGCTCGCTGCGGAGCCGCTTCAATTCGTCCGTCAGCCGCTGCCGGTGACCGGCGTAGTCGGGCTGCCCGTACACGCTCTGCATCTCGTCGGGGTCGCTCACCAGGTCGAACAACTCCCATTGATCTAGCTTATGGTAGTGAATCAACTTGTAGCGGCCGTCGGTGACGCCGTAGTGTTCGGCGACCGTGTGGACTGCGGGCGGGCCCTCGTAATAGTGGTAGTAGAAGGCGTTTCGCCAGTCAGCGGGGTCCTCTCCCTTGAGGAGTGGAACCAGGCTGCTCCCC
Organism: Lacipirellula limnantheis; assembly: GCF_007746075.1. Lineage (GTDB taxonomy): Bacteria > Planctomycetota > Planctomycetia > Pirellulales > Lacipirellulaceae > Lacipirellula > Lacipirellula limnantheis. The sequence continues at coordinate 687,973 of NZ_CP036339.1, read as the reverse complement.
TGCATGTCGGTCGGGGTCGCGACGCCGGCCATCTCCAGAAAGGTTTGCGCAAAGTCGACGTTGGAAACGATCCGCTCGTCGACGCTGCCCGCCTTCGCCACGTTCGGCCAGCGGACGAGAAATGGCGTGCGGAGCGATTGCTCGTACATGAACCGCTTGTCGAACCAACCGTGCTCTCCCAGGTAAAAGCCCTGGTCGCTGGCGTAGACGACGACGGTGTTTTTGGCGAGGCCCGACTGATCGAGGTAATCAAGCAACTCGCCGACGCTGTCGTCGACGGATTGCACGGTGTTAAGATAGTCCCTCATGTAGCGCTGATACTTCCAGCGGACGAGGGCTTCGCCCTCGAGTTTCGCCGCGGCGAACTCTTGGTTCTCTTTCTCGAAGGCGGCGTTCCAAGCCGCTTGCTCGTCGGCGTTCATGCCTCGTCCGGCGATGCGACCGTAGTCGCTATCGGGCTCGTAGACCTTCAAATCTTCCTGGAGCCGCATGTCGTCGGCGATTCGCATCGTCGCCAGCTTGGCAGCGTCCGCGCGATTACTGTAGTCGTCGAAGAGGGTTTTGGGCTCGGGGATTTTCTCGCCGGCGCGATCCGCGACATGTTTCGGACTCGGCGACCACTCGCGATGGGGCGATTTGTGCTGCACCATCAGCAGGAACGGGCGTTGTTGATCGCGCTCTTGCAGCCAACGCAGCGACTTATTCGTAATGACTTCGGCGACGTACCCCGGCTCGGTGACGCGGCCCTCGGCCGTATCGAACTGCGGCGAATAGTAACGCCCCTGGCCCGGCAAGACCTCCCAGTGATCAAAGCCGACCGGTTCGCTCACCAAGTGCCATTTGCCAATGATCGCCGTTTGATAACCGGCCTGTTGGAGTAACTGGGGGAAGGTCGTCTGGCGATTGTCGAACACGTCGGCGTTCGTGCAAAAGCCGTTCTTGTGGCTGTACTTTCCGGTGAGGATGCACGCTCGGCTCGGACCGCAGATGGAATTGGTGACGTAACAGCGATCAAAGCGGACGCCCTCGGTCGCGAGGCGATCAATGTTGGGGGTCTTGTTCAGGCCCGAACCGTAGGCGCTCACAGCCTGATAAGCATGGTCGTCCGAAAAGATGAAGAGAATGTTGGGCCGCTCGGCCGCGATGGCGACGGAACTGATCAAGAGCAACCCGAGCAGCGGTAGCAATGCCGGCCCGCGAGACTTGGAAAGCGGCATATCGGTTCAACTTTGGGGGGGAATGGGCAGGCGCGGAAAACCCCATTCTAACGCAACTCGAAGTCGTCGGTAGCGGGGACGGAGGGCGACACGCGGCCTGGACTTACGGAATTCGGCTAGCGCGTTCCCGTCGTACCCTGCGACAGCGCCTGCCCGGGCGGGCGGACTGCCGATCCCTCGCGATCCGTGAGCAGGTCACCCAGTTCAGCGCGGGCACGCTCCGCCACAGCCGTCAACCGTGCCACGATCTCCGGATGCTCAGCCGCGACGTTCTTCGTTTCGCCGACGTCATGTTGCAGGTCGTACAGTTCCACGCCGGTCTTCGCTTCCGAGTAAGCGACAGGATAGCCTCCCCGCCCGCCTGGGTTGCCCGCCAGCGTGCGATACGGGTGCGGCAAGTGGAGTTTCCAGCGGCGATCGCGCACGGCGTGAAGCTGGCGATCGTAATAGCAATAAAACTCTTCGTGCGGCGAAACGGCGTTTGCTTCGCCCGTAATAAGCGGCCATACGTCCTTGCCGTCAATCTTGCGCTCCGCGGGTAGTTCGACGTGCAGCATTTTCGCGATCGTGGGTAGAAGGTCGAGCGTCGCGCAGAACTCGCCTGTTTGGGTGCCGGCCGGAATCGTGCCGGGCATCCGCATCAGGCATGGCACGCGATAGCCCCCTTCGAACATCGTCCCCTTCCCCTCGCGCAATGGCCCGGCCGAACCGGCATGATCGCCGTAGTTGAGCCAGGGACCGTTGTCGGCGGTGAAGATGACGAGCGTCTTGTCGTCGATCCCGTTGCGCTTGAGCGCGGCCAAAATTTCGCCGACTGACCAATCGAGCTCCAGCACCGCATCGCCGAACAGCCCGGCGCCGCTCTTCCCCTCGAACTCGGGCGAGACATAAAGCGGCACATGCACCATCGAATGGGGCATGTAGAGGAAGAATGGCTCCTTCGCATGGCGGTCGATGAAGTTGATGGCGCGCCGAGTGTAATCCTTCGTGAGGTGCGTTTGATCCTCGGCCGTTATTTCCTCGTCGACGACTTCATTGCCCTCGAACATCCGCAGCTTCGGATAATTGTTGACCTTCTTCGGCGAGTCATCGGGCAGTTCTTCGCCCCTAGGCCCCTGCGGCCACATGTCGTTCGAGTAGGGAAGGCCGTAGTATTCGTCGAACCCATGCTGCAGCGGCAGGAAGCGGCGTCGATCACCGAGATGCCACTTGCCGAAGATTGCCGAGGCGTAGCCTTTCTGTTTGCAGAGCTCGGCGAGCGTCAGCTCGTCCTGGCTGATGCCGATCGGCGAGTCGGGCCGCAGCGCCCCCAGGATGCTGACGCGCTCGGGATAGCAGCCGGTGAGCAGCGCCACCCGCGACGCCGAGCACACCGCGGTTGCTGAATGAAAGTCGGTGAACTTTCGACCCTCGGCGGCCATCTGGTCGAGGTTCGGCGTTTCGTAGGCCGTGGCGCCGAATGGCCCGATGTCAGCGTAGCCCATGTCGTCGATGAAGATGATGACGATATTCGGACGGTCGACGGGCGCGGCGAACGTGATCGATGAAGCGAGCGTGCCCGTTATCAACGCTAGCCATCGTACCGCTGCCGCGGCACGATGCCGCCGCTGAACGGCCTCGCTGCAACACTTCATCGGTATCACTCCCGCGCCGCGGCATCGAACTTGGTACCAGGCGTCTCGACGAAACCCGCCACTGAGACCAGCGCGCCGTGGTTGCTATGTTCCCGAAATTTCGATCCGCAGTTTACCCCATGATTTCGCGCACAACAGCAATTTCCGCGGAAAGGAGTGATCGATTGTCCCCCGCTAACCCCCGGTGCGTCGTTCCCTAAGGAGTTAAAGGCCCGACGTATCCACGTATTCCCGCCACTGCGACGGCATTAACTGGGAGAATTTGACCGTTGTAGGCGATGCCGTAGTCCCCCCAAAGTTGGAAGTTGTTCTTGTTCAGATAGCCGTCCGGCACGCGGCCCGCGGCGGTCGCGGCCGGGAAAGGAATGAACCAGGACGCTTGCTCCTGGAAATAGAGCTCCTGGTAGGCAATCCCGTAGGGCGCCCACACAATCTGATCGGCGCTGGTGTATGAATCGCTTTGACGCTCGACAGATCGAGCGAAATCGAAGTTTTCATACAGATAGACTTTCCAGTGCGTCCGCCCACGAAGCTGGAGAGCGGTCGGATTCGAGACGGCGATTTGCCCCAAGATTAGGACGTCGCGGATCGTGTCGTATCCCTTTTCGATCTGGAACCCTTGCACAGCCGCGATCATGGCGCCGTTGACGACGGTCGAGCGCCGCACGGGAACATCGACGCCCACCTGATAACCGACGGCCATGAGATTGTTGATCGTCACGTCGTGGACGAACGAATTGGTGGCGATCCCGATGCCGTTGAACGCGCTGAGATCTCCGATCAGCTTGGCGTTGGCAATTTGAACATTGCCGGAGTAGTGCAGCGCGATTCCCGCCAACGTGGAGTTCCAAGAAGTAAAGCGCTCGATCACGCTATCGCCGTCTGTCATCATCATCTGATGAAACCACATCTCCAAGCCAGTCTGGGACGCGACCGCGACGTTATCGGAGAACCCGTTTAAGGGCACCACTCCCACGGGCGTCACCTTCAGGCCGGCCGCCAGCGCGGGGTCATTGAGATTCACGGCGTCGAATTGCGCCTTGGCCGAGGCCGTGAAGTAGACGAACGCCGCCGCGCGACTTCCGGCGGAAATATTGCCGATCAACTCGACGCCGGGGCCTTGCATCCAGAAGCCATGTCCATTGAAGCCAAAGTCATGACTGGCGCGGCGGAGATGCATCGACTCCCAGGAGGCGCCAATGCTGTTCAGCGCCAGATTACGCGAAAACGCGCCGATCTCATTGCCATCCTCGGTGACGAACGAGGATCCCTTCACGTTATAAGCGACGTTCTCATCGAAGATGACGTTGCTCTGATGATTGACGAATCCCCACCCTGCGCTGTCGGTCACGACGCTGCCGCTGACGTAGGCCGGATCTACGAGCGGGTCGACGCCCGTGTGGTGAAAGTGCATCGCATACCGCGCCCGCGGATTGGTTCCGGTGCCAGGCTGCAGAACGCCGTTGACGACGATCGGATCGTTAATTGGCTGACTCTTATCCGTTCGCCCGAAGCCAGAGATGGCGATGTTCTCGACGTGAACCTTGGGACTGCTGAAGAAGACCATGTGCGGCCGCTCGGCGACTACGTCGGGGTTTTCGGCCTCGAAGACGATGTTCCGCGTCATGTTAGCGACGTAGATGGACAAGCCGTAGCCATCCGGAGCATTATGAGCGTACTTGAGCTTGTCGACCGTCACCGAGGCGCCGCTGATCGCTCGAATCGTTACTTCCTCAGATCCGAAATCGGTCGTGAACGGGTTAACTCCGGAAATGACTAGGCGATCGCCCACTTTCCACTTCGTCGGCGCGGACGAGAGGCGCAACACCGTATCTCCGGCCGCCGGATCGACGGCCAGAGGAACGTACGTCGTCACCTGCTTGCCGTACATCTTCACTTCGCCGCCGCTCATCAGCCCGCGGCTCACGCCGTAGGGATCCCACGCGCGGTCAATTGGACCTCCGTCGGCAATGAGGATGCGTGCGGTGACGTTGTCTTGAATGGGACTTGTCTCGGAGCCAATCAGCAGTCGGCCAGTCGTAAAGACGATCACCGAATCAGCGTATAGTTGCGTGTTTCGATTCGTCGCGAACGTCAGCGTGCCGTCAATGCGCAGGGTCTCGATCGCCTGATTCATTACGCTGTCGAAGATGACCGTCGTCCCGGCGGAAATGACGGCATCGGCCCCCGCCGCGGGCGCCTGGCCGTTACGCCATATCTTCGGGTCGGACCAGGCTCCGCTCGCGATGGTGACGTTCGTGGCGCTGGCCAAAGGCGCCAGGTCGTAGAACTTCTTTTCCTCCTGGGCGTGAGCACTGCCGTCCATGCCGCGTCGATCGACGACCGGCGTGTAGTTCGCCGGCGGGTACTGATCGAGTTCAACCCGGGTAAACTGCGCCAGCTGGCTCAGGGGCAAACTGAGGATCTGCTCCCGGGTCAGCGCCGCCTGCGACGCGTCGGATAAATGCAGCAGCACCCCGCCGCTGGGCATCGACTGCAGCTGCGCGGCGGTCAGGTAAGGAATTTGCGCTGGGAGCAGATACTCAAAATCGACGAACCCGACTGACTGAATTTGCGCGACGCTGAGGAAGCCGATTTGCTCGGCCGGAAGCGATTCAATCCGAACTGCAGACACCTTCAGCGCCCGCACGAGCGGCGCCGTGAGGGCCGCAAGCAACTCTTTGGGCCACGCCGCCAAGTAAGACGCCGTGGGAATGCTGGCCATCTGCGCCGTCGTCAGGTAACCAGCCTGACTGGGATTGACGTATTGCAGATCGTAATACATCACCGCGCGAATCTGTGCGATGGTCAGCCACGTGATCTGCACCGGCGTGAAGAAAGCAATCCTTCCCGACTCGCCAATGTTGATGCTGCGAACTTGATCAAACGTCAACGCAGCGCGAGCGTCTGCCGACCAGTTGGCAAGGGCGGCTGCTTCGGGAATCGACGCGACTTGCTCAAGCGTGAGGGCCGGAACTTGACCGGCGCTTAGCCGAACAAACTCATACTGCTTCACCTGCTGAATCTGCCCAGCAGTCAGGAAGCCGACCTGCGCGGTCGTCAGCGATTCCAATCCCACCCTGCTAATATCGAGCGCCCGAATTTGCGTCACCGTAAGCGCATCGCGCGCGGCCTGCGTCCAAGCCGCCAGGGCGCCCGTCGTCGGAATCGTCGCCATTTGGGCGGGCGTCAGCAATGGTGTCTGCGCGGGCGACAGCAAGGCGAAATCGAAATACTTCGCCTGTTGAATCTGCGTCGCCGTTAGAAAGGACAACTGAGTCTGCGTGAGCAGGCCCAGCCCGACGTTGCCGACGTTAATTGCGCGCACCTGCGCGGCATTCAGACTCGCGCGGGCAATGGCGGACCAAGCCGCAAACGAACCTGCCGTCGGAATCGACGCGATCTGCGTCGTCGTGAGCGAGGGAATCTGCAAGGGCGAGAGAAGGTTAAACTCATAGAATTTCACCTGCTGAATCTGCACCGTCGCGAGCGCCGCGACCTGCGATCCCGTGAGGTAAGCGATCCCGATCACCCCCACATTCAAAAACTTCACTTGCGCCCCATTGAGCGCCCCTCTGGCCGCGGGAGACCATGCCGCGAATGAACCAATCGTCGAGATCGACGCGAGCTGGGCGCCTGTCAGCAACGGCGTCTGCAGCAAGCCAAGACGATAGAACTCATAAAATTTCACCTGCTGAACCTGCGCAGGGGCGAGGAAGCTCACCTGCACGTCGGACAACATTTCTAGTCCCACATTCGCGATATTCAGCGACACAATCTGGCCGGCGGTAAGCGCGCTGCGAGCTGCCGGAGACCATGCCGACATGCTTCCTGCCGTCGGAATCGACGCGATCTGGGGGCCTGTCAGCAACGGCGTCTGCAGCCCGCTAAGACGATGAAACTCATAAAACCTCACCTGCTGAACTTGCGCCGGCGTGAGGAAGCTCACTTGCACGTCGGACAACATTTCGAGGCCGACATTGGCAATATTCAGCGACTGAATCTGACTGACGGTGAGCGCGTTTCGAGCTTCCTGAGACCAAGCCGACATACTTCCTGCCGTCGGAATCGACGCGATCTGCGTCGTCGTGAGCGAGGGAATCTGCAAGGGCGAGAGAAGGTTAAACTCATAGAATTTCACCTGCTGAATCTGCACCGTCGCGAGCGCCGCGACCTGCGATCCCGTGAGGTAAGCGATCCCGATCACCCCCACATTCAAAAACTTCACTTGCGCCCCATTGAGCGCCCCTCTGGCCGCGGGAGACCATGCCGCGAATGAACCAATCGTCGAGATCGACGCGAGCTGGGCGCCTGTCAGCAACGGCGTCTGCAGCAAGCCAAGACGATAGAACTCATAAAATTTCACCTGCTGAACCTGCGCAGGGGCGAGGAAGCTCACCTGCACGTCGGACAACATTTCTAGTCCCACATTCGCGATATTCAGCGACACAATCTGGCCGGCGGTAAGCGCGCTGCGAGCTGCCGGAGACCATGCCGACATGCTTCCTGCCGTCGGAATCGACGCGATCTGGGGGCCTGTCAGCAACGGCGTCTGCAGCCCACTAAGACGATGAAACTCATAAAACCTCACCTGCTGAACTTGCGCCGGCGTGAGGAAGCTCACTTGCACGTCGGACAACATTTCGAGGCCGACATTGGCAATATTCAGCGACTGAATCTGACTGACGGTGAGCGCGTTTCGAGCTTCCTGAGACCAAGCCGACATACTTCCTGCCGTCGGAATCGACGCGATCTGTCCCGCAGTCAACAGCGGGATTTGCGCAGGCGTTAGTCTGTCGAACTCATAAAACCTGACTTGCTGGACTTGAGACGCCGTTAGGAACGGCACTTGTGCGCTCGTCAACGCCTCCAAACCTACCTTCGAGATATCGAGAGCGTTAATTTGAGCGACGGTTAGCGCATTACGCGCCGTCTGCGACCACGCCGTGAGCGATCCTGGGGCCGGGATTGAAGCGATTTGCTCCGGCGTCAAATAAGGGATTTGCACCGGCTTGAGCAGTTGAAACTCGTAAAATTTGACTTGCTGAATCTGCGTCGCCGTGAGGAAGTCGAGCTGGCCGGAGCTCAACTGGCTGACTCCGACGTTTCCGATACTCAAGGCGCGGATCTGCGTCGCCGAGAAGGCAGCCCGCGAGGCGGGAGATATCTGACCGAGGTACGAGGCATTTGGAATCGACGCGACCTGGGCCGTGGTGAGATAGGGCACCTGGTCGGGGGTGAGAACATTGAACTGCCAGTAGAACAGCGCATGGACCCACTCTTCCGTCGACAGCACTGCGGCAGAAACGTCGAACTCGCTCGGCAACGAGGACGCAGGCGTCGTCTCGACTGTCGACGATTGCGCTGCGGTTGCTGGGTCATCGTCGAACCCCACGCCGCTCATCACGATACGGGATTCGAGCGATTCGAAACCTAGGCGCGCGGCCCGAGCACGAGTCGCCTTAGAATGGCGGCTACCGAACATGCAAAGTTCCTCGCGTTCCTATCGTCTGGTCCCTCCGCGCAGCGAGTGCGGAAGGTGAAGCGTCGCTCTGTTGTCCGAATCGATGACGACGCTTCTTATCTCAAGAGTTGGAGATGACGCATCTTGTGTCATTAACGAGCCGAGCGCGGAACCCGGCGAGTCTTACCGCGACTTGGCGGTTGAGAGTTTTGCCGACGCCGATTGCACGCTCGGTCGCTCCATGTTCGGTGTCCGGAGCTCCTGCGCAAGTCACGAACCGAATGGTTCGACGCAATCGACGCCGACTCGCCGCCCCCTCAAACGACGTCCCGTCGTTTGGCTGGTGGCAGCGTCAGCTATTCCCCCATCGCTGTGTACCACAATCGTCGGAATTATTCCAAGAGAAAAGTGCTCGCGTACCCCCCATTCGGGTGCTGTGCTAGCCGTTTTACGGTAACCCGTCAGCCGCCCCGTTGAGCTCCGCCCTCGTCGCGCGATCGCCGCGCCCGATCACATCCAACCGCGCACGCGCGAACAAACTACGACGATGTCACGCTGATATGCGCGCACCAATCCGCGAACCGGCGGCGCCCCCTCCGTTCTGTTCGGTTGCAACCGCGCAACGCCTTGAGTCGATCGACGGATGGCGACCTCCCCCGGCAATCGCCACTGGTGGCCAACCACGTTATCAAAGCCGCGATCCTGCGTCGCCTGAAGCCGTTGCGCTCACCTCACTAAGCAGGATCGAGACGCATCCGTCACGCTGTCGTTCCGAACTAAGCTCGCATTCGGGCGGACCGGCGGAAAGCAGTGCGCATGCGGCCGGCGACGCCTTCTCCAGTCCTACACAACCATGTGATATGCTGAAATCTCCGCCAATCGCCGAACTAAGCGCCGATTTACTGGAGCACGATCATGCCGGCCGAACCCCTCCACGCCAAGACTTTTTCCCGTCGCCAATGCCTGCAGTTGGGCGCCCTCGGCGCGGCCGCCGCGCCGCTTCTGGGCTGGCAAGCCGACTCAGCGCTGGCCGCTCCCGCCGCCAATCGCCAGCGGACGCTGCGGTTCGCGCACCTCACCGACATCCACGTGCAGCCGGAACGAGGCGCCGCGGAAGGCTTAGCGCAATGTCTGCGGCACGTTCAGTCGCACGAGGATCCGGTCGAGCTGATCGTCACCGGCGGCGACTCGGTGATGGACGCCTTCGACGTCGATCACGCCCGCAGTAAACAACTCGCTGAGTTGTGGCGGGGAATCTTGAAGCAAGACTGCTCGCTGCCTGCCCAGCATTGCCTCGGCAACCATGACGGTCGCGGCTGGGACGACTCCGAATTCGCCGGCAAGGCATGGGCGCTGGAGATGTTTGGTCTCGCCAAGCCCTATCACTCATTCGATCAGGGCGGCTGGCGGTTCATCGTCCTCGACAGCGTGCGCCCCCTGGAAGATCGCTACACCAGCGGGCTCGATGCCGAGCAGCGAACGTGGCTCGAAGCTGAGTTGGAGCAAACCCCGCAGGCGACGCCGATCGTCGTCGTCTCGCACATTCCCATCATTTCGGTCACGCCATTCTCGTTCGACCACAACGCAGTCACCGAGGATTATCAGCGCGTTCCGGGCGGATTGATGCATCTCGACGGGACGTCGCTACACGAGCTTTTCAAACAGCACGGCAACGTGAAGCTTTGTCTCAGCGGACACATGCATTTGAATGACCGTTGCGACGTCGACGGCATCAGCTATATCTGCGACGGAGCGGTCTGCGGCGACTGGTGGAACGGCGATCCGCGGCGCAGCGACGAGGGATACGGGTTGATCGACCTCTACAACGACGGCACGTTCGATCACGCTTACACGCCGTTCAATTGGCAAGTGCGGGCCTAGCCCGCCCACGGCCGCAACTTCGCTGACGCCCCCTATCCGGAGGGCCACGCCCTCCGACCGGCGCTCCCAGCGGCTTTCCATCTAGCCACGTCCCACGCCCGCAGCGCGAACCGCGAGGCGAGCCGGCTTTCCGCCCGTGTTGCGGGCAATTGGCCATCCGGCAGGCCCCCGCCGGAACTTTGGGAAGATAATATGAATTTTCCTGTAAGGTTCTCCGCCGCCGGCGCATAGCCATGCGGGCAGGCAGGGCGGACGCGACTGCACGGTGCGCAGCCCGCGAGATTTCTCCCTCCCCATCTCCAACCACCGTGCCCGCCGTGAGCGAAAAGCCGCTGACAGCCGATCAGTTCGTCGTCCTCATCGCGCGTCACGAACGCCGCGTCCGATCGTTTATCGTTTCGCTCGCCGCCTCGAGCGCCGACGCGGTCGACGAAATCCTTCAAGCCACATACCTCGTCGCGTGGCAAAAGCTGCAGTCATTTTCATATGTCGAGGCGACGCCCGACGAAGAACTGGTGAGATGGATGTGCACGATCGCTCGCTTCGAACTGATGAGCTACTCGCGACGCTACGATTCGGCGCGGATGGCGTTCGATGACGCGCTGATCGCCCAGATCGCCGACGTGCATGTCGAAAGTTCCGACTATCTCGAATCGCGACATCAAGCCCTTCGCGGGTGCCTTGAGAAGCTCTCGCCGCGGCAACGCGAAATGCTCGGCCAGCGTTACTGGCGCGGTCTGTCCATTCAGGAGCTCGCCTCCAGCCGCGGCCAAGAGGTGAACGCCGTCTACACGACGCTCTCGCGCATTCGCAAAGGGCTAGAGCGCTGCATTCGCGCTTCGCTGCGCCAGGAAGGCTACGCATCATGAGCATCGACTTCCCGAACGATGAACTCGAACCACTGCTGGAACATCTGACGCTCGCCGGCCTCGACGCCGCGGAGTGGCAACGGCTGCGGGAGCTGCTGGCGTCGAATCCCGCGGCGCAGCGGCGCTACCTGGAGGCGATTCATCTGCGCGAAGGGCTCGGTTACCTGACTAGCAACGGCCCGCAGGCGCCGAACGATCCAACCGGCGCGACGACCGCATCGTCGTCATCGACCGATATCGCTGAGACGGCCCGAGAAGTCGACGCCGACTCCAGCCGCCGTGCGTCGACTTCACGCCAATCCTCCAGCATGTCGGATCGCGCGCATCGATCGTCACGGCACTGGATTCCCACTTGGGCCGCGGCCGCCGGCGTCGCGTTCGTCGCTGGGGCAGCGGCCGTGGCCCTCTTTCAACAAGGCTGGGCGCCGCTGATGGCCGGTCGAAACGACCAGGCGCCGTCGACGGTCGACCTTGTCACCGCTTCGCCCGCGCCAGTGCTGCTGGCGGATACGAAACTCGGCAAAATCAGCGGCATGTCCCTAGAAGCGTCGAGCGACGGACTGCTGCGCTCGATGCATGTCGGGCAGGAGCTCCGCTGCGGCGAGGTGGTGCAGCTCTCGGCAGGATTTATCCGCATCGAACTGCACGCCGGAACGTCGCTGGTCATCGAGGGCCCTGCCGAGTTCTCCTTGATGGCCGAGCAGAGCGTTTTCGTCCGCTCGGGCCGACTCACGGCGCGGGGCGATCAGCCCTTCCACGTGCAAACGCCGGTCATCACCGCCGAGTGTATGAACGCCCGCGTCTCGTTCGACGCCGCTGAGGACGATTCAGCGAGCGTTTACGTTCACGACGGCGTCGTCACGCTGCTCACCACGCCGCAAGAAGAGGCCGTGAGCGAGAAACTCAAGACGCTGCATCCCGGGCAAGGGTTGCGCGTGGAGCCCACCGGCCGCCGCCGGCACGGCAAGCTGACGCTGACCGCCAGCGGACCGCTGCATGGCGTGGTCCAGGATTGGAGCGACGTGGAAGATAAGCTTGGCGGCTATCAACGACTCGTGCTTGGCGATCGGCCGCTGGCGTATTGGCCGCTCGATCGGGTCGACCGCAACCGTCGCGTGCTCGATCTATCGCAGAACGGATTCGACGGCAAGCCAGTCGGCAACTGGCCCGCCAAGCCGCATCGCTCCTCCGACGGCGAGGGCGTCTACTTCAACGGCGAATCATACATCGAGCCTGACAAGAAGCCGCCGCTCAACCTGCTGACTGGCTTCACGGTGGAAAGCTGGGCCAAAGTCGAAGGGGGGCCCGAGTTCCAGTCAATCTTCACGTCGCGGTGGGTCTTGCGATCTCACGAGCCCGATTGCCAGATGTACGGCTTCACGCTCTATGCCGGCGATCAAGACTGTTGGGAATTCTGGTCGGGCAACGGTCGCAAGGGCGATTTGTGGCAGAAGCTGATCTCGACGACGCGCGTCGATCGAACGGAGTGGGCCCATGTCGTGGCGACGTTCGCGCCGACCGGACGGCCATTGCCGGGCGAGGTCGAAGGGATCGTGCGAATCTTCGTCAACGGCGAGGAAATTGCTTCGGGCATCCATCAGTTGTCGCTCACCGATTTCGAATGGCCTGCCCGCATCGGCGCCGCCGAGTATGTGCCGCGGTATCTCACGTCGTGGCTGTTCCGCGGCCGACTGCGCGACATCGCCGTCTACGACTATCCGCTGGAGGCGAATCGGATTCGCGAACATCACGACTCGGGTAAATCGCCGACGCTGCCGCGGACGTCGTCGGCGCCCGTGCCCCGTCAATGGCACGTCGCCTCGAGAGAAGGAGCAAGGATATGAGTTCAGCTACAGGAAGCGATGCTCTAGCTTGGCGGACGTTGCGCCGGCATTCAGCGTTCACCCTCGTGGAACTGCTGGTGGTGATCGCGATCATCGGCGTTCTCGTCGCGCTTTTGCTGCCGGCGGTTCAAGCGGCCCGCGAAGCGGCGCGGCGGACGCAGTGCGCCAATCAGCTGCGGCAGTTAGGACTGGCGTTTCAGAATCATCACGACGTCCAAAAACACTTGCCGACGGGCGGATGGGGCTTCAACTGGGTCGGCTATCCCGAGTATGGCTACGGCAAGGGACAACCCGGCGGGTGGCTCTACAATATTCTTCCCTTCATTGAGCAGGCGGCTTTGCATGATCTTGGCAGAGGATCGACTGGAGCAGCGCGCAATGCCGCGACGCGACAGCGCGTCGAGAGTCCGTTCGAGGGGATGAACTGCCCGACGCGCCGCCGCACGAGCGTCTATCCGTATAAGAGCGTCGGACTGACTTTTGCCTATTCCGACCCCTTCGAGCAATGCGTCAAAACTGATTACGCCGGGTGCGCCGGCGACATGATTCAACCCGAGGCGTTCGGTCCGCCCGACGGGTCCAAATCGTACGAGGACTCGTTGCGCATGACCGACTGGGACGGCACGGATGGCTCCGGGTACGGGAATAATTGGATCAGCACGCTGGGCGTGAAGTATGGAACAACCCCTGAAAAATACGTGGCCACTGGCGTCGTCTTCGGACGCTCCGAGATCAACTTTCGCAACGTCGAAGACGGTACTTCCAATACCTACATGGTCGGCGAGAAGTACATGTCGACCGACAATTACGACGACGGACTCGACGAAGGAGACAACGAACCCGCCTTCGCCGGCAATAACAACGACACGATACGCACGACGGCTCACGTCCGCGAGTTGAGCCGACCGTTAGCGCTAGGCCCCGATCAGCCAGGCACGTCCAATGACGTGGGCGAGCGGATGTTCGGCAGCGCCCACTCCGGCGGCTTCAATATGGCGATGTGCGACTCGTCCGTAGCATTTGTGCAATTCGACCTCGACCCCGAAATCCACCGTGCTCGCGGTCACCGGTACGACGGCGTCGCCGTCAGCCAGTAGAATGATTGGGCAGCACGGAACAAGGAAGAGGCGGCAGGCAATTCGCTAGTTCGACAGAAGTATCGCTTCCAGATTTACGCTACATTCGAAAGGAGCCTCGACTAATGCCACGAATCTTCCTCCGCTCGGCGGCGCTCGCCATGGCGGCCGCCTGGACCGTCGCTCCGGCGTTGGCCGGAACGTTCAAGACGATCACGATCGACGATGCCTACGCCGACTGGACCGGCGTCCCTGTCGTCGACGCCGACCCGGCCGACAACTTCAGCGGGCCCGACATTGCCGACACGCAGATCGCCAATGACGGCCAGTACCTGTACATTCGCAACACGTTTCACAACAGCCTGGCGCTGGGGACGTTCCTGTCGATCGACGTCGACGGCGATACGAGCACCGGCTTCGATATTTTCAGTCTTGGTTTGCTCGGCGCGGAAGCCGGCTGGCAAAACGACTTTGGCTTCGCGCAGGCGACGGGCACGTTCAACAGCGGCGGCTTGTCGGGCGATTTCTTCGGAGGGGGGCATGCGCTGCTGTCGCCGTTTGCCAATGCGGGTAGCCGTGAGCTCGCTATCTCGCTGGCCGCCCTGCGCACCGGCGGGCTCCCCATTTTTCCTGACGACACCGTGAAGCTGTTGTTTTGGACTGACTTGGGAACAGGAGCCGATGGCCTGCCGCCCGGCTTTCCTGGGGACGATGGCCGCAACTTCGACGTCACCGCCGTGATGGACTATAAGTTGGCGGTGCCGGAGCCCTCCGCCTTCGCATTGACGGCGATAACCCTGATCGGATTTGGCCTTCGCCGTCGAGGCGCATGTTAGCATTTGGCCAACTGATGCGCGGCGCGGGTTTCCAAGATGAAACCCGCGTCGCCCGGCGCCCGCGGCATGTTGCATCGAGTCGATTCCGCACCTCGTGGTTGCGTTGCACTTCAGGAGTTCTTTCATGCACAACTTAGTTCGCCCGGCGGCAGCCGTTACTTTCCTAGCGGCCGGAGTTCTCGCTGCGACGGCCTGTGCGCAGGTCGTTGCGCCCAGCACCTTCACGACGGCCATCCACGTTCAAGGCGAAGCGGCGGGAACGGAATACGCCGATTGGGCAGCCTCGGGAATCCCCATTGTCGATATGGATCCAGCGGACAACGTCGGCGATATCGACATCGCCAACATCCAAATCGCCAACGACGCCGACTTCATTTACATCTACGCCTCGCTGCACAACACATCCTCCATTTCTCTCGCGAGCATCTATCTTGGTTTCGACACTGACCAGGACAAAGCCACCGGATTCGACGTGCTGCAAATTGGCGAAATTGGTTCGGAATTTGCTTATCAGAACGACTTTCCGTTCGCTCAGTACACCGGCCTTTTCAACTTAAATTTGTCCATCACAGGCGGTCCGCTTTCCAACGGGGGCGCGCTGATTTACCCCTACTGGACGGAAGCGGGCCCGCCAAGTGGCGTCGGCATGGAATGGGCCATTCCACTTAAGGCCGTCATCCAGTACCCGCCCGCGCTCGGCGGACCGAAGCCGGCATTCCCTAATCCCTCGTTCAACTTTGTCATCTATACCGACCAAGGCTTGGCCGACATCAGCCAGGTGATCTCCTACACATTGGCCCAACCGCCCGCCGGCACGCCCGGCGACTTCGACGCCGACAACGACGTCGACGGCGAGGACTTCCTCATTTGGCAGCGAGGCTTTGGCGGCGCCTACGACGCGAACGATCTGGCCGATTGGAAAGCCCACTTTGGCGGCGCCGCGACGGCGTCGCTCGCGGCCAGCGTCCCCGAACCAACCGCCGCGGCCCTCGTCGCCATCGCGTGCGCGGCCATGGCACATGTGCGCCGGCGGAACGCATGAGTCTCCAAACGCTCGCGGAGCGACGGGTGTCGCGCTCGATGATGATGATCCACCTGCGAAGAAACACGATGGCCTTACTGCGACGACGAAGCGACCTGACCGGTAAGCGCCGATGCGCTTCGGCCGCGACGTTGCCGGCGCTCGTCGCCGTTATGCTCGTCTGCACCGCGATGCAGGCCGCATCGGCCTTGGAGATCATCGTCCCCGCCTATTTCTATCCCAGTCCAGGCAGCCCTTGGGGCGCCATGACCGCCGCCGCCGACGAAGCGCCAATCACTGCGATCATGAATCCCGGGAACGGCCCCGGCAACGTCAAGGACCAGAATTACGTCAACGCAGTAAACGCCTTCCGCGCCGCCGGGGGGCGCGTGATTGGTTACGTCTATTCCAGCTACGGGGCCCGCCCGCTCGCTCAGGTAACCGCCGACGTCGACAAGTACAAAACCTGGTACGGCATCGACGGCATCTTCGTCGACGAGATGGCCAACACCGGACCCGCCGAGCGACTGAACTATTACAAGTCGATCTACGATCACGTCAAGCAAGTCGACCCGCAGTGGGAGGTCATGGGCAATCCCGGCACCAACACCATCGAGCAGTACGCCACCTGGCCGACGGCCGATCGTTTTATGGTCTTCGAGAACGTCGGCTCCGCCTATCCTGGCCACGCGCCGTCGGCCTGGAACGCGAAATACGACAGTGAGAAGTTTGTGAATCTAGTTCACACGGAAGCGTCGGCCGCCAACATGGTCGACTTTCTAAACCTGGCGGTGAGTCGCAACGTCGGCGGCATCTACGTCACCGACGATGTGATGAATAACCCCTGGGATACGTTGCCGAGCTACTGGCAGCAGGAGGTCGACGCGGTCGCCCAGATCAACGCGCAGCTCTCCGCGGGCGACTTCAACGGCGACGGGGTCGTCGATCTCGCTGACCTGGACGATCCGACGCTCGGTTGGAAGGCGCGCTTCGGCAGCGACCTGGGGGGCGGCGATTTCCTCGATTGGCAGCGTCGCTACACCGGGCCGGCGGGCGGTGCCGCGATTGGTCTCGTCCCGGAACCGCCCACAGGCTGCCTAGGGGCAGTCGCCCTGGTCGCGGCCTCGCTGGGCGTGACGCGAATGACGTGCAATCCGTCAACGACAAAGCGCAAATCAGCGGCTAACGGCTCCTCCTAGCCGCTCAGCGAGACGTGTACAATATCACCTGAGTCAACTTCTCCAACTCCATAGGCGACCCCGCGATGGCAGACGTCACCCCCCAACCGACGCGACGATCCTTTCTTGGCAACACCGCGCAGCTCGGGGCCGGCGCCGCCCTGCTAGGCGCGATGGCCGTACCGCGCTCCGTACACGCCGCGGGAACCGAAACGTTGAAGGTCGGCCTGGTCGGTTGCGGCGGGCGCGGTACGGGGGCGGCGCTAGACGCCCTCTCTGCCGACGGGCAAGCCGTGCTGGTGGCGGTCGCCGACACCTTCCCGGATCGGGCCGAGGAAGCGCTCAGCCAGTTGCGTGGCGAGAAGAGCGTCGCGGATCGCGTGCAGGTGACGCCCGAAACAATTTTCACCGGCTTCGACGGCTATAAGAACGTCGTCGACTCGTGCGACGTCGTTCTGTTGGCGACCCCGCCCCACTTCCGCCCCGAGCACTTCGCCTACGTCGTCGACCAGGGAAAGCATTGCTTCATCGAGAAGCCGATCGCCGTCGACGCGCCGGGCATCAAGAGCGTCATGGAGTCAAGCCGCAAGGCCAAGGAGAAGAACATCGCGGTCGTCTCCGGCCTTTGCTGGCGGTACGACCACAAGGTCCGCGAAGTGATGCGGCAGCTTCTCGAAGAGAAGCAGATCGGCGATATCATCGCCATCGAGTCCTCCTACAACACGAGCAACCTCTGGCATCGCGGCAACAATCCGAAATGGAGCCAGATGGAGTACCAGATTCGCAACTGGCTCTACCACACGTGGCTCTCAGGCGACCATATCATGGAGCAGGCGATCCACAGCCTCGACAAGACGGCTTGGCTGCTGGGCGACGCCTCGCCCGTGAAGGCGACCTCCCTCGCCGGCCGGCAGCAGCGCGTCGATCCGATGTACGGCAACGTTTTCGACCACTTCGCGGTCTTCTATGAGTACCCCACCGGTCAGCGCGTCTACTTCACCTGCCGGCAACAGGATGGCTGCAGCGCCCGCGTCGATGAAACGGTGCTCGGTTCGAATGGCCAGGCCGAGATCCTACGCGGCGAGATCGTCGATCGCGACGGCAAGCGGAAGTGGCGCTTCAAAGGCGAGCAGCCAAGCATGTACCGCGTCGAGCACGAGGAATTGTTCGCCAGCATTCGCAACGGCAAGCCGATTAACAACGGCGAGTACATGTGCAATAGCACCGCAATCGCGTTGATGGGTCGCATGGCCGGTTACACCGGTCAGACCGTCACCTGGGATCAAGTGATGAATAGCACCGAGCGGCTCGGCCCGACCGACTACGCCTGGGGCGACGTCCCCGCGGAAGTCGTGGCCATTCCCGGCAAGACGGCGCTGGTGTAGCGCCGTCAGGATGGCATGCTGGCGCTTCGCTAGGCGATAGCGAACGCGCCTCGTCGTAAGGCGGCTGGCGATGAAGCACATCCTGGTAGCGACGGACTTCAGCGAAACGGCCGCGGCGGCTCTCGCCCAAGGCGCGGAGCTGGCGAAGGCGACCGGCGCCAAGCTCACGCTGATTCATGTCATCTACGCCGAAAAGATCAGCGAGACGCTTCTTGGTCTGGACGCAATGGAGTACCTCACGCGGGCGCTGAACGCGCCGCCGGAGCAATCCCCCTACTCGCCGACGCTGGCCGCCAAGCGCTTGCGCGCGACCGCGCTTCAGAAGCTAGTCGAGGCCGCGGCGACCGCCGGCGGGCGCCGAGTCGCCATGGAAACGGCGCTCGCCGAAGGTCGCCCATCCGACGAAATCCTCGCGTTCGCCGCGAGGGAAGCAGTTGACCTGATCGTCCTCGGCACCCATGGTCGTGGAGCGATCGGCAAGGCGCTAATTGGAAGCGTCGCCGACCACGTCATCCGACAGGCGGAATGTCCGGTGATGGTCGTGCGCAAATAGTCGAAGCCGGCCGTGAATCGGCACAAATCGGGTTCACCAGGCCGCGTCGTCGACTTCGAGTTCTCCCTCGCCGAGCTTTCGCTGAGCGACTGCTCGGACTTTGTCTCGAGCAGCTGCCAGGCGTGGCGTAAGTTCAGCGCCGTCAAGCGCGTTGATAAGTTCGAGCGCCTTACCCGGCTTGCCAAGCTCGATCAAGCAGACTTGCGCCAGTTTGATCCGCACCGCCTCGGAACCCGCCGGGAATCGCTCGAGCAGTTCGGCCATCACCGGAGCGGACTCGGCCCATTGCTTCGCTTCTTGCAACCCGCCAATTAGTGCCAACAGGTCGGCCCGGTCGGCATCGAAGGGAATTCGTCTGTGCCGCGCCCGCTGCAACGTCGCAAGCGCTTCCTGCGGCTGGCCGATCTTTAGATACGCCTCAAAACGCCGCCTCATCTCGAGGGACTGATCGGCGGATCGCTCGACGACCTTCTCCGCGTGGGCGGCCTCCTCGCGTTGTTTCTGTCGCTCCATGCCGTGGACGCCGCTCATCACAGAGAGCAGATCGTTGTCTTCGCACTCAACGACGCCCAGCTTCAGCAACACCACTCCGAGCACGGCCCCGATCAGCGCTCCCGTCAGATGGCTCGCCGAGGCCAGCGCGCCGGCGCCAAATGCGAAGCAATAGACAATATCCAGCCCCACGTAAACGGCCGCGAAGACGCCGACGGACACTTCGAAGACGAAGGGGCGCAACATCAGGATGACGAGCACCGACAACTCGTTGATCGGCGCCCACACGCAGGCCATCGCCATCAATCCGAAGATGGCCGCCGACGCCCCGAGAGAGCCCAGTTCGCCCGGCGCGATCAGCGGCACAATCGCCTGCTCCAGCGCCGACTGTCCCACGGCGATGCCGAGGTAGACGATCAGAAATCGCCACCAGCCGAGCTTTCCTTCGGTCACCAACCCGAACGTCCACAGGAAGACCATGTTTCCCGCCAGATGGCCGACGCTCCCATGCATGAACGCCGATAGCAGCCACTGCTGCGGATGGAGTCCAGCGCCGTACTCCAGAATCCAACCATTTGAGACGTCGATCTTCTCCTCGACGGCTGCAATGAACGTGAGGAAGTTGACGACGATCAATGCGACGGTGGCAATCGGCCAGTGGTAAAGCAGAGCGTCGCAGGTGTACGGGAACATGGCGGAACGCGAAGCGACGCGAATGTGAAATGAGCGTGGAATCTGGAACCGCGCCCTTGGATGTGAGAGAACGTAGAATAGTCAGATCGACTTATGAACTTCCATAGCGAACTGTCCGCGTACAATAAAATGCTGCACTGAGGTGAGACGCCTTGCCCAAGTGGCGACTCGGCGCCGCGGGACGAATGGCAGATATTGGAGACGGAAATCAATGCCAGAACTAACAGCCGCAGACATCGCCCTCCTCGCCGCCGCCGTCGCGCAGCTCGAACGCCCCGGGCTCGCCGCCCGGCTGGCCGGCGTCGTCGGTACGCCGGTGGAACGGCTGATCGAGCGGCTCCCCGACGCCGTGCAGAGCGAAATCAACGGCGCCACCGAGCACGCCCTTACGAAGGCCCTCGCCGTCGCCGCGAAGACGCTCGACGACGAACAGCCGAAGACCCCTTGGAACCTCACCCACAAGATCGCCGCGACGTTTAGCGGCGTCGCCGGCGGCATGTTCGGCGCCCCCGCGCTGTTCGTGGAATTGCCGATCACGACGATGATCATTCTCCGATCGATCGGCGACATTGCCCGCTCGAAGGGCGAGAAACTCTCCGACCCTGAAACCAGGCTCGCCTGCCTGGAGGTCTTCGCCCTAGGCAGCGGAGATGACCGCCGGCCAGGCGGCGCCATCGAGGTGCTCAGCGAGGGCGCCCGTAGCGAGGAAGGGCTCATCCGCGTCGGCTACTTCGTCACCCGGGCCGCGCTGGCCCAGCAAGTGACTGCCGCGGCGGAGATCCTTACGAAGGGGACGACCCTGGTCACCAGTTCCGCGATGACGCGGCTCATCTCGAACATCGCTTCGCGCTTTGGCGTCGCTGTTTCGGAGAAGGTCGCCGCCCAAGCGATCCCAATCGTCGGCGCCATCGGCGGCGGCCTCATCAATGCGCTCTTCGTCGACCACTTTCAGAACACTGCTGACGCCCACTTCACGGTACGAGCGCTCGAACGGAAATATGGCGCTGACCTGGTGAAACGCGAGTACGAACGAATCGCTCGCGGAGGCGTCGAGCGTTTGACGCAGGGATAGCGAACACTACGCCCCCAAGCTCGCTAAATAACTCTGCAGCGCCGTCTGCTCCACGGGCTTGACGAAGTGGTGATTAAACCCCGCTTCCCGCGACTTGCGGCGGTCCTCATCCTGTCCCCACCCCGTCAGCGCGACGAGCACCATCGATTCGCCCCACGCGTGCTCCCGAATTTTGCGGGCGACTTCGTACCCGTTGAGCTTCGGCAGACCGATGTCGAGCAGCACGACGTCCGGCCGCACCGACTCCGCGGCCGACAGCGCCTCCTGTCCGTCGTAGGCCGTGTGGGCCTCGTGCCCGCCCAGCTTCAACAGCATCGCCAGGCTGCGCGCCGAATCGCGGTTGTCGTCGACCACCAGGATTCGCCGCCGCGGCGCCTGCGCGGCGGCCGCCGACTCGCTGGTCGGCTTCGGTTGCTGCGCCCGCGGAGCGGATTTCGGCAATCGCACGATAAAGGTACTCCCATGTCCCGGTCCCGCGCTGTGCGCTTCGATCGCGCCGCCATGCATTTCCACGAGTCGTTTCACGAGCGTCAGCCCGATGCCCAGCCCCCCTTGGGCTCGATCGAGCGACGGATCAATTTGCGTAAACATGTCGAACACATGGGCCAGCATCCCCGCCGGAATGCCAATGCCATTGTCCTTCACGGCCACGACGACGTCGCTCCCCTCGACGTGGGCCGATAACTCGATCCTGCCCCCTCGTTCGGTGTACTTGGCCGAATTGTTGAGCAGATTCATGAAGATCTGCGCCAGTCGCACCTTATCGGCATGAAGGTGAATCGGCTCTTCCGGCAGCTCGACGACGAGAGTGTGTTCCGCTTCGTCAACGATCGGCCGGCAGGTTTCGACGGCGCGATCGATTACCTCGCTGAGCACAACGTCGTCCTTCCGCAAATCGATCCGGTTACGGCTGATGCGGCTCAGGTCGAGCAGATCGTCGATCAGCCGCACCATCTGTTGCACCTGCCGTTCAAGCATTTCTCGCGTCTCGTCGAACGCCTGCGGATTGTCCTCGTTGTGCTTCAGCACGGACAGGGCGTTGCGAATCGGCGCGAGCGGGTTTCGCAGTTCGTGAGCCAGCGTCGCCAGGAAGACGTCCTTCCGGCGATCCGCTTCCGACAGATTCGCGGCGAGCTCGCGCAGTTCGTTCGCCGCCTCGATCTGGTCGGTAACGTCGGTATTCGTCCCAAACCAGCGGACAATCTTGCCGTGGTCGTCCCGCACTGGCAGCATGCGGCTCAGATGCCACCGCATCTCGCCATCGTGGCGGCGCAGCGGGAACGTGTCTTCCCAGTCCGACCCGCTGGCGATCGCCGCCCGAAATCTCTCCAGCACGCGCGGCAGCTCGTCGGCATCGTGCATCGATTGCCAACCCCAGCCTTCCATTTCTGCGAAGCTGGTCCCGGTGTAGTCATACCACCGCTGGTTGTACCAAAAGATGTGGCCGTCCGGCTCCGCCATCCACGCCAGCTGCGGAATCGCGTCGGCCAGCGTGCGAAATTGGTGTTCCGCGTCGCGTAGCGCTTCCTCAGTTTGCTTTCGCTTCGTCAGGTCGCGAACGTAGCCGGTGAAGAAGAGCTCGCCTTCCGTTTTAATCGGCGCGACCGAAACCTCCACCGGAAACTCGTCGCCCGAGGCGCGGATCGCCGTTAATTCCAGTCGCTTGTAGAAAACCGAGCCCTCGCCGCTGGCCAGGTAACGCTCCAGCCCGCGCCGGTAGTCGTCTCGTAACGCCGGCGGGATCAGCAACTCGCCCATGTCGCGGCCAATCGACTCGCTGCGTGCGTACCCGAACATCTGCTCAGCGGCAGGGTTGAACGTAATCACTTTCCCGGCCGCATCGATCGTGATGATGCCATCCATCGCCGATTCGAGGATGGCCGTCTTGCGGGCCTGACTTGTCGCCAACGCTCGCTCGGCCTTACGGCGCTCGGCGACGTCGCGAAAGACGAGCACGACCCCTTCGATATTCCCTTCCAGATCGCGGATTGGCGCCGCGCTATCGTCGATGGCCCGTTCGCTGCCATCCTTCGCGATCAGCACGGTGTGATTGGCCAAGCCGACGATCACGCCCTCACGAAGCACCTTGTCGACGGGATTCTCCACCGGTTGGCGCGTCGTCTCGTTGACGATATTGAAGACCTCGTGCATCGACCTGCCGACGGCCTCAGCGTTGCCCCAGCCGGTCAGCTGTTCGCCAATCGCGTTGAGGTAGGTGACCCGCCCCTGCGCGTCGACCGTCATCACGGCGTCGCCGATGCTGGTGAGCGTGGTGCGGAATCGTTCGCTCTGCTCGTGAATGATGGCCGCCGCCCGGTCGCGAGCGACCAAATGGCGGCGTAGGATAACGAAAAACGCCCCGAGCGCGCCAACCCCGGCGACGTTCCCGAGCAGGCTCGTCAGCGCCGACCGGCGATAAGTCGTCCGCGCGTGGTCGATCCGCTCCCGTCGAAGTTGGTTCTCGTGCTCCATCATCGCGCTGACCTGCGCGCGGAGGACGTCCATCGCCTGCTTCCCGCGATCCGTCTTGACCAGGGCGTCGGCTCCGTCGGCATCGCCCGCATCGACTTTGGCAATCACCGCTGCCAGCTCCGCCTGCTTGTCGTTCCACCGCTGTCGCAGCTTGGGCATCTCCGCTTGATGGAACTTGTCGTCGGCCGTCAGTTTCTCGACCACGTCGAGTTGCCGCCCGATGTCGGCGCTCGCTTTCGCGTAAGGCTCGAGATACGGCTTCTCCTGGGTAATCACGTAGCCGCGCTGCCCAGTTTCGGCGTCCTTAGCCAGCGAGATCACCGAATCAAGCGCCGCCAGCACGTCGTGCGTATGGGTGATCGACCGACTGTCGTCATGCAAGGCCCTGATGCTGCGATAGGTCACGGCGCCGTTGACGACGATCGCCACGGCCAATAGACCAAAGCCAATCAGGAGCATCGGATCGAACAGACGCTTCATTGATGTTTAATCGCGACCGAGGCGAATCAAAACGTAGTTAGCAGCAATCCATTTCCGCGCTGCAATCCGACATTATTGCACCCCCCAGCGATTGTGACACCTCGCCCCCGACCGATTTGCGCAAGCGCGGTCGACGTGCTGGAGGGCGACGCCGCCAGTCGCGGCCTGTTCGGCTGGAACAGGACGGTAGCGGAAACGGCGATTGGCTTCGCGCCGGGCGTCGGTTCACTCGGCGATTCGTGCATAATCGCACCCGCCAGATGGCGGTCGCTGGAATCGGGTCGCGCCGGCCGGTATCTTGGCGGCGACGACCGAGGCAGGGGTAGAGTAGGCTATGGAGAGGCCGTCGGCCGCACTCCTCGACGCACCTTTTGTATCTTCACTCAGGGTCGCTGTACTTCGCTCGCGCATGCCGTCATTGGTCCGCTCACTTAAACCGCACTTGATCGCAATCGCCGCCGTGGCGGTCGCTGCGGCCGCGCGCTACCTCCTGAACCGCGTGCTCCCGCCGGGGGCCGTTCCGTTCATCACCTTTTTCCCGGCCGTCGTTCTCGCCTCCTGGTACGGCGGCCTGTGGCCCGGCGTCACCGCGGCCGTCGCGGCATACTTGACGGCCGACTGGTGCTTCGTGCCGCCCGATGGCTTGGCGATTGTTAATGGCAATGACCAGGCGCTGATCGAACTTGCCATGTTTAGCTTCATGGCGGCGTTGATCGTCGCCCTGGCCCATCACCTCCACCAGGCCAATGCGCGCGCCCGCTCCGCGGCGGCAGACGCCGATCATCGCGGCGAAATGCTCCGCATCACCCTGGCCAGCATCGGCGACGGCGTCATCGCCACTGATCCCGAAGGCTGCGTCACCTTTATGAACGCCGTCGCCGAAGCGCAGACGGGTTGGACCTCAGCCGAAGCCGGCGGCAAGCCGATCGCCGACGTCTTTCATATCGTCAACGAGCAAACTCGCCAGATCGTCGAGAACCCGTGCGAACTGGTGCTCCGCACCGGCAAAGTCGTCGGTCTGGCCAATCACACCATCCTCATCGCTCGCGATGGGACGGAGCGCCCCATCGAAGACAGCGCCGCCCCGATCATGGACGCGACGGGTCGCATTTACGGCATGATCCTCGTCTTTACCGATGCCACCTACCAGCGGAAGACCCAGAGTGCGCTGCAGCAGCTCGCCG
The DNA here is from genome assembly GCF_007746075.1 of Lacipirellula limnantheis. Taxonomy (GTDB): domain Bacteria; phylum Planctomycetota; class Planctomycetia; order Pirellulales; family Lacipirellulaceae; genus Lacipirellula; species Lacipirellula limnantheis. The sequence continues at coordinate 662,622 of NZ_CP036339.1, read as the reverse complement.
CCATCGTCGAGCACTCCGACGACGCCGTCATCAGCAAGAATCTGCAAGGGATTATCACCAGCTGGAACGACGCTGCTCAGCGCCTCTACGGCTTTACCGCCGAAGAGGCTGTTGGCCGGCACATCAGCTTGATTGTCCCTGATCACCACCGCGACGAGTTGGCCGTCATCATGGAACGCCTGTCGCGAGGCGAGCGCATCGATCACTGGGATACGACCCGCATGCGGAAGGACGGATCGCTGGTTGATGTTTCGCTGCGCATCTCGCCCATCAAGAACCCTTACGGCGAAGTGGTTGGCGCGTCAAAAGTCGCCCGCGACGTCAGCCAGCGCAAGCGCACCGAAGAGGCGCTGCAGTTTCTCGCTGACACGAGCGCCTCGCTCGCCGCGCTGATCGATCGCGGCAGCGCCCTGCAGCAGGCCGCCGCCTCGATGATTCCCTTCTTCGCCGACTGGTGCGTCGTGTACGCCCTCCGTCCCGACGGCTCGATCGGCAATCCGGCGTCCGCCCATCGCGATCCAGCGAAGCAGCAACTCTTGCGCGACTTCCTCGCTGAGTATCCCGTCGACTGGGATTCGCCTTCCGTCACCGTGCAAGCCTGGCGCACCGGCAAGACGCAATTCATCCCGCAGCTGACCGACGAACAGTTAAGAAAGCTTGGCCGCAACGACCGCCTGATGAAGTCGCTCTGGACGCTCAAACCGCAATCCGTGATCAGCGTCCCGCTGAAGATTCGCGAGCGCACCATCGGCGTCATCAGCTTCGTCCAGTCGGAAAGCACCCGACCCTACGTCGAGGCCGACATTCCCTTGGCCGAGGATCTGGCCCGCCGCGTCGCGACGGCGCTCGACAACGCCCAGCTGCTCAGCTCAATCCGCGAGTCGGAGCGGCAGAAGGACGAGTTCCTGGCCATGCTCGCCCATGAATTGCGCAACCCTCTTGCCGCCATCCGGTACGCCGCCGACGCCGCGAGTCTGCCAGCGCCAGAATCCAACGGCGAGATGCTGGACGTCATCAACCGCCAGGCCAATAACTTGACGCGGATCATCGACAGCCTGCTCGATATCTCACGCATCAGCCAGGAGAAAATCCAACTCCGTCGCGAACAGATCGACGCCGCGACAATCATCGAACGCGCCGCCATGGCGATCCAACCGATCCTCGAAGAGAGGGGCGATCGCCTGCGCGTCGAGCTCGCCGACGAACCGTTGCCCTTGTTCGTCGACGCCACCCGCGCGGAGCAAATCATCGCCAATCTCCTCACCAACGCCGCCAAATACTCGCCCGAGGGGAGCGAGGTCACGCTCCAGGCGTTCGCCCGCGAAGGCGAAGCGGTGATCCAAGTGATCGACCACGGCATTGGCATCTCCGCCGAAATGTTGCCGCGCGTCTTCGACCTTTTCGCGCAGGCCGACCGCACGCTCGACCGTTCGCAAGGCGGCCTCGGCATCGGGCTGACCGTCGTGCGCAAGCTCGCCGAAATGCACGGCGGCGCCGTCTCTGCTCACAGCGACGGAGAAGGGCAGGGCTCCACGTTCACGGTCCGCCTCCCCCTGAGCGAGGCCGCCAAGCCGATGTCGTTCGCTCCCGTCGACGCGACCGCTCCTCCCGCGGCGCTCAACGTCCTCGTCGTCGACGACAATCGAGACACGGCCCAAGCCGAGGCGATGCTCCTCAAAATGCACGGCCACAAGGTCACCGTCGCCCACGATGGCCGCAGTGCGCTCGAATTGTTCGAGTCGATCCAGCCCGATGCCGTGCTCCTTGATATCGGACTGCCGGTGATCAACGGCTATGACGTCGCCGCCAAGCTGCGCGAGCGCGGATACAAGAGCCAACTCCTCATCGCCGTCTCCGGCTACGGCCAGACTGAAGATCGCGAGCGCTCGCTCCGCGCGGGATTCGATCATCACCTCGTGAAGCCGGTCGACGTCCGCGATCTGTTGGCCCTCCTCCACGCCCCGCGCGTATAGCTGCGAACCGTCGCCTTCACGCCTCCCGCCATATCGGCCACAGCCGGCCCGCCGATCGCTCCAGCCGCTGGACGCCGATCCCGTAGAGCAACTCCAGCCGCTCGGCCGTCACCACCTCCGCCGTCGGTCCCGCCCCCGCTATCCGGCCCCGATCCATTACCAGCGTCGACTCGAAGCTCGGCATGATCTCTTCCACATGATGCGTCACTAGAATCAACGACGGACTCGTCGGCGATCCCGCCAGCTGTTCGAGCCACGCCAAGAACCGCTCGCGCACGCCTGGGTCCATCCCGGCGCACGGTTCGTCGAGCACGATCAGCAGCGGATCGACCATCCGCGCGCGAGCGACCAGCATCTGCTGTCGCTCGCCCTGCGACAGCACGCCGAAGGGTTTGTGGGCCAGCTCGCCGCATCGCATCGCGTCGAGCAGTTCGCCGGCCGCAGCGAAGTCCGCCTCCGTCGGTTGCAGTTCGCCGAGGCGCCGCAGCCCCACCTGCGCCAGCCGTCCCGAGACGACTGTCTCAATCGCCAATTCGTCAGCGGGAATCCGCGGAGCCAAGTCCGCCGCGACCCACCCGATCGAGCGTCGCAGCCGCCCCAGGTCGACGAGTTCCTCGCCCAGCCGCCGAACCGTCCCGCTGGTGGGCCACAAGTACCCGCAGGCAATCCGCAGCATCGTCGTTTTGCCGCAACCGTTCGGCCCCAGCACCGCCCAGTGCCGTCGCCGCTCCAGTCGCCAACTGACGTCGGCGAGTATCTCGGTCTGCTGCTGCCGAAAACCAACGTGTTCGAGTTCAACGATAGGTGCCGTCATTTCGCCTCAACGCTGCCATCCGTCGCGCGGATCCGCAGGCAAATTCTCCTGGCGCAATTTCCGCCGCAACCACCAGAATGGATCGTAAGGTTCGTCGATCAACGGCGATGGCTTGCCGAGCCCCGGCAGGTTGTCGAACTCCCCCGCTTCGATCGCGGCCCGTAGTTTGTTCTCGGCGACGATCTGCATCGCCCGCTCGGAACCGAGCGGCGTCGGTTCGGACATATTCACTGCTCCTCCAACCGCGTTCACGCCCTCCAAGTCTAGAGAGAGCGCCGTCCCGCGACCAGTTCGCCTGGCCGGCGGCGCCGACTTTGCCGATTGCACCGCCCAGTCGTCGCAGCCGGCAGAATTCGCCCACTTGCTGGCCATTCACTCCGCCGCCGCCGTAGGATCATGGGGCATCCTTGGGAATCGGAATCCATCCCGCCACTCGCCAGCCGGTCATGACCCAGTCAACTCGCAACTCGCCGCTTACCGGTTTCGCTCGCCGCTGGACGCTTGGTGCGGCGGCCGTCATCATCGTCGGCTGCTGGGCGGCGCTCGCGACGGCCGACGATCCGCTCCCTTCCTGGAACGACGGCGCCGCCAAGCAAGCGATCATCGACTTCGTCGCCAAGGTCACCGACGAGGGGGGCCCCGACTTTGTCCTCCCCGAGCAGCGCATCGCCACGTTCGATAACGACGGCACGCTCTGGGTCGAGCAGCCGATGTATACGCAAATCGTGTTCGCGTTCGACCGCATCAAAGCGGGAGCGGCCGACCACCCAGAGTGGAAAACGACTGAGCCGTTCGAAGCCGTCCTCGCCAACGATTACCAAGCCGTCTTCGCAGAGGGCGAGCAGGCCGGCGTCAAGCTGCTGATGCTCGGCCATGCCGGGATGACGCCCGACGCGTTCGAGCAGATCGTCGTCGACTGGCTCGCCACCGCCAAGCACCCAAGGTTCCAGCAACTCTACACCGATCTCTATTACGTCCCCATGGTGGAGGTCCTCCAGTATCTCCGCGCCAACGGCTTCAAGACGTTCATCGTCTCCGGCGGCGGCATCGACTTCATGCGTCCCTGGACCGATCGCGTCTACGGCATCCCCCCCTCTCAAGTCGTCGGCTCCTGCATCGAAGTGAAGTTCGCCGAAGTCGACGGCAAGCCGACCCTCATGCGGCTCCCCCAAGCTAACTTCGTCGACGACAAAGCCGGCAAGCCCGTCGGCATCCAACGCTTCATCGGTCAGCGTCCCATCCTCGCCTTCGGCAACTCCGACGGCGACTTCGAAATGCTCGAGTGGACGACCGCCGGCGACGGCCCCCGCCTCGGCCTGATCGTCCACCACACCGACGCCCTCCGCGAGTATGCCTACGACCGCGATTCGATGGTTGGCCGACTCGTCCGCGGTCTCGACGAAGCGAAAGAGCGATACTGGATCTTGGTATCGATGAAAGACGACTGGAAGAAGATTTTTAAGTTTGAACAGAACTGAGGAATCGCCTTTCCTGTAACCCTCGGCCCCGAAGCAATTTCAACAGCTAGCAAGAAATGCCTTTAACACAGAGAGCACAGAGGACACAGAGAAGACGAAGAAGGGCTGATCTCCTTTAGCTTTTCTCTGTGCTCTCTGTGTCCTCTGTGTTCAAGTACTTACGATTCAAGCATTTCTACAGCGAATGAATGATCATCTTCGCTGGTAACTGCAATACCCGCTCACAACACCCCGCCCAACCGACTCCAATCAATCTGAGGAGCAACCAACCCCATGTCCCCCTCCGCTCTCCGCCAAACGCTCGCCGCGCTCGCACTGCTCGGCGCCTTCACCAGCGCGGCCGCGCCAGCCCACGCCGCCCCGAGCGCTAAGCTCGACCCCAGCCTCGCCGCGATGCTCGGCACGTTCGAAAAGGCCTTCAACGCCCACAACGCCCCGGCGATGATGGCCCTCTGGACGCCCGACGCCTTCTACAACGCCACCGTCGCCAACGTGCAAGTGAAAGGTCGCGACGCCATCGGCGCCGCCTACGCCGATCTGTTCAAGCAGCAACCGACCAGTTCGCTAAAACTCACGATCACCGAATCCAAAATCGAAGGCGGCAAAGCCTCGCTCCTCGGCCTGGCTGAGGTGAACCAACAGGGCCAACTTCCCACGCGCTCCCTATTCCGCGCGTCGCTGGAGAAAGTCGGCGCCTCGTGGCTCTTCTCCAGCGTCGAGGAGTCTGAACTCCCCGCCGATTCCCCCACCGGGATGAGCCAATTCGGTTGGCTCGCCGGCACGTGGACTGAGGCCCTCCCCAGCGGCGACGTGAAAAACACCTACCACTGGGTCAACGGCGGCGCCTTCATGGTCCGCAACTACTCCCGCGCCGCCAAGCAAGGTCCCGCCGCCGAAGGAACGCAGATCTTCGGCTGGGACGCCGAGCAGCAATGCATCCGCACTTGGCTCTTCGATTCCAACGGCAGCTTCGGCGAAGGCTACTGGCAACGCCAAGGCGCCGATAAGTGGGTCAACAAGATGGCCCTCAAGCTCCCCGACGGCCGCCGCGGCTCGGTCACGCAAATCATGACCCGTAAGGGCGACAACGAAATCATTCTCCAATCGGTCGACCGCGAAATCGACGGCCAGTTCCAACCAAACACCGCCCCCGCCACGATGACCCGCCAAACGAAGGGCGACGCGAAAGGGGGCCAGCAATGACGACGCAAGCTTTCATGACTCAAGCTCATATGGCTAAACCTCACAAGACTCAATCTTCCCGCTCCCTCCCCCTTGAGGGAGCAACGAGCACGGTCGCCAGCGGCGATCGAGCACAGGCGGTAGTCCGTGCGCAGCACCGGGCTGGGGAGGGGGTCAAGCGCCACGTTCGGCTTTGTATAGCCATCTGGATTGCGACACTCACGCTCGCGCCTCTCTCAGCCCAGGCCGTAGGCTTCCACGGTGGTATGGGCGGAGGCTTCCACGGCGGCATGACCGGCGGCATGGGAGGCGGCTTTCACGGCGGCATCTCCCCCGCCATCAGCGGCTTCGGCGGCTATGGGGGCGGCGGCTACGGCGGCATGGGCTTCCACGGCGGCACGGGCGGCGGCTTCATCGGCGGCATGGATCCGAATTTCGCCGGCGGCCCCGCCGCGCGCGGCTTAGCGACCTACGGCGGCATGGGCCTCCCCGCGAACATCGCCCGCCCCAGCTACGCGCCCGGTAGCGTCAACACCTTCGGCGCCCTCAACGGCTTCGACCACGGCGGCATCCCCGGCCTCGCCCCCCAAGCCGACGCCCGCACGATCCTCGGCGAAACGCCCACCGGCGCCGACGTCGGTAACTTCCTCGGTCTGAAAGACGGCGGCCCGCAACTCGGCGCCCTCCGCTCCGAGATCGCCACCAACCCCCTCATCGCGGACGCCAACCCGCAGGTCCGCTCCGGCGGCACGATGTCGGCTGAGAATCGCCTCGCCCGCCCCAACCTCAACCCCGCTGACGATCCGCTGATGCGCGGCAGCGAATGGGCCGACGGGCACGCCGGCAACTTCCCCACCTGGAGCGGCGGACAGGCCGAAGTCCCGCGCGGCAACGCAGCCAAACTCAACAGCAACATCATGAATACGGTCGCCCCCGGCGGCCCTCATTCGAACCAGATCCACAACTGGGCCGAGAACCATCCCGAGCGGATGCAATCGCTCCAGCAACACGCCGATCAGGTCCGCAACAACTGGGACCAGAACAACAACCCCTGGCGGGGCAATGTTCGCCCCGGCAGCGATTGGTGGAGCAAGTACCACCCGAACCTCAACCACTGGTACTACCACCACGATTGGTACAACCACCCGTGGAACTACTGGTGGGGCTTCGCCACCTGGGACGCTCTCGGCGATTGGTTCCCCGCGTGGGGTTGGGCCGAGCCGATCTACTACGACTACGGTCCCGGCGGTAATGTCGTCTATCAGGACAACAACGTCTACCTCAACGGAACCGATGTCGGCAGCGACGCCGACTACGCCGAGTCGGCCGCCCAGCTCGCCACTGTCGATCCGTCGCAAGAACAAGCGACCGACCAGACCGAGCAGTGGCTCCCGCTCGGCACGTTCGCCGTCGAAACGAGCGCCGGCGACACGAGCACGACGCGCCAACTGCAACTCGCCGTCGACAAGGCCGGCATCATTAGCGGCACGATGTACAACGGCGCCACCGGCAAGATGTACGTCGTTCAAGGCCGCGTCGACAAGCAAACGCAACGGGCCGCGTTCACCATCGGCGACAAGAGCGACGTCGTCATGGAAACCGGCATCTTCAACCTCACGAAGCCCCAAACGCCGGTGCTGGTCCACTTCGGCCCGACGAAGACCGAGACGTACCTGCTGGTGCGCCTCGATCCGCCGAAAGAAGCCGGCGGCGATGCGAGCGGCAACGCGGGTCAACAGCCGGCCGAGAACCCGCTCGCCGAGTAAGCAGCGAATAAGGGTGGCATGCTCTCGCCCCTCCAGGCGTGAGCATGCCAAACCCTGGCGCGGTCTTCAGCCCCCGGTCTCGATGCTAAGAATGTTGTGGCTCCCTCCCCCTTGAGGGGAGGGCTGGGGAGGGGGTGGAACGCTGGTACACACTTCTTTCACCCCTCCCTAACCCTCCCCCTCACGGGGAGGGGACCTCATGATTTTGTTTTCTCGATGATTCGCGACGACGGCAGTTGAATAAGCTTCTACGCCGGCGAGAGCACCACGCCTGACAGGCGTCCGTTCGACGCCTAGCGAGCCGTCACGCTCTTCGCCGGCGCCTCGGCGGTGATCAACTCAATCATCCGCTGACCGACGTCGGTCGCGTGCAGCATGCCGCCAAAGCGCTTCGCCGCGTGCTCAGGCCCGTAGGCGCCCAGCACGACCGGCGTGCTTGAATGCGTCCCCGCGCCCCAGGTGACGTGCTGTTGCGCCGCCATCGCGCGCCCCAGCAGGTTCATCCGCAGGTTCTCGCCATAGACGTAGAACGGCTCGAAGTCGTCGATCTTCGGCACGGTTTCCGTGTACATGTAGGGATGGCCGGCGACGTAGTTCTTGTTCCGCTCGCGGGTGAGGACGTGTACCGCGTCGTCGAGTGTGATCTTCAGCGCCGAGGCGTCGTTGACGATCGCCATCAGCCGTTCGGCCGTCTGGTCCTTTGGCGGCAGGGCGTCGAATTCGGTCATGATGGTGAAGTAACTCTTCTGCTGCGCGTGGAGCTGGTCGAGCAGCTCCGGCGGCGCGTAGTTGAAGTTTGGCTCAAACGGCACGTCGGCGAAGAGATCGCCTTCCAGCTTCGTCGTCTCCGGCAACGGCCGGCCGGCGTAGCTGAAGCCGAACGAGCCGGTCTCGTGATCGGCGGTGACAATCAGCAGCGTGTCGTCGCGATGCTTGGCCCATTCGTAAACCAGCCGCACCGCCGCGTCGAAGTCGAGCAGTTCATGGAGCAGCGTGCCAGCGTCGTTGTTGTGGCCCGCCCAGTCGATTTGGCCTCCCTCGATCATCAGAAAGAACCCTTTGGGATTCTTATCGAGCAGTTCGAGGGCCTTGCCGACCATTTCCGCGTGCGTCGGCTCGGTCCGTTGCGGGTTGGCGGCGGTCGCGGCGTCTTCGAGGGCGTCGTTCAGTTCTGAATCGGCGAAGATGCCGATCAGTTTGCCGTCGGTCACCTTGGCGAGCGCCTCGCGATCGAACGCGAGCTTGTACTCGCCGCGGGCTTCGAGCAGCAGGTTGCGATTGTCGCGCCGCCGCGACGTCGCCGGGTAAGCGCCGCCGGTCATCTGCATCAGCGCGGCGTACGTCGGCGAATTGCGATCGTTCGCTCCCTCGGGCACCCAGTTCCGCAGACCGCCCCCCATGAGGACGTCGACTTTGTTATCGAGATAGTCGAGCGCGATTTCGTTCTCGCTCTCGCGATTGGCCTGGTGCGCGGCAAACCCCGCCGGCGTCGCGTGCGTGATGCGGGTATCAGTGACCAGTCCCGCCGACTTGCCGACGCGATGAGCCGCTTCGACGATGTTCTCGACTCGCTCGCCGCGGTAGTTGGCGCCAATCATTTCGGACCCCGCCAGTTGCCCCGTCGCCAGTTGCGTCGCCGCCGCCGCCGAGTCAACCACCAGGGCGCCGTGCGGCTGATTATTGACGATCGCCACTGTCCCTTCAGACAACACCGTCTCGATAGCGGCCGTTCGATTGGGAACCGTCGAACCCTTGGCGTATTTGGCGTACTGCGTGAGCAGACCCACCTGCTGCGGCCCCATGCCGTCGCCGATCATGATGATCACGTTGCGAACGCCCGCAGGCTTCACTGCTGGCTGCGCCGCTGCTGCCGCGGTCGCGGTCAGAGTGTCGGCCGCCACATCCCCCGCCAGTGCGTCGTGGCATGCCGCCACGCCGAGTATCGACAGCGTGAGAACTGACGCCCCTGCCGCTCGAAAAAACCGCCAGATCGTCCGCGGCGCTGGCCCAAATGAGCGTCTCGACATGACCTGAAATACTCGACGACGGTGCCCGGCGGGTGAGAGGGGGTAAGTCCGTAGTATAGCAGGCCGCGCTGCCGACGGCTGGTTTTTTAGGGGCCCGGCGGCTCAGCGCCTTATGTCCGTTGGCTCGGTTCCCGCACCCGCGTGGCGAGCCCCACGCCGACGACCATCAGCAGTCCGCCCAAGCCAAATAGCAGGCGGAACGGCGTCGCCTCCGTCCCGCCAATCTCGAGCCCTGCCAGGCGACCGCTGGCGGAGAGCCAGTCGAACAGGCGGCCCCCCGCCAGGATGCTCAGCGAGTATGCCAACTGCGTCCAGGCAAACCACGCGGCGGCATAAGTCGAGGTCGCCGCCGGAGGACTCAGACCGAGCATCAGGTTCGGGAGGACGACGTTCAACCCCGCATACGCCACCCAACAAACATAGGCGCCCACGATCCACCACTTCGCTGCGGGCGTGGCGAACAAAAAGAAAACGGTAGCCAGTGAAACAATCGCCCAACTAACCACCAGCACCGGCACATTGCCCCGCCGGTCGACGAGGTTGCCGAGCCACGGCATCAGCACGATCTGCACCCCGCGCGACGCGGCGTCGAGCGAACGCTTCTCGGCAAGTTCCAGCTTTAGCACGCTCGCCAGCAAGATCTGCCGCGGTGATTGCACCAGCCCGTTAGCAACAGAATAGCAAATGCCAAACAACATGAAGCGGCGAAATCGGGGATCGACGAGCGGCGTGATCAGTCCTCGCCAGGTTGGCCTCGCGGTCGGCGTCGCTTGCCGTTTCGTTGCGGCGTCTTTCATCCGCGCCAACGACAAGGTCGCCAGCGCGGCGAGCGCGGCGCCGAACGAAGCGCAAGCAGCGTACGACTTCCAGAGCAGTTCGGGTTGGCCGTTCGCCTGGCAATGCCGCTGCCAAGCCCAGGTGGCAATCGCGGCCGCAAGTCCGCCCGTAACCATTCCAGCCGTCAGCCCGGCCTCGCGCCGACCGACAAACCGCCCGCGGATCGCCGCCGGGACGAGGTCGCCGAACCATGACCAAAGCGAGACGACGCCGATGAACTCCAGCGCCTGGCAAAGTGTCCACACGACGCCCAGCGCCGCCACCGATCGTTGCGAATCGCCCAGCGCGCCGGGCGCGGCGACGATCGGCAGCACGCCCAAGGCAGCGGCGCTCGCCAGAAACATCCCGACCGTGAAGCGCCGCCGACTCGATACGCGATGCAGCCAGAGCGGGGTGAGCAATCGCGACAGGCCGACGATCGACGGCGCCGCCAAGATCCAGGCGATCGCGGCGCCGCTGGCGTTCAGTTCGCGCGCGAAGTTCGCCACCAGCGAAACGCTTGCTAGCCCGCTGGCGACGCCCCAAATCGCGCCGTTGGCATATGCCAGCGACAACCAGCAACGTAACGGCGACCGACGCAAGCGACCCATGCCGCCACGGTAAATCGCGACGTCAGCCGCCGCAAGCAAAAACGGACGAAATCATTGCACAATCACATTCCAAACACCAAACACCAAACACCAACCATCAGCATCCAGCATCCAGCATCCAGCATCTAGCATCTAGCATCTAGCATCTAGCATCAAACTCGCTCCGCCGAGACAATGATCTTCATGTTTCACTGGGACAACGGCCTGTTCTTCAATCGCCCCCGGCTGGCGCTCGACGTCCGTCGTCGGCAGCCGCACGGCTTCGTGTCGCATGCACATGCCGACCACATCGGGCCGCACGAGGTCGCGTACTGCACGCCCGACACAGGTCGGCTCTACCGACTCCGGATGGGCGCCGCGCGGCGTGTCGTCGAAGTCCCGTATCGCCAACCGGTCCAGTTTGGCGACGTGCGGATCACGACCTATCCAGCAGGCCACTGCCTGGGTTCGGCGCTGGTGCTCATTGAGAGCGACGCGGGTTCGCTCCTGTACACCGGCGACTTCAAGCTGGGCGAGTCGGCCACGGCCGAGCGTTGTGAATTGCCGCGAGCCGACGTGCTGGTGATGGAATCGACCTTCGGCCGGCCGCGCTATCGCATGCCGCCGCGCAGTGAGACCGTGGCGAAGCTGATTGAACTGGTTCGCGGCGCCATCGCCGCTGGGGCGACGCCGGTGCTGCACGCCTACCCGCTCGGCAAGTCGCAGGAAGCGACGCGCATCCTCACCGACGCGGGGATCCCTGTGCTGCAACATCCGACGATCTTTGCAGTGAGCCAAGTTTATCGCCAGTGCGGGGTCGACCTGGGCGATGTGCGACTTTACGACGCGCGGTTGCTCGCCGGGCGCGCGGTCATTACCCTCCCTCAGGGTGCGCGCGATTTCCGCCTGGCAGGGATTCGGCGACCGTTAAGCATCGCGATCACTGGCTGGGCGATCGATCCGTCGACCAAGTACCGCTGGGGCGTCGACCACGCGTTGCCGCTATCGGATCATGCCGATTTCGATGAACTCATGGAAACGGTCGAGCGCGTTGGCGCTCGTGAGATCTATTGCACTCACGGACCCGCGGAGTTCGTGGGGCATTTGCAGGCGGCAGGGTTCAATGCCCTGCCCGTGACGGGCAGCTATCAGAAGCGGATGTTTTGAGCTGCGGCGCGAGATGGCGAAACTTTGTCGGCTGTAACGTTGCTATCAGCAGGGAACCGCTCGTGCCAGCAGCGGTTTTGCTGTCACCGGTCAGCGGCGTCGGTCGACTTTTGCATAGAGCAGAGGGGCGCGCACGATGCGCGCTGGCGCCGGCGCCACGCCGGCAGTGAGCCAGGGATGGGGCGTACATGACCGAGGTCAACCTCGATCGCGTTGGGCTGCGTTGGCCGCGGGGAGCGTGCGCGCTGGCGCTGCTGTGGTCGCTGGGCTGCGGCGACGCCGAAGTAGATCAAGCTGCCAGCGCGCAAAAGCCGCTGACCATCGCGGCCCATGCGCCGCGACAGGCGGAGGTCGCTTGGGCGCGACCGCTGCCGCCTCCCGGCACGGAAGGGATCGAGCCCACGGCGTTGATGACGCTGCCGCCAGCGGCCCCGGATCGGACCGCCCGCCGACAGCCGAAGGTAGAAGAGACCTTCCCCGAGCTCACGCCACTGCCAGCGATCGAGGATACGGCCAAAGAGTCTTTGTCTGAACGCTCCGCGGCAGCCGCCAGCGGCCCGACGCTGCTGCCGCCGCAGCCGTTGGAGCAGGCATTTTCCGAATGGCAGGCCGACGCGGCGCCTATCGCTGATGCAGCGATCACGCCGACGCCCGAGGTGATGGCCCGCCCGCCTGTCGTCCTACACGAGCATTCGTTGGCCATGCCGCCGACAATGAACGTCACGAGCAACGATCAGGGCGAATCACTTTCACCCGAAGCCGATGAGCTGCTGGCCGACGCCGGCGCCACCGTGACTGGGCACCCGACCGGGGCGATGGTAAGCGAGCAAGCGCAAGCCAAAATTCGCCGCGGCTACAAACTCGCCCAGCGGGGCGCCTATTTCGCCGCTCGACAGGAGTTCGTCGAAGTCTTGCGGATGATCGCCGAAGCAAAGGATCAGAAGCGGGGCGTCGCGCGGCGTTCGATCGCTCTGGCCAATGGCCTGCGAGCACTTGAAGAGGCGGCCGATTTCGCGCCGCGAGGAGCCGCCGTTGAAAGCCAGCTCGACTTTGACGTGATTATCGCCTCGCATCGCACGCCAATCGCCAAGGGCGATGCCGATAAACTGATGCCGCAGCAACTCGGCGATTTGTACTATCGATACGCCCAATTGCAGCTGGGCGCATCAGTGGCCGGCGAGCCCGCGGGGTCGATGGCCCTGCACGCGCTTGGCAAGCTCTACAGCCAGATCGGTCGCGCCGAACCAGACCGGATCGCCCAAGCCGACCGCCGCGCGTTCGCGCTGCAGCAGGCAGCCCTCTTGGCCCGCGACGATAATCATCTCGCGGCTCATGAGCTGGGCGTGCTGCTGGCTGAAACCGGACATTTCGTCGATTCGGAATACATTCTCGCTCAGGTAGCGCTGCGCGAGCCGCACCCCGTTGTTTATCGAAACTTGGCCCGCATCCAGCGCAAACTGGGCCGCGAGGAGCTGGCGGCCGCCAGCGAGCAGCAGGCCCAGGCGCTGGCGCAGAACGGCGTCAGCAGCACAACTGGCGTCAAGTGGGTCGATCCGCAGACGCTCGCCCGCATGGGCGATCCGCTGGCGCCTTCGACGCCGCCGCTTCCGCAGGTTGCCGCCGGTCCGCCGATCCCGCAACCGCGGCCGCAGACGCCCCCGCCTGCGCAGCCGACCGTACAGAGCGAGCCGGTTCACAACGTCACCCGGCTGCCGGGAGGATACTTCCGATGAACCGTCGCTGGGAGCGCACCGCGTTGAGAAAGTGGAGCTTGTTTGCGGTTGCCGCCGCCACCGTCGCATCGCTGGCGAGCGTCGTCGCGTCGCAACGTCCGAAGACGTTTGACGGCCGGCCGAAGCCGCCGGTCCAGGCGGCGAACTCTGATGAGATCCAGCTCTGCCAAGCGCTCGGCCCCGCCGCGCCGTACCCGGTGTGGGGCGTCGATAGCACCGTTGGCGCGGGTCGCGGCGAAGTGACCTGGGACGCTCGTGGGCCCGTCGACTGGCAGGCGTATGCACAGGGCGAGTATGTCGGCCATGCCCGCTTGGCCCATGTGCCTGAATACCGGATTCGCGTCGACGACCGAATCATCTTCGTTTTCCGGCTGACCCGGGAAATGACGAGCTTTCCGTACGAATTGCAGGTGGGAGACAAGATTCGCGTCGAGTCGCTGACCGGCGACTCGGCGGCGGGAGGCATCGGCGGCACGCAGGACGACGTCCGGCGAGAGCTGGTCGTTCAGCCCGACGGCACGATTACGCTGCCGCTCTTAGGACAGGTGCGGGCGGCCAACATGACCGTGGACGGACTGCGGGCGCACCTCGAAGAACGATACAAGAAGTACTATAAGGTGCCGGCGATCACCGTCACGCCGGTCGAGGTCAATACGCGGCTCCAAGACCTCATCAATGCGGTCGTCGCTCGGCAAGGGAACGGCGGTCAACAGTTGGAGTCCACGGTCAACCCCGACGGACGACTGTTCTTGCCGGGACTGGGGCCCATCTGCGCCCAAGGCCTCACCGTTGACGAGTTGAAGCTCGAGGTCGACGCGCGCTACGACGCGGCCATTCCGGGCGTCGACATCACGCCAGTCATTACGCAGCGGGCGACGCGCTACGTCTTTATTGGCGGCGAAGTGCGGCAACCGAATCGCTACACGCTCGAAGGGCCGACAACGCTCATGGCCGCCATCCAGATGGCGGGCGGACACCTCAATGGCGCCAACCTGCGGCAGGTGGTCGTCTTCCGTCGCGGCGACGACTGGCGGCTGCTGGCGTCCATGTTCGACGTGCAAGGCGGCATCTACGGCAAGCGACCGACGCCGGCCGACGAGATTTGGCTCAACGATTCCGACATCGTCATCGTACCCAAAACGCCAATTCGCGTCGCCGACGAATGGATCAGCGAGTTCTTTACCAACGGCCTGTACGCGATGTTCCCGCAGTTCGCGTTTGGCAACTTGAACTTCAACAACTTCCGTTCGATCAGCAACTGATCTCGAAGTGCTTACTCGCACTCTTTAGCCCCTGGCTCCGCTAGGGGGTCGGCCGTGATTCCGGCTGGCGCCATCCCACGGTGCGCTACCCCCCGGCGGAGCCTGGGGCTGCAATCTGCTCGGCGAGCCACTGCAGATACGCCTCGCTCCCGGCGACAATCGGCGTCGCGATGATCTCGGGACAGTCGTAGGAATGGATCTCGCGAATCACCGCTTCGAGAGCGTCGTACTGCTCGCGAGTCGTCTTGATCTGGCAGAGCCATTCCTCGCTGTGTTCAATCTGCCCTTGCCAGCGATAGACGCTGCGAATGGGACCGATGATTTGCACGCAACCAGCCAAGCAGCGGTCGACGAGCGTCGTGGCGATCCGGTCCGCTTCCTCACGGCTGCCGGCGGCGGTGGTGATCTGCAGGAACTCTGACATCGAATAATCAAGTCCGCAACAGGTTACTCGATCTCGGCAAGCATCATGTTCGGATCGCGTGGATGAAGTTGCTGCGTCACACAATCGACGATCAGATCGAGTGCCTCCAAGACAATGGCGCTAATGAGAGCAGTTTCGCGATTGGGTTCGATCACCGCTGAGAAGACTGAATCGCGTCCGCAGAGTTGCAACCAAACGTTCTTGACCACAGGCCGCTTTTCAATATGTCCGTCGGCGTGGGTCACCTTGGCTCGCCAAGCTTCATCCAACCCGAGTGCTGCCGCCGCTGATGCGGGGAGCACTAGTTGAGCGGCTCCCGTATCCACAATCCCGTCGACTTCGAAACGCCGCACGCTATCGCTTGGAATGTCCCCATTTTCGGCACGGATGAGGTCAACGTAGTTGGCAAGTGCGATTTTCATGCTGAACCTCCCCATCGACAACTCCCGTGCGAATCTCGCTGCAGCTATAGCATTATACCCCAGCAGCCGACGCTCCGTAAAAATGCTCCGCCGCCAGTTCGCAGTGCAACGGCAACCAGTGACTGCGGGTATACGGTGCGTGCCCCAAGGCGTGCCTCCACGGCAGCCAGTGGGGATCGTCGTAGTCCATGAGCAGCGTCGTGCCGTCGTGGTGGACGCGCATGCCATGCTTCAGCCGCGAGCGGAGCCAGCCGCCGAGGTCTCGCTGCAGCAGCCGGCCGAGTCGCAAGTCCGCGAGGAAGGTCCGCAGGGCGAGCGGCAGCGGCGGGAAGTTCGTGCCGGCGATGCCGACCTGTTGAATGTAGTCGCCATGTTCGGCCGCGAGGACGTCGTGCGGCCAGGGAGGATACGGCGCGCGATGGGCGTGAGATTTCGCCTGCGGGCGGTGATGGATAACGTGGAGCAACTTGTGATAACCTCCGGCGTCCCAGCCGTAACGAATCGGCGTGCCGTAGGTGACGACGTCGAGCTTCAGTCGCCGCACGGGATGCTGCGGGTCGGCGAGCAGTTGCTCGACGCGATCCCACACGGGTACGTCGGGGCGCCTCGCGATCCACGGGCGAAAGAAGGTGCGCGAGGCGTGGAAAAACTCTTGGCGGTCCGCTTCGTCAGCGCCCAGGAGGTTTGTCAGCAACGCAAAGACGTTGCCGCCGTGGCTGTGGGCCCAGAGGATGACGCGAGGATTAGCCTGTTCATGGAGTTGGCCCGCGAACGTCGCCAGTTCGTCAATCAGCCGCACCGCGCCGTCGGCGCGTCCGATGTGGTGATTCAGGCTCGACCAGTGAAACAACCGTACCGGCAATCGGCGTTGCGCCCCGGCGCTTAACGTCGCTTCCATTCGCTCGGCGAATTTGGGCGTGTAGTTGCCAGTCTCGCCAATGGCGGCGTCGATCGCCCGCTTGCTCCAGCGCCGCAGCGGCCTGACGGCGCTTGGCGCCCACGCTTCCAGCTCGGTGAAGAGTCCCAGGACGTCGTCGCCGCAAAATGTGCCATGCACGCAGAAAATCGCAGCGACGCCGGCCTGCGAAAACTTCGCGCCGGCCGCCGCCATGCGCCGATCGAACTCAACGGACGAAGGCTCCGTCGGCGGCCCGGACGTGAGCAGGCGGTAGGGCGAAGTGGGGGGCCCTGATTGGTACGCTTGGTGTCGAAATCGGTTGCGTCGCGGCATCGCTCTTCAATCCCGGATCGACTCGCAGCGTCGTCCCCACGAGAGGCGAAATGCCGAGCGTGCCGGTCCAGGTCTCGTATGGCCGGCCGCGGCGCTCGTCGTCTTTGAAAAATGCCAAATATGTCAGCGCGTCGGCCGCGATAAATTCCTGCTCGTGCGGCGCGAAGCGGGTTTGCTCGTAAACCCGACGCCAGGTGCCGGAATTGAAGTACGCCTGATTCAAGACGTACCCTTCCGCGAAGCTGGCGTCCAACGGCACTGTCTCGTGATAGTGCGTGTGTCCATAAACGATATGCTTCGCTCGGCGATTGCGGAAGTCTTGCTCCGACAAGGCATGTTGAAAATAGGAGGCGTTGTCGGCCCCCCGCAGCCGCCACATCCACTCGGCGATCCAACTCGCCCAGCCAATGGACAACCGGCGGCTGAACTTGAGCGCCTTCTGCAAGCCGTCGACGACGTCGATCGGGCACCAAGTGTCGCGATGCTGAACAAACGGATGCTCAAGAAATTCGTCGGCGAGGTCGTCCCAAACCTTTTTCACCTGCTTGCGTGTGGCCGGGTGGGGACACGTCCGTTCCAACAGACCGTCAATCCACACTGGGACCAGCAGCAGCGGACGAATGTTGTCGATCTCGCGCAGACCGTTGAGCACCGCTTCCGGCAGATCGTCGGCCAACTGCTGAGCGACCTGAGCGCCGAAACGGTTCAGTAGTTCGATGACGATGACGTCGCCCAGACTACTGCCGTCGCGGTCCCCCTCGAAGTTGAAGGGATCGTAAACGTCTCCATGGCGCGCGAAGACCTTGTGCCGTCGCATCGTCTGCAAGAGCTCGTTGCACTCCCACGCTTCGTGGGGGAACGGCTTCTCAGGGTTCGTGACGAGCCCCATGTGGAGCGCAATTTGACGGCGGAGGCGCGAGTAATTCTCGCCGGGCAAGTGGAAGAACCAGTCATGGTTCCCCACCATGTAGTGCGTGTGAACGGGAATCGGCAGCAGTTGGCGATCAGCCGGTCGGCCGTCGCGCGTCGCGGCCGGGATCGCCACGCCTTGCTGCGCTAGTTTACGAAACTCGCCGAGGGCTTCCTCGTTGCGACGCAGAATGTCGCCGGTAATCTGCGAGACCGTCTCAAAGAACGCGGGCGAATTCGGATCGTCCCAGGGACGGACGCGGCTCGTGAGCCAGCGGCTCGAACGGATCACGTCGAGCACGTCGCCGAGCAGCAGCAGGTCAATCCGCTCAATCGGCCGGTAGCTGCCGTCGCGCCGTTGCGATGCCCCAATCGTCAGGTCGGCGATGCGCTCGCCCAATAACTGGAAGGCGCCAGGCGAAATCGTCGACCCGCTGGTTCCATCGGTCAGGTGGAGATCGCTGATGATGACGAGCATGGCAGCGAGGAGGCTGACGGCAGGCGTCGTGCGGCGGAGCGCAGACTGATCGGGCAATTCGAGACGTACTCATATGCCATCATCGGTAGCTACTGCGCCGTTCATGAGGATTCTTCCTTATAGGACGAGCCTGCTAGCGTCGAATCGGCGGCGCAAAAACAAACCGCCTATCAGCTTTGCAAGCTGACAGGCGGCTATAAATCGTTCGCCACCCGCACAAGTCCTGGCGAACGATGACATTCTTACAGTACAGGAACGATCTTGCGCCTCAGCAAACGTGGCCGCCTAGTACAGGCCCACGCCGACCGAGATGCCAGGGCCGTAGAATCCCGGTCCGCCGTAAATCACGGGACGATACGCGGGGTAAACGACTGGGCGGACCACCGGGGCGACGACTGCACGTCGCGCGACGGGGTAGGGGGGATAAACGATGCGGCGAACGGGGGCGACTCGGCGGACGAACACCCCCGCATCGGCCTGAGGGACGATCGCGAGCGTGGAGCCCACGGCGACGGCCGCGACTAGTAGGATGCGCTTCAACATGGCTCGATTCCTTAAAAACAATTGACCATTTAGAGCGGCGGCTCGGGGTCGACTCTCGCCTCTTGTAGTTTCCGCTGCTTCAGTAACTTTGCTAACGCACGAGGCGTGCCGGTGCATTCGATGTATCGTTAAGTCATTTCCAGTAAACAACTTACAAACACACACATTTGTGCTGCAAGTTCTGTTCGTGTCGCGGTTGCCGTCACTTTGACGCCAAGTTGCTCATTCCGATACACCCCCTTTTCCTGAGCGCCTTTCGTCGGTTCCGACTCGCTTTCAATGGCTCCCACCTGGGGACTACCCCTGGCGACCGTGCCGCGCTGGCCGAGCTCGCCGGGGCAGTCCGGGTGGGTTCAGCAATGTGATCACACTGCTATCTGTTAATAGAAGCCGCCGACGCCGAACGAAATCCCGACGCCGCCGCCGCCATAACCACGACCACCGTAATAGCCGCCGTAGCCGGGGCCGCCGTAGCCAGGGCCAAAGTAGCGCGACCCATAGTAGACGCCGACGGACGGACCGCGGTTATATCCACGGTAGCCGGAACTGTAGTAGCTGGGCCCGCCGTAATACCCGCCTCCGCCGTAATAGCCGCGACCATAGTACCCGCCGCCGTGATGGCAATGGCCTGCGTCGGCCGACGACGCCGCGCCAAAGCTAAGCCCGATGGCAGCGATCGCCGCCAACGCCAAGAAGCCTTTGCGTAACATGATTGCTCTCCCTGGGCGCGTGGGGCGCCCACTCAACCTTTCCACCGTTCGGGTTGCGCCGGCGAAGCGCGAACGGCCCGAAACGTCGGGTCAGTAGAGAGGCATCCTCTGTGCCAAAGCGGGCGCATCACGCAATTTAGGCCCTAGTTGGCCGATTATCGCCGCGCGGCAGCTTACTTGCTCAACAGATTGGTCGCAACGACGCGTCGATTCGATGACAGCTGCCATCGAACTGGCGACGCGGCGCACGCAGCACCCGCTACGTGAAGCGTGCGGTCTGCGGTGTTGCAACAGGAAAAGTCATTCTCTTCGGTCCTCGCTCAACCTCTGTTTGATGGCGGCGAGCTGCTCGCGTGCCGAGATTCGCTTATAGAATTCGTCGAGCGGGTAGCACCCTGAAATCAATCCGTGTCGCGGTGCGGTGGTGCAGTCGCTGAACGTCCGGCAAACGAGTTTCCGCTTCAGCTTGCCGTCGACCAGGCAGTCGTGGGGCAGCTCGGGGTAGCTGAGCACCATCCGGCCGAGGCCGACGAAATCGACCCAGCCGCTGCGCACCGCTCCTTGCGCCGCGTGCGGTAGATAGTCCTGCAGGTAGGAGTAGCCGCTGCCGACGAGCGGCACGCCGGGGAGCGCCGCTTTGCACTGACGCACCGCGTCGACCTGTCGCCACACCCCCGTCAACGGATCCTCCGGGGGTCGGTAGCCGTCGCTCGGCGGGAAGATCGCGGGGCGTTGGATATGGGGGACGTAGTAGGGGCTGCCGCAGGTGAGGTTGATGATCGACACGCCGTGGTCGACAAGCCGCCGCATCAATTCAATCGGCTCGCTGAGATCGAACTTCAGCGGATCGCGCTGGTCGACGCCGAATCCGAAGCCGTACGGCAGCAGTTGCTCGTACGCCATCGGCTGCCCGACGTCGCGGCTGGTTCGATAGGGAATCGTGTCGAACACGCTCAGCCGCACGCCGATCAGCAGTCCGGGGATCTCGCTGCGGATGCGATCGATCACCGTGAGCAATACCCGCGAACGTCCCTCGAGGTTGCCGCCGAATCTCCCGGGGCGCGTCCGCGCGCTGAGGAACTCGTGCAACAGGTAGCCGTGACATGCCTTCACATCAACGAATTGATAACCGACGCCGTAGGCCAGCCGCGCGGCGGCGACGTAGTCGTCGATCAAGACTTCGAGTTCGTCATCGGTAAGGACGCAGGTCGAGTCAGCGGCGTCGATCTTGAATTTGTCGTCGAGCAACGGGTGGTGATAGGCGATCTTTGGCGCCCACTTGGCGTGATCGTCGGGTTTACAGAAGCGGCCCGAGTGAGTCAGTTGCAAACCGACGAGCAGGCCGTCGAGCGAGCCCGTTTGTTCGACGTGCCCCGCGCGGCATGCTTCCAGGAGCGTTGCCAGGCCGCGCTCGTTGCTGGGCGTGGCGAGCGTCTGCTGGGGATTGGCACGTCCGCTGGGTTGCACGGCAGCGGCTTCGCCCCCCCAGATCAGCTTGGCGCCGCTGCGGCCGAAGCGGCGCCACCGGCGGAGCGTGTACTCGCTCGGGCTGCCGTCGCGATTGGCGTCCCACCCTTCCATCGGATGGATGCACCAGCGATTGCCGACGCGGAAGCCGCCGACCTCCAGCGGCTGCGCCAGGGGCGAACGTTCCGCGGCGGTTTGAATCGCGTCGTCCAGCGGCAGCGCCGCGTGGAGCTCCGCCAGCCGAGCGCGCAGCGCGTCGACGCTCTTCAACTGGGCGACCTTCGGATACTTGTCGGCTTCATTGTGCATTGGCGGTTAGGCGCCCGAAGTTAATTTCAACCCGATCACGGCCACGAGCAGCAGCGCCAGGAAGAACAGTCGTCCGGGCGTCGCCGCTTCGCCCAGCAGGAGGATCCCCAGCGTCGCGGCGCCGGCGACGCCGATGCCGGTCCAGACGGCGTACGCCGTGCCGATGGGAATCGCCCGCGCCGCGAGTGAGAGCAGGATCATGCTGCCGACGATCGCCGAGCCCGTGAGGAGGCTGGGCAGCGGTCGGGTAAACCCGTCGGTGTACTTCAAGCCGATGGCCCAACCGACTTCGAGCAATCCGGCAAGCAACAGCAACCACCAGTGCATGGCGACGTCTCCTGAACGAGTCGATAGGGTTCGGCGCGTCGTCTTCGCGTCACCGGGTACGGCGCAACTCGTCCGGGGCGGCGGTCGCCGCGCTTATGGTAGCGGATTGGCGAGCGTGCGCCAGCTGACGCTGCGCGCGTGCTCGCCACATGCGAGGTTGACTTCCATGGCGGGAGCGGCGGTCAATTTTGTCGCCCGGCAGGCATTCTGTCGCGGGTGCGGTTTTTGGCGACAGAATAGATTTTTGCCGGGAATCATAGGCGATTTTCGTCGACGGCAATTTTGTCGCGACAGCGATTTTTGTCGGCGATCGCATTTCTGGCGACAAAATATGTCGGTACTTTGTCTGTTCGCGCGACGCGGCGAATAGGCGATCGTCACTGTCGTTTACCCCCCTTCCCGTTGGCTGGGCATCGGGTCGCCGGCCACTGCGCGCGGACGCAGTGAGAGGCAAGCAGGCGGGGGGAGCGCGCTCCTTCGGCTCGCTTGCCTCCAGTCTGCTTCCTCTTTCAATCTGGGCGACTCGTGGCGTCGTCGGGCCGTGGCGAGAGCGACTGCAGCGATCTGACCCAACGTGGACCGGCGTTCACGTTAGCGGATGGGGTGGCACAATTTCAACGCAAAAGTTGGCGGAATTTCTTTCGCCATACTGGACGGAATTTTGGGCGGCGCGGCCAATGTTGGGAGCGGCTGACGGCGAACGTAGTGGTCGCGGCTAAGGGCTAGAAGATTCAGGTTCCTGGTCTAACGTCGGGCCAGAAAGGGATTCTCTAGCCCCCAGCCTCCCGGCCGGGGTCAGGCGAGCTACACTCCCACCATCCCCACCATGAAGTGCCAATAGACGTAGCCGGTTATGATTGCTACAGCGGGCACAACGGTCCAGGCGGGAAGCCGACGCTTTACGGCAATTTCCCCAAGTCTAATGAGGCCGAACAGCGCGGCGCCAATGATGGCCCCATGCAAGAATGGATATGCTCGGATGAAACTGAGAATGTCATAGAAAGCCACCTGAGCCGCTATTGCAGAAGCAACGAGAGAAGCCAGGAATCGCACCATGCCCCGATTCTAACCGCCGGCGCGGGAATTCATCGCCAAAACGAGTAGCCACGCCCAAAACGGCAGGCTTAGCAGTCCCACTCCAAGCACCACCCCGCTGACCCATCCGGGTTGCCGGTGCTTAAGGGCCGAGTAGATGAGGTTCGACGCGAGGGCCAGGTAGGCGAGTATGGCGATAAATCCCATGCCGCGGATTCTACTTGCGACACGGGAACTCGATCGACCCCATTCCGCCCCTAGCTAGAGGGGCTGCACACTTACTGCACCACGACCTAAGAAGGGGTGGTCTGTGATTAAGTGTTGCTGATTTGGCTCTCCAACTTCTTGATTCGCTGGTGCAAAAACACGGCAGGAGCCTGCGCCAGCAGCACGATGCCGAAGGCGAACGCAGGCAACAGGAATCCGTGTTTAGGAGTGAGTTCAAGGATGTTTGCCAACCTCGAACCGCAGAACCCCATCAGGCCCGCGCCGACGGCAATACAAATTGCACCGTTGTACATGCTAATCCTCAGGACAATCGCTAGCTGATCTTCTGGAGCAAATCACGGACGCTCCAGACTTCCGTTGCCAATCCGTGCGCCATGGCGGTCGTCTGTCCCTTCAAGCTGCGATGCTTGCGGCAAAAGTTGTAGTGACAGAAGTATAGCGCCAGCGCCGCCTTGCTGCACACTTACGACCCCACTACCTCAGAAGGGGTGGTGTGACATTAAGTGTGTGCCACCCCTAGCCCCCAGCCTCCCGGCCGGGGTCAGAACCTCGTGGGCTGGCGATTGTCCTAAGGGCATGGAATCTCTTGACGGTTGCTCTGAAAAATCGTTGCGAGAAGCGGGATACGCCATCGATAGTGGCGGCCTGCAAGCCGTGCTAGGGAACTCGCGCCGGTTCATCTGCATGAACTGCGAAGGTTGGTGGAAGACTCCGCCGACTGGCGATCCACCGTTGTGCGAAGGGTGCCAGAATGGGGGTCGCAGCGATCGAGGCAACCCCAAGGGCTACGACCCGCTTTTTCTAACCGCCGGCGCGGGAATGCAACTGGCGGCCAGGCTGTTAGAATGTCCGAGATATGGCCCTAACTCGCGATGAAATCGACGCCGAAGCAGCCGAAATCCTTCAGGGTCGTGAGGCAACGCCTACGGCGCGGGCCATCATTGCTGCTTGGCTGGAGCACGAAAACGGCCTGCAGATCGACCAGCAGTGTCAGTACTGCGGTGAAACTCTTCACGTTCAATCTCGCAACGGATCGTCGCTAGTGTCTTGCCCATGTGGCAAGACGATTGACACCTTGCGACGTCTCTAGAGCGCCGGATTCCGGGGCTGCACACTTACTGGACCACGACCCAAGAAGGGGTCTCTCCACCTTCGGCATGCTGATTGCATATAGTGCGTTGCCACAGCCACCCGAGCATGCGGCAGTTGGTCGCGCCGGAACGCGACCGACCGGGGCCGAAACAGAGAAGAGTTTTGCAAGGGGCCGGCGAAAAGAGGCATGCGAGGGGATCCGTAATCGGTTAAGAGGCAAGAGTTTGCGGCGACTGGCAACCCTCCCGGTCAGTTGCGGCAGGAAGATCGAACGGACCCCACAGCAGGCGAGTCTGGGAAGCACCTCAAAAGGCATCCCAGGCTCGCCTGTTCTTTTGTAGTGTTGCAAAATCGAACAAATGAGGCTTTTTGCAACAGTCGCAAATCGAGGGGAAACGTGGATGGTGGAGTCGGGCGGTGGAGTGGCCAATGGGGCGTGCTCGGCCTCAGTAGGTGGGGGCCGAGCATGCTTCGTTTTTTGCGGTTAGGCGAGTGTTTCTGGAGTGGAGGGTCGTTTGGCGGGGCTATCCCCAGGCGGAGCCTGGGGATAGAGAGCGATGTCGCGCGGGCATCGGCTGACGATTAGGGCGGAATCGCGAGTTGGTTTAGAATGGGTGCTTGAGCCGTCGTTCGACGGCGGGCTGATTCTTTTCGGGGGCTTCATGACGGTGGCCCGATGCGTTCGATCGCTGGCGTTGCGCCATTTGCTCTGCGGCTGCGGGGCGATCGCGATGCTGTTTCTTGGCGCCGTAGCGTTCATGTCGCCGGGCTATGCGGCGGAGAAGTTGAACGTTGGCGAGGATGCTGGGGCTGTCGCGAAGCCGGCAAGCGGCGGGGAGGGCGACGCGTACGACGTGGCGCCCGAGGCTGATGCCGTCGTCGCGAAGATCAACGCCGCGGTGCGCAGCGGGTGGAAGGCGCACAATCTGCGCCCCTCGCGGCAGGCGACGGACGGGGAGTGGTGCCGCCGCGCATATCTCGACTTGATTGGGCGGACGCCGACGGTCGAAGAGCTCGACGCGTTCCTGTCGCGCAGTTCCAAGACCAAACGGGCGGAGCTCGTCGAGCGACTGCTCGGCTCCGAGTATGCGGATGACTATGCCCGCAATTGGAAGACGATCTGGACGAATATTCTGATTGGTCGGACCGGCGGGACCGATCGGCAATCGCTCACTAGCCGTCCGGGGATGATGGATTTCCTGGAGCAGTGCTTTGCCGATAATAAGCCGTACCACCTGATGGTGCGCGACTTGGTGACCGCGACCGGCGACGCGCGGCCCGGGATGAAGGATTATAACGGGGCCGTTAATTTTCTGGTCGAGAAGCTCGACGAGGGAGGCGTGCAGGCGGCGGCGAAAACGGCCCAGGTTTTCTTGGGAATGAGCGTGCAGTGCACGCAATGTCACAATCACCCGTTCAACGAACATCGGCAGAATCAGTTTTGGGAGCTGAACGCCTTCTTTCGGCAGGCGCGGGTCGACGTCGAGCGGATGGGGGACGACAACCCGCGGCGGGATGCGACGCTGAGCGACGTCGACATCGCCGGCGAGGGAAAGATGCTGGGGCGAGACAATCGCCGCGAGATCTACCTGGAGATGAGGGACGGCAAGCTGGTCGATCGCGATCAGGGGGAACTTTATTCGGCGCCGTTGTTCTACGAGCTGCGGAACGGGCAATTGCAGGTGGCGTACCCGGCGTTTGTCGACGGGACGACGCTGGCGGAGTTGTTTGCGGAGCAGGGGCCGGAGTTTGGCAACAGCGGACGGCTGACGCAGGTGAATCGGCGGCACGAGCTGGCGAAGCTGATGCTCGCGGCGCCGGAACTGGAGCGAGCGGCCGTGAATCGGATGTGGGCCCACTTTCTGGGGTATGGGTTCACGAAGCCGGTCGACGACATGGGCTCGCACAATCCGCCGTCGCATCCGGAACTGCTCGATGAGTTGGCGAAGGCGTTTCGCGCGTCGGGCTTCGACATGAAGCAGCTGATGCGCTGGATCGCCCTGAGCGAGGCGTATGGACTGAGCAGCGAGATTGGCGCCGGCAACAAGGAGGACGACCCGGAGTTGGGTCGGCCGCCGCAGTTCAGCCGATTTTACATCCGGCAGATGGCGCCGGAGCAGCTGTACGAGTCGCTGCTGACCGCGACGCGGGCCGACGCGGGGATGAAGAAGTTTGACCGCGAGCTGCTGAAGCAGCGCTGGCTGGAGCAGTTCGCCACGGCCAGCGGGAATGACGAGGCGACCGAATCGACAAGCTTCAACGGCTCGATTCCGCAAGCGCTGACGATGATGAACGGCGAACTGGTGCGACGCGCCTGCAGCGCGGATAGCGGCGGGTTTCTGGACCAGGTTGCCAACGACGCCGAGTTATCGGATCGGGAGAAGATCAACTATCTCTACCTGGCGGCGCTGAGTCGGCCACCGGGGAAGGACGAGACGAAGATTTGCAATGAACTGCTGGCCGCACGGTACGGCAACGTCGTCGAGACGCTGCAAGACGTGTGGTGGGCGGTGCTGAATAGTAATGAGTTTATTTTGATCCATTAGAGTTTGTAGGACCTTGTCATTCCGAGGTACTCCGAGGAATTCGGTAAGCGGGTCGGTAGGCTGGCCGGACCCTTCGGAGTACCTCAGGGTGACAGGGTTCGGGATTCGCTCGCTACTCGTAACTCGCAACTGACCATGAACTTCACCACTCCTCGCGGGATGTCTCGTCGGCACTTTATGCAGCATTTGGCGGGGGCTTCGGCGCTGGCGGGGCCGGCGCTGGCGCTGACGCATTCGTTGCGGGCGAATGCGGCGGCGTTGAAGCGCGATCATAAGGCATGCATCTTGCTCTGGATGGGGGGCGGGCCGCCGACGATCGATATGTGGGACATGAAGCCGGGGGCGACGACCGGCGGCAAGTTCAAGCCGATCGCGACGGCGGGCGCGGGGCAAATCAACGAGCTGCTGCCGATGGTGGCGAAGCAGATGGATCACTTGTCGATCGTGCGGTCGATGAGCACGCGCGAGGCGGACCACACGCGCGGGACATATTACCTCCACACCGGATTTGTGCCGAATCCGAACGTGATTCATCCGGGATACGGATCGGTCGTCGCTTATGAGTTGGCGGCGCAGACCGCAGCGCTGGAGATTCCGCCGTTCGTCTCGGTTGGCGGGGCAAGCGAGGGGCCGGGATTCCTGGGCATGGCGTATGCGCCGTTTCAGGTCGACTCGAACGGGCGTGTGCGCGATCTCGACACGCCGGCCGACAAGGCGCGGATGAGCGACCGGATGCAATTGTTGGGGATGCTGGAGCGGCGGTTCATCGACCAGAACCGCGGCAGCGCGGCGGCGGAGCATGCGAAGGTGCTCAAGAGTACCGTCGAACTGATGTCGAGCCAGCAGATGGAGGCGTTCAAGGTCGACAGCGAGCCGACGGCGATGAAGGAGCGCTACGGCACGACCGGGTTTGGTCGCGGCTGTTTGATGGCGCGGCGGCTGGTCGAGACGGGCGTGCCGTTCGTCGAGGTGCAGCTGGGGGGTTGGGACCTGCATCAGAATTGCTTCACGACGCTGGAGACGAAACTGCCGGAACTTGATAAGGCGATGAGCGCGCTGGTGGAGGATCTCGACCAGCGGGGATTGCTCGACGACACGCTCGTCCTCTGGATGGGTGAATTCGGACGGACGCCGCGAATTAACGAGAATGCGGGGCGCGATCACTGGGCCCGCAGCTGGAGCGTGGTGCTGGGGGGCGGCGGAATTCCGGGCGGCAAGGTGATCGGGACGACCAACGAAGACGGCACGGCGGTGACGACTGAGCCGTACAGCAGCGAGGACCTGATGGCGACCGTCTGCCGGGCGATGGGAATCTCGCTAGAGACTGTCTTCACGGCGAGCAATGGGCGGCCGATGAAGATTGCGAACGGGGGGAAGGTGATTGGGGAGTTGGTTGCTTGAGTTGGCTTGGCTTTTTAGTTTCTCGCAGAGGCGCAAAGGCGCAGAGGAAAGCAAAGAAGGCAGACGGCGACCCACTGTCTTATCCTCTTCTCTCTCCTTGCTTTGTTGATTTGATTTTCTTTGCGAATCTCTGCGCCTTTGCGCCTCTGCGAGAGACTTGCGGGCCTCTAAACACTTAAGGCTGTGCCCCTTCGCGAGCTTGTTTGGTCGCAAAGTCGACGAGTTCTTGGCATTTGAAGAATGACTCGTCGAAGTTGTGTCCTTGGCCTTTGATCACTTTGATGGTCACGCAATCGCCGGCGCCGGCGGACTGGAATTTTTCGGCGACGGCCGCTGAGTTGGTGGCGAGCGGCACGACGTCGTCGACGTCGCCGTGGACCATGAACATCGGCGTGCGCGCCGCGATGAGCGGCTGGAGGCGCGCGACCGGATTGAACTCGGCGAGCTGCTGCTGGAGTTGCGACTCCGTGAGATGGTAGGCGGGGGCCGCGTTGGCGAGTCCCGGGTAATCTTGCAGATTGAAGACGGGATAGATGCCGGCGATGCCGGCGACCAACTCGGGGTTGTCGACCGCCCAGTTCGTTACCCAGAGCCCGCCCCGGCTGCGGCCAAGCAGGCAAGGTTGGCGAGCGAAGTCGCGGCGCTCGACCAGTTGCTGATAGAGGGCGCTCAGCGCTTGGCAGCCATCGGGACTACCGTAGGCTTCGCCCGCGTCGATGCCGGCGACGGCGATCCCCGCTTCGACGAATTGGCGATGCATCCAGGCTTCGTGCTGGTCGGGGTAGTCGGGGAGCGTCGGAGCGTACATGATCCAAGGTTGGGGCGTTTGCTGTTTTTCGGCGGCGGGCAGTATGACGAACGCGCGTTTACCGGCGACTTCGAGCGCGGTGGCCTGGAGGCCAAGGCGTTTGCTCAGCGAGGCGCCATAGTCGGCGAATTCGTCGGCGAGAACGAGCGCGGAAACGGAACTCCACGCGGCGAGAATCAGCATCAAACGGGTATGAGTAGGAAGTCTCATAGATCGCGTCCGCCCGGATGAAGAGGAGATTGGGTGAGAGTTCGCGCAAGGGTTCAGTTTGGCGCCAACGTTATTACGGTTCTTCCGGCGATATTGGCGACATGATGTCGCGGGCGGCGCCATCTGTTAGAATAACGGGCGGCCCTGATCGAAGCTGCGCGGCGCGTTCCGCCATTGAGCAAGCATGCGTCCGGATGGCGTCGGTCAGCACTTTTCCGCCTTTGTCTCGTGGTCGCGTTCAGCGGGTTCGCCAGGGACCCGCAGTGCTTCACCATAACTCTCCGTCAATCTTAGGAGAAGTCTTTCCATGTCTTCCGCCAAGACGACACTTCATCGTCGCCGCTTTTTGAAGACGGCGCTTTCCGTCGGGGTTGCCGCCGTCGCCGCACCGACCATCATCCCCAGCTCGGCATTGGGGCGGGATGGAGCAGTGGCGCCGAGCGAGCGGATCACCGTCGGCGGCATCGGCATTGGCAATCGCGGCACATACGACCTCGGCTGCTTCTTGGAGCAGCCCGACGTGCAGTTCTTGGCGGTCGCCGACGTGAAGCAAGCGCGCCGCGATGCCGTGAAGAAGATCGCCGACGAGCACCATGGCAATCAAGACTGCGACACCTATCGCGACTTCCGCGAGCTGCTGGGTCGCGACGACATCGACGCGGTGCTGATCGCCACCGGGCCGAATTGGCACGCGACGGCGGCGATGTACGCGGCTCGCGCCGGCAAGGACATGTATTGCGAGAAGCCGTGCACGAAGAACATCGCCCAGAGCCTCAACCTTGTTGACACGATGCGGCGCACCGGGCGCGTGTTCCAGGTGGGAACGCAGCGGCGGAATCTGCCGCACTTCGCGTTTGCCTGCGAACTGGCCCGCACGGGGAAGCTTGGCAAGCTGAAGCGGGTTTACGCTCACCCGGCTGGGATGTCGGCGCTGATGAGCGGTTGGCTGCCGGCGGAATCGACGCCTGATCCGAAGGTGGTCGACTGGAATATGTACCTCGGCCCGGCGTCGTGGCGGCCGTACAACGAGAAGCTGCTCGACGGGTTCAACTTCGAGAAAGGCGGCGGCCTCGTCGGCGGCGGCGTGCTGGAGTGGGGTTCGCACTGCGTCGACCTCTGCCAATGGGCAGTCGACGCCGACGGGCAGGCGCCGGTCGAATACGATCCGCCGGCGAACAAGCAGATCGTCGCGCGGTATGCGAACGGCGTCGAGCTGATCTTCCGCGAAGAGGGGTGGATGCCGCTCGGCTCATGCCCGGTGCGGTTCGAGGGTGAAACAGGTTGGGTCGAAACGGGCGACAGTGGCAAGTTGGTGCTGAGCTCGCCGGAACTCCTGGCAGGTCGCGAAGTGGCGGAGATTGGCGGCTATCCGGCGACGTTCCATGTGCGCGACTTCCTCGACTGCGTGAAGACGCGCAGCCAACCGAAAGGGAACGCCGAGGCGGCCTGCTTTGCGCACATCGCCTGCCACGCCACGAACATCGCGTTGGCCCTGAATCGGTCGTTGAAGTACGACCTCGCGAAACATGAGTTTGTGGGCGACGAGCAAGCGAACCGGCTGCGTTCGGAAGCGCTGCGGGAGCCGTGGCAGATTTAGTCGGCTGTTTAACTGACACTCTCATTTGCATTTCTTTGCGTTTCCTTTGCGTCTTCGCGCCTTGGCGTGAGATCTACAAAAACATTGTCTCACGCCAAGGCGCGAGGGCGCAAAGAAGAACGCAGAGAGAAAATATTAGAACACTTACTCCAGTCTTGGAGAGATTTAGTCATGACGATTCAGATGCAACTCGTTCGTGTCTTGGCAGTGTCCTTGCCGTTGTTAGCTATTTCTGCGGCAACGGCTGATGAGTTGTTTAATACCAACGAGGCGGAGCTGATTGAGGTTCTCAAGACAGGGCAGCCGGCGGAGAAGGCGATTGCTTGTAAGAAGCTGGCGGTGTTCGGAACGAAAGATTCCGTGTCGCTGCTGGCGCCGTTGCTCGAAGATGAACAACTTGCCTCGTGGGCGCGGATAGCGCTCGAAGCGATCGACGATTCGGCCGCTGATGCGGCGCTGCGTGATTCGCTGGCAAAGACGAAAGGCAATCTCTCGATTGGCTCCATCAACTCACTCGGCGTCCGCGGCGATGATGCGGCCGTGCCGCTGATGGCGGAAGCTTTGGCGACAGGGATCAAGTCGAATGATGCGGAGCTGGTCGACGCCGCCGCCTGGGCGTTAGGTCAGACCGGCGGCGAGCAAGCTATCGGCGCGCTGCGCAGCGCGATCAAGAATGAGAAGGGGGCCGTACGGAACGCGGCCGCCCTGGGATTGGTACTGGCCGCCGAGGATTTGCTGGCCGCGGGCAAAGCGGATGAAGCTGCGACGCTTTACGACGAAGCCCGGGCCGCCGACGTGCCGAAGCAACGAAAGTTGGAAGCAACGCGCGGAGCGATTCTCGCTCGCGGCGACGCGGGGATTCCATTGCTCGTCGAGCAACTGCGCAGCGACGATAAGAAGTTTCTGCAGCTGGGGCTCGGCACGGCGCGGGAACTCGCGGGCGCTAAAGTGGCTGAAACGCTCGTGAAGGAACTGGAAACGGCGCCCGCCGATCGCGCGGCGCTGTTGATCTACGCCCTGGCAGACCGCCGAGACGCGGTCGAAGCGCCGGCGATTCTTGCGGCGGCAGTGAGCGACGACGATTCGATGCAGTTGGCGGCGATTCGACTGCTGGCTCGTGCCGACGATGCGTCTCACGTCGACGCACTGCTGCAGACGGCCGCCGACGATAATGCCGACGTCGCCCTCGCAGCCGCGACAGCGCTCGCGGAGATGCCGGGCGATCGGGTCAACGGCCATCTCGTCGAGCTCGTGCCGACGGCTAAAGGAAAAAAATTGGCGATCTTGCTGAACCTGGTGGGGAAGCGCCGAATCGATGCCATCGACGCGCTGACTTCGTCGCTGAATGACGCTGACGCCGGCGTGCGGCACGCCGCCCTGGCGGCGCTCGGGGCAACGGTTTCGGCGGAGCAACTGCCGCTGCTGGTGAAGCAGTGCCTGACGGCTCATGATCCAAGCGACGCCGCGGTTGCGTGGCGCGCACTCAAGGCGGCGAGCGTTCGCATGCCCGATCGAGACGCCTGTGCTGCGGAACTGGCGAAGGCAATCGCCAATGCGTCACCGGCGGCGCAGGCGCAGATCGTCGATATTCTTGGCGCAGTCGGCGGCGGCAATGCTCTCCAGGCGATGGGGAACGCCATGAACGACGGCGAGGATCAAGTGCTCGATGCCGGAACGCGCGCTCTGGGCAACTGGATGGAAGTTGACGCGGCGCCGCTTTTGCTTGATCTCGCGAAGAACGCCAAGGGAGAAAAGTACCAGGTGCGGGCGCTGCGTTCCTACATTCGGCTCGCGCGGCAGTTCAAGATGTCGGAGGCGGAGCGTGCGGAAATGTGTGCCGCGGCGCTGGAAGCGGCCCAGCGCGACGACGAACGCGAGCTGGTCTTCGCAGTGCTTGAACGTTACCCCAATGCCGAATCGCTGCGGGTCGCCAAAGCGGCGGCCAAACAGCCAAAGCTGCGAGAACGGGCCGCAAGAGTAGCCGAAGCAATTGAACATGGTTCTCCAGGGAATTGAGACTTTGCGGCGTGATGCCGCCAAAAACAGCCAAATTGCCCTAGATATTCGTTGCTTCGTCTGCTGTCCGCGCGAAACCATTTCGCGCCGTCGCGCCAAAGGATCTCATTGATTCGACGCGCGTCGAAGCGAATCCTGAAGGGTGTGGACTCGATCACCCCTCTCGAATCTTTGGCGGCGGCTATGCGTGGCTTGTTGACGGCGGCGGCACTGGCGTTTCTGGTCGGTTCGGTTCACGCTCAAGAAACCAAGCCGCGGGCGACGGCCGCTGAACTGCACGCGCGGCCCTTGGCGGCGCCCGCGACGCCGCTCGTGGCGTGCGACCCCTATTTCAGCATCTGGTCGCCAGCCGATCGGCTGAGTGACGCCGACACGGTCCACTGGACCGGCAAACCGCATCGGTTGACCAGTCTGGCCTTGATCGACGGCAAGCTCTATCGCCTGATGGGAACGGAGCCGACGTCGGCTCCGGCGCTGGAGCAAACCGGCGTCACGATCACGCCGACGCAGACGGTATACGAATTCTTCGGGCACCGCGTGCAGCTGCGCGTCGGGTTCACGACGCCGGCCCTGCCGGAAGACGTCGATCTGTTGTCGCGGCCGATTACTTACGTGACTTACCGAGCGCAGTCGGGGGATGGGAAGCAACACGAGGTGCGGCTACTGTTCCAAGCGTCGGCTGAACTGACGGTAAACGTTCCTGGCCAGGCGGTCGCGGGGAATTTGGAAGCGATCGAGGGGCTGTCGGCGGTGCGGCTAGGATCGCAGGAGCAGGCGGTCCTCCGGCGAAAAGGGGACGACCTGCGGATCGATTGGGGCTACCTGTATCTCGCAGCGAACAGCTTCGACGGGGCGTCGATGCTGGGCGAGCCTGCAAAGCTGCGCGATGAGTTTGCCGCGGGCGGCGCCGGCGCGCCAGCCGCGCCGCAGACTCCGATCGAGGCCAACAGCGCAACCGAGCTGGCCGGCGCCATTGCGTTTGACTTGCTGGAGGTTGGTTCGGAGCCAGTGGAGCGGTGGCTCGTGCTCGCGTACGACGATCTCTACTCGATCGAATACATGCACCGGCAGCTGCGTCCCTACTGGCGACGGAACGGACTCGACGCCGCGGGGCTACTGACGGAAGCGGCCCGCGACTACGCGACGACTATGAAGCGTTGCGACGACTTCGACGCCGAGCTTGGCCACGATCTGCTCGAAGCGGGAGGCAAAGAATACGCTGCGGTTGCGACGCTGGCGTACCGCCAATGTTTTGCCGCCGGCAAGTTCGTCGCCGACGCCAACGGGCAGCCGCTGCAATTCAGCAAGGAGAATCACTCGAATGGCTGCATCGCCACTTCGGACGTTTTCTACCCGATGGCTCCGCAATTTCTGCTGTTTGGCCCGTCGCTGACGAAGTCGTTTCTGGAGCCGTTTATGAACTATGCGGCGAGTGAACGGTGGATATTCCCCTTCGCGCCGCACGACCTGGGGACTTATCCGAAGGCGAATGGCCAGGTTTACGGCGGCGGCGAGAAGACCGAAGAGAATCAGATGCCCGTGGAGGAAAGCGGCAACCTCTTGTTGTTGATGGCGGCGCTCGCGCAGATGGAGGGCAACGCCGACTACCCTTCGCAGTATTGGCCGCAACTCTCGGCGTGGGCCGAGTACTTGAAGCAGCAGGGGTTTGATCCGCCCAACCAGCTCTGCACCGACGACTTTGCCGGGCATCTGGCGCACAACGTCAACCTGTCGGCGAAGGCCATTTGTGCTCTAGGGGCGTACGCCCAGCTTTGCGAGATGCGCGGCGACGACGAAGCGGCGGCCGCGTATCGCAAAGTTGCCGAGGAATATGCCGCACGCTGGGTACAGGAAGCCGACGACGGCGACCACTTTCGCCTGACGTTCGATCGCTCCGGAACGTGGAGTCAGAAGTACAATTTGGTGTGGGACAAGCTGCTCGGGCTGAATCTCTTTCCGGACGCCGTGCGACGGCGGGAAATGGATTTTTATCTGAAGTCGCAAAACGCCTATGGGTTGCCGCTCGATAACCGCAACGTCTACACCAAGCTCGATTGGATATTGTGGACGGCGACGCTAACGCAGGACCGTGAGGACTTCGACGCGCTCGTCTGCCCCGTTTATCGCTTCCTTAATGAGTCGCCCGACCGCTCGCCGATGACCGATTGGTACAAATCCGACAATGGCCGCAAGGTCGGCTTCACGGCGCGGCCGGTCGTCGGCGGCGTTTTTCTGCAAATGCTCTACAACGAGAAACTGTGGCGCAAATACGCGGGACGCGACCAGACGCAGGCGAAGAACTTCGCGCCGATGCCAGCGCCGCCGAAGATCACGACAGTGGCGCCGGCAGCCGACGTCCAGCCGGTGACGTGGCGATTCACGACAGAGGAGCCGGCCGCCGGTTGGGAGGAACCAGAGTTCGATGCCAGCGCCTGGCGCCAAGGAAAGGCGGGATTCGGCAGTCGGCAGACGCCGGGAGCCCGGCTTGGCGCAGAATGGACGACTCGCGAGATTTGGTTGCGGCGAGAGTTCGATCTGACCGCAGCGCCCGACGTACGGCGCCTGCAGCTATACATTTATCACGACGAAAACGCCCAGGTGTATCTCAACGGCGTGCTGGCCGCGACGTGCAGCGGCTTTAACGGGCAGTATGAGACGCTGCCGATTCGCGACCAGGCGCTGGCGTCGCTCAAGCCGACGGGGAACACGCTCGCGGTCCATTGCGAGCAGACGACCGGCGGGCAGTACATCGACGTCGGCCTGGTGACGGTGGAGCAGATCGACGGAGAACGGACGGCCGAGCGCCCGTGAGCGATCAGCGCTTCGCGTCCGGCAGCGCATCGTCTTTCCAAAGCCACTCGAGCGCCTCAGGAAGAGTTTGCCGCTTGACGGCTCCGTCGCAATGTTTGGCGTTGCGGGCGAAGACGAACTGATATGCGTAACCCTTCTCCGCCAGGACGCGAGCCATGTTCTCGTTGGCGAGGACCCAATCGTGCATGCCGTCGCGCATGACGTTGGGGTTGTAGAGGTCGTCGTCGCTGACCTCCATCCAGATGCGCAGCGGCTTGGCGGGGCTAGCGGGAATCAAACGCTCGTGAAACTCCCAGGCGCCGTGCGGCGTTTCATCGCTCGGGGGCCACTGCTGGTTGACGAACGTCCCCGAATAGCTGAGCACGCGGCGATAAAGGTCGGGACGGTACCACGCCATGATCATTGCGCACGATGCGCCGGAACTGCAGCCCATCGTGGCGCGGGCGTTAGGATCCTTGGTTAACGTCACCTTGCACTTCGCCTCGACCAACGGCAGCACCTCGGTCTCGACGAATTCGGCGTAGCGGCCCGACATCGTATCGTACTCCAGACCGCGCTGGCTTCCCTGCGCGTCGCCGCCGCCGTTGCCAATCGAGATGGCGACCAGCGGCGGAACGCGACCAGCGGCGATGAGGTTGTCGAGCGTCGTAAACAACAGCGGATCAGGCCCGTCGGCGCCAACGATAAAGGGAGCGATCGCGCCGGCGACGTACTGCGCTGGGACGTAGACCGCAACGCGGCGGACGTAAGGCGCGGATCGACTCGTAGTGATGACGAGCTTTGCCGGGTCCTGGGGATCGACGGTCCCGAAGGTATTGGGGTCGCGCGCGATGCCGGGATATATCTTGCTATCGACCGAGCTCATCGTCAGTTCGATCACGCGGCCGCGAGGGACGTCGGGGTGCTCAGACGTCTCGACGGCCGGCGGATGAGTTGGGCCGATGATGAAATTGCCGTTAACGTCGGCGGGCGGGACTTCGCCGTCGGGGAGTTCGACCGCGTCAACGTAGCCGGGAGCGTGAGGATCGCGGATGGGCGGGTCGGGACGCTCGGCCATGGCGATCGCGGGGACGGCGATGGCGAGGAAGAGCGTGAGAAGCGGAGGGCCGGCGGTTCTACGGTTCATGCGAGTTCGCATTCTCCCGATGAAGTTATTGTGGCGGCAAACGGTCACACTTTCGCCGAGAGACTCACGATGCGCACATTCCGGTCATGGTGGGCGGTGGCGACGCGGATACCGTCGGGATGGAGGTCCATATCACGGACGAGCACGGGATACTTGAAGCGATGAAAGTCTTTATCGTTGTCGGGCTTCCAGAAGAGCAGGAAGCCGCCCGTGCTGCCGCCGCAGGCACCCATCAGCGTTTGATCGGCGAGGTAGACGCTCCGCCAGAGGACGCCGCCGGTGATTCCCTCGGCAATGTGGGAGCGCACCAGCGTCTGGCTCTCCCACTCCCAGAGCAGTTGGAGCGGTTCGTGCACGGCGCCCAGCGGATTGGTCGCCTTGTGGAGCCCGGCCGCGGCGAGATACTTGCCATCGGGGCTGACGGCAAGCGTGCGAACTCCGCCGAAGTCGACCTGCTGTCCTCCTTCGTACGTGTGGAGCGGCTTGGCGTCGAATGTGCGCACCAATTCGCCGGTGGCGACGTTCCACTGCTTGACGACGCCGACCAGATCGCCAGTGAGGAGGAACTCGCCGCTGGGGTGGAACAGCACAGAGTAAATAAACCGTTCGTGCGCTGGCCACTCCCGCACGAGACTGCCGTCGGCGACGTTCCATACTCGGACCGACAGGTCGTTTCCGACCGAGGCCAGCAGCGTGCCGTCGGGGCTGACGCTGAGCGCGCGAATCCAACCCTGGTGACCGTCGATCCGGCGGATTTCAGTTGGCTTTTCCGCGGCGGTCGGCCACCAGATCAGTCGACCTTCGCTGCCGCCGGTGATCGTCGTTTCGCCATCTTTGGAGAACGCGATCGCCTTCACCCAACTGTCATGCCCGATCAGCGGCGTCTTGGCCCCGTCGGCGAGCGACCAGCGCTGCACGGAGTTGTCTTCCGCGCCCGCGAAGACGTAACGCCCTTGCGGTTCGATGCGGCAGGAAATCAACGGGCGATCGTGAGCCAACTCTGAGACGATGTGAGCCTGTTTAATGTCGAGC
Organism: Lacipirellula limnantheis; assembly: GCF_007746075.1. Lineage (GTDB taxonomy): Bacteria > Planctomycetota > Planctomycetia > Pirellulales > Lacipirellulaceae > Lacipirellula > Lacipirellula limnantheis. The sequence continues at coordinate 625,092 of NZ_CP036339.1, read as the reverse complement.
GCTGCCGTCATCGTAGTTCTCTCTGACGCCGTTTGCCAGTTAGTGAGCCGCCCGCTCGTTACACCAGCAGTTGCTTGATCGCCCCGACGGCCGGATCGGCGATCGGCAGGTCGCGGCCGTCGATGCTGAATGAACCGGCCGAATCGACGCCGACCGATTCGAGATAGGTGTGGAACAGGTTGCCGTGATCTACTTGGCCGTCGACGACTTCGGTGCCGTCCGCATTGGTGCCGCCAAAGGCGAATCCGCGCGGCGTGCGGCAGCCAGCCATCACCACCGACCAGGCCTTCGACCAGTGGTCGCGGCCATAGTAGAGATTGATATTCGGCGTGCGGCCGAACTCCGACAAGACGACGATCAGCGTGCTATCCAGCATGCCTCGGTCGGCAATGTCGGCGACGAAGTTGGAGAAGCCGAGGTCGAACTCAGCGAGCTGCTCGAGATGGAAGTCGAAATTCTCGTTGTGCGTGTCGTAATTCGAGTGCGAGACCTGAACAAACGTCACGCCTTTCTCCAGCAGACGCCGCGCCAGCAAACAGTGGCGGCCGAAGTCGTACTTGCCGTAACGCTCCTGATCGCTCGCCGGTTCCTTGGTGACGTCGAACGCCTCGCGGCGCTCCATGAGCTGCAGCGCTTGCTCGTAGCTAGAGGCGTAGGCGTCGGTCATCGCCGTGCGCCGACGGCTGAGAAACCGCTCGTTGACTCGGCGGCGGAATTCATTGCGCGCGGCGTCGGACGCCTCGGCGACGCTTTCAGGCCGCGTTGTGTGCATCGGCGGGTTGCCGTTGCCGAGGACGACGCTGGCATATTTCGGTTCCAAATAGGCCGAGTCGTTGCCTGAACCGCCGCCGCCTCCGGGGGTGATCACGATGTGCCCTGGCAAGGCATCGTCGGCGGGCGCGAGCGCCTTGGCCGCGACGGCGCCGATGCGGGGATAGTCCGCGGCCGGCGTCTGACGACGACCAGTGAGCATCAGATACGCGCCCTTGACGTGGTCGTCTTCGGCCGTGTTGACGCCGCGCACCAGCGTCAGATGATGCATTTGCTGAGCGACTTTGGGCAGTAGTTCGCTGATATGGATTCCCGGCACGCTGGTCGGTATCGAGCGGCAGGGACCGCCGGTGGCGGTTCCCGGCTTCGGGTCCCAGCTTTCGAGCTGGCTCAAGCCACCGTGCATATTGAACACGACGATGCGTTTTTGCTGGCGAGCCATTTCCGCGGCCGCCGCTGGTCGGGTGAACGTCTTCAGGCCGCCGACCATCGTTCCGAGTCCGGCGGCCGCCATGCCGCCGAGGAATTGCCGCCGGGCCAACGTATGTTCGGCCGTATCGCACGCATAAAAGGGTCGCATGTCGTCACTCCTCCATCGAGGGCGGAGCCAACCAGCTCCGTAATTTTCACGGCGTTTCCACGCCGCGTGAACCGACCGTGGATTAATGGTTGAAGCGGAACTCCGCCGACGTGAGGAGGCTCCATACCAATTCTTGGACCGTCGCCGCCTTTTGTTCCGGGTGCGCCGTCAGGTACTGCGTCACGTCCGCAACTTCCGCCTCGTCGGGAAGGCGATTGAGTATGGTGAGGTACAGATCTTCGGCAGCGGCTTTGGGATCCGTTTGCTGCACGACTCGTTCGGTGACGTTTGCCGCGGCCGGCGCGGTCCAGCCGTTGAATTCGCCGCCGTTAGCGGCGAACAACGCCTGATTCGCCGACGCGAAGAAATCGCTTTGCGGCTGTCCTGCCGCAGGGGCGTACAGGCTGACGAACGATCCAACATTTGCTTTGAGCTTGTCGTAAACTCGCTGCTGCAGCTCCAATTCGCGCGCGGCAACTTTTGCCGGATCCTGCTTGTCAGCGTCGGCGAGCGGCGCCGACTTATCGAGCTCCGCTTGCTCGGCCGCCAAGTAGCGGTCGTAAACGCCGGTCACCTGGAGAATGCTCCAGCACATTTGCTCCGGCGTCAGCGGCTTGAGGGGCCGCATAGCAAAGGTCTTCGTCCATTCCGTCTGCAACCCTTCCAATGACTCGTTCAACTGACTCCGGCACTGATCGACCTCCAACCGGGCCAGTTCGAGCTGTTGTTGCGCTTCGGCGAGTTTCTGTTGGCGTTGCGAGAGCTCGGTGACGATGGCTTGCTGCTGCAAGTTCGCCGCGGCCAACTCCTGCTGCGCCAGCTGCCCGGCCGCCGTGGCGTCAGCGAGCTGTTGCTGCGGAACCGCCTCGCCTGCTCGCAACTCGGCGAGCTTCGCGCTGAGCGAGTTGGCCGCCTGCTGAAGATTCGCGTCGTCGGGCAGCTGCTGCCGAGCCGCTTCGCTCTCGGCGATCGCGGCAGTGACGTTCGCGATGAGCTGGTTCCAGCGCTGCTGCTGCGCTTGCGCCGCGGCAATGGCCGCGGTTGCCTGTTCCGCTTTTGCGACGACGGCAGCCCTTGCCTGTTCGCCGACGGCGATCGCCGCCTGTTGCGCTTCCACCGCCGCAGCGGCCGCTGTGACCGACGACTCTGCCGCCGCCACATTCTGGCCGGCAGCGTCGATTTGCTCCTGGATCGGGGGCAGTGCGGCGAGCTGTTTGATTGCCGCAAGCGATTGCTCCAGCCGCGCCGCAAGCATTTCCTGCTCGACGCGCGCCGCCCGCGCAGTAGAGGCGAGTTGATCTTTTTGCTTCATCTCCTCGGCGAGCGGGGCGAACTTCCCACGCACCGCGTCGATCCCCAATCGCGTCGTCGTCACTAACTGCTCCGCGGCAGCCACCGCCGCCTTCTTCGTTTCAGCGTCTGCGGCGAGCGTACCTACCTCCGCGGCGATCTGTTGCTGGCGTTCGGCAAATTTCTGAGCGGCGGCGGCGAGTTCCTGATCGTCGGGAAGCGCTTTGGCGACTTCCTGCGTTTTGGCGACGGCGTCGGCCAGCGTTTGCGAAACGGCAGTCTTCGCCGCGAATTGCGTCTGAGTCGCTTCAAGCTGACGACTGACTTCGTCGAACTTCGTCACCGTTTCGGCGGCGGCGGCGGTCGCCTGGTCGAGTTCGGTCACCACCGGCGCGGCGGCTTCCTCAACACGGAGGCACTCGGCGGCGACCTTGTCATACTCCTCGTCGGCCGCCTGAGCGGAACTCCGCACCTGTTGGAGCCGTTGTTCAAGTTCGGCGGCCAGCGATGAAGCCAGCGGCGCGAAGCTGGCCGGATCGGGCGGCGGGTCGATCGAACGTTGGTAGACCTGCGTCAGCGCGAGTTCTCGCCAGAATGATTTGACGTTAAAGCCGCTCGCCGCGAACTCTTCGCCAAGCAGTCGCATGAGCGCCGGATTCGACGGTGGATTGGCAGAGTGATGAAAGTCGACCGGCTCCACCAGCCCGCGCCCCATCATGTGCGCCCAGAGGCGATTGGCGATGTTCTCGTTGAATGGACGGTTCGTCCCATTCGTCGACATCTCCGAGAGCTTGGCGCGACGGCTGAACTTTGGCACGGGCCGGACATTTTCGGCGGGCTTCACGACGTAGAGTTCGTCGGGGTAGAGAGGGGGCTCCTCCAACGCGGTCAGCCCAAGTAGTTTAGGGCCAGTCGTGTGTTTCCCTTCGACGAAGACCGACTCGAACGTCAGTCGGTCGCCCGCCTTCTCGGCGTAGTACGTTTTGCCGTCGGGCGCGGGCGCCACGAAAGCACTTCCAGAGCTATAGAACGCGAGCAGCCCATGGTAGTCGGCCTGGAGATAGTCGAGCACCAGTGGGTGATCGTGACACTGCGCGCACTGTAGATCGCGCCCAAAAAAGATGCGCCCAACGTCCCGCGTGAGCAGATTCGGGTCAGCTTGACGATCGAGATAGAAGCGGACTGCCGCGCGCGGATGGGGTTCGGCGCCGTCTGCCTCAAGAATCTCCTTGGCCAACTCGTTGTAGGGGCGATTCTCGCGGAAAGCCTTGAGCAAGTACTGATGCCACTCGTCGGCCGTGACGTTCACGTACGGACGCCGCTCCATGAGCAGAACGTCGAAAACTTCGGCCATGTGGCGCGCGTAGCGGGGATGGTTAAGGAGCCGGTCGACGGCCGCTTCGCGCTTGGCGGGATTCTGGTCGGCCAGAAAGGAGCGAACCTCCTCGACCGCGGGGGGGACGCCGATCAAATCGAGCGAGATCCGACGGAGGAATTCGGCGTCGCCGACCAGCGGAGCAGAAACGCCGGCGCTGGTTTCGGCCAGGAGCTGGTCGATCCGCTCGCGGAGCGGAGCCGGCGGATCGCCCGCCGCGGCAAACGAGGGAGTCCAAACGATCGTCAGCGCAATCGCGAAAACTAGCTGCCGAGGGAGCGTGATACTTTGCGGCTGACGTACTGCCCAAGAATCGGATCTCTCCATCATCCGCCTTCCTCCATCAACTGTGCTCGCCCGCCAGTCGCGTCTCAACTCTCTCCGCTGCGGGTGATGAACGCACTTCTGCGTCGACTTTACCCGCAAACGGCATCGCAACTGAAAGGGCGCTTAATGGCGGCGCGCGGCCTCGATCCATCCTCAGCCGCCGCCTGACGAAAAGTCTCCAGCCGCATTTTGGCAGATCACTGCAGAAAATGCACACTTACAAAAGGTATTTTTGGCGACCCGACTGTCTCTGGTAAGGCCGAAAATATCGTAAATTGTTGACGGACCCGCGCTCCAAACTGGGACCAATTCGGGAGAGATGGGCGCGCGGTTGGACAAAATTGGATTCACTTTACGACCTCAGTCTGCCTGAAGAGAGGACGACTCGGCGGTCGCAAGGAAGAGAATCGCTGCCCCAAATGTATTGCAGCGAAACAAGTTGCGCCCGGACTGCGGGGCACGCGGAGCGATCGAGCTCGCAAGAGACAAAAAGTAGCGGAGGAGGGATTCGAACCCCCGACACGCGGATTATGATTCTGCGGGCCGAGTTGCTTAATCTGTTGCCAAGCGGGGACTTAGGGCAAGCGAGAAAGGACAGTTGCACCTATTGTTGCACCCCGGTCGAGGTGAGCGCGCAGCTGGCGAATCTGATAGTCGCATGGCCTTCACTCACTGACGCGCAACGCCGTGAGCTCGAATTGTTACTTCGTACCGAGCCGTATAACAACCTCTCTGACAGTTAGGTGCGATCGGGGCGAGCCACGCATCTTAGTATGGCATCAACTTTCAACACGCCGACTCTGCTGGCGTGCAGTTATTGTGACGTCGACGATCTTGTCCTCATTCCGTTCTTGCTTAATTCGAAATCAGCGAATCGGCTCGATTAGGGTCTCAGTCTGGGAAGGCTCGCAAGGACTACGGCCGCGGCCACAAGTCCGCTGGCCAGACTCAATCCAACATTGACTATCAGCCCCCAATGTGGAGCATCGATCGAGTTGAGAGTAATCTCATGGTAATGCTGAGTCACGTAAGCAGTTATAGGCGGCAAGGCAATAAAGGAACCGCACAAGGCAACTGCTAGAGGATAGTTCCACCAGGATTTCTTGAGAGCTACAGGCAAATCTAGCGTCCAATCCTGATTCGTGCGAAACCGAAACCATCCGAACTGATCTTTTGAGCTTGGTTCGGTAGTTCCGAAGTACCATCGCTTGAGATCATAGCGCGAGTCGACTTCAAGGGTGGGAGGACTCGTCCCTACAACAGGTCCGCCTGCCTCAATTGAAATTGCGCCCTGCGGCACTTGGGACTTCTGCGGACGATAGTGATATATCTCAACAGCCTGTTGATTCGAATAGCTTAGGTAGTGCGGCCACTTGCGGAGTTCTTCACTCGACGTCCGATTTGCGCCAAGGTCAACAACTCCGGTAAGAACCCAAAAGTACGGCTCGTCTTTGAATGCAGAAGACATCTGCAGTTGTTCGACGACGGTCGACCACACCGTCAGCTGTGCTCCGATACTCGCCACCGGTAGAACTCGCGCACGGTCGACCTCAAAGCAGAAACGCCCTTGGACTGCGCCTCCCTCGACCATTGTTGGGGAAATACCGCCCGTGGAAGTGACAACCGCTTGAGTGAATTCCTCACTTCTAGTGAAAACGAATTCCTTCAAACAAAGCTCGATCGTAAGTGTGCCTCCATAGTCACGGACATCTTTCACAGTTGCCAGCCGCACCGGAACGAGAGGCAATACCCCGCTGCTAACACCACTTTCAACGAAACATATCAAGACGCATTCCTCGCTTCGACTCTGCGAAGGCCCTAGCAGCAAAGTAAGGCTTGAGTCACTGCAATGGCGCTTGTCGTATCGGAATTGAATTTGAGCTTCCAGTGGTGCTGCAACGCACCGCAGGATATCGTGCCGATAGCGAGGCGAGAATGCTGACGATAGTAATACGAGCATAGGTCTTCTCCAAAGCTATGGCTGATCACCGTGCTCGTTCACAACTGAACGCCATGGCTCAATGCCGAGCGAACTCCTTAGTTCCTCCACGGCTTCGCTAGGCCTAGCTTATCAAACTTCAACTCCAATTCGTCTCGCTCTCTATTAGGCAGTAATCCATTCGTGCCTACCTCCAATAAACCAAAGGCCTTCAAAGCTTCTACAGCTCCGACGGAATCATTCGCGCATATCCTCTGGATGAGAGTCACTTCGATCATTGAAAGCGATATGCTGTTCAAGCGATAGTCCAAGAATGCCTCCCAGGCGAGCGGACACCACTTACTCACGATTTCTTGACCTATCAATTCTGCGTACGCTCTAATCTCGTGCTGCGCATGCGGATCCATTCGGAGAGCTAGAAAGTGGAATAGATTATGAAGATCAATTTTCCAGTATGCTTCAGTATACGTTGAAAGCGGCAAATCTTTACGAGCTTGCTCTCTGGCGACGCCAGCCGCAAGTCGTTCGTTATACACGTCCCTAGCCATTTCGTGGAGCTCACGTTCCCGCTCGGCCAGCAAGCTTCCGGCCTCGGCAGGGAGTCGCTCGCCACTACCTTGACGATTTACGGACGATTGAGTTCGCCAATCACTCGCAACAGTTTTCTGCGCTGCATCAATAGCCTCTGAGTATCTTGTCGAATACTCGTTCACATTCGCCGTTCGGTGTCGAATCCACTGCCGCCAACAGTCCATTGGAACGCGTACGTGTAATTTGATTTCACACATTTCAAATGGCGTTGAGTGCCTATGCCGCATCAAGTAGCGAATCAGTCCTCGATCCTCACTGACGCGCTTCGTGCCTGCGCCGTACGAAATGCGGGCAGCTTGAACGATCGAATCGTCGGACCCCATGTAGTCGACAACCCTTACGAAGCCATCATCTAGCACAGCAAACTGATGCCCAAGAATCTGGCCGATTGAAGTTATTTCAGTTTGGCTGGCGTCTTCTGTAGGCGGCATGATGTGCGGCACCTGTTAACTTTTTTGCTACTGAGCTAAGGGGCGTGGGCAGTTTTCGATGCCGCGCGAATCGATTACGACGGTAATTCTACAGCCATCGGACGGCACGTTCGAGTACTGGTTGGCTTATCGCAAGCATGCAATGTATGCTGCGTCTTTTGCCAGCCAAGGTCGCTGATGATTACCAGAACAGAAATACTGCAGGAAATTGGGAGACCTCGCTTGCGAGCGATTTCCGTTTCCCTCGGAATGGAAGTCAGCACGCGAAAAGCCAAAGCCGAAATCTTGTCGGGGCTAATATCGAGTCGCCGCTTTTCAACTGCAGAAATGTTGGAGCGATTGACTCACGGCGAGCTTAAAGCCATCTGCAAGCGAGCGAATGTAGTTCCGTCGTCGCGTGATAAGGCGGGGTACATTCATGGCCTTACGGGCGACGACGGAACACTTCTGAAAGCCCACATCATCGCGTCGCTTAGAAAGCAAGGCTTTCGTCATCAGAAAGGCAGAATTGTCCCTCCCTCGTTCGAAGACAAGGAAACAATTCGGACGGTGCACGGCCTGGCGGTGCAGCACAAGAGGGATCGTGCACGAGCACAATTGATGCGATACGAGAAGGCCTTGCTATCCAGAATCGCGGAAGGAGTTTCGTTGGATGTTACGGAAATTCGTCCACGACTGGTTGAGGTTGTAAGCGACAGCGAAGACGAGTTGCTATTTCGCTACGCGTGCCTTCACTGGAGCATACCCATCTCATCTGGATATGGACGACGTCTCCGGTTCATAGTCATTGATGAGAGCAATCAGAAACTTGTAGGAGTGATAGGGCTTGGCGACCCAGTGTTCGCGTTGTCTGCACGCGACGAATGGATTGGATTCACACCTGCAAGCAGAAAACGCCGCCTGCAGAACATAATGGATGCTTTCGTTTTGGGGGCAGTGCCACCTTACTCTTACTTATTAGGCGGTAAGCTGATTGCAATGCTTGCAGCGAGCAACGAGGTTCGCGAAAGGTTTAAAGCAAAGTATGGAACGCACAGATCGTTGATTAGCGGCAAGACTCAAGACGGCGACCTCGCACTACTAACAACAACGTCTGCCCTCGGCCGGTCGTCCATCTACAATCGGATTCGCTATCAACAGCGGCAACTCTATACACCCATAGGCTATACTCGCGGCTTCGGGGACTTTCAATTTCTCAATGGGCTCTATGACGAGATGCTCACCTATGCGAAGGTCAATTGCTCGCCGACAGCAAAGCAGCTTAGCTGGGGTGCAGGCTTTCGAAATCGTCGCGAAGTCGTAAAGAAATGCCTCGCCTCCGCAGGCCTGCCTAGCGACCTTCTGCGTCACGGCGTCAGACGACAGATCTTCGTTGTCCCACTTGCCCTGAATGCGAAACAGTATTTGTCGGGCGTAGACGACACCCTTCAGGCGTTTAATTTCAGCGCAGATGAGATGTTCGGCTATTTTCGGGAGCGATGGATGCTTCCGCGCGCCGCCCGGCTGCAAGAGTTCCGCGCATTCCGTTCTGAGGACTATGGTCTGTGGATTCGTTGAGCTCCATCATCAATTCTGAGCGTGCCAATATTGTCTAGCGATTTCCGGAACTGTACAGTTTCGCCGAATTTAACGCACCAAAGATTACCAACGCCAATAGACCATTCCTTCGCGTTGTATCGTTGAGGAGCTGCAAACAGCAGCTTTACGTCAGGATGCAGGTAGCAGAATATCGCAGTCCCGATGCCTTGTAGCTTTGATCCGAGAGGGGATACAGTCAAGTTGAAGTGCGTCCATCTCTCTCTGTAAATTCGCTCCAAGATTTCAACTGTCTTCTTGTAGTCGAACGTCGACACCTCGTGTTGCGGTGCCGTGTCCGGTATCTCGTTAATCGATTTCATCGCGCCGGTTCTCCACTTATTGGCCACCCCGGGCGGAGATCCGACAATCCATATCACTTCCTGGCGAGGATTCGTGATCAGCGTTTCGTCCACTTTACTAACGACTGCGAGACTTCTGTCCTTTCTAAAGCTAGGAAATAAGATGACGCAGTTGGGCAGAGGATCTAGATGCTGGCCGGAATAACCGGAGGTTGGGAGAATGGAGCTGACGCCGACTTCGGTGCCTAGCTTGCCATCGGTAATCCATTTCTCGCGATCCTGCAGAAACTCATCCTCGGTTGGATGGTAAGCAGCGGCCTCCGCGTACAGGACGCGTAGATCGACGTCGGCCTCCAGCAAGACTTTGAAGGTTTTGAGCAATAGACGATTCGCCGCGACGCTAATATCGAACACAATCAAAGGCGTGCAATCAGTACCGCGTCTCAGATTCGCGAGCAAATCCGTAAGTGCCGCTTCATAATCAATGTCATCTGCATTTAGCCCATCTACGTCTTGAGACATTGCAGAAAGCGAATCTTTTAGACTTTCAAGATTCGTTCGATTGTCATCAACGTTTGTGCCGAGCTCAATGTAACGGCACGCTCTTGCCGTGCTTCCGCCTGTTGCCAATTGATTGGCCAAAGCCAAGCATCGAGGCTCAAAGCCCAATGCGCATAAGTAAAGGTCTATTCGCTGGGGAGCTCGGATGAACGGCTCTACTTCCGGAAAAGCAGCTATAGCGTCTTCGAGTTCGTAGGCGGCCAGATTAGCCATTAGTTCGTTCTCATCGATTAGGTTTTTCAAACATCTCCAGTTGGCGATCAATCGATTTCCGTCCCCATTCCCTGGATACCTGTTCACAAGCTTCAGTCGGGGTGCTTAGAAATTGTTGTAACCAGTCGACATTGCGTTTCACCGCATCATTCTTGGTCAGCGCCGCTCGGAACGCAGGTAAGTAGATTCTTCGGAGATTCCACCGAAGAGTCGTGACGCTTCGATGCCTAGATAGGCCCGGCTCCATCTCAATGAAAAGTGCCCGACGAACCAGTTCTTTTGCCAGTCGCTGAAGCTCTGGTGTGAGGCGTGCTTTCGCGTCTCCGTGAACTTCGTCGATTTCGATTCGCGGCACCTGCGCCGGAGAACCATCACTTTGCAGCTGTGCATCCTGCAAAAGCCTTCGAACCAAGTTTCCGAACGCGAGCACGACCTGATGCATTTCATTTCCGTACGGATGGAAAGTCTTAACAAGTTCGAGCAGTTTCCGAGACACTTCAACGATAGCGAGATCCTGAAGGTGTAACGGTACCCTCGTTGCTGTGGACTCAGTCACATGGCCCAGCTCGAAGATTCTTCTGTATACATGCAGCAGACTAGAAACATCACCGGAGCAGAGCTGTGCGATGCATTGCAGACCGTGGTAGTCAGACGGCTTGGGGTTCATTCCGGTCTTCGCAAGGGCCCTCCCAAGGCTACCATCCTCCCAATGTGAATCACCAATTAGAATCTCCGCTGTACCCAAATGATTGGATGCTCGCAAACGGTTGTTCAAGAGATCCGTCGCAAATTGAGTCGTTGCGGCACTTAATCGAGTATCGTTCAGTGCTAAGTACTCCTTCCCGCAATCGATTTCGAGCCGTTCACGAGTGAGTTCAGAAGTGGCAAGTAGTTCGTCATTTAACACAGCGCCATGCTTCTCAGACGACAATTTGAATACATGAGACGCACGACGCTCCCAGATAACCTGATTAAGCACAGTTTGAACTGGTTCAGAAATTCGATGAGTTGAAAAATCATCGACTAAGAACGCGATTGGTGTGCGTCGCAAGGAACTGATTTCACGAACAAGCAATTCTGTGAAATCGCCAAGCAGTGATGGCGTGGTTGTCACGCGATTTGTATCGGCTTGCTGGAACGCGATTTGTGTTGCGAACAATTCGGCTTGCACGAGATCTTGTGCGTGCTCAATACGCGATACTCCGCGCACCATTCCGCTTTGCGGCGACCGGATTGTTCTAACCACGAAGTCATAGACCGCTGCCTCGGCAGTTGCTCCAAATCCCCAGTGCGACTCCCGCTCAGAGCGGCGGCCTATAGTCGCAAGTGTTTTCAGAATCTCTCGCACAGCCAAGAGATTGAAGTAGTGCACTATTAGGCCGCGGTAACGTGATGCGTCTTGATCAGTGCGAATCCAACTCAGGCGATTTTGCAGATCAGCGCCGCACGAAATGTAGATGCCAAAAATCCGAAGTTCCTCATCGATCTCTGCCACCGACTTGTGGAGATGAGCCTTTAGGCTCAACCAGCGGAAGATCGTTGATTTTCCGCAGCCTCGCGGCCCCGTTACCAAGCATGCGTCCGGGCCGGATACTTTGTCGAGCCAAGGGCAGGACTTCGCGAATATTTCCACCAGAAGACGATCGTCTGCAATGTGGTCTGCGGAAATGAATTCGAACGGACCGTTAAGTGGTCGCATTTCATCGCGCGCCGGTGCCATCGCCCGATCGTACGCACCCGCGAACTCCTCGACGATTAAAGTCGGATCTCGAAGGGCTATCGTGTGATCCTCGTCGAGCATCTGAGCTAAGAGCGGCCGCACTTCCGCTAAGAAACGACGATCTTTTAGAACTACGTCTCTTCTACGACGAATCGCGTTCCAGATTAATACGAGATGAAAAACGAAATGATGGTGGTCGTCCAATTCATGACGCGTGGAGGAACGAATATTTCCAGTATCGACGATCTGAATACGTCGCTCATTCGAAGTGGCTCCCAGACTTGGAGCTGCGATCATTACGTTCCCTGGATGCAAGTCATTGTGGCTAAGTTGGCACTCATAGAGCGCTCGTAGCCCTGTGCAGACGCCTCTTACATATTCTCGCATAAATGATGGGCTGATCGTTTCGCCTTCATTCAGCAAATACTCACCTAAGTTCACACCATCTACAAAATTCTCGACGAAGCATACGACATGATGCGATTCCTCCATGATTCGCAGTTGGATTTCATCCGCATCGACGAATCTCGCAAAGGCCTCGCATCCTTCCAGCTTCGAGGCCTTATACGCTTCCTGGATGAGTGAGTTATCAGTGCCGCTCGTTGCCAAGCGTAGCTTCAGAGCTCGGAACCTCCCATAAGCGTCGACGGCCTTCCATACAACCGAGTCGTTTCCACGACCAATAATATTCTCTCCAATAATTCTGTAAGGCTGCCCCTTAATTAGAATTTCATCGGGCAAATGGGAACGGTCGGTGAGTAGCTCTTGTAATTGAGAGCGTGAGGGTACGTCGTTCATTGATGCATCGATGAGCTTAAAGAACATGAGATGTGCCTGCACTAATCTAAACCAACTGTTCCCAAGATGCGATCTTGCACCTACAAGACTTCAGACATGGGCAGCAAGAGGCCGCAAACTGCCCCGTGAACGCTGATATCGCATATTTGCTTAGCGAATTGGAACGCGATACTCTGCACCGTGACCTTTTTACCCATCCGCGCGTTTGGCGAATCTCTTTCGGGCTTCGCCAAACCCCTGCGGTGCATCCAGCGAGGGTTTTACCAGCTGTTTTGGATGCGGTTCTAGTTGAAAGGAGCCATTACGATGGCTGCGACGAAGTCGGCGAATCATGGTGCCCAGAAACAACGGCCCATCTTCGCCCAGTCCTTCTTTCCGGTGCAGGTCGCCGTGTTCGAGCATCCCAATGAGGGACGGCCGAACTTTAGCGTCCGGCTGACGAGATCGTTTCGACGGGATGAGCAGAGCGAGTGGGAGACAACTGAATACCTGAGTGTTCAGGATCTGCTTCCAGCGTCGCGTTTGCTCACCGCCGCTTACGATGCGATTCAGCAGCGTCAGGAGGAGGTCTATCGCGAGCGGCAGCATGATCGGACGGATCAGCGCGGTCGCCAATTCTAACGATGCGAATGGTTGCGTCGTCTCTTTTCAGCCCCAGGTTGTCGGTTGCACCGCACCCTGGGGTTCTTTTTTTATTGCGTGACGCTCGGCGGGCGAGTAGTTCGCTGGGAATCATTGCTTGTTTGAGTGTGAATAATGAAACCGAATTCCTCGCAGGAACAACGTCGGCGAGCGACGGAGAGTGCTACGGGTTCCTCTTCTCTGCACAACGGGGCAGGGGAGGGCGGGGCGAGTTTCGATGGCGTGCCGTCGTGGGGAGCGATCGATTACGCCGAAGTCCGCCGGAGGGTTGGCATCGTTGCGGTGTTGGAACTACTAGAATGGACGCCTGTGGCGAGGGCGGGCGTTCAGCTGCGCGGGCCGTGTCCGATCCATGGATCTTCGTCTCCACACAGTCGGAGTTTAAGCGTCAATACTGCAAAGAGTGCCTTCAAGTGCTTCGGCTGCGGCTGTCAGGGAAATCAGTTGGACCTGTTCGCGCTGGCTAGTGGACTTCCCATCTATCGAGCGGCCGTGGAACTCTGCGAACGCGCCGGGGTCGAGCTGCCGCGGCTTTCAAAATAACATGGTCGTAAGAATCGGCTAGCCACGTTGAGTAGCGATCCGAACTGCGCTATTCTCGGCTGTTCCCTCGAATGCGGAACCTCATCTGGGTAGAAGCGATTTTATCGCTTCCGTTCTCGCCGACTGGCCTCAATTGTGGCTCGCCCGCGAGACCGGCGGCGTGCATTCCACGGTTTTAGTTTTTCTTTCATCCCCTGGGGATGTCTCGCGGCATCGCTGCCGCATGCTGACGACGACGTTCGCTCGTCGCAACTAACTTCGGCTCGCCGGACGTTCCGGCAAGCCCTTCTTGATCCGAAGCTGCTTCGTTGCTCTCTCGCTCAGCGAGCAGGGGACGTTGCGCTGCAACATGAAGGCCTTCCTGCCATGAATCGTGAAGAAGCGTTGGAGATGACCAATCGCGGCGTCGACGAACTAATCGCCGCACTGGAGCAAGGCAAAAGCGACCGGCTGCTGGAATACTTGGCCTTTCAGGCTCGATTTCACCAGTACAGTTTTTGTAATTGCCTCCTAATTGCGATGCAGCAACCCGACGCGACGCATGTCGCAGGGTTCCATCGCTGGCGTGAGCTTGGGCGTTTCGTCAAGAAAGGGGAGCGGGGAATTATGATCCTCGCTCCTTTGGTGCGACGCCGTCAATCGTCCGAAACTGATTCCGACGGCGAGGAGGCGACGAGCGTCCGCTCTGTCATCGGGTTTCGGACAGCGTACCTATTTGACGTGTCGCAGACTGACGGAGCAGAGGTGCCAGAGTTTAGCTCCATTTCGGGAGACCCTGGCGAGTTGCTCGTTCAGTTAAGAACGCTCGTCGCGTCGTACGGCGTGGAACTCCGCTACGAAGAGCAGCTTGGCGGCGCTGAGGGCCTCTCGGAGGGCGGCAAGATCGCCATTCTTCAAGGACTATCGGCGGCGAGCGAGTTTGCGGTGCTAGTCCACGAACTGGCGCATGAACGACTCCATCGCACTGATCGTCGTCCGGAGACGACGCGGCGCGTACGCGAGTTAGAGGCAGAAGCGGTGGCTTTCGTCGTCACACGGGCTGCGGGGCTCGACGGGTTGAACCGGTCGAGCGACTACATCCAACTCTATGGCGGAGACAAGGAAATGTTCTTGGCTTCGCTGGCCCATATTCAGCGCGTCGCTGCCGACTTAATTGGAGCGATGTCGTTGGAGACGGCAACGCGGGGAAAGTCCGAGTAGCTCCATTGACCAGCGGCTGCATGGCCGCCTCACACGAAAGGATCGAATCATGCCAATCCGCTTAGGCTGTATGTTCTGCGATCGCAGCGACAGCGATGGGATCGACGCAGTTCCGACTTCTTGGTTCTCAGTCGAGCAAGTCCAGGACTTAGACGTTTCGACACAAGCCATGAGTTCGGACCGAAGTGACGCTGCTTGGCAAACACACTTGGGAGTTTGTCCGGAGTGTCAAGACGCTGAGCTTTGGCTCGTCGTGCCAAGCCAGTCAGTCGAGTAAAGGTTTTTTGGAGGTCGTTCGCACGCACGCCGTCGGCCTCATTTTCCATCAACAGCCGCCTCAGCTGATCCGCCAACGCACGACCCATGGAGAAAATACCTTGCTCCCCTACTAACGCATGTTGCATCATAAAGGACGTTATGGTGCATCGAATGTCGGAAAGGGAACTCGTTTCCAAATGTCGTTCTGCACTGAGCGTTGGCTAACAACTTGACGGCTGGGATGACGCACGACCTCGTATCACGAACTCAACGCAACCTTGATCGAATCGGCTTCGCTTCGCTGCCCAAGGCGATTGCGTCATCTGGAGAGCCGGGCATCCGACGCTTCGTCGAGTTCTTCGTAGTAACTATTCGAAACAAAAATACGAGACTCGCCTACGCGCACGCTATTCGCCAATTCTTCGCTTGGACTGAAGCTCGCGGCGTTAGATCATTGGACGCCATCGAACCTGTCGTTATCGCTGCGTACGTCGAAGGTCATTGTGGATCACCGCCGACGGTGAAACAGCATCTGGCGGCAATCCGCATGCTCTTTGATTGGCTCGTCACCGGCCACGTCGTGCAGCACAACCCGGCGACCTCTGTTCGCGGCCCAAAGCACGTCGTCAGGCGAGGAAAAACGCCCGTGCTCACCGCTGACGAAGCGCGTCAATTGCTTGACTCGATCGATACGTCGACCGTGATCGGCTTACGCGACCGCGCACTCATCGGCGTGATGATCTACACCTTTGCGCGTGTGAGCGCCACCGTAAATATGAAAGTCGAAGACTTCTATGCCGAGGGGAAGCGATGGTGGCTTCGACTGCACGAGAAGGGAGGCAAGCAACATCAAGTCCCTGCTCATCACAACGCTGATCAATACCTAGACGAGTATCTGACGGCCGCGGGGATCGTTGCAGCGAAGAAATCTCCACTGTTTCGTACAATCGATCGGCAAGGCCGCATGACCGAGGCAACGTTGACGCGCAATGGTGCGTTTCGCATGGTCAAAAGGCGAGCAGCGGCCGCCGGTTTGTCGCGCTCCATCACGTGCCATTCGTTTCGGGCGACCGGAATTACCGCGTATCTTGAAAATGGCGGCACGCTGGAAAAGGCTCAAACAATTGCCGCTCATGAGTCGCCGCGAACAACCAAGTTGTACGACCGTTCACGAGACGATGTGACGATCGATGAAATTGAACGGATCATTATCTAGGCCTCAGTCGCGTACTTGCCAAGCAGATGCGTTTACCCCGCGGTCCAGAGTGCGAGTAAACCCTGGTGGGTGCAGCGGTTATGTCAGCATCTCCGTTTAGGTTGATTGGAGTGTTCCCGCGAGCGTCGATACTTGCCGATTACGCTCCTTGCGTTTCACTCGCTGAGGCGTAGGCTGAGTCCCGCCCGGGTAGGCAGAGAGCTGCCTGCCGTCGTTTGCGTCGTGTCTAGTGGGGAAAATCACATGCGGTACGTTTGGATCAATGTCGCCGTCGCCGGAGCCCTAATCGGCGCCGTCTCTGCTCCCGTGTCAGCTCAACATTTTCACAGTAGTCATCATCATCATGACGCTTCCGGGCACCGCGTCGATGATTCTGGACACCACATCGACAACCAAGGACACCACACTGGCTGGCAAGGCGTGTACGACCACAACGTGACGCCAAGTTACTATCAGCAACCGAGCTATACCCCGTCGTACGTCACGCCGCACGTTTCGAACTATCCGCAGTTTAATTCAGTCGTTCCCGGCAACGTCCTCCCCCGGCCCGCAAACGCCACGTTTACTGGCAGCCCGATTCAAATCGTCAGTCCGGCTGGCGTGGGGGGAACCGTCAACTATGCACTGAATAACTTTAAGTACAGCATTCAACCTGGGCAGTCGCAAACGATTCAAGCCGACCGCGATTGGATCATCACATTTGGGCGAGGCGAAAATTTTGGCAGCGCCAAGTACGCACTCACGCCCGGCGTCTATCAATTCGCCGTCACCGCCAAAGGCTGGGAGCTGCAAAAGCAGCCCGCCGTGATCGCGCAGGCGCAGCCAGAAGCGCCGCCTGCACCATCCGCGCCGACCAATTCGGTTCCGGCGATTGCGAGCCCGGGTGCTCCGACTGGCGTGACGACGGCCAATGCACCGACGCCGACGCCCACCTTAGCTCAATAGAGGCGTCCGCTAAAGCATCAAGCGGCCGATGGACGCTCCGTCGGCCGCTTCTTTTATGCGCGTAGCAATCTAAGGCCATTGAGAACGACCAGCAGCGACGCGCCCGTGTCGGCTGCAATCGCGCCCCACAGTGAGGATAGATTGGCAAGCGTCAATATGACGAAGAGCATCTTGACGGCCAGTGAGAATCCGATGTTCTGTCGAATGATGCTGAGCGTTCGACGCGAATGTCGTATGAGCCAGGGAAGCCGCGTGAGATCATCTGACATCAGCGCCACGTCCGCCGTCTCGATCGCGGCGTCGCTCCCCACCGATCCCATCGCGATGCCGATTGTCGCTAAGGCCAAGGCCGGTGCATCATTCACGCCATCGCCGATCATGCCAACGTGTTGATATTTGCTGACTAGCGCTTCGATAGCAGTGACCTTGTCCTCCGGCAACAATTCCGCTTCCACGCCGTCGACACCGGCTCGCTTCGCGATCGCTTCTGCCGTCGGACGGTTGTCCCCGGTAAGCATGACGAGATGCTCAATTCCCAACTCTCGTAACTCTTGGAGCGTCGCCTCCGTCTCCGGACGAAGTTCGTCCGCCAGTGAAATGAGCCCGCAAACGTGTTGTTCATTTCCGACGACAACGATTGTTCGACCTTCTCCTGCCATCGCCTCAACACGTTCGTGAATGGCAGTCGTCTCCTGCCCCCGCTCCTCCAAATATCGATGCGATCCGAGCCAAAACTCTCGGCCGCTGAAGCGCCCACGAGCGCCCTTGCCTTGGATGATCTGAAACTGATCAGCGGCTTGAAAAGTGATTTTCCGTTCCGCGGCATATTCCAGAATCGCTTTCGCAATCGGATGATCCGAATTCTGCTCCAGAGCGGCCGCTCGTTCGATGAGTTCGACCTCGGTATGCGCATTGAGCGGGACGACCTCAATCACTTGCGGTCGTCCAAGCGTCAGCGTGCCAGTCTTATCGAAAGCAATTGCTTTGAGGTGCGCTGGCGCTTCGAGAAACACGCCTCCTTTGACGAGTACACCTTGTCGAGCCGCCGAAGCCAATCCGGCGACGATGCTTACTGGCGTGGAAATTACCAAGGCGCAGGGACAGGCAATCACCAATAGCACCAGAGCCCGATACAGCCACTGCGACCAATTACCGCCGAACGCGAGCGGTGGAATCAAGAACATCGCGATTGCCAGCACCATCACGACAGGCGTGTAGACGCGTGCGAACTTCTGCACCCATTGTTCCGAGGGCCCGCGGCGCGACTGAGCTTCTCCCACCATCCGAATAATTTTCGCGAGGGTTGTCTCCGATGCGGCTCTCGTCGACACGATCACCAGCGATGCGTCGCCATTGATGGTGCCCGCGTACACGTCGCTTCCCACTGCTTTCGACACGGGCACGCTTTCGCCAGTGATTGGCGCTTGATTGACTTCGCTTGTACCCTCCTTTACTTGACCATCAAGTGGAATACGTTCTCCTGGTTTCACCATGAACGAGGCGCCGACTGTTACTTCGGTCGGCGCGACTTCCGTCGTCGATCCATCTGGCGCAACCAGCCGGGCCGTCGGCGGAGAGAGATCCATCAACGCTGCCACAGCTCGGCGCGCGCGGTTCACGCTCCATGATTCCAGTAAAAGTGACAGCGAGAACAAGAAGGCGACGGTCGCCGCCTCCAGCCATTCGCCGATAGCAATGGCTCCGATGACCGCCACGGTCATGAGCAAATTCATATCGGGTTGCAATCGCCGCAGGGCGCCGACAGCTTTCGGTAGAACCAGCCAGAGCCCCGCAGCGATCGCTACTCCAAACAAGACTTTAGAGGACAGTGGCGGCGCAACTTCTACTCCGGTCGTCTCAGCGGGTGACTGCGTCCATTGCCACAACTGAGCGAGCACGATAGCGATCGCGCTAATTGATGTAAGAATTAACCTTCCTTGTCGGTCCCAGAAAGAACTCTCTGGCGGTTGTTCCGTGCCATCGTTTGTGATCTCACGCCCTCGCATTCCTGCTCGTTCGATGGCCGCCAGCACTTGATCCGACGTAACTCTTGGAGGCAGTGCAGCGACAGTCATCGTTCTGGAGAATACGTTGAAATCGAGCAGCTCACGATCTTCGACTAGCGGCCCGACCTCGGTCAGCAGCGCCGATATTTCCTCAGCGCAGTCCATCCCTTCAATGAAGAATCGACGTGCCATCGCGTTCGACTTGGGTTGAGGCATATTCAGTTTTCTCGCGCACGGCCTAAGAAGCTGCGACTCACTGAAGTCGCGCTGACATAGATATACACACTACTACTGGCCGCATCACGACTAAGCTGCGCTCGACCACTGAAGGATAGATACTGCGCGCCGTTCATCCTGGACAGGTGAACGGCCACGCAGGGTTTAGATGCTCAGCGCTTCGGCTGGTCGATTGTCATTGTTAGTGGGCGTGTTCGGCGCCTTCCTCGTGGTCGTGCTCCAGCGTTCCTCGATACTGCTTGCCGTTAATCGTGACCACGAGTTGGACCTCAGCGTGGCCCTCTGACAAATCTGCAATCAGTTCCTTATCAGCCAACGAAAATTGCGACGATTTGCCCGCTCCGTCGCTGGCCGCAGGCTTCGCAACCAGCTTGAACTGCTCTGCTTTGCCATCGTGAGTGATATTGATGGTGACGTCGGCCGCGTCGATGGCCACGGGGGCCTTCGCCGAACTATCCAGTATGTAGACCGTCGCTTCTCCTTCGTGAACGATTTCTGCGTGATACTCTTCGCTCCCAAGCTCGACGATGTCGCCGCCGTGCGGCCCGACGGTAGCGTGCTCGTGAGCATGGTCTTCGTGTCCGGCTTCTTCATGCCCCTTCTCCGCGGTCGGCGTGGGGGATTTGTCGCTACATCCGATCATGATCAGACTCACGACGAACAGTGTCGGCAATGTGCAACAGAATGACTTGAACACTTTCACTCCTCCTAGTATTGGAATAGGTAGACAGATAACTTGTGGTTGCTGACGGATGGTCGGTCTCTTAGCTCTCTTCATGCGCAACAAGCGTGACTTGCCGCTGATCGTCTTCGACGACATGCCGAGCGCTTTTCAGTCCCAGCGTCCAGAACAACGCCGGATGAACGAAGAAGTCGAGCAGGGTCGAGCTGATGAGCCCGCCCACAATGACCGTGGCGACTGGATAGAGAATTTCTTTGCCGGGTTCCCCCGCCGCTAGCGTTAGCGGGATGAGAGCGATACCGGCGGTGAGCGCCGTCATCAGGACCGGAGCCAATCTTTCCAGACCTCCGCGCAAGATCATCTCCTTCGTCCAGCCCTCGCCTTCATACTTCACTAGATGCAAGTAGTGATTGAGCAAAAGAATGCCGTTTCGAGACGCAACGCCGACAAGGGCGATGAAGCCCACCATCGCCGCGACGGTGAGCGTCTGATTGGTGATCGCCAGCGCCGCCACCGCGCCGATGAACGCCATCGGCAAGGCAGCCATCACCTGCAACGACAGATTCACCGAGCGAAACATCGTGAAGAGCACCAAGAAGATGCCAATCAGCGACGCCACGAACAGCACGGAGATCGTGCGCGAGGCTGACTGTTCGCTTTCAAATTGCCCGCTGTATTCGGTGAAGTAGCCGGTCGGTAAGGCTTTCTCGATGGGAGCCAATCGATCCTTAATCTCTTCGACGACGTCGACGAGTCCCCGGCCGCTGACATTGCACTGGACGACGATACGCCGTCTCACCTGCTCGCGATTGACTGTGTTCGGCCCTCCCGACATGTAAATGTTGGCAACGTCTTCAAGCTTCACGGCGCCGCCGCCCGGCGTATCGATGGCGAGTCGTTTCAGCGCTTCGATATCTTCTCGATAGCGATCGTCCAATCGAACTAACAAGTCAAACGTTCGCTGACCGTCAAGCACCGACGAAACGACCTTGCCCTGCATCGCCGTCTCGACGAACTCGTTGACGGCCAAGCGCCGCAATCCGAACTGCTCGAGTTTGTGTCCGTCGGCTTCGATGCGCAGTTGAGGGATGATGACTTGCTGCTCGATTTGAAGATCCCGCACGCCGGGAACTTGCGCAATAGCGGATTTCATCTGCTCCGCTTCACGGCGCAGGACGTCGAGATCGTCGCCATATAGCTTGATCGCAACTTGAGCTTTCACTCCGGACAGCATATGCGAGATCAAGTGCGCGAGCGGTTGTTCCACGGCAGTTACGATGCCTGGAATATCTGCGAGCGCTTCGCTGATTTCATCAATGACTTCTTCGCGTGAACGTTCCGTGTCTTCCTTGATTGTGGCGATGAACTCTGTGACCCCCACTCCTTCCGCATGTTCATCTAGTTCGGCGCGGCCAGTCTTTCTTACGAATGCCTCCACGTCGTTGACTCCGCGTAAACGCTCCTCCACTTTCGCGGCGACTTCATTGGACTTTGCCAGCGACGTCCCCGGCGGCAGCAGGACGTTTACCTGCATCGCCCCCTCATTGAACGGCGGAAGAAAGTCGCGATCCAAACGCGTGAGCGCGATAAATGCGACAACCACTGCGGCGACCGTTACCAGCAGGACGGGCTTGGGAAAACGCAGGCTGAATCGAATAACCAGCGAGGCTAGCCCTTTGAGTCCTCGCAGTACGAAGCCATCCTCGCCGTGCTCCATCAACCGAGCATGCCCAAGGAGCCAGTACGACAGCACGGGCGTCACTGTGAGCGATACGAAAAGCGAGGCCAGAATCGACACGATGTAGGCCACGCCGAGCGGCCGAAACAGTTGCCCTTCCATGCCAGACAAGGCGAACAGCGGAATGAAGACGAGTACGACGATCATCGTACTGAACACGATGGAATTTCGGACCTCAGTGCTGGCTTCATAAACGACCTGCAAGGGATCCTTGGGATTAGGGCTTTGTCGATTCTCTCGCAGGCGTCGAAAGATGTTCTCCACGTCGACGATGGCATCATCCACTAGCTCCCCGACCGCCACCGCCAGGCCGCCGAGCGTCATCGTATTGATCGAAAAGCCGAACCATTTGAAGATAAGCGCCGTCATCACAAGCGACAGCGGAATTGCCGTTAGCGTGATGAACGTAGTTCTCAAGTTCATCAGGAACAGAATGAGAATGATCACGACCAAGATGCCGCCGTCGCGAAGCGCTTCGATGACATTGGCAATCGCTAAATCGATGAATGTTTTCTGTTGATAGAGCGCGGGCAGGATGCGTACGTCGGGAGGGAGCGAGACTTTCAACTCTTCCAGCGCCTTCAACACGTTGTCGGTCACTTCGCGCGTGTCGGCGCTTGGCTGCTTATTGATGGTCAATACCACTGCCGGGCCGCCATCAAATTCTCCTTCCGCCGTGCGGGCGAACGCAGAGCTATCGCCCCGTTTGACCTGCGGTCCTTCAATGATGCGAGCCACTTGCGACAATCGCACCGATTGACCGTCGCGGTAAGTGATGACGATCCCGCTGATTTCTTCAATAGATTTGATGCGGCCAAGCGAACGAACCAAGTATTCGTTCGGACCTTGCTGATCGAGATACCCGCCTGCGGTGTTCTGATTGCTCTCCAGCAGCGCTGTTTCCACTTGATGGAGCGTTACGCCGTACCGCACGAGTTCATTCGGGTCGACGAGAACTTGAAACTGCTTACGCTCGCCTCCCATCACGATGATTTGTGATACGCCAGGAATTGTCAGCAGCCGCTGACGCACGACCCAATCGGCGAGCGTGCGTAGCTCCATGGGCGATGTTTTGCCGCCCTCGCTGTACATTCCCACGATCTGGATTTGCCCCATGATCGAAGAAATTGGCGCGAGTTGCGGTTTAACCCCGTCGGGCATTTGGCTGGCGACGAGCGCCAGTCGCTCGTTGACTATCTGGCGATCGTTGAAAATATCGGTGCCCCAGCCGAACTCGACGTACACGACGGATAGTCCAATACCGGAAGTGCTCCGCACGTCTTCGACGCCCGTCGCTCCGTTGAGCGCCGTTTCCAATGGAAACGTAATGAGGGTTTCGACTTCTTCAGGCGCCATACCTGGCGCTTCGGTCATGATCGTCACGCGCGGACGATTGAGGTCCGGAAAAACGTCGATCGGCAGACGATACGCCTGCCAACTCCCGTAGATCACCAGGAAAATGGAAACGGCGATCACCAGGAGGCGATTCCGCAGCGAAAATCGAATGATGGCATTCAGCATGGCCGGATGTCCTTTCTCGGCCGGTTAGTGATTATGCCCAGCGTGCGGATCAACTCCGCCGCCAGACTTGTTCTTGAGTGCGAGATGCATCTGGTACGCGCCGCGACCGGCAATGACGTCACCCGGAAAAAGGGCCCCGTCATTGGCGATGACGGCTGATTTGTTGTCGCGATACTCGACGTGAACGGGGACACGGTCAAAGTTCTTGCCGTTCTGCCGGTAGATGTAGAACTCAGCGCCCTCTTCGACAACGGCTTCGATTGGCGCTACGATGCGTTCCGTTAGCTTTTCGATCGGCACATGCAATTCAAAGCGTTGTCCTGGCTTGAATTCCCAATCAATAAACCGCCTCCCCTCCGGCGTTTTCTGATCCAAGACCATTTCATTGGGAAGCTGGAGATAGAAACGAAACGCGCGCGTCTCCGGATCGATTGTGTCGCCTAAATACAATAGTTTCAGGTTGTCGATCGTCGCTGCGTCTTTGTCGCCGGTCAGCAGGGACGCGGAGATCGTCCAACCTTCGCGTGCCGCGTTGCGAAGTTGTTTCGCGTCGTCTTCGAAAGCCCGTCCTTCCAGGTAAAGTTCGCAGTGGTCTGCCAACACCGCGAGCTCCTGGCTAGCGTCCACTTGCTGACCGGGCGAGACAGGAAGCCGTTGCACGTGAAAGGCGTGGTTCTCAGGGCAATTACCGCTCGCATGAGAATGACTCGGTGCGAAGACAGTAACGCTTTGCAGCAGTTGCCGCGTCTTCAGAATGTCTTGCACCTGCTCGCTAGTCAGCCCATGCAGCAGCAGCGCCTGCTCCGCTGACCGCAGCGAGACTTCTAGCTTTTGCCTTTCGTACTGCTGTTCAAGAATCCGCTTGCCAGCCACGACCCCTTCGCTCAACGCCTCCAAACGTGCAATCTCACGGTCGACGATCTCTAAGTTCTCCGCCGTCTTCAAGAATTCCTGTTGAGAATTCACCAACTCTTCGTGGGTCAGTCGCACTTCGAACATCGGACTGCCTGGTTCGATGGCCTCGCCCTGCACGACGAACACCTTGGCAAGAACGCCTCCAAACGGCGACGAAAGCTGGATCTGAGTTCGCCCCGGCTGTTCCACCACAATGGCCGGTATGCTTTCGGTTCGTTCGAACGATTGGAGCGCGACAGTGACGGGTACGAAACCAATGTTTTTAAGGCCACGGTCGCTCAAAGTAATTGCATTTGCGGACGCTGCGCCGTGCGCGTGGGCGTGTTCCGCCTCGTCGCTGTGGGCTGCGGATTCCGCTTCTCCGCCACTCGATGCGTCCTGAAACAATCCCATCCAATGACTTCGAGTAATCCAAGCGCCAGTGGCAATGGCGACGATGACCAACGCCGCGATTGCTAAGCGATACGCTCGGCGACCGGTAACGCCCTGCGCGGGTCCAGGCACTTTTTCCATAGAACGACCTCAGTGTAGGGAGGACCTCTCCCGACGGAACAGACGTGAGTACTAACCAGAGAAATTGCCGCGAGGGGCGACGTCGATTCAATCGATAGCGCGGCAGAGTGAGCACGCTTAGCAAGCGTTAGCGCGAATTCGTCGGACAAGAGAGCGTCCGACTACACCTGGAGCACGCCCAGGTCGAGATAGAGGCGCAGTGGCGCCGTTGACGCGCGGCGTGTGCGAACCGCGGCCCGGTCAACAACAGGTGCGGACGGATCAACTAGGTGCTCGGAGCGGCAACTCACGAATGCCAGGAACTCCAAGCTAAGCACGAGACTGGCGGCGCAATCCTTGTTGACCAGCCATTGGCAATGGTCGTGAGAGCACTGCTGCTTACTGGGTTCAGACGAGTGCCCCGCGGGATCCGTTGGCGTATCGTCTGGTCCCTGCGATGCGGCCTTCGCGTGAGAGCCGCACGAGTGAGCGCTTTCGACCGCGGCCTCGTCGAAGCTGTGATTAACGCTGCATTCCGACGACTGGCAGCACTCAGCATGGTTCGCGCAGCATCCGAAGATGGCGTGAATGACCAAGCAAAAGGCGGTGAGTGTCGCGACGCTAAGTCTCATGCGTAAATGACGGAGTCAGGTTCGTTCGGTAGGACAGGTATTCTATCTATTTATTGTTGAGGCCGCGATAGGGGGCGGATTACTGGGGCACAAGTCCGATCGCGCCCACCGGTTCGGTCTGGATCCCTGCATTGATCGCCGGATTTGACGCTCCGCTCGGCGAACTCTCTAAGCTGCCCGACAGCAGCAAACCATCAATCTGTACTTCGGCAATGCGTAGTGATCGAACGGCATCCAGGTACCCCAGCTGCGTTTGCGAATACGTTCGTTGAGCGATCAGCAGCGAATTGTAACTCGCTTCGCCGGCGGTGTATGTCTTTCTAGTCAAGCTTAGCGATTCTTCGGCAGCAGGAAGGATGACGTCTCGATACCGCGTCACCTGATTTCGCGCGTTCGCGTAGCGTTCGAAAGTCGGAGCCAAGCGATTCTGTAAGTCCAGCTCCAATTGAGTCACCGCTCGACTTGCAGCCACTAACTCCTGCTGCGCCCTAGCCACGCCTCCCTGGTTGCGATTGAAAACCGGAATGGGAATGCTCACCGCGAGGCCGCCATCAGGCTTGCCGCCAATTCCATTATCTTGCCAGTTCACCAATCCTTGCACGGTCACATTCGGAATTGGTTCGACGCGCTCGCGCTCGATCGCGGCCCTGGCGCGCTCGACGGACATCGACGCCGCTGCCATTTCCGGACTGAGGGCTAAGAGCCGACCAAGCGCCTGATCAAAGTCAAACTCTCGCGGCGGCGCCGCGGCGTCTCCCAGCAATTCTTGACGGGCGATCATGGGATTGCCAATCACGGCTGATAGACTTTGCCACGCCGACTCGTATCGATTGCGAGCGTTCTGGGCAAGTATCTGGGCATTCTCAATTTCGAGTTGGGCTTGCAGTACGTCCGCACGTCCCACTTCTTTCGCTCGGTACAGGGCGTCGACGGCGTGAGAGCCCTCGCTACTAATGCGAATCAAATTTTCCGTCAGGTCAATTTGACGCTGCGCGAGCAGGACTTCGTAGAAAGCGACTCTCACGTCGGTCAAGACGCGTTGCTGCTGCGCCCCAAGTTCCTGCTCCAGCCGCATTCTCTCAGTGCCCGCAACGGCGCGATTCAGCTGGAGTTTGCCGCCGCGCACAATTTCCTGACTGAACAACACTCCATGCTGTTCCGCCAATCCCCCGCTGCCAAGTTGTTGGCCTTCGTACCCGACACTCGGATTGGGCGCGAGTCCTACTTGCACCCAATTGCCCTGAGCGGCGCCGACCAGGGCGGCCGCCCGCTGGAGCGATGGATTTGACGACAGCGCCATCTGCTCAAGTTGTTCCAGCGTCAAGCCACACGTTTCTCCCGTGTCTGGCAGGGGCACCGGAACCTGCTCTCGCTCTGGAATTACCGAATCAGCCATCCGCAATCCGATGTCATCGCCCGCCTGTACGTTGACGCCGACGCCGATGACGCTCGCACACCACAAGATGGTGCGCAGCGTCTTTGCAATCCCTGTGCGGTTGAGCGGCGACGTCATGCGTGAGGGCGACCTCAAGTGGCGACCGAGACTGTTGCGAGCAATTCGATTCATGGCCGGGATTCCTTTCCCTGGGCGATTTAAAGCGACTGGCAGCGGTCATGCTGCCGCAGACGCTCTTAATTTAGTGCGAACACCCGCTAGCACAGGCATTCGAGGATGAAGGAACAACCTTCGCGCGTGTTGGGTGGTTCGCTGCATTGCGACTTCCGGAATTGTATTGATCCAGCGGTACTTCGCCGTTCAGCGTCATGGCGACGGAACCGTCAATTCGTTTCGAAGCAGACTGGATGGCGGAATCGTTGAGATTGGCCGATGCGAGTCCGTTTTCTGCACTCGTCGTTCCGCCTGATTCATTCGCCGCTGGCGTAGCAATCGCAGATAGATCGCTCCGCCGTGTCATCGATTTATTCCACTGACATCCGGTCGTCGAGGCGGAGACCAGCAGCAAGGCAACTTGGAGAGCGTGTGCTTTCATAACGGAACCCAATTTTGAATTGGACTGTCGGTGCAATGGTTTTCAGATTGAGGTATTCAACGATACCCTGCATCACGCATGTCGTAGCGCAGTAACGATCTTCGCTTGGGCGGCCTGCCAGCCTGGCGCTAAGCCCGCAAGGAACCCGACCCCTAGCGAGGCGATGGCGCCTTGCATCGCGATATCCCACGATGGTCTGAACGCGATAGTCACGCCTTCTGCGGCGACTGACATATCGGACCACGCCAGGAAGAGCATGCCTCCGATCACTCCAAGACCGCCGCCCAAGACGCTCAATACCACGCTTTCCGTAATCACCAATCCGAAAATTCGGCGTGGTCGAAATCCTAAGGTTTGCAGTACTGCATGTTCTTTGATGCGATCTTGCACTGACATCACGGTCGTCGTTGCTACGAGCGACAGGACCAAGCCGACGCAAGCGAATCCAAGGTAATGGATAAATCCGATCAACTCGGCGAGATCGGAGAGCGTATCAGCTTGAAACATGCCTTTGGTTCGAGTCGTCGTGGCGACTGGACCTGCGTGGAACTCTTCGTCGATCGCTTTCGCGACCGCGTCCGCGTTCGCACCGTCATTTAGATGAACTTCAATCTGCGTCACCATTCCCACGTCGCTTAGACCACGCGCTCGTTGCAGGAAATCAAGGTGCGTGTAAATCAACCCTTCGTCAGCGGCATTGTCCGCCGCGAATATGCCCGCCACCGCGACGGTGATGTCGCCGATGGTGAACTTGTCGCCCACCTTGAGTTTGCGTCGCGCTGCCACAGCTTTGCCGACGAGCGCTGCATCATCTTGCCGAGCAAAACCATCCCAGGAGCCTGATTGCAGAGCAAGCTTGCGCCATTTCATAAGCAAATCAGTTGCCATTCCCTGAAAGACAATTGCATCGAGACTTGCGCGGCAATTGTTCGTGAACACCATGATCGGCATCGCATCAGCGACGCCCGACTGTTTGGCAATCGTACTTGCGTAATCCTGAGGCAGCTTGCTGCTCTGCGGGCAGAAGCGATTCTCTTGGAAAACGATCAACGACCGACCAGCCTCTTGGTTCTCAGTGAGCGCGAACAGTCCGTGCTGAACAGACCCAACAAAACAAAAGACTAGTAGCGCCACTCCGGCGCCGCTGATCGTCAGCAAGCTCCGCGTGCGATGTCGCCACAAGCTTTTGAACGTGTATGGAAGGAAGGTCAGCATGTTTATGCGGTCCTCAGTGCACGAGGGAGGATTGGCTTGCCGTTCTCAACGAGTTGTCCGCGTTCGAGTCGTAATTGACGCGTAGCCCGTTGGGCTGCATCGGCGTCATGCGTCACCATGAGCAGCGTCATCCCTAATTCACGATTGACGCGTTGCAACAGTGATAGAATCTGTTCAGTCGTGTCGTCGTCCAGACTTCCTGTAGGTTCGTCTGCGACGACCACCGTGGGATTGGCGACGATCGCGCGAGCGATGCCCACACGCTGCTCTTGCCCACCCGACATCTGTCGAGGGTAGTGCCCCGCTCGATTCGTGAGATCAACCGCCGCCATGGCGATTTCGACGCGCTTAGCACGCTCGGACGCCGTCATCGGCAGTAGTAGCAGCGGTAATTCCACGTTCTCGTACGCAGTAAGCACAGGAATGAGATTGTGCGTCTGGAACACATAGCCAATATTTGCTGCTCGCCAGTCTGCCAGCTTTCCGCGATTCAGTTCGGTGATATCAGTGTCGCCGACGAAGATGTGACCTGAGTTCACCTCATCAATGCCAGCCACCAAATTGAGCAGCGTGCTTTTACCTGATCCGCTTGCGCCCATTAAGGAAACAAAGTCTCCCTCTTCAATGGTTAAATGAACCCCATCGAGCGGACGAATTGTTTCTTCGCCGCTCTTGAATTCTTTGCTGACGTCGACAACTTCAACTAATGACATGGTGGCGCCTCGTCTCGTGTTATTCGACCGCGGTGGTCGTGGATTGCGTGCTCGCCGCTTGCGGCGGACTATTACTAGCGGTCGTCGTGGCCAGAGACGACCTGTCTTCGCCTGCGATGCGAATGCGAGTCCCAGCCGCCACTGATTCCCGACCGCCGACCACCAGCTTCGATGTTGGATCGAGTCCGGTTACGATCTCGACAAGTTGATCAGTCCCGGCTCGGCCAAGTTCCACCGACTTGCGAGCAGCGATGCCGAGCTCGGCGTCGGCAACCCAGACAAATGAACCGGTGTCGTCGGTAGTCACCAGCGATCGCGGCACTAACAATCGCAGCGGCTCTTGCCCCGCGATGTCAGCCGTCACTGGTTGCGGCGGTGCGAGGAACGTAACCTGGCCTAACATTTCTGGAGTGATGACTTGTGGCGGATCCTTGATGGCGACTTTGACTTGCAGCGTATTCTTTTGGATGTCCGCGCGAGTGGTAAGCCATAACACTTCGCCCGTGAGCGGCGTTTTCATCGCTGCGGTTTCAATGGTGGCGGGCTGACCGACCTGTACCTGGGGAACGTCTTCCAGTCTCACGTCAACGCGGACTTGAAGGCTCTTGGGGTCATACAAGGTGGCAACGGTGCTGGAGGTTTGCTCTGAGAGCGGGTCCATCCCAGCAAGACGCTTGCCGGGCCGTGCGTCGATCGTGAGGATTCGGCCGGTGATTGGTGCGCGGACCACCATTCGTTCTAGGTTCAAACGCGCAACATCGACGGCTAATTGTGCTTGATCTTGCCGTGCTTGCGCGGCAGCGACTTTTGCTTCCGATGCGGCGACTGCTCGCTTTGGTTCCGTCATTAGTTCCAACTGTTGCCGGAGGGCTCCCCGCTTTCGAGTCAGCGCTTCTAGTTGCTCCCGCAAAGTCGGCTGCCTCGATTGCAATTCAGCGAGCGCGCCTTCGGCGACCGAAAGTTCCGCCGCGGCCTCACGGAGAATGCGCCCGGCGACGGCGTCGCCTGCGTCCTCCTTACGAGCCAAGTTTTCCGCGGCAACCTGTCGGCGATTCTGAGCAGCCTTAATTGCGAACGGCAGATTGTTGAGCGTCAGTGTCGTTTCCGCTAAGAGCGACTCCGATTCTGCCAGCGCCACTTTCAACTCGTTGGGATTCTCAAGCATCGCTTTCGCGGCGGTCAGCACGGCGTCTGCGTTTTGCGCGTCCGCCTGGGCCAAGCGAAAATTCGCCTCGGCTTGCTGGAGAGTAATTCTCGCATCAGCGTCGATCAACCTGGCGATCGGTGCGCCTGCCTCAACCATTTGCCCTTCGACAACCAGCATTTCTTGAATGACCCCAGCCGCGAGCGCCGAGGCGATCACCGGAGAGGGCTGAGGTTCAATCCATCCTGCTGCTTGGAAGAGGGGCGTTCCTTCTTGTTGGACATCCGCCCGCGTCACAATAACTGGCGTCACAGTGACTACATGCGCTGGAAGGAAACTGTCCCGAGCCGCCCATCCAAACAGTCCTCCGAATGCGCCGAGAATCCCCATAGGAACCGCATACCGCGATACCCAGCGACGTCGAGATTTAACGGACGCAGGGCCGACGGCCTGCCGTTTCACGGCCAATTGGCTAAGATCAACTCCCTTTGCGAGAATCGGATCTTGGCCCGTCGACTGTTGCTTCGTGTCACCCAACGCGTTCACCGTTTTGATTAAATGGCTTTGATCGCTTCAACGACGGGGAGTCGCATTGCCTTTGCGGAGGGTGGAATCGCCCCGACGACGCCAAGAATCACTGCTGTCCCGCAAGCAATCGCAATGCCGACGCTGTCGACGCGAAGCATGAAGGCGCCCATCGTGAAACGAACTGCGGCGCCGTTCACGAACATCAGCCCTAGTATGCACGCAACTAAAGCGCCGCCGCAGGCGAGTAGCGTAGCTTCCTGAATAAGCGTCAGCATGATGGCTCGGCGGCGGTAGCCAATGGCCTGAAGGGTTGCTAACTCGCGAATACGACCGACGACGGCGCCGTACATCGTATTGAGTCCTGCAAAGACTCCAGATCCCGCCACCAAACAAACGACCACCCAGCCCAACATACGAACCG
Source organism: Lacipirellula limnantheis (assembly GCF_007746075.1). Classification (GTDB taxonomy): domain Bacteria; phylum Planctomycetota; class Planctomycetia; order Pirellulales; family Lacipirellulaceae; genus Lacipirellula; species Lacipirellula limnantheis. Next base: position 593,580 of record NZ_CP036339.1, on the reverse strand, counting down.
GCCGGTAGTGCTTCTGCAAATCGGCGTAGTAAGCCGTCTCCGAGACCGATTTCAATTCCAAGTCAATGCGTTCGCGACAGAAGAGGTCGACATCGGCCGCAGCCTCGCTCGAATCCATTCCGACGGCGACCAAACTCAGATCTTGTCGTTTGAGCGCTGATTGCAAGTCCGCCAGCGGCGCCCACACTTCGGACTCAAACGCTGCGCCGCCAGCGGCGAAGACGCCGCTGATCTTCCACTGCCGACCATCGAACTCAATCATTTGTCCCGGCTGCAATAATTCCTTCTCGCAGCCCAGTTTCGAGTGGGCCAGTCTGCCCACCAGCACTTCTCCAGCCGCAGGCCAATTGCCTTCCAGGATTTGCACTTGCTGCCGCACCAAGGGGGCTGAGGTCGTCACGCCGCGGACTAACCCCAGCCCCTCGCTCCCATTCTCGCCGACAGTGATACGCGTGCCTAAATACAACTCAGGCGACACATATTTGACGCCGTGCTGCTGTCGTACTCCCGCCACGCTCGCGGCGAGCAGCGACGGCGTACGGCCTGGAATTGCTGAGTTCTCAATGTCTGCCCCGGAGGAAAGAGCGTATACCAGCACGACGTTGGGTTGGCCTGTCGCCGCCAGCGACGCTTCGAGCCCGCGAATGAACGCCACGACGACCAACACCAACAGCACAACGATGGATAGCCCCCCTAACGTCAGCGCACTGCGGGACGGTCGGCGAAACAAGTTTCGCACGCCGTAGTCCCAGGGGAGCAGTTTCATCGCCATCGTCGTGATCCTTCTCAGTTTGAGAGCTACTAACGCCGCACAAAAACGCCTTGAGCCAGCACGGTGAAGTTTCCACTGGCATCCTTGCTCGCCGTACCGCTCACAACGACCGTGTCGTCAGCGCTAACTCCCAGCAACTGCCGTGAGTCAGCGGCAACGAGCTTGCCGTCGCCATCGACGACCTTCACCAACGTGGTGCATTTTCCACGCTCTTCCGCACAACAATCGTCGAGACAAATTTCGCCTTCCTCGTTGTCGGCGCCTTCGGCAACCATCGCCATGGACGCATCGAGTAGCGTGAACGCGGCGCGTCCTTCGATCCATGGGTTCGCTGCACCGCCGATGCACCCCACAATGACGACGGGTTCGCCATCCTTCGCAGAATCGCGCGCTTCGATCACGCCGATCGCGCCATCGGGCTCGTCCGCCAACAAATACTTTTCGCCATTGATCGCAACTGGCGTTGCTATGGCAGTTGGATCAGCAGGCGACGTGCCGCCACATCCGAACAATACGCTTACCGCCAGCGATAGAATGAAGCCTTGGATGGTTAATTTCATCGCACCGAACCTTTCGTTGCTTGGCGAGCTGACACTTTGGCCGTGCTCGGTTCAATCGTTAATTGTCCGTAGGAACCAACAATGGCCGACGGCTGCTGTCCGCTGCGCTCAACTGCCGACGCCAACGCGAACGGCGACAATTGAACCCCTGGATGCGATTCGACGACGAGCGCGTCTTGGTCGAGATGCAAAACGACCGTTTTCACTCCGCGAATCGTTTGAAGTTCACGGCCGACCTTGTCGGCAACGCCGTTGGCCTTGAGGTCCAAGACGACGACAGTGTAGACGCCTGCTGACGCCTGTTGGGTGGCCGGGTCGAGTGGTGTGAGCGTGTAGGTAGCCTCAGGCGAGACGAGTTTGGAGGGTTTGCCTTTTCCCTTCTCAACAGCACTCCAAAGCTTCTCCATGGTCAGCTTCGGAGACGGTTTTGCAGTGATCGTAACCGTCCGCCCGGCGACATTCGCTTTGACGTTCGATACGCCCGGAGCGGTGTAAAGCTGAGCAGCCACTTTCTTGGCACACCCTCCGCAACACATTTCGTCCGCGGTGATTTCGTAAGTCACGACGTCGGCAGCGACCACGGGCCGGGCAGTCGAAATGCCGCTAGCGGTGAACGACAGCAGCACGATCGCGAGGCGATTGACGCCTCCAGTCAGAAAACGGCGCATGCGGGGACTCCAATTAAAGCTGGGTTATTTAGCGGCGGATCATCCGCCGTCGGGGCGCAGCAGGATGCCAAGGCAACTTGCGGGCGGAGTGACTTCAATCGCTCTAGCGAAGTCACAAAATCGCTTTAGAAAGGTAGTAAGCTATTGCTCAAACCAAAAAGCGACAGAGGCGGACGCAAACTTCAAATGCCCGCTCAACAGATGGATTCTCGATCGACTGACTTATCTCAGCCCGTGTAGCTCCGAGGTCTACAATCACTGCATGCGGAGCGATACAAGTCACTAGCACGTCAACGACTGTATCAGCCTCAATGGGCGAAGGAGCTTGCTGCGGCGGCGTCGGTTGGCAGCACCAGCAACTATTAGGATTTGGGCAATCATGCCCATGTTGTTCGGCGACAATGGTAGGCGAATCGGTCGGGCAAGCTTCAGCCGGACTGACTTGGCGCTCCTCTGAATGCTGGCAGGACTTTCGTGCCCGACTCTGGCAACATTTGGCATCGCCATCGTCCGATGCCACGGCAGAATTAGAACAGTCGGTTAGCTGACAAAAAGCGTGCGTCTGATGGCCGCTGTTAATCAGCATGAGCGCAAGGCCGCACGCGGCGACGAAGCGCTTCAGCTTTTGACAGCGGTAGAACACGGAAAGCCTTTTGAGCACGCAGTAACCTTCTACTTCTTCACAATAGGGATTATCGGCAAAACCACACCTTCAGCTTAGGTCATTAATCCACTCGGGGCAATAAGAGTCCGCGTTCGCCCCTACTAACGGGGTGGAAATAGATTTTGAGCTCCTCCGGCCTTCTGGTCCAGGTAAAATAGCCCCGCCTTTCCAGAGATGCTACCAGTCGAGCTTGGTCGAGAGTGCCGAGGAGAATATTTGGTAGAGCGCGTAGCAAGGCAGACTTCCTTTTCAAATTCGGCGGCCGAGTCTATGACGTCAGTAGATCAGTAGCGACTGACGCTTGTGTAACAAGGCCAGCGCCCGCTCTCAAATTTGACTTAGCAATGCCCCGTACCCTCTGGCTCAGTTGGTAGGTTTTTGCGTGGTCATCTTCGGGTTTCCTTTCCCGGGCGAAGAGTTCTCTCGTCTCGTCGAGGTGAGTGGAACATGCGCCGCATGGTGCAGTAAGACTCGGCTCGATCATGGCTATTCGGAGCCTCGGTTTCCGATTTTGCTTTCGGACTGGTCGGGTGAACGGGTCGGCTTCGCAGCTGCTAAAGTTGGCGTCGCGCGAATGAACTCGCTGTAGATTTACGAACCCCTGATTCAAGATTGCATGGTCATATGCATTCGGCATGTGGCGCAGCTCCACAGCAAGAATGATCAGAAGCGAGTCGCTGCTCGTGTTTGATAGCACCCCACCTCTCGCAGCCATAGAGATCGCTTAGCGAGTTACGGTTAGACGAGGTTGAGATCCATCTTTTGCCATCGTGGCTTCGCCGCAGCGATTCGTCCTTAGCGTGCATTCCGTGGACCGCTGTGCTCATTTGGCACATCTGGCCGCTAGTTGGCGCGCAATTTGGAAACGAATTACGGGTTCCTAAAGCCCTGCCTAGCTGCCGTTTACGAATTATCGCGACCATTGAGGGCAAGGCCCGAACTGCGGGCATTAGAATTGCGTAATAAGCGTCAGATAGATCCGCAGCCGCCCGTGGCCCCCAGATTCAGTGGCGGCTCGACCTATTATGACGTAGACTGCATGAATCATGTCTTCTGCATCGCATTTACTCCGAGCCGTGATCACCGCCAGTTTGGCGGTGTCATTCATTATTGCCGGACCTTGCGACGCTTCCTCGACAACCCCGTGTAATCAGGGGAAAACGGAGCTGACGACGGCTCCTAATGCTTGCTGTTGCGGCGTGAATTGCGAATGCGGGCCCGATTGCAGCAGCGGCGAAACGCAAAGTTCCGCCCCCTCGGAAACGACTCCGTCGAAGGATTCCCTGCGAGATTTGGCCAAAATTGCCACCGTCTTGGAGTTCACGCCTGCGGACGTTTGGGCAGTATTGCAACCTGATCTCAAGGCCCATTCTTACGTTGTGGAGCTTCTGGCCCACGCTCCCACGCTTCTTGCCCAGCACACCTGCCTCCAGGTTTGAAGCTGCCGCTCCCGGTGCGCGCTTAGCAATTGCTAAACGCCTTCTCTGCACATTTCGGACTTGACCTGTAAGGCGGTCTTCGGTCGTCCGTATGTATGTCTCGCGCCGTTCGATTAGCCCCTCATGTGGCGATCGATGGCCATCGTTTAGGAGGTGTATCATGTACGCCAAGAAACTGCTCAGCACTTTAATGGCTTTAGGATTGATCGGGATTAGCGCAGCCCAGGCCGGGCCGGTGATCGGGACCGCCAAGGCTCGCGGCGACTATAGCCCCAACTGGGGACAGTCCCGAGGTTATTCGAGCCCAAGCCGGTCGTTGTATCGTTATACGACGCCGGCGGTTCGCACGGCCCCGCCTGCACAATATCGTCAGGTGGCTCCACCTGCCCAAGTAGCGCAAGCCACCACTGGTGAACGTCGCTATTCCTACAAACCAGCAGTAGCTGCGGAACCAACCACGTCGGCTCCGTGCGGCACTGTCTCCTCGGCCACTCCGGATCCGGCCCGGCGCTACTCGTATGAGCCGGCGCCCACGGCAGAACCAGCGCCAGCTCAGGCCCACCGGCAGTCTAGTTACGGCCAGGGCGGCGTAAGTTCGTCGCGGAGTCGAGGCGGGCGCGATCTTTGGTCACTCCCCAAGACCGACCCGCGCAAGTACAGCAGCCGGTAGGACGTTCGGCGTCTATGCGAAGGTGATTCCCGGCCTTGCACGAGCAGGGCTGGGAATTTCTGTTGTCGAAACAGGCGTCCTGAGGGCGTCGCTCCGCTTTTCCTTGATGTGGTACGAGCATGCAACCGTTCCGCTACTTAGTAATTGGCGCTGCTTCGATCGCACTCTGCTCCAGAGCGGCAGTGGCGCACGAAGGGCACGCGCCGCTCCCGGCCAAAGGCGTTCAGATCGACGTCGAGAAAGGCTTAGCAACTCTCAGCGCTGACGCCCGCGAAGCATTAGGCGTCACCACCGCGGAGGTCGTCGCAGGCGTCGTCCCCGAACGGGTTATGGCCTACGCTCGCATCGCAGTTCCTTGGCAGCGGCATCACTTCGTCACCTCGACCGTCGCTGGTCGCATCGCCAGTCTGCACGCCAAACCGGGTCAGGAAGTTTCGCGCGGACAGCTCCTCGCCGAAGTACAAAGTCCAGCGCTTGACGTCCTTCAAACGGAACTCTTAGCGGCGGTCAACAATTATGCGCTGTCAAACGCGACGCTGGAGCGAACGACGAGGCTGGCGCAGGCTGACGTCGTCGCGGGTCGCGACCTTACCGAAGCGATCTCGATCAATCGCCGGAACCAGTACGCCCTCGAAATCGCCCGCAGCAAACTCCGAAGCATCGGATTTTCCGCGGAGCAGCTTGAGGCGGCCGCCTCGCGCGGCGAAACGGTCCGAGCGCTGCCGATTTACAGTCCTAACGACGGCGTGATCATTCACTCCGACTTGATGGTCGGCAAGGTCGTCCGGCCGACCGAACATCTGTTTGAAGTCATCAACCTGGGGGAAGTCGACCTCCTGATCGACGTCTTAGAAGCTGATCTGCACCGCGTGCACTCCGGCCAGAGCGTCGAATTCGTCTCCACTACTTATCCGGAGAAGGTGTTTCGCGGCGCAGTGTCCATTAAAGAGCCGTACATCGACGACACGACGCACGTCGGGAGGATTTGGGTCCGTCTCAAGAACGACGACGCACAAGCTAAGCTGCTTCCAGGAATGTACGGACAGGCGCAACTCATCGTGTCCGATGACGCAGAGCGTCCTCTGATTCCTGATGCGTCGCTGCTAACCAATGGCACCGAGCAATACGTTCTCGTTGAAGCGGCGGCCACCGCTCGCGCCTCCGAATTCATCAAACGAGACGTTCACGTCGGACTTCGGGGCGACGGTCGGGTCGAAATACTCTCCGGCGAGGTCTATCCCGGCGACCAGGTCGTCACGACGGGAGCGCACGTCCTTTCCAATTTCTTCGTTCAAGGGGTGCTCCGCCTCAGCCCCGAAGCAGCGCTCAATATGGGCCTCGAAGTCGCCGCTGCGGAATTGCGGTCGGTCGACGACGTCATCGAAGTCGATGGAGCGGTAGACCTGCCGCCCGAGAAACGGGCCGTGGCATCGTCTCAATTAGCCGGCACGATTCAGAACATCCTCATCGACCGCGGTCAGACAGTCGCCGCTGGCGACGTGATCGCCCGCGTCGCCAGCGTTGAATTCCAAGAGACGCAGCTGCAACTGCTAAAAGCTTATTTTGAAGCCGATCTTCTGTCAGATCAGCTCAGTCGTTATCGGAAACTAGAAACCAACCAAATCGTCTCGCAAAGCAAACGCCTGCAGGCAGAAGCTGACTACAACGACGCCGTGTTTCGTCGCGACGCCGCCAAACGCACGCTGCTAACGATCGGACTGACGGAAGAGCAGCTTCAATCGCTGATCCAAGACCAGCAGCTAATTGACTACTTGCCCGTTCGCGCGCCGATCAGCGGCGTGGTGGTTGGATTCGAAAAAGCGCTCGGCCAGGCGATCGACGCCGAAGAGCCGTTGTTTGAGATTCACGATCTGTCGAATGTGTGGGTGCGGGCTCATCTCTCCGAACGCGACCTGGCGAAAATCGAGCTAGGAACGCCGGCGAGAGTGCGTCTGCTCGCGCAGCCTCGATTTGTCGGCGAAGGCCACGTTGTTCGCAGCAGCGGCATTGTGGGCGTCAACGATCGCACGCTCGCCGTTTGGGTCGAGCTCGACAACAAGCCGGCGGAGGCGTTCCGTAACATGCTCACTCGAATTAGCTTTCCGCGATCTCAGAGCGCCCCAGTCGTCGCCGTGCCGTTGGACGCCATTGTCCGCCAGGGAACCCAACACTACGTCTTCATCGAGCAGCCTGACGGCGTTTTCGTCCGTCGTCATGTGTCGCTTGGCCGTCGTGATGATTCGTTCGTTGAAATTAAGTCCGGGATCGCTGCAGAAGATCGCGTTGCGGTGCGAGGCGCCGACAAACTCCAAACTGCCTACGCCTCCATTCGTTAATCAAGCCATGCTCAACTACATCATCGCGTTTTCGCTGAAGAACCGCATGCTCGTGCTGACGGCCGCGATTCTGGCCGCCAGCTACGGGCTGTATCAATTGACGCAGATGCCGGTCGACGTCTTTCCAGACCTCAATCGTCCCACCGTCACGATCATGACCGAGGCGCCAGGACTTGCTCCCGAAGAAGTTGAAGTCCTTGTCACTCGACCGCTGGAGTATTTGCTGAATGGAGCCACTGGCGTCCAGCGCGTCCGCTCAGCCTCCGGCATCGGTCTCTCGATCGTCTGGACGGAGTTTGAATGGGGCACGGACATCTACCGCGATCGCCAAATCGTCGCCGAAAAGCTGCAACTGGCCCGAGAGCAACTTCCCACCGACGCCAATCCGGTCATGGCGCCCATCTCGTCGATCATGGGAGAAATCATGCTGCTGGGGCTCCGCAGCACCGCGACGCCGGAAAATGACGGTGAAGCGGCCGAGCAAGGGATGGAACTTCGGACGCTCGGCGAGTTTACCGTTCGCAATCGCCTGCTCGCCGTTGAAGGCGTTTCGCAGGTCACCGTCATGGGCGGTTTGCTCAAGCAATATCAAATCATCACCTCCCCAGCGCGTCTGGCCGCCCAAAACGTCACGCTGCAGGAACTCACTGTCGCGGCGGAGCGGGCCAACGTCATCGCGGGCGGCGGCATTATGGAACGTCAGGCAAGCGAGGCGTTGATCCGCATCAGCGGTCAGAGTCTCGACCTGGACGACATCGAACAGACGCCGATATTGTGGCGCACGCCGCGACCGGTTTTGATCCGTGACGTGGCCGACGTGCGCTTTGGCGGACCTATTCGACGAGGGGACGGAAGCGTCTGGACGCGCACCAAGGACAATGTGGTCGGCGGCCCTTCGGTGATCATTGCAATTCAGAAGCAGCCGCATGCCGATACTTTGGATCTCGATGCGCGAATCGAAGACGTCCTCGATCAGCTCCAACAAGACCTGCCAGCGGATGTTCGGATTGAGCGACATATTTTCAAACAGGCCGACTTCATCAACGCGGCCATTCACAACGTTTCCGAAGCGGTCCGCGACGGCGCACTCTGGGTTGTCGTCATCCTGTTCCTCTTTATGTGGAATTTCCGCGTCAGCGTTAGTTCGCTGACGGCCATGCCGCTCTCCATCCTGCTCACTGTTCTCGTGTTCTACTGGTTCGGAGTGACGATCAACACGATGACTTTGGGAGGCATCGCGGTCGCGATTGGCGACCTCGTCGACGATTCAATCGTCGACATCGAAAACATCTACCGACGCTTAAAGGAAAACCGTCGTAAGCATCGCCCCGACAATGCCCTCAAGGTCATCTTTTTGGCGTCGGCGGAAGTTCGCAATTCCATCGTGTACGCCACGCTCATTGTCGCGCTGGTGGTGATGCCGCTGTTCTTTTTGAGCGGCCTGGAAGGACGCATCTTCGCTCCCCTCGGCGTCGCCTACATCGTCTCCCTGTTGTGTTCCTTGCTGGTGTCTCTGACCGTCACTCCCGTCCTGGGCTCTTTCCTGCTGCCCAACGCCAAGTTTCTCGACGAGCGAGAGGATCCCTTCTTGCTCCGCTGGCTTAAACGAGGCTTCGAGCGCATCTTGCGCGTGACGCTACGGCATGCCCACGCTGTGCTGGCAGTGGTCGCCGTCCTCGTCACGGCATCCATGATTTCAATCTTTTGGATGGGCGGAGAGTTCCTGCCGCCGTTCAACGAAGGAACGCTCACCATCACCTTACAGACGGAGCCGGGAACCAGCCTCACGGAAAGCAACCGGGTTGCCCGGCGGGCCGAGGAGATGATTCTTCAGGTGCCCGAAGTGCTCTCCGTCTCGCGGCGCACCGGCCGCGCTGAGCTGGACGAACATGCCGAAGGAGTCAACTCCTCCGAGATTGACGTCCGTTTGGAAGAATATTCCCGTCCCAAGCCGGGGCTCGCTTACGCCGCCTTGCGCTTGATCCCGGTCGCTCACCTTTGGGGATTCGAGCACGTCGGACGGCCGCGTGACGAAGTGCTGAATGACATTCGCGAGCGAATCACCAGTCTCCCCAGCGTCCGACTCAACATTGGCCAGCCGATCTCTCACCGACTCGACCACATCATGTCAGGAGTGCGGGCGCAAATCGCCGTCAAAATTTTTGGACCGGATTTACAGGAATTGCGGTCCGCGGCCCAAGATGTTCAAACGGCGATGAGTCAGATTCCAGGGGTCGTCGATCTGCAGATCGAACCGCAAGTTGAAATCTCACAACTACGACTGCGGGTCAACCATCGCGAGGCAGCGCGCTACGGACTCACTCCCGGCGACGTGGCCGAGCTGCTGGAAACCGCCTACAAGGGTCGCTCCGTCTCGCAGGTACTCGACGAAGATCGATATTTCGACTTGGTCGTATGGTACGATGAGCAGTCGCGCAACGATCCCTCCCAGATCAATCAAACGATTCTCGACACGCCTTCGGGACGCAAAGTTTCTCTAGGGCAAGTCGCGACCGTCGAAGAGACGACGGGCCCCAATACGCTCAATCGTGAGAACGCACAGCGCCGTATCGTCGTCTTTTGCAACGTCGAGGGACGCGACCTCGCGGGGGTTGTTCGCGACATTCGTCTATCGCTCGACGACGCCGAGAAGAGGCTGGCCGATTTGCCGGGGAGTTATCGCATTGAGTACGGCGGACAATTTGAGGCCCAGCAGCAAGCCAACACGCGCCTGCTCGTGATGGGCGCGCTTTCCGTCGTCGGCGTGTTCGCCCTGCTATACAAGGCTCTAGAATCTTGGCAAGCGGCTGCTCAGGTCCTCGCCAACATCCCCTTAGCTGCGATGGGGTCCGTCATCGCCCTGCTGTTGGTTAATTGGCCATCCGCCGAGGCCCTGGCCGCCGCCCATTGGTGGCAGTGGCCCAAGGTCTGGGTGGAAGCCACCAGCCTCTCGGTGGCGCATTGGGTCGGTTTCATCACGCTGATCGGCATCGTTAGTCGCAATGGCATTATGATGATCTCGCACTATCTCCATCTGATGCGACACGAGGGAGAGAAATTCAGCGAGCAGATGATTATTCGCGGTACTTTGGAGCGGCTGGCGCCAGTGATGATGACGGCCATGACGACCTTCATCGGCTTGTTGCCGCTCCTCTTCGGCGCAGGACAAACGGGTAAGGAGATTCTCTATCCGTTGACCGTCGTCGTTTTCGGCGGCATGCTGACTTCAACGTTGCTCGATCAGATCGTCACGCCGGCCTTATTCTACGCGTTCGGGAAGAAGGCTTACGCCGGAAGGCGTGAGCCAGATGAGTCAGAAGAAGCTGCGTTTGCGCTGGCCGAGAGGCTCTTCCCGAACAGAGGCAAAGCGAAGGAACGAGCGCATCAGGGGGCGCAAACGGCAACGGCGCATTAGATGTCTACAAAACTCGCTGATTTGGAACTCTCATTGCCCCCAGCGAGGGGGCCGCTAAGATAGAACGCTTAGGATCTCTGTAGAGCCTGTTTCCTGACAACGCCTTATGGTCTCTAAAGCAATAGCTTGTTTGCTGATCACGCTGACTTTCATTAGTCCGAGCGCGTGCTGTTGCTCCTTCGAAGCTGCCGTCGACTGGGTCTTCGCCGGTATTTTTCTGGAGACGGGGATTCCCCAATCCGCCAGCTGCTGCCATCAAGCCACCGACGCCACAAGGCATTGCGCGAGCCAGGGCGGCCCAATTCATCACGACGACGCCGATCACCACTGCGATGGATCGACAGACGGCTCGCACCGTTGCCCGTGCCAAGAGGATGGATCGCGCGGCACCGCGCTGCTCTCAACGCTTGATTTGCACGCTTCAACGGCCGTCTCGGGCCTGAACTGCCTGCTGCAGCTCTACGTTGTGCCGACGCTGGCCATCTGCAACGACGCCCCATCAACGACTTCAATAGAAGTCTCGTCTCCCAAAGGCCTCTGCGAGACTGGCCAGGGAATACTGCGCGCCTACGGTCGGCTGCGCATCTGATTTGGCGCTCGCCAGATCGTTCTAAGCGTCGGACTATCGGTCCGTGCCTCGCTTCGCATTTCTCTCTGGGAGTTTGACGCTGCGCGTCGACACTCCGCTACTGCTTTCCGCATTCGGACAATTTTAGTCCGACGGACAGAGGAGTTATTAAATGAGCGTTAAGTTACTATTCGCAGCATCCGTCGTCGTGGGCGGGACCTTGCTGCTTCTGGGTTGCGGCCAGAAGACTCCTGGCACCGAGGCCAACGTCCCGGTGGCCTCCTCCGCCGAACGTCCAACGGTCGCTTCGACAGGCTCGTCGACGCCGTCGAGCCCCGCCGGAGAGGAGGAGCACGGTCATCTCTCCGGCGCGCATGGAGGCATTATCGCTTCGCTCGGGCGCGACAGTTATCACGTTGAGGCCGTCTTCGAGAAAGGCGGCGTCCTGCGACTCTACGTCCTTGGCGCCGATGAAAGTCGCATTCAGGAAATCGAGCAGCAGTCGCTCAAGGCGTACGCCAAGGCGGCCGATGCGACCGAATCGCACCCTTTCGAATTCAAGTCCGAGCCACAAGAAGGGGATGCGGCAGGAAAAACATCCGTCTTCGTCGGCTCGCTCCCGGAAGGTCTCGCCGGCAGCGAACTCAACGTCACTGTGCCGAGCATCAAGATCGCCGGCGAGCGCTTCCGACTTGGATTTACGTCGACGCCTGAAGTTCATGGCGACGACGACATGCCGGCGAAGGTTTCCGACGACGCCGAACGAGAACTCTATCTCACGGCCGGCGGCGTCTATACGGACGCCGACGTTAAGGCGAACGGCAATCAAACGGCGTCGGAAAAATTCAAAGGTTTTCGCGCCAAGCATGACATGAAGCCCAAACCGGGCGACAAAATCTGCCCCGTCACGATGACGAAGGCGAATCCCGCTTGCACTTGGATCGTCGCCGGCAAGGAATACGAGTTCTGCTGCCCGCCTTGCGTCGACGAGTTCATCTCGTGGGCGAAGGATCCCGAGCTCGCGAAGAGCATTTTGCCGCCCGAAGAGTACGTCAAAAAGTAGTTCACCGTCACCGACGCGCCACATCCACTATTTTCTTTTAAGGACCTCGCTATGAAAACGTTGCTCCGCTTGACTGCGATTTGTTTGCTGCTCGTTCAATCGTCGCTGCTCCGCGCCGAAGAACATCACGATCACGACGGACATCAGCATGACCACGACGCATCGGGCGCCGAGGCGGCGGCCAAGATTCAAGACAATCTTGCTAAGCTCGCTGACGAGGAGCGACAGCTGGCGCTCGCTCAAAGGTACTGCCCCATCATGCCTGAGGTGCTACTGGGCGAAATAGGCGCGCCCGTCAAAGTTGACGTCGACGGACATACGGTAATCGTCTGCTGCAAAGGTTGCGCTAAACAAGCGCTAGCCGACCCCGCCGCGACGCTCAATGCACTGTCGACGATTCAGGATCGGGTCGCGGCGGCGGCCGAGATCGAAGCCAGTCTGGCTGCAATGGAACCGCAAGACCGCGACGCTGCGAAAGCGCAAGGATTCTGTCCCGTCATGACCGAATCCGCGCTAGGCTCGATGGGCCAGCCGGTGAAGGTCGACGTCGCCGGCGAGGCGGTTTTCGTTTGCTGCAAAGGTTGCGGCAAGAAAGCCCAAGCCAATGCCGAGAAGACGCTCGCCACGGTCGCGACGCTTAAGAAGCAAGTGGCGCAGGCCCAAGTCGTCGAGGCGAGCTTTGCCGCCTTGGCTCCGACAGATCGCGGCCCGGCTCGCGCGCAGGGGTTCTGCGCCGTCATGACCGACAATCCCTTGGGATCGATGGGCGCGCCTGTGAAGGTGAAGCTCGGCGACAAGAACGTCTTCCTCTGTTGCGCGGGATGTCGCGCCAAGGCGCTCGCCAACGTTGAGCAAACTCTCGCAGCCGCCGCCGAGCTTCACCGGAAGGCCGCGGCTGAGGCCGGAAAATAGTCGTATTAGAGACGCCGGTCCCGGACGTCTCCGTTCCTTCTGCTGGGACGCGTTCGGTGACCGGCAATGACGTGGCGTTTCCCGCCGACGGGCGTTCCGTCGACGACTTTCTTTTTCTCTGGAGGAGGATGTTCACATGTTACAGATCCTAACGCTAGCGGCTGGCTGGGCCCTCGCTGCCCACGGAGGCGAACACGCGGAGCACTTTATGAAATGCGCCAAGGTTTGCGCTGAATGCCAACTGGAGTGCGATGCCTGCTTCCAACATTGCCTCGCGCTCACGGCCGAAGGTCAGAAGGAGCACGCGACGACGGCGCAGCTCTGCGTTGACTGCGGAGAGTGTTGTCAACTGGCCGCTACCCTCTCGGCGCGTAAAAGTCCCCTAGCCGCGCCGGCGTGCGAGTGCTGTGCGGTCTGCTGCGACGTGTGCGCTGAGGCGTGCGAGAAATCTCCCGACGACGAACATATGGCCGCCTGCGCCAAGGCGTGCCGCGCTTGCGCTGAGTCGTGTCGGGAAATGGCCAAGATGGCTGGCTCCAGTCGCTAACCAACGTCGCTCCGCGAGACGGCCTCGCCCGCAAGATGCGGGCAGCCGTTCCTACACTTTTTCCTGAACGTTAATCATGAACGACATTGATGACCCGCCGGTCGGCGCGACGCTCACGCTGCTGCTCCATAGTCACCATCGCTTTCTCGCATTCCTGGAACGCCGGACTGGGTCGCGCGAGACGGCGGAGGAGATTCTGCAGTCCGCGCTGGCTAAAGCCGTTGAGCAGGGGAATTCCCTAGAACAAGAAACCGCGGTCGCGTGGTTCTTTCGAGTGCTGAGAAACGCCTTGATCGACCATTACCGCAATCGGGACGCGGAACAGCGCGCTCTCAGCGCTCTCGGCGCCCGCCGCGCCGCGCCCGCCTTCGTCCCCGAGCACCATCCCGAGCTAACCAACACCATCTGCGAGTGCTTTAAGGCCCTCCTGCCCACTCTCAAGCCCGAATATCGAGAAATCTTGCAATTGGTCGACCTCGGGGAGCTGTCGATCGCGGAGGCGGCCGTTCAGCTGGCAATTACCGCCAATAACGCGTCCGTTCGTCTCCATCGCGCCCGCATAGCTCTCAAAAAACGCCTAGAACAAACCTGCCGGACGTGCGCGTCCCACGGCTGTTTTGACTGCACCTGCACTTCTTGCTGATAACGGTGTAAGAAATGCGGCCTTTCTCCGTATGCCTTATCGACGTGACCACCGACATCGGAAAGGAAGGCACTACATGACCACTATCAACATGACCACTGTCAAAGATCCCGTTTGCGGCATGTCCGTTGATCAGGCACATCCCGCCGCCCGGGTCGAGGCCGACGGCCAGACGTTCTACTTTTGCAGCAAACATTGCGCGACGCGGTTCGAATCATCTCCTGAGGCGTTTCTTTCGCCGCAGCCCGTCAAGCCCTCAGCTCATGGCTGCTGCGGCGGGGGCGCTGCGAAGGTGCATAGTATTGCTCCTCCCTCCTCCGCGACGGACCAGAGCGTCTACACCTGCCCCATGGACCCGGAGGTTCGACAGGTAGGTCCGGGAAGCTGCCCGAAGTGCGGCATGGTATTGGAACTAGAGGCGCCGACGGCTCCCGCGGAGCGCGTCGAGTACGTCTGTCCCATGCATCCGCAAATCGTCCGCGCTGAGCCGGGGGCGTGCCCGATTTGCGGCATGGCGCTGGAACCAAAAACGGTCGTCATCGACGATGACAACCCCGAGCTCGACGACATGACTCGTCGTTTTCGCGCTTCGGCACTACTGTCAGTCCCGCTCGTGGCGCTGGCGATGTCACGCATGTTGATTGCACCGCAACTGATGAATTGGTTTCCCGGACGGACGCTGTCGTTCCTTGAGCTGGCGCTGGCCACTCCAGTGGTTCTGTGGGGCGGGTGGCCCTTCTTCGTGCGGATGGCACATTCGTTTCTCAATCGCTCGCTGAACATGTTCACGCTCATTGGAATTGGCACTGGCACGGCGTATCTCTACAGCGTGGCGGCCACGATCTTCCCCGAGATTTTTCCTCAGTCGTTTCGCTCCATGCACGGACAAGTTGATTTGTACTTCGAAGCGGCCGCCGTCATCGTCACGCTCGTGCTGCTGGGACAGGTGCTTGAGCTTCGCGCTCGACATCGCACGGGGGCGGCCATCCGATCGTTGCTTGGACTGGCTCCAAAAACCGCTCGCCGGCTGCGAAGCGATGGCCGCGAAGAGGACGTTTCGCTGGCCGAGGTGGGCGTCGGGGATCAGCTATGGGTAAGACCCGGCGAGAAGGTTCCCGTCGACGGCCTGGTCGTGAAAGGGCAAAGCTCGGTCGACGAATCAATGCTCACCGGCGAATCCATTCCCGTGGAGAAGAAGGCGGGAGAACGTGCGATCGGAGGGACGGTTAACGGAACGGGCGCCTTCGTTCTCCGCGCCGAGCGGGTCGGCAATGACACGGTTCTTTCGCAAATCGTGCAAATGGTAGCGCAGGCGCAACGCAGTCGCGCACCAATCCAACGTTTGGCCGATCAAGTCTCCGCTTACTTTGTTCCCGTCGTGCTCGCCATCGCCGCGCTCACCTTCGGCGCTTGGGCTACTTGGGGGCCCGAACCTCGCCTGGCGTACGCCTTGGTGAACGCTGTCGCCGTGTTAATCATCGCTTGCCCTTGCGCCTTAGGCCTGGCCACTCCCATGTCCATCATGGTCGGGGTCGGCCGGGGTGCGGCCAGCGGCGTCTTGGTGAAAAACGCCGAAGCGTTGGAATTAATGGAAAAGATCGACACGCTCATCGTCGACAAGACGGGCACGTTGACCGAAGGAAAGCCGCGGCTTGTTTCCGTCGTCCCAGTGGACGGCGTCGATGAGAATGATCTCCTCCGGCTAGCGGCCAGCTTGGAACGCGCGAGCGAACACCCGCTCGCCAGCGCCATCATCCAAGGCGCGCGTGAGCGCAAACTCGACTTGAGCGACGCTCAGGATTTTCAGTCAATCACGGGCCAAGGCGTTCGCGGAGAGATCGACGGACGCCACGTCGCCGTCGGCAACGCGCGCCTGCTCGACGCCGAAGGCGCGGCGAGCGAGGCGCTAGCGACGAAAGCCGAAGCCTTACGGCGCGACGGACAGACAGTCATGTTCGTCTCGATCGATCAGCGTGCCGCCGGACTGCTCGGCGTCGCCGATCCCATTAAGCCATCGACCCAAGAAGCGATCGGCCTGCTTCGCGACGAAGGCATCGAGATTGTGATGGTCACCGGCGACAGCGCCACGACGGCGCAAGCAGTCGCCGCCAAGCTTGGCATTTCGCGCGTTGAAGCCGAGGTGCTGCCCGCGCAAAAGGTCGACGCCGTCAAGCGTCTCAAAGGCGAAGGTCGACGCGTCGCGATGGCTGGAGACGGCGTCAATGATGCACCCGCACTGGCCGAGGCCCTCGTAGGCATCGCCATGGGAACCGGGGCCGACGTGGCGATGGAAAGCGCTGCAGTGACGCTGGTCAAAGGGGACCTGCGCGGCATCGCTCGCGCTCGACGGTTAAGCGAGGACACGATGCGCAATATCCGGCAGAACCTGTTCTTCGCCTTCGCCTACAACGCTCTCGGCATCCCGGTCGCGGCCGGCGTGCTGTACCCGACGTTTGGGCTACTGCTCAGTCCGATGATCGCTGCAGCCGCAATGAGCCTCAGCTCGGTCTCGGTCATCGCCAACGCCCTACGTCTGCGGGCATCCTCCTCCTGACATTTTTTTTTGGCGCGTCGTCGCAAGCGAGGGACGCGACGTCAGCCTTCACCTTCCTCTCGCACATTTTTAGGGAGTATTTCCATGAGTACCGTAAAACGCTATGCGACCGGAGTCGCGCTGCTGGCCGGGATGTTGTCCTTCGGGATGGCGCTCGACTTCACGACGGCAGCGGAACCGATCGGCACTGCCAAGGCACGCGGTGATTACAGCAACAAATTCTGGGGAAGCGCCGGAGGAAGGTCGGTTCGCCACGCCCGCGATTACTCGAGCGGCTATCGCGAGTATGCCCGGCAGGCCCCAACGATCGCCCCGCCGCTGGCGCAGCATGAAGTGGCCGGCGTCGCCCACAACGTGACGGCAGCGCAAAAGCAGTACGCCGAAATGAAGAAGACGACGACTGATCCCGCAGCCGTGAAGTCGCTTGACGCAATCCAGAAGCATTTGACGGCCGCCGCTGCCGCCCACGGCAAATTGCACGACATGTGCCACATGGAGAAGGTCGACGGAGAAGCCTCGATGAAATGCTGTGATGACGTCGACGCCGAGCTGGATAAGGCGCTTGACGAACATGACAAATTGATGAAGCACTTGGGCGCCGCAACACCGGCCGCACCAGCTGCAAAATAAGTTTGTCGTGAAAAGGCTCGCGCTGCGCCTAGTCCCGCCCCATCGGGGCTAGGCCGGTTCGACCAATGAAAGTCTCGTCGTTGTGCCTACTTCGGATTCGCGAAACCGGTCTCTTGGCAGCCTGCGGCGCCGAAGCTCTCCTTGCCACCGGGCCGCCGAATGGATCGCCGAGCACGAGCAGAAAGATATAGTGGCAACCGCAGCCCTCGCGCGTAAAGTCCATCAAACAACTCCGGAGTGGGCAGACGAACCGGAGCAGTGTCCGCCAGCACGGGAACAATGGAGGTTAGCGATTTGAGTAGCTAGCTTAAACGTGGCAGACTCTGCGATGGCGCAGCGACTCATCTTTTTCGATCTTGAGACGGGAGGCATCGATCTCAAGCGGCACCCTATCATTCAGGTGGCGGCGGTTGCAGTTGATCAAAGCCTTGAAGTCTTGGAAGGCTTCGAAGCGAAGATCCGATTCGACTTTCGTCGCGCCAACGCCCACAGTCTCCGCAAGAATCATTATCACCCCGGTGTGTGGGCCAAGTCGGCGCGCGAACCGAAAGAAGTGGCTCACGACTTCGCGGCGTTTCTCAGGCGCCACGCGACCGTGCCCGCACTTTCCTCCCAGGGGGAGTCATACGAAGTCGCACAACTTGTCGCCCACAACGCAGCGTTCGATGGTCCGTTTCTATCTGCGTGGTACGAAAAGTTGGGCGTCTATCTCCCTGCACGTCGACTCGTGCTTTGCACGCTTCAGCTCGCACTCTGGCGATTCTCTCTAGCCCAATCGAAACAGCCCCCAAATTATCAGTTGGCGACGCTATGCGCGCATTTTGACGTGCCCTTCCACGCGGCGAAAGCACACGACGCTTTTGGCGATGCAATTGCGACCGTTCAATTATTTCGCGCCCTTCAGCAAGACACGGCCGGAAAGTCCCGGATCACAGCATGAAGGTGGGAGCAAACAGTTTGATTAAGAATCGGGTCTATGAGACGATTGGAGAAATGTTTAGTAATGAGGAAGTAAGAACATGAATGAGAAAATAGAGATCAAAAAGAAGAAGGCTGCCGCAGCGGAAATGCCGATCCACACGATTCGCGAAGGTGCGGTCGCGGCCTCGATCTGGCGTCGAATGTCGCCCGCGGGCTACGAATACTTTGATTTCTCGCTCTGCCGGTCCTGGAAAAGTCTTTCCAGCGGGGGCACCGGCAATTCGCGTAATTTCTTCTCGCGGAATCAAGTCGAGCTGACCAAAGTCGTTGAGGAGGCGTGCCGTTGGATCGCCGCCCACGAGTTAGAGCAGGAATCGAACCGCGAAGAGCGAAACGCTGCCTAATCATTCGAACGACAGCTAGAGCGTAGACGTTCGAACGTTTCGTTAGCATGCAATCAGCGCGGCGCGAACATGATAACGGCCATCCCGGCCAAACACAGCGACGCTCCGATATAGTCAGCGAACTGTGGTCGAACGCCGTGGACCAACCACAGCCAAGCCAGTGCCGTCGTAATATAAACTCCTCCGTAGGCCGCATACACGCGTCCCGCTGCCGTTGGATGGAGCGTCAGCAGTTATGCGAATAGGCCGAGGCTCAAGGCCGCTGGGATCAAGATCCATGGCGACTTCCCATGCCGCAACCAGAGATACGGCAAGTAACATCCACGATCTCGGCGAGGGCGGTCACTAAGAACAATGCTGTCATTTGGAATATTTGCAGGATGCAAACATTTTCGATTTAGCGATGCTCCTGCCACGCGCGGCGAATTCCGCTCATCCAATGCATCAATCGAAGATGGAAAGATTGCAAGGACGAATGCCGGCCTCCTAGGCCGTGAACATCGCCGGAGTTACGACTTCAATTCCATTAGACTCATACCGGCGGAAATCTCGATCATTCAGTGTCAACAACGTTGGAATGTTGTGAGCGAGCATGACCGCCACAATGCGCGCATCGTGAACAGAGACGCCAGTGACGGCGTGAGTCACGATGAGTGATCTCCACTGACGGTAGGAACTTTCTGAATCGATGAGGATTTGGCACCACCGATCAATCGCTTGGACCCGTCGTTCGACGACTTCTAAGTCGAGACCCAGTCCTCCCCGGGCCGCTGCTGGCCGAGTGCTGACATTCCAGAACTCCGCCATGTTTTGAAACGACGCGCAGAATGAATGCCCTTGGCGGCGCAGGGACTTAGCAGCGCTGCGGACGGGACCATGAAGCGGATCATCCGCATTCAGTAGTCTCAATAGAATGCCCGTATCGAGCAGGACCATCTTCATGAATTAATCGTGGTCACTGTAAATGTCGTCGCGAGAGAAGTCGGCGGGAAGCGACTGGCAACCATGAACCGAAAAATCATCGAGCAATTGCTCGAAGTCGGCGTCGGAAAGTTTTGCCGCAGCCGTGTCAACGCCGTTAGGGGTTTCAACGCCTAACACAAGTCCCGTGACGCGTGCTTGCTCGGGAAGCGAGAGTGGGGCGTCGAGTTTGAGGACGCCGTGTTCGTAGGTGGCGTGGAATTCATTGGGCATGGTTAAATTTTACCTCATTCCGCCGCCAATAGTCCAGAAAAATCTTCAGTGGTCCTGTCAACCTGATTGCTCTCGAAGGACTTCACGATTTGTCGCTTGAAACGAAGGCATGACGGAGCGATCCTCGTGAACCCGCTTGCTTGTCGCTTCGCGTTCATCAGTCTCAATAGCTTGAGGAGTTGTTTGCGAACCGGCGCATAAGGGACGTATGGCAGCGAGAATAACTCGTGCGCCAGCGCTTCCGCTTGGCGATGGCAGGCGATCTCAAGAAAGTACGCGCAGAGGTCGCGGTAAGGCTCTCGGGCAATGAGGACTCGCACCCGCCACCGTCCGTCTGGCATCGCTGGTACATCGACGCCACGTTTCTGGAGAAAGTCTCCTCGCTTTACATAGAGCGAATAGTCGCCAATGCGAAGAGGAACCCGCCGCACATCTTTCAAGTTCGACCCCTCACCTTCTCGAATGGCATGATCTCCGTGCGTTGCAAGCAGTATCCACGAGTGGTTGAACCGAACGTACTGCACGTTCCCTAGCCCTTGTTCCTTCCGCCAGCGGCGCGCCCCTTCAGTCTTCGCCACGTCATATTTCGCAAGCAGCTTGGCGTCGAGCTGCGTCGGGTCTTTGCCCTCTGGCACCACTCCCTGCACAAAGAAGTAATACCCTTTCGGCAGTAAATGCGTCGCCACCCGCTGTAGGTACCCGACCAGACTCGTCACTTCATACTTATATTCCATACTGATACCCTCCTTGGTGACCGCTCGCTTCATGCGATCGGTCGCAAAGAAGGGCGAACATCATCCTTTATGTTCGCCCTGAAAATCAAAACCCTTCACGCCTTGGCCGCGACTATCAAGTAACGTCGGCAGGCTTTCGAGAACCTCTCGAAAATCCTTCCTAACCTTGCTCTCAAGACCCTTCAATAATCGACGGCGGCGGCGGCGTGGCGACTGAATTCACAGCAGCCACGCCGTTAATTCCATACCACCGTCGTACTGAAAACCTCGGGGTGAACGTCACCGTGCATTAAGTACACCTCGACTGTTCACCCTCGATTCGCTGCCAAAGGACTTCTCTTCTCCCGAAGAGAACTCGTTTGACTCACATTGCTTCCAACCAAGGAAAGCCGATCGCGGACTGCCGGGAATACAGATCCCGGCAGCCGCGTGCGGCTTGTCCATCCGTCTGGCCTGTAGGCCAGTCGCTGCTTTCGTCGTGGCTTCATGTTCTGGTGCCACCCAGAACGCCAACGAGTCCGGACTGCCTTGCCCGGCGCCTGCCGCTCGCATCATGCGAGCAACGCGCGTCTTTGCCTTCGCAAAGATCATCGTTCGCTGGCTCCCAGGCTTCCGCCTCAGAGCCAGTCGACTATCTACTTGCAGCCCACTCCCCCACTGACGAGTTTGAAGCACGCGACCGACTAGGTCGCGCACCGGTTACCAACCGGCGTCGTCAGTGGTTCCTGCGTTAGTCAGTTTCATCGGTTTGAGAGTTCCGTGGGTGAGCAGCTTGCGCTGCATGGCAATCACGCTTCTAGGTGCGGCGGTCAGGCCGTCCTACTTTACGAGACCGTTTGACCGATAAGGTCACACGGTTCGATTTCTCCCTACGAATCCAGAAGATCGGGTTACGGAGAAACGGTTGCTTGTTCCCGGTTCCATCGCGGCTATCGCCGCAGCGGAACACATTTCGGTATCGACCCTCTCAAAACTTACCGGCAAGCCCTCTCGGGCCTTTCATGGTTGAGCTATTCGCGTTCAGAGACTTACTCTGATACCCGAGGATGTCACTCCCCGGCACGGCCTGTCGCCAGGCTCGTGGCTCCCCACGCCGGACCTCGTTGAACGCCCCTTAGAAAAGGAAGCGAACCCCGTGTGTGGATTACGCCAATGCGCTAAGCGCATGGCCTCACCTACTTTGAAAACTGACGGGTCACTCAAGAACTTATGAGTGACTATTTCCGCATCGCCCCCATTCGGAGCAAAAGAAAAGTGGCTATAGGATAGAAGCTCAGGATTACTCTGGGTTCTCTGCTCTGCCCGACAAAGGCAGCGCGATACTGGCAGGATTACTCTGAACAGCCTCCTTCGAGCACGGACAAGCACCTGTAAGGCGCATCCGGCTCTACCGGCAAGCGATCATGATGGGCGGTAAACCCCGTCCCCTTTTGCCTGGCTGGCGGCCAGACTCCCCGGGTGATCGCTTCCAAACGGATGGAACTTGTCAAAGCGTTTTACGATCATCGACAGTCGAGAGACCCTATCCTGTGGTCTCTCTGAGGCGGATCTATAACATGGTTTGAACATGGAAGGCAACGATTAACTGCAACGGCGAAGACCGACGAGGAATCCTACCCTCCATGCCTCATTACCTTCTTTATACAGCTTTGGCGCTGGTGGTTATCGCCGCCGGTGTCGTGAATCGGCTCCGGAAGTCGAGCGCGCCGCTACTTGAATCGTCTTCCCCCGTCCAAGAGGCCAACCTCGCGAATTGCGATGAGGCAATTCTCGCCGCACGCCGTACTCCCTATTGGCGAAATCTAACGTTTTCGGATCGGTTCGCGGTCGACTGTCGCCCGGCGCCAGGGGGCTGGCAGTTGACGGCGAACATGACAACGAATGAAGATCTGTGCCAACTCTACGTTGGTCGCGATCGGCTGATCGTGCCGCGACTCCCTTGCCAGGGCGTTGGCGCACGTGAGCGTGATTCGTTTTGAGACAAACCTATTCGGCAATTTCTTCATCACGGTCGCGACCGTAACCATGCTTACGAAACCAATCGCCCAGCGCCGCTTCAATGATGTCTTGCCGCGTAGAGGGCGATTCCTTCTTCAGACGCTGACGCAGCGCTGATTCGGTGAGGAGTCCGTTCGTTTTTTGGCGGAGACGGGTCGTGACATTTTCGAGAGGCTCGTCACGCTCGATCGTTGGAGTCAGCCGGGAACGACTTGCCAAACGCGGCCGTCGCGGCGGGCTCGCGCCGGCAGACGACTCGGCCTCTGCTACTTGCTCGCCGACTCGCATGGGCGCGGCTTGTATCTCTTCGGTTTTTTGGATTGCTTCTGGGAGTTTGGTCGCTCGCTTCTGCTGGAGGACTTGCAGCACGTCCCCGACGGAAGCGGTGACGTTTTCGTGGAGAGCAGCCAAATCATTTCCAAAATCAGGTTGTTTACTCATTCGCAGCGTTCCTTTCTGTGAGACGAACCCCAAGAAGTTCCCAGAAAAAAGCTTCCATGTCGCTCGCGGCGCCTTGAGACGACGGCGTCACCTTGCGAGTGACTGCCGAATCGCACGATTCGGCAATCGCATCAAGGAAACGAATCTCCGTATCAGCGACACGGAACCCGGAACCGCGAAGCTGTTCCTTCAGCACTGCCGTCCTCCGACTTTTCTTACGGACTTTGCTGAGGACGAGGACCGTTTCCGGCCGCTTGCCTTGGGTGACGGTATGGGCGAGTCGAATCGTTTTAAGCGCATCCTTGAGCGCTCGAATGCACGGCTTCGTCGGTTCGAGCGGCAGCACCGCCAGATCGGCCAAGAACGTGACGGCATTGGCCGCTTCCCCTTCTTCGCCCGGCGCGTCGGCGATCACGAAGTCATGCAGGGTGATGAGTTCGTCCCGCGCCGTCTGGATAGCGTCACTGTCGCTGATGGCGCGAACGGTAATCTCCGGTTCGGCGTTTCGCAGCCATTCCGAAGAGGTCCCTTGAACATCGGCGTCAAGCAAGGCCACTCGGTAGCCGCGGTCAAAAAGCCAGATGGCGAGATGGGCGGCGAGGGTGCTTTTGCCGACGCCTCCTTTGGTATTGGTGAAGGTAATGAACATGCATTGGAGCGTCGCACGAAAGTTTTCGATCTGGCAAGAGACTATTTGCAAGCCGCGCCGGCTGGCCTGTCCAAGTTGGCTGGCATGGCTTGTCTGGCTGCACGTGCTTCGCAAGGCTTGATGGCTGGCCAAGCTGGCCTGGCTGGCCCGGCTGGCATGGCCGGCAAATCCTATAATAGGTCCCGCAGCGTCGAATTGCGGGGCGTGACGAACGACACGCATCGCCCCAAAGCTCCAAGTTTGACCAATACGGAGCGATCAAACCCTCGTCTATCCCATGGCTAGGGAGGGAATATCTCATGACGTTCAAGGCGAAATGTGACGTTCGCCGTCAGGCGAGCTTTTCGACAAGACGCTATGCTAAAATGGCCCAAATATTGAAACCGCCGTGCAACAATTCCTTCAGCGCCGACGCCATACTTACCCGTTCTTTTCGCGCGCCGATTGTTCGCGGTCAATGGATCGCAAATCGTTTACCGACTGCCAAGCTAAAAAGTTGTAGCGGTAACGAGGCGCTGTCTAAGAATAACTCCTTGCCATGATGTCAACGATCGCGGTATCTAACTTCAAGGGACTTGAAGTAACGCACCGACCACGGACGCCGTGTTCTCCAGACAAATCGCTGCCGTGTCGCCAGACAGACGACGAGCGAACGAAGCGGCTACCGTGTTCTCAGACAAGGCGGTTGCCTCTCAGACAAGCTTCTGCCGTGTTCTGAGGCAAGAGGGCGCCGTGTCGTAAGACAAGTTCTACCGTGCTCTGAGACACGTTCTGCCGTGTTCTCGGACAAGGTGAGGGGCGGTTTGTTAAGAGAAATCAATATGTTGGCAGGGCGTAACGATCTAACTTAAGAAACTATAAAGAACGTTAAGGACTTTTTTAATCATTATTAGGGGGAGTGTGACAGAAGAGAACAATCGCAACGAAGGGAATGTAGTGCCTCTCTACGGCAAGGACGAAATGAACCTCGTTGAGTTTCCGTTTGGACCGATCACGGCCACGGGCGTCAAGACGCTCGAAGTCGAACACCAAGCCTTTGACCGTGTCCTCAAACGTGAAGTGACTCGGCAACTCATTATGACCGGATCCGACAAGTGGGGGCTGCCGCGGCCGATCGACGACCAGGTTCTCCTCGGGCTCAAGACGCTGACGCACGAAACTGGGTTTGCGTCGCCGCAGATTGTCTTTAGCCGCTATCAGCTTTGTCGCGCTATTGGGTGGGAACCAGACGGTCGGACCTATCGCCGCCTGGAGCAATCAATCGACCGGATCGCCGGGACGACCTTCAAATTCAAGGACGCTTGGTGGGATAACGGCGAGAAGGAGTACAAGTCGAAAACGTTTCATCTGATCACTGACGTGGAGATCTGCTCTCGCGATCAGCTTGACCGCAGCCGGATCGCCACGGGTCGGACCGAACAACAACTTTGCTCCGTCCGCTGGGGCGAGGCGATTTGGAAGAGTTTTCAGGACGGCTTTATTCGCACGCTTGATATGCGGATGTTTCGTCGGATCGCTCAGGGGCGCCGCCGCGAAGTTCCGCTTCGCCTCTATCGCATTCTCGACAAGCGGTTCTGGCATGCTCCAGTGGCCCGATTCAACTTGAGCCGCCTCTGCATTGGGACGCTCGGATTGTCGCCGACTTATAGCCCAAGCCAGATGAAGCGGGTGCTTGACAGGGCGGCGGCCTGGCTCGTGGAATGCGGCTGTTTGCATGACTATCGCTACGCAACCGAGCGGAGCGTCGACGTGGTCTATTTCCGGGAGAAGAGCGTCGCGGACGTTGCGAAAAAACCATCCGCGCCTCCCATCGCCCTTCCGGAGACATGCGACACACTCAAGCAGTGGCTCGTGTCGCAGACGGAAGGGGAACTCTGGTCGCTGGAGTCAGTTGCCCTGGAGGCGGGTTTTGGTTCCGAGTTAGAACGGACGATCGTCGTCGCCGAACGAGCGAAGGAAGTTCCTCTCCTCGCCGGAAGACGAATCCGGCAGGAATACGTTCGGCGCTACGCCGAGCGCCAGCGGTTGGCCCAGCGGAACGCCGCCGGCGCCGGTTGACGAGGGGGCGCCCGGAGACGGTCCTGCGCAGCGTAACCGCAACAGGCGTCAGACGATGCGCTCCTCCAATTGCGTCGCGCGCGTCGTATTTGCGCGGCCTGAATCGCTCCTTGAGTAGCGCCCGCGATCGTGCGATGATCGCGTCTTCGCCTCCCACTGACCTGCCGCATCGTCGCGTAGTGCAGCCAGCCGCTGTAGTACGAGCCGGTGGCGTGCAAGCAAGTCAGGTTCTAGCATGGCAACGACTGTTGCCAAGGAGGTTTTGATGACGAGAATTCGCCTGGCGTGCGTCGAGTGCGACCGTCGCGATCATGCTGATGTCGCCGAGATCCCGCCCCAGTGGCTTGATCTTGGCTCCGTCGACGAGATCGACGATCTGCTGGAGAAAGTGACCGGAGTCGATGCAATACCCCAGTGGTATACGCATCTTAGCGTTTGTCCCGACTGCTTACAAAAAACGAAGGAGGAAGTCGCCGTCGCTGTCCGCTGAACACAACGAGGTCCCGCGCTTGCACGCTGCCGGGCTCATCGCAAGTCAAGCCCCGCAGATCATGCTCGCCGAACGTCGCTGCCAGAAGTCGCCGCTCGATGACGATCACACCAGTCGCTTCTGCGCTGGCGCCAACGACTGCCCGTTCGCTCGAAAAAGTTCTCACCGTGAGAAAGAAATGAGTTTCGATTGGTCGACGGCTTGTCGCTGACAGCGACTAGAGTCTTGTCAGGGCCAGTCCGACTCTCGCAGGTGACAAGTTGTTGGGCCCTCAAGAAAAAGCGGCTGCACCAGAAGGAGGAGCCATTGAGAACGGCGCGCGAGTCGCATACGAAAGAGCTGGCGCTGCTTGAGCAGCGACCGAAACCATGCGCTGTCGAATAGCTCCGTGCAAACGACGCATCTTCCGTCGTCGCCAAGGGTTAAGCGATTGAGCATCGATTTCGCAATCGACAGCCGGGTCAATGCAAACATGCTTAAGTCTAATGCTGGCGATATCTTCCGTCGCCGTTTCGACTTTCTGTAAGCACACCGTGCCACGGTGTGTCTCTTCAGAATTTGCTTTTGAGAGAGATTTGCCGTCGACTGGATAGTCTCGTCTGACGAGAAAATGGCGTGCCATTTTAGCAGGCGAAAAGCGTGCATCGTTACAGCGTCGACGCTCCTGCTTCTGCCTTCGGGAGCTTGCGGGCGATGAGGAAATTCGTTGCACGAAACAACGGCGAACTCAGTATTCGCTCCAAATGATGCGACGCCGCGGCGCATTCACCCGGCCCCCGCGCGCCCTGGGAGGAGTTGCGTGGAGCACGCCGCCGAAACGCCGCCTCCATCGTTCCTTTACGTTGGCGAGTTAATTGCCTATGCAATGTCTCGCGTAGGACGGGAGAAACTTGAGGCTCCGGAGTCAGCGGCGTTGAGTCGGGATTGAGTGTCGGCCTGGAGCCAACGTTTGTTGCCGCCGAACGCAGGTCATTTCAACGTGACTTCAATTGACGCCGTCTGATGCGCTCATTCAAATGCGCAGCGCGCGTCGTATTTGGATGGCCTTCGCCGCTTCTTTAATGACACCGACGATCGTGCGATGATCGCCTTATCGCCGCCTGCACTATCCGTTGAATACGAAGAGGTCCCGCGATTTGCAAACCATCGGCCTCACTTCAAAAACAGACGCAACAGATCATTCTCGCCAAACGTGGCCGGCTCGCCAAAATGAAGTCGCCGCTCGACGGCCTTATCGAGTCGAATCAACGACTCTTTGGCCGTCGGCCCTCGTTCAAACGTCTCTTTGAATTGTTGCCATTCGTCGCCCCCGATTCCGGTGCGAAGCCAAACCGCGTCGAGTTCGTCGTAATCCTCCTGCGACAGCAGCAGGAGGGTGCATCGAGCCGCCATCTCGCAACAGGCGCTGGCGGCGTCCGACGCCGTTCGCAAACCTTCCACCAGACTGCAGTAGGCGGATTCTAAGTGCGCATGCAGTTCCGGGAGTTTTGCTCGCAGCCACTCGGCCGTCTCAATGCTTTGGTCTTTTTTGTAAAAACTTTCCTGTAGCTTCCTGGAATGCTCTAGCGCCGGCAACGCAACGCCGGGCGGTAGGGCCAGCTTGCGGAGATCGTCGTAGGCGATCACCAAGCCGAAGGCGAAACCGCGAGCCATGCCGAGGGCTTGGAGGGCTGGAGCAGTCGTCATTCCGGTCGCACTGGCAAGGTTTCCCATCTGGTGCAGATGCCGGCCGAAGTAGGCGAGGTTTTCGAGGGCGGCGCCGTACTTCATTCCCAGTCGCCACCCTATCAGTTGCTGCGCCGAACCTTGCTCGTTGATTGTCTCCGGCGCGGATCCCCATCGGCCCAGCGCCGCGGCCAACTCTCCAGCTGAGCTGAAGCGTTCATTCGCCTCGCGAGCGAGACAGCGGAGGCAGATTTTTTGAAGCGATTGAGGAGTTTCTTTGGGAAACGACGGACGGTCGATATGAATTGCGACCGACGCGACCAGCGCTTCCTCACGGTTACCGATGCACTGGAGCGTCTTTCTTGTAAGTACTTCGTAAAAAATAGCTCCTAGCGACCAGACATCCGAACGTCCGTCTAGCTGCGACGTCATCCCCAGAAGCCCCTCAGGCGCCATGTAATTAAGCGTCCCGACGACGAATCCTTCAGTCGTGAAGCGGTCCGCCTCGGCGAACGCGACGCCCATGTCCAACAAACAAGGCTTGCCAGTAGGCCGGACGACGATGTTGTCGGGCTTGAGATCGCGGTGGACAAAGCCAGCACGGTCGAGCCGATCGACGGTTTCCGCGAGCTGCTTAACAAGTTCCGCCGACTCCCGCGGTGCGATGGGAGTTTGACGAAGCCATTGCGTCAGCCGAGTTCCCTCGACGAACTCCATCACAATCGCGGGCAAGTCCTCGCCAACCAAGACTACATCCAAGAGGGCTGGCGTTCCCAACCCGCTCGCCGCCCGCAACACATCGACTTCACGGCGTAAGAGCCGCGCAGCGCGCTCTCGACCCTGGCGGTCCCCGCCGCGAGGGACTTTGATGGCTACCGATCGCTGCGCGGCGGGGTCTTCTCCTCGATAGACGACGCCGAACGCGCCCTGTCCGAGCCGCGCGTCGATGACGTAGCGCTCATGGAGAACCGATCCTAGATGCAGCAGCTCTCCATCCAAGCGCAGTTGCAGTTCGTCAGCTGAGATGCCAAGCTCCGAGTAATCTTCCCAGTAGCAAGCGCCGCCAAGCTCGGCCGTGTCGCCATGCACTGCGCGGCAAAGCTTGCTCAGTAAACCTCGATCAGCGAGTTCAGTCGCCGCTTCCGCGAACATCGCGGCGCGGTTGACTCCGGAAGTGGAGCGAGCCAAGTCGCATTGCCAGAGGGCTAAGTGGAGCCGTTCCCGCAATTCAGGATGCGGCCACTCATCGAGTAGTTGACGGCGCAGTACCGAGCCCCCGCGCGCACGGTCGTACCGCGCGACGACGAGGGCAAGCTGCCGAGTGGGGGACGGGTCCATCAATTCTCATCAATGCCAAGCGTGTTTTGGATACGCTCACGTTCCGCTTCGAGCCAGAGTCTAATTGCCGGGATCGTCGGACACTCATCGGGAGCGAGCCACGCCTGTGCTTCAAGCGCCTGCTGAATCTCGGCCGGCTTATAGCCCGACAAAAGTCCGAGCAAGTTGATGCAGCGATAGACATCGTCTTCCGGTTCGCAAAGCAGCTTTGCGTACTCAAGCGACATCTCATTCAAGCTCGCCTCGACAGCGGGCGAGGATTCTTCTCTCGGGATCTCTTGCACGTCATCGGCTGTTTCCCGCCGAGCGTCCCGCTTCTGGGCCGTGGCGCCGCGAACTCGGTCGATGATTTTGCACTTCGTGCGGTGGAGCAGGAGCCGGTACAGCTCCTTCGAATCACTCGGATCGACGGTGCCCGACCGAACGCCGCCAATCAAGGAGTGGGCGGCGCTGCACGCCGCCTCGGTAATCGAGACGCGCGCCACGAGATCCTCGTTGAGCAGCGCCACCGCGGCGACTCGCGCTCGCGCCACAAGCAAATCTTTGAGCTTCGCCTCCGCATCATAATCCGGGCAAATCTGATTCAGCAGCACCGATTCAGGGGTGGAAGCCATCTTTATCCCTGGGGTATGGAATAAATATTCTCTGCGCGCGGTGATTCTGTTCTGCGACTAGGGGAATAGACGGCCACTTCCGTTTGATTCCTGGAGAACTCCCATGTCGCAGCCAGCTCATTGTAGCGCGATCGCTCTGGCGGTCGATCCCCAGTCGTCCGAAATCTCCGCCTCTCTGTCATTGGATGCTATCGTCGCTCAAGTCAAACGCTCACACGTCAAAGCGGAACGAGCTTATTACGAAGGCGTGTGGCACTCGGCCTGCGCCGGCGCTTGGCTGGAGTACGTCAAAAGCCAGCTGGAGCACGGTCAGTTCGAGCGCTGGCGCGCCAAACACCTGCCGCGTATTTCGGCGCGCACGTGCCAGCGGTACATGGAACTGGCAGCATTCCTGCAAACTATTCCCGAGTATCCCCAAGTCGAACCTGGGGCGCAGCTGACGAAGGCCGTCCGAACGGCGCAGCTCAAAGTGTTGCAGACGCAAGGGTTTGACAGCCAACGCAAAACGCTGGCGATCGCCTCGGCGATCAAAGCACCGTCAACAGTCTCCGCTCGACAAGAGAACGACACGTCACCTGAGGTGGAGATTTCTTCTGCAGCCGAAGCCCCGCGAGTCGTCGAGGCGACGAAGAAAACCTCTTCTTCGACTACGCTCGCGACGGTCCCGTCGTTTGATCCCATTGTTTCCGACGACGATGATAACGAGGATGACCCGGACGACCACTGGGCGACGCCGGGGATCATTGTGGAGGCTGCGATCGAGCTGTTCGGCCACATCGACCTCGACCCCTGCGGCAGCGATGAACCGATACGGCATCTGCCTTGTCGGCGAACGCTGACAAGTGCGGAAGATTCGCTTTCACCCGACGCCGATTGGCGAGGATCATCGCTTGTCCATCCGCCGCTATCGAACATTGAGCGGTTCGTCGCCCGGGCTCTAGCGGCCTTCGCAACCAGAGAGGCGAATGAGTCGCTGCTAGTGTTGCCGACGATCACCGATGCGGCCTACGCCGAAAACTTGCACGTCTACGCCCGCGCCTTCTTGCAACAGCGTCCGACCTTCGACGCGATTGACGGGACGCTCGTGCAGCCCGACTGGCCCTACATGTTGGTATTTCTGACGCGGGATTTCGAACGGAACGCCGATTTCGCCGCGGCGGTGGGGCACTTCGCCGACGTCTTCGTCCCTTATCGCTACTAGCGGCGATGACGTGCGGTGCAGCCGCCGCCCGCTGCGGTTCCTTCTCTCCGTGCCATTGTTTTCCTTTTGTCTTGGGAGTCGCATTATGCATCAGATCCGTGAACTAACGCGTCCATTTTTAGACGTGGTGATGATCGTGGGATCGTTCGCCCACGGAGTCTTGCCGTACATACGGCTATTCTTCCCGAATTGCATCAAGGTGCTTGTCTTTGACGTGTACCAGGAAGTCGGTCATCTCGACCTTCGGTATCTAACTTCCGACGTCGTCGTCTTCCCACTGGGTTTCGGCAAAACGGCAGACACGCTTTGCGCCGGAAAGGGACCTGAGCTCGAAGCCTTCAGCGACAGCGTCGGCGACATGAATGCTCGAGACGGAGCCGGCCAGGCGCCAGCGCTGGGCTATGCAGCCGCCCTCGACTTGCTTGAAAATTCGGACTTAATGCGGTACGTGCCGGTGACGTTGGCAAACGACTTGATGAATGCGGCGAATGGGCCGCTCGCTGGCGTTAACTTCCACTATCTGGGGACGATCAACGGCGCCACCTACGCGGGCGCCGTGACGGAGCTCGACTTCCAAGTATCGCGCGCCATCCGCCGAGCCACCGGGGCTGTCACCACCTCGCGATTCTACGCGGCCGGACCCAATGTTCACCGCGGCCTAGGCGATCGCATCCCGCTCAATGCGGCGAGCACGCTCGCGCGGCTGACTCACTACGTCACCGACCCCGCGATGGATCCGAACGCCATCTGCGGGTTCACCGGATTTGAACTAGCTGGCTGCGATCGGGACGAAGACAAACGCCGGCAGATCTTCAACCTTGCCTTGCAGGCCCTCTGCAATTCGGCGCTCTGCGTAGAACTCGACCGCGTTCGACCCAACAACGCCATCAACGGCCTCTTGGGCAATATCGAACTGTGCGAATTTGGAATTGGCCGCGCGCTCGATTACGAAACCGAGGTCGGTCCGGCGATCGCCGAAGCATACGCCGCGGAGCTGGAAGAGATCGCCGACGCGGCGACCGACGAGCATGCCATTGAGGAGCTTGAGCTGTCTCATCGCGAGACGCCCCAGCGGCGATTGAGCATCGACGAATTGATCGCCGAAAGCGCTAACTTGACATCGGAGCAGTTCATCGCCGAGTTGTGTCGGCCAGCGGCCAAGCAGACGGCCACTGTGTTTGTCTCGGTCGACGCCAAGCAGAAGTGCGACATCGAGCAGTTGCCAATTCGCTGGAGCCGGGCAGTTGAGTCGGTTGAGGAGTTTCGCAATCGGCTGCAGGAGCAGCGACATCTCGAACAGATGCTCAAAGCACTGGAAGAGACCTCCGAGAGTGAGTTGCTCGAATGGGGAATGGAGAAGGAGAAACTGATCGAGCGCATTAAGCGTCCATTCGGCCTACTTCATCCTCACGGCTGGGATTATGTGCGAGCCGCGTGGTCGCCGAAGCGAAAGACACGCAATAAGTTGACGCGGCTGGCGCACCAGTCTCGCCATGTCGTCGACGAAGAAGACCGCGTTCGCGCCGAACTTCAGGCGGTGCGAAGCGGTCGCAAGACGGTCGCTACCGTGCGTTTAGCTAGCGAGTCGAAACTCACGACGCTGATCGCCGATTTAAAGTTGACGGCCGGAAAGGGGAATGCGGCGTCGCCGCTGGTCCTTCCGCGCAGTTTGAACGATTCGTTTGCTGCTCTCTGGGAGGCAGCAGCCACGCCCGCGGCCCTTGATGAAGCCGTCGCCGCCAGCGTCCAGTACGTCACGCTTACCGGCCTGCAGGTGGTGACTGGAAGCGGCTCTGGCGATTTGAAGAAGATCGCCCAGCAGATCGTTTACGGGGGCTATTGCGTCATGGCGCCGTTGCCGTGGGGGAACTCCCCTCGAAACGATGCAGGCTGGACGACCCATGTGCTCCCGTCCGTCGAGCCATCGTTGGCGCGAGCGGTGCGTGACGCCGTCCGTGCAGTCGATTCGACTGCCAATGTGGCGTTTGGCGAAACCTGCGCAGCGGGCGTTGTGGCCGTCGCCGTTATCGTTCGCGCAGCGGCCAAACTGTCCCACCTCTTCCCGCCGTCCGCGCGGTCAGCGCTGGCCGATGCGCTGTCGGCCGATCACCCCGTGCAGTTCTTTCCGCAAGGGACCGACGTGGTCGAGAAGATCGGCCTCACCTTCGACGGCCGGAACGTCTCTTTCAAGTCTTAATTTATAAGGAGCATCTATATGTACACGCTCATTCGCTTCGCGCTCGCCGCCGCGCTGTTCTGCATCGCGGGGCATTTGTTGGACTGGTTGCATCCGGTCCGCTTGATGCTTGGTTTGCCGGCCGCCGCGGCCTGCGGGCTCCTCCTGGCAATCGTCGCATGGACGTTTCGCCCCAGCCGCGAAGACATCGAAGAGGGGCTCCACCCGTTACGGGAACTGCTGTTCGGCGTATTCCTAGGCGCTGTTTGGATCGTCTTTACGAACGTCTATCTGGCTGTGGCGATTCGCCACGCCAGCCTCAGCCACTGGCTCGATCGCGACCGCGAGCACGTGGAACAAGTCGTCGAGCGGTTGGAAGCCGCAGGAAACTGGAACGAGACGACCGATTTTCTGAACGAACAGATCGTCATTCCCCACTCGCCGACGTTTACTCGTTGGCTCGTCGATCGGGCGCTCGTCAACTATGTTCGTGCCGCTGATGCCAGCGCGAATCAGGCCGAAAATCTTCTTCAGCGTGCGTCTCGACTGGCCCAGGAGCACGGGTTGCCGACGGACTATTACGAGATCCAGCTGAAGCATGTACGCTACTCCGCCCGCACGTCGGGCGTAGCGACCGACTACGAAAAGCGTTTGGCCGTCGAGCGTGCCGCTCGCGAATCGGCAGAGCAATCGGCCGCAGAGCGCGTCGCGAAGCTCTCTGCCAGCGTCCGCAGCCAGATCAAGCTGGCTCAGAATGATCGCCTGCGAGTCGTCGAAACGCTGCTTCAGCAGGCTCCCGAACCTCGCCTCGGCGAAGTGCGTACGTTTGCGGCCGCGCAAATTACCGCCGTCAAACCGTTCGGCATAGCCACGACCGCTGCGGAGCGGCTTCTAGATGACCTGGACGCCCACATCGCTGGAATATTGCCACGAGCGTTCCCGGCGGGGACGACGCTGCGACTCCGCCGAGTCGTGCCGATTCCCGCGACCAACTTGCTCGTCGTCGATCTCTTGGTGACGGCGCCAAACGCTGCTGTCACCAGTGACATCCGTCCCACCGATTGGAACATCGCACAGCATGAGAAAGTGCTCAAAAGATTTTCTGTACAACCTTACGACGACAATCGGCGACTCGCCGTCGCCATCGTCATCGACTGCAGCGCCTCGACGCACGGCGCGCCGCTCGCCTCGGCAGTTCAAGGAGTTCAGCAATTGCTCCGCCGGTTGCCTGACGGGACGCCCATTTGGATCGCACGCTTTAGCGATCAGACGACATCTCTAGTGAACTGGACGACCGCAAAAGAACAAGCGATCGCCGCCTGCATTCCACTTCAAGCCGGTGGTCACACGGCCCTCTACGCCTCCATGAACGCGGCACTTGATGCCTTAGAGCAGCGGGCAGGCGACGAGCTAGTCCTCGTCGCATTCAGTGACGGCGTCAACAACAAGCCAGGCCCTGAGCCGGAAGCGCTCATTGCTCGTGCCCGCCGTCGCGGTGTGCGGATCCACTCGATCGCCCTCCAGTCGGGCCAGGTCAACGAACAGGTGCTGCAACAACTGGCCGTCGAAACCGGCGGGATGTCGAGGGTCGCAACGCAGGCCGACCAACTTGGGCAGCACTTTCAGCGGCTGGCCGAGGAGCTAGCGACGCCGTGCTGGCGACTGATGGCACTCGACTACGACGCCGCTAATCCCTGCACTCTCTCGTTTGGGCAAGATCCCTCGTGCTCTGTGACGCTACCCGCCACGGCAGTTCTACCATCTTCCCCCGAGCTGCAAGCGGCGAAGTGATTCGTCGCACGAGCCGTAGAGCATCGCCGCCAATCTCGCCCCTCAATGGAATGCCCCAATGAATACCGTTCACTTTCAATCTGACGATCACACTTGGGAAACTCCGATGGAACTCTTCCGTTGCCTAGACGCGGAGTTTCACTTTACGATCGACGTCTGCGCACTGCCGGAGACGGCCAAGTGCGCTCACTACTTTACGCCCACAGATGACGGACTGACGCAGCCGTGGGACGGCGTCTGCTGGATGAACCCGCCCTATGGTCGGGCCA
The DNA here is from genome assembly GCF_007746075.1 of Lacipirellula limnantheis. Classification (GTDB taxonomy): domain Bacteria; phylum Planctomycetota; class Planctomycetia; order Pirellulales; family Lacipirellulaceae; genus Lacipirellula; species Lacipirellula limnantheis. Next base: position 558,196 of record NZ_CP036339.1, on the reverse strand, counting down.
TCGCCGCATGGATGCGGAAGGCTTATGAGGAATCGCAGCGGGGAGCCACCGTCGTTTGTCTCGTCCCCGCACGCACCGACACCGAATGGTGGCACCAGTACGCGATGCGGGGGGAGATTCGCTACTTGCGGGGGCGGGTGCGGTTTGGCGAAGCGACCAGCGGCGCGCCATTTCCGTCGTCCATCGTCATCTTCCGCGATCGCTGGTGGGAGCGGCGCTTGGCCACTCGCTTCGCCACCTCACCATCGAAGGCCTTCTAAAAACGCGATATCGATGACGCAAAAGAACTTCACAACTCGACTTAGAAGAATTTACACCTGGCGTTTGTCTGTTAGCGAATGCGGCCTTCGTATGGCTAACGTCTCTGCCCGGCACCAGCTGCATTGTTGCAGCGGAGGATCACCAGTGCGACAACCGCCCAAAAAGTCGCGTTCGAAAACCCCAACATCCAACACGATCGCGTTTCGAGTGCCGGAGGAACTTCTGGCGCTCCTCGACGCGGCGGCGAAGAAGCTGAACGTCACCCGCGGCGAGCTGGTGCGCGCGATCGTCGCGACTCACTTCGAATCGCAACCGCCAGCGATCGCCGACGATTTGTCCAAGCTGCTGAGCAAGGCTTCGCTGATTCATCGCAACCAGGCCCGGCTCTTAGTGACAATCCTCACCGCAATCGGCAAGTCGCCGCGAGAGGAAGCGGTCGAAATCGCTCGCGCTTCGCTCTTGAGTTGATCGTCCTTATGGTTGCGACTATCACGACGCTCGCTTCATCTTTCGACGGCGACTACTTCACGTCGCTAGCCAAAAAGGACTACTACCTGAGTGGTGGGGAACCACCGGGACGCTGGTGCGGCGCAGGAGCAGTCGCACTCGGACTTGACGGGATCGTAGATCAAGCTGCTTTCAAAAATCTCCTCGCCGGATTCTGGGCAGATGGCCGCAAGTTGGAGCGTCGTCTGGGCGCGGGGGTGAACGACAAGCGTGTCCCCGGGTACGACCTGACGTTCTCGGCCCCCAAGTCAGTGTCGGCGATGTGGGCGACGGCGCCGCCGGAAGTCCAGCGTCAGATCGAGATCGCCTTCGATCTGGCCGTCAACTCCACGCTGTCGTGGCTTGAACAAAACATCCCGTTCGCACGCCGGGGCAAAGGGGGCTACCAACGAGAATTTGCGGAATTGGTAATTGCCATGTTTGACCACGGAACGAGCCGTGTGGCCAAAGGCAAAGATTTCGAACCACAATACCATCGTCATTGCGTTATTGCCAACGTTTGTAGGGGGCAAGACGGCCGGTGGTCAGGCGTCGACAGTCGTGCACTCCATCAATGGACGCGAAGTTTAGGCCCGATGTTTCGCGCGACGCTCGCCGAAGAACTTCAACAGCGGTTGGGAGTTGGGCTTCACCGGCCGCTCGACTCCCGCCGTCAGGAAGCGAGCTGGTTCGAGGTGGCAGGCGTTCCGGCCGAACTCTGTCGTCAGTGGTCCTCGCGGCGCGATGAGATTGAACGCCTGCTGGAAGGTTCTGCAGGGCTAGGCGCCGCTTGGTCGCGGGCCCAAGCCCGCGAAGCGGCAAACCTCGCCACCCGGACGACGAAAACTCCCATCCCGCCTCGCCACCAGCTATTTAGTTTTTGGCAAGAGGCAGCGCGTCAGTTCGGATTTTTTCCTGAAACGGTGTGCGACGTCGAGGCGACTCGATCGCCTCTCGATCGGGAAGCAATCTTCGACGCCGCGTGGCGCAGGACGACGGAACAACTCGACCAGTCGCAATCGACCTTCACTTACCGGGAAGCCGTGCAGCGGGTCTGCGAAGCAGCGCAGACCTCTGGACTCAGCGGAACGTGGCTCGCCGACCGACTCGCGCTGCAGCTCCGTCAGTCGGCGGAGATCCGACTCATCGGCGAAGTGAAAGGGGAGATTCGTTACGCGACGCAAGCAACATGGCAAGAAGAAGAGGCCTTTATCGCCGAGGTCGGCAAGCTCCGCAGTGCCACCGGCGCCTGCGTCAACCCAAAGGATATTGCGAAGGCTATCGCGTCCCACCCGACGTTGCTGCCAGAACAACGGGCCGCCGCGGAGCACTTGCTCACATCGCCAGGAGCCATTCGCGCTCTGAGCGGCGTCGCCGGCGCGGGAAAAAGTTTTACGCTGGACGTCGTGCGTGAGGCGCTGGAGCGATCTGGCTACCGGGTGATCGGAGCGGCGCTCGCCGGCGTCGCGAAGGAAGAACTCGCCGCCAAGGCCGGCATCGAATCGCGGACGATCGCCAGCTATCTCTATCACTTCAATAAGTCGCTGGGCCATAAGCTTCGCGAACGGGTTCGTCACGATGCCCGCCAATTTATTCGCGCGATGCAGGGGAAGTCGACGCATCTTCCTAAGAAGGTGGGCGTTGACCAGAAGACGGTTCTCATCGTGGACGAGGCCGGCATGATCGACACAAAGTCGTTTCGGCAGCTTTGCCAAGAAGTGCGCCGGTGCGGCGGAACGGTCATCTTCGTAGGCGATACGGCCCAGCTGCAGCCGATCGCCGCGGGAGGTCCATTTCGCTATCTCCTCAAACAACTCACTCCGGCGAGTCTGCAAACCAATCTGCGTCAGCGCGACGCTGCTGACCTGCTTGCCACCGAACAGTTCCGCGCCGGCGGGGCCAAGCCTGCTCTCCAAAACTATACGGACCGGGGGCGACTGGTCGTCGCGAAGGATCGAGGCGAAGCGATTCACCGATTGGTGGACGCCTGGACGGCCAGTGGCGGGGCGCGTCGCCCGGAGCAGCATCTCATTTTCACGCCGACCCGCCGTGAGGCGCAGGTGGCCAACCGGTTTTGTCAGGCCGAACGGCTCGAACAGGGCGTCGTCGATCGATCGCAGTCGCTCCGGCACGGCGATGGTCAACTCTGTGCTGGTGACCGCGTGCTCTTTCACAAGAACGTTTTCGCTGACGGAATTCGCAATGGGTATCGCGGCGTCATCTCCAACATCGATCGTCTTCGTGGACGGTTGACGATTCGACTCGATGGGGAAGAGAACACGCGCGAAGTGACGGTGCGCGCTCGCGACTATGGCGCGGAGGGACTGACGCTCGGTTATGCCCAGACGACCCACAAAGGTCAGGGGCAGACGGTTGATCATTCCTATCTCCTCGTCGGCGGGACGATGGCCGACCGCGAGATGATCTACGTCCAGGCGACGCGCGGCAAGTTGTCGACGCAGCTGTTCGTCGACGAGCCGCATGCCGGCGAAGAGCTTCAGGAACTCGCTCAGTCACTGACACGATCGCGACCGAAGGAGCTAGCTCACGACTTGGCGACTCGCGATGCAAACTCGTACCGACCAACGCTCGAATTGTGATGAGGAGACGGCATGGAACTCTTGGTTTTAGGACTCTGTCCGATCGTAGGAATCGGCGTTTGGCGACTCTGGTCTCGCTTGTCGGACGACGCCTTCGAACGCATCTCGCCCGAGCAGCAGAGCTCGCTCCGCAGTACGGCGAAGAATCTTCCTGGGATCGTCATCGGCTGGAGCGTCAAGATTGTGTTTGTGGTCGCGCTCGGCGCCTCCGTGATCCATTATGCGGCGATTTTTTCCTTCCTGGAAACATTCAAACGCGCGACTGAATGGGGGCCCCGAGTCGTCGCCATGATTGCGGCCTACTGGCTCTGCGACTTCTGGTCGTCGCCCGAGCTGCCAACAATCAGCCCACCGCGCGGCCGCTCACTCAAGCCGCCCGCCAAGTTGACGAAGCGTCAGTCCGCGCCGCCCAAAAAACAACCGCTGGCTGCGTCCCCGCGTCGCGGACGCGTCATTCGTAGCTTTCGGGAGAACGTCAAATGAAGTTCGCTAAATCATCGCCACGGCCCGCCGATCAGAAGCAGCTTGATCACCTCCTGTGGGGACGTGCCGAGATTCCCACCTTCGAGCCCGGTAACTTCGCAGCGATTGCGGCCACAGGAGGGGGCAAGTCGACGCTTCTAAGGATTTTTTTACAGTCAGCGCTGTGGGCCGTTGGCGTCGTAGACGACCACCGAGCGCTCGTCTACGACGCTAAGCAAGACGCACTGCCGATGCTTCAGGCTATTGCTCCACACGCGAAGATTCTCACAAGTCACCCATTCGACGCGCGCAGCGCACGTTGGGACATGGCGGCCGATATCCAGGAGGCGACCGTCGCCATCGAGTTCGCCTTCACGCTCATTCCCGCCGAAGGAGACGCTCAGCCATTCTTTGTCAACGCGGCCCGCCACTTGATGTACGGCGTCATCGTCAGCTTCATACTCACCGGAGAACCATGGACGTTCGGGACGCTCGTCCGTGCTCTAAAGCACCATAAGCGGATCCGCTCGATCTTGCGGCGTCATCCGCAGACTCGGGAGATCGTGTCGCAGTATTTCTACGACGAGCGGCTGCTGATGAACATCATGAGTACGCTTGCCACCAAGATGCTGCCTTTCGAGCCGATCGCCGCGGCCTGGGACACGGCGACCGAATCGTTCTCACTCCGAGAGTGGGTGACTGGCAATTGGATCTTGGTACTCGGCAACTACGAAACAGGCCGCACCGCCATTGACGCCATTAATCGTTGTATCTTCAAGCGGGCCTGCGACTTGACGCTCAATCTTCCCAACTCCATCACTCGTCGGAGCTTTTTTGTGATCGATGAGTTATCCGAGGCAAGCGGCGGCGGAGGGGGTGGCGGCGGCGGATTGCCTGGCATCGTGCCTTTGGCCAAAAAGGGACGCTCCAAAGGCGCCGTCCTGGCGATTGCCTTCCAGAGTATTTCGGGGCTCCGCGATCCGAAAGTCTACGGCCAATACTTCACCGACGAGATCCTCGGGCAAATCTCCAATCGTTTCTTTGGGCGGCTCGAATGCGTCGCCACTGCCGAGTGGGCTTCCAGTCTGTTCGGCGACGAAGAGAGCGAGCGGGAGTCGGTTTCCCAGTCGTACGGCCCCGGCGGCGCCAGCCAGTCGGTGAGTCGGCAAGCGGCCGCGCGGCGGCTGGTGCTGCCGAGCGAACTGATGTCGATCGAGGCTTGCAGTCGTGAGAACGGCCTTAGCGGCTACTACATCGTGCGTTCCGAGGGGGCGTATTTCGACAACATTCCGGGAGAGGAGCTGTTTGGCGGACAGTTAATACCGCCTCGCGCCGACGTGCCGGAGTTCGTCCCGCGGCCAGCTACCGATCAGTTCTTGGCGCCGTGGACGCCGGTGGAGCAGGTGCGGTTTGGTGCGCCGAAACGACATCGGTCCGCTCCACGGGGGAGCGTGTCGACGCCAAGCGTCGAGCATCGGCGGCAGTCCGACTCGCCTGAGGTGTGGGGTGATTTGGATCAAGCTTTTGAATAGTCAAGTGATTCTTTGAATGAAAGGAACAGGCCATGCGACCTACGGAATCCTCGCCGCAACAGATGATCGATGTGCGGGAAGTTGCTACGATCCTAAGCGTGTCGACGCGTACGGTATGGCGACTAATTTCTCGTGGGGAAATTCCACAGCCGATTCGCTTTGGACGCAACGTCCGCTGGCGACAAACCGACATCGAGTCGTGGATCGCATCGCAATCTCCAAATGGTCATCGGCAGCTTGCTCGCCGTCCTCGCTGAAGCTCCGTCGCATCATTGGAGGGATAAAGAATGGCGGCTATTTTTAAGATCACCGTAACCCGAAAGCTGACCCCAACCGCTGAGATCGTCATTCGCCAAGGAAAGCAATTTGTTCGCAAGAAGCGAAACGGTCGCGTTACGCTGCTGCCGATTGCCTCCGGTGGCAAGACGTACCACGAGGAATCTCGTAAGTGGTATATCCAGTATCGAAATGCCAATGGCGTAAAGCAACGCGTCGCTGGCTATACAGATAAGGACGCAACGGCTCAGTTGGCAGCGGAACTGGAGCGCAAGGCGGAATATATTCAGTCCGGACTTTCCGATCCTCACGAGAATGGAAAGCTTCTTCCTCTGAAGTCGCATTTGACGGAGTTCGGAGAGTCACTAAAGGGCGCATCGAATTCTGCCAAGCATGTGGATCAGACTTGCAATCGCATTGAACGCCTGATGGATGGTTGCGGGTTTTCCACTTGGGCGGAGATCGTTCCGTCGTCAGTTGTGAAGTGGCTTGCAAGTGAACGAGCCGCCGGTCGAATGGGGATCAAGACCAGCAACTATTACCTTGCGGCCTTAAAGCAATTTTGCACTTGGCTGGAAATCGACGGAAAGGTTCCCAAGGACAGAAACCCTGTTGAACATCTTTCCGCGATTAACGCGGATACCGACATTCGATGGGAAAGACGTGCCATCTCACCTGAAGAGTTTGCTCGCCTCGTGGCATCCGCCGAGAGTGCCCCAGATATTCAACGAGTTTCAGGTCCAGACCGGGCCATGCTCTACATCCTCGCCGCATGGACAGGGTACCGTCGACAAGAACTCGCGTCTCTCTCAAAAAAATCGTTTGACCTCGATGGGAGGCCGGCCACAGTTCGCGTTAAGGCCGGTTACAGCAAGCGGCGACGAAATGATGTCGTTCCGCTACACCCGGCCGTTGCCACGCGCCTCAAAGCATGGCTCGAAGCCAGAGACACTGACCGCGATGAACCCGTATTCAATCTTCGCGCCCGAGCGGGAGGAATTCGCCGCACGGCAAAAATGATGCGTCTTGATCTCGATCGGGCCCGGAAAGCTTGGATTGAAGAATCCCCCGATCCGCGCACTCGAGCAAATCGAGATCAATCAGACTTTCTGAAGTATCAGAACGAAGCTGGCATGTACGCCGATTTTCATGCTAATCGTCACACGTTCATCACCAACTTGGCACTGGCCGGAGTCCATCCCAAGATGGCGCAGAGTATTGCCCGCCATAGCGATGTCAATCTGACGATGGGCATCTATAGCCACGTTGATGTTGCCCAGCAGTCAGCGGCCATTAACTCGCTGGCGGCGCCGCCAGTCTCAATCGTATCGACGCCCACTGATAACTCCACGGGAAGCGAAACAGAACCGAGCAATCGGGAAGTTGCCGCTTCCGGCTCTGAGAAAAGTGTTGCACCTATTGTTGCACCTACTTTTGGCTTCGAGTGCCTATGCATGGCGTCTGCTGTCACAAGCGAGGGCGACCACGCGACCGAAGAGCGCAAACAAAAACCCTTGCCAGAGCAAGGGTTAGTCGCCATTTGTCACCACTTGGCACAGGGTGACCCAAGTAGCGGAGGAGGGATTCGAACCCCCGACACGCGGATTATGATTCCGCTGCTCTAACCGACTGAGCTACTCCGCCGAAGCGTGTTTTTCCGGGTCGGACCGCCACGAGAGGCACCAATCCGAGAATGCCCCAGTTTCATCCGGGGCGGTCGGTCAATTCTACTATCCGCTGGGGACATGCGAAACCCTCCCTGGTCGCGGGTTTCACGGCGGTTCTTAGCCCACTCAGACCTGCTTGCGCGAGACGGCGATCCGCTTCCGTTCGACGTCGATTTCCAGGACTTTCACCCGCACCAAGTCCCCCACGGCTACGACCTCGGCGGGGTCGTTAACATATGTGTTCGCCAGTTGCGAAATATGAATCAGGCCGTCCTGGTGGACGCCGATGTCGACGAACGCTCCGAAGCGGGTGACGTTCGTGATGACGCCGTCGAGAATCATTCCTTCGCGGAGATCGCTCAGCTGATTGATGCCGTCGCTGAACTTCACCGCGCGGAACTCGCTGCGCGGGTCGCGGCCGGGCTTGGCCAACTCGGCGATGATGTCTTGAACCGTCGGCAGGCCGACGGCGCCATCGACGAAATCCTCGGCCCGCAGTCGCGAGGTGAGCGCAGCGCTGCCGACAAGTGCGCGGGCGTCTACGGCCAGCGACTGGGCCATCTTTGCGACGACGCCGTAACTCTCGGGGTGGACCGCCGAATCGTCGAGCGGCTGGGCGCCGTTGCGGATGCGGAGAAATCCGGCCGCTTGCTCGAACGCTTTGGGGCCGAGCTTCGGGACTTTGAGCAGCGACGCGCGACTTTCGAAACGGCCGTGAGCGTCGCGATACTCGACGATGCGTTCGGCGAGCTTCGGGCCAATGCCCGCCACATACGATAGCAGTGACATGCTCGCGAGATTGAGATCGACGCCGACCGAGTTGACGCATGACTGGACTTCGCGGCCGAGCGACGTCTGCAGCAGCTTCTGGTTAACGTCGTGCTGATATTGGCCAACGCCGATTGATTTGGGGTCGAGCTTCACGAGTTCAGCCAGCGGATCTTGCAAGCGATGGGCGATGCTGATGGCGCCGCGGACGGTGACGTCGAGGTCGGGATACTCGCGAACGGCCAACTCGCTGGCGGAGTAGATCGAGGCGCCTGATTCACTCACCATCGCTTTGGTGGCGTCGATGCCGCTTGACTTCAGCACGCCGGCGACGAATTCATCGGTTTCGCGCGAGGCCGTGCCGTTGCCGATGGCAATCAGGCGCACGTCGTACTTGGCGATCAAGTCCTTGAGGACGCGTGCGGCGCCTTCGACGTCGTTCTTTGGCGCCGTTGGGAAGATCGTCGTGCTCGTGACATACTTGCCGGTGCCGTCGACGACGACTGTTTTGCAGCCCGTGCGGAAGCCGGGGTCGATGCCGATCGTCGTCTGCGGCCCGGCGGGCGCGGCGAGCAGGAGTTGCCGCAGATTGCTGGCGAAGACGGCGATCGCCTCTTCGTCGGCGCGTTCTTTGAGCGTTTGGAGCGTCGCCGATCCGACGGCCGGCAGCAATAGCCGCGCGTAGCAATCATCGACTGTGCGCAGTAGTTCGGCGTGAAACTCGAACTGAGGATTGTGGGCCAACCGCGGCCGCAATTTGCGGAGCGTAAAGTCGCCGTCGAGCGCGACGCCGACGTTGAGAAAGCCTTCCGCCTCGCCGCGGAGCATCGCCAGCAGGCGATGCGAGGGAACGCGCTTCGCGGGCTCGCGATGATCAAAGTAGGTTTCGAACTTGGCGCCTTCGACCTTCTTCCCCCGCTTCACCGTGGAAACGACGTGCCCGAAGTCGTGCGCTTGTTGATTGAGCCAACAATTAAGCTCGACGTCGTCGGCCCAGCGCTCCGCGACAATGTCGCACGCGCCCTGGAGCGCCGCGTCGGCGTCGGGGATTTCCTTTTTCGAGTCGATGTAGGGCCGCAGGACGTCGGCGCGCGGGCGATTGAGGCGGGCTTGCTTCCAGAGTATGTCGGCCAGCGGCTCGAGGCCGCGTTCGCGGGCGACGGTGGCGCGGGTACGACGCTTCGGCTTGAAGGGAAGGTAAAGCAGTTCCAGCGTTTGCTTGTCGCTGCACTGTACGATCTGGCGACGGAGCTCCGGCGTGAGCGAACCTTGGCCGTCGATTGTTTTCAGGATGGTCTGCTTCCGCTGCGCCAGTTCCCGCGCGGCGTCCAGGGCGTCTTCGATCGCCCGCAACGCCGTTTCTTCCAGCCCGCGAGTCGCTTCCTTGCGGTAGCGCGCGATGAACGGCATCGTATTGCCGGCGTCGAGCAGATCGACAGCGGCCCGCACCTGTTGCGGAGCGGCGCCAACGGCGGCCGCAATGTGGGCGACGACGGCGTCGAGGTCAAAGCATTCGAACTCTGAGGTCATGCGCTGCTTTCTACAGGTCGATCCGCGAATCGCCGGCGGGCGAGACTCGCCATTTTAGCGTAGAATCTGCGTGGCGAGACCGGCGAGTTTTGGTTCGCAAAGGTCGGCGTCGTTGGCCCCTTTCGGCGGAACTCCACCTCATGCGCATCGGCTTGTTCGGCGGCAGCTTCGATCCGGTTCATCGCGGCCATCTGCTGCTGGCCGAGTGCTGCTGGCGGCAGGCTCGGCTCGATCGAGTGGAGTTTGTTCCCACGGCTCAGCAACCGCTGAAACCGCGCGGGCCGGTCGCGAGCGAAGCAGATCGCGTCGCGATGTTGCGCTTGGCGATTGCCGACCGGCGGGAGTTCGCTCTCTCGCTGCTCGAAGTCGAGCGTGGCGGCGTCAGTTACACGGTCGACACTCTGCGGCAGTTTCGCAGCGAGCGGCCCGACGCTGAGCTTTTCTTTCTCATGGGCGCCGACTCGCTCGCCGACTTTCCGACCTGGCGCGAGCCGGCCGTGATTTGCGATTTGGCGACGCCGCTGGTGGTCCGCCGCGCGGGGTCGCCGCCGCCCGATTTCAATGCACTGGCTCCGCTGGTGACGGCGGAACGGCTGGCAGAGATTCGAGCCCTTGAAGTGGAAATGCCGGCGACGCCGATCAGCAGCTCGAATATTCGGCAGTCGATTGCCGAGCACGGGGAGTGGCAGGCGCTCGTGCCGGAGACCGTCGCCGCGTACATCAGCGAGCGCGGGCTGTATCGTTCCTAAGTCGATTCCGCGCCGGACCCATGCGAGCGCTACGCCGCGTGGCTCACGCGCAGAATCCCTGCTAGCTGCGGCGAAACCGGCAGCCGCCACACCGCGTCGTCCGTGCGCAGCGCGTCGGTGATCACGCTCAGCTGCTCATCGACTGACTGCGTCACGTCGAGTAACAGCCACTTGCGGCCGCCGAAGTAGCAATGCCCCCCTCCGGCGCCATCGAGATATTCTTCGCGCACCGTGTACTGAAGTTGACGGGCCAACTCGGCGGCCTCTGCTAGCAACGTGGCGGAATGCATCGAGGTGGTCCTTCGGCTGAATCAGAGGCGCCGGCTCCGCCGGTGGACGCATCAAAGTTCGTTTTGGTCACCCGAACGTCGTCCACTGGCGGAGCCGATGGCTTTCATCGGGGGCGGGATTGTATCGCGATCGGTTCCAGTCGCCCAGCGTGATTCGACGATAGAAGAGAAGTAAGCAACATCTTTCCCTGCAACGAGTTAACGACCCCGTCTTTGGCAATTCGCCGGGAGTGGCGAGGGTGCGACGATAGGGCAGGGCAGGGAGTTTGTGGGAAGCGGACGACGACCTCGACCGAGCCGCGGGCAGCGGAATCGGCGACGGAGACGCCTCCCACAACGGGCAAAGCAGCGGCGAACTCGCGGAGGGGGCGATGGCGACGAAGATTTCCACCGATGACGAGCTCGCCGCCCTCAAGCGCGAACTGATGCACGCGCAGAAGATGGCGTCGCTCGGAGAACTCGTCGGCACGACGACGCATGAGTTCAATAACGTGTTGATGACGATCATCAACTACGCGAAGCTCGGCATGCGCAACAAGGACGAGCCGTCACGCGACAAAGCGTTTGATCGAATCCTCGCCGCCGCGTTGCGGGCGGAAAAGATCACCAACGCCGTCCTCGGTATGGCGCGCAATCGGAGCGAGGAATTCGCGCCGACCGAACTTGAACGGCTCGTCGATGAGTCGCTCTTGCTGCTGGAGCGCGAGATGCAAAAGTACCGCGTCCAGGTTCGCAAGGAATTCGCCGCGGCGCCGCCCGTACGCGCGGTCGGCAATCAGATTCAGCAGGTGCTGCTCAACCTGATGACCAACGCCCGCCAGGCGATGGCCAGCGGCGGCGAGATGGTGCTTCGCATCGCGCATGATGCGCAGACGGGATTCGTCGATCTCACGGTGCGCGACTCTGGTTGCGGCATTCCGCGCGAGCAGTTGCCGAAGATCTTTGATCGCTTCTATACCACGAAGGCTGGCCCCGATGCCACGGGCAAGGGCGGCACCGGCGTCGGCCTTTCGGCATGTCGCGAAATTGTCGAAGCCCATCAAGGGCGGCTGCGCGTCGAGAGCAGCGTCGGGAAGGGGACGGCGTTCACGGTGCGGCTGCCGGTGTGGCAAGAAAAAAGCGAGTCGGCCGCCGCGACGCCAATTGCGCCGCTGGGCGTGCCGAACTCGCTTGCTTCGTCTGCGACTCCGACGTCGCTGGGAACCTGAGAGCGACTAGGCTCCAGCGCGACGCGTGCGGGCGAACGCGCCGACGCCCATGGCCGCCAATCCTAGCAGGGCGATGGTGGCCGGTTCCGGCACGGCGCCGATGGCCGCGGCCGCCGGCACGCCCGATCCGAACTGTTGCTGCCATTGAAGGAAGTCGGCGCCGTCGCTCTTGCCGTCGCCATTGGCGTCGCTGTTGGCATTGACGCCGAAGTCGGCCTTCCACTTAGTGAGATCAGCGCCGTTTACCTGTCCATTGTGATCAAAGTCAGCTGTGAAAGTCGCCGTGCCGGTGACGCTCAACGTCACGGAGTTGTTGGCATAACTGACGTTCCAAGATAGTCCCGGCGACAGCGGCGCGAGCGAAAAATCAGTCGCGGCGAAATTGCCAATCAGCGTGCCGACGAAATCGCCTCCCACGGAATGAACGAGCGGATCGAAGCCAGCCGTGGCGACGACGGCGTCGACGGCCGCCTTGTCAGCAGTGATGTCGGCTCCGGCCGTCAAGATCGTCCAGCTATTGCCGCTCACCGGGTTGTAGCCAGTGAGATCGACCTTCAGCGTGCCGTTGGTGATATCGGCGTCGCCAGTGACGCGAATGGTCGTGTGAGTCGTGCCGGTGATTTCAGCGATCAGCGTCGACGACGTGGCGACGCTCAACGTGTTCATCAGAAAGCTCCCGTCGGCGACGATGATGCTGTCGTCGCCGGTGACGCGTAGCGAGACGGGACCGCCCGAGCCGGCTGGTTCACTATCCCAGTTCATGCCGCGGCCGACAAAGATGTCGCCGGCGCCATTGCCGCCCGTCACCGAGAGGACGCCGCCGCTGATATTCACGGTTCCTGTACCGCTGCGATTGCCAATGGCAAAACTATCGGCCACTTGCAGGACGCCGCCGGAAATGTTCACGGTTCCGGTGCGGGGGCCAGGGTTGTCGATCTGGTCAGGCCGGCCGCCATCGCCAATCTCAACGTCGCCGAATGATTGGCGAAAGAGACCTCCCGAATGGTTCCAGACGCCGGTACCATACTTTCCGATGAAGGTGTAGCCGCCTTGGAGTTCTCCGCCTTGCATGTTGAGCGTGCCGGTACCGGCACGACCGACGCCGATGTCGTCGCCCGAGGTGACGCGAGTCGCCGGGCCTCCCGAGACGGTGAGCGTACCCGTTCCCGAGCCATCCTGGCCGCCCACGAAGAGGCTGCCGCTGCCGCCCGCGCGAAGGATGGCGTTATTGACGGTAGCCGTGCCGGTGCCATTCTCGCCGATCCGAATTCCGTTGCCAAACAGGTCGCCGCCCGTCACGGCCAAGGTTCCGCTCGTGCCGGCATTTGAAGCAATGGTCAGCGAGTCGATGTCCAGCGACGGCGAATTGAACGTCGCCACGCCGCCGTTGTTGATCACCGCCGCGTCGGCGGCCCCAGGAACGCCCACCGGAGTCCAGCTACTGGCGTTCGTGAATGACCCAGCAGCAACGTTCCATGAGAACTGTGCATGCGCGTGGTGAGGAACAATTGCGGCAGCAACGGCCAGGGCCGCCGCGGACGCGAACAGTGACAACTTCATGGTGAGATCTCCAAGACGAATTGAGGAGAGCGGCAATCAGTGCGCCAAGCGACTGCAAGCCGCGAACAAGCTCATTGACGTGAATAGATATGTTAGCTGCAAAGGCGGCAATTGGTCAGTTCTCAACTGGCTGACATTCCAGAAAGCCATGAATTTGACTGCGACGGCCATCTCTCTGCGGCCTCGGAATCAGGCGCGTTGCGCATGAATGGGAGACGATTCGCGTCACTTCCTGCTTCATGAACGCCGTTGGTCGTTGTCGCAAAATGGGCTCCAAAGACCACCGCGTTCGCGCACTGTACGCGGGAAACGTGAAGATACGACGTGGACCGACGGCGTTTGAGCGGAAAATCGCCACCCACTCTTGTCGCAAATTTGGGCGTCCAACGCGCCGCTATTGGACGAGCGGAGAATTCGTGGGCGCGACCACCAGCCGCGATTGCAAGTCGGCAATGATCTCCCGCTCGAGTTCCGGATCCCGTCCGATGAAGATCCAATTGCTAGCCAGCCTTGTGCGGCTTACCGCTTCGGCGGCGACGCTGGGAAGCGACGAATCGTTCCGGAAGGTCGCGGCGCCAGCGGTCGAATTCTCCGGTCGCGGCAAGTCTTCGAGATCCTTTTCGACCAGTACGTCGATCAGATAGCCCGTGGCGTCCGGGATCACGCGAATCGTCGCGCGGCGGCGGATCGTTTGGAACGTGCTTTCCCAGCGATTGTACTTGCCGACCGAGTCGCGGCGGTGGAATTCCGGCAATGTCGCACCGATCTGCGGATGAACATCGATGCGGCCTTCGGTCAGCACGTCGCCGACGAGTTGCACCTGGCGTTCGCGCTCGACGCGGAAGTAATCGTCCACGGTGTCGACAATTTGTTCCCACGTCCAATCACGGTTAGCGACGGGGATGTGGATCTGACTTGATCCGCCGTCGCCCGGCACAACGATCGGCGCGCCGGCCGACATCGGGTTGTTCGGGTCCATGGCGAAAGGATCGATCATGACGCCCTGGCCGCTGACGATCGGCGGGGCGCCAAAGAGCTGCGGCGGGGCCATCACTTGCTGCCCCGGCGCCACGGGCTGAACGACTTCAAGCGGCTTACATCCTGGTAGCGCACCAATCCCCGCCGTGAACAGCGCGCAGCAGCGCAACTTCCGCCGAACGGCGACGATCAGCAGCGACCAGGGGCGCGCAATCGACAAGGCGCGGAACTCCATTTCCGAGCTGGGACGAAACGACGACGAGGTTCAACCCCGAGAATGGGGCGGCGAATCTTCGTGAAAGCACCGCTTGGGCACAAGACCGAACAGAGGCGGTGCTAGCGTCTAACAAGCAGGCTGGGCGAGAAGGGGATTTCTCGCAAAGCGGCTAAGGCGCGAAGGAACGCAAAGAAAACGATTGACGACGGCAGCGCAAGCGTCCACATTTCGTTGCGAATCTTTGCGCCTTAGCCGCTTTGCGAGCGACTCATCGGCCGCAAGCAGCCAACGTAAGCGAATCAATAATCGCTCTCAATGCCCAGCCGCATTTTCAGCTGTTCGAATTCCTGAATGTACTCGTCATTCGTCGAGTGGACGTGCTCCGCCTCGGTGATGAACCGCATGTCGTCGCGACAGGGGATGTTCCAGTCGCTCAGCACCTGCTCGTACGGCCGGAGTTCCTTGCCGTAGACGATCAGCAACTTGTGCTCGTCGAACTGCACTTCTTGCGGCGTGGCCGGGTTCAGTACGGCGATGCCGGTGCACCCGTCATTGACCAGCATGTCTTCGAAGTCCCACAGAATCGACTGCAGGATCGGCATGTCGATATGCTCGCGATACAAATCTTGGTGACCGGTTGAGTTGTAATCGTGGCTCGTCTCCAACACGACGTCGACCACCGATCCCAGCGGGTCGAGCAGCTCCATGAACGTCTCGAACAGCTGCTCGCGCGACGCGGAAGCCATCAGCACGGGGACGTTTCTATTGGATTGCTCGTCGCGATAGGTATCGTGACGGAAGCCGCACGACGGCACCACCTCCAAGGCGTATGAAGGGCGGACGGCGTCGCTCAGCGTGAAGCTGCCGTAGCGGGAGACGCCGAGATGCGCTTCGAGCTGATCTTCGTTCAGCGCTTCGAAGCTGCTCGCCGGCGCCGCCGGCGTCTCTTCGTGATAAACGTTGCGAAAGAATTTCTTCAGGAAACCCATCGATCACTCACGGCAAGGTCTAGCAGAGACGGTTACCAAACATCCAACGACTGACGACAACAACGAACGCCGGGAGTGATTGACGCTTGACGACGCCTGGGGACGCCGCCGAACCGCGGGCCCGGCGTGCCTGAGGGAAGGCCGCCGGCGCGTGCTCGGTTTGCTCACTAAAAGGTAGGTCACGGTCCGAAGCGCGAACCGTCTGCGACTGCCCGCAAACGGCTTTAGCGGAGGGCGGGGCGGCTCAGCCCCTACAATCGGACCTGGCGAGAGTGAGCGGAAATCACCGTCCACAACTGGGCATTCCGGCCGGTCGGGAACCGCCTGCCGTTTCGGCCAGGAAGGTCGCGGCTCGACAACCACACGATGACGGTGAACGCCGTGGCAGCGTCCGGCCGAAGACCTGCACACGAGGAGTCGGCGCCGCCGCGCCGACCGTTACAATTGGCAGGCTACGATCCCCGCGTCTAACACACGAGCCTTGCCATGAAGATTTACACCCGCACCGGCGACTCTGGCCAAACAGGCCTCTACGGCGGCGGCCGAGTCCGCAAGAACGATCCGCGCATCGCCGCGTTTGGCAGCATCGATGAGTTGAACGCTCAACTCGGAGTCTGCCGCGGCGCTGACTTGCCGCCGGCCCTGGACGAGCCGTTGGCGCGATTGCAGCACGAGTTGTTCGCCCTCGGGGCAGAGCTCTCGAGTCCTCGCGACGCAGCGCCCCATTCGATTCTGCTCGACGGCGACGACATTACCGCCGCCGAGGCAGCGATCGACTGGTTCGAGGAGCACCTCTCCCCGCTGCAAGCGTTCATTCTCCCCGGCGGCACGCCGGCGAGCGCCGCCCTCCATGTGGCGCGCGCCGTCTGCCGCCGTGCGGAACGCGATGTGTGCGCCCTCGCCGAAATTGCTCCTGTGCGGGGAACGGTGCTGGAATACCTGAATCGGGTCGGCGACCTGTTATTTGTCTTGGCGCGATATGCCAACCACGCGGTCGGGAAATCCGACGTGCTCTGGGAAAAGAAGTCGTAGGCTCCGGTCGGCGTCGACAACTCCGGCCCGATACCCGATAAATCTACGGGCGGCGCCGTCAGCGCGCCTCTCCGGTCGTGATACAATGAAACGTCCCTTGCAGGTTACTTCGCCAGGATTCGTCCGATGATCAAAATCGAAGCCATTATTCGCCACTTCAAGCTCGAAGACGTGAAGAACGCCCTGACGCAGCAGGGGGTCGCCGGCATGACGATTACGGAAGTTCGCGGCTTCGGTCGGCAAAAGGGCCATACCGAAACGTACCGCGGCACCGAGTACGCGGTCGACTTTGTCCCGAAGGTGAAACTGGAAGTCGCCGTCGGCGAAGAAAAACTTCAGTCGGTCGTCGACACGATCATCCGCACCGCGCAGACCGGGCAGATCGGCGACGGCAAGATTTTTGTCAGCGACCTACGCGACACCATCCGCATTCGAACCGGCGAAACCGGCAACGACGCGCTCTAGCAGGCCGGCCATCCTCGCCCGCAATTTCGATTTTTAAGCATTTCGGATCGCCATGAAATCCGCTTCAGGATGAAGCGGCTACCCTCCGCCAGGTCATCGCTTCTGTGAGTTCCACCCCTCCCCCCGGCAGTGCGACGTCGATGGCAGACGCCATTTCCGCCGCTCGTGATGAAATCAGCGCGGGAAGAGAGCGGATGCGTGAGATGCACGACCGCGGCCTCGACGGCCTGCAGGTCTGCAACCGCCTCACGACGCTGGTCGACGGCGTGATCGGCAAGCTGTTCGACGCCGCAGCCGCCGTCGAAGGAGATGCGGCGGGCGCCCGCACCAAGCTAGCCCTGGTCGCCCTCGGCGGCTACGGACGCCGACAGTCGGCTCCCTATTCCGACGTCGACCTGATGCTGCTGCACAGCGGCGCGGAACCCGAATCGCTGGCCCAACTTGTGCGACGGTTCACCAACTCGGTGTTCGACGCCGGCCTGCAGCTTGGCAGCAGTCTCCGGTCGGCCGAGGAAGCCATCGCGCTGGCCCGGACCGATGGCGTCATCTGCTCCTCGTTGATCGACAACCGGCTCATCGCCGGCAGCCAACCGCTGCATGATCATTTCCGCGAGCTTTTCGACCGGATGGTGCGTAAGCGGTCGAAGGCGGTCTGCAAGTCGTTCTGCGACGCCCGTGCCGAAGAGCGCAATCAGTACGGCGAGAGTCTCTATCTGCTGGAGCCTCACGTCAAGCGTTCACGCGGCGGCCTGCGCGACATTCACCTCCTCCGCTGGATAGGCTTCGCCGAGCTGGGCGAATCGGACCCCGACCGACTGTTCATGCAGGGGGCGATGTCGAAGTTTGACCATCACCGGCTCCAAAACGCGCAGGCATTTCTACTGCGGTTGCGAAACGAAATGCAGTTCCACGCCAATTCGGCCAAGGACTTGCTCGATCGGGCGGAGCAGCTGCGGGTGGCGGCGCTGATGGGGTATCGCGGCGGCGAAGGTCTGCTGCCGGTCGAACAGTTCATGCGCGACTACTTCCGCCACACCAACCACGTCTGGCAAATGGCCCGCCGGCGCGAGGCGGCCAACCTGGCGGGCTCCACGATGACTTCGCGGGTGCTCGACCCGGTGCTGGGCCGCAAAGTCGAAGGAGACTACCGGATCGGCGTCCGGCAGGTCTCCGCGACGCGCTCCGGGCTGACGAAGCTTCAGGGAAATCTTGGCGAGGTGCTGAGAATTGTCGAGCTTTCCGTCAGCGAAGGCAAACCGCTCGACCATGGGACGTACTCCGCCCTCCTGCTGGCGGCGCCGGAGTGCGGCGAAGAGATGGGCTCCGCGGTCGCGGAACGATTCCTCTACCTTCTCGGCACGCCGACGCTGGCGCCGCGCGCGCTGCGCCTATTGCACGAACTGGGGTATCTCGAAAAGATCATCCCAGCGATGAAGCACGCCCGTTGCCTGCTGCAGTTCAATCAGTACCACAAGTTCACTGTCGACGAACATAGTCTCCAGGCAGTCGAGCAGGTGATCGGCTTCGCCAAACGAGACGACGCCCTCGGCGAGGCGTACCGCAACGTGGTCGACAAGCGTCGACTGCATTTGGCGTTGCTGCTGCACGACCTGGGGAAAGGTTTTGAAGAAGAACACAGCGAGGTCGGCCGCCGCATCGCCGAGGAGATTGGCCCGCGGCTCGGCCTCCATCCATCGGCGACGCGCGACGTCTCGTTCCTGGTCCATCAGCACCTGAACATGACGGACCTGGCGCTGCGTCGCGATATCGGCGATCGTGAGTTGATCGGCCGGTTCGCTGAATTGGTCGCTACGCCCGATCGCCTGCGCATGCTCTACGTCCTGAGCGCCGCCGATCTCGCCGCGGTCGGCCCAGACGTGCTCACGCAATGGAAGGTCCAAGTTCTAAGCGAGCTCTTTTACAAGACGCTCGCCGTGTTGGAGGGCAAGCCGTCCGCGCAGGCGGCGACTCTCTCCGACAGACGTCGCGAGATCGTGGACTTACTAACGCCGGCGGAGCAGAGCGATCCCTGGTTCCAACGTCAGATCGAAGCCCTGCCGGCCGCGCTCGTGGCCGCTCGATCGGGTCGCGAGATCGGCGAGGCCCTCCGCCGCTTTCGGAAGCTCCCCGAACGCGGGGCCGACGCCTGGGGCCACTACAACGCCAACAACGCCACCGTCGAGTTCATCGTGGGCGTCGACCGGGGCCATGGTCGCGGCGCCTTCTCTAGCATGGCCGGCGCCTTATCCAGCAACGGCCTTCAAATTCTTGCCGCCGACATGCAAGTGATGGCCGACGACCTGCTGCTACTACGATTCGCGGTGACCGACCCCGATTCCAAAGGAGAGCCGCCGCCGTCGCGCCTCGCCGCCGTGTCGAAAGACATCATCGCCTCCGTCGACTCGAAGGAACCGCCGCGGTTCCGGAAGATTTGGGGCCAAGACAGCGCCGAGGCGTCGCTCCGCCTCACCGGCCTGCCGAACAACGTTCGCATCGACAACGCCGCCTCGGCTGGGGCGACGGTGGTCGAGGTTTACACCTTTGATCGTACGGGGCTGCTCTATAGCCTCGCGCGCCGGCTGCATGACCTGGAACTGACGATCTGCCACGCGAAGATCGCCACCAACATCGATCAAGTGGTCGACGTGTTCTACGTGACCAATCGCGGCGGCGAGAAGATCGAAGATGAGGCCCGTCTCGATCACATTCGCCGCGAGATGATGGCGGTGATCGAAGCGCGTACCTAATCAATGCGGCAATCGATCCTGGGCGTGATCCTCTCAAATAGCGGAGGGCGTCAGCCGCGGTCGCGCCAGGCCTTCCCGCTCTCGTAAGCTCTCCGTTGCTTGACAATAGAATCTGCTTCCTCCGGAGGAGCCAAGTCGATTGCTTTGGCCGCGACGTCGAGTGACTTATCAAATTCTCCGAGTTCCGCATGAGCGGCGGCCAGTGCTTTGAGGCCGCCCCACCATCGATAATCCGTCGCCTCACAAGCTTGCTTGGCCAATCGAAGCGCATCCGCACCATTTCGATGATCGGCATCGTGGCTTGTCGCCGCGAGCCAGGCCTGATCGCCGTCCGCAACTGCCGCCATGAGGCGATCAGCTTTCAATTGTGCCGCTTTCTGCTTCTCTGGATTGCGCTGAAGCCTCCAATAAGTGGCCAGCGAGGTGTAGTTCTGCGGAATCCATGGATCGGCTTCGATCGCGCTCTCAATATCGCCCAAGCTCTTCGCATCCCATGCGCTCGCAAATGCCTTGAGCCTGTACGCGTACGCTCGATCCCGCGATCGAACTCCATCCGTTGCGATGATCTTCTCAGCGATTTTAATCGCGTCTTCCGAGTAGGCGTAGCTCCCCGCTGGCGCATCAGCGCTTTCCAGGTTTATCATCGAGACGGCCATGTCGAGATAGTGATCGGCCGATGACGGATCAAGCTCGGCGGCTTTAGTAGCGTCAGCCAGCGCCATTTCATAGTATTTTCTCGCTTCTGCGTTTCGAGCGTTAATCTCATGATTAACGTGAAAATTATATGCAATGCATCTGACATCGTAGGCGTCCGCGTAGTTCGGCAGCGCCTCGATTACTTCCGTGCATCTCTCCGCAGCCGCCAGTGGGTTCTTACGCATCAAATCGATGCGAGCTAGCGAAATCAATCTCCGCACTTCATTCAACGCTTCAAGGGCCGGATCGGGCTGCGCAAATCTATTGACGTCGACTGCGTCTGGATCCACCTTGATCGCAATTTCGCCAAGCAAGTTATGCTGCTTCAGAGCCTCCCAGAGACAATCAACGCGAATGCCAAAGGCCATCGAAGTGCGTGACCCATTCTGCTCCAAGCTACGACCCGAATTGTGAATCGCCACGACGTGGCCATTTGGAAGGAAGATGGGCGAACCGCTGAATCCTGGCCAACTCGCCATCGAGTGCTGGATGAACTGCAGCTCGTCGGCGGGAACGTCAACGCTATTGGCGAAATCAGTGGCACGACAAATGACGCCCTGCCTAAAGGTGGCTTCCGGCGTTCGCCCAAGTTCGGGCCACGACGTGTCATGGCCAGGAAATCCCATCATGCCAATCGGCTTTGCCAATAGTCGCGAGAGGTCGTCTGGCCGCGCTAGCTTCAGCTCGGGGGGTAACTCCTCGCCGGCCTTGATTCGCAGAATGGCGACGTCGGGGGAATGGGGATACACGTCTCCATGCTGGGAGTCCGAGTCTCGTACGACCATGCCGCCGACGATGCGGCGAACGCCTGGGTGGTAATAAGCCTCCTCTACCTCATAGACTCTCGTCGTGCCGTTGCTTATTGCCAGCATCTCGCCGCCAGTCTCCTGCATGATGTCCGCAACGTGGGCGTTCGTGGCGAGAAGTCGATTTTCCTGCGAGATCACGAATGCGGTCCCGTGTCCGCCGTCAGGAGTTCCGACAAGAAAAATCGAGGGTCGCATCTCCTGAACTAGCGCCGACAAATCGCGGACCTCATCAGCCGGCGTCTCCGTCCATAACGGAACCGAGCCCGAACCCGCATTAAATCCAAGTTGGTCGCTTCCTGGCTGTGCCGCCGAATGCATCGGCGACATTCCAAACGCCATGACAGCGATCAAGAGCAGCGTGCGCATGCTGGACTCCAAAGGTAATCAGCGGCATCGAACAACAGCGTGATCAGATGACAGCATCGTTTATATCCCCCTTCGCTGGAGGGTCAATTGTTGGTCTCCGGTAATTAGAGTTCGATTGGCACGGCAATTTCCGACCCCCTCCGCATGCGGCAAATGCTGGCGCAAAAAAAACCGGACTCCGCATGATGCGGAGCCCGGTTCGACTTCAGCTTGTCGCTAAGACACGACTGCCATTAGGCAGCGGGAGCCTCAGGAGCCGGAGCTTGAACGTCCATGCCAGCCGGGGCAGCCGGGGCAGCCTCGGGGGCGGGAGCGGCATCGCCTTCGCAACCGCAAGGAGCGGCAGCTTCGCAACCACAAGGAGCGGCAGCTTCGCAACCGCAGTCAGCCGGAGCGGCTTCGCAACCGCAAGCCGGAGCGGCTTCGCAGCAAGGAGCCGGGGCCGGTTCACAGCAGCTCGGAGCCGGTTCGCAGCAAGCGGGCTTGCAGCACTTCTTGGCGCGGAGACGGGCGAACAAACCACCGCAATGCTTCTTGTGCTTGCCGCCGCAGACGGGCTCGCAGCAGACCGGGGCAGCCGGTTCGCAGCAAGCAGGCTTGCAGCACTTGCGGCCGAACAGGCCGGCGTTGGCTTGCTGATCCTCACCGACCATGGCGAAACCAACCACGGCGACCAGGACGGCAACCGTCGACAGAACGATACGATTCATCTCAAACTCCTCCCACGTGAATGCGGAAAAAAACAACTGTCACGCAACATTGACCGTCGAAATTGCTCTCTCCCCTGCGCCGCCTCGACGGTCGGTTGCGGCTGGGTAAACGCGTAATTGTCTCTGGCGATAGCATCCGATCCGGTAAAAGACGCGGGTGCTGAAGTTGGCGGGTCCCAAAACCTAGGGGGTATACACCGTTTGTTCGCGTCAGCGAACCTGGGAAGGACCAAGTTACCGGACCAGCTTTCACTGTCAAGTGGTCGCTGGCAAGCGGCGTGGTCCGCGTGGTCTTCAAGGGTTACGGTGACCTTGACGACTCGAAAGCATAGCACACGTTATTCCGAACGGGGAGAAGCACCCCTCAAGATGTCGGAGACGGTGGATTTCTGGCCGATTTTCCGCATCGCCGCGGTCCATAAAAAAAGCGTAAGTAGCTTTCAGAAAACTACTTACGCTTTGGATCGCTGCCCGAAAAGGGCTCGATTTTTCTGGATTTTCTATCGCTGCGCGGGCTGGTTGAAGGGGTCGGTCGCCACCGATGCTGCTGGTTGTTCCGCAGCCGGCGCGACCAATTGATCACTTGGTACGTTCTGGGGCGCTGGTTGTTGCTCGATCAGCGCATCCAGATTTTCGAAGTCGATCACCATCGGCTGCTGACCCTCGCCCATGTATTGGGCCATACCGTGGATCCGCCACTGGCCGTCGCATATGCGGAGGGCGCAATAGATTGGCTCCTGATACTGCTTGCCGTCCGCATCGACGTCGCTCCAAGTCGATTCCACGACGGCTCGATCGCCTTCCAACATCTCGACGTGCGTCACCTTAAAGCGCGCCGTGGGACTACCGGGGGGGGCGATGTTCAGGTCCTGCTCTTGAATCTTCTGCAGCGCGAGCGGCGTGAGCAACTTCGCGGCGGCATTCTCGCCTTGGCCGACGCGAACCGATTCGAGGAAGTCGTAGACCACCCGCCCCACCGGATCGCTGGGAATTTCGCCCGACGGACCTGGCGCCGCTGCCGCGTTGCCGCTGGCGGCGCCGTTAGAGGCCGAGGGAGCCGGTGCATCCGAGCCGCCGCAACCAACCGAAAAACCGATCGCGGCTACCGCCGCCCATTTTGCAATACGCATCGCTCAACTCCCATCCATGGGCGCGACCGCCGACGGCGATCGACAAAGATTCAGCAAGGGGGCGGGAGTGTGCCAAAACCGCGAACGTGGGTCAAGCCGCGTTGTCGTTGCGGGTGGGCGACCCGCCTGAGGGAAATGCAAAAGACTGATCACCAAGGCACGACGGGTCGTTGAACCGGGGTTACGCGCCGAGACCCCGATCTACGGTATGCTGATCCTTCCGATACACGGCCAGCTGCGCCTCGAACGTGCTCGGCGAAATCTGCCAAGATGGCGCGGCATCGGTGAACTGCTGGCAGTGCGCCGCTAGCAATCGGTAAAGGAACTTGAACAGATGCCGCGGTACGCGGAGCCCGGCGAAGGCGTCGACCAGCCGCTGATCGCTGATCGAGCTCTCGAACAGGTCGCGCAGCTTCGGCGCCTTGCCGCTGGCGCCGCAGGCCGAGACGCGCGAGCAGGCGAGGTCGTACAGCGATTGGCCCGTCCACTCGAGCGACGGCACCATGTTCTGCTTGTCGAGTCGCGCCCGCTGGTAGAAGTCACGATCTTCCTTCTCGATATACTCTGCTAACTCGATCGGCAGCAGGAGTTTCATGCCGACGCCGGGCTGCTTGAGGAACTTGTTGTCGAGCATGGGCCAGATGAGCCCGCGCATCTTATCGACCGCCCCATTCACCAAATGGGGCTCGTCGACGCGATCGACCAGCACCACAATCCCCGTGAATCCGAGGGCTCGCAGCACTCCCTGGAACTTGTAAAGCAGTTCGTAGCGATCATCCGTCCGCTGCCTGTTCGGCAATGGCTGGTTGCGAATATCGCGGGCGAGGAATTTGGTAAACACCTTCCGTAGCGGATTGGCGTTGCGCGTGACCGAGCGCAGGTTATTTGCCACGCCGAGGCCGCGGAACCACCAGGCCCACGCCTGCGCCAGCCAAGGCGCCCAGCCAATCGCGACGATCAGCCAAGGCCAGACCGTCTTCAACCACTCGTATTTCTTGTTATAGAGAATCACTCCCGCGACGGCGGCCGTCACGGCGACGCCCAAGAGGGCGATCCCCCAACTGAGCCACGGCCAATAGCCAACCTTCCGCCGCAGCCTCGCCCAGCGCGTGTGAAAGGTTTCGGTGAGCGAACTGTCGTAGCACGCGGCGAGCAGTAATAGGTCTCGCTTCTGAAAACGGTCGAGGCGTTTCGCTGCGTCGGCCGAAAGTGAGTTGGCCGCCGGCCCGCTTGGTTGGGCGACGCCGATCAGTCGATCCACGACGCTCGTCACGCCGAGCGCCAAGATCGCGTCGATGTGGTCCCACAGCTTCCATTCCGCCAGCACCTTGCCGGCGTCGCGCCGCTTGCGGCTGCTGAGCCGATCGGCGAACCGGTCGAGAAAGGGGTTGAAGTCGTCGTATTCAATGACGAAGACGCGGCCCGTCGGATTCTTCGCATTGTGCTCGTCAAGCTGTCCAGCGATCTGCAGCCGCAGCGCGGTCTTGCCGGCGCCTTTTTCGCCGAACACGATCGACGTGGCCGGGCTGCTGGGATCGCCGTAAATCTTGTCCCACTGCGGGTGGAACGTGCTGGCGCGGCAGCGGCCCTGGAAGACGGGATCCGTTTGGGCGTCCTCATCGGCAAATGGGTTGGCGACGATGCCATGATGGGCGAGCAGGTCGTGAAGTTTCATCGCATCAGGTCTCGAATCGGGGCATTGTCGTAGGGAGGTGGCGCGCCGCTTGCACAATCGGTCCTGAAGTATAGGTCGCTCGGCCGCGCCATATCAGCGGCGCGTCGCCCGGGACGCCTCTGTTTTTGCCTGAAAACTCGGCGCCGATTTCAACCGCTCAAGGCGCCCGTCGGGGCGACGACGCTCGACCGCCGCAATTTCTTTTGACCCGTGCTAGCCGGACGGTTTACGATAGCGGTCGCGGCGAGAAATTCCCTGGCGAGTCGTCCGAATCATGGATCTCCCCAACCTCAAAACCGACCCCAAATACGGCTTCTACCCGTGGTGGCCAGAGGATGGGGATGCTTGGGTGCATCCAGAAGATGTCGCCGTCGCGCGGGCCACGATCCCCAGCCCGCGCGTTTTCCGCCGCGACGGCGGCCGTGGCGCGTTCGTGACGCTGCACTACGGCGAGCTGCGACTTCGCGTCAAACCAACGATGTGGCAGGAAGTGGCCTGGGAGGGGTACGAGGTTGGCGACTGGGTGGAGGTCCTCTCCCGCGGGCAGAAAAATACCCCGCGCACGGGAGTCATTCGCGAAATGGAGTGGGAGCCGCGGAGCCGGTCTATGCGTTATTACATCGAGGAGGCGGGGCAACCCATCCCCAATGCCTACGCTGCAGAGGACTTGCGGCACGTTGAGCCGACGCTTCCGCTCGGCGATCCCGCCGCAGCGCCGCGCACCGTTATGCCGCCGGACGATGGCGGACTCTAGCGTCCAGCGATGTTCGCAAGTGCGACCTATGCGCAGAGCGAGATGTGTAATCGCGCATCGCGGGGAAAAAGCCAAGTTCTCGCCATCCTTTTCAATTGCGGCAGTCCGCACGGCCGCTATACTAATCCCCGAACACTGCCTGTTCGTTTGGATCTGATTCTGGAGCCGTCGTTTCTCTGGTCGCCGGTGCTGAGGCGGGAATGGCCTCGCCGGAGGGAGCGCCCATGCGTGTCCCCATCCGATGAGTCTGCGATGCGAGCCTAAAAACTTAGGCGTCGACATGGACTTGGCTAGAGAAGTTCGCAGCGGTGTCGACGCAATGCCGAACCCCCGCATGCCGCGTGCGGATTGCGCGTCTCGTCCGCTGCTCACGAGCCAACTTCTATGAGGACTGTTGCTATGGCGCGTCGTTTGTTCCGCGGACCGTTTCCCGTTCGTGCCCTCGCCTGGGCGTCGCTCGCCGCGAATTCGCTGCTGCCCGGCCAAGCCAATGCCCTGCCGCGAACCTGGATCGGCGGCAACGTCGACTGGGTTGATGGCGGCGCAGCGACGAACTGGAATCCCAACGACGAGCCCGACAGCGACGACGAGGCGATCTTCAACACGGCCAATTCCGTCAGCCTCGGCTCGAACAACGCCGTCAACGGCCTGACCCTTTCGGGCGGCATTGATTTGTTCGCCAACGACTTCGATCTCATCGTCGACGGGTTGGTACAGCTGACGGGCGCGAGCACGAATCTGAACGTTGGCGGAGCCGCCGGAAGCATCGATGCCGACAATGTGACGATCAACGGCGGCGTATTGGAGCTTGCCGGCGGTGGGCTGGTGCTCAATGAGGAAGTCGGCGCATCGCTGCTTGATTTGAACGCGGGCGGCACTCTGCAGGGCAACGGCGTCATTACCTTCAGCGACGCGCCGCTCGCCTTCACGACCGTTTTCTCCAATGACGGTACGCTGACAGCGCTGTCGCGGCCGGCGATCATCTTCGGCATGCCGCCGGTGGGAACGCTGCAGATCAATACGGGCAACGCCTTTAGCCTGATCGACCTCGACGGCTCGGGCAACCTCGGGGTCGTGAACGTCAATCGCAATCAAACGCTCGACGTCAACGGGGCGTTGGCGGACGCCTTCGGCGGCACGATGAATTTGTTTCACGAGTCGACGCTCGACATGTCGAATTCTTGGGCGCTGAACGCCGGCACGCTCACTGCGAACAACGGCTTCGTCGCCGGCGGGATCGGCGTTTCCGACACGCCGGCCGGCACGTCGTTTATCAAGGGCGGGACGCTCACCCAGACCGGCGGAGTTATCAACGTGCCCGACACCGACGGGACGCTGCAGTTCGACGCTAACTTCACAATGAGCGGCGGTTCGCTCACCAACTTCGGGACGGTCATCTTCAACGGCGTGACGAACATCACCACCTCGGCCGGGTACGCCCCCAGCGCCTTCAATTCGCAAACGATTGTCAACAACTCGGTCACGATTAACGACGGCGCCAGCGACTTCAACTGGGATGGTACGGGCGATGCCGATACGACGGTCAACGCCGCGGGATCGCTTTCCATCACGGCCGCGCACGTGGATACGGGCGACGATAACTTCGGCGGAACGATCAACCTCGTCGGCGGCGGCGACCTGACCGTCAACGTCGCCGCCACTTCGTGGACCCTGGTAGGGACGCTCGCCAAGACAGGCGCTGCGACCTCGGCGGTCACCGGGGATCGCATTGTCGTGACCGGGTCGATCACCAATAACGACGGCGGCACGCTCGACCTTCCGCCCATCTCCACAACGGCGACGACCAGCCTGATCACCAACTCGACAACGACGCTCGGCGGGGGGACGGAATTCAACGGCGCGAGTGCGATCGGCGGTTTCGGTCTGCTGCGGCTCGAGGGCATCTCCACCGTGCTGGCGAGTACCACGATCAATACGGCGACCTTCGACTGGGACGGCTTGGGGAGTGGAACGACGCACACGATCAATCCTGCCGCCACGTTCACGATCAACGCCGCGGTGCTCGACAGCGACGGCGATATGGACGATCCGCTCGTGCTGATGGGGAGCGGGTCGCAACTGACCGTCAACAGCATCAGCGGCCTGACCGAGTGGACGATGAACGGCGTCGTCACCGGGAACGCTTCGACGATCGGCACGTCGCTGATCAGCGGCACCAGTCGCATGATTGTCGCCAACGTCATCAACGTGAAAGGCAACACGACGATCAACGCGCCGGTGACGTTCAATCGCAACGGGTTCGTCGCCGACATCGACGCCGGCATGACGCTCGACGTCACGAGCAGCGCAACGACGTACGCCGACGGGACGATCGACGGGGCCGGCGCCTACGATCCCGGGACCACTAACCTGGTGACGGGCGACTTTGCGATTAACCCCGATAACTTCGATTTCGACGGTGGATCGTGGACGATTGAAAGCGGCGCGGAGCTGACGTTCAACGTCACCGACTATGAGCCCGATTCGCTCTCCAATTCGTTTGAAAACACCCTGACGCTTAATAACGGCGCTATCTTCGCAAACTCGGCCGACCCAGCCATCGTGATGAACGGTACGATGAACATGAACGCGAGCGGGGGCTTCAGCGCCGCTGAATGGAACGGCGACGCCGTTAACATTGGCAACGACGCGGCAATCCTCGACGCCAATCTTAACGTCACGGGCGACGGCAATCCGAATTCGCAGGCGCGTTTCTTTGCTCCGGTCACCTTCCTCAGCGACGCCGACGTCGACGTCCCGGCTGGGGCAACGTTGGTCCTCAACCGGACCGTCAACTTCGACACGGTCAACGCCGCGAACAACGCTGAGTTCACCGGCGCCGGAACAATAATTCTCAGCGACGTCGTCAACGTCAACGAGGCGGTCACGCTCAACATGGTTGGCGGCACAGTCGATCTGGACGGCAACGATGCGGTGGGCGACTTCGTCAACGTCGATGCGCCGATCACCATCAACGCCGCCACGCTCACAAACTTCGGCCGCGTCAACGGCGGCGGAGGAACCAACACGCTCGACGTCAACAACAGCGTCGGCACGGGCGTGCTCACCGTCAATCTCGACGACCCGAACGGCGAGTGGACGCTCAACGGCCCCGGCGTGATGAACCTGGTGAACGACAACGTGGAAGCGACGCTGCTTGCGGGCAGCGACGTCAACGTCAACGGCACAGTGAACGTCGTCGGGGACGTGCGCACCACGGCGCGGCTCGACATCGCCGGAACCGTCAACGTCAATACGGCCGCCCAGCCATTTCGACTCGCCGGCGGCAATGGCACGAACGACATGAATACGCTGGCCGGGGGAACGATCTCCGGCGCAGGCATTCTCGGCGCGGACACGGGCAAGGGACTCACGGGTCACGGCACGATCAACACAGCGGTTGACTTTGACGGGACGGCCGATCTGGTCGCGTCGGGCGGCACGCTGACATTCACGAACTTCATCACCGACGTCAACACCATTCGCACCAGCGGCGACTCGGCCATCTTCAATTTCACGCAGCCGGTGACGACCAACGTCACCGACGACGGCATTT
This sequence comes from Lacipirellula limnantheis, assembly GCF_007746075.1. Lineage (GTDB taxonomy): Bacteria > Planctomycetota > Planctomycetia > Pirellulales > Lacipirellulaceae > Lacipirellula > Lacipirellula limnantheis. Next base: position 528,683 of record NZ_CP036339.1, on the reverse strand, counting down.
TGATGGAAGGGGGCAAGCTTCAAGGCGCCCAGCTTACGGTCGCAGCGAACATCAAGCCGCTGCGCGGAACTGGGTTGGTCAACAACCAAGTCGTCAATAACGGACTCGTGCAAGCGGCCGGCGGCGATTTGATTCTGCAAACGGCCGCGAACGACAACGACTGGGACGGCGTCGGCAACGCGGGCAGCCTCTCGGCCATCAATGACGTCACGCTGGAGTTGCGCGACAACTTGACCTTCGGCTTCACCGGCAACGTCACCGCCACCAGCGGCGGCCGAGTCTTTTCCAATGGCTTTGCGCTCGACTTCAACCCCGGCTCGTCGATCAATCTCACGGAGGCGACGTATCAGTCGACTGCGTCGACCGGTATCGGCGGCACGGTCACGATCAATGCCGGTCAGGAGTCGACGATCCAAGTGCAGAACAACACCTTTCTGACCTTCGAGACGGGGAGCGCCACGACGCTCAACGGCAATCTTCGCGCGGTCAACAACAACATCAGCATCGAGGCCGGCGCCACCTTCGCCGGGACTGGGGCGCTGGTGTTTCCTGACGGCAGCCACTTCATTCTCGACAATGGCGCCAACGTCAACGTCCTGGTTGCCAACGACGGTACATTCCGCCCAAGCGGCTTCAACACCGTCGGCGCGGTCACGGTGAAGGACTATCAGCAGGGCAATACCGGCGAGTTGCTCGTCGAACTGGCGGGCACGCTCCTCAATCAATACGATCGCGTTCTCGTTGGGGGCAACGCCATTCTCGACGGGTACCTGAATATTGAAATCGACGGCGGTTTCGTGCCCGCGCTCGGCAATACGTTCGACATTCTCTCGGCGACTTTTGGCCGATCGGGCACGTTCGACACGGTCGACGTCTCGGGCATGCCTGCCGGGCTGGCGTTTCATCTCGACTACCTCCCGAACACGGTTCGCTTGACGGTCGTCAACAAGCCGATCTACACGGCTGATTTCGACGAGGACGGCGACGTCGACGGGACCGATCTCACGTTCTGGAAGAATGCGTACAACCTCAACCAGCTCGGCGACGCCGACGGCGACAACGACAGCGACGGCGCCGACTTCCTGCTGTGGCAGCAGCAGTTCGGATCCGCCCCCGCCGTGGCCATCGCTCAGCCTGCCGCGGCGGCCGTGCCCGAGCCGAGCGCGGCGGCGTTGTTGCTGGTTGCCATGGCCGGCGCCGGCTGGCGTCGATCTCGTGATCGGTTGCGGGCGTGAGCGACGCGACAAGCTGTTGCTTTCACCCTATTGTCGCGACAGCGATTTTTGGCGACAGCCTAGCGTCCCCGTAAGTCGTTTTGCTGTCTTCAATTACGCAAACCAATCCGCGACGCCTGTCGCCTCCGAGGCGACAGGCGTCGCGGCGTTTGGCGTTACTTCGAATCGCTCGACAACGCTAAAAGCTCGCGCCCGAACAGCTGGAACTCCGTTAACGAGCCGCCAAAAGTCACAAACGCGTGCAATGCGACAACACTGCCTCAGTGGCGAGGTCGATCACTCTGATCATCGCATTCTCAATGAGCTGCTAGTTCGAACCTAACGACTTGCGCGGCCAATTTCTACAACCATTTTTGGCCGTGCAAGCGGCCTTCGCCGTGGCGCCACTCGCGATGGCCCCGCTCGCCCTCGCCTGGAACCGCACGCGATAGCAGCGCGGCCGTCTGCCGCATTCGGGAGGCACCCGCCACGGCGCCCGCTTGCGCGGATTTGACTTACGCCGCGGCCGCTGTTAAACCAGTGTTGTCGGGGTCGAGCAACACAGGAATTCTTATGAACGCCTTCCTGCGAGCGTTTGCGCTCGCTCTCTGCTCGATCGTCGCCGTGGTACAGCCTTGCGCCGCCTCCTTCCATCTTTGGAAGGTGAAAGAGGTCTTCTCCAACCAGGACGGCACGGTGCAGTTCGTTGAACTGTTCACGACGGCGGCCGGCGAAATTTTTCTTAACGCCCACGATCTGACCGCGACCTCCGACGGAAACGTCGTCAAGTTCACGCTCAACCACGACGTCGCTTCCCCGTCGACCAACAAACATCTTTTGCTGGCCACGGCCGGTTTCGCGTCTCTGGCGGGCGGCATTGCGCCCGACTACGCGCCACTGCCGGCGAACTTCTTCAACCCCAACGCGGCGAGCATTACGATCAATTTTGCCGGCGTCGATTCGATTACGTTCGCCGGCAGTGCGCTGCCGAAGGACGGGGTCAACTCGCTCACCGATCAAGCCCCGGGAGGCGTGCAGAATCTTGTCGCCAGCGTCAACTCGCCGGCGAACTACGCCGGCGCCGTCGGCTCGGTCAATATCGCGCCGCCCGTCGCGCCCGCCGACTTCAATGGCGACGGGGCCGTGAACGGTCTCGATCTATCGGCGTGGAGAGTCGGCTTTGGCGCCAGTGGCGCGGCCGCGACGAAGGCCGCTGGCAACGCCGATGGGGATGGCGACGTCGACGGCGCCGACTTTCTGGCCTGGCAACAAGGGTCTGGTCCGTCGACGATTGCGAGCGTTCCGGAGCCGACGGCTTTCGCGTTGTTGGCATTCGCCTGCATGTTGGCACATGGAGCGTGCTTGCGCGCCGCCTCTTAGCCAACTCGCCCGGCTAGTGCGAAGCGTGTTGTGAGAATTAAGCCGCTCCGCCAGCATGGTCCGTTGCCCGCTGGCAAGACCTGTCGCCTGCCCAATCCTTAGGCAGGAGCGGGACCTCGCGAGTCGGTGCTATCGTGCCGTCGCGCTGCAGACGAGTCGATTCGCGCAACATTGTGAAGCTGGGCGGAAGCTCTGCGGTCGCCAATGGCGATTTCGCCGTACTTCACGATGCCGTGGCGCTACGGCTCGATTCTTCGGCACGGGTGTTGCTCCGCAGGTGTGATAGCCGCTGGCTCTGCCAGCGGACGAAGTTCGAGTTGTCGAAGCGTTTGTGATGCGTCCACCGACCAAGTCGGCGGCCGCTAGGCGAGACTCGACGCAGAACTTCACATCCCCCTAACCGTCGGTCGTCATACTTCACTCGCTCACCCCGATGGAAGTCACGGCGACGTCGACGGTCCCACCTAGAAGAAGCCGGTCGTCTCTGAGCGAGACCGCCCGCTTTCCGACATAACGGCGAGTCGTTCGCGCGGCGCTTGGAAGCGACCGCAGCCAACTTGCCTCCACGCCCTCACGACTACGGAGTCATCCCATGAGCATCGGTACGCGCAAAGGTTTCCTCATCGACATGGACGGCGTCATTTACCGCGGGCCGGAGCTGATTCCGGGCGCGGCGGAGTTCATCGCCAGTCTGCGGCGTTCGCGAATTCCGTTCATGTTTCTCACGAACAACAGCCAGCGAACCCGCCGCGACGTCGCGATGAAGCTGACCCGCATGGGCGTCGCCGTTGAAGATACGCATATCTTCACCTGTGCGATGGCGACGGCGCGATTTCTTGCGTCGCAGAAGCCCAGCGGCACCGCCTACGTCATCGGCGAGGGAGGGCTGCTCAACGCGCTCCACTCCAACGGCTACGCGATCGTGGATCGCTCGCCCGATTATGTCGTCGTCGGCGAGGGGCGCACGTTGTCGTTCGAAATGCTGGAACAAGCCGTGCAGATGGTGCTCGACGGCGCGAAGCTGATCGCCACGAATCTCGACCCCAACTGCCCGACCAACAGCGGCACGCGGCCAGGCTGCGGGGCGATTGTCTCGCTCATCGAGAAGGCGACCGGCATTCAGGCCTTTAGCGTCGGCAAGCCGAGCCCCGTCATGATGCGGATGGCGCGGAAGGAGCTCGGCATGGCCACTAGCGAGACGATCATGATCGGCGACACGATGGAGACCGACATCCAGGGGGGCGTCCAAATGGGCTACAAGACGATCCTGGTGCTCAGCGGCGGCTCGTCGCGCGAGGATTTGGCGAAGTACGCCTTCAAGCCCGATTTGGTGATTGATTCGGTCGCCGATCTCAGCGAAACGACCGGGCTGTTGCACGAGATTCTGCCGACGATGAATCGGGAAGATGACACGCCGCATGACCTGCGCGAATGGGCGCGGGCGCATGCGTAGCAGGGGTCAGGGGTCAGGGGTCAGGGGTCAGGGGTCAGGGGTCAGGGGTCAGGGGTCAGGGAAAGTGTTTCCTTTTCTTGGTCGATGCGGCAAGACGTTTACTGGCTGGTGGAGAAATGAAAAACGCCGCCGCTGCCAGGGGTTGGCAGCGGCGGCGCGTCGTTCTTGATGGCACTCGCCTCGCGGCGATTACCGGGTACAGGCGCCGCCGACGCAAGGGCACGAGGCCGTCTCGGGGCACGCTCCGTCGCATTTGCCTTCGCACTCGCCTTGGCACTCACCGCTGCATTCTTCGGCGGGTTCCGAGCTCGTGCTCACTTCCGCTTGATGGCACGTCGCGCCGCTGCAGGTCGACTCGCTGCCCTTGGCTGCCGAGCATTTCGACTCGCTGCACTGGCCCTTCGCGCATTTCGCATCACGCTCGACGGGAGCTTCCGCGGAAGCTGGCGTCACGCCGCCGTCGCGGAGTTCACGCTCCTGGCGCGCCTCGTCCTTTTCACGACCGGCAACTCGCATCTGCCGAAACAGCTGCGTGATTCGCTCGTGGTTCGCTTCGGTTTGGCAAATCACCAGCGAACCGTTGCGCTCGAACGGTTGAATGGCGCCGTCGGCATGTTCGGCGTCGGCGGGCGAACCGCACGCCGCCCCGCGCCATGATTGCGGCTCGACCGTCGCTTTGATGTGGGCGATCAGCAGGTCGGCGTCGAATTGCACGCCTTGCGGCCGAACCTTCCAGACCTGCAAGTCAGGAACCGGATAGACGACGGTGATGAATTTCGGCTGCTGGACCGCTTCCACGAGCGTTTTTTCGTAAGCCGCTTGCCGGACGGAAGCCGGACGGGCCGCACCCGTTGGGCGATTGACGGTCACCAGCACGACAGTTTGGATCTCTTCGACTTCTTCCACCGAGCCCCCGTCAGTCGTGACGGAGCAAACGCGGCTTAAGGTCGGACCTTCGACGACCACCGTCTTGCCGACAGTGGCATCGACGCTGCAGTCCAATTTGAGCAATCGGGTACGCGCCTGCTCATCATCCGACCCGCAGTTTTCGCTGATCGTCGGCGCGATGCAGAGTCGCACTCGATCGCCGCCAAGAGACGACGCGACAAGGTCGAGCTTCTTGCCGATGAACTCGCTGACCACTTGACCATCCCCGTTAACGCGTGCGTGCTCATTGCCGACCGCCAGCGACGCTTTGCGATCGCTCGTCACGCAGAGCGTCGGATTGAACAACACCTTCGCCAAGTTTCTTTGCTCAAGCGCCTCGCAGGTTTGACTCGCGAACTCGTTCGTCGCGCACCCGTCCGCGAACTCGAGGTCGAATCCTAACGATCGGCAGCGAGTGCGATTCAACTCGACCATTTTGACGTCGACGATATACGATTCCGCGTTCGAACCGGCCAAGCGGAGCACCGCAATCTCTTCCTTGAGTCGCTCCAGTTCAGCCAGCTTCGTCTCCAATGCGCTCGTCCCGGCAACGCATTTCTTCGCGGCGCAGGACGTTTTGCCCGACGCGCCGGCCGCGCATTCGCTCGCTGCACAAGTCTTCGCCGAACCAGCGTCAACCGAGCATTTCTCGGCATTGCAGGTGGCCGTTGAGCAGGCGCCTTCCTGGCACGTCGTTGCAGAACACTTCGACGAGGCGCACGTTGCCGTCGAACAGGCGGACGTGGCGCACTGGTCGGGCGCATTGGCGGTGCACTTGCTTGTGGAACATGTACCGTCCTCGCAAGTTTCGACGGAGCACTTCGTCGGCGCCGGCTCGCCCGCGAAGGTCTTGGTCGCGGTCAGCGTGAGTTGGCCGCCGGAGGAGGTGAGCGATAGGCCGACGGCGCACTGCAGTCCGTGGCAGACTTCGTCGGAGCAGGTCGCCTCATGGCACGCGCCCGCCGGGCAATCTTGCCCGCCGCAGTCCAGCGTCGCGCATTGAGTCGCGCCGCACGATTCCGACGCACAGTCAGCATCCTCGCAGCAGACGTCGTCCGACGCGGTCGTGCAGGCTTGCACCGCAGACTTCAGGGCGTCGCAAACTTGCGTAGCGCACGCGGCCACGGGGCAGGCCCCGCCATTGCAAGTTCCCTTGGCACAGCTGGCGACCAAGCACTTTTCGCCCGAGCAAGCTTCATCCGAGCACTTGGCGGTCGCAAAGGGAGCGTCGACGGCGCAGGCCTCCTTGGCGATGCCCGCCAGCGCACACTTCAGCGAATCGCAGGCTCCGCCCGCCGCGGCGGTGAAGGTGCATTTCTCGCCGCGGCACTTACCCGCGCTGCAGACGTCGGCGGCGCACTTTTTCGTCGCGCACGTTTCGAGCGCGCATTTCTCGCCGGAGCAGGGCGGCTTTGCGCACGCGCCGGCTGTGCATTTTTCAGCTGAACATTTTTCGGTTGAGCACTTTTCGATTGAACACTCTTCGGCGGCGCACTTCTCGTTCGCGCACTTCTCGACGGCGACCTGTTCTGTCTCGCAGCACTGCTGATCGTCGCACGGGCCGTCGGCGCAGCATGCTTGGTCCGCGCTGCATTGCTGCTTGTCGCTGCATGCCGACTTGCAATCGCCGCCAGGGCACTTTTCGTCGGGGTCGTTGCCTCGCAATGTGGTACTGCAGCAAATGATTATCGCCGCCGCTGCCAAGAATCCCTTCGCGACCATCGCAACGCCTCCAGTGCGTAAAGTAGAAGATGAGGCCGCCCGTGATGGGGGCGGCCGGCTCGAAAGAGAGGGGCGGGGACCATACGGCCCGGTACGACTGCCGGTCAAGAGAACTCCGGCGGCGCCGGCATCTCCCCCGCTAGCCGGCGGGAAAGCTCCGCCGGCGGCTCCTGGCATCGAGCGGAGCCCTGCCAGCGGCGGTCCGGCGTTTTGGTTTTTCCCGCCGAAAAGAGGTCGGCGCTCGCACGGCTAAGTAAGATGGATGCGGCCAGCGCAGACCGCCGTCCCTGCGGTTTCGTCCTCGTCGGAGCTTCACCCCATGATTTGCCGCCCCATGCGAATTGTTCATCTTCATCGCGCTGTTGCGATCCGCCCGCTAGCCGCGCTACGCCCACGAGCAATGCTAGCGACCGCCTTGCTCGGCGCCTGTCTCGGCGGTCTGCATCGTCACGCCGACGCCGCGGTCACCGCGAGCGGCGACGTTTCGCCGGCGCCGCCGGCCGGCGGCGGCAACGTCGCGGCGACCTTTCGGGTTGGCAACACTGCCGTGGGATCGCTGGCCATCAACGCCGGTACGCCGCTGGCCGTCACCGGGGGGAGCGCCATCTTCGGCGACACGGCCACCGGCATGGGCCTGGTCGAACTCGATGGCTTTAACAGCAACTTTTCCACGGCCAATGACCTGACGATCGGCAACGCCGGCCTCTCCAGCGTGAAGGTGCTGAACTTCTCCAAGATCACGCTTACCGACGATTTGTTTCTGGGGATTGAGACGACCGCGTTGGGCGAGTTGCTGGTCCAGGGGCTTGGCTCCTTCACCGACGTCGGCGATACGGTCGTCGTCGGTAGCGCCGGCGTGGGTCACATCGACGTCGTCCATGGCGGCCGCATCGATGCCGATGACACGATCTTCGGCCAAGCGGCTGGCGGACGTGGACGAGTGACCGTCACCGGCACTGGTTCAAGACTGATCCAGACCAGCTCCATCACCCTCGGCGACGCGGGGCGCGGCGAGCTGAATGTCCTCGACCAGGGCCTCGTTACCACCACCAATGCGCTGACGGGCAACGCCGCCACTGGCGTTGGCGTCGCCACCGTCAGCGGGAGCGACTCTCAGTGGCGCATCACCGGATTCCTCAACCACGGCGTCGCCGGCCTCGCGACGCTGGAAGTGAGCGCGGGGGGGCTCGTAACGATGACCGGCGCGATGCGGATGGCGACCGGTGCGACGGCCGAGTCGCACGCCGTGGTGAGCGGAGCCAACTCGCTGCTGGCCGTGGGGACTACTCTCACGATTGGCGAGACCGGTTTTTCGACGCTGACCGTGAGCGGCGGCGGCCGCGTCACGTCGACCATTGCCGTTCTCGGCGATAACATTGGCTCGCGCGGCGCGGTGGTTGTTGACGGCGCCAACTCGCTTTGGAAGATCACCGGCACGCTCGACGTCTCGCAACCGGGCGAGGCGGAGCTCGCCATCACCGGCGGCGGTCGAGTCGTCGCCAGCGACGTTGTGCGCATCGCGGCGGCAGGAGTGGTGCGGCTCGACGAGGGGCGCCTGGAAGCGGGGCTCACGGGACTGACGAACAATGGCCTGGTTGCCGGCGGGGGACGCGTCACGGGCAACGTGAGCAACACGGCCACCGGTTCGATCCGCGTCGCGGTGGGCGATGCGCTGGTGCTTGCCAGCTCGCTCGCCAATGCCGGAGCGGTCGACGTGGCTGGCGGCGAATTGGAAACCCTGGCCGCGGTTTCCAATAATGCCGACATCGACGCCCGCTTTGGAGCCACGCTCCGCTTCGGCGGCGCGGGGCTCGACAACAACTCCGGAGCGCAACTCGCCCTCACGGGCGGGGCCATCGACGTCTTCGGCAACGTCGACAACAACTTAGGCGCCGAGATCGCCGTCGTTGGCGGGGCGTCTGCCGTCTTCCACAATGCCGTCACGAACAACGGCACGATCTTCGTTTCAGCAAGCAGCGAGATCGCGCTGCTCGACAATCTGGCGTTCGTCCCAAGTTCCACGCTTGGCATCCAGCTGGCGTCGCTCGTCGAGGAGGCCGAACCGACCGACGCCCTCGGATTGGTGGACGTGAGCGGCGCGACGACGCTCGGCGGCAATTTGACGGTCAGCCTCGCGGCGGGCTTCGCGGCGGCGGTTGGCGACACGTTCGAGATCCTCCGCGCCAGCGGCGGTCTCGCGGGGACGTTTGCCAGCGAGTCGCTGCCGTCAATTGGCCCCGGCAAGGCGCTCGACGTGCAGTACACGCCCACCTCGGTGCTCCTGGCGGTGGTCGCGGCGCCGGGGCTCACGGCTGACTTCGACGAGGATGGCGACGTCGACGCGGCCGACTTGGCCAAGTGGAAGGCCGGCTTCGGGACTGCCAGCGGCGCCACCCACATGCAGGGCGACGCCGACGGCAACGGCGCCGTCGACGGGAGCGATTTCCTCGCGTGGCAGCAGCAGTTTGGATCGACTCCGGCCATCTCTGCAACCGCGGCGGTTCCGGAACCGGCCAGCGTCGCCCTTGCCGCATTTGCGGCCGCAGGATGCCTGGCCGCCCGTCGCCGGGCGTAGCCGCCGGCTAACAATCGGCCGGGGCGGCGCATCATCGACTCGCTAGCAAGCATTCCGAGCAATGCGCCCGGTCCGCGGCAGGTTCGGCGGGGTTTAAGGCTTGAGTCGCGGCTGAATACAATCGCGACTCTCTGGCGAACATTGGATCAACAGTCCTCGGTTCGCTTGATCCCTCCCCGCCGCCTCCCGCCTGCGAGACTCCCCCGATGACGCCTTTCGCTCGCCGCCGCCGCGGTTTCACCTTGGTCGAACTCCTGGTCGTCATCGCCATCATCGGCGTGCTCGTAGCGCTGCTCCTCCCCGCAGTGCAGGCCGCGCGCGAAGCAGGCCGCCGCACACAGTGCCAGAACAACCTGCGGCAAATCGGTCTGGCGGTGCAGCTCCATCACGACGCCAAGGGCCGTTTCCCCGCCGCCAGCAGCGGGTCGCTCGCGCATCCCTCGGGCACGGATCAGTACGCCGTGTCGTGGGCGTTCGAGTTGCTCCCCTACATGGAGCAGCAGGCACTTTACGCGGCGCACGATCCCGCCGCCCGCGCCGACGCTCCTGTCAACAGCACGGCGATGCGCACGCCGGTGAATGCCTTCTTCTGCCCGACGCGGCGGAGCCCTGTGGCCGATCGTGATTTCGACGACGACGACGGTCCGTCGCAAGTGCGCGGCGTCGGCGCGGCCGGCGACTACGCGGCCAACTCTGGCACTAGCACGCAGCACGGCATGCCAGGCCGCGACGAGTTTGATACCACCGAGCTCGGCCCGATCTACGTGCTGTCAAAAATCTCGGCCCGCCAGGTGACCGACGGCCTGTCGATGACCTACGCGGTGGGCGAGAAGTATGTGCCGCCGATCGACGAATCAGCCGACCCCGCGCTGCAACACGTCCGCCAAGGCGACGCCGCCATCTTCAGCGGCGACGCCCGCCACACGATCGTCCGCCGCAGCTCCGCCGGCTTCCCGGAGAACGAGACCGACGACTACCCCGGCAAATTCGGCAGCCTCCACGCGAACCTGAGCCACTTCGCGTTTCTCGACGGGAGCGTCCACACGATCGAGCACTCGCTGGACGTGGCCACGCTGGTGATGCTCTCGGCGATTGGGGATGGCGGCGATGTGCCGGACGGGGTGTTTGCGGATTAGTGGAGGCCAGTGCGTGACACCGCGCACCATCGCATTTTCAGCCCCCGGCTCCGCCGGGGTAGCACAACGCCCGACAGCGCCGACCGGAATGGAAACCGACCCCCGGGTGGAGCCCGGAGCTGCATCGACTCGAGCAGCAATCCATTCGCCGCGGACTCGAAGGAATGCGTCGCACCGGGAATCCCAACGGGATTCAATCTTCCAGCCCGGAGTTGATCGCCATCGCGATTTACCCCGGGTTCTGTGTACTGCTTGAGAAACGTTTCCTAGGGTAGATTGCTGCGCAATCAACCCTAGGCTGGAGGATGGAACGCTTTCAGCGTTTGGCCTCCTCCGGGCCCGATCGCCCACAACATCCGTCTATACTCCAATCCGCGACAAACTCATTCTTAATCCGATCCACTGATTTCTGTTGAGCTTCCCCATTCATACAATGACTAACGACTACCCTTGCGCATTGGCTATTTGCAATCTACTCAAGTAATTTCGATAGTATCTATCGAGACTCACAAGGACGCTACACATGGCAGTCTAAGTAAGCGACCTTTGCTAATCATTTCCGCTCCAAACACAGCGACAACAAGAGCGCCTTCACCAAAGCCCATATTCAGTGAGGGCACGATTAGTCCACTTAGCCAGCAATGCGGAGTTCGTAGAATTGTCTCTTGTCATTCTTGTTCTTTCCGATCTATGAACCGAGCCCATATTTTATGGATGACATTGACGAGGATGAGGAATTCGACGAATCCCAGCTGGAACCCGCGGGGCCATTCGACACGTCGATGTTTGACGCCATCGAGGCCAATGATGAGGCGCAGGTCCGCGCTCTGGTAGCCCAAGGGGCGCCGCTGAATGGGCGCTATCTTTGGGGTTGTCCGATTCTGCGTGCGGTGGATCTTGGCAACTGTGGGTTGCTCCGGCTACTGGGCGAACTTGGCGCGGATCCCAACGGCGTCCCCACGGCGCGCAGTCCTCTCTGTTCGGCCGCCTCTCAGGGCGTTTGGTATCGTCCACAGGTTGACGACCGCCAACTTAGCGTCCCCTTGATCGACGCGTTGCTTGACCTCGGCGCAGACGTCAATCGCCGCCAGGATCGAGAAGGGAATCGCAACACGCCTCTGGAGCAAGCGTTGTTCTACTACAAAGTCGGCGCCGCCTGCCGTCTGCTGGAACGTGGGGCGGACCCGTGGTTGAAGGGGGCGTGCAACACCGATGCGTTCGATTTCGCCGCGGGGTTTGAATCGCCGGAAATATTCGACTACTTGATTCGATACGGCGGACCCGCCGCGAAGGGACGAATCGCGGAAGCGAGGCTCACCGCTCAGTTGACCTCAGCGTGCTTCGATAGGGATCTCCAGAAGGTCGAGGCTCTGCTGGCGCAAGGAGCGAGCCCGTTGCGGGCAGATAGGAATCACAGCACGCCACTGTCTATTGCTGCGGGACGCGGCCGCGAGGCCGTCGTGAAAGTGCTGCTCGATCACGGGGCTGATCCTAACTTTTTTTGGGAGGTTGAAGAAACGCCCCTCATGAAGGCGGCATCCGATGGCAGCCGCGAGGTGGTCGACCTGCTGCTGGCCGCGGGGGCCGACATCTACGCCACATACTTAGGGGCCGACAATCGCCTCTACACCGCAGTTGATGACGCCCGATACGGCGGCCATAAAGAGTTGGCTAAGTATCTGAAGAGCGAAATGAAGCGCCGTCAGCCGCCCGACCAACCCGCGACCAACGGTTAATCAATGTTTCCGTTGGCAGCCAAGCGTCCTCATGCTGCTTCGGAATCCTCAAGCGTTTCCTACCCGACCCTTTAAACTCGTGTGGGCGTGCGATGTCCCGCTTCGCGCTGCTTCTGATCACTGACGCACAGTCGGTCGACGACGCTTGCCGCGGCTGGCTCCCGCCGTTGGAGACGCCGATCAAGCAGTTGATCAAAAACCCCTTCAACGGCAAGACGATGAGCGTCGACTCCTACGTTCCTCCGGAGTTCGACGGCAAAATGGCCGCCAGCCAGTACGTGGTTTACAAGAAGCTCTCGAAGGTCACGCCGATCTCGATCGACTTCCAATGCGGCGGCGAAGCGGACGCCCTTATCGATGCGGCCGTTCCATATCGCATCCGGCGCGGACCCATGGGGCTCTCCATCACTATTGATCGCGTTCCCTACGAGAAAGAACAGCGGGTCGTCGAAGTCTTCGAGGATCAACTTGGCGAATACGACGATCCGGGCAGACGGCGCGCCGAGAAACTCCGCATGTACTTTTTCGTCTACGACTGCTGACAAGCGACGACTTCGAGGATGCGTCAGTGCGTCGTCTCATCGGTCACGCAGTACAACTACGATGGCTTCGGGCTGCCCGTGCAAGGCAGCGGCTCGCGCTTCCGGGTGCGGGGCTCGCAGTCTACACCGCACGCGTGCCGATGAGTTCCCCAAGCTTCTCGCGGTGCGTCTCTTCGCCCGGCTCGCGGAGGACGCCCCATTTGCTCGCTTGCCAGATCTCGCCGCTCGTGCGGTCGAGCGCGGTGAGCCAGCCGTAGCGCCAGCAGGCGGTGTCGATGCAGGTAGCAAACCCTAAGTCGACGACTTCCCCGTCGCGCTGTTCGGTGTGGCCCACCGTGATCGGCTTGCCGCTCGCATGCGGTTCTTGTTCCGGCGGGTCGAACAGCGTCCACCGCAATTCATGGGGCGGCTGCTCGCTCATGGGCAGCTCGGGCAGGTAGTTCGCATGGGTGAAGATGTACTCGTCAGTCTCGTAATAGGGGAGGCACGACTCGATGAGTTCCCAGTGCGATTCCGGTACGTCTTTCAGCTTGCCGGGGAAGTTGTACGAACTGAGCATCGCGGCGCCGCCGCAGTGCATCCAGTAATTGAAATCGGCCTCGCTTTCGCGCGCCCGGAGCATCATCTCTTCGTGGTTGCCCTCGATGAGGACGACGCGACACTGCTGCCGCAGCTTCAGAATACGCTCGAGGACGTCTTTCGACTCGCGGCCGTTGTCGATCATGTCGCCGAGGAAGACGAGCTCGTCGCTCGCGGTCGGACGCATTGCCTCCAGCACCGCGTCGAGCGCATGGATGCAGCCATGCACGTCGCCAATTGCAATCACTCGCCCCGTCGAAGAACCCATCGCGCCGCTGCCCCAGGGTGCCGCCCGCAGAATAGTCGTAGGCGCCAACGGGCGCCCCGCAGCTCAAGAATACGCACGAAGGGCGAAAGACGCTATCAGGAGCGTGCGTTTTTTACGGTGCGGTTCCGGAGCTCGGCATGGGCGCCGCATTGGACTGGTCGCTTCAGCGACCAGTCCGGCGCCGCGAGGAGACTGCAAACCACGCGAGCGAGCAATAAAGTAGCGATCGCTCGCTTCGCGTCCTGGCTCACTCGCTGTCGCTCGCTTCGTGTCCTGGCTCACTCGCTGTCGCTCGCTTCGTGTCCTGGCTCACTCGCTGTCGCTCGCTTCGTGTCCTGGCTCACTCGCTGTCGCTCGCTTCGTGTCCTGGCTCACTCGCTGTCGCTCGCTTCGATGTAAATCGCCTGCTGGGCCCCTTGGTCTTCGGCGATCGCTTCCATCGAGCCGGCGGGATTCACCAGTTGCCCCCCCACGGGAACGACCACGCTCGCTTGCTGGATGGCGCCCGTCGCCGGCAGCTTTGTCTGCACGCTTGCCGGTTGCGCCATCGCGGTCCGCGTCGGCGCCATGGCTGGCGGCAGCACGGGGGCGCCGTACGCCACCCCGCCGCTCGCTGGCGAGCGCAAACCCGAGAGTCGCTGAAGCGCCGTGGGCAACGCCGGCGGCGCATCCTCGCCATGCAGGTTCGGACCGTCGAGCAGCGGTTCGATGTTGTCGACCGGCTGCACGACTTTCGATGCCGGCCCCTCTTCGACATACGGCAGCTGCACCAGGTCGGCGGCTGGATTGGTCATCGCGGATTTCGACAGCCACGGCGGCGCCGGCGGCGCGGCGCCGAATGGATCGAGCGGATCGGCCGCGCCCTCGGGCGCCGTGCCGGCAGGCGGCGGTGCTCCCTCGGGGCCGAGCGGCAGATTGCCGGCAGGCGCTTCGCCCGGCGCAGCTCCGCCGGGAGCGGCTCCTGCCGGACCAGCCGCGTCGCCCGGCCCAGGCAGCGGCGGCAAGCCAGGGAGATTGCGGATGTCTTCGTTCGGATCGGGAACGGGCCCCCCTTCCGCGGCGCCATTGGCGCCGCGCTTGGGCCGCTCGCGATTCAAACCCCCTTCCATTTCCATTGGCGGAGTTTGCGGACCGCCGAGATCCTTTTGCACGTCTTTGTCTTCCTGAGCCTTCAGGTCGGCTGCCGTTGGAACCTTAGCCGAAGGATCGCCCGGGAAGGTCCGCCACCGCGTCTGATACCAGCCGTAGGTGGGAATGTTCGGAATGCATACCCCGTCCGGTCCGCACGGCGGCGGCGTTTGCGGCCGCCCGCTGCCGTTGCCGACGGCGCCAGCCGGTGCGACAAAACCAGCGCTCCACAGCGCTCCGGCCAGGAGCAGCGGCTTGGCGGCGGATTGAAGTTTCAACCGAGGAGACATGGCGTCACTTCCTGTGGGTCCCGGTCGCGTCGGCGAGCATGCGTGAGCGGCTCGTCGTCAGGCTGTCCGGTATGCGTATGCCGTGGGTGTTGGTTTCGAATCAAACGGTTGCCGTTCAGGTCGCTCGCTCCACGCGGAGCGAGAGCGGCTAGAACGTGTTGCCCAAGCCGAAGCGGACGATGCGGTTCGCCATCGAGGTGCCGAGGGAGATGAACCCGAAGATCCGCTCGAAGGGATTGAGCAGTTTGTTGACGACCGTGTTGAAGTTGGTCAGGCGATCTTGAGCGATGAACAAGCGGTCGCCCGGCATCAGCTGGTAGTTCGTCGCCGTCGAGGCGCCCTGCGCGATGTCGTTCCACTCGATCGGCAAGATCTGTTCGCAGCCGACGCCGTTGGGCGCCGGTCGGGCGATCCACATCCGCGTCGACGAAACTTGCGAGATGCCGCCCAGGGCTGCGACCGCGTCGATGACCGTTTCGTTGCCGGTGATCGGCTGGCGGGTGACGTCGTCACCCAAGCCGGCGCCCTGCGTGATGATGTAGTAGACCTTGCTGTTGTAGGCGAGGACGTCGACGAAGACTTCCGGATCGTCGAGCTTTTCGGTCAGTTTCAGTTCGATCGCGGCGCGGGCTTCTTCCAGCGTCATCCCCGCGACGTAGACCGAACCATAGGTGCCCAAGTTGACGCGCCCGTCCATTGCCACCAGATGCTGGCCGGTGATGGCCTGAGCTCCGGCGGAGGCGAGCAGCGACACCGAGACGTCGACGTCGGTGAGGACTTTCGACAGCTGAGCGCGAATTTCATCTTCGGCTTCTTCGATCGTCTGGCCGACCACGGCGATTCGACCGTATGTGGGGCCGAGGTTCACGGTGCCGTCGGCGTCGACGTTGTAGGAGTTGTCGATTGGCTGCTCGGGGAACGCGCCGGTGACGCGGATGAGCAGCACGTCGAACGTTTCAATGCGGTGCGGCGACTTCGGGACGAGCTTCACGCCTTCGACTAGAAGGATATCCGGCGGCTCGATGACGTACCGCGGCAGCGTCACCTTTTCGAGCTCGCGCGGGACGGGGCTCGTCGGCGGAGCCTCGGGGGCGGTCACCGGGATCGGGTTGCGAGGCTCCATGAACGCCGTGCAGCCGGTAAGGGCCGCCTGAGTGGCGATCAGCAGCCAAGCGATGCCGCGACGAGTTCGGTGGCAAACCATCATTGGTCGGTTCCCGCTAAGAAAAGATCGCTAAGGGGCGTCGGCTTGCGCGGCGACCTCGAGGAGAGGGTATGCCGCGGCGCGGCGCCGCTTACGTGACAGTTACAATGCATATAATCGGAAGAGCTTCACACCGACTTTGCCTTCTCTCGCCGAAAATCGGCAGGAAACCGTGATTTCCGCCCGTGAAGGGCGCCGGCAGTGCCAGCAGAGTCGCTGAGAATTGAACCAAGACGGCTCAACGGGCACGACGCAAAGACAAAAAGCGCGTGTTTTACACCGCCAATCACTCACGCGTAGATCTACAGCCTTCATCCCGATGGGAGACGATACGCGTCTCCGTCTCTAAACTAATGCCTGTTCTGCCGACGTGCCCGTCGTGCCGTCGTGGTTCAATTCCATCCCCGCTTTGCCTTGGCGCTCGATCAAAGCGACTCCATCGCAGTCCCGAAATCGCAGCCGTCGCGCCACTGCGAACGTCATGATCGGCGCGACCCGCGCGGCGTCGTAAGTACCTTACAGATTAAGAAGATAGAGAGCGCACTGGCGACTCCCATTCATTTGACACTTCCGCGGCGCCCGCGTATTCTCGGTTTTAGAGCGTGCCTCCTTTTTAGAGCATCTTGCAGCCCGTTCGCGACGTTCGTCGCCGCGTTATTCCAGGCTCTTCAGGTGCTTCGAGCATGCGGCCGGACCGAGACTTGGTCGCCCACGAAGACGCCGACTTACCCCGAGAACTACCCCAGCGGTTTGTTGCTATGAGCACCGTCGCCTCGCGAAACCTCAATCCCCGCGGCAATTTCGATGATTTCGCCGACTTCGACGAGCAACGCCCCCTCTCGGCAGAGGAATCGAAGACCGCGTGGATTGTGTTTGCGTGCCTGACTGCGGCCATCCTCATCGCCTACGAGAACATGCTCCGCTTCACGGCGACGTTCTGGGCGAAGGATATGTACTCGCACGGGTACATCATTCCGTTCTTCGCCGCGTACCTCTTCTGGATCCGCAAGCGCCCCCTGACCGATGCTCCGCCGCTGGAGCGGTGGATTGGCGTTGGCATCGTTGCCGCCAGCCTCGGCCTGCGCGTGTTTGCGGCCTATTACGATTACAACAATTTTGAACGGTTGAGCTTCATCGGGGCGCTGCTGGGCGTTTGCCTGCTGGTCGGCGGCAGGTCGATGATTCGTTGGGCGTGGCTGCCGATCGCGTTTCTGTTGTTCATGTACCCGCTGCCGTCGGTGGTGGAGAACACGCTGCTGATGCGATTGCAGACGCTAGCGTCGATCTTCAGCACCTGGACGCTCCAATTGCTGGGCGTCGCCGCATCGCGACAGGGCAATACGATTCACGTCGACACGCTGAAGGATGCCCTGGAGGTTGCCGAAGCGTGCAGCGGACTGCGGATGTTGACGATTTTCGGGGCGATGAGCGTGGCGCTGGCGATGATTATCGACCGTCCGTGGTGGGACAAGCTGATCATCTTGCTGAGCGCCATTCCGATCGCGCTGGCAAGTAACGTCATTCGGATTGTGCTCACGGCGCTGCTCAACATTGCTTTCGGGCAGGATACGCCGTGGCTGAATCAGATTGTTCACGACTGGGCCGGACTCGCGATGATGCCGATTGGCTTGGGACTGTTGTGGATTGAGCTGGCGATTCTCTCCAGACTGACCATCCCGATCGACGCCGACGACTTCGTCCCGTATGGGCGGGCGATGGCCTAAGGCTAGGAGCGTCGCCCCGTTGTCTGCGGTCAACCGCGATGTTGCAACTTCGCAACGGCGCGACCCGACAGCGGCCTGGGAAACGTAGAAATGCCGTGTTTCCCGCATGAACGCCGGTGCGGCCCGCGGGTTGCTTTGAGAGGTCCCTCCAACGCGACGGATGCGATGGCGATTGGGGCAGGGAAGCGAAGAACAGTCGCTGGACGGATCAAATTTGTGCGATCGTCCCAGACGACCCCCTAGCAGCGCTGACGAATTGACTCCTTGTCATTTCCATATCCCAAATCGTTCGCTCGTCGGTATCGTTTTTAGAGAGGCACTCGATGGCTAGAGAAGGTTCCGATTTCTCCGAATCCGAAGTGATCTATCCACCGGCTGTCGACGGCGCACCGTCGCGGGCGCTGGTCGCGTCACCCAGCTACGCGAGCCCCGCTCCCAGTTTCGGCTCGTTCGCGGCACAGGGGCCGGAGATCCTCAGCGGCGGGTTCAATCAGACGTGGCTCGCCAATTGCCTCCGCCGCCGCTGGCTAATGGCGATTCTGATGGGCATGCTCGTCGGCGCCGGCGTGGCCGGACTGTTGCTTTGGGCGTTTCCGGAAACGTCCCAGGTGACCGCCTATCTCAAGGTCAAGTCGAAGACGGGCAACGAGGTTTTTGAAACTTCCAATGAACGCCTGAGCGCGCAGGACATCGAGCGTCAGGCCATGAATCACTTGGCGTTGCTGAAGAGTCCGCTCGTGCTCGATGCGGCCCTGCAACAGCAAGACATCGCCAATCTCGACGCCGTCCGCGCCCACGCAGGCGAAGAGCTGTTGTGGTTGCTGGATGAACTGCGGGTCACCTTCCCGGGCGACGGCGAAATCCTCGAAGTTCGCTACGAGGGGGACGAAGATCCCGCGCAGATGGTGCTGGTGATCAACGCCGTCGTGAAGGCCTATCAAGACAAGGTTCTGCTCCAGGATCGTTTGAAAATCGCCAGCACGCAGGCCGATCTGAAGACCGTGCTCGCCGATACAGAGACTCGCCTGGAAGGACAGCTCAAGGACCTCAAGGCCAAGGACGAGGCCGCCGGGACGCTCCGCGAAGAATTCGAAATCCCGCAGCTCACCAACGAAATCAAGAGCCTCGAAGATCTCATCGTCAAAGCCCAGAAGGAACTGGTTGATATCGAAGTCTTCAAGGAACTCTCCATCCAGAGCGCCAATAACCCGGCGAGCCTCGAAGCCGCGATTGGCATGGAGTTGGACAAGGATCCGACAATCAACATGTACAAGCAACAGCTGTTCGAATTGAATTCCCAGCTGCAATCGAAGCTCTCTTCGTCCAAGAACCCTAATAGTGCCGACATCAAGCGCATTCGCTCGGTGATTCAGCAGACCGAGGCTCAAGCCGCCCAGTATCGCGGTCAGGCCGAGCGCTCGATGCGGGAAAAGATCGCCAAGATGCCCAACGATACGCTGCGGGCGGCGATCACCGAATACAAGATTCGTCGCAAGTCGGTCGAGGATAATCTGGCCAAGTACCAGGAGAAGCTCAAGGCCGCTCAAACCAAGCTGGGCGGGCTCGGCATACGAAATCCCGAGCAGGAAATGCTGGAAGGCCAAATCGAGAGCGAGAAAGAGATCGCCCGAAGCCTGAAGGAAAAGGTCCTCCAGTGGCAAGTGATGAACCAGGCTCGGGAGCGCCAGGAACGGAGCGGCGGCTCCGACTTTGATACCGTCACCGTCATGCAGCAGGCCACGCCGCTGGAGGGAGTGAACAAGCTGGAGCGATTCTCGATCGCCGGCATCGGCGGGTTGGCGGCCATGGCGCTCACCTGCTACGGCATCGCCCTGTTGGAATTCCGGCATCGCCGCCTGAACGGCGCGGCCGACGTCGACGAGGGGCTTGGCATTCGCGTGCTGGGCGTGTTGCCGTCGACCTCGCTCAAAGCGCTCACCGGCAGCAGCCTCGTCGCCACCCAAGTGGCGGAGGCGATCGACAACGTTCGTGCCACGCTCATGCACGATCCAGGGGCTCGCGGACGTCAAGTGATTATGGTCACTAGTTCCGCGACGATGGAAGGGACGACGATCGTCGCCAGCAGCTTGGCCCTCAGCTTGGCCCGGGCTGGCCGTCGCACCCTATTGGTCGATGGCGACCTCCGTTCGCCGTCGCTCCACAAGTTGTTCAGCATGCCCATCGAGGATGGCTTTAGCGAAGTCCTCCGTTCGGAAATCGATCTGGTCGACGCGGTGAAGCCGACGAACAACGAAGGCCTCTACCTGCTGACCGCGGGCGTCTGCAACGCCGAGGCGATCCACGCCCTGGCGACGGATCAGCCGCAGGCGATTTTCGAGAAGCTGCGGGATCAGTTCGATTTCATCGTCATCGACGCCCCGCCCGTGCTCGGCATCTCCGACAGCTTGTCGCTGGGCCAGTACATCGACGGCGCCATCCTCACCGTCTTGCGAGACCACAGCGAGATTCGCAAAGTCTACAAGTCGGTCGAAATGCTCAAGCAAATGGGCGTTCGCGTCCTGGGCTCGGTCGTCAACGGCGTGCCGCTCAAGGCCGATCGCCGCGTGGTGCGGCTGCACCAAGCTTCCGGCAGCCAAGCGCCGCGTCTGACCAAGATGGACAGCTAAGCCGCCGAGCGTTCGCCAACGAAACGTTTTACCGGGCGTTGGGTCGACCTGATCGACTCAACGCCCGGTTTTTTATCCCTAAGCGGAGTTCGGAGGTGCGAACCGCTCGCGGATCGCCTGCGGATAGTCTTTCCCAAACTCATCTTCCAGATGATCGCGCAGATAGCCCTGCACGGCGCGGGCATTGAAAGGCCGTCGCTCCGGGTCCTTCTCCAGGAGCTGCGCCACCAGGTGGTCCAGCCACTCGGGGCACTCGATTCCTTGCTCGCGCAGACTTGGCGGCGCCGCATGGAGATGCTGGTCCCAAATTTGGGCGAAGTTGGCCCCCGCGAACGGCGGCCTGCCGGCCAGCATCTCGTACACGACGCAGCCGAGGGAGTAGAGATCGGTCTTGCCGGTGATCTCGCCGCCCGCGCAGATCTGCTCCGGCGACATGTAAGCGTACGTCCCCACGGTTCGGCCCGGGTCGGTCCCTTCGGAGTCGTGCGTGTCGCGGGCGATGCCGAAGTCGCCCAGGATCACGCGCCCGTCGTCGCCGAAGAAGAGATTCGTCGGCTTGAGATCGCGATGAATAATGCCATGGTTGTGGGCATGCTGCAGCGCCGAGGCAATCTGCGCCGTGTAGAGCGCCGCCAACGGCCAAGGGAGCGGGCCGCTCCGTTTAATGCGATCGCTGAGTGAACCGTGCGCCAAGAGTTCCATCGCATAGAAGTATTGGCCGTTCATCATCCCGCCGCCGTAGTGTCGCACGATATGGGGATGATTGAGTCGCTCCATGATCACGATTTCGCGTTGAAAGCGATCGACCACGCCGCTGTCGTGCGCGATGTGGGGATGGAGCATCTTTACCGCGGCCGGCGCCGGCACATCGTCGCTTTCGGCGCGGTAGACCGTGCCCACGGCGCCGACGCCGAGCGGCTCCCCCAGCCGAAACGTGGCGGCCGTCGGGATGAATTTGAGACGCTGAGGTTCAGGGGTCGGCGGCGTCATGAGGTTTGGAAAGCGTGCGGAGAACCCCAGAGCAACTGCGGATGGGTTCGGACCATTCTAGGCATCCGCGCGGCGGAGCGTGCCTATCGTCAGGGCATGCGATGCTATCGCGGCGGGCATCGGAGGAGCGGATCCCGCCGCGCGGCTCCGTCACGTCGCATCGTAACCGATTCTGGCCAATTACTTTATGACTTTCCGTCGGGCAGCGTCAAGGTTTGGCCCATGGCTTGCAATACCCCCCGTCGGCTGGAGTGTGCGCGTGCCACGCGCAGCCTCCGGCAGAGATGCGATAGGCGGACCATCCATTCTGTACCAATCACCCGGCCCCGGCGTGGGCTCGGGCGGCAGCGCGGTCGTTTTCGCTTATCGAGCCGTCATGCTCGCGACCCGTTCGTACGCGCTCCGCTGCTGGCAGCAATGCTCAGGGTGGCGAGGAGTTCAACCGCGCTCGGCGCCTAGCGAGCAGTGATTGATCGCCGTACGATGTTGGTTCTCAGCAGGCTCGGCACGGTTGCTTTCAGAGATGTTGTATCAACGCCGTCGTCAGCGCAAACGCCCCCGGGCGTCCGGATGGATGACGCTTACTTTAGTGGATGGATGCCCGTCAGAAGTCCCCAGTCAATGTGAGGAGCGAGCTTAGGAAATGGCTTACAAACTTGAATACCTGTGGTTGGACGGCTACAAACCCGAGCCGAACCTGCGCAGCAAGACGAAGATCGTCGACAGCGAGCCGAAGTCGCCCGAAGAATGCCCCGGTTGGAACTTCGACGGCTCCAGCACCCAACAGGCTGAAGGCCATTCGTCGGACTGCCTGCTCAAGCCGGTCCGCATCGTGAAGGATCCGCTCCGCAAGAACGCTTCGCTGGTGATGTGCGAAGTCCTCTCGCCGGACGGGTCGGTCCACCCCAGCAACCTCCGCGGCAGCTTCGAGGACGACGCCGACCTGTGGCTCGGCTTCGAGCAAGAATACACGCTGACCAAGGACGGCAAGCCGCTCGGCTTCCCCAAGGACGGCTACCCGGCCCCGCAAGGTCCGTACTACTGCTCGGTCGGCATCAAGAACTGCGTCGGCCGCGATCTGGTCGAAGAGCACCTCGACGCCTGCCTCGAAGCGGGCCTGTCGGTCACCGGCATCAACGCCGAGGTGATGAAGGGCCAGTGGGAATACCAGCTGTTCGGCAAAGGCGCCAAGAAGGCCTGCGACGACGCCTGGATTGCCCGCTACCTGCTCCAACGCTGTGCCGAGAAGTACGACATCGTCGTCGAACTTCACCCGAAGCCAGTCAAGGGCGACTGGAACGGCAGCGGCATGCACACGAACTTCTCGAACACCCCTATCCGCGAAAAGGGCGGTGAAGATTTCATCAAGGGAATCTGCGAGAAGTTCCGCAGCCAGCACGACTCGCACATCGCTTCGTACGGCTCGGACAACGACCAACGTCTCACCGGCCTGCACGAGACGCAGTCGATTCACAAGTTCAGCTACGGCGTGAGCGATCGCGGTTCGTCGATCCGCATCCCGATCGTCACGGCCCAGAACGGCTGGAAGGGTTACCTGGAGGATCGTCGCCCGGCGTCGAACGCCGATCCCTACAAGGTGACGGCTCGCATCCTGGCGACGCTGCGGTCGTAAATGGCCGTCGGCTGTCAGCTATCGGCTGTCGGCCAGACAGCGGATAGTGAACATTAACGTCGATCGACCCCGCTTCGTCCTGGTGGCGAAGCGGGGTTTTCTTTTGTATCGTGTGCGGCGTTGGAACCGCCGTCCGCGAGGTAAGCTTAAAGGATCAAGGCGCTCCCGCTAGCCGGACGGCCACGCCGTCCGGTCTCGACGCTCCATCCCGGACCGCGTGGCGGTCCGGCTAGGTCGTCTTCATCAGCAAATACCAAGACAAATGCATTAACCAGGAAACACACGAAAGAAACGAAAAAGCCGAAGTAGCTCGCAACAATCCACGGCTCAATCCGATCCCATTCTTTTTTCTTTCGTTCATCTCGCGTGCTTCGTGATTAAAGCTCCCCCGCATTTCCGCAGCTCTCATCGACAGGAACAAAGATGATGACCCCCCAAGACGTCCTAGCCCTCTGTCGCGAACGCGGCGTCAAAGCCGTTGACCTCCGCTTCATGGACTTCCCGGGGCTCTGGCAGCACTTCACCATCCCGGTGAGCAAGCTGGAGATGGAAGTCTTCGAAGACGGCCTCGGCTTCGACGGCTCCAGCATTCGCGGCTGGCAGGCGATCAACGAGAGCGACATGCTGCTGGTCCCGCAGGCAGAGACGGCGATCATCGACCCGTTCGTGCAATTGCCGACCCTCTCGATGATCTGCAACATTCAGGATCCGATCACTCGCGAAGACTACTCGCGCGATCCCCGCAACGTCGCCCGCAAGGCGGTCAACTACCTGAAATCGACCGGCGTCGCCGACACCTGCTACATCGGCCCCGAGGCCGAGTTTTTCATCTTCGACGACATTCGTTTCGATCAGACGCCCAACTGCGGCTTCTTCTTCATCGACAGCGCCGAAGGCGAATGGAATCGCGGGACCGACGAAGGACCCAACCTCGGCTACAAGCTGCGCCACAAGGAGGGGTACTTCCCCGTCCCGCCGGCTGACCAGCTGATGGACATCCGCAACGAGATGATGCAGACGATGATCGACTGCGGCATGGACGTCGAAGCACAGCATCACGAAGTCGCCACCGCCGGTCAGTCGGAGATCGATCTCCGCTTCAACGACTTGCTGACGATGGCCGACAACATGTGCATGTACAAGTACATCGTCAAAAACGTCGCCCGCCGGCACGGAAAGACGGTTACCTTCATGCCGAAGCCGCTCTTCAGCGACAACGGTTCGGGGATGCACACCCACATTTCGTTCTGGAAGGGCGACCACCCGCTGTTCGCCGGCAACGGCTACGCGGGCCTCAGCGACGAAGCGATCTACGCCATCGGCGGCATCCTGGCCCACGCACCGGCCCTCTTGGCGTTCGCCTGCCCGACGACCAACAGTTACAAGCGGCTCGTCCCCGGTTTCGAGGCGCCGGTGAATCTCGCCTACTCGCAGCGCAACCGCTCAGCCGCCTGCCGCATCCCGATGTACAGCCCGAGCCCGAAGGCCAAGCGAATCGAGTTCCGCTGCCCCGATCCCAGCAGCAATCCGTATCTCGCGTTCTCCGCGCTGATGATGGCCGCGCTCGACGGCATCCAAAACAAAATCCACCCCGGCGATCCGCTCGATAAGGACATCTACGATCTCGAGCCGGAAGAGCTCGCCAAGGTCCCGACGACGCCCGGCTCGCTCGGCGAAGCGCTCGACGCGTTGGCAAAGGACCACGAGTTCCTGCTCCGCGGCGACGTCTTCACCCAGGACGTGATCAACACCTGGATTTGGTACAAAAAGAAGAACGAAGTGCAGGCGCTCGCGCTGCGGCCGCATCCTTATGAGTTTTGCTTGTACTACGACATCTAGTCGCTTTGTCGCGGTCCTGGCTTCGAAACTTGTTTCAAGAAGCATGTCGAAGCGCATTGACCGCAGTTCACGCAGCAGCTGCGGCGCAGAGGAGAAGCCCAATCCGACGGCTCGCAAGGTCAACCGCGCCCAGCGTATACGACCAGTCCGCCGGCGACGACAAATGCGATGCCGGCGTAACGTAGGATGGCGGCGGTCGTCTTGGGAGACTCGATTCTCCCGTCCAGCTCGTCGGACAATTGCGTCAACTCGGTTTTGACCTGCTGGAACTCGGCTTCAAGCTCGGCGGCATTAGAGCCGCCATGCATGCTGGGCTTGGCCTGTGCCGCAGCCACTTGGCCGACCAGCACGTGCGCTCGCGTTTTCAGTTCCCCGAGGCGCACGCTTTTCTCTTCCGTCCATCCAGCCGATGCGGGAAAAATCAGTCCCCAAACCAGACTAACGACGAGCAACAAGACGCCCAGGACGACGGCGACGGTCGGCAATGCGGATTTCATGCTTTCTCTCATGGCGGATTCAGCCCGGCGCTACTGGTTCACCGTCAAGCCGTCATTGACGCAAATCATCTTTGCGAGCAGCGCGATGTCGACGTCGTCGGCTAGCCAGTGAACGCTGCCGTCGACGTGTGCGCTATTCACGCCGCCGGGATGCAAGCTGCGCGGAGCCGCCGTTTCCCAGTTGGCCACCGTATCGCAGGGCATTCGTTCCAGGTCGGCGCCCGCCTTGTCGGAACAAATGCGGAGCTGATCGTGATTGAACACGGTCGCGCCGAAGTTGTTTGGCGGGTTCGCCTGCGAGAGGTGGCCCGCGTCGGTCAGCGGGATGTAGGGGACGTCCGGCTGGCCCGCGGAACTCCAACTCTGTCCGATCGGCACCGTCGAACTGTGCAAATCGAGCGTGATAATACTTGCTCCGCCGCCCCAGGCCAGCGCCCAAGCGCCCCGCTGATCATCCTCCAGATCGCGCGTGCGGACTTCGGTAATCATGATCGTCTGCGACGTGCCGTCCGAGATCCGCCGCAGTTCCTGTCCGCCATCGACGATGGCCCCGGAAAAGACTCGTGAAGAGTTCAGATGCTCGGGGCCCGCGTAGCAGACGTAATTCCCTTTGGCCAATGGCTTCCCGTTGGTGTACTCCGATTTATAAAAGCGACCGAACGCTGCATCGCTAGGGCACAACATCACGGCTGGCTGGGCGCTTTCAGGCGCCGTCTGCGCGTTCTGCGTGAAGACCGTCAGCTTCTGGTCGAACTGCGACGACAGACTCTGCAATTCCAGATACGGCAGCGTCTGCACGATCCAACTAAACTGCCCTCCACTGTACGGGCTATACACGTAAGTGACGCCGTTTCGCCCCGCCATTGCCACAATGGCCTGCGACGAGGCTGGGAGTTTCTTGCGCGCATTCTCGTAGTTGACCACCGCCAGCGCATGGTTCTTCATATTGCTCTGGCAGTTCATCCGCCGCGCCGCCTCACGCGCCGCCTGCACAGCCGGCAACAGCAATGCGACGAGCACGCCGATGATCGCGATCACCACCAGCAATTCAACCAGCGTGAACGCACGCAGCGGACGGCGGCGGGTAGCCGACGTCGAGGGGACCTGGCCATGCATGGCAATACGAGTCCTTTTCGTGATGGGCAACGCGATTGCCGCCGACGAGGGTGACCCCTGGGAATAACGCCGCGTAGCCATCGCCGTGCACAATCGCCTGCCGGGGCGACCGCGTGCGGCGCGGGTCGACTACTGCCTGGGACTTCTTCAGTGTAGTCGGAGCCGCTTCTCGAAAACATGCGCGGTAGCGCACGCTTTTATGCGCAGTACGCATTCGGCGACAAGAATCACGGCAATCGCAAAATCCTACTGGCCGCGCTGGACGGCCGCCGACTGTTCGTCTTCTCTGTGACCTCTGTGTTCTCTGTGGTAAATGCGCATCGTCCCAGCTGTTGAATGAGCTTCGGAGCCCTGGGGCCGGTTCAGGTCCCATGTGAAGCTACCCCCTGGCGGAGCCAGGGGCTGAAGAGACTCGATGCCGCTGGCGAAACTGCCGCAGCTGCCGGGCCATCAGCGAGACCGGCGCCACGTCGCCTGCGATGTGGAATCCAATCGCCCCGCCAAGCCCCAGCGGGCTAAACAGCAATCCAATGGCAACCCAGTAGAAAGGAATGTGAAGCGCCATCATCCGACGCCCCTGATACCAATGATTCCCGATGCTCGCCGCGAACCCCACGAGCAACGGCGCCCAGATCGAATTCATCGCCAGCGACGCTTGATACACCAGCACGCCCCGGAATAGTAGTTCTTCGATCACCGGGTTAAAAACGCAGAACGCGATCCAGGCGGCCGCCTTCTGCCGGCGCGGCCGGGGCCAGATGCCGGCCATGGTCCGCGTGCTGTCGTCAGCAAACTTATCTAAACCGCCGCTTGCCCGGAGATAAAACGTCAATAGGGCGGTAAACAATGCGTAGACAAGGATTCCCACGCACAAACCAGCAATCGTTGACGCCGGCCCCTTGAAGCCGACGGTCTCCCAAGTCCAAGCGTTTGGGTAGGCGACCAGCGCAAGCCATACCGCTAGAATCGCTTGCCATCGCAGCAGTGCGCCGCCCGCTGCATTGGCAGGTCGGCGCAGTCTCGGCCTGGCTGCTTCATGCGAAGAATTCGCCACGGCCCTGGCGCGCTGTCTCGCGGCGATGACGCCGCTCCAGAAGTAGATGGCGCCAATCATCAACACGACGCCCGCCATGCGCAGCGAACCAGGAGGCGCCGCGGGATTCGGCGGTTGCAGGAACGTCGCGTGCGGATCGGCCGACCAGATCGCCGCTGCGCAGAGCGTCGCCCCAAAGACAAACCCCACGACGTGGGCAACCGTCAGGCGACGAATGTGAACGTCGCTCACTGCTGCACCACCGTCTTCGACATCATCTCGGTGAGCTTCGCCAGCGCCCGGCTCTTGTCGCTGGGGTCGAGAATGACGTGCAGAATGCTCGGCCCGCTCCGATCATTCCAGGCGGCATCGAGCGCGGCGTCGAACTCCCCCTCCGTGCGTACCAGATATCCCGTCCCGCCGTTGAGCACCGTCGGCAGTTTGTCGTACTGCCAACTATGAATGTCATTAAACTTGAACTCGCCCGGATGAAGCAGCCGTTCGGTCCCGTAACCGCCGTTGTTGAGGACGATGACCACCACCGGCAGCTTCCGCCGCACGATCGTCGATAGTTCCATGCCGGTCATCTGAAAGGCGCCGTCGCCGACGATGGCCAGCACCCGCGCGTCGGGTCGCGCGGTCTGAGCGCCAAGCGCCGCCGGCACGGCGAATCCCATCGAGGTGTAGTAAGCGGGCGCCAGGAACTCGGTCCGATTGTGCGTCGTCAATTCCGTCGACGCGAAGAGCGCATCGCCCACGTCCGCGATCACGATCGTCCCGTCCCCCAGCTGTTCGTCGATGCGCCGCATGAGCCGCGTGATCGTCACGGCGGCGGGCGGCTCCAGCTGGAACGGCTCCCGATTCCACTCCGTCGGCGCCGGCGGCTGCGGTCGGGTTCGCTTGATGCCGCGCTCGACCAAACGCCGCATAAAGTCTTCGAGCCGCACGTCGCGATAGTGATGATGGCGAATCCGCAGCTGCTCGCTCGTGGCGTAGATGCAATCGCCGATGTCGAGTTCGGCCGTATAGATGCCAAGGTTGATGTCGGTCATGAACGTCCCGAGCATCACCACGCAGTCGCTGGCCTCGACGTACCGCGTGATCTCCTCGCGGCCGATGCCCCCTTCGTAGAGGCCCATGTACAACGGGTGAGTCTCGGCCACGACGCCTTTGCCCAGCATCGTCGCGGCGATCGGGATCTTCGCCTGTTCCGCGAGCTTGATCGCGAGGTCTTGCAGTCCGAAGCGATGGATCTCCACGCCGAGCAACAGCACGGGCTGCCGCGCCTTTTCGATGCGTGCCGCCGCTTCTTCGACCGCTTCGTCGAGCGCTCGCGGGTCGCTCGGCGGAATTGGATTCGAGTAGAGGGGCCGCGCCTCAGGCCGCACATGCACCATGTCGCGCGGGATCTCGATGTAAACCGGCCGCTTGTAGCGCTGGCACGCCGCGAGCACGCGATCGATCTCGCGGAAGGCGATCTGCGGGTCGTCGAGCTCCGTGCCGGCGACCGTCAGTTTCTCGAACACGTCGTACTGCGTCCGAAAGTTCCGCACCATGTGATGGAGCAGCGGATTATGAATCCGTTCCCGCAGCCCCGGCGAGCCGGTGATCATCACCACCGGCGACTTCTCGGCATACGCCCCGGCGATCGAATTGCAGACGCTCAAGCCGCCGACGCAGTAGGTGACGCACAGCGCCCCCATCCCGTTCACCCGCGCGTACGCGTCGGCCGCGAACCCGGCGCAGTCTTCCCGCGTGCAGCCGATCGCATTGATCGGACTCTGCTCGAGCATCGCGTAGAACGAGAGGATGTAATCGCCCGGAATGCCAAAGCAGTCGGCAATGCCGTGGTCCTGCAGGCGCTGGATGAGATATTCGCCGATCGAAGGGGGCAGGGCCTCGGCGGGTTCGCTATTGGGTTTCGCAGGCATCACCATCTCCCGTGAATGTCGGGCAATCGGCAAGAAGCATCGCCTCCAGGGAAGCTTGCGGGTAGGGTACGTCTCCTGCAAGCGTTGCCGCAAGATAGCCTGCAATCGACTCAGCGGAGCTTGCATCTCTAAGATGGGCTGATCTTGACGCTCCCGCTCCGTTGGGACATGACAACCATTGTCAGCCCAATCCCTCCAATCGTAGGATGAAGGCGCGGCATCCCATTGATTTTCAGGCGTCCCATGAACAGCAACGCATCGGCCTTCGAGTCTGGTTCCGGCCGTGGCGGGTCTTCTTCTTCCTGGCGACTCGCCCTGGGCTACGGCCTGATGGTCGCCGGTACTGTCGGCATCTTCCTGCTCGTTCAGCATTTCGGCGAGCAGCTTTCGCCGCTCGCCGACGCCGCCGGAACCGCGGCCGCCGCCAAGGCCCCCGCCGCCGGCAGCCACGCGATGATGCATGTGCTGCTAGCACTTGTGGCCGTGATCATTTCGGGTCGGCTGTTGGGCCAAGTCTTTCGCTACTTCGGCCAGCCGCGCGTCATCGGCGAGATGGTGGCCGGCATCATGCTTGGCCCGTCGCTGCTCGGCAGGATCTCGCCCGAGGCCATGCACTTTGTCCTACCCGCGGAAGTCGGCCCCTACCTCGGCATCATCGCGCAGCTTGGGGTCATTCTCTATATGTTCCTCGTCGGCCTGGAGCTGAACTCGGGCCTGCTGCGCGCTCACGCCCACGCGACGGTGGCCATTTCGCACGCCAGCATCGTCGCGCCATTCTGCCTCGGGTCGATCATCGCGTTGTTCCTCTACCGCGGCCTCGCGCCGGCCGGCGTGCCATTTACAAGCTTCGCCCTTTTCATGGGCGTCGCGATGTCGATCACTGCATTTCCCGTGCTCGCGCGGATCCTCACCGATCGCAAGATGGATAAAACCGATCTCGGCGTCGTCGCCCTGAGCTGCGCCGCGACCGACGACGTCACCGCGTGGTGCCTGCTGGCATTCGTCGTCGGCATCGCCCAATCGGAAGTCGGCGGCGCCGTGCAGACGGTGATTCTCGCTCTGGCGTACATCGCCTTCATGTTCGTCGTCGTGCGGCCGCTCGCCGTCCGCTACCTCGGACAGAACACCGGCGGCCGCCCAAAGCAACGCCTCGCCGTCTGGGTGCTGGTGGCGCTCCTCCTCTCGGCGCTGGCCGCCGAATGGATCGGCATCCACGCGATCTTCGGAGCCTTTCTGCTCGGCGCCATCATCCCGCATGAAAGCGACGTCGCCCGCGACTTCCAGCACAAGCTCGAAGACATCGTCAAGATCCTGCTGCTGCCGGCCTTCTTCGCCTACACGGGCATGCGAACCGAAATCGGCCTCGTGAGCGGCTGGAACGATTGGCTCATCTGCGCCTTGATCATCCTCGTCGCCACGCTCGGCAAGTTCGGCGGCACGCTCATCGCGGCCAAACTCACCGGCCTCGATTGGCGGATGTCTTCCGCCCTCGGCATCCTGATGAACACCCGCGGGCTGATGGAGCTGGTGGTCCTCAACATCGGACTGCAAATGGGCGTCATCTCGCCGACGCTGTTTGCGATGATGGTGATCATGGCCCTGGCGACGACGATCGCCACCACGCCCATCCTGCACCTGATCACCGGCGGCAAATACGACATGCTGCCGAAAGCGGCGTAAAAAAACTAACCACGACGACACAACGAGCGCGACGAAAATACAAAAACGAAATAACCGCGGATGAACGCAGATAAACGCAATTAATAATTATCTGCGTTTATCGGCGGTTCCACACTCTTCTTTCTTTGTTCCTTCGTCGTGTCCGTCGTGCCGTCGTGGTTCACTTCGGCTCGAACACCCCGCGTTCGGTGACGATCGCCCGAATCAACCGATAGGGCGTGACGTCAAACGCCGGATTGAACACCCGTACCCCCACCGGCGCCGTGCGGCGGCCAAAGCCCTCAGTCACTTCCTCCGCCGAACGCTCCTCAATCGGGATTGCGTCGCCCGAGGGAATCGTGAGATCGACCGTGCTCGTCGGCGCCGTCACGTAGAACGGCACGCCGTGCGCCTCGGCCAGCACCGCGACGCCGTAGGTGCCGATCTTGTTCGCGGCGTCGCCGTTGGCGGCAATCCGGTCGGCGCCGACCATGACGGCTTGCACCTTGCCGGCGCGCATCACCGTCGCCGCCATCGAATCGCAGATCAGCGTGCAGTCGATGCCGCGCTGCGTCAGTTCCCACGCGGTCAGCCGCGCCCCTTGCAGCAGCGGCCGCGTTTCGTCGACCCACACATGCGGCCGCTTGCCGCGCCGCGCGAGCTCAAAGACCGGCGCCAGCCCGCACCCGTCGCCGCCAGTAGCGAGGGCTCCCGCATTGCAGTGCGTCAAAATCCCGGCGCCTTCCGGCAAATCAGCGAGTAGATCCGCTCCATGCCGCCCCATCGCCGCGCACATCTGGCGATCTTCCTCGTGAATCGCCCGCGCCTCCGCAAGCAGCGCTTCCGCCAGCGCCGGCCCATCGACCGCCGTCGCCGCTTCTGCCACTCGCCGCATCCGCGCCAGCGCCCAGAACAAGTTCACCGCCGTCGGCCGGCTCGTGGCGAGATATCGACACGCTTCGACAACGTCATGCACCGACGCCCGGCCGTTCTTAACGCTCAAGCAGACGGCATATCCCGCGGCGACGCCAATCGCCGGCGCCCCGCGCACCACCAGCCGTTTGATCGCATCCCATACCTCCTCCACCGTGCGGCAGGGGAACTCGACTACCTCCCGCGGCAAGCGCGTCTGATCGAGCAGCACCAAATGGCCGCCAACCTCGCCTTCCCATCGCAACGTGACGGGAACATGGCTCATGGTCGTTGCACCAAGGAACTGCGGGAGGGGGCGTTGCCCCTAAAACAACGATTGTACCGCTACCACACACATCGGTCGCGGCGGGCAACGTTGCGTTGTAGCCCCGGGCTCCGCCCGGGGCTACAAGTGGAGGCGAGCAGCGTTCCAACAACGCTACGGCAAGAACCGATTGCTGTAAGGAATCGCAAACGTCTCCGCCACCGGCCGGTTCGTCACCTCGCCGGCGAACATGTTCACGGCCCGCGCAATCGGCCGCAGCGCATGGGCCGCCTCCTCGATCCCGCGCTGGGCGATCTCAATCACCCACGGCAACGTCACGTTGCATAGAGCAAAGGTGCTCGTCCGCCCCACGGCTCCCGGCATGTTCGTCACGCAGTAGTGGAGCACGTCGTCAACAATATACGTCGGTTGGCTATGGGTCGTCGGCCGACTGGTGGCAATGCAGCCCCCCTGGTCGATCGCCACGTCGATGATCACCGACCCCGGCTTCATTTCCTTCAGCTGCTCGCGCTCAATCAACCGCGGCGCCTTCGCCCCGGGGATGAGCACGGCGCCAATCACCAAATCCGCCAGCCGCAGCTGCTCGCGAATGATGTGGCGATCGCTGAACAGCACGTCGACGTTCGGCGGCATCACGTCCGCCAGATACCGCAGCCGATCCATGTTGATGTCGAGAATCGCCACGTTCGCGTTGAAGCCCGCGGCAATTTTTGCGGCGTTCGCCCCGACGATGCCGCCGCCAAGAATGAGAATGTTCGCCGGGGCCACGCCCGGCACGCCCCCCAGCAAAATCCCGCGCCCCATCTGCGGACGCTCCAAATACTTGGCGCCTTCCTGCACGCTCATCCGCCCGGCCACCTCGCTCATCGGGGTGAGTAGCGGCAGCCGGCCCTGGTCGTCGGCCAGCGTCTCGTACGCCACTGCCGCCGCGCCCGAGTTGATCATCGCCTCAGTCAGCTCGCGATCGGCCGCGAAGTGAAAGTAAGTGAAGACCGTCTGTCCCTTGCGGATCATCGGCCATTCGCTCGCCTGCGGCTCCTTCACCTTCACGATCATGTCGGCGCGAGCAAAAATCTCCGCGGGTTCCAGCACAAGCTCCGCCCCCGCCGAGGCGTACTCGGTATCCGGCAGGCCCGACCCCAAACCGGCGCCAACTTCGATCAGCACCTTATGGCCGCGGCGGGTCAGCTCTTCGACGCCTACCGGCAACATCGCGACGCGGTACTCATCCAACTTCACTTCTTTCGGGACGCCGATGATCATCTCAAACTCAACCTTGGCAGGAACGCGATTCAGAAAGGGGCGGCAATGCGATAGAATCGAGCCAGCGCCCATTTTTAGCCCCTGGCTCCGCCAGGGGGTCGCACATCGCAGGACTTACCATTCCGCCTTGGCGTCCAACCCCCTGGCAGAGCCAGGGGCTGCGACCGCAACCACAACGACAGCCGACTCATCAGCAGCCGAGTGTACTCTGACGCGGCAAACCCTTAAATCTCCAATTGCGCAGACGTTTAACGAATTGGCGCTTTTGCGCTGACAACGATGCCCTTGGTGGCAGGCCAAACTTTCTGTGGGTGGCGTCTCCGACGTCGATAACGCTCACCACGACACGCCGCCCAGCCTCGTCCAGCCACCTCGGGGTCGAAGACCCCTCCCACAAACCTCCGGCCAAGCTATTTCGCCGCTCCCCATGCAACACGAACCCACCAACCGCCGGCTCCTCTGGTACATCGTTGCCGGCCTCGTGGCCTGGGGCATGCTGCTCGGCCTGGGGGCCTACCTCGGCCTCGACCCCCAAACCCCCGACCGCGACTATCGCCGCCTCTGGGTCGTCGCCGCCATGACCGGCGGATTTCTCACCCTCTGGCTCGGCGCGCTCGCCCTCCGCGGCCGAAAATAACGGCTCCCACCAAACCTCAAGGCGAGCCGGGAGCGTCAGCTCCCGGGTTCCCGCTCCCGCATTCCCACTCCCACTTTACCGATCCGATACCAAGCCCCAGGAGCTCACGCTCCCGGCTCGCCACTCCTGAACCAGAAAATTGCTCCACTTGTCCCCCCGCCCGCACACTGATAAATTGAGCGATTCTCCAAAGTCGCTGCGCCCCAGGCATGGTGGCTCGAACGACAGTTTTCGACACGTTATTGCTGAAAGTATCCGTCCCATGACCACCTACATGGCCAAAGCTGGCACTGTCGAGCAGAAGTGGCTGCTGGTCGACGCCACCGACAAGATTGTGGGCCGCCTGGCCAGCGAAATCGCCGTTATCCTCATGGGCAAGCACCGCCCGACATACACCCCTCACGTCGATACGGGCGATTTCATCGTCGTCGTCAACTGCGAGAAGATCCA
Source organism: Lacipirellula limnantheis (assembly GCF_007746075.1). GTDB lineage: Bacteria > Planctomycetota > Planctomycetia > Pirellulales > Lacipirellulaceae > Lacipirellula > Lacipirellula limnantheis. The sequence goes on along the minus strand of NZ_CP036339.1, from coordinate 493,932 downwards.
GTTCACCGGCAAGAAGTGGGAGCAAAAGAAGTACGCCTGGTACACCGGCTACACCCGCCAGCGCACGATCGGCGCCGCCGACCGCTTGGAAAAGAGCCCCGAGCTCATCCTCCAGGAAGCCGTCCGCCGCATGCTCCCCAAGAACAAGCTCGGCGCCGCGATGTTGTCGAAGCTCAAGATCTACAAGGGCGCCAACCACCCCCACCAGGCCCAGCAACCGGAACCGACCGAACTCGCGTCGATCGCTTAACAAGTCATCACATCGTCACTCTGAGCAATTGGTCACTTTGAGCAACTAATGTCACTCTGATCGGAGCGAAGAGTCCGGCCGGACCCTTCGGAGTACCTCAGGGCGACAGGGTTCACTCAGGGTGACAGGGTTCACGTCGAACTCATACAGGAAAACGAACATGTCCGCAGCCGCCACCCTAGAAGCCCTCGGCACTGGCCGTCGCAAGACCTCCGTCGCCCGCGTCCGCATCAAGCCGGGCACCGGCAAGATCACCGTCAACGGCCGCGAACTCAACGAGTTCTTCCGGATCGCTCAGGACCAAAACGCCGTCACCGGCCCGCTGGACCACTGCGAGCTCCGCGACAAGGTCGACGTGCGAATCCGCGTCGCCGGCGGCGGCACCACCGGCCAGGCCGGCGCCTGCACCCAGGGCATCGCCCGCGCCCTGCTGAAGCACGACAGCGACCTCATCGAGAAGCTCCGCGAGAAGAACTACATGTCGCGCGACTCCCGCATGAAGGAACGCAAAAAGTACGGCCTCCACGGCGCCCGCCGCGGCACGCAGTTCTCGAAGCGTTAATTCGCCTTCGCGACAACCAGAACCACGAAAAGCCGCCTTCACCAGAAGGCGGCTTTTTTCTTGTAGCAGGCACACTCTGTGTGCCGTCGCCTAACCACGAGACGCGTCAAATGCAATCACTCCGCACGGACGGTTCGCAACGTGAAGATGACGACGATGCACTCTACAAGCGAGTCCTGAAAGACGTATGCTTCCTCTACCATGAACTGGCCGACTATCGTCACATCATGGGCGACCTCGATTACGCCAATGACTACTCAATTCACTATTGGGAATTGCTCAATCGCGTAGATACCGGGCGCGTCGACGACCGATTCATCCGTGGAGGAATACTGATCCTGATGCTCGCTATGCTTCAGGACGTTTTCGACGGCTCGGGCGACTCGATATCGAAACATCGCGCGGCAGCGACGAAGGCACTTGCTGAGTTCATCCCCGAAGACAAGGACATGCTTAGACTAGGCGACGCTGTTGCGCACGGCTTGCAATTACTAGCAGAATCTCGAATTGGAGACGACCGATTCAATAGCGACGTCTGCTGGGCCTATCAAGCTTTTGTGCGAAAGTACTTCGTAGACGCAAGCCTCGAAGGCTAAAATCCATCCATGACCTCAACCCGCCGCAAGCGTTGGACGCTCTTCCTCACTTGGCTCATCGCCACCCCGATCGCCTGCGCCGTCGGCATGGGGGTCAGTGCCTTCTTGCATCGCTACATTGAAAGCACGCGAGATCCCGGCGAGGGCCACATCCTGCCGCTCGTCATTGCCGTGATCTCGACGGCAACGTTTATCTCCCTTACCTTTCGCGTCCGGCAGCCTCGAGTCTAATTTCGAATCAAAACGATTCCTGCCACCTTTTTCTTTCCAGGCCACAGAGGGCTTTCAGATGGCGAGCGTCGATTCCCTGACCTTCGATCTCACAGACTGTAAGTTGGTACGGCACGCCGAGACGGAACGCATTTGGGTGAATGCAGACCGCGTTGCCCACCGGCTGACGTTCGACCAGGGGGTCATCTACTGGCCGTTTGACCTCACCGACCCGAACGCCGCGCAGGTATTTTACCGCCAGGAATGCGAACAGAACCGCGGGGTCATGCTGGAAATGTACCCGGCTCCGATCGCCGGCGTCGAAGGATTGGCCGGGGTGTTCAAATACCGCTCGCCGGCCCCCGGCAGCCGGGGCATGGCTTACATCGGCATCCTGTGGCTGCCGTTCCAGGACTGCCGGTTCCAGGTCAATGTCGAGGCAGTCGAACAAGGCAACACCGGGATGCGAGAGGCGGCAGTCATGGTCATTGAGGGTGACAAGTGGCCGATGGACCCGCAGGCAGAGATCCCAGTCATCAACAATCAAGAGGAGTTGGACGCGATGCACGCGAAGGCTCTGGGGCGTCCGCTGCGGCGGCTCCCATCCGACGATGCGAAGTGCGACGCGTCGTTCCCCCAGCACCCGCTTTCACTGGTCCGCGCGGGGTTGGCGCGTGTCATTGCCACCGCGCAGCTTGCCCCGGACGCCCGTGGGCTGTTGCCGCATCGCATCAGTCGGTGAGGCTTCACGAGGCGGGCCGGAATCGAAACGGTTCCTGCCACTTTTTCTTCTCCCCTACTTCTGAGCGGATGGCCAGTCCGCAGGGAATACGATTGGTCCCAGTGACGCTAGATAGCTCTTGCACATAAGCCATGCTGAAGGGGACTTATACCTGAGCGATTCCCAGTCCATTTCGCCCTTCTTTCCCTGAAATGTGGTTGCAACAAAAGCTTCGAATAGTGCATCACCAATTTGTGAATTCTCAAACAACACTCTCTCGCCACGTTTCATAACCAGTCGAAAGACGAGGCCGTGGGGACGCTGCTTCCCAGCGAGAATTCTTTCGACAATTGCGCCGCCACGCGACACGAACATATCCTTAAATCGCATCTGCGTTTTCGTACTCAATTTGTGCTCGCGATGTTCGGCAGGGCCTTGAGGACCATCAGCGCTTCCGAAGTTAAAGAACATCTCTCCCATGCGTGGAAACTTAAGTCCCAACTTGTAGTCCGGTAAATCGGAAGGCCCCAAATTGGTGATATTGAGGGCGATCCCTTCGCCGTCTTCCGCATCGACAAAGAATGTCGGTTCGATGCTTATCTGAATTCGTTGCTCAAATCTCGCCCAGGCACGATCGGCGACTACGCCGAGTATCGATCCCAAGACTAGGCCGGCCACAAACTCCATAAGTTTCTCCTGCTTTTTCGAGATTCTTCTGAGAAAACGTGGCTAGTAGTGATCAATCGCCCCATTCTAGTCTCTGCTTCTTAAATGGAATCTTACAAGAGTAGTAGTAATCATTCGATCTCGAAATACTCTTCTACGCCATATAGAGGCCCCCAAACGAACGCACGTCACCTGCATGTCGACGCTCCGCGAAGACATGCCACCCAACCTTATCCCTCTTTTCTTTCCTCCCTTTCGCGACTCTTGCGCCTCTTCGCGGCCCCCCAAAGAAATCCAAACTTTAGCGTTGAAATTGGCCGCGCCGCCCAATAGTGTACGGGTGGATACACCCCGACTTTGGCGATTCAACAATTGGCTCATGCGCCGGACCAACGCCGGATGCACGGCGAGCGCTCGCCGTTCGCGCGTAGAGAGCGGGTCGACGACTTTTGCGACTTTTGCGTGCCAACACACAAGCGCGAAAAACGCAGAATTCAACGCCCGATCTCGAATCGTTTTGGTCAGAACAGATCGAGAAACAAAGGCTCAAACGCGCCGCCACCGGCGACTGGAGGAAGGAGTTTTGCGGCTATTTAATGGGGCCCCCCCGCCGCGCACGCAAAAGCAAATTCAAAGAAGAGCTTAGCCGCGACGCGAAAGCGGATCGACAGCCAGGAATCAGATCAAATTACCAGCGTCCGGCATCCAACCACAAACAGTTTGACGCGACAATTTGTCGCCTCAATCGCCGCACGCAACCTCAACGGAGAGAACAACTTGAGAATTGTGTCGCCAAAAACGCGTTTCGCGACAGAATTAGTCCCCGCCAAAATCGAAAGACGCCGGGCAGACTCGTCGACCGCCCACGAGACCCTCAAGCCAACGCCAATAGCCGGAGGGCCACGCCCTCCGGGCCGCCCCGCCAAGCGAGATGGACGACCGCTCGCCGCCGCCCCCGGACCGCGTGGAGGTCCGGCTGGTTGGAGCAACGCGCCCGCAACCGAAACTCCCCGCGAACCCCCGGTGTTGAATCCTCGGAAACCGGCAGCGCTGAAAATCGCCGCCAGCGGATATGCTGGAAGCAGGCGACGCCAACCAGCAGATTTGCCGTTCCAGATCGGGTCGCTGACCCCTTGGCATTGCTCCTAACACAGCAACCAGTAAGGCCATGCGCAACATGCAACGGCTGCGCCCCACACTCATCGCGATCCTCGCCAGCACGCTCGCCCTCGCTGCGACGGCCCACGCCGCCCCGCGCCAGGCACCCGGAGCCGTCGCCAAGCAAGTCGACGCCTCGCTCGCCGCCGAGCTGTTCGCGTCGCAAACCGAACTCGCCCCCCAGTGCGACGATGCGACCTATCTCCGTCGCATCTGGCTCGACCTCGTCGGCGACATCCCCGCGCCCGAGCATGTGATCGCCTTCACGCTCGATCCCTCGGCCGACAAGCGCCAGCGCGTCGTCCGCGAGTTGCTGGCCGACCCGCAGTACGGCGTCAACTGGGCCCGCTACTGGCGCGACGTTATCTTCTACCGCCGCATCGAAGACCGCGCTCTCATCGCCTCCAACGCCCTGGAGGCCGACCTCGGTCAGCAGTTGAACGACAACAAGCCGTGGGACGAGATCGCCGCGGCGTTCATCACCGCCACGGGCGACGTGCGCGACAACGGCTCGACGGCAATCATCATGGCCCAGGAAGGCCGCACCGAAGAGACCACCGCCGAGGTCGCCCGCATTTTCCTCGGCATGCAAATTCAATGCGCCCAGTGCCACGACCATCCCTACGACCGCTGGAAGCGCCAAGAGTTCCACGAGCTCGCCGCGTTCTTCCCCCGCATCGGCGTCCGGCCCGTGCGCACGCCAACCAGCCGTTCGTTCCAGGTGGTCGCCAGCGATCGGCAACTCCGCTTCAAGAAGGAAGACGACGGCAACCGCCCGATGCCCGAGCACTTCATGCCCGACCTCGAAGATCCCTCGGCGCCCGGCACGCGGATGCAGCCGAAGTTTTTCCTGACCAGCGCGAAGATGGACTTCGGCACGCCCGACGCCAAGCGCCGCGAAATGCTCTCGAAGTATCTCACCCGCAACGAGTGGTTCGCCGTCGCCGCCGTGAATCGCCTGTGGTCCGAGCTGGTCGGCCGCGGCTTCTACGAACCGGTCGACGACGTCGGTCCCGACCGCACCGCGACCGCTCCCGCGACGTTGAAGATCCTGGCCAAAGGCTTTCACGACGCCGACTACGACATGAAGTGGCTCTTCGAAACGATTACCGCAACCGACGCCTACCAGCGGCAATCGCGACCTCGCCATGCAGACGACAACGACCTCCCATTCGCCGCCAACGTCCCGCAACCATTGCGGGCGGATCAATTGTACAACGCGTTGCTTTCGGCCCTCGACCTACCCGAGCCGACGCCCAATCGTCCCGGCCGCGGCGGGGCAGGGGGTGGTTTTCGCGGCCAGCAGCGCGACCCGCGTGCCCAGTTCAACCAGACCTTCGGCTTCGACCCCAGCGAGCCGCGCGAGTCGATCAGCGGCTCGATCCCGCAGTCGCTCGCCATGATGAACTCCGCCCAAGTCGCCGGCGGCCTCCGCGCTAACCGCGGCTTCCTGAGCGGCCTGCTCGAAGAAATTGACGATAACGATGAACTGTTTACTGAACTGTACCTGCGAACTCTTAGCCGCCAACCGACCGAGGACGAACTGGCGCGAGCCAGCGCCTACCTCGACGACGTCGGCGATCGCCAACAAGCGATCGAAGACTTGGCCTGGGCGCTGGTGAACTCGGCGGAGTTTCGACATCGAAGATGAGGGTTCGTCAGTTGTCAGTAGTCCGTTGTCAGTTGCTATCGATGGCGGCTCACCTCTGCGACAGCAGCAACTGACTACTGACAACGGACCACGGACACCGCCCAACACATTCAACCTCGGTTTTAAGATCGATCCAACAAGAGAACTGGCCATGATCGGTCACTTACAACATCACACGCACGTCTCCCTCCGCGGCAGCCGCGTCGTGCGCCGGCGCGATTTCCTCAAAGCCTCCGCGGCTTGCGGCTTAGCGGCCAGCGCCTTCAACTGGACCGACGTGTTAGCCGCGCGAGCCGACGAGCTCCGCGACCGCGGCATGGCCTGCATCCTTCTTTGGATGAGCGGCGGCCCGTCGCAATTCGAAACCTTCAGCCCCAAGCCGGGCCACGCCAACGGCGGCGAGACGAAGGCGATCGACACGAGCGTGCCCGGCATCCAAATCGCCGACAATCTGCCCCACATGGCGAAAGTCGCCAATGAACTGGCGATCATCCGCTCGATGACGAGCAAAGAGGGGAACCACCAACGGGCGACCTACTTGCTTCATCACGGCTACCTGCCGATGGCGAGCGTCAAGCACCCGACGCTCGGCGCCAACGTCGCCGATCAGATCGGCAATGCCGCGAGCGAGCTCCCCAGCTTCGTCCAAATCGGCGGCCGGCTCCCCAACTCCGGCGGCGGCGGACTGCTCGGCGTCGACTACGATCCGCTCATCATCCAATCGGCGACCAAGCCGCCGCAAAATACGACCCCATCGGCAGAAGCCAATCGCTTCGCCCGGCGGATGCAGCTGCTCGAATCGATGCAAGGCGACTTCGCCGCCGCTGGCGGCGCCCAGGTCGTGGCCGATCAGCTGAAGGTCGCCAAGCGGGCAACCGACATGATCCATAGCCCGAAGATGGAGGTCTTCGATATCGAACGCGAGCCCGAGAAGGTTCGCGAGTCATACGGCAGCGGGGAGTTCGCCGCCGGGTGCCTGATGGCCCGCCGACTGGTGGAGCAAGGAGTGACCTTCGTCGAAGTCCACAGCCGCGGGTGGGACACCCATCAGGACAATTTCAACGCCGTGCGGAATCTCTGCGGCAACGTCGATCAGCCGTCGGCTCGCTTGATCGCCGATCTGAAAGAACGCGGCATGCTCGACCGCACGCTCGTCCTCTGGATGGGCGAGTTCGGCCGCACGCCGCAGATCAATCCCCGCGGGGGCCGCGATCACTTCCCGAAGGCGTTCAACGTCGCCCTGGCCGGCGGCGGCGTCCGCGGCGGCCAGGTGATCGGCGCCACGAGCGACTCGGGGACCGAAGTGACCGACCGGCCGGTAATGATCCCCGACCTCTTCCGCTCGGTTTACCACACGCTCGGCATCGACCCCGAGTTCGAAAACATCAGCGGCGGCGGGCGGCCGATCAAAATCGTCGACGGCGGCGAAGTGGTGAGCGAACTGTTTGGCTAACCTTTGGAAGACTAACTACCAAGACACAAGGTCACTAAGAAAAGCACCAAGGAGGAAGAGGGGATGGAACCGCAGATGGACGCGGATAAAGGCAAATAATTTAATAGCGATGAAAGCTGTGAACTGAGGTACATAACATATCTATCGCCTTTAATTTGCGTCCATCAGCGTTTATCTGCGGTTCTTTCCTGCATTTCTTGGTGAATTCCTTCGTGCCTTAGTGCCTTAGTGGTTGCATTTTTTAAGGAGCAAGAATCCGCAGCGTCTTCGCATCGGCGTCGACCTCCACCTCGCCACCCAGCGGCACCGTGCAGTTCTGCGGGAAGTGGCCGATCGGGTAGTTCACCAGCACCGGCACGCCGAGGTTTTCAAAGTACTGTCGCAGGACGCCCGTCGTATCGAATCGTTTATCGTCGGTCAGTTTGTCTTCGCGCACGAAGTCTTCCGTGAACTTGCCGAGGACAACCCCCTTCAGATGATCCAGCTTTCCCGCGAGTTTGAGTTGCTGAACCATCCGGTCAATTCGATAGGGAGCTTCATTCACGTCTTCGATCATGAGAATGGCGTCTTTTGTATCGATCGCGTACGGCGTCCCCTCGAGGGCTGAGATCAGCGAGAGATTACCGCCCACGAGCCGCCCGGTCGCTTTGCCTTTGCCGAACGATTCAACCTTCGACACGCTCTCCGGAACCTCGACGACGTATGGTCCCGCGGGCGACGCCTCGACCGCGCGAACGACGTACTTCGCCGTGAAATCCGTCGGCCCTTCCTTGCTGCCAAGTCCCGAGGCGGGCCCCGGTCCGTGGAAGCTGACGACCCCCGCCTTGTTCATCCCGGCATGAAGTGCCGTGATGTCGCTGAAGCCGAGCAGCAGCTTAGGGCTCTTCCTCACCCCCTCCCAATCGACCAGCGGCATCATCCGCATGCAGCCGTAGCCGCCGCGAACCGCCAGCACGCCGTCGACCTCCGGATCGGCGAACGCTTCGTTGAATTCCTCCGCCCGCCGCTGGTCGCTGCCGGCCAGATACCCTTCGACGTCGAACATGTCGTCGCGCAACTTCACCTTGTAGCCGCGCTGTTCAATGTGATCCTTAAACCGCATTACCTGGTCGCGTTCCACCGGCCCGGCAGGGGCGATCAGCATCAGCGTATCGCCCGGCGAAAGCCGCTTCGGCCACACGAGTTTCTGCGGCTCGGCGGCGGAACAGAACGCGCTCACTGCTGTAACGGCAACCGCCATGCTCACCACCAACGGTGTCTTCACTCGATGAATCATTGCTGCTCTTCGCTGGATGCGGGGAATTGGAACCGCCGATGGACGCAGATAAACGCAAATTAAACTATCGGCGTTTATCTGTGTTCATCGCCGGTTTCAAATTTCTGTGTCCGTCATGCCTTCGTGGCTCCATTCTCGAAGGCACACATCTGACTCTAATCGCCCCGCAGTTCCGCCGGCAACTCGCTTTTGAGGCCCATGCGCGAACCCTTGGAACTGCTGCGCGTTTCGGAGATGCCAACCGTCGTCGCGATCTCCGTCGCCAGCCGTTCAGCCAGTTGCCGCCGCGGGATCGCTGTGGCGAGCTTGTGGCGTTTGCCCTGCCGATCATGAAGTTCGACGTTCCAGTAGATCGTGTTGCCGTAAGCCATCCCCGATTTCACGGCGTCGATGCTCTCAATCTGCTCGGGCGGAAATCGCTGCTCGTTGCCGAAGCCTGCGATGCGGCGCGTGGCCGTCACGCCGCGCGCGCTGAACTCCAGTCGGCAGCTTTCAAACACAGGCGCCATGAGGAATGGCAGCACGAGCGCCGAGACCCCGCTGAAGCCCCACGCGAAGAATCAAGGGGCGTCGCTGAGAAAGAGCCAAACGCAGACGCTCGTCCATCCCACGGTGAAGATGGTCGAGAAGACGGACAGCCCGACGTGTCTAGCCATCGGAAATACTATCGTCTTGCGGTCCGCAAAGTCTTCTTCGAGCCGCGCGCTGGCGTCGGCGGCGATCGCGTCCAAGGAGAGGGGCGCGAACAGCGGGCTCTCCTCGGCCGAAGCGGCTGCAGGCGTCGGCGAACTCGCGGCGGTCTTGAAGATAGGAACCTCGAACTCCGCTTGGTAGTCGACGCCGCTGGTCCTCGCCGAGGCAGTCAGCTTCCATTTAACGTCGTCGGCGTTGCTGTCGGGCAAGTCGTAGGGCGTGACGAACTCCACCGGAATGAGTGTTCGTACGCCGCCGATCGTCAAGTCGCGCGTGATCATCCGCTCCTCTTCCCACAGCGTCACCGTCTTCGTGGAGTCGCCGTCGGAGACCGACTGCTCGCAAGCGAACCGAATTTTGACTCCCAAGTCGGTTCTGATCGGCCGCGGCACGTGGATGACGCCGGCCAACGGTCCGCCCAAAACGCCTGGAATCGCCGCCATTTCAAACTCCGAGACGCCCCACTTCCAGCGCCGCAGCCAGAGGTAGCCGGCGGCTCCGGCAAGTCCTATACCTATCACCAGGAAGATCGATATGAACATTAACTCAGGCCATGTACCTTCGTCCCAAACCATTATGATGGCGATCGGCCAAACCATGTTATTCCAGAGGACAGCGGCGACGAGCGCCATCCAGACATGGTTGCTGGAACGAATCTTCCCTTGCGCCCAATGCTCCTTCCACATCCAGGGTTTGCCGGGAAACTGCCGACTCCGCTTCACCTCGCGCCGCAATCTATATGCAGCAACGAAGCCGCCCGCCGTCAACCCGAGTCCTACCGCGCCAAACACCAGGGCGAACATCCCGTCGAACAGCATCATCTCCGGGCGGAAATCGCGGTTGAGGAGCGCCTCGGCAGGGTCCGCCGGATTCACGAAGGCTGAGACGACTTCTTTGCGTTGAAGCGCCTGCTGCAGCTTCTTCCCTAGAGTGCGCTGAAAATCACCGACGTTGTCGGACGATTGGCGGAGAGCGACGCGGTCGCTGACGTACATTCTGCCGTCGAACTCGTAGCGGTAGCTCGCCGTCGCCCGAAAGGTCGTGCAGTCATCGCCGTCGAATTCTTTGGTTTCCGCCTTCAACAGCGTCGCGGGTGCTTCCCTCCAGGACTGAGCTTGGCGATAAGCCCAAAACTCGCGGAAGCACTCGCGACCTTTGTAGAGGCCGATGCCGGCAAAGGGGAGGGCGAAGAGAATCAAAAACAGCGCGCCAAACAGCGAAGTGGATTTCTGCTTGGATGTGGAGCTGGTCGACTGCTTATCTTGATCTGTTTGCTTCGCCATCAATCAACGCTGTTTGCGGTGAGCGCGCTCTCACAGAGGCGCGGAGATGCAAAGGATATTTCATAAGAAATATAGCCTAAGCGTATCCGACGAGCACGCAGGCAATTCGCCGCACGACGAACAATCCTGCCGAATTGGCCGGGAGAACGACCAACCTCGATGCTCCACAGCCGCCTTCAGCGTATTTTCCTTTGCGCCTCTGCGCCTTTGCGAGAGACCTTTCCCAGCACCACGAACGGCAGGCAACCTAGACATTGAACAAGAAGTGACAAACGTCGCTGTCCTGCATTACGTAGTTCTTCCCCTCAACCCGCATCTTACCCGCTTCGCGGATCGCCTTCTCGCTTTTGTACTGCTCAAGATCGGCGACCGAGTAGGTTTCGCAGCGGATGAAACCCCGCTCGAAGTCGGTGTGGATCACGCCGGCAGCCTGGGGGGCGGTGGCGCCGACGGGGATCGTCCAGGCGCGGACTTCCTTCTCGCCGGCGGTGAAGTAGCTTTGCAGGCCGAGCAGCTTGTAGGCGGCGCGGGCCAGCACCGCGAGCGCTGGCTCGGCGAGCCCCATGCTTTCGAGCATCTCTTGTCGCTCGGCGTCGTCGAGTTCGACGAGCTCCGACTCTAGCCGCGCGCATACGGGGACGACCGAGCCCCCTTCCGCCGCAGCGCGTTCGCGCAGCTTCTTCACATGACTCCCCGCGCCGGCGAGGTCGTCTTCGTTGACGTTGGCCACATAGAGAACCGGCTTGGAAGTGAGCAGTTGTAGTTCAGCCAGGACTTTGGCCCGCGCTTCGTCGTCGTACTTTAGCCCGCGCACTGGCTTGCCGGCGGCGAGCAGTGCGTTGCATTCTTCAAGAATCTCGACGCGCTGCTTCGCATCCTTATCGCCGGTACGGGCGGTGCGCTTCGCGCGATCGAGCATCGTCTCCACCGACTGCAAATCGGCGAGCATCAATTCCGTGTCGATCGTCTCGACGTCGCGAATCGGATCGACGCTCCCCTCGACGTGGACGACGTCGCCATCCTCGAAGCAGCGGACCACGTGCAAGATCGCGTCGACCGTGCGGATGTGCGAGAGGAATTTGTTGCCCAGTCCTTCGCCTTCCGACGCCCCGCGGACGATGCCGGCGATGTCGACGAGCTTGAGCATCGCGGGGATGATCTTCTGCGTTTTGATGAGTGCGCTGATCCGCCCCAGGCGCGGGTCGGGCACGGCGACGGCGCCGACGTTTGGCTCGATCGTGCAGAAGGGATAGTTTTCGCTGGCGATGCCCGCCGCGGTGAGGGCGTTGAACAGCGTGCTTTTGCCGACGTTGGGGAGCCCGACGATGCCTGCTTCCATTGAACTGGTGATCCTGACGCTGTAATCCTGGCGCGACGGTTGCGTCGCGATGCCTGCCGGGCCCGAGTTAGGCTGGCGAAACCCAAAATTCTAGCTGTTGCGGCGGCTGGGCGACAGCGGGCCAAGCCTTCGCAACGGTTGCAGCCCCGGGCTCCGCCAGGGGGTAGCACGACGTACGAAACTACCGACCGGTATGGCAACCGACCCCCTGGCGAAGCCAGGGGCTGGAAGCGGGACGACCCACGGAGTGTGCCTGCAACCTTCAGGTATTCGAAATCTTCGGCGCCCAACGTACTGGCTCCGGCGGCGCCGGCGCAGGAGCGGGCTCGGGCCCCGCCGGGTCGAGATGGAGATCGAGTTGCGGGAAGGGAATCGAGATCCGCGCCGCGTCGAGCTCCAGCTTCACGGCCCGAATGATTGCCTGTTTCGCTTCCCCGAACGATTCTTTCTTCGCCCAACCGCGGACTTGCCAGTTGACGCTCGACGCGCCCAGGTCGGTGAGGACCACTTCAGGCGCAGGGGCCGGAACGACGAGGGCGACGCTGCGAACGGCCCGATCGAGCGCCGCGCGAGTCTGATCGATGTCGGCGGAGTAAGCCGTGCCGACCGCGACGTCGGCCCTGCGCACCGCGTGGAACGTGATGTTTTCAATGACGGCGCCGAAGATCGAACTGTTCGGCACGATAATCCGACGATTGTCAGCAGTGTCGATCGCGGTCGTGAAGAGCTCGATTTCAGCGACCTTTCCCGTGTAGCTAGCGACGTTGACCGTGTCGCCCACTTTGTAAGGTCGGAAGATCAGGAGCATCGCGCCGGCGGCAAAATTGGAGAGAGTTCCCTGAAATGCCAGGCCAATGGCTAAGCCCGCGGCGCCGATCAACGCGGCGAAGCTGGTGGTTTGAACCCCGAAGTAGCTGAGGCACGAAAGTGCAGCGAGCAGCAAAATTGTCCACCGCACCAGCGTCGACATGAACAAGGTGAGGGTCTCGTCGAACTTGATTCGCGTCAGGGCGGCGCGGACCACTGACGCCGCCCAACTCGACAGGGTCCAGGCGAGCGTCAACAGGACGAGAACGTAGACGGCGCGCAGTCCCAGCTGGTACGCCGCGTATTCCCATTCCTTCGGGTCCATCTGGCTGAATTGCAGCGTGAAGAGCTCGTTGAGCGCGTTGCTCTTCCACTGCGGCGTACCGGCCGGGTAGTCGGTTTTCGCGGCGGGAGCGGCGGCCGCTACAACATCGGCCGTTTGAGCAAGCAGTAGAGTCAACATGACGTTACCGAAAGGAGTCGCGTGGAGGCGTCGGCGGGACGCCGAACGGAGTTGCCCGATCGTGGAGCAACGGGTATCTACCTAAGAGGCCGCGACGGTGTCGAGGGCAGCGCGAGCTGGCAACGCGCGGCTAAATAGGTCAAACGGTTTGTGCTAGCAGTTCTGGCAGGGCGAGCCGCGGAGTTTGGTTGGAATGAACTACTTGGCTCATGCCATTGAGTGTCTCGAAGACCCTTACCAGGTAGCAGGGGCCGCTACGCCCGATTGGCTCTGCATGACGCGGCCCCGGCTCCGTTGCCGCTCGCGACAGGCGGCGCCGTTCGTCGATGCCGATAACGCTCAGCTAGCGGCCTTCGCGCGGGGCGTGATGCGGCACCATGCCGACGACGATTGGTTCCACGAAACCGGCGCGTTCGGCGATCTCTCGATGGAGCTTGCCCGCCGCGTCCGCTGGGCCACAGGCGATCGCGACGGAATGCGTCCGGGGTTCCTCGGCCACATCCTGGTGGAGTTGCTACTCGACGCGGCCCTGATTGCCGAAGATCGCCGCGGCGTCGACGCCTACTATGCCGCGCTGGCCGCGGTCGACGCCGAGTTCGTCGCCGCCGCGATCGGCCAGATGAACGGCTGCGATGCAAGCGGCGTCGCCGGACTGATCACGCGGTTCGTCGAGCTACGCTTCCTGTATGACTATATGGAGGACGAGACGCTGCTGTTTCGCCTGAATCAGGTCATGCGCCGCGTGCGGTTGCCGGAACTGTCGGCGAAGATGCTGGAGATCTTGCCGGGCGCTCGGCAACTCGTCGCGGAGCATCGCACTGCGCTGCTCACGCCACGGCCGATGGAATCGCCGCTGCTAGCAGCGGTTGCTTCTTAGAACTGTTTCCAGTTCACTTCTTTTGCAGAGGCGGCGCCCGAAATAGCCGTCTTGTGACGGTAGCTCTGACGGCGATATCATTCGGCCGCCATGGAGCCCCCCCGCGACGCCAACGACGACATCCTCCCATTCCGCGCTCCAGCATCGGGGGCCGGAGGCGCGACGCAGCGGTTCTCTCTGGAGCGTCTGTCATCGGCGTTTGCCCGGTTGATGGGGACTCCCGCCAACTCGTCGGCGAAAGTCGCGATCGCGAAGCCGCAGATTGCGCTCGAACCCGAGGAGGATCCGGAAGAGGATGATTCGCTCCCGGTTACCCCGCGAATGATCGTCGAAGGGATGCTGTTCGTGGGCAACGCCGAAGGGAAGCCGCTTGCTGCTGCGAAGATGGCAGCCCACATCCGCAATGTTTCCGCGGAGGAAGTCGAGTCCGTCGTTGCGGAGCTCAACGCCGCCTACCGGCAGGACGAAACGGCGTATGAGATCGTCGGCGACTCGGCCGGTTACCGGATGCAGTTGCGGAGCGATCTCGGCATTCTGCGCGACCAGTTCCGCGGCCAACAACGAGCGGCCAAGCTCACGCCCGCGGCGATCGAAGTTCTCAGCATCGTCGCCTACCGCCAGGGAGTGAGCGGCGAAGAACTGAACAAGCTTCGCGGCTCGCAGAGTCATGCCATCGTGGCGCAGCTCGTCCGGCGTCAACTGGTGCGGGTCGAGCGCGGCAACACGGCGCCTCGGGTGGCCCGCTATCACACAACTTCCAGGTTCAATCAGCTGTTCGGGGTCAACTCCCCGGCGGACTTGCCCCGGAGTGAAGATCTGGACGATTCGTGAAATTTGCAGGCTTCGTGCGCTCAATCTGCGAAATCGAATCGGCGGTAAGTACTTTAATCAAAACGGCTTACAGCAATGACACGGGAAACCGCTCTAGTAGTTGCCTACCGGGTGAGTAGAATCAGCGCGGCGACTTCGACAACGCCGGCCGCCCCTGCGGCCCATGATCCTACGAGGCGACTGAACACGATTCAGTCGTTACCGATTCGATCGGCGCCGCGCGACCTCACAGCGGCCATTCCCTCCTGAACCCCACTTCTGGGTCACTAGCTCCCGCGGTGCGTCTTGCCGTGGAGCGACCGCCGATATGCCGCGCCGCCGCATTCTTGATGAACTCCGCAACCCGCCGCCGGTGGTGCTGCCGTCGTTGCTATTGTGCGACTTCGGCAACCTGGCCGCTGAGGTGCGGGCCGTCGAAGCCGCCGGCGCCCGCGCTCTCCATCTCGATGTGATGGACGGCAACTTTGTGCCGAACATCACCTACGGCATGCCGATCGTCGCCGCCGTACGGCGCGTGACCGATCTGCCGATCGACGTTCACATGATGGTTGCGAAGCCCGCGGCATTCGTGGATGAGATCATCGACGCGGGGGCCGACATTGTCACGATTCACGCGGAAGCGACCGACGACCCTCGGCCAATCCTAGAGCATGTCCGCAGCCGCGGGGCGTGCGCCTCGCTGGCCATCAATCCCCCCACCCCGATAGAAGCGATCGCCGACGCGCTGCCGCTTTGCGACATGGTGCTTTGCATGAGCGTCATGCCGGGCTTCGGCGCCCAGGAATTCGAAAGCGTCGCCCTCGACAAGCTACGGGCGCTCAAGTCGCTCCGCGGCGATTCGCTGCTGCTGGAAATCGACGGCGGCGTCAACGCACAGACGGTCGCCCAATGCACCGCCGCCGGCGCGCAAATGCTCGTCGTCGGCTCCGCTATTTTTAAGAGTCAAAAACCCTATGCGGAAAGTTTGGCCGAGCTAACTCGGCTAGCCGCGACGGGGACCCAATAGCTCGCCACGGGGCGAGCCTTGCCGGCGCGCACATCGCCGACGCACGAAAGACATGTCATTTACATTCCACGTGGTGTCGAGAGATCCAGAGGTTGCTCGTTCGATGTTAACGATCTTGTTAGTCCGTTCCGGGCTGACTGAATACGACTGTCAGGGTCGCATCCAGGGGACGCTCGACGTTCCGCTGAGCGGTGAAGGCCGCCAGCAAGCCACAGCGACGGCCGAAGAGTTGGCCGCCCGCGGCGCGACGATTGACGCCCTCTATGCGGGGCCGTGTCTTGGCGCTCAGCAGACCGCCGAGGTCCTGGCGAACAAGCTGAAGCTCAAGCCCAAGACGCTCAAGACGCTCCACAATCTTGACCAGGGGCTTTGGCAGGGAATGCTGTTCGACGACGTGAAGTCGAAGCAGCCGAAAGTGTTTCGCCAGTGGCAAGAACGCCCTGACACCGTTTGCCCTCCAGAGGGCGAAACGGTGCGCGAGGCGACCGACCGTCTCAAGGCCGCGATCGCCAAGCTTACGAAAAAGCATAAATCGGGAACCATCGCGTTGGTCCTGTCGCAGCCGCTCGCCAGCGTCCTGCGGTGCATGCTGCAGGCGGGCGGGCAGCCGCCGACCCTGTGCCAATCGGCCTGCGTCGGCAAACCGCTGTGGGAGCCGATCGAACTCGCGTCCGCAATTTAGCCCCGCCAGCGCGGCGGGCGCGCTCTTCATTCGGCCCAGCTGACGACGCCGGGCCCCCATTGCCGGACTCTCTACCGGCATGGTTGGCCGTCGACGACGCTGATATACTGCCAGACGGCGAATTCACCCCAGCAGCCGCCACATGTCGACCATCGTTTCCCATTCGACCCAAGCCATGTCGTCCAGCGAAATTGAAGCTCCAGGCGGGCAGGGCAAACCGCCGCGCGAGAAGCGCGGCGTCCCCAGCGGCCTCTGGATGAGCTGCGGCCAGTGCGGCGAGATGCTGTTTCGCAAGGCGGTCGAGCAAAATTTCAACGTCTGTCCCAAGTGCGACAGCCACATGTACCTCAGCGCCCAGGCCCGCATCGCGTCGGTTCTGGACGAGGGGACCTTTGAAGAGTGGGACCGCGATTTGACGTCGGTCGACCCGCTCGGCTTCAACGATAAGAAGTCCTATCCCGAGCGCATCAAGTCGGAACAAGTTCGCACCGGCCTGCGCGACGCCGTCGTCACCGGCACGGGTATGATTCGAGCACGCCGCGTCGCGTTCGGCGTGACCGATTCCGCCTTCATCATGGGAAGCATGGGCTCGGTCGTCGGCGAACGGCTCACGCGCCTCATCGAACGGGCGACCGAACAGTCGCTGCCGCTGATCATCGTCAGCGGCTCGGGCGGCGGCGCCCGCATGCACGAAGGGATCTTCTCCCTCATGCAAATGGCGAAGGTTTCTGCAGCGCTGGCGCGATACGACGAAGCGGGGGGCCTCTTCATTTCGGTCCTGACGAATCCCACCATGGGGGGCGTGGCCGCGAGCTTCGCCTCGCTCGGCGACGTCACGTTTGCCGAGCCCAAGGCCCTCATCGGCTTTGCCGGGCCGCGGACGATCAAGGCGACCATCCGCATCGAACTCCCCGAAGGGTTCCAAACCAGCGAATTCCTCCTGGCGCACGGCTACATCGACCGCATCGTTCGTCGGCACGAAATGAAGAGCGAGCTGGCTCGCGTGATCGATTACTGCGGTAAGCGCTAGGCGTAGCCCTTTCTTGCTCGCCGCCACGTGCCCATCTACATTGGAATGGGGGCATTGCGGCCATTTAGCCCCGCCACTCGCGGCGAGCGGCGGCTGCTCCCGCCGCCGCCTGGACGGCTTGATCTAGCGGACGCCTCAACACCTCATTCAACAAACGCGGCAACCAATGGGCATCGGCGGCTTCTTCAAATCGCTGATCGAGGGGGGCAAAGTCGACGTCAGTCGTCGCTACGAAGTGTTGCGCGAAGCCGTCTCCGGCACGATGAGCAGCTTCCAAGCGGTCCGCGACCGGCAGACCGATCAGATCGTCGGGCTGAAGATTCTCGACAAAGACAAGACCGAGCAACTCGAAATGCGCTTCCGCGGCTTAAACAAGCCGACGGAGGGCGAGATCGCCTCGCTGTTCAATCATCCGCGCATTGTCCGCACGCTTGGGCACGGCCTCACGACGAAAGGGGAGCAGTTCGTCGTGATGGAGTACCTCGACGGGCCCGGCCTAAACTCGCTGATTATCGGCCGCAGCAAACTCCTCGACGGCAACCGACTGGCGCTGATGACGCAGGCCGCCGAGGCCCTCCAGACCGTCCACGAAGCCGGATTCATCCACCGCGACATTTGCCCACGCAACTTCGTTTGCACCAAGGACGCCACCTCGCTCAAGCTCATCGACTTCGGCCTGACCGTCCCCGCCCGCAAGGAGTTTCAGCAGCCGGGCATTCGCACCGGCACGCCGAACTACATGGCGCCCGAGGTGGTTCGCCGCAAGCCGACCGATCATCGCCTCGACATTTTCGCGTTCGGCGTGTCGATGTACGAGATGTTCTCGTTCGAACTTCCGTGGCAACGCGGCAGCGGCGACGGCCTGGCCGCGATGGGCAACGGCCAATCGGCTCCCACCCCCATCGAAAAGCACTGTCCAAAGATCCATCCCGCGATTCGCGATGCGATCCACAAGTGCCTCGAGCCCGAAGCCGATAAGCGGTTCCAGTCGATGAAACTGCTGCTCAACGCCATCCGCTCTGCCAAGACCGAAACGGCCTGAGACGGGCCTCCGGGCGGCAAGCGGCGCCCCAGTCCCCGGCATTCACGCTGGCGGCACGCATTGCGGACCTTCCCCCAGACCGCTAAAATGCCAAATTCTCGCCCGCCCGCAGCTGCTCGCTGTCGCGGGCTGGATCCGCAGATACCCAATCTTTCACGACCAATCCGCCCGTCGGGCGGGAGCTTCCCATGACTATCGACAAGAGCCTGAAAGTCCGTCGCGGCGCCACGAGCACGCGGAGCGTCCTGAGCCGTGCGGAACGCCTGGAGCGTCTCAAGGAGAACGAGCGCTGGACCGAAGGAATGTCGCCCATCGGGCTGCCCAAGGTGCGCGTCAAGAAGCTGTCGCTGAAGAAGAAAAAGAAGACGAAAAAGGAAGAGGACGAAGCCGCGCCCGCCAAGGGAGCCAAGGCTGCTCCCGCCAAAGGCGGCAAGAAGTAAGCGCGCCTCCGACCTGCCGATCATTTACTGCACGCCAAAGACCAAGCCTTCGAGCTTGGTCTTTGCATTGGCGGCCATCTTCCGTGCGAACGACGGTGCCCCGTCAAATGGGCCACGTATCGACCGTCTCCAACTCGCCGCGGCGATTGCGCAGCAGTTGCGAGGCCTGTCGCGTCTCGTAGTCGGAAAACATGGCGAAGCCGCCGTCCGACGACGTCTGGAGCGACGCCAGGATTCGGCCATTTATGTCATAGAGTTGCCATATTTTATAACTTTGGCGGAAATCGCGCGCGCCGTCATGCATTAACAGAACCGCGACGCGGTCGCACGCGAGCTCGCGCACCTCCACGATCCGCCGCTCAGGCGTCGCGGAGAGCGTCCGCCAACGGCCGATTCTCACGTTGACGATCTCATTCTGGTGGTTGTGCTGCAAGTCAACTCTCGAACTCAAGCGGCGAGTAGCGCCAAATGCGGCAGATTGCCGTCCTTTTGCGTCACTTGGGCGGTCAATTAACGAAGAGAACGAGACAACGTTGCAAGTCGAGTGATTTGTCGGCTGTCGACGAGTGGAATTGATGGCGACCATGGGGCTAACCAACTAAAGGGTGGGATTGCGCAGGCGACGTGCCTTTCATCTTCGTAAGCGGAAACAGGTCAAGCCCCGTTACAGAGGGGGAAATATCCTTTTATTCCTTCCATTTTGGCAAGAATCGGACCTGCAACTCGCTGTTATCTGCAAAATTCGATATACCTCCTTTCTTTAATTCATCCATCTGCTTAAAAACGAGATTGCGGAACGCTAACGAAGGGCGTTCCATCACCACTCCAGGCGCTTCAAACGCGCCGTCCGCCAGATGAGGAAGATCAGCATGTTTTCACAAACCGTCGAATACGCCCTGCGAGCCATGGTGCAGCTGGCGGCCGACTCGTCGGGAGCCGCCACCACCAAGGATATTGCTGCGAAGGCCAAGGTCCCCAGCGCGTACTTGGCCAAGGTGCTCCAGTCGATGCGCCGCGGCGGACTAATCCACTCCCGTCGCGGAGTCGGCGGCGGCGTCACGCTCGCCAAGCCGGCCGCCAAAATCACCTTGCTCGACGTCATCGACGCCGTTGAACCGCTCAAGCGGACCCCGGGCAAGAAGGTTCCCGCCGCCGCTCAGCTCCAAAAGGCGATGGACACGGCCGTCGACCAGCTCCGCTCGAAGTTCGCTTCGGAGTCGCTGGCCGACATGTTGCCCAAGGGCAAGACCGTCAAGGCTGCCGCCCGTGGCCCCGCGGCCAAGCGGCCGGTCGCCAAGAAGCGCTAAGCGCCGTTCGCTCGTTTCGTCCAAGCGCGGGGAGCGCAGCTCGGCTATCTGGCCGAACTGCCTCCCCGCTGCCGACGCTCTTCTCTTGTTCAAGCGTCGCCCAGCGCCGCTTGCAACTGATTCGCGGCAATTCCCGGCCGCGGCCGGCGAATGCCCTCTTACGCAGTTGCACCATCCCCTCCAGCTTGCGACGCATCCGTCGCCGGCGGCACTTCGGGGGTTTTGGGAATTCCTTTCCGCTCCACGCCGCCTGGCGTATAATTCGCGCTGTCGCACTAAGCTGTTGCCATCGGTCGACTTAACGCTAGATGCACCGCATGATCGAGTCGAACGTACGGAACGTTGCTCCACGCTGTTGGTGGCGCGTCTGCTTGCTACAGCTAATTGTTGCCTGCAGCGTCATCGACGCGGCGGCGGCCCAAGAAGTCGATCCGGGTGCGCGCGACGCCAGCGCAGCGGCCCCGCCCGCTGACGAGAAGACGGGGTCCGACAAGAGCGGCCTCGCTACGCTTGTAGAAGTCCGGCTCCCGCTGGGCAGCGGCGGCGAAGCGCCTCTGAAGCAAACGATCACGCGGGCGCGTGATCGCCTGATTGCGGAAGCCCGCCAGCGCGGCGACGGCCGACGCCCCATCTTGGTCCTCGAGTTCGTCCCCGCCGGCGGGGCCGAAGGGGCAGGTAGCCAGTTTGAAACTGTTCTCTCCCTCGCGCGCTTCCTCGAGAGCCGCGAGATGTCCGACGTCAAGACAGTCGCCTGGATTCCGCGCACCATCCGGGGGCACGGTGTGCTGGCCGCCATTGCGTGCGAAGAGATCGTCATGGCCGCCGACGCCGAACTTGGCGAAGCGAGCGCCGACGAACCGGCCGACCAGGCCGTCAGCCGCACTGTCGTCGAAGCCTACCGCGAGATTGCCGACGCCAAACGAACCATCCCCGTGGCCCTGGCCGTCGGGATGATCGACCCCGCCGTCGAGGTCGTGCAGATCGAGAGCGAGGATGGCGTTCGCTTCTTACTCCGCGACGAAGTTGAGGCCTTTCGCGCCGACAACGAGGTCATCACCGAGCGGGTGCTCGTGCCCGCTGGCTCGGTGGCGCGTTTTACTGGTCGCGAGGGGCGACAGTACGGCTTTGTGAAATACTTAGGCGCCGAGAAGCCAGATGTGGCCAAGGCGTTGTCCACTCCGGTCGAGTCGCTGGAAGTCAATCAGTCGCTGCTGGCCGACTGGGATCCCGTCATGCTGACTGTCCGCGGAGAAATCACGCCAGGCCAAGTCAGCCAGCTCTCGACCTTGCTCAACGACAACATCGCCAGCGGCGCCAACTGGATCGGCATCCGCGTCGACAGCGTCGGCGGCGATCTCGACGCGTGCATCACGCTCGCCAATCAGTTGGCTGAACTCGATCCGAACGCCGTACGCACGGTCGCTTACGTACCGGTCGAGGCGAAAGGGGGCGCGGCGATCGTCGCCCTCGCGTGCGATCAACTCGTCATGGCTCCCGATGCGTTCATCGGGATCGGCCCCCACCTCGCGGAGGTCGGCGGCGACGACAACCGGAATCTCCCGCCGCAACCGCGCCGCCGTCGCGGGTTTAAGCCCCAACGCGACGAGCAAGACCCGGTCGCGCTCCGCGCCGCGGTCGCCTCCGCCGAAATCAGCCTGCAAAGCTCGCTTGCCGCCAAGACCAATCGGAGCTGGTCGCTGTTGGCGGCCATGATCGATCCCAAGGTTGAACTCTTCGAGTACCGACAGAAGGAAACCGGCGAAGTCCGCTGGATGAGTCCCGAAGAAGCGGGCCAGTTACGCGACGCCGCGAACTGGACGCAAGGCGCCGCGCTCCACGCCGGCAATCAGCCCCTCGCGCTGCGCGGCACGGAAGCGCTGGAGTCGGGCATCGCGTTCCAAACGGTCGACAGCTTCGATCAACTTGAGCGTCTCTACGGCCTCGATCAGGTGGCCTTCGTCGAACCGAATTGGGCGATGAAGCTCGTCCATGCCCTCGCCTCGCCAACGCTCGCCACCTTTCTGCTGATGCTGGGCTTGGTCGGCATGTACATCGAATTAAAAACCCCTGGCGTCGGCGTTGGCGGCGTGGTCGCGACGCTCGCGTTCCTGCTTTTCTTCTGGAGCAAATCGCTCGAGGGGACCGCCACCTCGCTCGAAATCGTCATGTTCGTCGGCGGCATCGTGCTGATGCTCATCGAGATCTTCGTCGTTCCCGGGGTCGGCGTCTTCGGCCTGACCGGCGGCCTGATGGTCATCTTCTCGCTGGTGCTGGCGAGCCAGACGTTCACCTTCCCTCGCAGCGGCGCCGAAATGGACGAGATGCGCCGCTCGATGTCGATCGTCGTCGGCGCGGGCATCGGCGTGATTGGCTTGGCAATCGCGATGCGCCGATTTCTGCCCAAAGCCCCCATCTTCAATCGGCTCGTCCTCGAACCGCCGCCGCCCGAGGAACGCATCACCCTCTCGCATCGCGAGGCCCTAGCCGACTACTCCCACCTGATCGGCGTTACCGGGGAAGCGATGACCGATCTACGTCCCGGCGGGCGGGCGCTGGTCGGCGGACAGCTGATTGACGTCATCGCCGAGGGCGTGCCGCTTGATCGCGGCGCGAACGTCGTGGTCGTCGAGGCGCATGCCAACCGCGTGCTCGTTCGCGCGGTGACGTGAACCTGATCAAACTGTCCGTGGTCAGTTGTCAGTTGCTTTCGATCGAGGCCCGGCGCCGGCGCCGGCGACAGCAGCAACTGACGACGGACCACGGACAACTGACGCTAGCCATGGTAGAATGCCCTGCGTCGGGAGAGGGGCAACGTCAGTCGTCAGAAAACCGCCTACCTTATGAATCTGCTTGATCCAATCGGCTGGGCCATTGTGCTACTGGTGGTTGGTTGCGGCTTCTTGATCCTGGAAGTCTTCATCCCCTCCGGCGGGCTGCTCAGCTTCTTCGCCTTCGTCGCCCTCGTGGCGAGCATGATCGTGGCGTTCAATCGGAACCTCACCACCGGCCTGAGCTTCATGGCGATCGCCCTGCTGGCCGTCCCGCTGGCCGTCGGCGTGGCGTTTATGCTCTGGCCCAAGACCCCCATGGGCAAAGCGATCCTCGGCGAACTTCCCAGCGAAGAGGAAACCCGGCCCGACGATCCGCGCCGCTCGCTGGTCGGCCGCGTCGGCGTTGCTCAGTCGCTGATGCTTCCCAGCGGCGCCATTTTGATCGACGGCAAGTTGATCGACGCCGTCAGCCAGGGGATCGCCATCGATCCCGGCCAACCGGTGGTCGTGGTCGAAGTGAAGGCCAACCGCGTCATGGTGCGACCAGCCGGCGCCGCCGAGACCCAGGCCGCCGCCTTCGAGTCTGACGACGTTCTCTCGCGCCCGATTGAAGAATTCGGCTTCGATTCCCTGGAAGATCCGCTCGCCTAAAGCGATAAGCTAGTAACCGCGGGCGGGCGCCGGAGTGGCGAGGACGACTAACCGCCAAGGCACGAAGGGCACGAAGACGCACCAAGGAAGAGAACGAAGAAAATGCTTGGGGAGGGGCAGACTTCGTCGTCTGGGTTTTCGCTCTTCCGATTCCTTGCATTCCTTAATGCGTCTTGGCGATCTTCGTAACTTGGTGGTTAATCTTCTCGACCCGCTGCTTTCGACCTTCCTCCCTGCGCGCTGGCGTTTCCGCTATACTTACAAAACTTCTGCAAGCCCCGACTCCCTTCCCGTTGCGGCGGAGTGACTGCCGATGCCAGAGTTTTTCAATTCCAGCGCCTTGTGGCTCGTCCTGTTCTTCGTCGCGCTGGTCTTCATGCTGGTCTTCCTCGCCGTGTTCACACGGTTTGCGAGGCTTTGGGTCCAGTCGGTGATGACCGGCGCCGGCATCGGCATGCTCGACCTGATCCGCATGTGGTTCCGCAAAGTGAACCCCACCGTCATCACTCGCACCAAGATCATGGCGGTGCAAGCCGGTCTCGACGAAGAGGAAGAGATCTCCACCAAGGCTCTCGAGGCCCACTACATGGCAGGCGGCAATGTGCCGCTGGTGATTCGCTCGATGATCGCCGCCCGCAAGGCGAAGATCATCGACCTCTCCTTTCGCCGCGCCACCGCGATCGACCTCGCCGGCCGCAACATTCTCGAGGCGGTCCAAACCAGCGTTTATCCCCGCGTCATCGACTGCCCCCCCCAAACCGGCAAACGGATGACCCTCGACGCCGTCGCCAAGAACGGCATCCAGCTCAAGGTGAAGGCCCGCGTCACCGTTCGCGCTAATCTCGACCAGCTCATCGGCGGCGCCACTGAGGAAACGATCGTCGCTCGCGTCGGCGAAGGGATCGTCAGCGCCATCGGCTCCGCGGAAACGCATGCCGAGGTTCTGGCCAATCCCGACCGCATCTCGCGCGCCGTGCTCGCGCGTAAGCTCGACTCGCAGACGGCGTTTGAGATCGTCTCGATCGACATCGCCGACATCGACGTCGGCGACAACATCGGCGCCCGGCTGCAAGCCGATCAGGCCGAAGCCGATACCCGCGTCGCCCGCGCCCAGGCCGAAGGCCGCCGGGCGATGGCCGTCTCGCAGGAGCAGGAGTATCTCGCCGGCATCGAAGAGAACCGAGCGAAGCTCGTCGAGGCCGAGGCCGAAATCCCCAAGGCCATGGCCGACGCCTTCCGCAGCGGCAAGCTCGGCATCCTCGATTACTACAAACTGAAGAACGTCCAAGCCGATACCGATATGCGTGAGTCGATCGCCGGCACCGGCACGGTGCGAACCGCCACTGCGAATTAGCCCGCCTTGATGCTGAACGCCCATTACCTGCCGCTCGCCGATCTCGCGGATACCCTCCGCGTGGTGATGCCGATCATCTTCGTGGTGATCTACGGCGTTGCGCACCTCGTCGGCGCGTTGCAGCAAGAGAAGAAGAAACGGGAGCAGCGGCCCCCGCAGCGCGACCCGCTGGAACTTGAATTGGACCGGCCGCAGCGCGCCGGCGGCGTCCCCGAGCGCGCCGAACCCGTCCGCGGCAAGCCGGCGACGCTTGAAGAAACGCTCCGCCGCGAGGTCGAGGAATTTCTCAAACGGGCGCAGGGCCAACCGTCGACGCCGCCACAGGCCAAGCGACCTCCCGGCCCGCCGCGCCAGCGCTCCAGCGCGCCGCCGCAAAAGTCTCGTCCCCAGCAATCTGCCGAGCCCCCGACGCGCCGGCTCGTCGACGATCCCCAATCGGTCACCAACCGCAAGACGGACCCGGTTCTAGAGGTCGTCCGCACCGGCGCCCCCACCGGCGCCGCGGTCGACGCCTACGTCGCCGAGCAGATGCGCGGCGTCGCCGCCATCGGCCAGCACGCGCAGCGGCTCGGCGAAGAAGTGGCGCAAGCCGACGATCGGATGCAGGCCCAGCTGCAGCAAAAATTCGATCACCGCGTCGGCACCCTCGCGCCCAGTTCCGCCTCGACCATCTCGCCGCAAGACGTCAGCCCCGGCAGCAGCGCCGCCCGCGCGTTTCGCGAGCTCCTCGCCCGACCCGGCGGCATGCGGCAAATGGTCATCGCCAACGAAATCCTCCGCCGTCCCGAAGAACGCTGGTAACAGCGCGTCAACCTGAGCGGAGCGAAGGATCTGGCGAATCGCACGAGCTTCTAGATTCTTCGCGGAGTTGATCCTGAGCAGAGCGACGGGCCAGAATAATCTGAGTTGCTAACCATCATCCCCATCAGGCGCCCCCCATGCCCCTCTACGAATTCGTCTGCCGCGATTGCCAGCAAGAACAGGAACTCCTCGTTCGGGGCGACGAAACCCCGGCGTGCCAATCTTGCGGAGGCGTTCACCTGTCGAAGCTCCTCAGCGTCCCGGCCGCCCACCTCGCGGGCGAAGCCGGCTCGCGACCCATGTCGGGCCCCTCCGGCGGCAGTTGCGGCACGAGTTGCGGTTGCCATCCCCACTAGCACGCTCCCCGACCAATTCAGCCCCTGGCTCCGCCAGGGGGTCGGTTGCCACACCAATAGGCGTTGTCCCGCGTTGTGATCTACCCCCCGGCGAAGCCGGGGGCTGAAGGTGGCTTACCCCGCCGCCCGCCTGTGGCAAATCCTCGCCGCGCCGCCGCGACCCGTCGCCGTATAATCCCTAGGACTGGTCGCCCGCACGGCTGGCAAACCCGGGCCGTGGGCCGGCAAAGTTTGACACCCTTTTCCGACCCTGATTATACTGCGGTACTACAGGGGATATCTCCTGTCGTGACAGCGATTTGCAGCGAGACTAGCCGCGTCCGCGGGGCCGGCTCGGAACAGTCTAGGCAGCGCCCGCCGCTCAGGTGACTTGACCCGTCGCCGTGCGTGCGGGGCATCGGATGCTCTGCGTGCCATTGGAGGCCGTTCGAGCGGTTTGGAGTGAACCGCTCGAAGGCGCGTTGGAATCGTGGCTGCTTGTTGGCGGCGACGCTCCTAATTGGAAAGTGCATCGATGAATCTGCTCGGCAAGATCTTCACCGTCCTCATCCTGCTGGCGAGCGTCGCGCTCATGATCATTGCGATGTTCGTCTATTCGACGCACCGCAACTGGCAGGACGCCTACAACCAACTCAACACCAAGTTCCAAGCCGCGACCGCTGCGAACGCCAATGCCGAAGCGCAGTATCTCGCCCAGATCAGCCAACTGAAGAGCGAGCAATCCGCCGCCGTCCAAGACGTGGCCAAGCTCGAAACCGAGCGGAACCTCATCGTCAGCCAGAATCAGGCGATCCAAAAGGAAGTCGACGAACTCCGCCGCGACCAGGCCCAAAGCGTCGCCCTCGTCAAGGCGACCGAAGAGAACATCAACCGTCTGACTCAGGAAGTCACCGGCCTCCGCGACTCGATCCGCGTCGCTCAGCAGGAGCGGGACGAGCAGTTCCACACGACGCTCAAGGCGACCTCGGAACTACACTCAGTCGGCGGTCAGCTGCAACAGCTTGAAGAGCGAAGCTCGCAGATCGTTGCCCAACTGGCCGACGTCACCGCCAAAGCGACCGAAGGGGGCGTCGACCTCCAAGGCGAGTTTGTTCCCCGCGTGCGCGGCAAGGTCAGCAAGCTGCGCCGCAGCACCGAAGGCCTGCTCATCGAGATCACCGTCGGCGCCGACGACGGCATTCGGCCCGGCCAAAACATCGAAATCTTCCGCGGCGATCGTTACCTCGGCCGCGCCGAGATTATGCGGGCCGATCCCGATCGCGCGGTCGGCCGCATCCTCCGCGAATTCCAGCAAGGTCAGATCCAAGAGAACGACGATGTCGCAACCAAGCTTCGAGTCGGCTAGCCCCGCGCCCACCGTCCTCACGAAGAAGTCGGCCTGGAACATCTACACGGCCTTGCTGCTCATTTCGCTGGTCGCGTTGATGATGGCGGCGCTCTTCTTCTATCTCGAAATCCGCCAGTACGGCGGCTTCGGGAACGTGAAGGGACCGACCAGCATGAGCGTCCCGGCCACGTCGGGCGCGGTCGCCACGCTCTGGTCCTAGCGGGGCCTTGTAGCCCCTGGCTCCGCCAGGGGGTCGGCCGCCATGCCGATTGGCTTCGTCGCGCGTAGCGCCACCCCCGGGCGAAGCCCGGGGCTAAAAATGCGCTACGCCGAGGTATCTGGCGTCGCCGCCCGTCCCCCCAGATCGCGATCCAGATCCAACAGCGCCGAAGGATCGTCCTTCACCATCTTGAACTTGTGGACCACCTCGCGGGACGTCTTTTCTTCCTCGACCTGCTCGGTGATAAACCATTCCAGTTCCACGAGCGCCGCAAACGCCTTTTCGTGGAAGGCGAGCTCGTAAAGGCGATCGATCTGCTCGGTCACCTTCATTTCCTGCTCCAGCGCCTTTTCGAAGACGCTCGCCACCGACGCGAACTTCTGCTCCGGCGCCGCGATCGCTTTCAGCTTGATCGGCGCATTGCGGGCGAGCAAGAAATCATACAGCCGCATCGCATGGGCGTATTCTTCCTGGCTCTGAATACGCAGCCAGCTCGCACAGCCGACAAACTGCTCATGCTCGCACCAGGCCGCCATCGAGAGGTATTGGTACGACGAGAAGAGCTCGTAATTGATCTGATCGTTGATGGCGTCTTGCACCACGGCGTTAAGCATGATGGAATCTCCGCGGTTGGCGTGTGTGAATATGTCATCCTGAGCGAAGCGAAGGATCTAGCGTCGCAAACGAGCTTCCAGATTCTTCGCGATGCTCAGAATGACAAAAAGGTGGCGAGTCGAACAATTTCGGCGCTCAAGAATTGTAAGTCGTTGTCGGACGTTTGACGACGGCGGCATAAGCGCAAAACAGAGGCCCGCGCCGCGTGAGCGCAAAAAACGAGGCTCGCCGTCTGCTGACAGCGAGCCTCAATCTCAATAAGCCGCGGCTCTGCCCAGGAGGTTTGGGCGCCGCGGCCAATTCTCGTTCGAACGCGTTGGCGCCGCGTTCATTCGCCAAGTGGGCCCGACTGGAGTCGAACCAGCACGCCCTTGCGGGCACAAGGCCCTCAACCTTGCGCGTCTGCCAATTCCGCCACGAGCCCTTGGAGATCCAGCCGCCCCAGGCGATTTCCGCCCAGCGCGGCCAGATTCGGTAGTCTACCTTGCCCCCGGCCAACGTCAACCCAACCGCCGCGGGCCAGCGGCCAGCCGGAGCGACATTCAAAGAGAGACGGGAAATTCGAATGAGGAGATGGATCAGCATGTCGCCATAGCTCCCCATTCCCCATTTTGGGCCTAGGCCTACTTCGCGTCCGCGGCCGCGTCCGCCGGCGTCTCGCCCGACTCAACCTTCTTTTCTTCGGCGGCCGCCGGCTTCTTCTCCTCCATCGTTTGCCGCTCACGCCATGGCTTTTTCGCCTCGAAGCTCGCCAGCTCCGCCTGCAACTCTTTCGCCAGCTCGTTGACCTTTTCCTCATTCCCCGCGGCAGCGGCGGCGGCCCGTTGCTTTTCGAAGGTCTCGAAGGCCTTTCGCGACCACTCGGTCGCTTTGTCGAAGTCGCCCGACTCGGCATAGGCGGCCGCCAAGGTGCTCAAAATGTGCGACTCCTGGTATTCGGTCTCTTCGCAGGCCTTCGACGCCAGTTCCACCGCGAGCTTGCCGTCGCGCACGTCGTCGTCAGGCGACGTCGCCAGCACCCACGCGTAGTTGTTCAGCATCCCCGACTCGGTCGGTTCCACCTCGAGCGCCTTCTTGAAGTCGGCCACCGCCTTGGCGTGCTCGCCGATGCTCAGGTATGCGTCGGCCCGTCCCCGCAGCGCGGCGAAATTGTCGTCATCTTCCTCGAGCAACTCGGTGTAGGCCGCAATCGCTTCACGCGGCTGATTGGCGAACTGGTAGTAGAGCGCCAGCTGCAACTGAAATTCCGGCTGCGCTTCTTCATCGTCCGTCAATTTCTTCAGCTCTTCGATCGCTTCCGGAAAACGCTCCATGCTCGCCAGCGTCTGCGCCTTGAGTCCATGAGCGACGGTCAGTTCCGGGTTAGCCTTGATCACCGACTCGATGTCAGCCAGCGCCAGGTCGTACTGCTTGTTGTTGAGGTACGCTTCCGAACGGTGAATCAGCGGCAACACCAAATTCGGCTGCATGTTCAGCACCTTGGTGAATTGCTCAATCGCCTGCGGATAGTCCCCCTTCATGCGATACAGCTCGCCTCGTTGCTGGTAGATGCCGGGGGCCGAGGGGGCCAGCTCCGCCGCCTTGTCGAGCGCCGCGAGCGCTTCGTCGAACTTCGCCTGCTCGCGCAAGAGCGACGCCTTTACCAGGTACGAACCTGCGACGTCGGGATGTTGCGTTATCACCGCGTCGATGTCCGCCACCGCCTCGTCGTACTTCTTCTGGCCGTTGTAGAAGTCGGCCCGCGCTAGCAGGTGTTCCGGGTTATCGGCGTCGAGTTCGATTGCCTTATTGAAATCGGCCAGCGCCTTTTCGGGATCGGTCGGCGCCAGCAGCTTGCCGCGCATCACCAGCGATTCGGCGCGCATCTTGGGCGGCAGCGCGTCGACGGCTTCGTCGTCGAACACATCGTTCAGCAACTCAAGCGCTTCCTTAGGGTCGCCCCCCGGCATCGTCAGCAATTGGGCCAACAGCACCTTGGCCTGGGCGGGCGCATTGTCATACTCCACCACCCGCTGCAAATCGGTGACCGCGAGTCCCCGCACCTTCTGCAAGTCGCCGTCATTAAGTCGCCCCGGCGGCGCCGCCTGGATCACCGCCGCGAGCTGGGCCGCCCGCTGCATCAGCGCTTCGACCAGCATCTCCTCGGCGAAATCATTGTTCTCGACGTCGAGCCCTTTCTCGATCGCCGACTCCAGCAGCTCCACCACCTTGTTGAGATCCCGCATGTCTTCCGCGGTCACCTTGACGCGCAGCGCCTCGTCGAAATCGGCTTGGCCGTCTCCTTCAGCATGAGCGGGGCGGACGGCCAGCGACGAGCAAACGACGAGCGACATGGCCCACAGCCAGGGGCGACGAATCATGGGAACCTCTTCGGCAGAAATGTCAGCTCCGGCGACGCTTCAATCCGCCTCGCCGGCGGGAGTTTCAGACTTCCCCATTATTGCGGGTTTCACCCCGTCTGGCCACGCGAGTCTCGCAGGGCAGGGGGTCGGGGACCTTTTGCCGCTGGAGGCGCACCACTTCTGGCAACGTCACCAGTGGCAAAAGGTCCCCGACCCCTTCCGCGCCTCGGCCCCAGCGCGGCACAATACGCGCATGGACGTAATCAACATCGCCGACGCCCCGCCATTCACGACCAAAGACGGCTCCGAAATCCGCGAGCTGCTGGCCCACCGCAATTCGGTGATTCGCAATCAGAGTCTCGCCGAAGCCCGCATCCCGCCCGGCGAAGCAACCGCCCCGCATTACCACCCGGAGGCCGAAGAGATTTATTACCTGCTCGCCGGCCGCGGGCGCATGCAGATCGAGGGGGAAATCCGCGAAGTCGGCCCGGGTGACGCCATCGCCATTCCGCCGGGACAACGCCACCAAATCACCACGATCAGCGACGAACCCCTACGCTTTCTCTGCTGCTGCGCGCCATGCTACGAACACGCCGACACCGTCATGGTCGACAACTGGCCCTAGCGGCTTACGTTACTCAGCGAGCCGGGGCGCCCCCGCCCCCGGCGCCAAAAAAATTCAACCACGGAGGCGCCGAGAGCACAGAGACGAACTAGGCAGTGCGCAGCTTGTCGCATCGCGATTATCTTCTCCGTGATCTCCATGCCTCCGTAGTGAAATTTCCAAATCATCAATCCCAAATCATCAATCGAATTCGGAGTCTTCTCATGTCTTTCCGCACCGAACGCGACACCATGGGCGAAATGCAAGTCCCGGCCGACGCGCTCTACGGCGCGTCGACGGCACGCGCCGTCGACAACTTTCCCGTCTCGTTCGAACCGGTGCCCGCCTCGGTCATTCACGCATTCGGCTATCTCAAGGCCGCCTGCGCCGAGGCGAACCGCGAACTTGGCAAGCTCGACGACCAGCTTGCCGACGCCATTGTTTCGGCTTCGCTCGAAGTCGCCAAAGGAGAACACGACAAGCACTTTCCGGTCGACATTTATCAGACCGGTTCCGGCACCTCGACCAACATGAACGCCAACGAGGTGATCGCCAATCTCGCCAACCTGCGGCGCGGCATCGGCCTGGGCGCCAAGAACGAAAAGGGCGCCGTCCATCCCAACGATCACGTTAACATGGGCCAGTCCTCCAACGACACGTTTCCCGCCGCGATGCACATCGCCGGCGCGGTGCAGATCAAGGAGACGCTGATCCCCGCGCTCACGCGCTTCGCCAACGAACTCGAAGCGAAGGCCAAGGAGTGGGACGACATCGTCAAGATTGGTCGGACGCATTTAATGGACGCCACCCCGATCCGCGTCGGGCAGGTCTTCGCCGGCTACGCGGCCCAGGCCCATTACGCCGTCGTCCGCGCCGGCCGCGCGCTGGCGTGGCTGGAAGAAAACATGCCCATCGGCGGCACCGCCGTCGGCACCGGCATCAACACGCATCCTGAGTTCGCCAAGCGCGTCTGCGCCGCTCTCGCCAAGCAGCTCAACGTCGACTTCCAAGAAGCCGACAACCACTGCGAGGCGCAAGGAGCCAAGGACTCGTTCGTCGCGGCCCACGCCGAACTCAAGACGATCGCCGTCTCGATGACCAAAATCGCCAACGACATCCGCTGGCTCGGCAGTGGTCCGCGTTGCGGCCTCTTCGAACTCCTGCTCCCCGAAACGCAGCCCGGCAGTTCGATCATGCCGGGCAAGGTGAACCCTGTCATCGCCGAATCGATGATGATGGTCTGCTGCCGAGTCATCGGCAACGACGCCGTCGTGACCACCTCGGCGCTGGGCGGCGTCGGCTCGCTGTTCGAGCTCAACGTCGCGATGCCCGTGATGATCGACGCCTTCATGGAATCAGTGAAGCTGCTTGCCAACGTCGCGAACGTCTTCACCGACAAACTGCTCGTGGGCCTGCAGGTCAACGCCGATCGCTGCAAGGCGTTAATCGATGAATCGCTGATGATGGTCACGAGCCTCGCCCCGGTGCTCGGTTACGAGAACTGCGCGAAGCTCGCCAAGCAGGCGTTCAAAGAAAACAAAACGATCCGCCAACTCGTCAGCGAGCAGAGACTCGTCGAGCCCGCCGAACTCGACCGCCTCCTCGACCCCGACAGCATGACGCGGCCGGGGTGACGCAGCGATTGTTTGCACGCGCTGTCATTTCTGACGGCGCTCCGCTCAGAATGACGCCATCCATGCGATGCTAGCACGCCTGGCAAGCCAGGATAGCTACGCCGCCCTTTCCGATTTTTCTCGCAATTTCGATTACGGCGAGTTTCCGCTGCTGCCGATAGAGATTCAACGCGAACTCGGCGCATCAGCGCGCCCGGTTCCGCGTTGGCTTCTCAATTCGTCGCCCTCTTCGCGGACTCACCCGATATGGAATTCCACTACGCTGCCCGCTTCACCCGCACTTGCGGGGCGTTGCTAGCACTGGGAGTCGCCGCTCACGGCGCGCTGGCCGACGAAACGAACATTTCGTTCGTGACCGCGTCGGACAACGGCATTGAAATCCAAGAACCGGCTGAGCCCGCGGTTGGCGCCAGCGATCTCGTCTTCGCCGACGACGCCGCGCCTGCGCCGGCGCACATTGCTATTCAATCGCCGGCCGCCGCGCCGGCGCCTTCGGCCCAAGGAACGCTTTCGGTCGTTGCCAACCGCGGCGGCCAGGCGCCCCTCAGGCCGATGGTCGAGGACGCTGCCGTCGTCCCGGCGTCCCATCGCCGCGGACAGGTCTTCACCGGCCAAGGTCGCCGGGGTCCCAGCGTCGCCGCGCCGTCGCGCCAGCAGCCCCATCGACAAACGAGTCGGGGCGTCTCGCCACCGGCGCCGTCGGCGCCCACGCCCCCGCCAGCGCCTGCCAAAGGCAGCGCAGCGCACGATGGACTCGTCCGCGCGTACGAGCTCTCACTCTCTGCCCAGAGCGAAGCCGAGTATTCGCAGATCATCCGCGACTGCGCCGACGCCATGCGCGCTGGCGTCAAAGACGAGAATCGCAAGTTCGGCAATGAACTCTCGGCCTGGGCGCTCAATCGGCGCGGTCAGGCCCGCGCTGACCAAGGCCAGTTCGACCTCGCGCTGGCCGACTTCCGCGCCGCGCTGGAGTTCGATCCCAATTGCTGGCGAGCCTACCACAACCGCGGCGTCAGCCTTGCTCAAGCCGGGCAATTCGCCGAGGCCTTCGACGACATCTGTCGTTGCATCACGATCAATCCCAAGTTCGCCAAGGCCTACTCGAATCGGGCCACCCTCTACGTGCAGGCGGGCGACGTGGAGCGCGCCGTCGCGGACTACGAGTCCGCCCTCAGCCAAGACCCGAAGCTCACCCAAGCCCTCGTCGGCTACGGGCGCCTCTGCCACATGACCGGTCGATTAGACGACGCCCTGACGCACTTCAATCACGCCATGGAGCAAGCCGGCGACGTCACTGCCGAAGTCGCCTGTAGCCGCGGCGACTTGCTCGTCGATCTCGGCCGCTACCGCGACGCCCTGCAAGACTACGCCAAGGCGATCGATCTCGATCCGCAGTTCGAACATGCCTACCGCAACGGCGCGTGGTTGCTCGCTACTTGCCCCGACGAATCCGTTCGCGACGCCAACGCCGCGCTCGCCGGGGCCAAGAAGGCGCTCCAGTGCGGCTACGGCGATCGTTGCGCCGCCCTCGACACGCTGGCCGCCGCCCAAGCCAATGCCGGTCAGTACCAAGAGGCGGTCGCCACCATCAGCCAAGCAATCCAAATTGCCCCCGAAGAAGCCCGCGGCGCCTACGAAGAACGCCGCACGATGTACCAAGCGGGCCAGCCGTTTCGCACCGAACCAGTGTCGGAAGTCCAAACGGCCGACTTCGTCGAAGGCTAAACCAGCGAACCGGGGCGTCTCGCCCCCGGCGCGCGTCGCTTTCAAAATCGCGGCATCAATCTCACCGCTGGTCGGGGGGGCGAGGACTCACGCTGTACGGTGACATGCTCCGTGCTGTAGCGCGCACCCGCTAAGGCTACATCAGCCACCAATCCCCCGACCAAATCACCCACGCCCCCAACAATCCGTTGGTCACGGCGTGCGCGGCGACGCAGTCCCAGATGTTCTTTGTCCGGATCATCAGCCACGTCACCAGGCTGAACCAGACAAACGCGGCGAACAATTCGCCCGGGTGCATTAGCATCGGGAACGCCACCGACGTGATCAGCCCCAGCTTGTCGACGCGGCCGAAGGGAATCTTGAACCAGTCAATGTCCATCACGAACCGGATCAAGAACCCGCGAAGGAAAAACTCCTCGATGATCGGCACAATGATCGCCAACCCTAGCAACCGGATCGCCAGGAACTGGTAAGCCCAGCTCGGATTCTCTTTCAGTTGCTCCAGCGGGTTGAACCCAGTTCGCGCCCCCATGTCGACAAGGCTGCCCAGCCCCAGCGGCACCAGCAGCCGCTGCTCCAGCCCCAGCTTGCAGATGCCAATCCAGAGCGCCACGCCGACCACGCCCACGGCGATGCCGATCCAGTTCAGCCGCAGCGGAAAAGACAGGTACCCCGGAATCACCAGAATCATCGCCACCACAGTCGCGATGATCTTGATCGTATAGACCCTCGGGTAGTAAGCGTACGGCATCTGGATGTAGCCGTTCTCGTCGAGCTCCGTCTCCGCGTCGATCACATGCCCGTCGGCATCGCGCCGGAGGCCGTCCTCGCCGACGATGCCGATCGGGTGGCCAAGCTTGCCAACCTTCGGGGTCTCGCCCGGCTTCGCGGGTTGGAATGTCTTCGGCGGCCCCGGCTCGAACATCCCCACCAGCATGTACACGACAAACGGCAGGACAAACGTCAGCGCCGGCCAGCGTCCCCAAATGCCCCGCGGCAACGGCGGGGCCTCTCCCTCGAACAGCCACCGCTTCGATTCCGGAACCCCCGCCGGGATGTCGCTGTCTGCCGATGCTTCCATGGAAATCTGTTCCCCGCAATGAGATAAGAGCCGCGCCGTCCCCATCGCGGGCCGCCGCAGCCTTCTCAGTCTACTCAAAATCGACCTTTGAGATTTACGCCGGGGGGCTTAATCTGTCCCCCCAGCGAATCGGCCCAGCGTGCCACCGCCCCAGCCCCGAAAACCGGCAAAAACCACCCCAGGGGACTAGTCGCCGTTGCACCCCTTCGTAAAAATGTAGGATCGTCCCCGCCCCGGCCGGGTTGCGCTATCGCAGTCGCCTCCCGGCTCTGATCGTTCGTGCTCCCCGGCGACCTGTCACCAGCGCAGGGCAACCGCCGCGGGGCGAACCGCCACGGCTCCATCCGCGTCGTATTGCGCACGCGGCCGAAGGGGCCGGACCGATAACTCTACTTTACTGCCTTTACTGGCGCCTCGACTATGGACCTTCGCAAAGTACGCAACATCGGCATCTCCGCTCACATCGACTCGGGCAAAACCACGCTCAGCGAGCGCATCCTCTTCTATGCCGGTCGCATCCATAAGATCGAAGACGTCCGCGGCGGCGGCGACGGCGCCACCATGGACTTCATGGAGTTGGAGAAGGAGCGCGGCATCACGATCACCTCCGCCGCCACCAGCCTCAAGTGGGAAGGCCACTCGATCAACCTGATCGACACCCCCGGCCACGTCGACTTCACCGTCGAAGTGGAACGCTCCTTGCGCGTCCTCGACGGCGCCGTCCTGGTCCTCTGTTCCGTCGGCGGCGTCCAGTCGCAGTCGATGACGGTCGACCGCCAGATGAAGCGCTACAACGTCCCGCGCCTGGCGTTCATCAACAAGATGGACCGCACCGGCGCCAATCCCGAAAGCGTCACCAAGCAAGTCCGGGACAAGCTCGGCGCCGACGCCGTGATGATGCAACTCCCCATCGGCCGCGAAGACCAGTTCAGCGGCGTCATCGATCTCATCACGATGAAGGCCTACTACTTCGACGGTTCCAATGGCGAAAAGATTCGCACCGAAGCCATTCCCGCCGATCAGGTTGAGGAAGCGGCCGAAGCTCGTACCCACATGCTCGAAGCCCTCTCGATGTACAGCGACGAGCTGATGGAGCTCCTCCTCAGCGAAGGCGAAGTCACCGAGAAGCTGATCCACAAGATCGTCCGCGACGCCACCATCAACCAGGGCTTCACCCCGGTCTACCTGGGGTCCGCCTACAAGAACAAGGGCGTCCAGCTGCTGATGGACGCGGTCACGCGCTACCTCCCCAGCCCGCTCGATCGCAAGTTCGTCGGCATCGATCCGAAGGACCCGACCGCGCGCATCCCCCTCGAGTCCGATCCCGCCAAGCCTTTCGTCGGCATGGCCTTCAAGATCATGGACGACGAGTTCGGCCAACTCACCTTCACCCGCGTCTACCAGGGCACGGTCAAGAAGGGCGAAATGTACTTCAACCAGCGCACCGGTAAGAAAGACCGCTTCAGCCGCATCGTTAAGATGCACAGCGACAAGCGCGAAGACGTCGAAATGGGCGAAGCGGGCGACATCGTCGCCATCATGGGCCTCGACTGCGCCTCCGGCGATACCTACGCCGCCGAGCCGAACTACGCCACGCTCGAAAGCATGTTCGTCGCCGAGCCGGTCATCAAAATGTCGATCAACCCGATCACCCGTGACGGCATGGATCGCCTCTCGAAGGCCCTCCAGCGCTTCCGTAAGGAAGATCCGACGTTCAACGTCTACACCGACGAAGAGACCGGCGAAACGGTCATCGCCGGCATGGGCGAATTGCACCTGGAAATCTACGTCGAACGCATCCGCCGCGAATATAAGGTCGAGGTCGAAGTCGGCGCCCCGAAGGTCAGCTACCGCGAGGCCCCGTCGCAAGACTACGCCTTCGACCACAAGCGCAAGAAGCAAACGGGCGGTTCGGGTCAGTACGGTCACATCAAGGGCACCATGGGCCCGATGACCGACGAAGACCGCGAAGCCGCCGAAGGCGCCGAGTTCCTGTTTATCGACAAGGTCGTCCAGGGACGCATCCCGAAGAACTTCATCCCCGCGATCGAGAAGGGCGTCCGCAACAGCCTCGTGAAGGGCCCCCTGGCCGGCTTCCCGGTGGTGAATTTCAAGTTCCAGCTTGAAGACGGTTCGTACCACGACGTCGACAGCTCCGACATGGCGTTCATGCTCACCGCGCAGGAACTGATGCGCGAGGAGTTCGGCCGCATGAAGCCGGCCCTGCTCGAGCCAATCATGCTCGTGGAAATTGAATGCCCCGAGTCGTTCCAAGGCTCGGTCGTCGGCAACGTCAGCAGCCGCCGCGGGATCGTCAACAACACCGAAACCCACGGCAAGATGTGCAAGATCATCGCCGACGTCCCGCTGGCCGAAACCTTCGGCTACTCGACCGACCTCCGCTCGATGACGCAAGGGCAGGGGACCTTCACGATGGAACTCTCAAAGTACCGTCCGGTCCCCGGCAACATCCAGCAAGAGATCATCGCCGAACGCAAAGCCGAACTGCAGCCCGCCTAAAGCAGGTCGCAGCCGCGGGTCAACGACCCGCCGGAGCGTGTTTCGCCATGAACATAAAGCCGCGGGGTTCATCCCCGCGGCTTTCTTTATGCGCGACGCCACCTACGCACGCCCGGCCAAATCGCCAATCCCACAAACGCGAGCAGCCCATAAACGCGCTCATACCTAATGACCTTCACGAGTCGCGGCGCTGCGCGCTCCCCCAGCCAAGACTCTGGATCGTTGTCCAATGACTCGCCGCCGGCAATCGTCAGTAAAGCCCGAGCCGCTTCCTCGCTCAAACCAGCTGGTAGATCCATCACATGTGCGTCGCAGAACCCGACCATCCGCCAACTCCCGTCAAACGTCGCCGCGATCAATGATTCGTCAACGCTCACATGTCCGTGGGCATCGTTATGCGTTAGCTGCTCGATCGCCTCATCCATCGTTAAATCAACCGGCGCCGTCCAGGGCTTCGTGATCCCCGAATGCTCCAAAATGAGCAGCGTCTGCGAAGAGCCGTCGGCGAGATCCGACCACTTCACCTGCTTGCCTTCAGGCCACGCCGTGGCATCGCCGACGACTGCGACGTAATTAGAAGCGTTCCCAGGCATCTTGCCGAATGGCTCGCCGCCAAGGTCCCGGCACCTCTCGCACCCTTTGCACGAGTAGAAGTAGGGAATCTGGTCCCACAACTTTCGGTTGTTCGGCCCGTCCCAGGGCTCGTCGAAATCGTACTGATCGTAAAGCTGCTTCTGTTCCATGTAGGGCAGGATCAACACTCGCCAGCTGTGCATCGGCTTTCCCTCTGCGTCAGCGACGTAAGCCGGCGGAAACGCTCCGTTGGCGCTCTCGTAGTTGCTGAGCCCGAGCAAGATCTGCTTCAGATTACTCAAGCAGTCGTTTCGCCGCGCAGCGTTGCTCGCATTAGCAATAAACGGCGGAAGCAAAACCAGCGCCGTGAAACCCAACGTTCCAACGAGCGCTAACGGACCGACTCCTCGACGCCCCGAAACGACGTCGTACCAACCGGCAAGAATCAATCCGCCTAAAATTATTCCCGCTACTGGCCCAAACGTCGCCATCGCCGCCGCCAGCAGCGCAAACACGTACGCAATCGTCCCCAACCGAAACTTCACACGTCCCGCCGATCCGCTCGCCATGCCGTAACGCCCATTTAGCCCCGCCCGCTCGCGGCGGGCGCACCGCGCTCACCGCCGCCGCCAACCCGCCCACCGTTCGCGCACCCCGCGCGTGGGCGCCTCCGCAAACAACGACGCAAAATCCCCCGCCGCATAAATCGCATCCACCGCCGCCGACCGCCGCTCGCTCCGCTGCGCGTCGCGGCTATCCCCCGCGGCAATGATCTCTTCCCCGCCTTCCTCCGCAGCGCCGAGCGCCGCCACGGCCGCCGGAACCGCCGCCGATTCACCCGCCCCCATGCCCGGCTCGCCAAAGTGCTCCATCCACACGCCCAAATCCCCGCCCCCAACCTCCCCGCTCGCATCCCCGTCCGCCCCAATCCCCGGCGAAAGCCCCGCGAGCCCAACCTGCCGCTGCCACAACAAGAAGTCCGCCCCGTCGACCACGTCGTTCAAATCGTAATCGCCAGTAACCGCAGGCGTGATATCGGCGCTCCAGATTTCAGAACCAAGCGGGTCAGTCGCAGCAATGAAGTACAGCCTGCCGTTAACTTCAGCAGGTGGCCCAACAGCCCCCCATGCTGCACCGGCAGCAACATCCTTCACAAGCCGCGTCCCTTCCTCGATACCGTCGCTTTTCCAGAATTCGAAGCCATTCACGCCGTCATCGGCGGCAAAATAAAGAGTCCCTCCAATGTTGGTGAGGAAGCTTGGAGAGGAAGCGATATGGGGATGGATACTCTTGACGCGGATAGTTCCTGCTTCTGTCCCATCGCTCTTCCAAAGCTCGGAGCTATTGGCCCCGCCGGAGGCGCTGAAGTAGAGCAGCCCTCCGACATTTGTCAAAGAGCGAGGACCGCTGTACCGGCCGGGGTCGATTTCCTTCACGAGGATCGTTCCGGCTTCGGTACCGTCGCTTTTCCATAGTTCGTATCCGCTTACTCCGTCATTCGCGCGAAAGTACGCCGTCCCGTTGACATCGACCAAATAATCAATATTGGAATTTCCCATGCCGGGACGAATATCCTTCACCCGCACGGTGCCTTCAACGGTGCCGTCGCTCTTCCACAGTCCATCGCCAGTTTCCGACTCATAAGCGCTAAAGTAAAGCGTCCCGGCGATGTTCGTCAATTCTCGGATTGGCGGCGAAGTCGGTCCCGACGCAAATTGCTTCAGCGGAATCGTCCCCGCCTCCGTGCCGTCGCTTTTCCAAAGCCTGAAGCCAGACGCATCGCCCGCGAGAAAATACAAAGTTCCCCCAACGTTCGTTAGATATGTAGGGTACGAACTTTTCGATCCGCCGCGAATGTCCTTCACGATGACCGTCCCGGCTTCTGTGCCGTCGCTCCTCCACAGCTCAAATCCGCTCACTCCGTCATTAACGCGAAAAAAGAGCGTGCCCCCCACCTCTGTCATCTCGCGAACGTCGGAGCCAGTCGCTCCCGCGCGGATATCTTTGACGCGCACCGTCCCAGCCTCGGTACCGTCGCTCTTCCACAACTCGACGCCGCTCACTCCGTCATTCGCGCGAAAATAAAGCGTTCCGCCCACGTTCATGAGAAAGCTGAGCGTGGAGCTTGCTGCGCCGGCGCGAATATCTCTGACTCGAACGGTCCCGGCGCTTGTGCCGTCGCTTTTCCAAAGCTCATCGCCGCTGACGCCGTCAATCGCTCGAAAGAACAAGATGCCGTTGACATTGGTTAGCTCGCGAGCCTCTGAAGAAGAGCCTCCGAAGATGTCTTTCACCAAAACTGTTCCTGCTTCAGAACCATCGCTTTTCCACAGTTCGTAACCACCAGCGCCATCATTGGCGCTGAAGTAAAGCAGTCCTCCGACGTTCGTCAAGAAGCGAGGGCTGTTGTACGGTCCCGGATTGATGTTCTTGACTCGAATAGTTCCGGCTTCAGTGCCATCGCTCTTCCAGAGTTCGTAGCCCGCCGCGTCCACGGCGCGAAAATAAAGCGATCCATTCACGTCTGTCAGTTCACTGATGCTATTCCATTCCCTGGCGGACGGGAAATCCTTCAGCATCATGGTCCCGTCTTCTGTGCCGTCGCTTTTCCAGATATCCACCCCGCCTTCGCCATTCCATGCGAGGAAATAAAGCGCCTGGCCGACCTTAGTTAATTGTCTGACCGCAAAACCGTTCAGACGATTTTCTGCTACCGGAACGGTCCCCGACTCCGTACCATCGCTTTTCCAAAGCTCTGAGCCCGCCTGATCGCCTGAAGCAGAAAAATAGAGTATTCCATCCACGTTTGTTAGGTGACCTGGATAGGAACCATTTGCACCCGCCTTGATATCCTTTACGCGGACCGTTCCACTCTCCGTGCCGTCGCTCTTCCACAGTTCGTAGTCCCGCTCGCCGTCATTAGCTCTAAAGAAGAGCGTCCCGCTAACGTTAGTCAGATAACGAAGCTCGCTGTTTTCCGCGCCAGCGGTGATATCTCTCACGAGGTATGTACCGGACTCCGTGCCATCGCTTCGCCACAGTTCTCCGCCAGCAGTTTCATCTCCGGCGATAAAAAAAACGGCGCCGGAGACGTTCGTTAAGGCGCTAGGGCCGGAGCCGTTTTCGCCTGCCCAGATATCCTTGACCCGAACTGTGCCAGCCTCCGTGCCGTCGCTCTTCCACAGTTCGTAGCCTGCCTCGCTGTCGTAGGCTTGGAAATAGAGCTCGCCCGCGACGTCCGCTAGATGCCGTGGAGTCGCGGTATACGGTCCTCGATCAAAGAATTTTAACCGCTGCGTCCCAGATCCCGTCCCGTCGCTTTTCCAAAGCTCAGCGCCGTAAACGCCGTTATCCGACACCGCGACAATAAAGTAGAGCGTGCCGCCAACGTTTGTTAGATATCGCAGCGACGACGTATCAAACCCGTAGCGAAAGTCTGTGACGCGAACTGTCCCAACTTCCGTGCCATCGCTCCTCCAGAGATCGAAGCCATAGAGTGGAGAACTCGCAGTGAAGTAAGAAACCCCGCCGACTTCGACAATGTTTGCAGGATGCGACGATTCGGGATTCAGCGTCGGATTAATATCCTTCAGCAACTCAAAATCAATCGCCAGCATCCGCCGCGATTCAAGCGGCTCAAGCGTTAGCTTGCGCGCCAGCGGCGTGGAATCAGAAGCGAGCGGGCGAAGGCGTCCGTTGAGCATGCGCAAGGCCTTTGGCGAGCAGAATCAGCCGCAGGCCTTCTGCTGCTGAATACAAGTCTGTCTCCGACAAGCCTCCATGCTACCCCTCCCAGCAACAGGGTGCAAACTCCCAGCGTTCCACGGGGTCGGGGACCTTTTGCCACTGGAGGCGCACCATTGAACTGCCGCCCACAAGTGGCAAAAGGTCCCCGACCCCGTCTCGCGCACCATCCTCAAACGCCCTCGCCGTCAACATTCGAGTTTTTCCATCCCTCCCGGTCTTCAATCGAGGTCGCGCCGCACATAGCTCCGCAGTTCTCACAGCACTCGCGTCAATCCCCAATTTTTGGCCACTCCTCCCGACCCAAAAATCCAACAACTTTACTACAGAAATTGGCCACCCAACCCGCTACGGTGGAGCGTTGGTAGCTGCAGCCCGCTTTGCATTCTCTCCGTCCTCTCTGTGCCTCCGTGGTGAAATCGCCATCCGTTAAGCAATTCCAGCACGAATGCCGTTGAGGAAGCTCGGCGGCCGGGACGCTCGCCGTGCCGGCAATGGCCGCAAAAAGTCAACGTTTTGTCCAACCAACCCGGACAAAACGTAACCCGTGGCAGCCGCGAACCCGCGGCGACCAATCAACGCGAGAAAACGAGACCCAAACGCGACCAATCCAGTCACCCGTAGCAAGCACTTAGGTCGAGAATGGAGGGGGTTATGTCACGCTCGATGCACATCGCGATCAGTGACAATTCAGTTGAACCAGATCGCAAACAAGCCCAACTGCCCGCCGAAGAGGCGTTGCAGTTGCCGCCACGTTTCTGCGCTCGTGCTCGGCCCGTCTTCGAGGTAAGGAACAGCCGCGCTCCCTTGGACCCACAGCACCAGATCGAACTCTCGCGGCTCGAAGAAGACTCGCTTCAAATTCAAGTCGCGGTTGTCGCCTGGTCGCCAGTACGGAATCAGCTTCTTGCCTTGAAGAATCAATTCCGCTTCGTCGAGCGCCTCGTGCCAGCCCTCGACCATCCGTCCCGAGACGCGCGCCCCGGGGATTGCAACGTTCTCTTGCTTCGCGCTCGGGATCCACTCGCGATCGTCGTCGGTCTCCGCGGCGATCGCCGCCCAACTCAATCGGCTCTGAGCGATCACTTCGAGCAGATGAGCATGCGACGACTTCAACTTCGCGGCGTCGCTGACCGGCAACTGGATCAAGTGGACGAACGCGACGGCATCGGCAATCGAATTCCAGAGATCGCCGCCGGTGGCGAGCACCACCGGGTTTTTGACCTTCGCCGCGGGAAAGAAAAACTGCGCGGCATTGTCGTGCAGTTTCTGCGAATCGTGGGCGAGGAAGAAATCGCAAAACGCCTGCAGCAGATGGCAGTACCCGCGCAACCAGTTGACGTCGCCTGCGTCGAACGCGATGACGAACTCTTTCACGTCTTCCTCGCCGATCGGCGCCCCGATCGTCATGCCAAAGATACCCCAGAACGACTCCGACTCGCCGGCCGTCCCGTCGCCGTCGATGTCGATACGATACGTCCCGATCGCCAGCGGCAGTTTCACCTCGGCCGACTTGATCGGCGCGAGCGTCTGCTCGGCTTTCGCCAGTTGAGCGGCGAAGTCGCTCACCAGCTGGCGAAAGTCGGCGTTTGTGAGCGGCGTCGGGTGGGGGTTTTCAGGAATGGGCAACCGGACGATTGGCAAGTTCGACTGCCACTCCGGATCGAGCCCGTAGCGATAGAGGCCCTGCACCAGCCCTTCGAAGGCCCGCAGCGCCTGCACCGTACCCAGCGCGAACCGGGCATTCTCATCCTTCGCATCAGCGGCGACGGCCCCCTCAAGCTGCTTCTCCGCGTCAGCCCACTTCCCGGCCACGAGCAACGGCTCGAACGAAGCGACCTCAATCGCTCGCGCCCGCGGGACAAGCAACGTCGGGACGAGAAAAGTCAGCGCAACGACGGCCAAGATCAATCGCATCGCAGCTCTCCCCTCA
This sequence comes from Lacipirellula limnantheis, assembly GCF_007746075.1. Taxonomy (GTDB): domain Bacteria; phylum Planctomycetota; class Planctomycetia; order Pirellulales; family Lacipirellulaceae; genus Lacipirellula; species Lacipirellula limnantheis. The sequence continues at coordinate 449,338 of NZ_CP036339.1, read as the reverse complement.
GCAGCCGCGGGTCAACGACCCGCCGGAGCGAACCAAAACAAACCTCCGGCTCACCCCGCACGACCCGCGTCGTGCTCGCGGCAGTAGGCGATCATCTGGTCGACCGTCATGGTCGACTTGTCGACGCGGCCGACCTTCCCGCCGGCGCTGGCAGCAGGCTTCGGCGCGGCCGGCGCTGGCTTTGGCTTCTCGGCCTTCGGCGCCGTGGGAGCGGCCGCGGCGGCCCCTTTCGCGCCGCCGCGAGCAGCAGCCAGGATGTCGGCCGTCGACTGCTTGCCGCTCGCCGGCTTAGCAGCAGCCGCAGGAGCCGCAGGAGCCGCGCCGCCTGCCTTGGCGCTTCCCTGCATACGAGCCATCTCGAGCGGCGACAGCTTCTTCCCACCCGCGTCGGCAGCTGCCGGCTTCGCGGCGGCGGGCGGGGCTGCCCGTTTGGCTTCGGCCTTCGCCTTCGACTCCTCGGTCGGCTTGTCGACCACCTTCAGGGCGCTCAGGTCGATGTCGAACCAGCCAATGTTCGTATGGTAGTCGAGAAACTCCACCAGCGCCCGGCCGCTCATGTTCACGGTCTTCACCTGGCCGACGTAATGCTCGAACCGGGCCAGCTCCGGCCGACCCGGATCGACGACGACGTACTTGTCGGTGTACTGCTGTTTGAGCGCTTCGACAGACTCGGTGAACGTCGGCATCCGCATGCTCCGCGAGATCAGGCCACTGGCGCGGCGACGAAAGACAAGGACCGGCAGCCGTCGCCCGGCGGCAGGCCCTCGATTCTCTCCGAAACGGCTCCCCCATTCAAGCGACAGGCGAGCCGGCTGCGCCAGCCTCCGGCGGCCCCGCCCAGCCGCTTCATTGCCACCGCTTCTCTTCCCATTCATAATCGGCCCGACCCGCGTCCTCGCGGCGCCAGCTACCAGGCAAGCCACTCTCCACGCAACTCACGAGGAATCGACATGATCAAGCAACTTCCAGCGGTCGGAGCGCTGCTCCTCTCGCTCGCCGCGTCGACGGCCTATGGTCAGGAATATCTCACCGGCATCGAGTGGCAGGAGCCGCCGATCGTGACCCCCGGCGCCAAATGCGGCGACGCCCCGTCCGACGCGGTCTTCCTGTTCGACGGCAAAGACCTCTCCGCCTGGAACGGCGCCGAGACCTGGAAAGTCGAAGACGGAGCCATGGTCGTCGGCACGAACATGATTGAATCGAAGCAGGCGTTCGGCGACTGCCAACTTCACATCGAATGGTCGGCCCCGACGCCCCCCGTCGGCGAAAGCCAAGGCCGCGGCAACAGCGGCGTCTTCTTCGGTCCATACGAGCTGCAGGTGCTCGACTCCTACGGCAACAAGACCTACTACGACGGTCAGGCGGCGTCGATCTACAAGCAAACCCCGCCGATGGCCAACGCCATGCGTCCGCCAGGCGAGTGGAACGTCTACGACATCGCTTGGACGGCTCCGCGATTTAAGGCGGACGGCTCGCTGGAGTCACCCGCGTTTATCACGGTGCTCCACAACGGCGTGGTCGTGCAGAACCACTTCCAGCTGCTGGGCAACACGCCGTTCAGCGACCCGCCCAGCTACAACCAGCACGACGTGAAGCAACCGATCCGCCTGCAGGACCACGGCAACCCCGTGAAGTTCCGCAACATCTGGATTCGTGAAACGAAGCCGGCCGTCGGCAAGCGGACCCGCGAGCCGTTTATTCGCAACGGAGACAAGGAGACGCCGGTGAAGACCGGCGGCTGAGAGGAGTGAGCGAGGCCGGCCGTCGCGGTCGATCAATCGAGCAGTTCGATGGCGTAGCGCCAACGCACCGTCGTTGGCGCTACGTCGCTGGACGTGATCGCGCGTTCGATGCTGATGCCGTCGGCGGCGATCGCAAGGCGAGGCGACGCCGACTGGCCGTCCGTCGGCAACGGTTCGATGCGAATCAAATCGGCGGGCGTCGCTTCAGCGACGCGTTTGTAGCGGCTCGCCACGCGTATCAGTCCGTTCCGTTTGATGCGGCAGGCGGCGTCGAAAATCAACCGCGGCGCGTGCGCTGTCGGATCGGGTGCAACGCCGAGCGACCAGTGGTTCGGCCCGGACATGCCTACCAGTGCGGCCAGCGATCCGTCGCGGCCAGCCAGCGGCTGCACATGCAGCGACTGCAGCGCCGGATGCTCCAGCGATTCGTCGTCTGGCGCCACTTCGATCGATCGCAGCACGACCAACTCGCTCCCGTCGGCCTGGACCGCGACCAACTGATGGGCGTAACGATCGGCGAGTTGCACGAACTGCACCCGCAGGCGACGATTGCCGACGGACGATTCGATTTCAGCAACTTCGTCGTCTGCCATCGGATTAAGAAGAAACCTCTCGCAGAGGCGCGGAGTCGCAGAGGGTGTAGCTGCTTACCTCTCTCGTCTTCACTCTGCGCCTTTGCGCCTCTGCGAGAGACCCGTATCGAACAAGCTCAAGGATCAATCGTCATCTTCCTCAACCGGCTGCCCCGCGCGCCAGCGGAGGGTCGCGTCGAGGAACCCCTGGATGTCGCCATCCATCACGGCGTGGAAGTTTCCCTGACCGTACTTGGTCCGGGCGTCCTTCACGCGCTGATCGGGATGCAGGAAGTAATTGCGGATCTGCGAGCCAAAGCCGGTCTTCGCCTGCTGTTGGTACTTCGCCGCTTCGGCCGCTTCACGCTTCTCGTCTTCCATCCGCGCCATGCGGGCCCGCAGCATCTTCCACGCGGTGGCGCGGTTCTTATGCTGCGACCGTTCGCTCTGGCATTGCACGACGATGCCGGTCGGGAAGTGGGTGAGCCGGATGGCGCTGGACGTTTTGTTAACGTGCTGGCCGCCGGCGCCGCTCGCGCGAAAGGTATCTTCGCGGATATCGTTGGGGTTGATCTCGATCTCAACCGAATCGGAGATCTCCGGCGAAACGTCGACCGCGGCGAAGCTCGTCTGCCGTTTGCCTTCGCTGTTGAACGGACTGATCCGCACCAGTCGGTGCATGCCGGTCTCGCCTTTGAGGTAGCCGTAGGCCATCGGACCTCGGATAGCGATCGAGGCGTGGTTGATCCCCGCCTCTTCGTTGTCCTGGCGGTCAATCAATTCCACCGTGTAGTCGTTCTTCTCCGCCCACATGAGGTACATGCGCAGCAGCATCTCGGCCCAATCGTTGGCGTCGGTGCCGCCGTCGCGGGCGTTAATGGTTAGGATCGCCCCGGCCGCATCATGGGGGCCATTGAGCAGGGCCCGCAGCTTCAGTTCTTCGAGCAGCGTCTCGATCCGCTCCACCTCGGGCGGGACTTCGGCGGCAAACGAGTCATCTTCCTCCGCCATTTCGAGCATGGCGGCAAGATCATCGCTCGCTTTGAGCGCCTCGTCGAGCGGCTTGACGATGCCGATCAGGCCCTTGCGTTCAGCGACGCGCTCCTGGGCTTTCTCCTGGCTATCCCAAAAGCTGGGGCTCGCCATCTCCTGATCGATCGCCGCGATGCGCGATTGCTTGCCGGCACAGTCAAAGAGAGTCCCGCAGCTGGACAATCGTCTGGCGGATCGCTTCGGCGCGGTCGTACCACTGGCTGTCCAACATTGTTGCGAGACCTCAGGAAGGGCAGGGAAAGGGGTCGGGAGTCTTTTGCCACTGGGTGGCTTCATCCGAATGGAGCATCGCCAGCGGCAAAAGACTCCCGACCCCGTTGGCCCGTCATTCTACGGCACGTCGACGCAGGGCACGAGGGGGCCTAGACTTGGTGTATGGCGCGTGTGGTCTTGGCAATGTCGGGGGGAGTCGATTCGAGCGTCGCGGCCCATCTGCTGCTGGAGCAGGGTCACGAGGTGATCGGCGTGTTCATGCGCCACGGGCAAGCCTCGCCGGTGGCTTGTGCGGTGGAGGCGACTCCAGCGAGCCGGGACGTCCCGACCCCGGCGCATTCTGCGCGTTCAAAGCACCAAAAACAAAACGCCGGGGGCGAGACGCCCCGGCTCGCGGCGACTCTGCCTGTCGTGAATCGACTGGATCACAAGCAAGGCTGCTGCACCGCCTCCGACGCCGAAGACGCTCGCCGCGTCGCCGACCGCTTGGCGATCCCGTTCTACGCGCTGAACCTCGATCAAGAGTTCAGCCGCATCATCGACTACTTCGTCGACGAGTACGCCGCCGGGCGGACGCCGAATCCCTGCGTCCAGTGCAACAACTGGATCAAGTTCGGCAAGCTGTTCGATTACGCCGACAGCGTCGACGCCGAGTTCGTGGCCACCGGTCACTACGCCCGGATGGCAACCGGCGCGAATGGCGACGCGAAGCTGCTTCGCGGTCGGGACGATTCGAAAGATCAGTCGTACGTCTTGTTCGGAATCAAACAGCGATTTCTGAAACGGATGTTGCTCCCGGTCGGGGACTACGAAAAGCCCGAGATTCGCCGACTCGCCGCAGGCGTGGGGCTGAACGTCGCGATGAAGAAAGACAGCCAAGAGATCTGCTTCGTCACGCAGGGGCACTATCGCGAATTCATCAAGGATCGTCAGGCGCGACGCGGCGACCTTCTCGCTGGCGAGACGATAGGCGGCGAATTTGTCCTCACTTCGGGCGAAGTCGTCGGACAGCATGACGGCATCGAGGGCTTTACGATCGGCCAACGCAAGGGACTCGGCATCGCGTTCGGCGATCGCAAGTTCGTCGTGAGGATCGAGCCGGAGACGCGCCGCGTGGTGCTCGGCGATCGTGAAGAACTCGGCCGCGGGAAGTTGACGGCGCAGGACTGCAACTGGTTGATCGACCCGTCGATGCTGCCGACGCGCGGCTTGGCTCAGATTCGCTACAACGCGACGCCGGCCTGGGCTGAGTTCGACCTGGACGCCGGCGGGCGTTTGCATGTCCAGTTCGACGAGCCCCGTTACGGCGTCGCGCCGGGGCAAGCGGTCGTCTGCTACGACGGCGACCGCGTGCTGGGCGGCGGTTGGATTGAATGAGTGAGCGTGAGCTTGGTTTTTTGGTGAGTAGGTGAGTAGGTGAGTAGGTGAGTAAGTGGGCTTCCACTCTCGTCATTCTGAGCGGAGCGAAGAATCTATTAACTCGTTTGATAAGCTAGTTCCTTCGCTCCGCTCAGGATGACGCACCAGACCTACTCACCTACCCACTTACATACTCATATACGGATTCGACGACGCCTCTTCCTGCTGCGGCCGTTGGCTCTCAGCAAACTTATAGGCGGCGTGGCCGAACACCAGCGCGAGCGGAATCAGGCAGGCTCCGCAGCGCAATGCGGCGCGAGCATGTTCGTTGAGTCCACTTCGATTGGGCAAATAGGCCGACGCAAGCGTGATCGCAGCCCACAGCCCGGCGGCGTGGAGCGGGTCTAACTTCGAGTAATGGGTCGCCAGCAACAACAGCGATCCGGCCAGCATGACAATGGGTCCCGCAGCGGCTTCGGGTCCTGCCTTCACTCGCCACAGAAGCGTGGCCAAAAAGCAGCCGCCGACCGAAGCGGCCAGCACGCCGATCGACTGAGCGTAGACGAACGAACCGCTCAGCCCGGCAACAGCAGCCGTGCAGGAGAGCGAAATCGCCGCTAATAGTCCGCGCGTGCGCGGCTGGTCGGTCGGATCGTTCGCTTCCCACAATCGCCACGCCAGGAGCAGGGCGCACGCCACGACGGCAATCACCGCGATCGCTTCGCCGACGCCCCACGCATCGCTTGCGAAGCCGCTGGCGCGAACCTCGGCGCTTGGCAGATACTTGCCGCCCCACATCAGCCATAGCGGGGCCGCTGCGGCCAGCGGAACGCTCAGCAGCCACCGCCACTTGCGACGACCCTCAAGAACGGCCGCCGCGATCGCGGGGATGACGGCAACGAGGCCGATCATCCAAGTCCATTGATGTGCGTCGTGCGGCGACGCCATCTGCTGGATGGCAGACGCGAATCCCACGCCGCCCGCTTCGACGGCAGTCATCCCCGCCAAGTAGCCTGCCAGCACGCCGGCCGACCATGCGACTCTTGCGCGGCTGGAAAGAAGCCAAGCCAGCGAGAATGCCGCAATGGCGACAAGCAGCGGCGCCAGGCCGCCGAGCAAGAAATCTTTGGGTCCGAGCATGATCATCTCGCCGCAATGGAAGAAAGCCGTAGGCCAGATCGGATGATCTGACCTACGGCGCGAAAAACGACAACGGCCACCAGCAGAGCCGGTGGCTTCGATTGCATCTGCCTCGATCCCGGCTCGGCGCGGACCGCCTGGCGGAAAGCCCGACCTACTTGCGGACGCCTTCGAAGCTAATCGTGACGGCCACTTCGTCGCCGATATTGGGGACCATCTTCGTCATGCCCCATTCACTGCGGTTGAGCTTCGTCTGGCAGTTGAAGCCGGTGCGGAAATCCTGACCGGTCGGGCCGGGACCTTCGCCGAGCTTTTGCAGGTTAAGCGTGACCGGCTTCGTTTGGCCGTGCATCGCAAGATCGCCGCTGACGACGTAGACCGTCGTTTCGCCTTCCTTTTTGACGGCGACCTTGTTGCTTTTGAAGCTGATCACGGGGAACTCGCCCGTGTTCAAGAAGTCGGGGCCGCGGAGGTGGTCGTCGCGTTTGGCGTCGTTGGTGTCGATGCTGCCCGCGTCGATGGCGAGCGTGAACGACGCGGCTTCGGGCTTGGCGGGATCGAGGGTAAAGTCGCCGCTTACTTTGTTAAAGCGACCATAAGTGAAGCTGTAGCCGAGGTGGCTGATGCCGAAAATCACTGAGGTGTGTGAGGGTTCAACGGCATACTCGTCGGCGCGGAGGGAGTTTTGGAGTGAAGCGAAGCCAAGCGCGAAGGCGAGGGCGAGCTTTGCGGTGCGGAACATCAACAGACTCTCCTACTGGTGCATTGTGGCGGGCTGCCGCACGGGCAGACGCCGTCATTCTAGGCGCCGGGCGCCATTTGGAAACTCGCCGTCATCGCCGCGACGCACCCGTCCGCCGCAGCCGGTCGCAGCGATGCCGCGGCAAGTCTTTGGCGGGCGGGGGCTTAAGCGAATTTCGCTCGCGGCGGCAAGTGTTCTCAGCGATCAGCGAATCGCCTATGATGACGGCGAGGTTTTCCGCTCCCACCGTCTCCCCGAGCCATGCAGTCAGCTATGACGTTCGCACCTTTCACGCTCGCGGCCCTCGAAGGGACGCAGCTGGCTCTGATCGCCGGCATCATCATCGGCGTGGTGATCCTGTTGGTGTTCATGGCCGTGATTCTGAATTTCGGCGGTCTGTGGATTCGCGCCTACACGTCGAACGCGCGCGTCAGCTTCTTCGAGCTGATCGGCATGAAGCTGCGTCAAGTGAACGCGAGCACGATCGTTGACGGCAAGATCATGGCGATGCAAGCGGGCGTCGGCACCGATCCGGAAACCGGCATCACGACGCGCCGGCTCGAAGCGCACTACCTCGCCGGCGGCGACGTGCCGCGAGTGATCAACGCGATCATTGCGGCGCAGCGGGCCGACATCGACCTAGACTTTGATCGCGCCGCGGCGATCGACTTGGCGGGCCGCGACGTGCTGGACGCCGTGCGGACCAGCGTCTATCCCAAGGTGATCGATTGCCCTGATCCGGCTAAGTCGCCCAGAACCACTCTGAGCGCCGTCGCCCGCAACGGCGTCGAGTTGAAGATTCGCGCCCGGGTGACGGTGCGGACGAATCTCGCGCAGCTAATTGGCGGCGCCACCGAGGAGACGATCATCGCTCGCGTAGGCGAGGGCATCATTACTTCAATCGGCTCGGCCGCGAATCATCTGGAGGTGATGGAGAATCCCGACCGCATCTCGAAAGCCGTGCTGCAGCGCGGACTCGACGCCCACACGGCGTTCGAGATCGTCTCGATCGACATCGCCGATATCGACGTCGGCGAAAACATCGGCGCCCGTTTGCAGGCCGATCAGGCCGAGGCCGATACGCGGATGGCGCAGGCGCTGGCCGAACAGCGCCGGGCGAACGCGATCGCGCTCGAGCAAGAAATGCGGGCCAACGTCGCGGCGAACCGGGCCGGCGTACTCTTGGCTCAAGCGGAAGTGCCGCGGGCGATGGCCGAGGCGTTCCGCCAGGGAAATCTCGAGCGCTCGGGCGCCAACGGCTCGCAGCACTAGAGCGAACCTCAGATCACTGCAGCGTCCTGAGCCCTGCGGCTCACTCAGGGTGAACTCAGCGAACCAGCTGGAATCTCGTTTGATTCGCAAGGTCCTTTGCCGAGTCCGCCGTGAGGGAGGCTTTGCACGAAAAATCTGTGGCAGGGGTCTCCGACCCCGAAGCAGCGCTGTGTTACCACATCGGGTTGTGGCGGTGATCTAAATCGGCGTCGGAGACGCCTCCCTCAGATCATTTTTGGTGCAAAGCCCCGTCAGGGGTGAGAAGCCCGCTGACTTCGCCGTCAGTTCGCGTCGAGCGCGTAATCGAAGAGTATGTACTCAGTGGACGGGGAACCGTCTTCCAAGTTTCGATTTAACTCCTTCACGAGCTTCCATCGCTGGCCATCGTAGGCGAGCGGAAACTCTGCGACTTCTACCTGTTGCTCATCGTCGACCTTGAGCGTCTTCGCCGGCGCGTCTGGCGCGTCTTTGCCTTGCTTCTCGGCCTCCTCCTGGAGCTTGGCCTGCGCCGCCGCGTTGAGGGCCTGCGGCGCGAGCGCCCGCTTGGTTTCAATAAAGACGATCGCCTCCGGAAACTCAGACCCGGCGGGCGGCGAAAGTAATTTGTGAAAGGCGCGGCGCTGCGAGATGACGCCCGATCCCGAAGCGGCCTGCGCCGTGACGATAGCGGAATCGAGCCGCTGCATGACGCGAGCTAACTTGCCTTCAGGCGTGTCGTTTGGCGGCAGCGCTGGCACGGAGGGGATCTTGGCAGGCTTCGAGTCGCAGCCTGCCAGCGATGCAACGGCCGCCATGACGAAAAGACACGTCAGCCAACGTCGCGTCTCGCAGGATCGAACCGCTGCATACGCCATCATGGAATTCCTCGAGAACGCGAGTACGTGAACACGACGCGCATTCCGCTGAAACTCCAGCGAGGCATCGAAGGGGAGCCAAATGATCGCTGGTTGACTACAACCCGCCGAACGGATCGTCTTCGGCGGGCGCTTCCTCGCCGCCTTCGGCCGGTTGCTCTTCCGCCGGTTTTTCAGCTTCGGATGCATCTGCCGAGTCTGCTGCGGGCGCTTCGTCGGCAGCCGCTGGCTCGTCAGCGGCGGAAGCCTCCGTCGTCGCTTCGCCGAATGGGTCGTCAGCGGAATCAGCAGCCGGATCAGCCGACGCCGCCGGCTCGGCGGGAGCTGCGTCGGCCGGGGTTGCTTCGGTTGCTGAATCGGCAAATGGATCGGAATCGTCTGCCGGAGGCGTCTCCCCAAACGGATCCGACTCGGCCGGGGCCTCGGCGGGCGTTGCCGCGGGCGTCGACGACTCGGCGGGAGCGGTTTCGCCGAACGGGTCGGCGTCCGTCACGGGCGTGGCCGACTCCGCAGCAGCGGCCTCGGCGACGGGTTCAGCAGCAGGGATGCCGAGCGCCGGATCGGCGGCGAACGGATCGTTCGGCTGTTGTTCTTGGTTTTGCTCGGACGTTTCTTCCTCGAACAGTTCGTCAGTGGCGTTTGCCGCCCCCAATTCGGTCGCCTTGTCCGCTTCGACTGGTTCAGCGGGTGGTTCGTCGGCAATCATCTCTTGAGTAGGCGTCTCGCCAAAAACGTTTCCAGCGTCAACCGTGTCGCTGGGCGTGGTAGGACCATCCGCAGCGGCCGCCTCGTCGGCGGGCAGCGCGAAGGGATCGCCGCCCGCGTCACTTGCCGGCGGAGCTGCAGCATCGGCGGGCGTCTCCGACTCGGCCGGCAGTTCAGTCCCGACGGCCGGTTCGCCGAAGAGGTCGTCGGCAGGAGCAGCCGGTTCATCCGTGGGAGCAGGAGCTGGCGTGGGCTCTTCAGTTGCCGGGGCGTCGGTGGCGCCGAAGGGGTCAGCTTCAGCCGCCTCAGCAGGCATGGCCGATTCCGTGGCAGCGGGTGCGTCAGCGGCAGAAGCATCAGACGAGAATGGATCGGCGGCAGCGTCGGCAGCAGGTTCCGTGGTGGCTTCAGCCGGCGCGGCTGGGGGCGTTGAGGGGGCTGAAGTTGATGAAGCTTCCTCGGCGCCAAATGGATCTGCATCGGCGGCCGCGGGTGTTTCAGCGGGCGCCGTCGCGGCTGCCGCAGGAGTCGTGGCGGCAGGTTCGTCCGTAGCTCCGAAAGGATCACTCTCCGCCGGCGCGGCAGCCGGCTCAACGACGGGGGCTGCGACCGCGGCATCGGTGGCGGGAGCGCCGCCAAAGATATCATCAGCCGGAGCGGGCGGGATCGTCGACGCCTCGGCGGGCTCGCTCGCCATTGACGGCCCGGCAAACGGATCGGCGGCCGGCGCGGCAGGTTCAACAGCGGGCGTGGCCGCGGGGGCCGAGGGCATGGCAGGGGTCGCGGCGGCAGCTGGCACACCGGACCCGCTAAACGGATCGGCAGTGTTGTCCGCCGTCGGACGAGCGGTCTCTTCTACCAGCGCGGGCTGCGGCGTCGGCGGCGCGGCCGGCGGCACAGCAGACGGCGCGGGCGAACTCGCCGGCGCCGCTGCAGCAGTCGTCCCTGCTGACGGCGCAGCTAGCTTGCCGAGGTCGGCCGGGGTCTCGTTGCGCAGCACTTGTTGCTCGCGACTTTGCAGTTGCTCGTAACGCGTTTGCGTCAGTTCGTGATTCTTCTGGGCCTGCTGAATGCGGGCCTGACGGCGATGGCGCTCGACGAGTTGGCGATTGGATCCCTGGACTCGGCTCAGCGCTTGTCCAATGGCTCCGGTCGCGCCGGGGTCGCGAGCTTCATAGGCTGCCCCGATGGTCAGATCTTGCTCGGCTTCGTATTGACGGCCCGTGCGGAGACGGGCGAGCGCACGGTAGTAGTAGACCCGCGGGTCGGTAGAACCGGCGTCAATGACTTGGGAGAACTGGTCCTCGGCGACCGAAACCTGGCCCCCGAAGTAGTTGTGGACCCCGCGTCCGTAAATCTCGGTGAGTTCTGGAGAATCCTGCGCGGCCGCAGGCCGTAACGACAGTAGAGCGACCAGCAGGCCGCCGACGGGAAGCACGGAGAGACGCATCGAACGCGTAGGACAACGCTTCATTTCTTGGAACTCCGCCCAGCGGGCGCTACCGATTGATCCGGAAGTTGAGGGCGACCCAACAGCGGTCCTCGCTGCTGGCTGCCAAAACATGGCGACCAAGGACGATCGGAGGGGGAGCATCCAAGCATTTCTCCAAGCTCGCATCTTAACGACGAGATTGCGAGCAAACAACGTTCGGCCTGCAAACGGAGGGCCATTCGACCCAAATGGCGGGTTCAGCGGCGGCAAAATCGGCAAATCGGCCAATTCTGGATTGGTCCCGCGGACCCGGCCCATCGCAACTCACTGGGCCTGCGCCGTGGCGCCAGCCGCGCTCGCTTGCTCGATCTGCTTGATGAATCCTTCCAGGTCCTGTCGCTCGAGCTTCGAAACAGCCTCTGGACCGATGCTTTCGGCTTCGGCCTGCTTCCACGCGGCGACAGCCCCCGCCTCGTCGCCGGCCCCCAGAAGCGCCGCCGCGAGATGGTAATACTTGCTCGCGGTGGGATTCATCTTGACCGCTTCCTTCATGTCGGCTGCGGCTTGGTCGTACTGCTGTAGTTTGAGGTAGACCAGCGCTCGGGTGTCGAGCACGTCCGATATCGGTCCAAGCAATTCGATGGCCTCGTTCGCGGACTTCAGGGCGAGTTGCAATTGCTCGGGCGTCGTGCTCTTGAGCGCGAGAATGAACGCCAGATTGTTCAGCGCCGTGGCGCGAACCAGAACCGGGACGTCGTCCCGAGCGAGCAGCTTCTGATAGGCGGCGATGCTCTCGTCGAACTTCTCCTGAACCTCCAGCATCTCTGCTTCCAGCACCAACCGCCGAGCAGATTCGGGGTCGTCGCGCAAACCGCTGCGCACGATCTGCTCGACCGCCGCATCGAGCTTTGCAGGGTCTTCGTCGCGTCGGGCACGCAGGACTTCGACCGCAATTCGCATCGAATCGTCGAGACTCTGCGGCGCCGCCGCTCGCAGGCTGGCCAAACCTTCGTCGACGTTGCCGTACAAGGATTGCATGCGGGCGAGTTCAATTGCGGCGTCTGGAGCGCGACGCGCATACTCTTGCAATAGCGTGAGGGCGTATTCGTGATCGCCGGCGCCGTCGGCGGTCTGCGCCAACGCGCGGACGTACTTCAGCTGCTCTTCGTTGAGTTTCGTCAAATTCGGCGTCATGGCCTTCAGCATGTTGCGCACCTCGTCCTTGTCGCCGCGCGCCGACGCAAGGCGCAGTCGCAATTCATTCACCGAGCCGGCCAGTTCCGGATTGCCGGCCAGCCGCGTGATGCGGAGCGCCGCCTCCTCGAACTCCTTGCGTCCAATAAGCATGGACGCATAGGCGGTCTGCAGACGAGCGTCGTTGGGGAACTTGCCGATGGCGTCGAGCATCTGTTGCCGCGCCGCTTCCCAGTCGCCGAGTTCAAACAGCAGATGGCCGAGCTGGATTTCGCGTTCGGGCGTGAGCCCTCCACGAAGCTGCTTCACCTTGCGCAGCGTGTCGACGGCTCGCTGCCGCGACGCCGGGTCGCCGCGGAGACTCAACAGATCGACCAATTGATCGTAGTCTTCCGGCGTCGCGCCCTTGCCGTCGAATGCGGCGCTGAGCAGCTTTTCGGCGCGGACCAAATCTTTCAGTTCGCCGGTGGCGGCGAGCATTTTGGCGGCCTGGCGTCGCGCCCATGGACCGCTCGGATCGCCCTCCTTCAGTTTTCCCTCGTACGAGGCCTTCAGCAGCTTGTTCAAATAGACGGCCGCCTTGCCGCGATTGGCTTCGTTCGCACTGGCCCATTGCAAATAGAATTCCGCAAGCCGTCGCGCCACGTTGGGGTCATCGTCTCGACCGGCGTAAGCCAACAGGTAGATGTCCTCGGCTTCCTGCCAGCGCGTCTGGAGTTCGTAGTACTTGCCGGTCAGCAACGGCAGGTATTCGTCATCGAGCGCCAAGAACGCCTCGCGCAACGTCCGCTCGACGTCATTGGGGCGCTTTGCCTGCAGGTACAGCGAGACGAGCCGCGTCCACGCGTCGGGATCCTCAGGATTGATTTCGATCGCCTTTTTCATCGCCGCTTCTGCCGCGTCGGTTTTCTCGGCGCGAACGGCAATATCGGCGAACCAAGTTTGCGTGGCCGGGTCATCAGGCTTGGCCTTGGCGACTTTCTCCGCTTCTTCGAACGCCTTATCCTTCTCGCCCACGGCCGAGAGAATGTCGGCCGCCGTCGTGCCGAGTACGGCTGACCACGAGACGGCAGGAATTCGTTCCATGCGCTGACGAGCCTCTTGGACGCGCCCCCGTTCGGCCAGCAGCCGAATCTGCAGCGCCAAGGCATTGAGGTTCGAGGCGCCGAGTTCGAACGCCTTCTCGAAGCTCTTCAACGCTTGGTCGACGTTATTGTTGAGGACCAATTCCAACTGCCCTTGCGCTACCTGCAATTCGGCCAAGCCGGGCCGTTGCTTGATGGCCGCGTCGAGCAGTTGCTGACACTCGGCCAGCTCCTCTTTAGAAGTGGTCCCGCTAGCAAAGCCCGATAGACGACGTTTCACCTCGGTGAGCACGTACCCAGGGTCGTTCTTGCTTTTGACGATCTCCAACACCTTCTCTTGGGCGGCGCGCATCCCGGGGTCGTCGTTCTGCCGCAGCGCCAGATCGAACAAGGCATTGCGCGTCGGCAGGCTGTTCGGCGAGAGCTTCGCCGCTTCCTCCAGCGCGCGGCGCGCCTGGGTGAAGTCGCCAAGTTGCTCGAATCGGCCGGCCACGGCCGCCCAGACCAACGCCTTTTGATTGTCGGGGAAGGCATCCATCCCCTCGGTCGCAGCGATCAATTGCGCCGGCAGCTTTTCATCCCGAATTGCCGACAGCAAGTCAATCCGCAACGTGCGGAACGCCGCCGAGTCCTTGCCCTTCTTGACGATGCTGTCGAGTAGCTCCAGGGCCTTGGCCGGTCCGCTGTCAGGCTCTTGTGCGAGAAGTCGAATCGCCTGAATCTGGACGGTCGGGTCATTCGGATCGATCGCGTAAGCCTTCTTGATGGCTTCGCGTGCCTGGGTGAACAGCTGCTTCTGCTCGGCGGGGTCCTTGGTCTCGACGGCGCGCATGGCGAGCATTTGGCCTCGTAGCAACGCCTTCCGTGACGGCGCCCAGGTCGTGGCGACGACGCGCTTCGCGGCTTCCGCATCGATGTAGTCGTCGATTCGCGTCGCCAGCGCCTCCCAATTCTGCTCGGCTTTGGGCTTGGCGAGCATGTCTTTAATTTCGCGGTCGAGCTGGAGCATGCCCTCTTCGGGCTGATCTTGGCCAATCATGGCAAGAATCTGTTCCTGGCCCGACTTGGCCTGGGGCAACTCTGGATTGATCGCCAGCGCCGCCTTGTACGCTTCGAGGGCCAGGTCAAACTGCCCTAGCTGCGTGTGACAGAAGCCTTGAATCGCCGCGGCGAGCGCCTGGAGTTCCGAGAACCCGAGCAGGCGCGGACGGACGGCGGCTAGCTGCGCCGCCGCGTCGGCCCACTTTTCGTCCACGGCGGTCATCCGCGCTTGATGAAAGTCGGCCACTGCATTGACGCGTTCGTTGCCAAGCTCCCTCAGCGCTGCAACCTCTTTTTTGACGCCCTCAAAGTCCTTCTTGCTAATGAGCACCTCGACCTTGATGTTGGCGAGCCCCAACGCGGCCGGGAGGCCCAGCCGATCGAACTTCGTTTCCATCGGAAACGCCGCCAAGCCCTTTTCGACGATGGCGAGGGCGTCTTCCGGCTTATCGCGGAATGTTTCGATCCGCGCTGCGCGTTCGAAGAAATCAATGCGGTCGGGGTACTCTTCCATCCCCTTGGCGAAAAACTTGGCGGCCTCGGCGAGGTGCTTCTGCGCGTCTTTACGCTCTTGCTCGGCGCTTTCGCCCTTGGCGTCGGCCAGCGCCTGCTGGAAGTCGCTAATTGCCTCGGCGCCCTTGGCGTTCAACACGGCCGCATCATTCGGCTTCAGTGCAAACGCCTTATCCAGTGCGGCTCGCGCTTCCTCGTTATTGCCCGTGTTCTTCAGAAACTGGTATTGCAGCACATACGCGTCGGTCGACTCGGGATTCGCGACGATCATCTGATCGATGATGCGTTTGGCCAGCTCCGGCTCGCGTTCGTTCAAGTACGACGCCAGCATCGCGTAAACCAGCGGTTTATCGGGAGCTTGCGCCTTGGCGGCGTCAAAGGCGTCGGTTTGGTGATCGTAGCCGATGAGCTGATACGACCATTTCGCGGCCTCGGCCGGCTGCTGAGTCGCGAACAGACACTGCGCCTTCAAAGCTTTCAGTTCGGGATCGTTGACGCCCTGATCGAGAAGCTGATTGATATTACCGAGCGCCAAATCAGGCGCGCCGAATTTGGTCTGGATATCAACAAGCTTGCGGCGAAGCTTTTTGTTCGGCTCGGCGAAGTCTGGATCGCTGCCGGAGTCGCGCACCGCCGCCACGACAATCTGAAACGCCTTGCCTCGAAGCTCGGGCGCCAAGCTCTCGTCGTCGGTGATCTTGATGGCGACTTCGCCCAACCGCACGCGGGCCTCCGTTTCGCGCGGCCGCAACTGGACGTATTGCTGGAGGCTCTCAAATGCTTCCTCCAGATTCCCGGACGCCTCGGCGGCATCCGCCTTGGCGATCAGTCGCGTAGCGTTCTTGTCGACCTGATATCGCCAGAGAAAGAAACTCGCCACGACCAGGACGACCGAGCCGACGACGAGTCCCGCGAGCAGAGGATAATTGACGCGATAGCGTTGCATGGAAAGTTCGCTGCGTAGGTTTTGGCTAAGAAGCTTCGATCGAAGGATGGCTTCGTTTGACGTTTCGGCGATCCCGCGACGCCGCTACTGCAAGCGGCGCGCTGCCATTGCCCCGTCAGCGACGGAAACGATGACCAGCCAGAATCGATGCCGCCCTGATTCTCAGGAACCGTGCCGTGTCACGCCTCAGAATACCGCGAGGCGCCGCCCTGTGGGCGAGACGAGACGCCGTCCGGACGGGTTCCTCAACGTGGCATTAGGGCCTGTCAGGACAGGAGTTAAGTTCATCGTATCCCGGGTCGGGAGTGTGTCAACGATGCCGTCGGCGGCGCAACCGACACAGCCGTTGCGGCCCTTCCCAAGGGCCCTGAATAGCTACCGTAATGACGCCATGGAGGTCCTACGAGTAGAACCGGGGAGGCGTTCGGCGGGTGCGAATTGGTCAGTTTGACCCCACCGGGTAACAGGCCGATACTTCCATTACCGACTTGCCGACATGGATTTGCCGAGTCGCTGCGGGACATTCCCGCATTCTTCACATTACCCCCACCCACCCCAATCATTGCCCGCCGCGCGGCAGTCCCGTATGGCCATCACCGCGCCCTCGGTCGAAACGGTCTTCACCGCTCGGCAGATTACCAAGACCTACCATATGGGCGAGGTCGACGTGCAGGCGCTGCGCGGGGTCGATTTGGAACTCTACGCCGGCGAGTTCGTCGTCCTCCTGGGCCCCTCGGGGTCTGGCAAGAGCACGCTGCTGAACATCCTCGGCGGACTCGACGTCCCCAGCAGCGGCGAGGTCTTTTACCGCGATCGACAGCTAACCGAGTTCGACGACGCGGCGCTGACCCGCTATCGCCGCGAGCACGTGGGGTTTGTCTTCCAGTTCTACAATCTGATTCCGAGCCTCACGGCGCGCGAGAACGTGAGCCTGATCACCGAGATCGCCCGCGACCCCATGAAGCCCGTCGAGGCGTTGGGCTTGGTAGGCCTCGGCAAACGGCTCGACCATTTTCCGGCGCAGATGTCGGGCGGCGAACAGCAGCGGGTCGCCATCGCTCGTGCCGTCGCCAAACGCCCCGACGTGCTGCTCTGCGACGAGCCGACCGGAGCGCTTGACGTCCATACCGGCATTCTGGTGCTCGAAGCCATTCAAAAAATTAACGCTGAATTGAAGACGACCACCGTCGTCATCACGCACAACGCGGTGATCGCCGAAATGGCCGACCGGGTGATTCATCTCTCAGGCGGCGAAATCACCGGCGTTGAAACGCACTCTCGCAAGCGGCCGGCTTCGGAGTTGAATTGGTAGGAGGGTCAGTTGTCCGTGGTCCGTGGTCCGTTGCTGCTGTCGCAGGGTTCGTTCTCCCCGTATTTAGCAACTGACAACGGACCACGGACCACTGACAGACCTAGGCATCCCTCGCCACACAGAACACGCGCCGCCCAATGCTAATCCCGCCGCTAGATCGCAAAATGTTCCGCGACCTCTGGCACATGCGCGGGTTGGCGGCGGCCATTTCTGTAGTGATGGGCTGCGGCATCGCGCTGTTCATCCTCTCGCGGAGCATGCTCCACTCGTTGGAACTGACCCAGCAGACCTACTACGACCGCTACAACTTCGCCGACGTCTTCGCCTCGATCAAACGGGCGCCCGACGAACTGATCAATCGCATCAGCAAGATCCCTGGCGTGGCGATCGCCGAGCGCCGCATCGTGGTACCGGTAAATCTCTCGGTACCGGGGCTCGACGAGCCGGCGTCGGGACGCTTGATCTCCGTCCCCGACGTCGGGCGACCGAGACTCGACCAGCTCTATCTCCGCCGCGGCCGCTGGCTCACGCCTCGAAGCGACGACGAGGCGCTCGCCAGCGAAGCGTTCGTCGACGCCAACCAACTGGAAGTCGGCGATACATTTTCCGCGGTGATCAACGGCCGCATGAAGGAACTGCAAATCGTCGGCGTCGTCCTTTCACCGGAATACATCTACGAGATCAAGCCCGGCGGCATTGTCCCCGACAACCGCCATTTCGGCGTCTTCTGGATGAACGAAGAGGCCTTGTCGCTCGCGTTTGATATGGATGGGGCGTTCAACGACTTGGCGATCAAACTGATGCGCGGAGCGAACGTCGAGAACGTTATTCAGCGCGTCGACTACCTCATCGAACCATATGGCGGCCTGGGTGCGTTCGACCGGCGCGATCAGCTCTCTCACCAGTTCGTCGACAACGAAATCGAACAGAATCGCAATATGGGACTTTTCGCGCCCTCGATCTTTCTCGGCGTTTCGGCGTTTCTGATCAACGTCGTGATGTCCCGCACGATCAACAGCCAGCGCGAACAGATCGCCGCGCTCAAGGCCTTCGGCTACTCGAACCTTGAAGTCGGCTGGCATTACATCAAAGGGGTGCTGCTGATCGCGGCGATCGCGCTGGCCATCGGCATCCCTGCGGGGGCCTGGTTCGGGTGGCTGGTCACGCGGATGTACGCCCGGCTGTTTCACTTTCCGGTCTTCTTGTTTCGCATCTACCCTTCGGTTTTAGTTGCGGCGGCCGGCGTCGCCGCGTCGGCGGCGATCCTGGGGGCGATTGGTTCCGTATCACGGGCCGTCCGCCTCCCCCCCGCCGAGGCGATGCGCCCGGAGCCTCCGTCCGGGTTCGGTCCCACGATTTTGGAACGGATGGGCATCGGCCGCTTCGTGCCCCCCATCGCGCTGATGGTCGTACGCCAGTTGGAACGACATCCGATCAAGACCGGCCTCTCGACGTTGGCCATTTCGCTCGCCGTGGCCGTGCTGGTGATCGGCAACTTCTTCCAGGATTCAATCGACTACATGATGAACGCCCAATTCCATTGGGTGCAGCGGTTTGACGTCTCGGTCGCCACGACCGATCCGGTCAGCGATCGGGCCATGTACGAGCTCGCCAGCATGCCGGGCGTGATGCGGTGCGAGCCGACGCGAACTGTCTCGGCCCGCGTTCGCGCCGGCGCTCGCGATCGCCGCGTCGGCATTCGGGGCATCGAGCCCCAAAGCACCCTCTACGGTTTAGTCGACATGGACGGCCGCGAGACGCCGTTGCCGCCGCACGGTTTGCTGATTTCCAAGAAGCTGGCCGAAGTTCTCGACGTCAACGTCGGCGATTGGGTCGAAATGGAGGTCCTTACCGACAAACGTCCCAAACGGCGCGTGATGATCGCCGCCACGCTGAAAGACTTCGTCGGGCTAGCGGCATACATGGACCTCGAAGAACTGCGGCGCATCATGCTCGAAGGACAGGTGGTCAATGGCGTCAACCTGGAAGTCGACCCCGCTTACCAAGACGCTCTCTACCGCGAGCTTAAAGAGACGCCGGCGATTTCCACCGTGATGGTTAAGCAGCATTCCATCGACAGCTTCAACGATACGATTGCCAAGAACCTGGGCGTGATGAAGCGAATTAATCTCATCTTCGCTTGCATCATCGCCGCCGGAGTGGTCTACAACAGCGCACGCATCTCCCTCTCGGAGCGGAGCCGCGAACTGGCAACGTTGCGCGTGATCGGCTTCACACGGCAGGAGATCTCGTCGATCCTGCTCGGCGAACTCGCGATCGTCACCCTGTTGGCGATCCCCGTCGGCCTGGGACTCGGCACGTTCTTCGCTTGGTGGATGTGCACGGCGTTCGATCAGGAGCTGTTTCGCTTTCCGATGGTCGTCAGCAACCGCACCTACGCCTGGGCGTCGCTCGTGGTGATTGCCGCGTCCGCGGTTTCTGGATTGCTCGTGCGGCGCAGCCTCGATCACCTCGACCTCGTGGCGGTCCTGAAATCCCGCGAGTAAGCAAGCTAGACTTTAGAAATGCGAATGCTTAACCACGAATGCACGAAGACACGAAGGAAACACAATCAGGAGTTTTGGAACCACGGATGAACGTAAATAAACGCAGATGGAAATGCTCCTTAAGATCGGCGTTGATCTGCGTTCAACTGCGGTTCCCTACTATTCGGTACTTCTTCGTGCTTTCGCGACTTGGTGGTTAGTCTTCCTCACTGAATCGAAATGAAATCGCTCGTTCGCCGTATTCTGTTGTTCGGGTTCGTCGCCGCGGTTGCCGGGGCGATCATCCTCGGCCTGCGCCCAGCGGCGGTGGAGGCGGATCTGGCACGAGTCGTGCGCGGCGACATTCGCGAGACCGTCGACCAAGACGGTCGCACGCGGCTGCGTGAACGCTACGCCGTTTCGGCCCCGCTGGCCGGGCGGCTGCTGCGGATCGCACTCGACCCCGGCGACCAAGTGGAAGCTGGCGAAACGCTGGTGGCGAGCATCGAGCCGCGCGATCCCGAATTGCTCGACGCCCGCGCGTTGCTGCAGGCCGAAGCGAACGTCAAAGCCGCCGAGGCGCGTCTCGAACGGACGTCGCCGCTGCTGGATGAAGCCGTCGCGAATCTTGAGTTCGCCGAGGCGGATTTGCAACGCGCTCGCCAAGCCCAACAGGAAAGCCGCGGGTCGGTCACGCTGAACGAACTTGAGAACAAGGAGATGGTCCGTCGGACGCGGGCAGCGCTTGTCCGCGCGGCCGAGCATGCCCACGAAATCGCCAAATTCGAGCTCGCCCAAGCTGAGGCGGCGCTGATTCGGAGCCGACCATTGGGGGAGTCGACTCCCGACGCCGCCAGCAATGCCGCGGACGCCGCGACCGGCGACGCTGCCCGCACGCCCGCTCCCTATCCGCAGCAAGATCCGCAGTGGCACTTCAACATTCCCGCGCCGATCAATGGCCGCGTGTTGCGCGTCTTCCGCGAAAGCTCGGGCGTGGTCGCTGCCGGCGACCAGTTGCTGGAAATCGGCGACCCGCTCGATCTGGAAGTGGAGATCGACGTCCTCTCGCGCGACGCGGTCAAGGTGAAGCCAGGCGCTCCCGTGCTGCTCGAGGAATGGGGCGGCGAGCGCCCCCTGCACGGCGAAGTGAGGCTCGTGGAACCTTCGGGCTTCACCAAGATTTCGACGCTCGGCGTCGAAGAGCAACGCGTCAACGTTATTGTCGACCTGGTCGACCCGCCGCAATCTCGCGAGGCCCTGGGCGACGGTTTTCGGGTCGAAGCCCGCATTGTCACGGCCGAAGCAAAGAACGTGCTGAAGGTTCCCACGAGCGCCTTGTTTCGCGCAGGAGATGACTGGGCCGTCTTTCGCGTTGAAGATGGCATCGCGCGTCAACGCACGATCAAAGTCGGCCTCCAAAACGGTCTCGAGGCGGAGGTCCAAGAGGGACTTGCCGAGGGCGATCTGGTCGTGACCCATCCTGGCGATAACGTCGTCGACGGGCGGGCTGTGAAGGCCCGCTAGTCGTTGACATCTGCTCTCAAACCCCGAAGATGGCATCCCATGGCCGGTACAACTTCGCCGCTGGTCGGCGTCATTATGGGGAGCAAAAGTGACTGGGAAACGATGCGCGCCGCGGCCGACGTGCTTGCCGAGTTCGGCGTGCCGCACGAAAGTCAAATCGTGTCGGCCCACCGCACCCCGCAGCGGATGGCTGACTACGCGGCCCAAGCCGAGGGACGCGGCCTCGAGGTAATCATCGCCGGCGCCGGCGGGGCGGCCCATCTGCCCGGCATGGTCGCCGCGCAAACGGTGCTGCCGGTCCTCGGCGTGCCGGTGCAGAGCAAGGCGCTGAGCGGCATGGACTCGCTGCTGTCGATCGTTCAGATGCCCGGCGGCATCCCTGTCGGGACGCTCGCCATCGGCACGGCCGGAGCGAAGAACGCCGGGCTGCTCGCCGTGCGAATCCTAGCGAACACGCGGCCGGAGTTGCGGAAGAAGCTGCACGAGTTCCATGAGCGGCAGACGAACGACGTGCTCGGCCACCAGCTGGATTAACGCTTTGCCATGACGGCTTCTCCTGCAACGAATCGTGATGCGGCGCCAATTCTCCCTGGCGCCATGCTGGGCGTGCTCGGCAGCGGGCAGTTGGGCAAGATGTTCGCCATGGCGGCGGCGCGGTTGGGGTATCGCGTTCACGTCTACGCCCCCGAGCATGACGCTCCCGCGGCGGACGTCGCCTATCGCCAAACGATCGGTTCGTTCGACGACGAAGCGGCAGTCGCCGAGTTCGCTCGCTCGGTCGACGTGGTGACGCTGGAGTTCGAGAACATCTCCGCCGCCGCGACCGAAGCCGCGGCCCGCTTCGCCCCCGTACGGCCGGGCGGCCGGGTGCTCCACACGACGCAGCAGCGGCTACGTGAGAAGGGCTTTCTCAAGGCAGCGGGGATTCCCTGCACGCCGTTCGCCGAAGCGACGACGAAGGAACAGCTGGCCGCGGCCCTGGCCGAACTCGGCACGCCCGCCGTGCTGAAGACCGCCGCCTGGGGCTACGACGGCAAAGGGCAGTCGATCGTCCGCTCGGTCGCTGAAGCCGAAGCAGCCCACGCCGCCCTCGGCGGAGCACCGGCGATCCTCGAAGGGTGGGTCGATTTCGAGTGCGAAGTCTCGATGCTCGCCGCCCGCAACGTGCAGGGGGAGGAGGCGTTCTTCGGCCCGATTGCGAACGATCACGCTCATCACATTCTCGACGTTTCGGTGTATCCGCGGCCGGAAGTCGCGAAGCTGTTCGACGACGCGCGCGAAATCGCCCGCGCCGTGGTGCGGGAACTCGACGTGGTCGGCCTGCTCTGCGTGGAGTTCTTCCTGACGCGCGACGGCAAATTGCTGGTGAATGAAATCGCCCCGCGGCCGCACAACTCGGGGCACCTCACGATCGACGCCTGCGCTTGTTCGCAGTTCGAGCAGCAGGTGCGGGCGGTCTGCGGGCTCCCTCTGGGGTCGTTCGAAACGCTCGTGCCGGCCGCGGCGATGGCGAATCTGCTGGGGGACGTCTGGCAGGGGGGCGAACCGCGCTGGACGCGGGTGCTAGCCGATCCGCGGCTACGGCTCCACCTGTACGGCAAAGCTGAAGCTCGGCCGGGGCGGAAGATGGGGCATCTCACGGCGTTAGCGGGGACCGCGGAGGAGGCGGCGACGCTGGTGCGGGCGGCGCGGGAATCGTTGATTGTTCGCTAAGCCGCAAGCGGCTGGGGTGCGTATACTTGTGTGATGACACGCCGCCCATTTTTACTTCTGTCGCTCGCGATTTTGCTCGCTGCCGTCGTGCAGGCGGGGGTGGGCGCCTTCTCTTCGCAACCGGCGGCGGATGATGCCGACGCGAAGGTTTGCGGACCTTGCGGGCCGATTTGTTCGCTCAAGTAGGCTAACCGCGAGGGGGTCGCGGACCTTTTGCCACTGGCAGGATTGCTTTAGATGGAAAGTCCCCAGTGGCAAAAGGTCCCCGACCCCGTTTACTCGACGAGCCGAAGCTCCGCCCAGCAGCTGGGGTCTTCCTCGTAGGGAAACTCGGGGCCGGTGGAGAACGTCTGTTGTCCGCGCTCGCGGTCGTTGATCGCATAGGTGAACCCCAACCGCGGCTGTTGCGAAGGGTCGTAACCGCCGAGGGCGTCGGCGGGGGCGAAGGCCCAGAGGGTGTAGCCGCTGCCGCTGGTTTTCGCGCGGGCCGTGAGCTCGCGGGCGCGGGCCGGGCGGGCGTTTTCGCGGGCGCGATTGATGAGCAACTGCTCCGCCATCGGCTGGTCGCCGGCCGATCCGCCGCCGCGCGGCAGGTAAATGAACCGGTGGGAAAACTTGCCGGCGCGGTGGACGTTGAGGGTCGCGCGGGTGTCGATCCAGACTTGCAGGCCGTCGCTGTCCTCCAATCGCGAGTCGCGGCACCAGGGGAGCTGCGTCTTGCCGTCGACGGTCGCTTGCCACGCGAGCCCGCGAGGGCTCCAAGCCATCCGCACGTCGGCGAACGACGGCCGGCCATCGAGCTCCCCAAACGTCGGCAACGCGTAGCTCTCGTCGAGCACAAAGCCCTTGGGCGATTCGATCCCGTCGGCGCGCTTCACGTCGGCCGAGAAGCGGAAGAACTGGCGCGGCGGGAGGAGCGTGGCGTCGAGTGGTTCGATGTCGGACATGGCGATGCTGGTTGCTTGGTGCTGGTTGCTCGTTGACCCGCGGCTGGTGGGGGCAACGTGTGATCATGCTACTCCGATCGTTGGGTTGGGAACACTGGGGCCGTTCGCAGGGCCGACTGGCCGCTGAAGCTGCCAGTCCGAGGGGGGAATATGGGGAGTGGCGGGGTTTCGCGGGAACGTTCGTGATTCGTTATGCTTGAGCGCATGAAATCCATGCTTCTTTTCTGGTTGGCGTTGATTGTTGCTGGCACTGGGATCGTCTCGACGGAGGCGGCTGAGCCGGCGCCGGCTGATTTGGGGACGCGCGCTCAGGGGATTGATTGGCCCGACTTTCTGGGGCCGCGGCGGGACAGTCGTTCGCCGGAGACCGGGCTCGCTGCGGTAGCCGCGGACGTGGCCGGCGGGAAGCCGTTGCGGGTCGTCTGGCAGTGCGACCTCGGCGAGAGCTACTGCGCGCCGTCGGTCAGTCGCGGGCGGTTGTTTCATTTCGATCGGCATGGCGACGTCCATCGGCTCACGTGTCGAAACAGCGAAACGGGCGCGGAACTTTGGACCTACGAGTTGCCGGCAAGCTTCACCGACATGCTCGGCTACAACAATGGCCCGCGGGCGACGCCGGTGGTCGACGGCGAGCGGGTTTATGTCATGAGTCCCGAGGGGCTCCTCGCCTGCGTGCAGGTGGTCGACGGGAAGGAAATTTGGAAGGTCGATACGCTCCAGCAGTTTGGAGTGGTGAAAAACTTCTTTGGCGTCGGGAGCACGCCGATCGTGTGGGGCGATTTGCTCATTGCGAACATCGGCGGCAGCCCGCCGGGGAGTCCGCCGAACGTGTACGCGGCCCAAGGGAAGGTCGAGGGGAACGGCAGCGGGGTGGTGGCGTTCGACAAACTGACCGGCAAGGTCCGTTGGCAAGCGACCGATGAACTGGCGAGTTATGCGAGCCCGGTAATCGCTCAATTGCAGCCCCCGGCTCCGCCGGGGGGTGACGTCGAGCGGAATGGCGACCGCCCCCCCGGCGGAGCCGGAGGCTACAGGGAACGGTGCTTCGTGCTGGCGCGGGGCGGGCTGGTGGTGCTCGATCCGGCGACGGGGAAGGTTGATTTTCAGTTTCCCTGGCGGGCGAGCAAACTGGAGAGCGTCAACGCCAGCAGCCCGGTGATTGTTGATGATCAAGTCTTTATTTCGGAAGCTTACGGCCCCGGGGCCGCGCTGCTGCGCGTGAAACCTGACGGCGAACATGAGGTCGTGTGGCAGGATCAGCCGCGGAGTCGGGAGCGGTCGCTGGAGCTCCACTGGAACACGGCGGTCCACGACGCCGGCCATCTTTACGGCAGCAGCGGCCAGCATGGAGGAAACGCCGAGCTACGGTGCATTGACCTGGCGACCGGCAAGGTCGCGTGGCAGGAGCCGCGGCTGTCGCGATCGTCGCTGCTGCTGGTCGACGGCCATTTCGTCTGCCTGAGCGAGGACGGGAGCCTGCGGCTGCTGCGGGCGACGCCGGAGCGGTACGACCTGGCGGCCGAGATCACGCCAAGGGGCGAGGACGGGCAGCCCCTCTTGGAATACCCGGCATGGGCGGCCCCGGTGCTGTCGCACGGGCTGCTGTATGTGCGCGGGGCGAATCGGCTGGTTTGTCTGGAGCTGATTCCGTGACGCTCGGCGAGAGGCGCGCTCCGCTGGCGCGTCGCGGCCAACGCGGCGGGATCGACAAGATTTGCGCTCGTCGCCATTCTGTCGTTTTCCGTCGCTCTCCCTCGCGATGCGATTTTTGGCGACAGAATTCGATCGCCGTTAAGTCCTTTCTGTGAAACGCCTTGCGAATTGTGTCGCCTGGAATTTTGTCATCTTTGTCGCGACGAATTGGTGGGTTTACCCCAATCGTCGTGGGGCGATGCTGGAAGGCTTCGGACGCCTTTTGCCACTGGAAGGCGCACCAGCTTGTCAGACTCTCCAGTGGCAAAAGCCTCCCGCCACCGTGGGGCGGGCGCGGCGCGACAGGCATCGAACCGACCGTCGGTTGGCGGCGATAAGCGGACGAATTGCCAAAGAGAGGATAGGCTTGGCGCCAAAAATCTGCGGGAGGGGTCTCTGACCCCGAAGCAGCGCTGTGTTGCCACAACGGCTTGTGACGGTGATCAAAATCGGCGTCGGAGACGCCCCCCACAAATCATTTTTTTGGTGCAACGCCAGAGGCGATATATTCATTCGTACACTATCAGCACGAGTGGCCAATTTCAAGGGAAAAGTTAGGGGATTAACCGCCAAGCGCGCCAAGATTGCCAAGGAATGCGGGTGAGGGACTGTTCGCCACGATCCAAGGTGAGCGAAGGGGGAAGGAGGGCGAGAGGGTGGTTGCGGGGCGTGGACGTCGTCAATAGTCGGCTTCCATGAGCGGCGGGTTCATGAAGCGCTGAGTTTCGGGCAGCGTTTTTTCGAAGGGCTGGTTGGGGGCGTCGCCGGGGGCGGCTTTTCGGCCGTCGGGGGTCATCAGTTGCTGGTAGACGGCGTAGTCGATGTCTTGGCTGATTTCTTTGGTGTTGCCTTCGCAGAAGGCGACGTTGAAGACGTCGGGGTGCTCGCTGGAGGGGCGGGCGAAGCGCGTGCCGCTGGCGGCGTAGGGTTGATCGCGCTGGCTTTCGGGGCGCGTGTCGCGATTAAAGCGATCCTCGAGCGAGGCTTGCGGCGAACGCGGGTTCTGCGGGTCGACGACCCAAACCATGCCGTACCACTGTTCGAGATTCGCCGCACCGGCGGCGGGGCGCAGCCAAGTATTGCCGGGCTGACTTGCTGAGCCAGCGGGATCGCGGTGGATGTTTTCGGAGAGAAGGATGGTGGTGCTCGAACCATCCTTCAGGTCACGGCCGAGACGGACCTGCGGTCCGAAGCGTCCAGGGCGTTGGTCATGAAAGACGCCGTTGGCGCGTAGATCGCTTGGCTGATCCTCACTGGCGGCGGCCAGATCAGGCATGCCGCTGTTGGCGACGTAGGCGAGAATGCCGCCAGCGGGGTCTACGGGCGGATCGGAAGGGCAGTAGAAAATCTCAATCATCGGCGGCGAGTTGAGATTGAAGTTTTTGTCGCCGCGGAAAATTCGTTCGTGGAGCATCACCTGCTCAATCGTCGGCAACAGTTTCGTTGGCCAGGCGACCATGATTTCGCGTTCTGGCGTCGATGGGTCTTCGTCCGGAAATGCCGCGTCGTCGCTCACTCGCAGCGGTTCGAGATAACCGCCGAAACTCGCCTGTGAGCCTTGAGTCGCTGTTTCAATGTTGGCCATAGCGAGTTGGCGGAGATTGTTGTAGCACGTCGCAAGGCGCGCGCGCTCGCGGCCCCCGTCCATGTTTGGCGCTAACAACGCGACAATTAACCCGAAGAGGACAATGCAAACGAATAGTTCCGTCAACGTGAACCGGCGGCGTTGTTCGTCGGCCATACCAGGTTTCTCCCTAAACTGCTTTTAGAGCGAATCGCGTCTCTTTTTCCCATAGGGGGCTTCGACAATATCCCAGCAGTTCACATGATTATGCATCTGCTGGCGGCATCAATTGCTGACTGTGTTGGCCCCGGAGGGGCCGAGTGATGTAGCCAGGGGCGCGAGCCCCTGGTCTCTGGGCAGAGCCGTTTGCTTAGCCCCGTGAGGGGCGACACTATTCGTCACAGCCATGGGGAGTTCTGCCGCCCCTCACGGGGCTCTTGATCATCACGATGCTTCGAACCAGAGGCTGACGCCCCTGGCTACACCATGCCGCCCCCTTTGGGGGCTGATAGCCGATGCATAATTCTGTGAACTGCTGGGCTATTGTCAGTCGTCCCGGGGGGACGAGTCGTTGGTGACGGTTGTTGTGCTTCAGCGTGTTCACTCGCTGCCAGTGGTCGTCGCTTTTAGCCCCGGGCTCCGCCCGGGGGTCGTTTGCCATTCCGGTACGCGTCGTCGCGCGTGCTGTTACCCCCTGGCGGAGCCAGGGGCTATACGCGGTACAAAAAAAACCGGCTCGAATTGCGGGAATTCGAGCCGGCTTGGGTTGTCAAACAGCAGCGCTGCGTTGCGAATCAATAGTCAGCTTCGTTCAGCGGCGGGTTCATGAAGCGAGGCTGGTTGGCTTGCTGCAATTGCTTTTCAATCAGTACGCCGGGATTGTTCGTGACATCCTCGATCTTCTGACCATCAGGGGTCATCAACTGCTGATAAACCTGGAAGGCAATGTCCTGGCTGATTTCCTTCGTGTTGCCTTCGCAGAAGACGGCGACAAAGACATCGGGATGCTCGCTGGCCGGACGGGCGAAGCGTTGGCCAAAGCTGCCGTATGGTCCGACGGTCTGGCCTTGCATGAAGTCGCGGTTAATCGGCTGGAAGTTGGTGTCAGGCGGCGTTAGCGGGCTGCTCTTCACATACGGCCACATAAAGCCAAAACGCTGCTCCGGATTTGATTCCATGTCCGACTGCGTGGCACCCATGGAGTTCTTTGCTCCATAAGCGATGTTTTGGATGGGACCGAGCCATGTTGCCGTGCCGAGCGACACGGTCGGGTCACGATGGACATTTTCAGAGTACATGAAGGTCCTTGCGGAGCCATCTTTGATGTCCGTGCCGTACCGCACTTTTTGCCCAGCGCGACCATCTCGATGGTCTTGGAACACGCCGTTGGCTTTGGAATCGCTGGGCGGGGGATCGACACTAAGCTTGAGCGTGTCGGGCATGCCGCTGTTGGCGACGTAGCTGAGCGTACCGACCTTGGGGTTGGTATTCGCGTCGCTGGGGCAGACAAACGCGGTGACGAGCGGGGGAGCGGTCCAGTTGACGGTGCCGTCGCGGAGTTGGTCGACCAAAGTTTGCGAGTCGAGCGAAGGCAGGAGTTTCACCGTCCACGGCACGACGCCGACCTGCGTCGTGCTGATCGCAAAGGGCTGCGCCCAACCGGGGAACTCGCCCTTGCCGGTGGTCGCCATGGCGACGGTTGCTTTGCCAAGCTGCGCCAGGTTGTTGTTGCACTGGGCCATGCGGGCGCGCTCGCGGGCGGCTTGGATGGCGGGGAGCAACAGGCCCACCAAGACCCCGATGATCGCGATGACGACGAGCAGCTCAACAAGCGTGAAGCCGCGGCGGGACGATGTGGACATGACGCTTCTCTCCTCTGTGAACAGCAGTGTTCCCCTGCAAGACTTGCCCTGGCTGCGGCGCGGCAAGCGCGTTGGTCCGACGGGGCCGGTAGATGAGCCGTGAGCCGGCCCGGCGGGCGCGGTCGCCGTGGCCGACTAATTATCGCCGAATCCGTGGGAAAATGCCAGCAAACGTTTTTGAGGAGGGGATTTTCTGGCGATGGGGCAACGTGGGAAGGGGTCGGGGTCCTTTTGCCACGAGCGAGCTTATTTGGCGTGGAACGCAACCAGTGGCAAAAGGATCCTGACCCCGTTGAACGCTGAGCCGCAAGCGGCGGTTAGTGGCGGAAGTGGCGGCGGCCGGTAAATAGCATGGGGATGCCGTGGCGGTTGCAGGCGGCGATCACTTCGTCGTCGCGGCGGGAGCCGCCGGGTTGGATGATCGCGGCGATGCCGGCGGCGGCCGCGGCGGCGATCGAATCGTCGAACGGGAAAAAGGCGTCGGAGGCGAGGACGCCGCCGCGGGCTTTGTCGCCGGCCTTCTTGAGGGCGATTTCGACCGCGTCGACGCGGCTCATCTGGCCGGCGCCGACGCCGGCCAGGGCTCCGTCCTTGACGACGACGATCGCATTGCTTTTGACGAACCGACAGGCGGCCCACGCGAAGTTGAGGTCGTGACGAAGCTCGGGAGTCGGCTGGATCTGCGTGACGACCTGCCAGGTGGCGGGTTCGTCGGGGAGGTCGTCGGCGTTCTGGGCGAGCATACCGCCGTCGATCTGCCGCCACTGGCGGGCGCCGTGGCCGACGGGGAGCTCGCCGACGCGGAGGAGGCGGACGTTGTCGCGCCACTTCGGCTTGGTGGTGAGGATGCGGATCGCGTCGGGATGGAATTCGGGGGCGACGATCGCTTCGACGAACTTGCCCGGCTCGGACAGGTACTCGGCCATTGCGGCGTCGACGGGGACGTTCACGCCGAGGACCGAGCCGAAGGCGCTCAGCGGGTCGCCGTCCCAGGCCTTGGCGACCGCTTCGCCGAGGGTGGCGCCGGTGGCGGCGCCGCAGGGATTGTTGTGCTTCAGCACGGCGACGGCGGGGCGGGGGAGGGCCTTGGCGATGGCGAGCGCGGCGTCGAGGTCGAGCAGGTTGTTGTAGGAGAGTTCCTTGCCGTGGAGTTGCTCGGCGTTGACGAAGGCATGCGCGGGGGCGTCGGCAAAGGCGTAGAGGTCGGCGGATTGGTGGGGGTTTTCGCCGTAGCGCAAGGGGGCGCGGTGGGTGAGGTGGAGGGTGACGGCGTCGGTTGGAGTGACTGGGGGGTGGGGACTCGTGACTGGCGGGGACGTGGCGTGGGCGGCGCTGGCTGGTGATTCAGCCCACCTCCCCAGCCCTGCCCTCGAGGGGGAGGGAGCCACAAGGTTCTCCTTGCCTCCGAGGATCTTCGAGAAGTAGGCGGCGATCGCCGTGTCGTACTGAGCGGTGCGGGCGAAGGCGGCGGCGGCGAGTTGGCGGCGGAGTTCGGCCGTGGTGCGGCCGTGGGTTTCGAGTTGCTGGAGGATCGTCGCGTATTGGCTGGGGTCGGTGGCCAGCGTGACGAAGGCGTGGTTCTTGGCCGCGGAGCGGACCATCGAGGGACCGCCGATGTCGATCTGTTCGATCGCGGCTTCGATGGTGACGGCGGGGTTGGCGACGGTCTGCTCGAAGGGGTAGAGGTTCACGACCACGAGCTCGAAGCTGAGGATGCCGTGGTCGGCGAGCGACTTCATGTCGCCGGGGTTGTCGTGGCGGCAGAGGATGCCGCCGTGGATCTTTGGGTGGAGGGTTTTGACGCGGCCGTCCATCATCTCGGGAAAGCCGGTGTAGTCGGCGACGTCGCGCACGGGGAGGCCGGCGTCGGCGAGGTGTTTGCGGGTGCCGCCGGTGGAGAAGAGCTCGACGCCCGATTCGACGAGCTCCTTGGCGAAGTCGAGCAGGCCCGTTTTGTCGCTGACGCTGAGGAGAGCGCGTTTGATCGGGGGTGAGTGGGGCATGAGGAGATGGGGGAAGGCGGAAGGTGGATGGGGGAAGGTCGATTACGATAGCACTGGCGTCTGCGGTGGGTCAACGAGCGGAGGGGTAAGGACGAAATCCGAATGACGAATGACGAATGGGGAACGCAAGCGTGTTTCATTCGTCATTCGGGCTTCGTCATTCGTCATTATTCTCGATCGCTAGCGTTGAACCTCGAAGTTGGGGGTCGCGTACCCACTCTCAGTCTTCCCGTGGCACATGAAGCGACGGGCTTCTCTGGCAGGACGCTCCGCAAGAATCGCGCGGGTGAATTCTCGCTGCTGCGATCGCTCTAGTCGGTAGGCTTTGCCAGGCTTTCGTGAGCGGAACCCCTTGGCCTTGGCGCGAGGGATTGCCGCAACGCTTTTGACGATGGCGCCGAACGGCGTTCGCAGAATTGTGATGTTCGCAGCGCGTGGTTTTTTGACCGGTTGCTAGCTGTGACTTATATTGCTGGTGGCTGGCGATAGCGACCCCTGTTCGCCAAGCTTCCCACCGCATGGATGCTCACCTTCAGCCTCGAGCAGCCAGTCCGCCATTAGCGCGGATTTGCTCGCTCCATGAGGCGCCTAGCGACCCTCCCCACCGCACGGAACGAGCAACTCATGCACTCTTGGGTCTTCTGGCAACGACGAGCCTTGCTGTCGCTC
Organism: Lacipirellula limnantheis; assembly: GCF_007746075.1. Taxonomy (GTDB): domain Bacteria; phylum Planctomycetota; class Planctomycetia; order Pirellulales; family Lacipirellulaceae; genus Lacipirellula; species Lacipirellula limnantheis. The sequence goes on along the minus strand of NZ_CP036339.1, from coordinate 417,703 downwards.
GCCTTGGCGATTTGTTGTCTGACCGCGCTCTCGTTTTCATCGGCGCCGCTTGCCGCGCAGGAACAGCTGACGCGATCGGCCGAGCCGGTCTTCGTGGCTCCCGAGTTGCCGGCGACGTCGTTCGACGCGGTGTTGGCGGAAGGCTCTCGGTTGGAGTCGCTGGGGCGATGGGGCGAAGCGGTCACCCATTACGAAGAAGCGCTCCGCGAGTCGCCCGAGAATGTTGCGCTGCAACAGCGGAGCGACGTGGCAAAGCTGCATTTCAGTCTCGATCGGCGGTATGCCGACCGCAGCTTCGTCCAGTCGGTGCAGACGCTTACGCCGCAGCAGGCGGCGGCGCTCTATTTGGAGCTGGCCCGCAAAATCAACACGCATTACGTGACCGCTCCGCGGTGGCAGTACCTGGCCCAGCGCGGCGCCGCGGCGGTTGACATTGGCCTCGGCGAAACGACGTTCTGCACGACGAACGGCCTGAACCTGACGAAGGAGCAGCGGGCCGCCATTCGGAGCGAGCTATACCAGTTGACGAGCCGCCCGGTGAATGGGCCGGATGAACTGGCGGCATTCGCGGCGGAAGTGGCGCGGCTGGTTGAGGGTCGCTGCAATCTGCGTCAGGCGGCGACGTTCTTGGAATTCACCGCGGCGGCTGCCGGCGGTTTGGACGATTACTCGGCGTTCCTGACGGCGGATCAGCTGCGCGACGTTTATTCGCAAATCGAAGGGAACTTCGTCGGTCTGGGCGTGGAGCTCAAGGCCGACAATGGCGCCTTGCTGATCGTCCATGTCATTCCGGGCAGCCCGGCGCAGCGGGCGGGAATCAAGGATGGCGACCGGATCGTGGCGGTTGACGGGCGTTCGACCCAAGAGCTGTCGACCGACGAGGCGGCGGCGATGTTGACGGGCGAAGAAGGAACGGCGGTGCGCGTCGTCGCGGAAACGGCTGGACAACGCCGCGAACTGACGGTGCGTCGCGAGCATGTCGAAGTCCCGAGCCTGGAAGACGTGAAGATTGCCGACCCGGTGAACGGCGTGGCCTACATTAAGATTCCAGCATTCCAGAAAACGACGAGCCGCGATCTCGATGCAGCGCTGTGGGACCTGCATGCCAAGGGAATGCGGTCGCTGGTGCTCGACCTGCGCGGCAACCCGGGCGGATTGCTGACGGCGGCCGTGGAAGTGGCAGATAAGTTCCTCCAGCAAGGGGGGATCGTTTCGACCCGCGGGCGCAGCGCTCAAGAGGACTTTAACTACCAGGCCCACTACGGCGGGACCTGGCGGGTGCCGCTGGTGGTGCTGGTGGACGGCGACAGCGCCAGTGCGAGCGAGATTTTTGCGGCGGCGATCAAGGACAATGCCCGCGGCGACATCGTGGGGCAGAAGTCGTACGGCAAAGGCTCGGTGCAGGGGATTTTTCCGCTCGGCTACGCTGGGGCGGGGATTCGGCTGACGACGGCACTGTTTTTCTCGCCGAACGGACAGAAGATCAGCAAGAATGGCGTGACCCCGAATATTCCGATCGAGTCGCCGCGCACGGCGGCCAAGCCGATCCAGCAGCCGGTCGCCATCGCGGCGAACGTCGCTCCGGGCGGAAATACAGCGGCCAAGCCGACCACCGGCGCGAGCGAGCTGACGATTGTCGGCCAAGATGCAGTGCTGGAAGCTGGCATCCAGGCGGCGGTGCGGGCGGCCCAGCAACGGTTGGCCTCGCCGGCGACCGATGGGGCGGTGAAGTAGGGGCTCGTGAGTAGTCGGGAGTCAGGGATCAGGAGTCAGTAAACACGCTGACGCCCGCTTCCCTTGGCCTTTTTGACTCCTGCCCCCTGACTCCTGACACCTGACTCCTTCCAACGGCTGGTTGACTCCCAGCGTTGCTCCGGGCGATACTGGTCGGTTCACCTTTCCCGCACGAACGTTTGGCGCTCGCGTGATTGCCTCGCTGGCGGCCGCTTCCCGTGCCCTTCCTCTATCCGCGCCCGGTTCCTCGGGCGATCCGGACGATGCCGTACGACGACGATGACGATTTGTTTGGCGAGGAGTTCGACTTCGTCGACGACGATGACACGGACGACGACGATTCGGAGCTAGAGGAAAAGCCGAAGGCGAAGCCGACGAAGAAGAAGCCGGCTGCGAAGGACAAGGCTGAAAAGCCTGCCCGCGCCCCCAAGCGCGCGGCCCGCGGTGAAGGCAAAGCGGAGAAGCCTGCCGCCAAGCGCGAAGCGCGCCGCGAGGAGCGGAGCGAATCGGAAGCGGGGCCAAAGTCTCCCGGTCCGATTCCAAAATTGCCGCCGGCGAAGACGCCGGTCGACAAGGCGCCGGTGGGGTACCTTAGCTTCGCCCATGGGCTCGACATTGACGAGGACGAAGACGATCCGCCGTTCGCGGAGAAGCCGCCGACGGTTGCGGAAGTTCCCGCGTTCGCTGAGCCAAAAGCCGAGGATCCGGCGCCCGCTCCCGCGCCGCCGGAACCGGCGGGGCCGCCAGCGGACCATGTCGTGCACATCTATGAGTTCGGCAAGCTGAAGCGGACGATTCCGCGGAAGTTCACCGACGAACAGGCGGTCGGGTTCGCCGAGGAATTCACGCGCACGAATAAGGCGTACGGCCGATACGCCGTGGCAACTCCCGACGACGAAGAACCGTCGGCGACGTTTGCCGGCGCCGCGCAACGGTAGTCAGGCCGGGGTTCTGGCAACGCCATCCCGCGCGAGCCGTGGACCAGCCGCTGGGCGCTGATCTCGGCACAACCGGCATATCCGTCGGCTCCGAATGTCCGCGCCGGCGATTGCCGATGGGCGCTTTCGCGGCAAAATCTGCACGCTCGGCTTAGCCTGCGCGCCGGGGATGAAATTGAGCGTCTCTGCTCGGCAATTCGCGTGCGTTGGCTTGTGGGCCCGTTTACCATGAACCGACGCGGGGCGATTTAGCAGGCTACTCTTTCTGAATCACCAGACCTACGATTCCAGCTGAATCATCGCGCGTCGATTGACGGTCATCTTGGCTTTTTTCCTCGGATCGAGGGACTTTTCATGAGTCGTTTGAAGCAGTTCGCATGGTTGGCGTGCGGCGTGGCCGCCGTGGTTGCCTTTCAGGGCCGTGTCCAGGCGCAAGAAGCGGCGCCAGCGGAGACGGGACAACCGGAGACGGGACAACTCATTCGTCTCAAGGAAGCGCTGACGGCGCAGGCCGAAGGCGAGAGACTGCTCGGCGAGAAGAAGTACAACGAGGCGATCGCGCAATTCAACATCGCGATTGCGGTGGACAACACCTTTCCCGAAGCGTGGCTCGGCAAGGCCGAGGTGCTGAAGGCGGTCGAGGATTTTCAGGAGGCAGCGGCCGCGTACAGCCAGGCGATTGATCGCGACCCGAACCTAGCGGCCGCGTACAACGGCCGCGGCGAATGCATGCTTGAACTGCAGCAAATTGACGCCGCGTCGCAGGACTTCAACAACGCCGTGGAAAAGACGCCTGGCGATCCGAAGGTATTGTCAAACATCGGCCACATCCTGGTCAACTATAGCCGCGACGCAGCGGCTGCGACGACGGCGATTCGCCGGCTGGATGACGCGATCGCGGGCAATCCGAACGACGCCCGCGCCTATCGCGACCGGGGCTACGCGCATGCCTTGCTGCGCGAGTTCGACAAGGCGGAGGTCGATCTGAAGAAGGCCGCCGAAGTCGATCCGGCGGACCATGAGAATTTCGCGGTGCTGGCGAACGTCTACCTGTTTCAGGACGACTACGCTCAAGCCATTGGTGCATTGACCAAGGCGATCGAAGCCTACAAACCGGAGAAGCGGGGTGATCCCGAGATCTTCGTCGCCGGTTACACGCTGCGGGCCGACGCGAATCTGAAGCTCGCCGAAAAGGAGAAGGACGCCAAGAAGGCGGAAGCCGAGTTGAACGCCGCCATCAGCGACGCGAACGCGATCATCGCGAAATTCGAGGGACGCTTTCCTGAAGAGGGTCGCGCTTACTTCCGCAAGGGACGCGCCGAGCGAATGCTCAAACAATACAGCGATGCGGTGAATTCGTTCACGCGAGCCGTGAGCGAGATTCCTCCGGGTCAAGACGCCGAGTACATCGCCGATGCGCTCATGTACCGCGGCATCTGCTGGTACTACATGGGCGAGGCCGACCTCGCGCGGGGCGATTTCGAGCAAGCTTCGGCCACGGGCAGCGGCTATCAAGATCCGCGGGTGTTCCTGTGGATTGGCTTTACGCACCACCAGCAGGGAAACCACCGCGACGCGATCAATTCCTACGGCGAGGCCCTCGCGAAAGCGCCTGGCTTTACGCTGGCCCACGTCAACAAGGGCCGCGCGTACATGGACCTGAAGGAATACAAGAAGGCGATCGAGTGTTTCAACGACGCGATTCGCTGGGAACCAGACGTCGGCGACAACTACTACAACGTCGGCTATGCGTACATGCAGTTGAAGGACTACCGGAAAGCGGCCGACTTCTTCCGTCTCGCGCTGCTGCAGGACAACCCGCAGCCGAAGATGTACGCGCGGATGATCGAAGCCCTGCGTCAACTCGGCAAGAATGATCTGGCCGACGAGTACCAACGCAAGGCCGATGAGTTGAACCAGAAGCAGTCGGCGAGCAACTGACGCGCCGGCAAACGGATCGTCGCTGCGATACTGCGACAACACGACCAAGGGCAAGTCCTCGCGACTTGCCCTTTTTTTGTTGGTTTTGGTCAGTCGTCCATGGTCAGCGGTCGGTTACGACCCTAGGCGGTGCGGAGTCCGGAGCGATCGCAACTAACTTCGGACAACTGACTACCGACCACGGGCCACAGGCCCGCGGCCGCCTTGCGACTCGTCGGGGCTCCCCTATACTGAACCGCTTGTGGCAGGGTTCCCGCAGGCCTCGCGCGCCTCGGCCCAATTGCCTCGCCCCGCTAGCGTGGAAAGTACGCCGCCGTGGACAGCTCGCGTCAATCGTTTCTGGTTCGCAACGACTTTCTGATTCGCCGCCTCCACTCGCTTTGCGGTTTGATTCCTGTGGGCGCCTACATGGTGGTCCACCTGATCGTCAACGCCAGCGTCATCAACGGCGCCGCCACGTTCCAGAACAACGTGCTGAACATCCACAAGCTCGGCGCGCTGCTGCCGCTGGTGGAGTGGACGTTCATCTTCATTCCCATCCTGTTCCACGCGATCTTCGGCTTCGTCATCATCGCGGGCGGCATGCCCAACACGCACAACTACCCCTACGCGGCGAACTATCGCTACACCTTGCAACGGGCGACGGGGGTGATCGCGTTCTTCTTCATCATGCTGCACGTCTTCCACATGCATGGGTGGATTCACAACGAATCGTGGCTGCACTACGTCGTTGAACCGCTGGGCGGCGGACAGTTTCGGCCCTACAACGCCACGAGCACCGCGGGCGAAGCATTGCAAAACGTGGTCGTGGTGGTCCTGTATGCCGTGGGCATCACGGCGTGCGTTTATCACCTCGCCAACGGCCTGTGGACGATGGGGATTACCTGGGGCGTCTGGACGAGTCCGCGGGCCCAGCGCCGCGCGTCGTACGTCTGCGGCGCCTTTGGGCTGCTGCTGATGGGCGTCAGCGCGGCCGCGCTGTTCGGCATACGGGCGGCGGTCGACGATCCCGCGAAGCTGCGGCAGGTCCGCGCTCAGGAAGACTTGATGATTCAAACGAAGATCGCCACCGGCGAAGTGCAAGAGAACTCCCACAAGGTGGCCGACCCGCTGCCGACCGAGGGCGACGCGCCGGCGGCCGGCGGCGAATCCGAGACAAGCGCCGCGGCTAATTAACTCAATGACTGGTCGTCCGCGCCAGTGCGCGGCGCAACGTTTGGATTGAAGGCATTCGATCATGGCAAAGCAACGCGTGTTGGTGGTTGGCGGCGGATTGGCTGGTTTGGCCGCGGCGATGAAACTGGCCGAAGGGGGAGTCGACGTCGACGTGATGAGCCTCACGCCGGTGAAGCGGTCGCACAGCGTTTGCGCCCAAGGGGGCATCAACAGCGTCAATGAGCTCACGCGACAGCAGGGCGACAACGAGGCGAAGCATCTCGACGATACCGTCTACGGGGGCGACTTCCTGCAGCACCAGCCGCCCGTCAAGGAAATGACCGACTGGGGTCCGCGCATCATCGATCTGATGGACCGCATCGGCGTCCCGTTCAACCGCACCGCGGAGGGCTTTCGCGACCAACGACGGTTCGGCGGAACGCTGTTCAAGCGCACTGCCTTCGCTGGCGCCACGACGGGTCAGCAGTTGCTTTATGCGCTCGACGAGCAGGTCCGCCGCTGGCACGCGGCCGGCAAGATTACGATGTACGAGGGCTGGGACTTCCTGAGCCCGGTCCTCGACGACGATGGCCGTTGCCGCGGCGGGATTGGCCAGAACCTGGTGAGCATGGAGATTCGCGCCTTTCCTGCGGACGCGGTGGTGCTGGCTGTGGGCGGCTGCGGGCTGATCTTTGGCCGCAGCACGATGTCGATGGCCTGCACCGGGGCCGCCGCGAGCCGTGCCGCCCGGGCCGGGGCGATCTACGCCAACGCCGAATTCATCCAGGTTCATCCGACCGCCATCCCCGGGGCCGACAAGCTACGGCTGATGAGCGAATCGGCCCGCGGCGAGGGGGGGCGGGTGTGGGTGCCGCGCAAGCCCCACGATCCGCGCGATCCGAAGCAGATTCCCGAGAGCGAGCGGTATTACTTCCTCGAGGAGCGCTATCCGAAGTACGGCAACCTTGTGCCGCGCGACATCGCGACGCGCGAGATCTTCAGCGTCTGCGTGAATGACGGGTTAAGCGTCGACGCCGACAAGCAGAGCGTTTATCTCGACCTGACGCACATTCCGCGAGCAGAACTCGATCGCAAGCTGGGCGGCATTCTGCATATCTACGAGAAATTCCAGGGGGTCGATCCGCGGGAAGTCCCGATGAAGATCTTCCCCGCCGTTCACTACTCGATGGGCGGACTGTGGGCCGACTACGAGCGGACTCCGGCCGGGGGGCTGGTTCCCGGCTCGCCGCGCAATCAGCAGACGAACATCCCCGGGCTCTATGCCATCGGGGAATGCGATTATCAGTATCACGGCGCGAATCGCCTTGGCGCCAACTCGCTGCTGTCGTGCATCTTCAGCGGGTTGTTTGCGGCGCCTGGGATTCAGAAGGCGATCGGTTCGCTGAAGGATTCCGCCAGCGACGAAAAGTACGATCAACTCCTCCGCGGCCAGCGGGCCGTGAAGCAACTGGAGCATGACGAACTGCTGAAGCGCGAAGCGGGGCGCGAGAATCCGTACCTCATTCACCAGCAACTCGGCGACGTGATGACGAAGGCGGCGACGGTGGTGCGCGAGAACGGCCAGCTGCGCGACGCAGTCGAGAAGGTGAACGACCTGGCCGAACGGGTCGAGAAGTGCGCCTTGTCGGACACGGGTAATTGGACGAATCAGAATGTTTTGTTCACCAAGTCGCTGCGCGACATGTTCCCCATCGCCAAGGCAATCCTGAAAGGGGCACTGGCGCGCGACGAATGCCGCGGGGCCCATTACAAGCCGGCGTTCGACATGCCGGGCATCGACGCCGACGCCTCGCCCGCCGAGAAGCGCCGCCAGGCGGAGGAGTGGTGCGACGCATTCGAAGAGAAGAACCGCAAGTGGCTGAAGACGACGATCGCTGAAGTCGACGGCCAGGGCGAACCGCACCTCCGGTACGAAGAGGTTGATACGACGATCGTCCCGCCGCGGCCGCGGTTGTACGGCTTAGTCGGCGCCGAGATCATTGAAGAGGCGTGGCGCGATCGGCAGGCGAAGCATGCGAGCAATGGGGCGAAGGCGACTCATGCTCCGCAGCCAGTGGGGGCGTGAGCAAAGCCAGCAAGTCGCCGTTGCGCGTAGCGACAGCATGGGCTGCGAATCGGCTTGAAGGCTCCGTGATTTATTGAAAGTTCAATTCCGCCGGATGCCAATAACGATCGAAATCAGCGGACGCCGGAGGAGCGGGAAGAGTGGGAGCGATTTGTTCGCAGCTTGGCCGCGTCAATCTCCCCGGAGGATCTACAACTAATGAGTCGCGCCATTGAAGCAGGCTGCGAGCAGGTTGATCTCGACGGTTGGTTCTTTTCTCTTGATACCGGCCCCTCTTAAATCTTGACCTAAGTGTCATTGCCCAGCGGACAAAACGGCGATTGATCCACCGCACTCTTCTCGAGCACATCCATGAAGCTTCTCCGCTGCGTTGCCTCATTGTCCATTTGTGCGATGACGATGATTGCCCTAGGCTGGCAACCGCTCTTCGCTGCCGAAACGCTCCCGCTGCTCTACGAGGACGATTTCGAAAACGGCATCGAGCGCTGGCAACCTTCTGATACTGATGCCATTGCTCAGCCCTCATGGGAAGTCGTCGAATTGAAGGGCCCCGCCGGCAAGGCGACGAAGGCGTTTCGCACGACCGGGACAAGCGACTATCAGCCGCCGTTTCGCAGTCCGCCGAACTTCGCGCTGCTCAAGGACCTGACGGTCGGCGACTTCGAACTGACGGCGAAGGTGCAGAGCACCAACGTCGACGCCGGCCCCCATCGCGACATGTGCATCTTTTGGGGCTATCAGGATCCGTCGCACTACTATTACGTTCACTTCGGCGCGGAGTCGGACCCGAACGCGTGTCAGATCTTTATCGTGAACAACGCGGCGCGGACGCCGATCACCACGAAGACGGCCGAGGGAACCCCCTGGACGGCGGGCTGGCATGAAGTGCGCGTCGTCCGTCGCGTCGCTGACGGGACGATCGAGGTGTTCTTCGACGACATGGACAAGCCGTTCATGGCGGCGAAGGATCGGACGTTTACCTGGGGCCAGGTGGGGCTGGGGACGTTCGACGACAATGGCAACTGGGATGATTTTCAGTTGAACGGCGTCGCGGTGAAGGCCGGCAAGCCCCCGGCCGCTAAGTAGCGGCGCCGGAGGCTAACAATGACGGGGACAGCCATGGATCGTGCACTTTGTTTAGGCCCATGGTTTCGAGTCCTCGGTCTGCCGCCGTTGTGTGCCGCGGCGATGGTTTGTTTACTCTCGTCCGCCGGTTCGCTCCGCGCTGACGACTGGCCGCAGTGGGGAGGCTCGCGCCGAGACATCGTGTGGCGTGAAGCGGGGGTCGTCGAAAAGCTGCCGGCAGGAGTATTGCCGCGCGTCTGGTCGGCGCCGATTGGCGCTGGCTACGCGGGCCCGGCCGTTGCCGCTGGCCGCGTCTTCGTCACCGATCGTCTCGCCGAGAAGAACCTGGAACGGGTCCTCTGCTTCGCCGCCGACGACGGCAAGCCGCTATGGAAGCACCAGTACGATGCTCCATACGGCATCAGCTATCCGCTGGGGCCGCGGACGACGCCGACCGTCGATGGCGAGCGGGTTTACACGCTGGGCGCCGTGGGGCATCTGTTCTGCCTCAAGGCTGAAACTGGCGAAGTCGTTTGGTCGAAATACCTTCCGGACGACGTGGGAACGAAACTGCCGACGTGGGGCCTCGCGGCGGCGCCGTTGATCGAGGGGGATCAGGTGATCGTGCTCGCCGGGGGCGAGAATGGGGCGCTGGTGGTGAGCTTTGACAAGCTGACGGGCGCGGAACGCTGGCGGGCGCTCAACGATCCCGAAGTCGGCTACTGCCCGCCGGTGATCCTGGAGTTCGGCGGGCGCCGGCAGCTGATCGTCTGGCACGCATCGCACGTTTCGTCGCTTGATCCGACCAGCGGCAAGGTGTTGTGGGAGGTTCCGTTCCCGCTGCAGGCGGCGCTGTGCGTCGCCACGCCGCGGCAGATCGGCAATCGACTGTTCGTTACGTCGTTCTACGAGGGACCGATGATGATCGCCCTCGGCGCCGACGGCGTCACGCCGACCGTGCTTTGGACGACCGCTTCCGGGAACAATGACCTGAAGAACGACAGCATTCACTCGATCATGCCGACGCCGATTGTGACCGACGACTTTATCTACGGGATCAGCAGCTATGGCCAGTTGCGGTGCTTGAAGACCGACACCGGCGAGATGGTGTGGGAGACGCTCGACGCCACGGGCCAGGGGCGGTGGTGGAATGCGTTTCTCATCCCTCACGGCGAGATGAGCGGCCGGCGAGTTTACATCGCCAACGAGCAAGGTGAGCTGATCACCGCGGAGCTCTCAGGCGGCGGTTACCGCGAAATCAGCCGGGCGCAGCTGATCGAGCCGTTGCAGCCAATCCAGCGGAGGATGACGGTGTGGTCGCACCCGGCGTTTGCCATGCAGAGCGTCTTCGCCCGCAACGACAAGGAACTGATTCGCGTCAATCTGGCCGAGGTTGGCGAGGGGAACTGATTCTCCTACAATTCAACAATCTCCGGCGAAACTGCCCATTTTGTGGAACTTTCGATGTCTGCTCACGCTAACGGTCATTCCCACCAGTCGAAGAAGCCTCACTCGTTCGAGGTGCGCGTGCTGCGCCAAGAGGCGCCGGGCGAAGGGAGCCGCTGGGAGCGTCACCGGGTGACGTACGAACCGAACCTCAACGTCATCAGCGTCTTGCAGAAGATCGCCACGCAAGCGACCACCGCCGACGGCGAGTCGACGACGCCGGTGGCCTGGGACTGCAATTGCCTCGAAGAGGTCTGCGGCGCCTGCACGATGCTGATCAACGGACGCACGCGCCAAGCCTGTTCGGCGCTGGTTGACCGGCTGCTCGAGGAGAATGAAGCGATCGAATTGCGGCCGATGAGCAAGTTCCCCGTGCTGCGCGACCTCTGCGTCGACCGGCGCCGGATGTTTCGGGCGCTCGAGAAAGTGCAGGCATGGATCGAAGTGGACGATTACTTCGATCGAGGCGCCGGCCCGCGCGAGTCGCCGCAGATGCAGGGGACGCGCTACCCGCTCTCTGAATGCATGACGTGCGGCTGCTGCGTCGAGGCTTGCCCGCAGTATACGAAGATCGAACTGGAACGACTGCCCGGCGAGAGCGACGTTGAATACCACCGTCGCGAGGACGAGGCGTTCGACGAAGGGTTCGTCGGCGCCGCGGCGATCAGCCAGGCGATGCTGTTCAACGACAATCAGACGGGCGCCATGAAGAAGGGCGAGCGTCTCGACGCCCTCATGGCGCCGGGCGGCATCCAGGATTGCGGCAACGCCCAGAACTGCGTGGCGGTGTGCCCGAAGAGCATTCCGCTGACGCGGTCGATTGCTCGGGCCGGACGGCAGACGACGGTGCGGATGTTGACGAAGTGGTTTGATTCGTAAGCAATCGGATCACTAACTCTTCATATATCGCCGTAGCGGTGCGTGCACCATACCGCAACGGCCATTTAGCCCCGCCGCTCTCAGCGGGTACGCGCGGGCTGTCGCCCGCGGCTCAATGGGCTTGGTAGAATTCTACGTCGATCGTTGGCGCCGCCCGGAGGCCGTGGGCCTCCGGCTAGCGGGCGTACTTCGGGCCAGCGGGACGTTGGACGTCGGGATGGTCGAATTGCGTGCTGTAGAGTGCACGCCAACCGGGCAAGGGCGCTATACGGAACCCTCTGGTCTTCTTGCCGAAGACTTCGATCCACATGGGCGGGGGGACGGTAACCCTATAATTTGGTCGTGATGGCGGCGACTCCAGGAGCCCAAGCTCGGCGTCGGCCCGTACTTTGATCACTAATCGATCGCCAGGTCCCGGCAGATAGGCCTTCCGGACGTTGGAGTCGGCCGGCTCGGCGAGTTCCCAATCAGCTTCCTCGAACGCCGTCCCCAGCCAATGCCTCAAGCTGCCGAGGTGCGTCGACGCCGGCGCACTGGCATCGACAGGCATCGCACCGGCGGCAACCTCGGTTCCGTCGGGACGCTGGATCGACACAAAAAACTTCTCCGACGCCAGCGGGCCGAGTTCGAGTGTTGCCTTGCATTCCGGCGCCACCTCACGGAGTTGGCGTTCGATCGCAGTGCAAGCCTCCTCAGAGGTCATTCCCGCAAGTTGCGCCAATTCTAAATCGTCGCCCAGGTAAATTGATCCGTCGCGCGAGAGCGTGAACTCGCCTTCGAGGTCGCCCCAAGTGAGGACGTGTGCCGGGCGATGCGGGCGCGCGACGCGGAGTTTGATCGTGTCGTAGGGTTGCAGGCGGTAAGCGGCCTTGTCGGTCGTGTGAGTCTTCGACGGTGTTGAATTGTTCGTGCCAACTTCGCTGCCACCCTCCGCGCCAGTCGGCATCGATTTCCTGGAGCCGCGAACGTTCGGAAGGAAGCGCGGTTCGATGGTGAATTCGCGTCCGTTTACATCCTTTACTGAATATGCTTTTTTGGGCAAAGCGGCAGCTGGCTTCAATTCGACGAAGATGCGATCGCCTGGAAGCATTCCGTGATTGGTTAGCGGGGTCGGCGCCTGGGTCGACGCATCCCAAACGATAGGATAGACGCGCTCGAGGCCGACGCCGTTCGGCGCTGGGCGAACTAACGTGAGCGACGCATCGGCCAATTCTTTCAGTTTCAGCGTTCGGTCAGCGTTGTCGTAAACTCGGGCCAGGGCTTCGGCAACGTTTTCTCTGCCGTCGACTGGGAATGGGATCGGCAGTCGCGTGGCTTCGTCGCCACCCCCCCTTCTTTGCGTGATGACGTAGTAGACTTTGCTGTTGTAGGCCAACACCTTGACGGAGACTTTCGGATCGTCGAACTGCTCGGCAAGCTTCCGTTCAAACGCGGCACGGGCTTCCTTGAGGGTCATCCCCGTCACTAAGACCGATCCATAGAAACCAAGATTGACGCGACCGTCCATGGCGACTAGATGTTGTCCGGTGATCGCCTGAGCGCTCGACGACGCGAGCAAAGTGACCGTGACGTCGACGTCTGGAAGGACCCTGGAAAGCCCTGCGCGAATTACGTCATCGGCTTCTTGAATCGTTTGCCCGACCACCGCGATGCGGCCGTAAGTGGGCCCGAGGTTGACGGTCCCGTCCGCGTCGACGTTGTAGGCGTTGTCGATCGGCTGTTCGGGGATTGCGCCTGTCACGCGAATCTGCAACTTGTCGAACGTTTCAAGGCGGTGGGGCGCCTTCGGCACGAGCTTGTCGCTTTTGATCGAAAGGATATCGGGCGGCTCGATGACGTAGTCCATGCCAGCGAAGTTTTCAAACTCCTTCGTAAGGCGATCGAAGTCGATTTGCTCCTGACTCAATGGCGGGCCTGAGTGACTGACGTCCTGCGCCGCCGGGAGGTTCGAACTCTTGGCGGCGTCCACATGACGCTGCCTCTCGGCGATTAGCTGCGCGTGCCGCTGCTTGGCATTCTCCAGGCGTTCAGCGAGCGGAATGGAGAATTCCTCTGCAAGCGACCGAATACCGGAGGCGGGCGGCTGTTGAGGTTCGTCGGCAACGACGCGTTGGATGCGAACGACCTGAGCGACGGCCGCCAGCACTAGCAACATTGGGACAAGCAGCAGTTTCATCTTCGATTCCTCCTTGAATCTCGGACTAACGAGGCGATGGATTCTTCGCGTCAGCACGCCCCGGGCGGCTGGGGCGCTGGCGGGGAAGGGGACGGCGGCGTACTCGGCGGATTGGAGCAGGGACTTGGCGAACTTCAGCCGGCCTGCGGCGGTCGCGGCGGCAGCGTCGTCGCAGGCCCATTCGGCGGCTTCGTCGAAGCGGCGGATGGCGAGCCAGGCGAGCGGGTTGAACCATTGCGGCAGTGCGAGGACGCGGATGGCGAGTGATTTCCAGAGGTCGCCGCGGCGGAGGTGGGCGAGTTCGTGGCGGAGGATCGCTTGCCGCTGGGGGGTGGCGAGCGTGGTCCAGAGGGGGCGCGGGACGAGGATCAGGTAGGCCCAGGGGGCCCAGTGGAGGAGCGGGCCGAGGCTGGTCGTGATGCGCAGCTCGACGGACTGGCGGCGGCGGAGTTTGGCGGCGGCGCGGGCGGCGTGCCATTCGGCTCGCCACCGCGGATCGTCCGGCGGGGAACCGAGCGGGAGCGTGCGAAGCACTTGCAAGTAGCGACAGACGGCGATGGCGGCGAGAGTGATCGCGCCGAGAAGCCAAGCGGCGATGGCGAATGAGAAGGGGTCGGGGACCTTTTGCGATAGCGGGGCTTCCACCAATGGAGAGTCGCTAGTCGCAAAAGGTCCCCGACCCCATTCGGCTTCATTCTCGATCTCGAAAGTTTCCGTTTCGTGCATTCCCGCTGGCACAAGGCCAGCGGCTCGCTTGGTTGTTGGTGGAGGTGATTCTGATTCGATTTCGATCGTCAGCGGGAAGAAGAGCCAGCCTTGGGCGATGACGAGCAGCCAGGCGATGCGGTGGATCCGCGGCGAGTCGACGCGGAGAAGCGTCAGCAGCGCCCAGGCGGCGAGCGCGGCGGCCGACGTCGCGAGCGTCGTGCGAACCAGGGCGGCGGCGATGTCGGCGGGCGTCATGCGCTCTCTCGCTACGGTTGGCGACGGCGGGATTTGCGTTCCGCCGCGGCGACGAGTGCTTTCAGTTCCTGAATCTCGGCCGCGGAGAGCTTGTGCCGCTCCAACAGGTGCGCCACGAGCGGCGTCACCCGGCCGGCGGTCACGCGCTCGACCAGCATGTCGAGATCGGTCTGCCCCACGTCGGCGGCAGTGACGGCGGCGGAATACTTGGCGGGCCGCTGCGGCGTGCGAGCGGCGGCGCCCTTTTTCACCAGGCGGTTGAGCCGCGTCTGGACGGTGGTGTAACCGATGGGGAGGCCCAGGGCCTGCTGGGCCTGGCTGATGGTGACGCTCCCCTCGCGCCAGAGCATCTGGAGCATTTCAAGTTCGCCGGCGGCGAGGCGGGGGAGTGGCTTTTTGGCGGGCATGCGAGGCGACGTTTCTCGATGTGAACGAGCCGTGAACTACGACGTGGGTAGTATTACGACTATCGTCATAGTTAGCAAGCGGAGTTTTTTGGCAGACGAAGTGGCCGGCGCCCTGTCACCAAGTCACTCGCTAGCTTCTGCTCGGGGGCGAAAAAATTGAACCACAATGGCACGACGGACGCGACGAGAGACGACGGATGACGAAGAACGCGACATCGGCCAAATGCTGGGTAATGAACGTCATTTCTCTTATCATTGCGCCTTCGCGCCTTTGCGTGAAACAGGCGCACACTTGATCTCACGCAAAGGCGCGAAGTCGCAAAGAAAGAGTGCTGACGCCGCAAGTTGACGGCATCAGTGAACCAGCACATCGAGGAGCGAACTGTAATCGTCGGTCCAGTTCGCCTCTGGACGGTCTTTGGCGTATTCGCTCAGTGGCGTTCCAACGCCTTGGCCTGAAAGTCGGCCGGCGCCTCGGCCGAGGACAATCCAGACGCAGGCCGCCGTGGCCGGCGTGCCGTCGGGCGGAACATCTAGAACGATCCCATCGAGTTGAAAATGCTCGGCCGCGGCGCGGACGACCGGGGTCAACTCCAAGTGATCGCTGGAGATGTGGACGGCCAGGATTCCGTTGGGATCCTGAAGGTGGCGCAGGTAGAGTGCAAATGCTTCCCGCGTGAGCAGATGGGCGGGTATCGCATCGCTGTTGAAGGCGTCGAGGACGAGGACGTCGAAGTTCTGCGGCGGCTCGCTCTCTAGCGCCAGCCGCGCGTCCCCTTCGACGATTTCAATGGTAGCTCCCCGATCGCGAGCATCGTCGAGATAGGTGAAGATTCGTTTGGCGTAAGTGATGACTTGCGGATTGATATCGTAGAAGCGAAAGGTTTCCTTCGGTTCGGCGTACGCCGCAATCGTCCCGGCTCCGAGGCCGATGACGCCGACGCGACGGGGATATTGCGGATCGCGTTGAGTGAGAACTTTGCCGACGCCGCTGTCGGGATGGTAATAAAGCATAGGAACGCGGCGTTGTTGAGGATCTTTAAATTGACCGCCGTGAGAGATGCGCCCGTTGGTCAGCCCGTAGTACTCTTCCCCGGTCGATGCGCGGAGAAATCGCACCTTGAGAACTCCGAAGAAACTACGATCCTGCGCGATGTGGCCATCCCATTGACGCGACACGCCGACATACATGAATACGCATAAGGCAGCCAGGACGCCTATCGCGCCAAGGAGGCCTTTGAAAGCCATTCCTCTACCGCCATCGAAGAACGGAGAAGTACGGTCGGTCACGAGTAAAGCGAATGCCAGCAGCCAGGCGGCGACGAGGCTCAGTTGAAGTTCGTAGTAATCGTCAAGCAATAGGGGCGCAACGATGCCAACCAGGAAGCCGCCGATGGCGCCCCCGGCCGAGATGCTGAGATAGAACGCCGTCAACCGGCGCGTGGAGGGCCGAAGCCGAACAAGTTCGCCGTGGCAAATCATGCAGATTGCGGCGAGCAGCGTGAGATTGACGGCGAGGAGCACGCCAATGGGAATATGAATTCTGCGCTGCCAGGTGAACGCCGCTGCAAACGAGGCGACCGCCCCGAGAGTCATCCAGACGTCGCGACGGTACCAGCGATCGCTATCGAATGTGAGAATGAAGCTGAGTAGGTAGACGACCATCGGCGCGATCCAGAGCAGCGGCGCCGAGAGAATGTCTTGGCAAAGATGATTGGTGATCGCCAACAGGGCTACCGACGCCACCGCTGGCAAAGCCAGCCAGAAAAAACGCTGCAGCGGGCGTTTTCGCTCGCTGGCGTCGCCCATCGGAGCGGCGGCGTCTCGCAAAGAGCCGCTACCGTCGGACGCTGCGGAACTGGGCCGAAGTGACGCCAGTCCGCTCCACGCGCAGAGAAGCGCGAAGAGGACGAAGAGCGACGTCCATGCAGTTCCTTGACTGGCCACGCCGAGATTTGGCTCCACCAGGAAGGGATAGCTGAGAAGTGCAGCCAACGATCCGACATTCGAAAGTGCGTAAAGACGATAAGGGGAACGGCCCGGATGAATGCGTGCGAACCAGACTTGCGTCAACGGCGCCGTGGCGGCAAGCGTCAAGTAGGGGAGGCCTACCGCGGCGGCGAGCATGACGAGGATGTGAAGTGCGGGTCGGTTGCTGTCGGTCGGACGCCACTCGTCGCTGGGTAGAACTCCAAGAATCGCGGCGAGCATTGCAGCCACGGCGAGCAGCGTCACATGGAAGCGAACCTGCCGGCGGGAACTAAGTCGCGTCGTGGTTAGGTGCGCGTAGAGGTACCCGATGAAGAGAGCCGACTGAAAGAAGAGCATGACCGTGGTCCAGACGGCCGTGCCGCCGCCGAACCAGGGGAGGATTCGCTTGGCAATCATCGGCTGGACCTGGAAGATCAACCAAGCGCTGAGAGCGACGGTCGCCGCAAGGACGAGATCGAGCAGGCGCGAGGATCGCTCCGGTGAGTCGACGGGGTCGGGAGCGGCGGCGGAGACGTTGTTTGGGCTCATCCAGCCTATTGTCGTTGCCGGGATTCGCGCCGCTAGATGCAGTCGCCGAGAGTGCTAAGATCAATGGCGTCGCCGCTGTTCGCTCGCAAATGTTGATCCGGTTGCGCGACTTCGCCCATCGTTTCCCCAGCCCCGAAGCTACGAGGACTCCGCCATGAAAATTCAAGTGATTTTTTACAGTATGTACGGGCATATTCATCAGCTGGCCGAGGCCGTGGCGGAGGGAGCCAGGAGCGTGCCGGGGGCGGAGGTTTCGCTCTATCAGGTGGCGGAATTGATTCCCGAGGCGGCGCTAGAAAAGAGCGGCGCAAAAAAGGCGCGCGACGGTTTTGCAAGCGTGCCGGTCGCCGTTCCGGCGCAATTGGCCGATGCCGACGCGATCATCTTCGGCACGCCGACTCGGTTTGGGAACATGGCGGCGCAAATGCGGAATTTTCTCGATCAGACGGGCGGGCTGTGGGCCAAGGGGGCGCTCATCGGCAAGGTGGGGAGCGTCTTCACCAGCACCGGCACGCAGCATGGCGGGCAGGAGACGACGATCACCAGTTTTCACACGACGCTGCTCCATCATGGCATGATCATCGTGGGCGTGCCGTACAGCTGCCAGGAGCTGACGAATATGAACGAGATCACCGGCGGTTCGCCGTACGGAGCGGGGACGTTGGCCGGCGGCGACGGATCACGGCAGCCGAGCGCGAATGAGTTGGCGATTGCGCGCTTTCAGGGGCGGCATGTGGCGGAGATTACCGCGAAGCTGGTGGGGAAGTGAACGGCGGGCGATGCATTTAGCCCCCGGTTCTTCAAATCGGGGGTGGATGCGATGTCGCGCGGAGCCCGGTTTGTAGAGCTGGGGGCTAAGTGGGTTACTTTACTTCGAGCATGCGCTCAAGCGCGACGAGCGACCACTTAGCCGTTTCTTCGTCAACTTCGATCACGTTCACCGGCGTGCCGGCGGCGAGGTTTTCGAGGCTCCACGCCAAGTGGGCGAGGTCGATGCGATACATCGTCGCGCACATGCAGACGACCGGCGAGAGGAAGTGAATCTCCTGCTCGGGGTGTTGCTGCTTGAGGCGGTTCACCAGATGCAGCTCCGTGCCGATCGACCACTTCGTCCCGGGCGGGGCTGCTTCGACTGTCTTGATGATCTTGCCGGTGCTGCCCGATTCATCGGCGAGTTCGAACACCTCGCGCGGACATTCGGGATGCACGAGAATCTTGATGCCGGGGTGATTTTTGCGGGCGAGCGCTACATGCTCGGGGCGGAACATCTGGTGGACGCTGCAATGGCCCTTCCAGAGGATCACGCGGCTTGCTTGGATCTGCTCGGCGGTGCTGCCGCCGAGTTCGTCGGCGTAGGGATCCCAGACCGGCATCTGCTCGAGTGGGATGCCCATCCCCGTCGCCGTGTTGCGGCCGAGGTGTTGATCGGGAAAAAACATCACACGGCTCGTGCGGGCGAACGCCCACTCCAGTGCGGCTTTGGCATTGCTGCTGGTGCAGACGATGCCGCCGTGGCGGCCGACGAACGCTTTCAAACTCGCCGCTGAGTTGATGTAGGTGACTGGCGTGATGTCCTCGGTATCGATCACCTCGGCGAGTTGATCCCACGCCGATTCGATTTGACGGATGC
The DNA here is from genome assembly GCF_007746075.1 of Lacipirellula limnantheis. Lineage (GTDB taxonomy): Bacteria > Planctomycetota > Planctomycetia > Pirellulales > Lacipirellulaceae > Lacipirellula > Lacipirellula limnantheis. The sequence goes on along the minus strand of NZ_CP036339.1, from coordinate 398,763 downwards.
CGGCCATGTCGGCCATCGAGCAACCGGCGGCGAGATCGGGGAGGACGACCTGCACGCGCTCGCCGTGGCGGTCGGCGAGTTTGTCGGGGCGGTTGGCGAGAATGTCGGCCGTCTCGGCCATGAAGTGAACGCCGCAGAAAGCGATGTAGCGGCAGTCGGCGCTGGCAGCGGCCATTTGGCTTAGCTGGTAGCTGTCGCCGCTGAGGTCGGCGAGCGCGATGACTTCGTCTTGCTGATAATGATGGCCCAGGATGAGCAAGCGCGAGCCGAGCTGCTGGCGAACTTTGTCAATGCGCTGCTGCAGCTCGTCGTTCGAGAGCGACTTGTAGGGTTGGAGTTCAAACTGCGGGGCAGTGGGGACGGCGATGGTCATGGGCGGCGACGATGAAACGAGTTGTGCTTTGCGGCAACTATTCAGTCATTCTGAACTCAGACTGACTAGCCGTTTCATTATATGAAAAATGGCAGGTTGCGGCAGGTTGGGGTTCGCGGCGGCTTTTCAGCTCAGCGCACAAAAAAACGGGCGGACCGTCTGCTGACGATCCACCCGTCGGAGAGAGTGAAGCTCTCGTTCGCGCTGATCTATTCGCCAAGGCTGTAGACCACTCTTCGTTCCTCAGTCGGCTCCGAGAGCGCCGCCGATGGCGGCCCCGACGTTACCCCCCTGTTGGCCGCCGATGGCGTTGCCGATGGCCCCGCCCACGTTGGCGCCAGCGCGGTAGCCTTGGTTGTTGTAGCCGTTACGGTAACCGTTTCCATTTTCGTAACCGTTTCCGTAACCATTCCCGTATCCGTATCCGTTACGAGAACCGCCATACCCATAACCTGGATTGGCATAGCCACGGTAGCCGGCGCCGTAACGATATCCGCCGCCGTTACCTTGCATCCCGGGGCGATAGCCTTGCGGATAGCTGTAGTTGGCCTGATCGTAGCGGCTCCAATTGCCGGCGCGATGATACTGCCAATAGTTGCCGGGGTTCCAATACCACCATTCGCCGTTGTGTTGCTTGAAGCGCCAGCGGGCACTGCGGTCATCGGCGGCGGAATTGTTGACGCCGTTTTGGTTAACGCCCGCATTGAGATTGGCGCCAGCCTGGACGCCGGCCGCGCCGTTCATGCCGACGCCCGCTCCCGCGCCAGTTCCCATGGCGGCGCCTGCACCTACGGTCGGTTGCGACGTCGCTCCCGAAAGGTTGCTCGCACCCGAGTTGGCTTGCGAGCCCACCGTGGCGCCGGCGCCTAAAGCTGACGAATTTGTATTCGTTCCGCTCGGACCGGTGGCAACGCCCGAGCCATTGATGCCGCCGCCTGTGGCGGAAGTTCCCCGCCCCGTCACGCCAGGCGTCGTTCCGGTAAAACCGGCGGGGTTGCCGGCGGTCGTTGGGCCGACGCTCGAGTTGGGCCCGGCTCCGGCGCCGGCGCCAGTTTGCGCGTTCAAGCTGCCACCGCCGTTGGCGCCGGTGGCCGTGTTGCCCGTGCCGATAGCGCCGGCGTCGGTCGAGGCGCCAATGCTGCCACTCTCAGCCGTGCCGCTTTGCGCTCCGCGAGCTCCACCGGCTGACGCGCCAGCGCCGACTCCAGCACCGGTTCCGATGCCGGTTCCCGCGCCGACTCCCCCCGCACCGGAAGCTCCGGCTCCTGCTCCTGCGCCGCTGCCCGAGGCCCCGCCGCCTGCACCACCTCCGCCGCCGCTCTGTGCCGCAGCGAGCGGCGCGAACGACAGCGCGGCGATGCCAAACAATGCGGCCGCCGTGTAAGTAAACCGTTTCATGACCTTCTCCTCCTCGTAAATGTGTCGTCGTTTCATCGGGATCCGATGGGCGTACTCAAATAATCCCCCCGCGGCCGAACAACTTTCGCAACCGACGTGCCGATTCTCGCGGCGGCCAGCGAACGCCGACGCTCAGGGCGAAACGGCGGAAAGCCGGCGGTTCCTGGCCCGTTGGGCGACGGAGATCGGCAGCCCGGACGACCGCCAGTCCAGCGAACTGGCAGGATTGAGACCAAACCGCTGGCCCAGTCAAGTTTGCCGGTCGAACTGACGATAACGATTAGGCGAGTACGTCTTTTCGTCGCCACGCCGTCCGGACTCCTCAGACGTGGCGTTGCCCGCAACATTTGATGGCACGCGTGATGAGTGAACTGAATCCCGAACTCGCCGGCTCGCTGCTGGAAGTTTGCCGCGAAGGCGCCGGCGAAACGGGCGAAGCACTGACGCGGGCGCTGGGCGGAGCGTTTGCCGTGACCGTCGGCGAGGCGACGACCGTTGCCGATGCTCAGCTCGGCGAGGAGCTCAATGGCTCGGGACTGGCGCTGGCGTTTCATGTGGGCCCAGCCGCCCTGGCGATCGTCTTGCCGGAAGCGAGCGGCCTGCTGCCCGATTGGTACAAGACGCCCGACGCGACCGGGACAAGTAAGCTAGCAACGCTGGCGCAAGAGCTGAGCATGCTCGTGCTGCCGGAGGCACTCGCCGTCGGCGAAACCAAGGCGAGCCACGTCGCCAACCTAAAAGAGGCGCTCGCAGCCGCCGGGATGAACGACGGCGCCACCCACGTGGCGTTGCAACTCACGAGCGGCGAGAAGTCTGGATCGCTCCGACTGATCTGGCCTCTGACCGCGCCGGCAGCGCTTTACGCCGCTGCGGCGCCCGCCGCTGCCGCGGCGAGTCCTCCCCCTGCAGCTGAAGCGAAGCCTGCTCCCAAGCCGGCCGCGACGGCCAAACCGGCGGCCGCTGCGCGACCGGCGGCGCCGTCGCGCCACGCCAGCGATCTGGGCGACCTGCCGCGCTATTCGCGCAGCCTGCTGAAGATCAGCGTGCCGGTGAGCGTGGAACTCGCGAGCAAGAAGGAAACGCTGCAGGAAGTGATTGCCCTGGCGCCGGGGTCGATCATCAAATTCGACAAAGGGTGCGAAGAGCTATTGCGACTGCTCGTGGGCGAGAACGCCGTCGCCGTCGGCGAGGCGGTGAAAGTCGGCGAGAAGTTCGGCTTCCGCGTGACCTCGATGCTGATGCCGCCGGAGCATTTTGTAACGGCGAAGCGGGCGCGGTCGGCGTGAGCATGGAAGGTGTCGGGAGCCTTTTGCCACTAGAGGCGCTCCACCGTCAGCAAACTCTCCAGTGGCAAAAAGCTCCCGACACCGTTGAGCGCAACGCCTTCGTCAATGGTTTGAAGAACCGGGGGGCTAGGCGGGACGTTTGCGGAGGAGCCACCGGAAGGGCCACAGAGCGACGATCGCAAAGGCGATCAATGGGTAGCGAGTCAATTGGAAGCGATTCATTTGGTCGGGTTGTGGCTGTGCATCACGTTCAAAAGTGCTCCAATCGATCCGCTCGCCCCCGCGGGCGGTCAGCAATGCCTCGGCCATCTTGCGGTTCATCGGGACAGGCAGGAAGCGAACCGAACCGTCAGCAAAGGCGGCGTTGACGCCTCCAATGTGAGCAACGCGCTCGTCGGGTTCCGATGTCAGAATACTAACCGCCTCGTCGAACGAGAGATCTTGTGGTTTCCCCCACGGCACTTCCAGCCCGGCGGCTTCGAGGAGCAAGATTGTCTGATCGCGACCGTCAGTAATCTCATCGAGCGGCAAGCCACGATCCGGCGGCCAAGCCGTTTGAGGACCGACAACGGCGAAATAGCTCGTCGTTGCTGGGCGTCGTTCGTGGAATAACGAGTGGTCGCTAGGGCATTGGAACATCTCGATCTGTGTCGACACCAACTCGGAATTGTGTGGGCTGTCCCAGGGCTCCTCCCGGTGATAAGCGTCGGCAATCTCACTTTGTTCAATATTTGATAGGGTTAAGATGCGCCAGCTGTGGAACGGCCGGCCGTTCGGCCCATTTGTCGCCGCATGGGGCAGTTGCCCGGTGCGATCTGCTTTACTCAGTAGGCTAGTTGCAAAACCGCGGAGATTTGCGGAGCACGAGTCGCCGCGCCTTGAGTTTGGGCGCCCATCTCGCCACACGGAGTCGACTGCGACCGAGACCATCGTCGCGCCAAGAATCAGCACCACAAGCACAACTTCAATCGCTCGAATTCGCACCTGGCCGGCAAACGCTATCCGCCAAAAGCATGCCACCAGAAGCGAAACAACGATTCCTAGCGACGCCCCGAAAGTCATCACAGCGGCTGCCAGCAGCACAGCGACGTAAGCGACGGTAGCGAGAAAAGAATGCACGCGGCGAATACTTCGAGAGGAATCGCAAATTGGATCGCTGAGACAGCGGCCCATCGGCATCATCGCTCGCGACTGCGCCACGAACAAGAGGAATGTACGCGACGACCGTTTCTGCAACTCGCTTCGCAGTTAGCCGGACCGCCACGCGGTCCGGGCGGAGGCGGGGAGGCGCGTTCCAAGCCGATTGAACTTGGGAAGGCTCCCGACGCTGCTGGAGGTGGCGCCTCGAAGCGTGACGCCGACCGGAGGCCGTGGGCCTCCGGCTGTGGTGAGCGCGCTGACTGCCGAGGGGATGAACCCCGCAGCTCGCTTAGTTTTCGGCTCGCTGGGTCTCGTTTCGCTCCCGCGGGTCGTTGACCCGCGGCTACTGGGCACTCGACCAAGGCGACTTCAACCAGTCGCTCGTGCTGAAGACGAGGCGATCCCGTTTTTTGTCGATCGCGCGGTTGAGCTTCTCAACTAGCTCCGGTCCGTTGGCTTCTTCTTCGACCAGGCGCCGCACGCCGCCGCTCAGTTCCTTGACGATCGGGCCGCGGGCTTCGCTGACGCGGCGGATGTGGAACTCTTCGAGCTGAAGTCTCGCCTCGGTGACGCGGGGGTCGACCGTCATGCCGGGGGCGCCGTTGACCGCGGCGACCTGCAGGCCGATCTCGCCCGAGAGGTCGAGGATCATCCGCATGTCGCCTTCGACTTCCAGGGCGATGATGTGGACGCCGTATTGGTAGATCTTGGCGCGGGCCCAAGCGTCGAGCTTGGCGTCGATGCGGAGCGTGAACCCAACGCGGCCGCCGGCGATTGGTTCGAGGCGCGTGAGTTGGACCGAAAGGTTTTTCTCCGGCTCGACGACGCGCAGCCGGTAATGCTTCCAGACGCCGTGGTCCACCATTTTCTTCTTGCGGTGGATCTTCGTATGCAGGCCGCTCCCCTCGGTGCGGAGGCCGACGACCATTTCGGTTTGGGCGCCCCAGTCCTTACGTTTGTCGTAGTTGACGGGGATCGCTTCTTCGAGGAGCTGGCTGATTTGCGCGGCGAGTTTGGCGCGGCTGGGGTCGATCGCCGGGGGTTGCTGTCCCCAAGTTGGCGACGCCAGCGACGAGAGGAGGATGGCTGCGGCGATACGACGGAGGCTGACAAGCATGGCGAACGTCCGTAGTCGGTGGTCCGTTGTCAGTCGTCCGTCGTCAGTTGCGGGGGAGTGTAGGGGGAGAATCTCGCCGCGGCGACTAGAGTTTTATCGGCGCCTGCTGGCGGGCTTCTGGATGACCGCGGGGATGAAACCCGCGGCTTGCTGTTCTTCGCTCCGGCGGGTCGTTGACCCGCGGCTACTCGCCACTGACTACGGACCACTGACCACGGACGTTCGTTCTGCATCTATCAACAAAAAGAACCTGCCCCGAGCCCGAAGGCTCGAGACAGGTCCTCAGAGGGGGTCTCTATTGTCGGTCGGTTAGCTAAGTCCTAGCGGACGAAGCTGGCCGAGACGACCTTGCGGGGCTGGGCAATCCGAGCAGCCGGGTCAGCGACCGGGGCTGGCGGGATCGGAGCAGCTTCAGGGGCAGCGGCTTCGCCGGCAGCCGGGGCACACGACGAGCAACCGCTGGTGCAGCCGCTGTCGCAACCGCAGCTCGCTTCGCAGCAGCTGTCGTCGCAGCCGCAGCTGGCTTCGCAGCAGCTGCTCTTGCAGCAGTGCTTACGAGCGAACAAGCGGCTCAGGAAGCAACCCTTCTTGCAGCAGCTCTTAGCAGCACAACCGCAAGCCGGTTCGCAGCAGTCGTCCGGGCAACCGCAGCTGGCTTCGCAGCAAGCGTCGTCGCCGCAGCAGCCGTCGGTGGCACAGCACGGGTCTTCGCAACCGCAGCTGGCTTCGCAGCAGCTGTCTTTGCAGCACTTGTGCTTGCCGAACAGGTTGAGCAAGCAGCAACGCTTCTTGCAGCCGCAACCCTTGTCGCAGCACGAGTCATCCGGGCAACCGCAGCTGGCTTCGCAGCAAGCGTCGTCGCCGCAGCAGCCGTCGTTGCAGCACGGATCTTCGCAGCCGCAGCTGGCTTCGCAGCAGCTGTGCTTGTGACCGCCGAACAGACGTCCGAGGATGCAGCAGCGAGATTTTCCGCAGCTCGATCCGCAGCACGGATCTTCGCAGCAGTCATCGCTGGGGCAACCGCACGACTTCTCGCAGCAACAAGACGGCTCGCACGAGTCGCAGCCGCAGCCGCCGCCGAGCATCCGGTCCAGCATGCCAGCGCCGAAGCTCTGGCCTGCCAGGCAGACGCTCACCAACAGCGCTCCCAACAAGTTACCTTTCATCGAACCACGTCTCCTTTTGCGTGAGGGGCAACCACAGCGACATCTTGACGTCACGGCGCTCGCGCGGCGGATCACTCCCTGTGACTGTCGTGGCGACAGGTTTCGGCCGAGGCGGCCGGTGGGCGGGAATGTACGGGGCGGGAGTTAAGCCGAGGCGGGGCCGAGGTCGGCAAGGCGGGTTGTCGCGGGGATCACCCCCACTGGTGGGCGGCGGCTCCGGTCGAGCCAGTCCATGGCTCGGTTTAGTCACTACCGGTTGCCGTCGCTCTATGCTTGTGTCGCAGTGACACGTGAGTGCTTGGCTTGCGACACCGGTGATATCGGCCGCTCCGAGAACGAGCCTTGAGAAGTGCGGAAGTAATTTTCAGCAAGTGGCTTACGTCAACTGTTAGGTAAACTTTGCCGCCCGCGGAGGCTCTTCCCGGGGGTCCGGTTGTAGGCCCCGTGCGCGTTGCCGAGCATGGCCTACAGCCGGAAAATCTGCTATGGTTTACCAAGCTCGCACGCACGGCGGCTGGCGCAGCGACCCAGGCGACAAACTCTACCGATCGCCTGGCGTCGACCCAATCGGCAAGGTCTACCAGGAACAGATCCCAGCGCGGCGAGCCCTGCTTTGAAGGAGGGGAGCAATCCCCATCCGCCTTCCGACCAACATCCCTTCCCAACGTGCGACCCGACTTCTCTCAGGCAAGGTCGAGGCGCATTCTGGCCCCTCAATGTCCAAACCGAATCGCAAGAGTACCTACATGAAGCTCCGACCGCTCGGCCTCGCTGCGACTTGTTGGTTCATGACTCGCCGCTGGTTGGCCCCGCTATCGCTAGCCGCATTGGTAAGTCTTTCCCCGCTGCAGCCGCTCGCCGCGCAGGAGAAGCCGGCTGCGAAGGCGTCTGCCAAGCCCGCGGTCGGAGCAGCGGAAGCGCCGGTCAAGGCAGTAGACGCCGCCGCGCCTGCAGCGCCGGTCGCCATCGATCCCATGGATTGGGCGAACTGGCGCGGCCCGCAACAGAATTCGATCTCGACGGAGAAGAATCTCGTCGAGAAGTGGAATCCCAAGGGAGGCGACAATGGAAATCTCCTTTGGAAGCGATCGGACCTTGGCACGCGGTCGACGCCGATCGTGCTGCGCGGCAAGCTGTACGTCACGGTGCGCGACAAACCCGGCACCGCTGATGAAGGCGAGAAAGTCGTTTGCGTCGATGCAGCCACGGGCGAGCAGAAGTGGGAACGGCGGCTCGACGTCTACCTCACCGACGTTCCCGACACGCGGCTCGGTTGGTCGAACGTCGTGGGCGACCCCGAGACGGGGTACATTTACGCCCAGGGAGTCGGCGGCGTCTTCGCCTGTCTCGACGGCGAGACCGGCAAGATCGTCTGGTCGCGCAATTTGCTGGAAGAATTCGGCACGATCAGCACCTACGGGGGTCGCACGAACAACCCCATCATGTTCGATGATCTGGTGCTGATTAGCGCCATCTTGGTGAGCTGGGGAGACACGCCCGACTTTGACGGCCTCGCCCGCCCGGCGCACCGTTTCATGGCGTTCGAGAAGAAGACGGGGGAGCTCCGCTGGCTTGCCGGGACGACGATCTCGCCGCCCGATACGAATTACAGCACCCCGGTGGCGGAGGTGGTGGGGGGCGAAGCGCAGCTCATCTTCGGCGGGGCTGACGGCAAGGTGTGGGGCCTGCAGCCGCGCACCGGCAAGCAGCTCTGGAACTTCCCGCTCAGCCAACGCAGCATCAATGCCTCGCCAATCGTGATCGACGACGTGGTCTACTGCGGCCATAGCGAAGAGAACCTGGTCGGCAGTACGCAAGGCGCCGTGGTGGCGATTGACGCCACGTTGCGGGGCGATCTGACGGGCAAGGAGAAGTGGATTCAATACACCTTGATGGCGGGCAAAAGCTCGCCCGTCATGGTGGAGGATCGCTTGTGGGTGGTAACCGACGGCGCCAAGCTACAGATTCTTGATCCGGCGACGGGCGAGCTCGTCGGAAAACAGGCGCTCGGCACAGTCATGCGCAGCACGCCAGTCTACGCTGACGGCAAGGTTTATCTCTGCACCAACAGCGGCATTTGGTATGCCCTCAAGCCGAAGCCTGACGGGGCGCAAGTACTGCAGAAGCTGCGGCTCAGTCAGGCCGACCAGAACGACGGCTCGCCAATCGTCTCCCATGGCCGCATCTATCTGCCGACGTCGGAAGCTCTGTACTGCATCGGCAACAAGGACGTCGAGCCGTCGGCCGATCCGTTGCCGACTCCGGAGCAAGAGCCGCCGGTGACCGCCGATGAGAAACCCGCGACCTTGCTCATCTCGCCATACGACGCGACCCTGGCGCCGGAAGGGACGCAGAAGTTCACGGTGCGACTCTACAACGCTCGTGGGCAGTTCCTGCGGATCGCCGCTCCCGACGAAGTAAAATTCACCGTGCAAGGAGCGGGCGAGATCTCGGCTGACGGCGCCTACACCGCTGCGAAACGCGAGGGCCATACTGGCTCGCTGGTGATCGCCGCCGTGGGCGATTTGAAAGCGAAGGCGCGCGTCCGATTGGTGCCGCCATTGCCGTGGCAGTTCGATTTCGAGAAAGAGAAGGACATGCCGCTGAGCTGGATCGGCGGCCGCATTCGCTACGTCATCGAGGATCTGGAAGGAAACAAGGTCGCCAAGAAGCTGGACGTACTGCCGACGCCGACGAATCCGAAGAACCAGCTCGGCACGCGCAGCCAGCTGTTCATGGGCCCCAGCGGGATGCAGAATTACACCATCCAGGGCGACTTCCGTCTGACCGAGAAAAATGGGCGGATGCCTGACGTCGGCATCATCGATAGCGGCTATACGCTGTCGCTTCGTGCGGGCGACCGCAAGTTGAGAATCTACAGTTGGCTGGCCCACGACCACCGGACGGCGGCGGAGGTCGAGTTCGTCCCCCAACCGGGCGTATGGTATCGCTTGAAACTGCAGGTGCAGCAGGGAGACGGCACGGCCGACGTGAAAGGCAAGATTTGGCTCCGCGACCAGGACGAGCCGAAGGACTGGAGCCTAGAGATGACCGACAAGTCCCCGATCACTTCCGGTAGTCCGGGTATTTTCGGTCAGGCGCAGGAGGCCGTTTTTTACATGGATAATATTTCGGTCACGCCAAACGAGTAGCCGGCAGCGTGCGTAACGATGGGGATACGCCCCAGTTGTGGAATGATCATCTGGGCCAAGTAGAGCCCGCCAGCTGAACACGCCCAATTCGCCCCGCCGCTTGCGGCGGGATGGCCGCGGGGATAACACCCCGCGGCTCGCCAAATCAACGCCAGAAACTTTTGGAACAATCGAGCTTTTCCATGAGCAAACGAACCCTCAGCGTCGCGAGTCTGTTGGCCCTGTTCGGACTGACCGGGTATGGCGCCCTCAGCTTGGCGATCGCGGCCGACGTGCCGGCGCCGAAAGATCCCAAACCGGCCGCCGCAGCCCCGGCGGCAGCCGTTGATCCGAACCAGCCCAACGTCAACTGGCCGCAGTGGGGCGGTTCTTCGATCCGCAATAACACGCCGGTCGGCAAGAATATTCCGACCGAATGGGAGATCGGCGAGTTCGACTACAAGACGGGCGCCTGGGATCCAACCGACGCGAAGAACATCAAGTGGGTCGCGAAGCTCGGTTCACAAACCTATGGCAATCCTGTCGTGAACAACGGCAAGGTGTTTGTCGGCACCAACAACGGCGGGGAATGGCTCAAGAGATTCGCTCCGGGCACGGATCTGGGGTGCATGCTCGCGTTCGATATCAAGGACGGCAAGTTCCTGTGGCAGCACACCAATGAAAAGCACCCCGCCGGTCGCGTGTACGACTGGCCGCTGCAGGGGGTCTGCAGCGCGGCGTACTCCGAGGGCGACCGGCTGTGGTTCGTGACGAACATGGGCGAAGTCCGCTGCCTCGACGCCGAAGGTTTTCACGATGGCGAGAACGACGGACCCTACGTCGATGAGCAAAAGGTGATCGACGCTCAGATCGCCCAGCGAAAGGCGCAGATCCAGGGCCAGATCAAAGCGCTGCAGGCCCAGCCGACCGCCGATGCGAAGACTCAAGAGAAAATCAAGGCGCTCACGGCCCAGGCAACGAACATTTCGGCCAACTTGCAGCAAGAGGCCGACGTCGTCTGGGTATACGACATGATGAAAGAAATGGGAATCTCGCAGCACAACATGTGCAGCTGTTCCCTCACTGCCGCCGGCGACACGCTGTTCGTCTGCACCTCCAACGGCGTTGACGTCGAGCACAATTACATCCCCGCGCCCGATGCGCCGAGCTTCTTCGCGATCGACAAGAATACCGGCAAGGTGCTCTGGACCGACAGTTCGCCTGGTCTGAACATTCACCATGGGCAGTGGTCGTCGCCCACGTATGCGGTGATCGACGGGCAGCCGCAAGTGATCTTCGGCGGCGGCGACGGCTACATCTACAGCTTCGACCCTGCCGGTGAAAACGGCAAAAGCAAGCTGTTGTGGAAGTTCGACTCGAACCCCAAGACGGCCAAGCTCGAGCTCATGGGCAAGGGAACGCGCAACGACATCATCTCGACCCCCGTGGTCTACGACAACAAGGTCTACGTCGCCACCGGCCAGGATCCCGAGCATGGCGAAGGTGTCGGCACCTTCTGGTGCATCGACCCGACCAAGCGCGGCGACGTCAGCAAGGAACTGGCGTTCAATGCCTCCGACCCGAAGAACCCGATCCCGCACAAGCGGGTGCAGGCCGTCGTCGAGAAGGAAGGGGACTTCGCCCGGCCGAATCCGAACTCGGCCGTCGTGTGGGAATACACGATCGACGATCGCGACGGCGATAAGGACATTGCCTTTGAAGAACAGTTCCATCGCAGCATCGGCACGGCGGCGATCCGCGACGACGTCTTGTACATTGCCGACTTCAGCGGACTGTTCCATTGCCTCAACGCGAAGACCGGCAAGGTGAATTGGGTCTACGACATGCTGTCCGCGGCGTGGGGCTCTCCGCTGATCGTGGAAGACAAGGTTTATATTGGCGACGAAGACGGCGAAATCTCGGTCTTCAAGCACTCGGCCGACCCCGCCGAAGCGATGCGCGAGGAAGACGGGGAGATGGTCCCGTACTACGGCACGCGTAATATGGGAGCAAGCGTGTACGGCACGCCAATCGTGGCCGACAACGTCCTCTACGTCGGCAATCAGACTCACCTATTCGCGATTACGCCGGACGGAAAATGAAGAAGCGCGTCCTCGACGTCGGCAACTGCGGGCCTGATCACTCGTCGATCAAGCGTTTCCTCGCGAAGCATTTCGACTGCGAGGTGCTGCAAGCCGACGGCGCCGACGACGCACTCGCTGCGCTGCGAGGCGGCCATATCGATCTGGTGCTTGTAAACCGCAAGCTCGATATGGACTACTCCGACGGGGTCGAGGTGATTCGCCAGATCAAAGCCGCGGCCGACGTCGCGCACGCGCCGACGATGCTGATCACGAATTACGACGAGCATCACGAAGCGGCGATGAAGATCGGGGCTTTGCGCGGCTTTGGCAAACTTGATTTGGCGAAGCCGGCGACGGTCGAGCAGCTGCAGCCGATCTTGGGTTCGGCAGATTGAACCGCCAAGGACGCCAAATGCGCCTAGGAAATACAAGTAAAAAAGGAACCGCCGATGAACGCTGATAAACGCAAGTAAATTTTATCTGCGTTCATTCGCGTTTATCGGCGGTTCCTCAGCTTCTTGTGTTTCGGCGTGCTCCTCGTGCCGTCGTTGTTCTATCTCCCCGCATTTCCTTGGCGCACTTGGCGTCCTTGGCGGTTCAATTCTTCAGAACTCACAATCGGCCGAGAGCTACTCGACGATCTGCTCTTTGACGAGCTGGACAAAGTGCGGTGACTTTCCCGACTTGGTCAGGTCATCCGCCTTTTTATCGGCTTCTTTCCGATCGCCGAATTCAAAGACGGCGACGCGGCGCATCGTCTGATTGAAGACGCCCCAGAAGGCCTTCAGCCGGACTTCCTTCGTGCGGACGCGCTTGACGACCTTTTTCTTGACAGGAGCCCCGTCCTTGGACGCAGCGACCTTCTTGACCGCCTTCTTGGCAACGGCCTTCTTCGGCGCGGCCACGACGGCGGCCTTCTTCACGACGGTTTTTTTCACAGGTGCGGGTGCTTTCTTGACGGCCTTCTTAGCGACCTTCTTCTTGACGGCTGCCGGCTTGGCGACGGCCTTGGCCGCCTTTTTCACGGGAGCCTTCTTCTTGGCAGGAGCAGCTTTCTTCGCTGGTTTTTTGGCCATAGACCCGCACGTCCCCGTCGGTTAAAGGCAATCAGCTAGCTTCCGAAATGTAACCTATTGACATTCGATTGGCTAGCCGACCTTCGAGGCGGCGCGCGTCACGGCAACTACAGGACGCTCCCTTCCAGGATCACGCCGATCTTCTTCGCCCGCGCGGTCAGCGACGGTTGGAAGTACACCATCGGCCGCAACTGGAAGCTGCCGGGATGGGTGCGATACCGATAGCGCGCGTAGAGGAAGCTCGACTCGACCATGTCGCGCGGCAGCTTCCCCTCGTCGACGAGTTTGACGACCTGCGCTATGTACTTGAAGTCGGCCTCGGTCTTCGCCTTGAGGCCGACGCGCAGCATGTCGTAGAGCCCTACCTGACGACCGCCGGCTTTGAATCGATCGGCCGGCGTCACGGGTTTCGGCAAGTTTTCGATTTCGATGGCGCGGCCCAGCGAGCCAGCGACGCCGACGCCGAACGTGACCAGCAGCGCCCAAAATGCGATATGGCGGAGCATCGATTTGGCGGCCATGTCTACACTCCCTCGGTGTCTCAAACGATCGCCGCCTGCGCGCCGCAGTTCAGCCGGACCTTTAGTCGAAGGGCCACGGCCTCCGGATGGCGCCCGGATGCAGGCGTGCCTCCGACTACTGGCAGTCGCCCGCCGGCGCACCTGGGCTCAGTTTTCGAGCCAACTTGTACGGCCCTCGCAATGACGAGGCAAGGCCGATTCGACGGGCTGGGGCGGGTTAGAACGGCCCATTCCAACCAATTCTCGCCGCATCCGGACGCAAAGGGTTGTCCCCAAGCGGCGAAAAATGGTCATAATGAAGGGAGACTGGCATCGGGGCGCCTCACGTCCCCGGCTCGCTGTCATCCTCCTCATCACTCGAGACGAATCGCCATGCTGATTATCCCTGGCGCCGCTGGCCGCGACACATGCGATCGCCCCGCGAAGATTTCTCGCCGCGAGTTGCTGCGCGTCGGCGGTTCGTCGATTCTCGGTCTGTCGCTGGCCGATATCCTCGGCCTGCAACGAGCGGTGGCCGACACGGCCGGCCAAGCTCTTGCCCCGTCGAGGCCGCCGCGCGGATTCGGCGCCGCAAAGAGCGTCATCATGGTTTATCTGCAGGGGGGTCCCAGCCATCTCGACCTGTGGGATCCCAAAGAAGACGTGCCGGACAATATCCGCAGCGTCTTCCAGCCGATCTCGACCTGCATCCCCGGCGTGAAGTTTACCGAACTGCTGCCGAAGCTCGCGCAGACGATCGACCGCACCACGCTCATTCGCTCGATGGCGTACGAACCGGTGGGGCTATTCAATCATACGGCCGCCATCTACCAGATGATGACCGGATACACGACCGACAAGGTGAGCCCGTCGGGGCAACTGGAACCGCCGAGCCCAAAAGACTTCCCCAATTTCGGCGCGCAAATCACGGCGCTGCGGCCGTCGAAAGAACCGATGCTGCCGTTCGTCATGCTCCCGCGCCCGCTGCAAGAGAGCAACGTCATCGGCAAAGGCGGCTCGGCCGGCTTCCTCGGCAAGGGCTACGATCCTTACACGCTCTATCCCGACGGCGACGATCTCGACCTGCAAAAGATGGAGCGGATCAGCGTCTCCGACCTCGAGCTGCGCGCCGAAGTCCCGTCGTCGCGGCTGTTGCGAAGGGCGCGCTTGCGCGACTCGATTAGCCAAGGGATGCCGTCGCTCGAACGGGCCGTCGCGAACTACAAGCTCGACGAGAACTATACGCGAGCGCTTGACCTCATCGTTTCCGGGCGTGCGCGGCAGGCCTTCGACTTGCGCCAAGAGCCCGATCCCCTGCGTGAGGCCTACGGCAAGAACGCCTTCGGACAAAGTTGCCTGCTCGCGCGCAGGTTGATTGAAGCTGGCACGCGCGTCGTTGAAGTCCTCTGGCCGAACGTCGCCAACGGCCAGAATCATTCGTTTGATACGCACACCGATCTAAGCACCCGACTCAAGACAGTCGCAGCGCCGATGCTTGATGCGGGGCTGTCGATGCTGGTGAACGACCTCGATCAGCGCGGCATGCTCGACGAGACGTTGGTCGTGGCGGTCGGCGAGTTCGGCCGCAGCCCGCAGCGGGGCCTGAGCACGTCCGGCAACTCGAACAGCGACGATGGCCGCGACCATTGGCCCTATTGCTTCACCGGCATGCTGGCTGGCGGCGGCATCAAGCGCGGGCTGGTGTACGGCAGCAGCGACAAGACTGGCAGCGCCCCGGCCGAGAATCCGGTCCATCCGACCGAGCTGTTGGCGACGGTCTACTACGCCCTGGGCATCGAGCCGCAGACGATTGTCTACAACCATCTGAAGCAGCCGCGCGAGCTCGTCAAAGGCTCGGCGGTGACAGCGCTATTTGCGTAGGCGTCGATTGTCAGCAGCCGCTGCCCTGGGGTTCGGCTGCCCGCATTTGGCCAGCGACAACTCACGACCGGCCATCGGCAAGCTTTAGAGCGCCATTCCAAGCCTCTCTCGGCACGCGCTTTGCAACCGTAGAATTTTCCTCGCAGCCGCTATTCCACGGACTAGAATTACGGTGTAATGTCCGTCCCTCGCGAGGGAGAAAAAAGTCACGCTCGCGGGATCTGCGAACCGATAGGTTTGCTGCAACGTAACGAAGGCTCCAGACCAGCGAACACCCGCCGGTTGCGGAGATAACAATTCAAGCTTCTGGTCACGATTCCGTCGGGAGGACCAATTTACCGGATAGGCCTGCATCGGCTACATGGCAGCGCGCAGCGCTGTTCGACGCACGTCTTTCTTCCAGCGACTCCACCCAGTCGCAATCAGGCCGGAAGTTTGTTACACGAAGAAGGTCGCGAGATTGGCAGACGCCGCTCGCGGCCTTTTTTGTTGCGCGCGTGTTCGCGTCAGTGGCTATCAACCCGCCAGTCGCATTGCCAGATCGAGCAACGTCACCAGGTCGATCGCGTTGTGGAGCAGGATCGCATCCATCTCACGTTCAAAACCGGTGCGTACGTACTCGTGGTAGGCGGCGGGAATCTGGCTGCCGGGGATGTCGTCGGTACGCGAGCGGCCGCAGATGCGCTGCTCCAACGTCTGCAGCTTGCAGTCGGGCAGTTCGCCGCGCCACCGGCGCCGTGCGGGATGGAGCAAATCGAGATGTGCCGGCGCGGGCGGCCGTTGGCCGCGGAAGAGTAAGTGCCGACGTGAGCGGTCGACGACCATCGGCCAATCGAAACTCTTCCCGTTGAAGGTGACGACGACGCCCTCAGCGTCGACGCGCTGCCAAAGACTGGCGAGCACGGCCGGCTCTTCAGAATAGTCGCGTGCGAAGAGAAGCTCGACGGTCAGCCGTCCTTCGATCGGCCTGAGCAGGCCGACCAGGAACAAGGCGCTCCCGCTCAGACCGCAGGTTTCGAGATCGAGCAGCAGCGCGCGTTCAGGAAACGCGGCAACGAAATTCTGGATGACAGCGGGCCTCTCCCCTCGTCGCGGAGGCGAGGGGGGCGCGGCGTGTACCGGCGCTTTTCCCACCTGCTCAGCCATCCCCTCCGAAAGGAGGGAGCCGGAGGCTCCACGCGCCAGGCGCGCGTGCCGTTTCGAGACGAGCGCTTCGCCGCCAGGCCAGAGTTCTTCCAGCGGCACGCAAACCCGCCAGTGCTCGCCACATCCATTGGCGACAACCTCCCCGCGCCGAACCAGGCCAGTGATCGGCTGCACCACGCCGGGCCGCAATGGCGAAGGCGCCTTGCCGCGCGTGTCGGCGTGAGTCGCTGCCGGCGCCGTTGCCGTGGGGAGGCGAACCGCCGGCGGCGCCGCGATCGCCGGCAGCGGTGCGCGGTTCAGCGATTCCAACCGTAGGCGTAAGCCGTCGTCAAACATGGGAAGGACGCGAGGAGATGTTTAGTGCTGCCAAATGGGCGCCCACTGAGTCCGACGCCTACGACCTTTCAACCGTCATCCAAGCATCATCGATGCATCCCGCATCAAACCCCAGCCGTAGCCGCCGCGACCCCGCTCCGCGCGCATAACAACTCCAACATCATTTGCGTTGCCGCCTTGTCAGGCATCGGGTGACCTCGAGTCAGGTCGAGATCGCTGTGAATCGCCGGGCGGTGGTTCGGCAGCCCGACGCAACTCGGGCAACCCGCTTCGCAGGGGCAGCTCGACACCATCTCTCGGCAGATCTCCAGCAACTGGTCGATCCGCGCAAAGCCTTTCTCGCTGTAGCCGAGTCCGCCGGGGTAACGGTCGTAGAGAATCATCGTCGGCTTCCCCGTGTTGTGGCTGTTGACGACGCCGCCGAGGTCGCGGCTGTCGCACATCGCAACGAAGGGCAGGGCGACGACGGCCAGATTGCGAAGGCCCACGATGCCCTCGCTCGCGCGGAGCCCTGCGGCCTTGAGGTCAGCGCGAACTGAATCGTCGGGCGTAAGCCACAGGGCGGTGGTCTGCAATTGCTGCGCAGGAATGTCGACGGGACCGAGACCAATGTTCTCGCGGGTGGCGAACTTGATCTTCTTGAACGCCACCGTCTGCCAACTGACGTCGACGTCGCCGTAGACCAGCGCCGCCCGCGGCACGGCGTCGCTCGTCGCGCGCGCGGCGGTGACGACGACGCTGCTTTCGAGCACCGCCTGCGTGTAGTAGTCGGTCTCTCGGCGTTCGACGTAAGCGATCTTGCCGTTGAGATCGAGCTCGCGGACGAGGTAGGTTTCGCCGTTGTGAAGGTAAACAGCCTCGGGATAGACGAGCTCCGGGGCGCTGATCGAATCGACGTTGGCGAGTACCGAGTGGGCTGTTACTGACTTTGGAACTTGCGACGGCGACCCAAAACTTCCCCTTTCCGTCTTCCCCCGTCCTCCTTCGACGAGCACGATGCTAAACGTATTGTCGCTCATGTGGCGGAGGCTGACGCCGATCGTGGGATTTTGGCCGCCGGGATGATAGTAAGCGCCGCGCACCTCGGCGAGTTGCTGCTCACGGCAGAGGGCGTCGATGATAGGCGCCGACAAGGGCCCGAACGTGGCAAGGTCGTCGTCTTCGAGCGGCAGTTCGAACGCCGCGGCCTTGAGATGCCGGGCCAACACGTAGGGATTGTCGGGATCGACCACCGCATGTTCGGGCGACTGGGCGAAGAAATACTCGGGCCGGCGGAGCAGATACTGGTCGACGGGGTCGTTGCCGGCGAGCAGCACGGCGAGGCTCTCGTCATGCCGGCGGCCGCTCCGCCCCGCCTGCTGCCAACAACTGGCGATCGTGCCGGGGTAGTTCACCAGCAGGGCGACGTCGAGCGAACCGATGTCGATGCCAAGTTCCAAGGCATTCGTCGCGGCCACGGCTCGCAGTCGGCCGGCAAATAAGTCTTGCTCGATTTCGCGCCGTTCGTTCGGTAGGTAGCCGCCGCGATACGCGCGAACCTTGTCGGCATGCTTCGAGCGTTTCGCATCGAGCGCGTCGCGCAAGTAGCGGTGAATCAGCTCGGCGCTTTGCCGCGTGCGAGTAAACGCGAGCGCTTGGCCCTCGGCTTCGACTGCTTCCTCCAGCCACATCACCGCGTCGTCGTTCGCGCTGCGGCGGGCGAGCGCGTCGACGCCCAGCGGAGCGGGGTTCCAGAGCGCGAAATACTTGCGGCCGCGCGGCGAGCCGTCGTCGTCGATCACGTCGACCTCGCGACCGATCAATCGGCTGACGAGCTCGCCAGGGTTCGCGATCGTCGCGCTCGTGGCCAAGAAAGTCGGCTCGCTGCCGTAGTGTCGGCAGACTCGCAGCAGTCGCCGCAGCACGGCGGAGACGTGGGCCCCAAGGATGCCGCGATAGGTGTGAACCTCGTCGATGACGATGTAGCGAAGATCGGTGAAGAAGTCGGCCCACTTCGGATGGTAAGGCAAGACCGACGCATGGAGCATGTCGGGGTTCGAGAGCACCAGATTCGCTTCATGGCGAATGCGGCGGCGTTGGGCGGTCGGCGTGTCGCCGTCATAAACGCCGGGGCGAATCGCGGCGGCGAGCTCCGCATCTCCCGCGGTGAGTTCGAGTAGGCCCTTGAGCTGGTCCTGGGCGAGTGCCTTCGTAGGGTAGAGATAAAGGGCCCGCGAGTTGGTCCCCGCCAGGGCAGATTCCAGAATTGGCAGGTTGTAGCAGAAGGTTTTCCCGCTGGCGGTGCCGGTGACCACCACCAAATCGCGACGGGCCCGAGCGGCCTCCAAGGCGGCGACTTGGTGTGAATAGAGCTGTTCGATCCCGCGGGCCGCCAGGAGCCGCATGAGAGGCTCTGGCAGCGGCGTGGCCGGCTCGGCGAACTTACCAGGGCGTTCCGAAAGGACCTCGACATGTTCGATCTGACCGGCATAATCGCGCCGGGCTCGAACTCGTTCCAGCAATGCTGCCACATCCATGGCGACGCCCCCTCCCTGCGATCAAAGCACTAAACAGCCGTGCAGTATACGATCGGCGGCGGGGCAAGGGCAAGCTGAGGACTGCCGGCAGACGCGATTTCGACGCTGCGGCGCCGCGCAGCATCAACGGGCGTGGTATGGGGGGCCGAGGTTAATTCGATGCTAGCACGCGGCGGAACTGGGGGGCGTTCGCCTTGTTGCGCTGCCGTGGCGGGTGCTACAGTTCCTGCCACGGAATACCGAGCAATAGAATGGGGACGTTACGCGTTGACCACGCCAACGCCTCGGCTCGAACGCCAATCAATGAAAAGTGGTGACGCCATGGAAGGCTTCGACGCAGCACAAGGGGTCGTCTTGAACGACTCGGCCCAGCAACTCGTCAACGACGTGCTGGTCTGGATCGGCTTCGGCACGGTGATCGGTCTGTTGGCCAAGGGGATCATGCCGGGCCGCGATCCGGGGGGCGCCATCGCCACGGTGCTGATGGGCGTCGGCGGCACCATTCTTGGGTGCGGCGTCGTCAGCTACTTCAACGAAGGACAACGCGTCATCCCCGTCAGCCCTCTGGGGATGGTCGTCGGTACCGCCGGCACGCTGCTCATTCTGTTCTTCTACAAGTTGCTGGGCGGCTACTACTTCCTCGAAGGCGAGTACGTCTCGAAAGCCAATCGCCTGCGACTCGGTTACTCGCGCCGACGCCGCAGTGCGGCGACATACGAAGACTGAATGAAAAAAGTCAGCGGTCCGCTGCCTGTCGTCAGTTGCGAATGCAAAGGGCCTGAAGCCCTCGCGTTAGCCGCAACTGACAACTGACCGCGGACCACTGACGTCACCGCCGAACGGCAACCGGCAGGCTGCAACCGAGACTTGGACACCGAGCATCTCGACCGAGCACTGCCGGCTGCCTTGCCGATGAACGTCGCGTCGGGCCAGATCGCGCGACGTTCTCCTCAAACAAATAACCCCGGCCTAGGTTGGCCGGGGCTACTTCGTGCCGGACCACCGACGCAGCATGAGCGTTAGTTTTCCGGGAACTCGTACACCAACTTCGCCGGCGGCACCTTCGATGCGATCTGCTTGAAGGCGTCTCGCAGCTGGGTCTCCATCGCGCCGACGGTGCTGCCGCCGGGGACGTTGATGTAGATGCCGCCGCCAGCAAAGGCGATGGCCGTCATCAACGCACGATCGCCGCCGGCGCCTACGGCGAGCGTGTGGAGCGTGGCCCCCCGATCGATCGCCTTACTCGCCTCCCAAAAGGCGTATTGCTTGAACTTGTCGGAGGTCGTGTAATTGGCGACTCCGTCTCCGTCGTAGTCGGTCCAATCTTTCCACTTGAAGCTGGCCGGCAAACTCCAACCGGACGGGCAGCGATTCGCCTGGCCGTCGGTCATAACGATCATCGTGGGCCTGGCGCCGAAGCGCGAGAAGCCGTCGTCGAGCGGATCGCTATCGACGCCAAGCAGTAGTTCGCGCCCCTTCAAGATACCGTCGCCCATGCCGGTGTAGTCGTCGTAGTGGCCGGCCTGGTGACGAACCTGAATCGCGTTGAGGGTGGCATAGTCAGCCGTGATCGGGTCGCTGCTGATGTCGATGTCGACCTCGCCATCGTGGTGATCCCACTCCTTGACCGCGTAGGTGCCGTAGCTGACGATGCCCACCTCGTCGCCGAAGTCGAGATCCGTCAGGAAGTCGAAGAACAAGGTGGTGCCCTGCTTCACGGCGTGAAAGGGATAATGGGGCGTCCGCCAAAGGTCTTCCGATTCATACCAGCCGTTTTTGCTGTTCTGCAGGTAACTGAGCAGCGTACGATAGCCGTACTTTTGCTTGTACGTTCCCGTGAGACCCTTCACGTAGGTGATGTACGCCTTCCAGGCCGTATCGTTTGCCGACGCGCTGAGCTTCGACTTGGGCGTACCGTTGCTGTTGCGGCCCGACTGCGGGAAAGGATACTTCGCCGATCCGTCGCCGTTGCGGGCATTGAGCTGCAGCGTCGTGAAGATGGTGTTCGTATCCGTGCTGGCCACGTAGGTGCCGGCTGCCGACTTCACCTGGCCGAAGCCGGTCGACGGGAACTTGCTGGTCGTCGTCGAGGGCCACTTGGGGTTCGCCGACTGCAGCGACGCCCACATTGCGTCGAGCTGCGCTTCGACCTGCGCTTGCGACAGTGCGCTGTCGAGCAGCGTGCTGTCGTCGTTCATCGACGCCGAGAAGTCGAGCACTACGACCAGGTCGCGGGCCTCGACAAACGCCGTCGCCGAGGCGGTGAGCGGCACCTTCGAGCGGCCGACCGCCCACCCGAACGCCAACGGCAGTTGCCCGTCGGGCGCCGTGACGTCTTCGTCGGTTTTGCGGCCGACGACCTTCACGACGTTGAAGGGCGAAGCGCCCCACTGGATCGGCCAGTTTCCCGACGCTTCGTCAAAGACGCGCTTGCCGAACGTCACGTCCTCGCCGGGATCGATGTAGAGGCCGTTCGCTTCGGCAACTTGAGCGGCCATCGCGCGGGCCTGCTCGACGGCGATCGAGTTAGCGTCGACGTTGGCCGAACCCTCTCCCTGCCCGGCGGCGTGAATGGCTGCCGAGATTTCTTGAGCGGCCGCCAACGCCGCGGCGTCGACCGCGTTCTGCATCTTCGTGCCGGTGAGCACCATTCGCCCGGCGTCGACCGAAAGGGCGACGAAGGCGAAGAGCGCGACCAAGCAAAAGCCGGTAAGGACGAGAATGATGCCGCGGCGCCGCGGCGGTGCGTTGAGCCGCCGCGGCGATAGGGGCGGCCGCTGGATGTCGGGTTCGAGTTTCATGGCAGGATCTCCGAGGAGCACGAGGGGCCGCGATCGCGCGGCGGGGCAGGAGGGGGGATTAGTCGTTCACGACCGCTCGACCATTGCGAAACGTGAGCGCGGCGTTGAGGCTGTAGTCGTTGGCGTCGCTCACCGGCGAGTAGCTGACGTCCGAATAGGGGACGTCGACGCGCACTTGAAACAGCTCAAGATCGTTGGCGGGATCGTCGAGGTTGAAATCTTGATCTGGGTTATCGGCGGCGGTGACTTTGACGTTTACCTTGTCGGGATTGATGTTGTTCGAGGCGAGATAATTCTTCACGTCGTCGACGAGCTTTTGATTGGCTGTCTTGCCGCCGAGCATCATGCCCGAGCGATCGAGCGCGGCGAACCGAGCTCCTTCTCGCGCGGCGGTTTCCAGGCAGTTCTGCACGCTATAAACGCGCGACAGTTCGATGAGTCCGACAATGATCGCCAGCAGCAGCGGCGCAATGGCGGCGAATTCGACGGCTACGGCGCCGCATCGTGCGGCTGACGGGGTGCGACGTTTCCAACGTCGTTGAAAAGCGGCGGGGGACATGGCATGGGCTTCCTATGTAGTGGACATCACTCGTGTCGCATAAAGGCTTGGGCGTCGAGGGTGACGCCGGCCAGGAAAGGCATGGGAAGCACCGAGACGTCGTTGTAGTTGACGCTGGCGCGGACGACGAACATTTGACGAGGCTCGGCCTCGGAAACTTCAATCGGGGGAAGGGCTTGCACCTCGGCGTCGTTCGTCGGCCAGACTCCTCCGGAATCGAGCGAACTGGCGTCTTGGACGTAGATGTTGACCACGTTCGGATCGATGGCCGAACCGAGCGTTTGACGAACCTTCTCGACGACTTGGCTCGTGTTCGGCCCCTGCATCGAACCCATCCGCGCCGCCGTGCGGCAACCGCTCTGCAGGAGATTGATCACCATCGTCGCGTGACCGAATTCGATGATGCCGAACATCAGCAGCACGAAGACCGGCAGCACCACCGCCGCTTCGACGACGGCGGTGCCGCGGCGCTGCGACGCTGGTTTTCGCTGGTTCCGCATGGGGTAACCTCGGCAGGCGAGTTCTGCGCGCCGGCGGCAACGCTGACGAGCGCGCAGCGGCGAACGCTGGGCGACGCAGGTTTGACCGAGGCGAGAAGAGTTCGTGGCAGGATGGATGAGGGCGTGACAAGGAGGGGCCGTAACCCCTGCCCGGCGACGAGCCGCCGCCATCGCGACAGGCGCATGGCCGGGCATTACAACCCTAGGTCACGAACCGGGTTTGTGCCGCTCGCAACTGTGAATTACTTCGAATTTTCAGGCAGACTTGGCCCGTAAGCATTTTTCGGAGCGCAATAAAAAAGCCGTTGACTCGCCCGACGGCGCGTCAACGGCTGACCGTCGAAATGCTTGTGCGAGGACTAGCGGTAGAAAATCGGCCGGATGAAATCAACCTTGCTGGTTGTGACGGCCAGTTCGCCGAAGTTGTAATCCTTCGCCGCATAACCGCTGTCGAGCGTGATCTGCTGGATCGAGTCGGCGTCCGCGTTGTCATTGCCGACGGTGTCGAGGCCCAAGAATCCGTTCTTATTGATCAACATTTCGCCCAACAAATTAAACGTGTTGCCGACCGTGTCCTTGCCGTCCTTGTACTTGGTCGGCTGCGTCTGATTGACATGGTACGTACCCGGAACCAGGTTGGCGAAGCTGTAGTAACCGTTCGCGTCCGTCACCGTTGTCCGCGTTACCGACGCGCCGAAGATATCCGTACCAGTCAGCGTGAGAATCACCGCGGCAATGGGCTTCTCGCCCCCGTCCTTGATGCCGTCGTTGTCCTTGTCGACGTAGACGTAGCCGTCGAGGCTCGCGGGGTCGATCTTCACCACCGTCGGCTCCGCGTCGTGATTGTTCGCGTAGGTCGTCTCTTCTTCGTTCGCCGAGACGACCACTTCGTTCAGTAGCGTGCCCGTGAAGTTCTGGTTCACTTGCACGGTAATCGTGAACGTGACCGAGGCCCCCGCGGCGAGGCCTCCCAGGTCGTACGTCAGCTCGCGGCCGTTGACGCTCACCGCCCGCGACGACGTGAGGTACGTGACGCCTGTCGCCGGCATCGTGTCGACGACCGTGACGCCAGTAGCGCTGGACGGACCGTTGTTGACCACGGTGACGGTGTAGGTGAACGTTTCGCCTGGCTTGACTGGATCCTTACTGTCGATCTTGTCGACGGCGAGGTCGATCTTCGGAACGATGGGTATCTCGACTTCGTCCTTGTTGTTCAGGAGATACTCTTCGTCTGGTGCGCTGACCTCGGCCTTGTTGAGCAGCGTGCCGGTGGCGTTGGCCTTCACGTCAACGCGAATCTTGACGAGGATGACCTCGCCCGCGGCCATGTTCCCCAGGCTGCCGGTGATCTTGCCGCTGGAGTGAGTGAGATTGATGCCCGCCTTGTCAACGGTGAGCGACTTGTAAGTCACGCCGGCCGGCAGATCGTCGACGAACGAGACGTTTTGCGCCGTCGAGGGGCCATCGTTGATGATTCGCACCGTATACTCGAGTTCTTCCAGCGGCGAGGCCGAGGTCTGCTCGATCGACTTGTCGAGCACTAGGTCGAACCCGAAGAATCCGAAGTCGACCGTGTTATTGGCCGCAATCAGCGAGAGCGCCTGGCTGACGACGCCGTAGCCCGCCAACGCGACGCCGTTGTCGTCGCCGTCGACGCCGTTGTCAGGATCGACCGCGCCGCCAGTGCTCGACTTCAGGCCCTCAAGCGCCTGCCCGGCGTTGAAATTGGACGAATCGACCTGCACGATGTAGTGACCAGGCAGCAAATCGGTGAATTGGTAGAAACCCGTGCCGTTGGTGTTGGTCGTGGCGACGAAGGTATCGACGCCCGGGGTGAATTGATTGTTGGCGTCGACGTCGCTGTAGAGATTCAGCTTGACGCCGCTGATTCCTTGCTCACCGTTGTCGAGTTGGCTGTTGTTGTTCGCGTCATTCCAGACGCGGTCGCCGAGGTTGATCTTTTCGTACGCGGTGAAGTCGGCAGTTTTCGTCGTCAGTCCGATGACGCCCACCAGCGATACCATGCCGTCGACGGCCGTGACCCCTTCGAAAGTCAGCTCAATCGCACCGACGCTGCTGAAGTCGACGCCGCCGCCAGCGCTGTTGCTAGCCGGACCGGTGAAGTTGAAGGTCAGCTGGGCCGTCGCCGCGCCGCCGTTCGTTTCCGGGACCGTCGCCGTGAATTCCGTCCACTTGCCGGCGTTCGTGTAGACCTTCAGCTTGACGACGCTGTTGGGATGATCGGCGCCGACCTTGAGCACGACGCCAGTCATCGTGTTGCCGTTGAACGAGGTAAAATCGAGCCCGCCCAGGCCGGTCGGGTTTAGCGACGTGGCGCTGCCGTCTTGGCCGTCCCAAACGACTTTGGCGTTCCCTTTCACCATGCTGCCGCTGGCGAGCCGGAGGAAGCCGCCGCCGCTGATCAGCGAAACCGACGAATAAATGTCGCTCCCTTCGGTAAGCACAACATGCAGGTCGCGCTCGCCGCCCAAGACGCCCGTGTCGGCCTTGGTGGAATTGTCGCTCGAAGGGAGCGGAGGCGCCGCGCCGGCGATTTGGTTCGACTCGAAGTCGTCAATCGTCTGCCCGATCGTTCCGTCGGACTCGGCCGCGCTGATGTTGATTTCCTGCAGACCGCCGCCCGCCTTGGTTTGGAAGGCCGACGGCAGCGTGAGCTTGGCGAAGTACTTGCCGGCGCCAAGCCCGGTGAAGCGGTACTGCCCCAGCGCGTCCGTCGTGGCGATGCCGCCGACGACGGCGTCGCCCACGTCGAATGTGCCGTTGCCGTTGTCGCGGTAAAGTTGCACCGTGGCGCCGGCGATCAGCGTATCATTAGCCGCATTGTCGTCATTCTGCACGTCCAGTCGCACTGTGCCGACGATCTCGGCCATGTCGGCGGCCATCATCTGCCGCGATTCAAGCGACTCGAAGCCGAGCCCTTTCCGCCGGCGGGTTCCCTTGGCAAGCGTCAGTTGACTCGCGCGGGCCGGCTGGAACATGCGGAAGAGCGATTGCGGATTAAAACGCAGCGGCGCCATGCGAGCACCCTCGACAACGAGTGGACAAAGAAGGGAGGACGACTTTGGAGTGTTATCGGCCACCCGCGGCCGCTTAATCCGCACAGATTCCCACGAGCCGGACGATTTCCGCGCACCGCGCCAGCACCCCCAGTCGACGGGAAGCGCGAAAGCGCCAGAAATGGAAACCGCCCGGCGAAAACACCACATTTCGCCGGGCGTCGTGACGTGACAAGCGGATGGAAACTCAGCCAGGAGCGCTGCCCATGCTGGCGACGCTACCACTGATACTCAAGGCCCGCGCTCAACCCGTGAGCCCAGAAATCGTTCTGGCGAAAGCTGAACTGCGGACGCGCCGGCAGACCGTCGGCATCGGGCGGGTTGGCGAACGGCAGATTGCCGGGGTTCACTTCCGGATCGATCTGGTCGCCCGGTCGCACGACGTTGCTCCAGTAGACGAACGTGTAGCCGCCGGTCAGCTTCAATCTCTCAGTGAGCTTGTAACCGAGCGTGACGCCCAGTTGCGGTAGGACGCTCAGTTCATTCCGTTCGTAGTTGCCGATATTGCTGTCTTGCGCCAGCAGACCGCCGCTCCGCGTCTCCGGATCCTCGCCCGGCTCGGTGCGCGTGGTGCTGCCGCTAATGTTGACGCGCTGCCGCGTCGAGCCGACTCCCAGCTTCGTCAGCGCCTCGAGCGACCAACGGCGATAGTCCCAGTCCCAGATGAACCCGATTTCGCCGCCGACGAACTCGTTGTTGACGTTGAATGCATCGTTCACCTGGAAGGTCGTCCCAACGTCGGTCGACGGCGCGATGACCTCAAGGTTCTCTTGAATCGCGAGCCCCTCCTGCAATTGGGCCCAGCGAAAGCCAAAGTAGACGTCGGTGTGTCGAGTTCCCTTGCCGAACAACGTCGCGCACGGCCCGCCGCCGACGCCCGCGCCGCAGCCGCCCACTTGACTGCCGCAAGTGACCGGATCGCCGCAGCACGTTTGCCCGCTGGCGCAGCAGAGATTCCGCCGCAAACCAATTCCAGCCGACTGGAATTTGCTGTCGCTATTGACCACGACCGACCCTCGGATACCGGGAAACGAGACGTCTTCAACCGCGTTCAATCCCGTGGTGGCGTCGATAAAGGGACGACCGACGATCGGAAACGTGCCATCGCCCCCGTCGTTGAATTGCTCGCTGATTTGCCCGAAGCCGAAGTATTCGCCTTCGATGGCCGTTTGACCGTAGTCGTCCAGCCAATAGCCGGCGCGGACGCGGCCGCCGCTGCGCACGCCGTCGAGAATCGTTTGATTGCCGTAGACGACGAACGCATTGCCGAAGACTTGAGCTGGCGGCGGATCGGGATTCGTCACCGCGTCGCCGCGCACCACCAGCGGCGGAATATCCATCCCGTCGGCCCACCAGGCGAGATATTCGCCGCGCACCCACAACACGGGCCGCGAACCGAGTCCGCAGCCTCCTTGCGCTTGGCAGACGGCGCTGCCGCAGCTGGCGCATCCTTGCAAATGGGGGCCTTCGGACTCGTCTAGATAAAGCGGGTCTGAACCTTCCGGCAGATTGATCGGATTGCCCGCGGCGTCGAGCCAAGGTCCTTGCTGGCCCTCGACCATCGACTGCGGTTGGGGAATGGGATCGGGCAAAGGCTCCGCGGGAATCGCTTCCGCGGCCGCGGCCCCATCTGCTAACGTCGGTTCCCCGGGCGTCGCCGGTTCTTCGGCGGCCGCCAAGCGAACATCGCCGCCGCCGACCACGGCCCCGGCCGGGCGCGCAAGTTTAGGAAGCTCCAGTTGACTCGCCAGCAGCGTGTGCCCCGTATCGCGGCGAACGGTGATCGTTTGGCCTAGATAGCGATCGAGATTGACGGTCGGCGTCGGTTCGACGTAGCGCTGAATGCCGCCGTAGCGGTCAATGAGCACATACGGCGGGTTGCCGTCGTCGGCCTTTGGATTGCGGGCCAAGCGAGCGGTCCACTGCGGTCGAACGGATGCCTTGCTCGGCTGGCCGCCGAGTGCGTTCTTGACCGGGCGCATTGATCGGCTGCCGTCAGCGGCGGAATCGAAAAACGAATCGATCAACTCGCCCGCCGCCCGATCGGCGTCGCGAACGTTTCGCCGCGCCGGCGCCTGCTGCGCTAGCGCGACGCTAGCCGCCGAGGCAAGCACGAAGGCCATGAAGGCGCTCCAACAAACGGCCTTGCTGAGCCGTCCCGAGCGCGCGGAGGTACATCCCTGGTTCATGGGGTTCCATCCCTATCGCAGCGCCGGGCCAAGGCTCGGCCCGACGGCGCCGCTGGAAGTGTGTCTGCACGAAGAGTGCGCGAAAAGCGGCGGGGCTTCTAGCAGAAACCCAGAGATTGCGCCAAGAGCAGTTCGGCGACAAGAAGGCGGCGGGGTCGGCGCGAACGCATGAGCTAGCAGGGCCTGCGGACCATGATTCAGCAAGCGTCAACGCCGTGCGAAGTTCGGCCGATTACTTCTGCCCGCGGACGCTGCGAATCTGCACCTGCGGATAATAGCCGCCCGGGTTGGCGTAGACGCCGCCATTGTTTTGGTAGACCGATGCGTGTCCCGTGGGAGCGCGATCTTCCGAACCGGTAATGTCATACGGCGGCTTGGCCGCGATCTCATTGAGTTGATGCTGCATCTTGGCGTTCTGCATCATCAACTTTTCGTTCGCCTTTTGCTGCTCGATCTGGGGGCGGACGTGATTGAAATAGTTTGACGTCGTCGAGGTGAACGGGTTGTCCGCCAACATGCCGAGATAAGGCGACGAGCTTGGTCCTTGACTCACATGCGAGAACGGTTTCGATCGGCCTTGGCCTTGGCCATTCATCGCTCCCCTGAACAGGCCGCGATTGACGTTCGAAAAATTATACTGCGGCACCGAGCGATTGTAGATTTGGCTCTTGACGCGGTCGCTGGTGAACGTCGCCGCCGAGTTGTGATTCTTAAGGGCATTCAGCTGCGCTTGAGAGTAATTGGCCTGCTGCTGTGCATGCGCCTGAAGGGCGAACATTGAAGTTAACGCCACTGCCGCCAAAAATGCTCTCATGGTCGACTCCGCGGGCAACGTCGCGCCGGCTTGTTGGATGGGCTCAGATCTCGTTTGATTCTATCCTTACGTCTGCGGCGGGACAAACTTAGCCGTTGGCGAAGTCGCCAGCCAGACGCAAGGCAAGCTTCCAGTTTGATCGCAGCGCCAGCGCCTGTCAGCCATTTTCTCGACCGCTTCGCCAGGATCTTTTGGCCAATCGCCGGGAAAATCGGCGCCATTGGAGCGACAATCGCACCCGACGACTTCCCGTCCGCCGGCGCGATCCGGCCAATCCTTTCCGCGGGCGCCGCCTGGACTCTCTGGGCCGTTATTTCGCTCAAGTCGCGTCAGCCGCCGTCCGGTCGCCGCCGGTCTCGACGCTTTCCTCGAAAGAACTCTGACAGAACTTGGCCGCACGGTTCGCTCAGGACGCCCTCGACGACCTCGACCCGGTGGTTCAGCCGTTCGTCCTCCAGCAGTCGATAAAGACTGCGCACCGCGCCCCCCTTCGGATCGAGCGCCCCAAAGACCACCCGTGGAATCCGCGCCATCACGATGGCGCCGGCGCACATGGGGCACGGCTCCAAGGTGACGTAAAGCGTGCAGTTCTCCAAACGCCAGCTCTCCAGCGCCGACGCCGCCTGCGTGATCGCAATCATCTCGGCGTGCGCCGTCGGGTCCCGCAGCGCTTCGCGCTCGTTCCGAGCGGCCGCCAGCACGCGGCCCGCCGCAACGATCACGGCGCCAACCGGAGCTTCATCCGCTTCGGCCGCCGCCGTCGCCTGTTGCAACGCGAGCCTCATGTACCTTTCATCGTCCGACAGACTTCCCATTCGCATTGACTCGCAGAGGTTTGATTCCTATCCGACGGGGCGTCGTCCCATTAGACTGTCGAATCGCCCCTAAAGACTTGGTCGCAATCGATCCCCCCTCGCTTGCGACGTCTCGCCCTTCTTCGCCATGACGCCCGACGCCCCGCCGCCCCGCACCGATCGGCTTCAACGCATCGCCTCGCGCGCGCGGACGCTGGCGATCGTCTATTTTGCGCTGCTCTTCATGGGCACGCACATCCCCTCCTTCGGACCCGGCGGCCCGTCGTTCTCCGACAAGTGGGCCCACTTCGCAGGGTATTTGCTGCTCACCTATCTCGTTCTTGCCGGTTGGGAATTGACGATCGGCATCCTTGGCGCGCGACACTACTTCGCGGTTTGGCTTGCCGGGGTCATTTACGGCGCCTTCGACGAGTGGACGCAGATTCCCGTCTGGCGGACCTGCGACATGAGCGACTGGGCCGCCGACGTGCTCGGGGTCACCATCGGCATCGTCGTTTATCAATTGTTGCGACCGCTCTTGTTCGCGGTGACTGGACGCGGCGACGGCGATCAATAGTTGGGCGTTGGCGCACGGTAGTCGGCGACGTCAATCGACCGGAACCACTTGATCGTTTCCGCCAGCCCTTCGCGCAGCGGCGCCTTCGGCTCCCAACCCAACTTCGCTTTGGCGAGCGTGATATCTGGCCGCCTCCGCGTCGGATCATCCGCCGGCAGCGGCCGTGTGACCAGCTTTGACTTCGATCCGGTCAACTCAATCACAAGCTCCGCCAGCTCGCGAATCGTGAACTCGCCGGGGTTGCCGATATTCACCGGACCGATGAAATCGTCGGGCGCCGCCATCATGCGGACAAAGCCCTCGATCAGATCGTCGCGATAACAGAAGCTGCGGGTCTGCTCGCCGTCGCCGAAGATCGTGATGTCTTCTCCCGCCAGCGCCTGGCGAATGAAGTTCGACACGACCCGGCCGTCGTACGGATGCATCCGCGGGCCGTAGGTATTGAAGATCCGCACAATCCGGACGTTCACGTTGTTCATGCGGTGATAGTCGACGAACAGCGTCTCGGCGGCGCGTTTGCCCTCGTCGTAGCAAGCCCGCGGGCCGATTGGATTCACCGAACCGCGGTAACTCTCGACCTGCGGGTGAACTTCCGGGTCGCCATAAACTTCGCTCGTCGACGCCTGCAAGATCTTCGCCCGGCAGCGCTTGGCCATGCCGAGCATGTTGATCGACCCGATCACCGACGTCTTCATCGTTTTGATCGGATTGTACTGATAGTGCCCGGGCGCGGCGGGGCAGGCGAGGTTGTAGATTTCGTCGACTTCCAGATGAATCGGCACCGTGACGTCGTGGCGGATCAGCTCGAAATTCGGCTTCCCCAGCAGGTGCTCGACGTTGCTCTTCTGGCTCGTGAAAAAATTGTCGAGGCAGAGGACGTCGTGCCCTTCGGCAACCAGGCGTTCGCACAGGTGCGAGCCAAGAAACCCGGCGCCGCCGGTGACGAGAATCCGTTTGATGCGCGACATGCGTGAAAACGCTTTCCGATAAAGTGATCCGCCAGCCAAGTAGAGCGGTCTGCCGCTCGGCATGGCCCCATTTTAATCGAGAAGCGACGCGGAGGTCAGGGCGCCGTCGTGTGCCGCGTGTCGCAAAATGCGGCAATTCCCAGCAAGTAGTTAGAGTTGTCGCAGCAGGGCCCGCACCGCATCGGCGGTTTCAGGGCGCACCGCACGAGCCGCTTCCGCCCCGTCGCGAAGGGCAATCAGCGTCGGCCAAAGCTTGACGCGGAAGGAACGCCCCAGCGGTCGGCCGGGGCCATCTTCGACTTTGACGTGCTCGACGCCGGAAAACTCCGCGAGCGCCTCCTCAACCGCCGGCGCCGCCAGCTGGCAGTGGCCGCACCAGGGGGCGCCGAACTCCAGCAGTTTCAGTCCCGTGGATGAGTCAAGTTCATCTCTCGTCGGACCGGGGTCGAGGTAGTTGTTCGGCATGATGAATGGCGGCTTCCATTAATTGCAAAAAGTCGCATGGAATTCAAAAGAGGCGACGGCTGCTCGTCGACGCCGACTGGCTCTGTGTCTAGAGCCTCAGGCCATTGCGAATCTTGCGCCTTTTCACGGCTACCCCAGCCAATGCGTTACGTACGCGCCGGTTGTCGCGATCGTCGCCCATTCTGATCGGCTCCCGACTGCATCTTCGGCTTCGTCGCCTGCAGCGCCAAACTCCCGGGCCCGAGCAATCCCTCAACGCGCTCGCGCAACTCAGGATTCAATTCCAACCCCGGCCATTTGCTGTCGAGCCACACCTGCCCGCCAGCCGCCAGGTCGAGCCTGAGCCGCAGCTTCTTGTTGCCGGGATAGCCGCGCAAGATTTCGCGCAGCTGCTCCAGCCCGCGCTGTCCATGCTCGGCTTCGCGCACGCGAATCATCACGCCCGTGGCATAGCGTTCTGAAAGTTCGCTGAGCGGAATCAGTTCATCGACGATCAGGTTGACTTCCTCGGCTCCGGGGCGGCGGTCGATCTTGCCGCGGACGCCAAGAATTGCGTCGGCGACGACGTGTTCGCCGCAGATGGCGAACTGCTCGGGCCAGAGGATGCAACGGGTGATGCCGTCCATATCCTCCAGGTCCCACATCGCGTATTTCGTGTTGACGCTGCCTGGGCGGGGGTTCTTGGTGTGCGAGAACTTGATCGCCGCGATCATGCCGCCGAGCAGCACTTCGTCGCGGTGGGCAAGGGCGCCGATCGTCTTGCTCGTGTGGGTGCAAAAGGTTCCGAGCGTCTGCTCGAACTCCGCCAGCGGGTGGCTGGACAGGTAGTAACCCAGCACTTCCTTCTCTTGCGTAAGCTGCTCCTTCTCGGTCCAGACGTTTACCTCCGGGAGCGACGCCGCCGTGGCGGCCTGTTCCTCGTCGTCGTCCTCGTCAAAGCAGAGGCCCTTTTGACCGGCCCGACGGTCGGCGACGACGGCGGCGCCCGCCTGCAGCGCCTTGTCTAGGACGGCCATGTATTGGGCTCGGTGGCCGCCGAGTTTGTCGAAGGCCCCCGCCTTGATGAGCGATTCGATCGCCGCCCGGTTGCAGAGCGAGGCGTCGACCCGTTCGCAAAAATCAAAAATACTCGTGAATGGTCCGTTCTTCTTTCGCTCGGCGGCGATTCCCTCGGCAGCCGCGCCGCCGCATGTCTTGATCGCACTGAGGCCAAACACGATCTTGCCGTCTTCCACCGTGAACTCGGGATCGCCCTGATTCACGTCAGGCGGCAAGACCTCGATGTTCATCCGCCGGCAATCTTCAATATGTTCAACCAGCGGATCCTTGCTCTTAAAGTTGCGGCCCGAGATATCGCACGACAACAGCGCCGCCATGAACTCGACCGGGTAGTGCGTCTTCAAGTACGCCGTCATGTACGCGATGAGCGCGTACGCCGTCGAGTGACTCTTGTTAAAACCGTAGCCGGCGAACTTCTCGATCATGCCGAAGAGCTCGTCCGACTTTTTCTCATCCAGTCCCAGCGACTTGGCGCCGTCGATGAATTCCTGCTTGTACTTGGCGATCATCGGCAGCTTTTTCTTGCTGATCGCCTTAATGCAGGTGTACGCGTTGGAGAGCTTGATCCCCCCCAGCTTGTTGAGAATCCGCATGACCTGTTCTTGGTACACCATCACGCCGTGCGTTTCGGCGAGAATCTCTTCGGTCACTTCGTGCGGATACTCGGCCGGCTTACGGCCATGCTTCACTTCGATGTATTGATCGACCATGCCGCCTTCGAGCGGACCTGGCCGGTAGAGGGCGTTCGTGGCGATGATGTCGCGGAAGTGGTCGGGCTTCATCCGCTGGAGCAAGTCGCGAATGCCGCCGCTTTCGAGCTGAAAGATGCCCTTCGTTTCTCCGCGACAGAGCAACTGGAACGTCGGCTTGTCGTCGAGCGGGAACGCGTACGGATCGATCCGCACGCCGCGCGACTTTTCAATGAGCGCGACGCTGCTGGCGAGGATCGTGAGGTTGCGCAGGCCGAGGAAGTCCATCTTCAGCAGGCCGGCTGCTTCGACGTCGCCCATCGCCCACTGGGTGATGACGTCGGTCTTGCCCTTCACATGCTGCAGCGGCACGAACTCATCGACCGGCCGGGCCGCGATCACCACCGCCGCGGCGTGCGTGCCGACGTTGCGCGCGAGACCTTCAATCTTCTGTGCGAGGTCGATCAGCTCACGAACTTCGTGATCGCCCTCGTAGGTCTTCTTCAGCTCGTCGCTCGTTTCGAGCGCCTTCTTGATCGAGATGCCAAGCTGATCGGGCACCATGCCGACGACTTGGTCGACGCGGAAAATCGGCATGCCGAGCGTGCGGCCGACGTCGCGAATCGCGGCCCGCGCCGCCAGCGTGCCGAACGTGCCAATCTGCGCCACGTTTGCGTCGCCGTATTTCCGTTTGACGTAGTCGATGACCTCGCTGCGGCGTTCCTTGCAAAAGTCGATGTCGATATCAGGCGCCTCGAGCCGGCTTTCGTCGAGGAACCGTTCGAACAGCAGGTCATACTCCAACGGGCAAACATGGCTCAGCTTCAGCGCGTAACAGACGAGCGAACCGACGCCTGAACCTCTCGCCGTGCAGGGGATGTCGTTCTCGACCGCGAAGCGCACGAAGTCCCAGACGATGAGGAAGTAGTCGTAAAACCCGAGCTTGTTGATGACGCCGAGCTCGCGATCGACCCGATCCATCACCTCTTTGGAGAGTTCCCCCGCCGCGCTCCACCGGTCAGGGCGTTTGGCGTAGCGCTCCTTGAGCCCGGCAATCACCAACTGCCGCAGATAGTCTTGCGAATTGGTTTCCTTGGGAACCTCGAACGTGGGAAAGTACCGTTTGCCGAGTTCCAGGTCGATGTCGACCGAGTCGGCAATCTGCTGCGAACGGGCGAGCGCTTCCTGCTGGTCGGGCAGGGCGGTGAACATCTCATCCGCGCTACGGAGGAAGAACTGGTCTCCCTCCATTTTCATCCGGTTCGTGTCGGTGCGAAACTTCCCCGTGTTAATGCAGAGGAGTACGTCCTGCGCGACCGCGTCGTCCTGTCGCACATAGTGGGCGTCGCTGGTCGCCACCAGCGGCAGTCCCATGCGGTTGGCAACCTCGATCGCCGCCTCCTTCGCGAGTCGCTGAATCTCCAGGCCGTTGTCCTGAATCTCGATGAAATACCGGTCGCCGAAGACGTTGTGGAACCACGCGGCGATCTCGCGGGCCTTTTCGATTTGCTCCTCGACCAGCCCGCCGCCGACTTTGCCGGAACTACTTTTCAGCAGCGCGCGGCTGAACTCGCCGCTCACGCAGCCGCTCAGGCAGATAATTCCTTCGGAGTACTCTTCAAGCAGCGCACGGTCGATGCGAGGTTTGTGATAAAACCCTTCCAAATACGCTCGGCTCGCCATCTTGATGAGATTGCGAAAGCCAATCTTGTTCTTCGCCAGCAGCGTGAGATGGTACGTCGCCTCCTTGCTGCTCAGTGCGCCGCTCTTATCAAACCGACTCCCCGGTGCGACGTAGGCTTCGTACCCCAGGACCGGATTGATGCCCGCCTCTTTCGCCGCCTTGTAGAACTCGAGCGCCCCGTACAGATTGCCGTGGTCCGTGAGCGCCAGCGCGTTCATTCCCAGCTCTTTAGCGCGACCGACCAGCCCTTTGATCGGGCTGGCGCCGTCGAGAAGACTGTAATGGCTATGGCAATGAAGATGAACGAACGACGGCGCGGACAAAGGAAGCCTCCTGCATGCTCGGACAACGAACGCCCGTCATTGTACCGCCGCAGGCAGCCGCGGCTCAACGAGCCGCCGGAGCGGTTCAAAATACTAACCGCCAAGGCACGAAGGACGCGAAGAAACACAAAGGAATGCAAGGAAGGAGAAGAGCGAGAAATCGGGCGACGAAGCCAGTCGCCTTGCTAATCATTCCCTGTCTTGTCTTCCTGAGTGCGTCTTTGTGCCCTTCGTGCCTTGGTGGTTCATCTTTCTTCCCGCCGGCGCGACAAGGTCGCCGCAACCAGGGCGATCGTCAGCAATCCCGCAGCGGCAGGTTCCGGCACCGCTTGAAACGCGTTCGCCCCGACCCAATCGGCAATGTCGTTCCCCAGCTGGATCCCATCCTCGGCGTCGAAGATCCAGTGGACCCCCATGTAGACGCGGCTCATGCCATTCTCCGATTCCGCCTGGCTGAACGAGGTGAACGATCGCGTCGTGTTTCCCGACGGCATCGATTCAGCGGAATTGAGAACGAAGTTCACGTCGTCCGTGCCGTAAAAATCACGCAGCACTTCGTACAGGGCGCCCCCCATGGTTGCGTGCCCCGAAGGCCAGGCGGGGAAAGGGGGCGTGAAATCATCCGACCAGTCGT
The DNA here is from genome assembly GCF_007746075.1 of Lacipirellula limnantheis. Lineage (GTDB taxonomy): Bacteria > Planctomycetota > Planctomycetia > Pirellulales > Lacipirellulaceae > Lacipirellula > Lacipirellula limnantheis. The sequence continues at coordinate 362,480 of NZ_CP036339.1, read as the reverse complement.
TCGGATCATTGCCGGGCGCGCCAAGCGGCTTCCAATCGGGATCGCCCTCGGTCGCGTCGTTGCCGTCGGCGCTCCCTGCGCGAATCGCCGTGACGGGCCGCCAATAGTTGTCCTCGAATTTCGCATCCCACGCCGCCGTGGCCGCGTCGGCCATGGCGACCGACGCCATGGCAAACAACCGCGCGTTCTCGCGTTCGGTGTTGCCCATCGCCAGGGCGATATCCTGCAAGTTGCGATCGAACAACACCGGCGGCGGCCCCATCGCCTGCCGGTCATAGGCCCAAAAGATAGCGATGTCCGTCTGGTCGTCGGTGCGCGTCGCGCTGTTGAGGCTGCCCAACGCTTTCACTTGGTTGAACGCCTCGGCGTACTCGTTGCTATCGAGCGCCGGCGGCGGATCCATCGGGAACTGGTCGCTGCTGGTCACAATGAACGGCTTCAGCGTTCCCCAAGCCGGGCCCCATGCCGATTGATTCGGATGAAGAGGATCGGGTCGCCATTCGCCTGGGTTCGTTCCCGGCGTGTAGGGAACGACAGCGTCGGCGTTGTCTCCGGTGCGCCAATCGATGTAGGTCTGCGCCGTCTGATTGCCGTAAGCGATGCCCGCGGTTTTGGCGGGTCCGTCGGGGATGGCGTTGAGCTTTGCCGCGATGGCGGCATCCAGCAGCGGCTGCTCGCCAGGATAACTGAACATCAGCGTCTGATAAGCCGCCTGTGCCACCGCCGCTTGCTGCGATGCTTCGGCGGGCGCGAGCGTCGTGTGCTTGAATGGCTGGTGCGTTCGCTCGAAGCCCATCAGCACGTCGTACATCGCGCTGTTGGTAATCGCCATCGCGCGCGTCGACCACCCCGGATTCGCGTGGCTCGCATTCTGCTGCACCACGGCTCGAATGGTCGCGTTCCAGTCGAGGATTTCGTCGGCGTGCGTCGCGGCTGCCGCGAGAATACAGGCGAACGCCGCGATTGTGTAACCAAGTTGTCTCATCATTGAAGTCATCCCATCAATGCCATCTCTACGAGCCGCGACGGACAAACATCTGTCACTGGCGCGAGCGAAGCACGAGCTGCGGCGCATTCGTTTCGCGAAAAGCGCCATCCGCTAGAAACGACCCGCATAAAAACTGCGAAGCGAGCCGAAGACCGAATAGATCAAGAGGCCAGGGTCAAGCGATCAGCAACACCGCGGCAAGTGAGAGAGAACGCAGGCCGATCCCCCCGATCGACCCCGCGGCGTGCATCATCGTCCTGCGGGCGGCGGCTGTCAAGAAAATCGGGATCAACCCAGAGGTCATTCTGAGCGGAGCGAAGCATTTAGCCCCTCGCGACGCCAGATTCCTCGCTCCGCCCAGAAGGGCCGAACGTCGGCTCACTCCCCCTCAGGATCGCCGATCGCCCGCAGGTATTCGGCCAGCTGCGATTGGACGTCGAGCAGTTCCTGCCACTGCATCAGGGGAATCACCGCCTTGGCCTGCTGCTCGTCGATTTCGGCCGTCTGCACGAGCTGACGAGTCCGGAGGTGGAGATATTCCAAAATCTCCGAGACCTGCGCCGCCTGGCCGGGGCTTAACTGCGTCGGAAGTTCCGGAGGCGCCGGTATGTGCAGCGTGCTCTGCAAGTCCTCCGAGGCCCCGATATGGAGTTCAAAGCTGAGGGACTTCGAGTCCACCCGCTTTGCGAGTTCTTCGGCCATCAACTCACTCGTCTCGGAAATGCCGTCGTTCCGCAATTCCTCGAGCCGATGGGCAATTTGGTCTCGGGTCCCGAAGAGGAGAACCGATCGGCCGACGGAAATCACATCGCCAAATCGCAGGATCCGCAGTTGCGTATCCTCGCCGTTAACGCGTGTGCCGTTGGTGCTCTCGAGATCGGTTAGGACCAGCTTTCCCTGATCTTCCTGGATCTTGATATGGAAGCGGCTGATCCGCTCGTCATTGAGCTGAACCGAGTTCCCTTCTTCGCGGCCGATGGTCACCGGAGCTTCGAGTTCCTCGAAGATTTGGCCTCGGTCGGCGCCGTCGAGCACCCGTAAAGTCACGCGTGTCATTACCGCCGGCGACGCCGCCTCTGCTCTCGATGATGTTCCCATGGTCGCTCGGCGACCAATGACGGTAGCCGGCCCTCATTAGCGCTTATAACACGCCGCCATTCAAGCGGCAAGCAAAACCGGGCAAGGAGGGAAGTGGTCGACATTCGAAGCCGAAACGACCGCGCCAATGCCTCTCACCGAACGGCCCCCGAAGCCATTCAAGAGTGGAAAAGGGCAATTTCCGTACCCAACGCCCCCGCGGCCAGCCGCCGAAATCCGCCGGTCACAGCCCGAACGGAACGGCTTGATTCGCGGCGAGACTAACCACGAAGGCACAAAGGGCACAATGACGCACGAAGGAATGCAGAGAAAGGGGCGAGGAGGAAGCCGAATGGCGACGCCAGAGCATCCCTGAACTTCCTGTCCCTTCTTCTTCCTTAACGCGTCTCTCTCGCCTTCGTGCCTTGGCGGTTTCCTGTTTCCGACCTCCCCGCTCCGGCGGTTCGTTGAGCCGCGGTTACCAACGACAAAGGCCGCGGCATGTCTGCCGCGGCCTCGTCTACATTCGCCAACGTCGTCGCGATCAAGATCACTTGATCTCGATTCGCTTCGGCTGAGCTTCTGGCTTCTTGGCCACGGTGACGTGCAGCACGCCGTTGGTCAGCTCGGCCGCGATCGAATCGACGTCGATCGACTCCGGCAGAGCGACAGTCCGCGTCACCTTCCCGTAGCGGCGCTCGTCGACCAAGCCGGACCTCTGGTCCTCAGGGGCCGGACGCTCGGTCGTGATCCGCAGCGTTCCTTTATCGTAAGTGATGTCGACTTGCTCACGGCTGACGCCCGGAACGTCGAGCTCCACATGGTACGAGCCGCTTTCTTCCCAAACGCTCGCTCGCACATGAAACGCCTGAACGCCGCCAGCGTGCTGAAACAACGGTCCGAAGACCGATTCAAACTGCGAGAGATTGGCGGGCAACAGGTCGCGAACACGGTTGGTCGTCGTTCTCATAATATCCCTCCTTTAACGTTGCTGCGTATTTGAACTGGTGTCTGCCTTACCGGCCGCGGTCCGGTGGTGAGCAGGCATTGGTGGTCGACTAGCGAAATAGCAAGGAGCGTGCCGCGACCGCGGCTTCGACGTGTCCCCCTGCGCAAGTTCAAATTCGATGAGGGGTTAGAAAATGACGCGAGGAAAAACGGGACGACGAGCGTCACTTTGGCAGCCGCCAAGTTGGCAATGACGCCTTAAAACGGCCCGAAAAGACTGTCATTTTGGCGCCGCATTCCAGCTCGTGGGCGCGACTTCGTCAAAGCTCGCCAAGGTCTCCCAGCCGCCGCCGCAATTCAATTCGACTGGAGCTGTTCATTCCCAGCAGTCGCGCGGTCGCTCGCCCGATTGCCGTGATCCCGACGATCCTGCCATCGTCCATTAGAAAGTGCTCCGACCATAGCTGTTTACGGGGGTGATAGAGCAGCACGGGATCGCCGGAAGTGGGATCGATGCTCCCGAGGTTCGGACCCTTGTTCAAATTACAGCGACTACAGGCCCAACAGAGATTTTCGATCTCAGAATCGCCCCCATGCTGGCGGGAAACGATGTGCTCCACATGAAAAGGCCACTCATCGACCGCCTCTGGCAGTCTGCAATATTCGCAACGACCGGTCGCTCGCGTTCTGACAAATTCGCGAACTTCCTTCGCCATGATCACTGGTCCGTCTGATGAGCCAGCGTCAATCGAGCCTTGGCTTTGAGGATCGCAATCATATCGCCGGCATCGACGTAGGCGCGATACTCATCTCTCTCCTCGTCCGAGAGGATGCCTTCATTCGCCTTCCGACCGAGTTCCTCGATCCGCGCCACGTCCGTCGGCATCGGCTTCACGGCCAAAATCGCGCGCGCGGATTGCGGCGTCAGCGCCAAGGCCACGGGCTCGAGGTATCGATGCAGGAAATCGCTGGTAGACATGATCGTTGCAGTATACCAGCCGACTTCGACGCCGGCGACGCCGTCCATTATTGACCCGGAGGCCGCACTTACCTCACATCCACCGTCCGCGTCCGCCACGCAGTGCGGTTGGGCAGCGCGGGCCCGATCGATACCGCGACCCAGCCGTCGTCGATCACCAGCTGGGTGACCATCAGTCCGGCAAAGCGCGGGTCTTCATTCAGCTTCGCCGCGAGCACGGGCAGCACCTGATCCTTCGGCAGCATCTTGCCGAACACGCTATGCAGCACCATCCGCGGACCGGTGCGCAAGTGGGCTCCGCTGAACTGCAGCGACCCGTCGCGGACCAGCTTCAGCTCCAACCCATCGACCTCGGGCCGGAAAAAGGCATGCACCCCAACGCCGCGGATGTTATCGCGGCCATGCCGTAGTTCAACGATATTCAAGATCAATTCGATCCGATCGCCGTGGCAAATGATGCGTACGGCGTCATTCTTGGCAAATTCGACCTTCGCCGCCTTGGGCAGATCGGCCGGCGGCGCTTCCGCATGGCGTCGGATCTTTTCCGACAGCGCCTGATGCAACTCGGCGACCGTCATTCGCTTACCGTCCAGGTCGAGCCCGCGCAGCGCGTTATTAAACGCCGACTCGTGCAGTTGGAAGCTCGCCAGGCTATCGGAGGGCGCCGACGGGCGCGGCGTATGGGCGCCCAAGTGCTGCTCGGTCGCCAGTCGCAAGCGCGCCTGGACGCGATCTTCGGTCGTGCTCATGTCCACCGGTTCGGCGACGATGGCAAACCGCGTCATCGGCTCCAGAATGTGCTCGCGGAACCTTGCTTCGAAGCTGGCCAGCTTCGGTTCCGTCTCCGCGTCCATCCGCTCGCGGGCTTCCTTGGTGACGCGATGCTTCACCTGCGCGACGGCCTGCCCGCGGCTCTGCTGATGCTGCTCGCGGGCGACGTTTTCGACGATGGTTCCCAGAATCGGCACCGAGCTGAAACCGCTGTCGATCCCCACCAGGCTCGTCCGCCCGTCGGCCTGCGCCTCGGCGGGCCAGGCGTGCAGCCCGAAGCGGTTGATCATGATCAGCTTGCGGGCTTCGTACTCCATGGTGCTCCGGTTGCGCAGCTTGGCGGGCCACGTTTCGGAGACAGTGTGCGAATTGACGTTGCCGGCCGCCTCAAGCCCGATTCGCCACACGGTCGGATCCGGAATCAAGCGGACGTGGACCTGCGTATCGGTTTCAGAACGCCCCCGCACGTCGGCGCCGACGATCCGGCTCCGCACCGGCGCCTTGCGGACTTCTTGCGGCGGAATCATTCGGTTCATCAACTCGCCCGAGAAGGCGACCCGCATGTTCGCATTGCGGTAATTGCGATTCAATTCGTCCGCCAGCGCTTGCAGACGCGGGTCGGCCGACCACTTCATCCGCAGCCGGAGCTCCGCGATGGCATCGGCGTCGTGGAGGGCGCCGGTCGCTTCGTATCGTTCCATGAACGCCGCTAGGGTATCGACCGAAGCTTCGCCGCTCGCCCACGGGCGCAGTTCGACGGCCAGGTTCGAGATTTGCGGCTGGGCCAAAAATTGCCGCTGCGCCGCCGTCAGCCACGGGTCGTCGATGCGCACCAGCACGTCGCGCGCCACCGCGCGCCGCGACTCGTCGTAATCGTCGCCCCCGACGCTCGCGAGCCCAGCGACGTCGTCGATCCGCAAGTATTCCCGCCATGTGGCGCCTTCTTCCGAGCCCGCCGTCAACGCAGCGACCTCGCCTAGCGCCTGCAGCAGCCCCCCGTTCTGGTTGAGCGCATCGCTCAGCGACGCGGCCTGCTGGCTCATGAACTGTCGGTCGACCAGCAGCGTCCAAACCGGCAGGCGGCGTTCCAGCGAACGGCTCGCTCGCACCCACGAAGACTTGTCCGCGGGACTGGTCACCTGCAGCGCCTGGTTGAATCCATGCTGAGCGAGCTGACGCAGCTCGACAATGGTCGGCTGCCAATTGTGGTCGGCCGGCGCCGGTACGTCAGTCAGTTGCTCGATGCGCGCCAAAACGTGTTGCGCCCACGGCGACGCCGGCGAGCCGGCCGCCAGCGCTTCGAGTTGGGCAATCAGCGCCGTCGGACGATGCTGCAGCGCCGGCTTCGCCAGTGGCGCGAGAGGCTCCGTCGGTCGCGGCGGATTCGCGTCGGCAAACACCTCCGGTCCGCCGGCGATCCGCATTTCCTTCGGCGGAATCATGGCCAGGCGATCGTGCTCGCTCTCCACCACCACCCGCATCGGGCTGGTGAAGGTCAGCGAGTTCTCGACGCTCGGTTCGATCGGCCGTTCGCCGGCCGGCGTCGCGGGCGGCTGGGCGGTCTGAGCCTGGCGAGCCTGTTCCACCATCGCCAGAATCGCGTCGCGCACCTTCACCAGCGACTGCTTGTTGAAGATCGTCGGCGCCGCCGGCGGGGCCGCGTTCTTGATCAGCACGCTGCGGTTCTTCGCCCGCAGGCTGAATGGCTCGACGGCGGCGACCTCTTGTTGCGTTTCCTTCTGCTCGACCAGCGGTTCGTCGACCGCCACGTAGTCGTCGGCGAAGACCATCGGACCCGAAAGCTCGGGCTCTGGCGCCGTCGGCGCGGCCAGCGGCGGCACGGTCGGGTAGAGCGGCGCCGGCGGTTTGGCCGGCTTCTGCGGCGCGGCGGGAGCCTCGGTCGGAGCGTGCGACTTGCCGTCGGCCGCGGCGCGCAGCCGAGCCGTGCGCGTCCGGTGCCACGACCACGGAGCGGCCAACGTCAACAAAAACAGACCTCCCAAGGCGACCCAGTAGGGCCACCGCGGGCGTCGTCGTTTCCAATGCATGTCGCTCATCGGCCTCCCTGCCGCCCGCTCCTCGCCCATGCGTGGGAGCGAATCTGATGCTCGCCAACCAACGAGGCGCATGGCGTGGCCCCGTGGTCGCGAAAGCTGCACGTCCTAATGATCGGCCGCCGATGCCGTTCAGCTTGCGAAGAGATTGCCGCAACCGCCGGTCCCCCGCATGGTGCTAGCTAGGAAAATCTGCTCTGCTGTGCGAAGCTGCGGCGGGTCTGCGGATTGCAAAAACCTCGCGTGCAGCCAGAAGCGAGAAGGCCCATGGAACTCGACGACGAACTCTGCCTCTGCTTCCATGTGAGTCGGCGGAAGGTCGAGAACTTTATTCGCATCGAACGCCCTCGCCGGGCCGGCCAGCTGGCGGAGTGCTATGGCGCCGGCACGGGTTGCGGGTGGTGCCGGCCGTTCTTGCAGCGGCTGTTCGACAAGGCTCAACAGCCCGCTGACGCTGCCCTGCCTGACAACCTGCCGTCGGCCGCCGAATATGCCCACAACCGGAGCGACTATGTCCGCGCCGGCGGCGGGACGCCTCCTCCGGGGGCGACGCCGATTGAGTAGCCGCGGGTCAACCACCCCCCGGACCGGCGAGAAAGGCGAACCACCAGGGCACGAAGGGCGCCAAGGAAGAGAAATGGTAGGGAAGGCTGGCTTCGTCGCCTGGTTTTTCGCTCTTCCTCTTTTTTTCGCATGGTCACGGCGGAGTACCGTCGAGACCATGCCACGCTCGCTGCTTTCTGTCGCTTGCGGTCGCTTGGCGTCAAATCGATTTTTGGCGACAGAAATCGATCGACGTTAAACCGTTGCACGATTGCTATTTACGTGGACGACAAAATGGAATTGTGTCGTTTCTGTCGCGACAAAAACGTGCTCGTGTCGCCCGGTTCGACATGGGAAATCGGCTTGTGCTGGCGCATATCGCCACGCTGCCTGCCTCGAATGAAAACCAGTTGGCGAAGCTTTCGCGATGAAGTTGCCAAAGAACGATTCAATGAACGGATGTCCATTATCTCGATTTGAGTGGCCAAAAGCAAGCTGCAACCTGCTCGATTATCATGGCCGTCGGCGATGGGTGGCATGGTCTCGCCGGTACTCCTTCGTGCCCATGGGGAGTGAGTTGGGTCTTCCGGCACTTCTGCATGCTCACGCCTGGGGGGGCGAGAGCATACCCAGGGAGTCACCGGCGGGCGAGTAGGTCGCCCGTCCGGCAGGCCAGGTGATAGAGCAACGTCATCGCCAAGGCCGCATCGAGCCCGGCGAATAGTCCCCAGGCGAGCGACGAATCCATCGCCAGGTCGACCTGCGACATCACCGCCAGAATTCCCAGCGGCGTGTAGATCAGGGCCGCGAGAATCAGCAGTTCGCGCCGCTGCGAGACGTTCAGCACCGTCCCCCAGGCGACCAGCGCGATCGCTCCAGCCAAGGGCACGGCCGACCAAAACTGAGCCAACACCACGATCGCCACTCCTGCCAGGAGAAGTCGAACGCCAATGCCGGATTCGGCCGCAGAATGAAGAGGGGCGTGAGCCATACCCTCATTCTGATTGCGGTTGCATTGGCGTCTAGAAAATTGCGGAAAAGTTTGCGCGACCGAACCAGCCGCCGCCCCGTCGCTACCGGGGCGTTACAATCGGAACCGCCATGTCCGATGCACAGATTAAGCCGCTGCCTAATTCGACGTTCCGCTTCCCTCTACGGACGGTGCTGGCGACGACAACTGCGCTGGCGCTGCTGGCTGCGGCGACGGGCGCGCTAGCCAGACGCGCGCCGGTGGAGTCTCGGCCGAGTGTGCTCATTCAGTGGAGCTTAGACGTCGCAGGCATCGCTTTGGCGGTCGGTTGGCATTGGCGACAGCGGCGCGGAGACGTCCACGCGGCGGGAGAAGTACATTTCGTCCTACGTCAGGCCAAGCCATTGTGGAATGCATGGAGAAGGTTGCCGTTGCTTTGGACGCTCTTTCTCTTAATACCCGCCAATCGTTTGCTGGAGACAATCAACTCGGTTCAAACAGGGCTGCCGAAATCGTGGGGCCCAACTGCCATTGAAGGTTTGATCATGCTGCCATTCATTAGCATCGCAGCCTCGCAAATCTTCAATTTCATCATGTCGCTCCGGCCGGTTTGCCTTGCCGAGAATGGTTTGCTTGCGGGCGATGAGTTTATCGGCTGGCATCAGATCAGTACCGTGCGCTGGCACGCCTTGGTTCGCGATCAGTTGCAGATCTCGACTTGGTCAACGACTGTGCGTTACTCACTAATTGTGCCGCCCTCGTTGCGCGATAAGGTTGAATCTTTACTTCGTGCGAAAACGCGCATTGCCGATACGTCTGTTGCTTAGATCGTCATGTCCGAAGAATTGAATCCTCCGCCGCCCGATCCGACGATTCGTTTTCGTTTGCAAACGATTCTGGTCGTGACGACGATCTTCGCGGTCGCGGCTGCGATCGCGGCGCCGTATTGGCGGCAGCAAAGCGGCCCAGCTCAAACGAGATTGATCGTCTATTGGACGGTCGTTCTGTTGTTTGGCGCCTACGGCGGATGGCTGAATTGGCGTCAATCGTGGCAACTGCCGGCGGGAGCCGGTTCCGTTGCTTGCGTCGGCTGGGCGACGGGGCGGCGGCGTTGGCATGTCGCGGGAAGTCCGCTGGTGATGTTTTTTTCGCTCGTCGGAATCGTCGCCATCGTTGGAAGCCAATCGACGGTCATCGCGCGGGGCCGCGATAATCTGACGTTCGGCGGCGTTCCGTTTGCTCCGCTGCTGATGGGCGGGGCGCATGGATTTATGCTCGGGGGATTCGTCCTTTATTTCCTCAGGCGACCGATCTACCTGTGCGAAAATGGCGTCTACGGCGCCACTAGGGCTCCTTGGAAGTTCATTCGCCACGCCGAGTGGGTGGCCGATCGACCGGGGGTGATGAAACTTCGGCGGCTGGACGGCGATATTTATCTGGATGTGCCGAATGACGTGCGCGGCGAGGTGGAGGCGTTTGTGCGCGGGAAGACTTTGTCAATTGATGACTTGCCGCTTCGCCACCCGGTTTGAAGAACCGGGGGCTAGGTGAAGACGAAACTGGTTATGTCCAATTTACTTCGTGACAACTCGGATGATGCGACGGGCGTTCGGTTTCGGTTGCCGGCTCTGTTGGCGGCGATGTCGCTGTTAGCGCTGCTAGCGGCGCTGGCGGGTCCGTATTTTCGGCGGCAGTCGTTGGAAGTGCAGCAGTCGTTGGCCGCGTACTGGACGCTCACGCTCGTGATCGGAGCGTCGAGCTTCGTGAGGCGCTGGCGGGCGATGATGACGCCCAACCCGTTGATGGGCTGCGCTCACTGGCGCGTGACGCTCCTTCGCCGACGACCATGGCGCGATGTAGCGGTGCGAGTCGGCGCACTGGCGCTCATTTTGCTGTGGCTTTCGTCAGGGACCCGACACGTCACGATGCTGTCGGATCGTTTCGCGTCTGGCACGACGTTGCAATGGCTGGGCGTCGCCGCACGCGGCATCGTAATGGGCGTGATACTTGGCTACGGGCTGCTGCCGCTGCTGCTCAAGCGGTCGGCCTTCCTCTGCGAGCGCGGCGTCTGGTCGCTGCGGCGGGAGGTCGTCTGGAGCAAACTGAGCGCCTGGCGATGGGAAACCGATCGGCCGGGCGTTCTTAGGCTCACCGAGCGCCTGGCGCCTCGCGGCGACCTGCTCCTCGCCGTCCCCGCTGAGCTCCGCGACGCCGTCGAGGCCTTCATCCGCGAGAAGACGGAGCTGACGATTCCAGATCCAAAGGCGCGAGTTGCCGTCGTCCAAGAAGCCGATGACGGCGAAGGCGAGGCGGTTTGAATGAGGAGCGACGCCGAACTGCATGCCTTTGAGCCGACCGCAGCTTCGTCGCCGCCGGAGCCGGGGATGCGGTTCCCGCTGCGCGCGATGCTGCTCGTCACCAGCGGCGCGGCGCTACTGGCGGCCGTGCTTGGGCCGGCGTACCGCGCGGCGGCCCCGGAATCGCGTGCGACGCTGCTTGCCTTCTGGCTGACGCTCTTCGCCGTCCTCGCCGCTTATCTGTGGTTCCAGTGGCGCGGTCACACGCGGCGGCTGGCGATGGCGGGGCCGATTCGCTTTGCGTTGCGGCGGCCCGATCTGCCGAACGCCTCGTTTGTGACGATCATCTTCGCGTGGGGGCTGCTGCTTTTTTCGCTCCTGGCGATCTATACGTTTACGATTCAAGTGATTCGCCGGATCAACCCTTCGGAGAGCATCGTCGGAATGAGCGCCGGAATCTATTTCGGCTTCTTGCTGGCCTCTGCCCTCCACTTCATTTATCGACCGTTCGTTCACGTGAGACCGGTCTTGCTCGGCGAACGGGGCATCATCGTACGCCGCCGCGTACTACCCTGGGACAGTTTCAAGCGAGCCTCCTTTCATCACCTGCTCCCAAATTGGCTCATGCTGTACGGTTGCGAACGGACCTACTCCGCCGTCGTGCCTCATGCCATGAAAACCGACGTCGAGGCGTTCGTGCGGACGAAGATGCGGTTTGAGAAGGACGAAAGAAAACTCGGCCCCGGCTTTTAGGCAAAGCGAAAGTGCTGATATGACGACGGTCAATACTGCCGACGAAACGCACCCGCCGGGCATGCGATTCCCCCTTCGAGCGATGCTTATCCTGACCACCGGCATCGCCCTTCTCGCCGCGACGATCGGGCCCTTCTATCGCCAGGCGCGCCCCGAAGCCCGCATGCCCGTCTTGGCCTTATGGGTCGGAATCATCTCGGTCGTCGCCCTGTTCGGCTGGTTCGAATGGTCGAGAGCGATTCGCCGAAAAGTCGCTGCCGGGCCACTGCATTTCGTGCTCAGAGAGGTCAATCTCCCCAGAAGATCAATCCTCGGCATCTTCTGCGCGTGGGGAATGTTGCTCTACTCCATCTTCGGAGCGTATGCGACGACCCACATGTTTAGCACGTCGACTTTCGGCGGAGGATCAGGTGGAATGTTCCTTCCGGTACTCATTCCAGGCGTTTTCGTGGGCGCGCTCGTCGTCGCAGCGATCGATTACGTCTCTCGCCCCTGGGCTTATACAGGCCTAGTCGAGCTCGGCGAGTTGGGAGTCATCGTCGATCGCCGGGCGTTGCCCTGGTCTCGCTTCCTTCACGCCTCCTGGCACGAAGAGTATCCCAATCGTCTCATTCTCCGAACCGGCAAGTCGACCTATCTGGAGGTCGCCGTGCCGGGCGCCATCCGCAGCGAGGTCGAGGCCTTCGTTGGCGCCAGAATAAACTTCGGCGCTGACATGGAGGATTAGTTCCTGGCTACCGATCGTTTGATCAAGTCAGGATAGCGAACGGGGTCGGGGACCTTTTGCCACTAGGGACGCTCCATCGTTGGCGGACTTCCCAGTGGCAAAAGGTCCCCGACCCCATGATGCGTACTTACATTCCGCCGGCGTCTTTTTCGGCGACGGGCGTCGGATCTTCCGCTTTGATCCGCGAGGGACGCTTCGGTTCGGCGGCGGTGCCGGGGACGATGCGGGCGCCAGAGGTCGTTTCGTCGATGATCCGTCGCAGCGCGTCGGAGTCGATCGTTTCTTGCTCCATCAGCGCCTTCGTGACCGCTTCGAGCGTGTGGCGACGTTCGCTAAGGATGTGGCGAACTCGCTCCAAACCTTCGTCGAGGATGCGCTTCACCTCTTCGTCGATTTCGCGGGCCGTCTGCTCGCTGTGACTGCTGGCGCGACCGAAGTCGCCGCCGGTGGCCAGGAACGGGCTGCGATGGCTTTCGCGGAAGTTGACGCGACCCAGGCGGCTCATGCCGAAGTCCATCACCATGCTGCGGGCGATTTCCGTGGCCCGTTCGAGGTCGTTCTGGGCGCCGCTGCTGATGTCTTCGAAGACCATTTCTTCGGCGACCGTGCCGGCGAGCAGCACCTGGATGCGGCTGTCGAGTTCGCTGCGGGTCATCAGGAACCGGTCTTGCTCGGGCCGCTGCATCGTGTACCCGAGGGCGGCGAGCCCGCGCGGGATAATCGATACCTTGTGCACCGGATCGGTATTCGGCAGCGAGTAGGCGACGAGGGCGTGACCGCTTTCGTGGTACGCGACGCGCAGCTTCTCCTCGGGCTGCATGATGCGGCTCTTCTTTTCGAGACCGGCGCTCGAGCGTTCGACCGCTTCGTTCAACTCCTGCATACCGACCGCCTTCTTACCGTTGCGAGCGGCGAGGAGGGCGGCCTCGTTGACGATGTTCGCCAAGTCGGCGCCGACGAAGCCGCTGGTGATCGCAGCGACCTGCTTCACGTTGACGTCTTCGTCGACCTTGATCTTCTGCAAATGGACTTCGAGGATCTCTTCGCGGCCGCCGACGTCGGGGCGATCGACCAGCACATGGCGGTCGAACCGGCCGGGGCGGAGCAAGGCGGGGTCGAGGGTTTCAGGGCGGTTCGTCGCGGCCATGATGATGATGCCGCTGTTGGTGCCGAAGCCGTCCATCTCCACGAGCAGCGCATTGAGCGTTTGCTCGCGTTCGTCATGGCCGCCGATCTGACCGCTGCCGCGAGTCTTGCCGAGGGCGTCGAGCTCGTCGATGAAGACGATGCACGGTGCGCGCTGTTCGGCCTGTTGGAACATATCGCGCACGCGGGCGGCGCCGACGCCGACGAACATTTCGACGAAGTCCGAACCGCTGAGGCTGAAGAACGGCACACCCGCTTCGCCGGCGACGGCTTTGGCGAGCAACGTCTTGCCCGTACCAGGAGGGCCGACGAGCAACACGCCCTTCGGAATGCGGCCGCCGAGGCGGTGGTAGCGTTCGGGGTTCTTCAGAAAGTCGACCACTTCGCGGAGCTCGTCGACGGCTTCTTCGATGCCGGCGACGTCGTCGAAGGTGACTTCGATGTCTTCCTGGGCGATCAGCTTGCCGCGGCTGCGGCCGAAGGCCATCGGCGAACCGGCCCCGCCCATGCGGCGGAGCATGACGATCATCAACATCACGAACATGCCGGTTAACACGAGCACCGGAATGTATGCCAGCAACTGGCTTGGCTGTTCTTCAATGCTGTAATCGGAAATCTTGTTCTCGCGCAACATCTTCAGAGCGCGAGCTGTCGTGTAGGGGTTGGCCGACACCCGGAACGTCATCGGGGCCTCATTCGACCATTGGATGTTCGGATCGAGGATGCTCTCCTTGCCATCGACGGCAGCCTGCTTGTGCATCGCGGAGACCGTCCCCGTGATTTCCGCGGCGCCAACCCGGATATTGGTCGGGTCCTTGAGGCGGTACTGCACCGGGGGCTTCACCGTCTTATCTTCAAAATTGATATAGGCGTCGGCATCCTTCGGTGCGTCCGGATTGCTCGCGGCAAGCAGCGCTTCCAGGTCGCTCCACTGGATCGTCAGCTTGTTCTGCGATTGCCAGACGGTGACGAGCAAGAGCAGCAGCACGCCAAGCCCCAGCAGGTACCACAACATGTTGTTGTTCTGCGGCGGGGCCTTCTTGTCAGCTGGCTTCTTGGCGGTCTTGGGAGCATCCTTCGGTTGATCCATGGATCGGTAGCCTTAGCAGGAATAGCGCGGCGGCCAGTGGCCGCTGCGGGAGGGGGTCGAATTAAAAGCCACTGGCTATGCCGGTGGACGAATTTGGATAGCGGACGGCCACGACACTTCGTCCACCGGCGGAGCCGGCGGCTTCAATGCGGATGACGGCTAAATGGTACGGCGGTCGGCTCGTCGGGGGCAACCATCGCCCCGGCGTGCCCACAGCCGCTCTTAACTATTGGTAGGATAGCACTTGCAGCGCCGAAAGGGAGCCTCCCGGGCCCCCTCCCAAGCCTCAACGCGGGTTGTCGCGGTTCTCGACCGGCCCTAAAATGCTGCGTCCCGATCGACGTCTCGCGGGGCGGCTCACGAGATTCTCCCGCAGCCACCCCTGCCGGCGCCTTCTCGCCGACGCTCCTCCTACGTCGATCGCCGCGCGTTGGTGCGGAGGCTCACTTGGCGCGATTCGGACGAATGTTCCGGCCACGACTCGAACAGCCACGCTAGCCGGAGGGCCACGCCCTCCGGGCAGCAGCGGCGAGCGGTTCGCCACTTCCCACCGGACCGCGTGGCGGTCCGGCTAGGCGGTGGTCCGGCTGAATTTGATTCACGACTTCGATTCCTGACTTCCACGCCTTCGCCGTCCCCCGCCGATCCGCACTCTATGGCCACCACTCCCAAACGCGTCGCGGTTTTCGGATCCACAGGCAGCATCGGCCGCAACGCGCTGGAAGTGATCGCCGCCAGCAATGGCCGGCTGCAGACCGCCGCCATCTCGGCCCATTCCCGCCTCGACGAACTAGTTGAGCAAGCCAAGCAGCACCAACCACGCTGGGTGATCGCCTGCGATGCGCGGGCGGCTCGCCAGTACGATTGGTCCGACCTCCCTAAAGCGTGCGAGCTCCTCACCGGGCCCGACGCCCTCGTGCAGGTCGCCGGCGAACCAGAAATCGACGTGCTGCTGGCCGCGATCGTCGGGGCCGCGGGGCTCGACAGCACCTGGGCCGCCCTGGAGTCCAAGAAAACCGTTGCCCTGGCGAACAAAGAGACGCTGGTGATGGCCGGCGAACTGATCACCGAACTGGCCCGTACGTCTGGTAGCCAACTGCTGCCGGTCGACAGCGAGCATAGCGCCCTGTTTCAAGCCCTGCAGGCGGGCCAGCGGAGCGAAGTCGCCAAATTGATCCTCACCGCCAGCGGCGGTCCGTTCAAACACCTCTCCCCAGCCGAACTACAGCAAGTCACCGTCGCCGAGGCGCTCGCCCATCCCACCTGGCAGATGGGACCGAAGATCACCATCGACTCGGCGACCATGATGAACAAAGCCCTCGAAATCATCGAAGCCCGTTGGCTCTTCGGCATCGAGGGAGAGCGGATTTCGGTGGTGATCCACCCCCAGTCGATCGTGCACTCGATGGTCGAGTACGTCGACGGCTCGGTGGTGTCGCAGATGAGCCCCCCCGACATGCGGCTGCCGATTCAATACGCGCTGGAGTATCCGCACCGGGCCCCCGGCGTGGCCCGGCGGTTCGATTGGCGCCAGCCGCTGAAACTCGACTTCGAGCCGCCCGATCGCGAGCGGTTCCCCGCGCTCGCCCTTGGCGAGGAATGCGCCCGTTCCGGCGGCACGACCGGCGCCGTGCTGAATGCCGCGAATGAAGCGGCTGTAGGGGCGTTTCTCGACGGTGAGCTACACTTTACGGAAATCGTGCCGGCATGCCGCAGCGTGCTCGGCGCGCATCACTTTGAACCAAACCCGACGCTCGACGCGCTGTTGAAACTCGACAGCTGGGCGCGGCAGGAGATTTCGCGGTGGGTATGTGCTTGATGCTGGCGGCGACCGACTTCGCCGCTCTCGGTAATCTGTTGCTCGTCATCCTGATGGTCGCCGTCGGCCTCGGCACGGTCATCTTCGTCCACGAGCTCGGTCACTTCGCCGTCGCCAAGATGTGCGGCGTCCGCTGCGACAAGTTCTTCATCGGCTTCGACATCGGCGGCTACAAGATCAGCCGCAAGTGGGGCGAAACCGAATACGGCATCGGCATCCTGCCGCTGGGCGGGTACGTCAAAATGATGGGGCAGGACGACAATCCGGCCAACATCGCCGAGCAAGTGAAGGAATCGCAAGTCGCCGGCAACTCGCCCGATTCGAAGCAAATCATCGGCCCCGACGGCAAAACCTACCTCGTAGATCGCCGCAGCTACCTCGCCAAAAGCGTCCCGCAGCGGATGGCGATCATCTCGGCCGGCGTCATCATGAACATCATCTTCGCGTTCATCTTCGCGACGGTGGCGTACAAGCTGGGCGTCCCCTACAGCCCTGCAATCGTTTCGCGCACGTCGCCTGGATCGCCCGCCTGGCGGGCCGCCATCGTTCCTGGCGATGAAGTGATCAAGGTCGACGACATCGTGCGCCCCTCCTTCGAAGAGCTGATGGGCAGCGTGACGCTCGGCGACCTCGAAAACGGCCTGCCGTTCGTCATCGAACGCGACGGCAAGCCAATCGACGTGACGCTCATTCCCGAGCAGGGCGCCAAGCTCGCCCGCGTCGGCATTGCCAGCAGCAGCTCGCTCATCATGCCCGAGAAGCTGCAGCTGGTAGACCACTCCAGCGCCGCCAACGCCAGCCCGCCCTTCCAAGGCGGCGACGAAGTGATCGCCGTCAACGGCCAGCCCGTGCAGAACTACGTCGAGCTCAGCTCCCTCTTCCTGAAAAACGCCGACCAACCGCTGAAGCTCACCGTCCTCCGCGGCGCCAAGCGTCCGGCCGGCCAGCCCGAAGCCAAGCCCGCCGGCGGCGATGAAGTCGAGGTCGTCCTGCAGCCCCAGCGCGAGCGGACGCTAGGCATTGTGCTGCCGATGAGCAAAATCGTCGCCGTCCAGGAAAAATCTCCCGGCGCCAAGGCGGGATTGAAACCAGGCGACTTCATCGAGCGCATCGTCGTCGCCGGCGAAGACGCCGACGCGACGCCGCTGTCGCTCGACCCGGTCGCGCTCCCCGAAGCCCTCCGCAAGCTCGGCGACGAGCAAAAAGAAATCGTTGTCACGGTCCGCCGCGCCGCCGCGGAGGATGGCAAACAGGCCACCGAGGAATTGACCATTCCGCTGCGCAGCGTCGATTGGATCGAGGGCCCCACGTCCGACAACGATCCCCTCGCCGCTCCGGCTCTCGGCATCGCCTATCGAGCGCTGACCGTCGTCAGCGGAGTGACGCCTGGCAGTCCGACGGAAAAGGAAGGCCTGCAGGAGGACGACGTCCTCCAATCGGTCGAGTTCATTCTTCCGGCAGACATGGCCGACAAGCCGAAGACTACCCAATTCTCCCTCTACCAAGACGAGAACAAGGAGGGCATCGGCTGGCCGCAAGTCCTCGCCGTGCTGCAAGACCTGCCGCCAACGACGCAACTCAAGGTTTCGTTCAAGCGCGGCAGCGAAACTCAAGTCGCCACGCTCACGCCCGTCGAGAGCGCCGACGTCTACTCCGTCGACCGCGGCATCGTGTTCCAAGGCGTCCAGCGCATTCGCGTGTCCGAAACCTGGAACGAGGCCGCCCACCGCGGCTTTGAGGAAACCATCCGCGCGCTGACGATGGTTTACCGCTTTCTCGGCAAGCTCGGCAGCCAGGTCTCCGTCACCATGCTCGGCGGCCCGATCACGATCGCCCAGGCCGCCGGCCACCATGCGTTCGAGGGCGTCGGCAAGCTGCTCATCTTTCTGACGATGCTCAGCGCCAACCTCGCCGTGATCAACTTCCTCCCGATCCCCATGCTCGACGGCGGCCACATGGTCTTCCTCGCTTGGGAAGGGATTCGCGGCCGTCCCGCGAGCGAGCGCGTGGTGATGACGATGCAAACCGCCGGCGTCGTCTTCCTGGTGAGCCTGATGCTGTTCGTCTTCTCGCTCGACCTCCACCGCACGTTCTTCTAGCTTCTAGCGGAGCGGCGCGCCGGGCGCGCCGACAGCCGCCCGTCCACGCCCCGCCGGAGCGATGATCGAGCGCATGCTGAAGGGGCGAGTGCGCAATGCCGATTGCCCATCGCCCTCCGCCTTCAGCATTCCGCCTACGCCCTCCCGCCCATAACCTGAGCAATCAGGACGCCAGCGAACCGCCCCAGCCCCCCGCCTGTCCCCCTTCTGCGGCGCCGATTACACTGGCCCTTGCCCCGCCATCACGACCGTTCGCTCGCCGGCCATGATCGAAATCATCGACAACTACGACTCCTTCACGTACAACCTCGTCCAGCGGTTGGGAGAGATCGATCCCCGCCTCGAAATTCGCGTTGATCGCAACGACGAGATCACCGTCGACGAGATTCTGAAGCTCAAGCCCGAGCGGCTGATCATCTCCCCCGGACCCTGCACGCCCAACGAGGCGGGCGTTTCGGTCGAGTGCGTCCAGAAGCTCGCGGGCAAATTGCCGCTGCTCGGCGTCTGCCTGGGCCACCAGTCGATCGGCCAAGCTTATGGGGCAAGCATCGTCCGCGCCGACCGGCTGATGCACGGCAAGGTCGACATGATCCATCACAACGGCCGGGGGCTGTTCGCGGGCCTCGACAATCCGTTCCAGGCGACGCGCTACCACAGCTTGGTGATTAAGCCCGAGACGCTTCCCGACGAGTTTGAGGTGACCGCGTGGAGTGACAATCCCGAGGGGGGCCGCGAGATCATGGCCGTCGCCCACAAGAAGCTGCCGCTGTTCGGCGTGCAGTTCCATCCCGAAAGCTTCCTCACCCACGCTGGGTACGACATCCTCCGCTCGTTCCTTGCCGTCTGATCTAATCAATCGATTTATTCAAAGTCAAATGCACCTACCACAGAGCACACAGAGCACACAGAGATCACAGAGAAAGGCAATGAAGCGGAAGGGAAGTTAACGTCCAATCTGAGTCCTGCTATTTTGTCGCGGAGTGCAAACATCATGTTGCTCTTCTCTCTGTGATCTCTGTGTGCTCGGTGGTGAAGCAATTTGAGGCGACATGATCTCCGTCGACGAAGCCCTCGATCACGTCCGCCGCGCCGCCGCCCCGCTTCCCGCTGAGCGCACCCCGCTCGCGCACCTGCTCCATCTCCGCCTTGCCGAGCCAGTCGCCAGCAGGGTCGACTCGCCCCCATTCGACAAATCAATGGTCGACGGCTACGCGATCGACGTTAGCGATTCCTCGCCGACGCTGCGGGAACTCGAACTCGTCACTGCCGGCAGCGTGCCGAATGAAACGGTCATCCCCGGCGCGACCGTCCGCGTGATGACCGGCGCCCCCATCCCCGCCGGCGCCGACGCCGTCGTCAAATGGGAAGATTGCCAGCTCCTCAGCGACCTCGAAATCCGCAACCCCGCCGCCGGCGTCAAGTCGGGCTCCTGCATCATCCGCCGCGGCACGTCGTTCCGCGCTGGCCAGCTTGTGCTCGCAGCGGGCAAACGCCTCGGCCCGCTCGACGTCGCCCTCCTCGCTGAAATTGGCCAGGCCGAAGTCGCCGTCATCCCGCGCCCCCGCGTCGCCGTGCTGCCGACCGGCGACGAACTCGTCGCCGCGCACGAACCGCTCGGCCCCGGCCAGATTCGCAACAGCAACGGCCCGATGCTGCTCGCCGCCGTCGCCGCTGCCGACTGCACGCCGATCGACCTGGGCGTCGGCTGCGACGACCCCGACGACTTGCGCACCCGCATCAATCAGGGACTGGCCCACGACGTCCTGCTGGTCAGCGGCGGCGTCTCGGCAGGCGTGAAAGATCTCGTCCCCGGCATCCTCCAAGAGCTCGGCGTCGAACAGCAGTTTCATCAGGTGCGCATCAAACCTGGCAAACCACTCTACTTTGGCGTCCGCCATGCCGCGGGACGGCGGACCCTCGTCTTCGGCCTGCCCGGCAATCCGGTGAGCACCTTCGTCTCGTTTCAGTTGTTCGTCTTGCCCGCGCTGCGCGCGTTGGCCGGGGCGCCGTTCAAGCCGATCGCGGCGCACGACGCCCAGCTGACGATGCCCTTCGAGCACCGCGGCAAGCGACCGACCTACCATCCCTGCCGGCAGACCGCCCCCGACGCCGCGGGCGTGCTGCAAGTGGAACCCCTCGACTGGCGCGGCTCGTCCGATCTCGCCACGCTCACCCGCGCCACGCACCTCGCCGCGTTCCCGGCGGGAGACTATCAACTCGTGCCGGGCGATGACGTGCAGGTCATTCCGCTGTAGCCGCGGGTCAACGACCCGCCGGAGCGATGATCAGCAGCGTGGCCGCAAAGAATCGCAGAAAACGCGAAGAAAGAATTGAATCTGATCAACTGACGCGATTGCTCGTCTTCTTGTGCTTCTCTGGCGTTTCTTTGCGGCCGTCGTGTCTTCGTGGTTAATCCTTTCGGGAATCGCTCCGGCGGGTCGTTGACCCGCGGCTACTTATTCTGCACCACGTACGACCCCTGAAACGAAGCCAGCGGGCCGTCGGCGTCGGCGATCTCGGCGGCAATGTCGATCTTCGAATGACCCTTGCTGCGCAGAAACTCGTAGAAGAACTCTAATCCGCTGGGGTCGAGCGGCAGGCCGCGGGCAATGATCATTTCATCGCGCACGGGTCGGAGGTAGCGAATCTGGCTGCGGCGGATCACGACGTTGCCGGCGCGACCTTCATGGTGCAGGAGCAAGAACACCGTGCCCCAACCGACGATCGTCAGCAGCGCGTTGATGCTGCCGGCGAACGCGGAGTATTGGTGATTCCGATTCGGCGCCAGCGGCATCTCCATCGCCAGCTGGCAGCCGTCCCACGACACCGGGCGGATCGCCATCGCCGTCGAAATCGGCATCTCGCTCTGCAACGTCTGTTGCAATTCCAACAATGCGGCGGCGTGCATCGGGCCTCGTCCAGCAGGCAAAGACGGCTCCACCGCGACGCCACCCAAGCCGCCGACGAGCGAGTCCGAAGGAAGACATGCTAACCCAAGGGGCCGAATCTGTCAGCGGGGCGGCGGCGTAGCGGTCAGGAATCAGAAATCAGGGGGCAGGGGTCAGAAGTTCGGGTTCACTCGCATCCACTGACTCCTGACTCCTGTCCCCTGGCTCCTGACTACAGCCCCCAAATCATCAACACCGCATAGTCCAAAGCATTCGGCGTCGACCCGTCCGGCGTGCTGTCGTACCGGTCGATCGCCGATACCTTCAGGCTCATGTTCTTCGGTTGGTCGAGCTGAATTTCCCAGCCAAAGTCGGCGATGACGCGGTAGTTGCCAAAGTCTTCCCACTCGGGAAAGTAGTCGACCTTCGCCGTGAGCCGCTGCATTTTCGTCAGTTGCCGCGTGAAGTCGAAGCCGGCAATCGCCGTCGGCTGCCAATCGTCTTCGATGCCGCCGAACTCTCGCAACGTACCAACGCCCATGCGCGTGAGAAAATCGGTCGCCTCGGTCTTAATCCAGTTGTAACCGACGCCGGAGTTGAGCGACAGTTGCACGTGGTAAACCTTGAACTCGTCGTAAATGAAGTTCTCCAGAAAGAACAACGTCCAGGGCGTCTCGGCCAGAATGCGATCCAGCCGCATGTCGTGAATGCCGTTGTTCTGCGTCACGTCCCCGTTGGTGGTCGTCTTGTTGTAGTTGAGGCTCGACTTCAGCTTCCAGCGGTCCGTCTCGCGATTGAGATGCCCGCCGGTCCGCATGCTGAAGACGCTGTTATTCCCCTCGCTGCCGTTGATGCCCAGCTGCAAGCCCGCGTCCCACGGCGTCGGCCCGAACCAGTACGCCGGCTGATGCCACTCGTAGACCGTGATCGGCATCTGGTCGATCGACCCGGCAAGCGTCTCCGGGGTCGTCCCGGGCGTCAGCAGTTCCATGAGCGAATCGTACGGGCCGGGCGGCGCGGCAATTTCCTCCGCCCACGACTTCGCGCCCCCCGCTGGCGCCGGCATCATCTCGCCGCCGCTGGGCGCCGACGCCGACGGACCCTCGATCAGCCCCGACTCCGGCGGCAGTCCCTGGGCCGGTCCCAGCAGCGGCGCACCGACCGCCCCCGGCGGCGGCAAGACGCCTGGAGCGTCGCTCTGCTGAGCCGCGCTCCACGTGGCGCCGACCGCCCACACGCAGGTAAGCGCGCATTGCAGCAACAAAATTCGGCAACGAGGCATGGCGTGAACTGACAGCGGCGAAGACCTATCGCGGACCAAATGGCGCCAAGAAATACTTCATCCGCGGGCGGGCGGCAACCCAAGCAGGAGCGACGCTAGCAGTAGCCGCGGGTCAACGACCCGCTGGAGCGGTGAGATGAGGATTTACCACCAAGACACGAAGGACACGAAGACGCACCAAGAAAACAAGAAAAGAAGAGGCTTCAAACTCAACCTGAGCGTCTTCCTTCCATCAATCTCTTCTTGCATTCCTTCGTGCGTCTTCGTGCCCGTCGTGTCTTCGTGGTTCGTATTTTTGACGATCGCTCCGGCGGCTCGTTGAGCCGCGGCTACGGGCGCACAAAAAACGGCGGCCGATTCTTTTCAGAACCGGCCGCCATCGTCACTTACTTGCTAGCAGTCTGTCGTCGCAGCGAACGGCAATTAGCCGCCGCAACCGCAGGCCGGGGCGGCGGGAGCCGCACAGCCGCAGTCGGTCGCAGCCGGAACTTCAACTTGCTTCTCGACCATCTTGCAGACCTGAACCTGAACTTCCTTCTGAACTTGGACCGGCACGCACACGGTGTAGGTGCAGGTCTTCTCTTCCGGAACGCAGGTCCACTTGCAGACCTTGTAGGTCTTGGTCCGCTCTTCCGGCACGCAGGTCGTCACTTGGACTTCCTTGGTCGCTTGCTCGGTGACCATCTTGCAGACCTTGTACTCGCAGGTGCGGGTCTCAGGCTTGCACTTGGTCACGTTGCAGGTGCGGGTCTTGGTCTCGCAGACCATCTTGCAGACCTTGACCGTCTTGGTGCGGGTCTCGGGCTTGCACTTCTGCACGGTGTAGGTGCAGGTCTTTTCCTGCGGGACCATCTTGCAGACCTTGACGGTCTTTTCGCGGGTCTCTTGCTTGCACTTGTTGACCGTGACCATGCAGGTCTTGGTCTCGGGCTTGCAGGTCGTCACGTTGCAGGTGTAAGGAACTTCTTCCGTCACGCACTTGTAGGTCGTGCAGGGAACTTCCTTCGTCTCGCAACCGCAGACCCACACCCGCTTGCAGCAGGTCGTCGGGCAACCGCAGGCGTCAACGCCGGCGACGCTTTGCGTTTCCCAGTGACCCGTGTTCACCTGAACTTGCTTCATCACCGTCTCGGGGACGCGCTTCGTCACCGTGCGGGTCTTCGTCACTTGCTCGGTGTGGGGAACCATCACCGTGTAGCTCTTCTCGACCTGCTCGGTGTAGGGAACGTTCACCGTGTAGGTGACCGTCTTGTCCTCGTAGCTGGGAACCATGACCGTGTAGGTCTTGGTTTGCTCTTCGGTGTAAGGAACGTTGACGGTGTATTCGACCGTCTTGTCCTCGTACACCGGCACGTTCACCTGGTAGGTCTGCTCGACCGCTTCGGTGTAGGGAACCATCACCGTGTACTCGCGGGTCTTGGTTTCCCAGACCGGCTTGCAGACGTTGTAGGTCACCGTCTTCGTCTCGGTCTTGGGAACCATCACCGTGTAGGTGGCGGTCTTCTCCTCGGTGACCGGGACGCGCTTGTTGACCGTGTAGGTCTTAGTGCGTTCTTCCTTCTTGTACTCGGTCGCCGTGACGGTGCGAGTCTCGGTGACGTACGTCGGCACCAAGATCGTCTTCAAGACCGTCGTCGGGGCGGGGGCGGCTTCAGCCGCGCAATCCGAGCAGCCGGCGGGAGCTCCGCCGCACGCGTCGCAAGCCGGCGCTGCATCGCAGCCGCACGGGGCGGGCTCGCAGCCGCCGCAACACTTCTTTTTGAACAAGCCGGCATCGGCCTGTCCTGCGAACCCAGCGGTCAGCATCGCGATCGCCGACCACAGGCACACAGCACTTCGTACCATCAGGGCGCCCTCCAAAGGCTCAAACTAGGGGGAATGGGGTGTTGATTCTTTACCAACAAAATCGAGCGACTAGGCATTCTGGGAAATATATTACTCGCTCCGCAAATTCTAACGCACGAAAGCGCTCTCGCAATAAATCTCCGAGAAAACCGCGAAAAACGGTCCGAGCCTCGAGCCGCATCCTCTCAACTTCAATCAAATCGAGAAGATTTCCCTGCGGATCGCCACACGCCCGTCAGAATAACCCGCAGACCGCTGGTTAAAAGGGGTTGCCAGCGCAGAATTATCCGAAAATACAGCCTCGCGAAGCTGAGCGGAGAATGCGGGTGCCGACAGCTTCGCATTCGCGCGGATGCGGGCTGGTGTATCGCGCCATTTGGCGCCAGCGGCGCTGCTGGAGCGCGCCCTCGCCCCTCCGAAGCGAGCGATGCCGCACGCCCTATGGAGCCGCGCGGCGCCGGCCGCGGCCTCCTAGGCGCGCTCGCTTCTCGATGTCGTCGCTGTGGGCTCCGATCGGCCCCGCGCCGCTCGCCGCCAGACGACGCATCCCCCGCCAATCGCGATGCGGCAGCGACAGCCCACTGGCGACGCGGCGCGCTCATCTCACGGCCCTGTCAATCGCCCATTTTTGGCCAGTAGAACAAGGCCCGCAAAATGAAGATTTAAGTGTTGAAATTGTGCCACCACTTGTGAGAGAGTCGACTACTCACCACAGCGAGTCACGCCCTCACGGCGCGATGGCGGCGCTGCAAGCAAGAAGAGTCGGAGACCTGCCCCATGCGTTCCTCAGTCATGCAGAGCACTGGCGGCGAGCTTGGCATCGGCCTTCCAGCCGACGTTCTTACCAACCGCTGCAACGTTCCACACCGAAATGACCAACTTCTGCGGACAAAATGAATCGCTGGTAACTCGCTCGCCGACGAGCAGTTCCGACGCAGCTGCCTCGGTTTTGTCCGCGCAAATCGCATTATTCTTCCGGACGTTTCAGGCGATTCGACGGCGCTCCATCCCGCGAAATTCCCGCATTCGTCATGCGGATTTCGTCAATCTGGACGGCGCGCGGGAACTTTCTCGCCGCCGCCGCATCCAAACCTCAGCCACCGACCGGCGGCCCGCGCCATTTCCTCCACCGCTTGCTGAGACCTCAGCCATGCTTATCCCACGTCTCCCGGTGCTCTCCTTGGCACAAACCATGGCGGCGGCCCTCCTGGCGCTCCTGGCAATCTCTCCCAGCGAGGCCTGGGCTCGCGTGAAGCTGATCACGCTTCCAGTTCGCGAGCGCGTCGAGATCCAACTCGACAACGAGCAGGCGACTCTCGTCGAAGAGGAGCGGATCGTCCCCCTCACTAAGGGGGAGAATCAAGTCGACTTCAGTTGGGCCAATACCCAGGTCGACCCCGACTCGATCGTTTTTCGCGTCCTGAGCGGAGAGGAAAAGGACGCCCCCGACGTGAACGTTCTCGCCGTGAGCTACCCCCCCAACGAGTCGGCCCTCGTGTGGACTCTGTCCGCCAGCAACGCCGGCTCGGCCCGCGTGCGAATCAGTTACATCCTCGGCAACCTTAACCGGAGCGTCAACTACCGCGCCGTCGCGTCGAACGACGAGACCAAGCTCGACCTCTCGCAGTATCTGCGCATCCAGAACCTCGCGAACGAGGAGTTCGGCGGCGCCGGCGTCTGGGCCGGCTTCGGACCGAAATTCTCGAAGCCCATCGGGCTGAACGAAACCAAGGAGCTGCTCGTGGAGCGGTTCAAGTCGGTGCCGATCGAGAAGACCTACGCCTGCAACCCGCAGGAGTACGACTATCTCGATCGAGCCCAAAACAAGCTGCGGGTGCCCATGCATTACGTGATCAAGAACGATAAGGAGCACGGCCTCGGCGCGGCCGCATTGCCCTTCGGCAAGGTGCGCATTTTCATCGCCGGCGGCGGCGACGATCCGCAAGCGGGGACCGCCTTCCTCGGCGAGGACTGGGGCAAATTCACTCCCCGGGACGACGAGATGCGGCTCTACCTCGGCGTCGCGCAGGACGTCGTCGTGAAACGGACCATCGACAAGAACGAAGCCCGGCGCATCAGCGGCAACCTCGACGATCATGAGCTGATCGTGAAATACGAGATCGAGAACTTCAAAAAGAAGCCGGTCCGGCTCGACGTGACCGAAAACCTCCGCCACCTCCGTGGCGAAGTGCGGGCCGACAACGGTCGCGACGTCGAGTGGGAACTTGGCCCGGCGACGACGTTCCAAGACGGTCCCGATTCGGAGCGGAGCACTGCGGAGCAGCTCACGTTCCACGCCGACCTCCCCGCCGCCAGCCCGGACGGCAAGGCGGAGAAGATCGTGCACAAGCTCCACATCACGCTCAAGAACGAATGGTGAACGAAATGGACGCCGTGATCGCGCCGCTGGACTGGTCGCTTAAGCGACCAGTCAGAACCCGCGAATACGCTCCCCTTAAAACCTTTAGACCAACCAACGCCTCACTTCATACGAAGCTCTTATGAACGCCAACAACAAACGCAATTCGCCGCCGCAAGGCCTCCGGCGATACGCCCTCGCCTCGCTGCTCGCAATCCTTTCGATTCCGGGGAATCTTCGCACAACTCAAGCAGAGAACGTCGATCTCTCGACCGTTCCATCACGCGACTCGGTCCAACTGACGATCTACAACAGCGAGGACCTGACGCTCGTCCGCGAGACCCGCGTCGTCAGCTTCAAGAAGGGCGTTAACCCGCTGCAGTTCTCCTGGGCCAACACGCAAATTGATCCTTCGAGCGTCGAGCTCACGATCCTCAAACCGGCCGACGGGCTCGAACTGCTCGACACGACCTTCCCGCACGACAAACCGCAAATGCTCTACTGGAACGTCCAGAGCGAGGTCGACGGCGCGGCGACCATCCAGATCACGTATTTCACCAGCGGCATTACCTGGAGCGCCGACTACACGGCGATCGCCGACGGCGACGAGTCGACGCTCGATCTTGAGGGATTCGTCCGCATCACCAACAACAGCGGCGAGGAGTATGAGAACGCCCAGGTGCGGCTTGTGGTCGGCACGATCAACCTCGTCGAGAAGATCGCCCAACTGGCGCAAATCCCGATGAGCGACGTCGAGAAGCTCGAAAGGGACGAGCTCTATGCATTCAAGCACGACGCCGCCCGCCGCTCGTTGGCGCTAGCGGAGGCGCCCGCCATGGACGCCGCGGGCGGCATGGGAGGCGGGGCCGGGATGCCGGCCAAGGCGAAGCAAATCGTCAAAGAGGGCCTGAGCGAATACTTCATCTACACGGTCGAGGGAACCGAGACGATCCCCACCGGCTGGTCGAAGCGGCTCCGTAGCTTCGAGGCGTCCGGCGCTCCCCTAAAGATTGAGTACCGCTACCGTCCCCGCGAATACGGCGAGCAGCTGGTGCGGATGTACCTGCTGGCCAACGACGAGAAGTCGCACCTCGGCACGACGCCGCTCCCCGACGGGGTGGTTCGAGTCTTCCGCGATAACGGCCGGGACGGGCTCTCGTACCTCGCCCAGCAGTCGATCAAGTACGTCCCGATTGGCGACAAGATCGAATTGAACCTCGGCGTCGATCCGGAGGTGGTGTTCGAGCTGGTGAAAACCCGTGCGGCCCGCGAAGAAATCTGGACGCAGATCCACGGCACGGACAAGTTCCAACTGGTCGGCGACGACGCCCGCCGCCAAGAGGTCAATTCCTCCGTCGTCGGCTGGAACGACCGACTGAGCTACCAGCAGCGGATCCGGAATTACACCTCCCGGCCGATCAACGTCGAAATCCGACGGCCGTATGACGGGCATGTGACGTTCGTCAGCGACCTGGCCCCGCAGCTCCACGACTTCCAAACGGTCGAGCTCGCGACGCAAGTCGCGCCCGGCGAGAAGAGGGTTCTCGACTTTACGATCGTGCAACATCTGGGCACGAACGCCAAGCAAAGCAACGTTACCCTCGCAGCGAACAAGGCGAATTGATGCACGCGATCACGGCAGTGTGGCTAAAAAAGAAGCGGCGCCACTCGGCGCCGCTTCTGCGTTTACCGGCAGCTGACGATGCGCGTCGCTTACTTGCCCTTCACGCCGAGCAGTTCGACCTCGAAAATCAGCGTCGAGTTGGGCGGAATGACGTCGCCCGCCCCGCGAGCGCCGTAGCCCAGGTCCGCCGGAATGACGACTTCAAACTTGTCGCCGACTTTCATCAGCTGCAGGGCTTCCGTCCAGCCGGGGATGACCTGGCCGACGCCAAAGCTCGCCGGCTCGCCGCCATACGACTCGTCAAAGACCTGGCCGTTCACCAGCTTGCCACGGTAGTGGACGGTGACCGTGTCGGCCTTCGTCGGGGTGGGGCCGTCGCCTTTTTTGAGGACCTTGTACTGCAACCCGCTCGGCGTGGTCTGCACGCCTTGGGCCTTGCCGTTGGTCACGAGGTACGCCTTGTCTTTTTCTTGCATGGCTTTCATTTGCTCTTTGCCGAGTTGCTGCAGCGCCTGGCTGCAAACCTCAGCGGGGTATTGAGGGTCCTTGCCCGCGAGCCCGTCGCGGAACCCGGCGACGAGGCTTTCCAGGTCGATGGCGATTTTGGTGGCGCCAAAGCTCTTGCCCATGTCGAGCCCGATGGCGTAGCTCCACTGGGCGGGCCCAATCGAACCAGGAGCGCCGGCGGGAGCCGCCGGCGGCGCCGCGGCGGGAAGGGCCTCTTGGGCATCAACGCGAACCGCGGCCAGCGCAACGGCCAGCAGAGCGATAGTACGAATCTTCACGACTTATGTCTCCGTAGGAAATCGGCGGGGGCAGACCGAGCGACGACGCTAGTCGCCCCGAGTGGCAAGATACCCCAGTCCGCTGGCAATCGTCAGGGCCAATCCTGCGGCGGCAATCCGCGTCGCCCACATGCCGCGGTAGTTGCGAGCGGCCGCCAAGTCAGCTTCCAGGCGATTGGCAAGTCCTTGCGCCTTGGCCAGCTCGGGCGAGTCCTCGCGTACTTCTTCCCCGCCCCCGCGAGCCTCGTGGACGGCATCGCGGGCTGCCTGGAGGGCCCTCGCCTGCTCAGGGCTCCAAACATCAGCGGGCGACCCCATCATCGACCAAATCCAGGCCGCCCCCGCTACTGTCAGGCCCGCCAGCGTTCCCAGCAACAGCAGCAAGGAGCGGCGACTGGCGGACTTCGTTACTCCCATGCAGAAAACAGAACCGCTCGCGGCGGTTGCGACCAGGGTCGGAGGAGGTGAACCGAGACTATGGTACGTTCACCACTTGCCCGTCGGCAATGCAGATCAAATGAGCCATCAGCGGCTCGTCGATGTCGTTCGCGAGGAAATGCACGCTACCGTCGAGAAATGCTGAGTTGACGCCAAGCGGGTGGTTCGACCGGGGAGCGGCGGAAATGTATCCGGTGCTGTTGGTGCATTGCATCTGCTCGAATTGTTCAGCGCTCAGGTCCGGACATTCGTAGAGTACGTCCGGATTCTTGGAATTCGGCACTTGCGTGTAACCGAGGCTTCGCGGTGAGAAGATGAACTCCGGAAACTCCTGACTTTGATTCTGAACGGCGTCCTCGTACCAAAGCGGATGTGCGTCAAAGGAAAGGAGCGATGCCCCGGACCACGGGAGCGCCCAGGCCCCGCGTTGATCGAATTCGTGTTCCCGCGTACGAACCTCGGAAATTGCTAACGTTTGCGAGACGCCGTCTTCGATGCGCCGCAACTGCTGACCGAAAAGTCGAATGGCGCCCGGCGAGTAGAAGTCGTCGACATGAAATGGTCCCGTATACGCCGCGTAGTTCGCCTTGCCGAACGCCACCGGAGCCTCCGTGCCGGTCGTCCCGCGCCAGCTGTATTGGCGTCCGAAAGCTTCCTCGCTGGAACAGAGGAGCGTAGCGGGTT
Source organism: Lacipirellula limnantheis (assembly GCF_007746075.1). GTDB lineage: Bacteria > Planctomycetota > Planctomycetia > Pirellulales > Lacipirellulaceae > Lacipirellula > Lacipirellula limnantheis. Next base: position 332,314 of record NZ_CP036339.1, on the reverse strand, counting down.
GCGCCGCCTGCGGCTGGGTCGGATTGGCAGCCGCGTGGCGTCGCGGATCGAATTGCGATGCGAGCTGCTGCTGCTCCATAAACGGCAAAATGCTGACGACCCAACTTTGGTCAGTGCCTGATCGCAGATCGACTCGAAAGTACTGGCCGATCGACTGGTACTTCATCGATTTTTCGACCGCGTCAAACGCGCCTGCAGCGGGGAGTTCCTTCTCTGCTTGCTCATAGTCGAGAATCGCGAGCGACGTCTGCTTCAAGTTGTTCATGCACTGGACGCGCCGCGCCGCCTCACGCGCTGCCTGCACCGCTGGCAGGAGCAATGCCATGAGCGCTCCGATGATCGCAATTGCCACGAGCAGTTCGACCAGCGTGAAGCCAGTCGTACGGCGGCGGGGCTGAGCGGTTGGTTGGCACATCGTTCAGCGCCGGCGGTTCTTGGAAGCGTTACCGAGCGACGTCAGCATGGCCCCGCACAGCGATGCCAGCGCAAGAGTCGTCGGCTCCGGAATCGCCGCCACCAGGCTTGCGACTGCCGGCGGAAAGGGCGACGCCATGGCGCCCGCTTTGAAGAGCGTCAGATCGTCCTCGTCCACGTCGCCGTCGCCGTCGGCGTCGCCCTCGCTATTCGCGGCCCCCAACAGCGTGCCGTAACTCTGCTGCCAGATCAAGAAATCGGAGCCGCTCACCAGGCCGTCGCCGTCGAAGTCGGCGTTCGGCTCGTCGAAGGCCGTGGTCATGCGCCAAGCGAGGCCGTAGTCCCAGTTGGCGGCGCCCGAAACCTTGAGCGTGTACGTCCCGGCAGCGAGGCTGTTCAAGTAAATGTGCTCGACGTTGTCGACCGTGCTAATGCTTTGATCGACCAACGAGCCCATAAAGCTCGTCGTGGAATCGTAGAGCTGCAAGTTGAGGTTCTGGACCACTGGTTCGGTCGGCGCGAAGACGTTTGGATCGGCGTTCGTGTCGGTGATCTTCGCATTCCAGGCCAGCAAGATTGAAACGTCAGACGCCGTGCTCCCCGAGGCGACCTCGAAATTGTAGTAGAGATCGCCGACTGCGCTGTCGGTCTTGCGATCTTGGTAGTCCCAACCATACGAGCCGACGGCCGCGGTCGGCTGAGCGGTGCTTGCCGCATGCTTCCCGGCCGTTCCGATCAGGTAGCTGTTGTAAACGTTCAACTCGCCGGCGCCGAAGACGTCGTCGAGCGGGCGGGTCTGCGTTCGATTCCAAGGATTGACGACTGAAGTGGTCGGGTCGACCCAATTGGAGAACTCTCCCTTGGTTGCGCCTGCCATCAGCATCGCCTTGATCACTTCGCTACGAGCACCGTCAGAGCCCGCCACGACTTCGTGCATCATCGTCGCGGCCGAACTAATGCGACCCGTCGAGGTGCTCGTCACGCTTGAAGGAGTCACGATGTCGGGACGGAAGCGCCCCGATCCGTAGGTCGACCCGCCGACCACGCCATTGGTCTGCCCGCGGGAATGGGCTCCATCGCTGCGGCCCGCGACAATGGTGTTGTAGGCGTACACCAGCAGCGTGGGCTGAGCCTGGAGGACGGCGGGGCTGAAATTGTTGTTAGCGCCAACAACCATCGTCATGTCGTTCGTTTCGACGATGTAGTCGGCGCGACGCAGAATGGAGCGCTCCGTGCTTCCCGTGCCAAGCCCCACCCAGCTATGGTTCTGCACGCGAAAGTTTTGCGGCGTCGGCGGGGCGTTCCCGCTCGACAACAGGACGCTGCTAAGCCATTGGTTGGCTTCGTAGTTGGTGACGTCGTTCGCGCCAGGAGCGACGCTTTGGGTGTTGCCGAAATAGAACTGCGCGACCACGTTTGTGGCGTGAGCTCCAAACCCCGTGTGCGCGACGAAACTGCCGTCGGTTAAATTGACGCCTGCGCCAGTCGGGTCGGTGGTGCCGTTGAACTCCGGCAGCGAGACGTCGACCAGATAGGATCCCGTCGAGTCATTGGCCGGGCCGCGCACTTCAACAATCGAGATCGAGCCCCCCGCGCCGGTTGGCGTCGCGGCGCCAAGTCGCGACTTGAGTTTCGTGTAGTCGATATCGTCGAAGTAGGCCGCCTGCAGCGCCGATTGGGCGATCATGGCGCCAACGCACCAAGCGATTGCCGCCGCTCGGAGGAAACATCGTTCGGTCGCATGGCAATTAGGCATAGCGGGCCGGTTCCAGGCCGGGCAACCGAAACGATGAATCGAAGTTGAGAAGGCGAATGGCCGGTCTGCCGTTCGGCGGACCGGAGCGCGATCGCAGCCGGTGTCGTTCACAAGAGGTGCTCTGTTCCAGATCGTCGGCTGCACGCCCCCGGGCAGCTCGGCTGTCGATGTTCATTGTCGCCCTGCGGTACGGCAATTTCAAGATTTTTGCCGGTGCCCTGACCACTTCGGTCGGACCGTTTGCGGCGTTCCGTGCCTGACCCTTACATTCTGCCCCTGATTGGCTGGCCCCTTTTTCCAGATCGAATCGTTAAGGTTCTGTCACGCTAGGCAGCCACGGTTGGGCCGGAAACGCTGGACACGTCGTCCGGCGGGTCGCAAGCGATGTTGTGAACCCGTCCCAAGCCCCCTAAACTGGTGGATTCCGCCCCACTCGCCGACTTAATCGTTGCGAACGAACGGCGCGGCGCTTGCCTCGTTCTTGTCGGGCCTTCAATGGCCGTCGACCGCACGGGGGCACGACGTATCGCCGCTAGGCAGCCTCCACCGCTTCGCCCACCCAAACACGCCGATGACTTCCTACAACCTCACGCATCTGAAGCAACTCGAAGCCGAGAGCATCCACATCATCCGGGAAGTGGTGGCCGACTTCGACAATCCCGTGATGCTCTTCTCGATCGGCAAAGACTCTTGCGTGATGCTCCACTTGGCCCGCAAGGCGTTCTTTCCGGCGAAGCCGCCGTTTCCGTTGCTGCTGGTCGACACGACTTGGAACTTTCGTTCGATGTACGAGTTTCGCGATCGGCACATCATCGGCGAACTGGGAATGGAGTGTCTCACGCACGTCAACGAGGAGGGGTTGCGCAGCGGCATGACTCCCTTCACTCACGGGAGCAAGACGTTTACCGAGGTGATGAATCTCGGCGCCCTGCGTCAGGCCCTCGACAAGTATCGCTTCGACGCGGCCTTCGGCGGCGGGCGGCGCGACGAAGAAAAGAGCCGTGCGAAGGAGCGCGTTTACTCCTTCCGCAACTCCGACCATGCCTGGGAGCCGAAGAACCAACGCCCCGAACTGTGGAATCTCTACAACGGCATGGTGAACAAGGGCGAGCAGATTCGGGCCTTCCCGCTATCGAATTGGACCGAGCTCGACATTTGGCAGTACATTCACCTCGAGAACATTCCGATCGTCCCCATCTACTTCGCCGAAGAACGCGAGGTCGTGCAATTCGAGGGAAACTGGATCGCGGTTGACGACGACCGGACGCCGGTGGAACTGCGTAAGCGAGCCGAACGGCGCTGGGTCCGCTTTCGCACGCTGGGAGATTACCCCCTGTCGGGCGCGACGTTTTCACAAGCGCGGACGCTGCCCGACGTCATTCAAGAGATGTTGTTGGCCACGCGCAGCGAACGCGAGGGCCGCACGATCGACAAAGATCCCGGCGCGTCGATGGAAGACAAGAAGCGACGCGGGTACTACTAGTAGTTTTGACAGCGTACCCGATTCGCCCTCCCGGTTTGTCACTAGAACCTAGCTTGCCACTCACGCCGGCTTCAGCCGCAACCCCTGAAATCGCATGTCGCATAAATCCGAGCTCATCGCGTCCGACATCAACGCCTATCTCAAAGAGCACGAGCGCAAGGAAATGTTGCGCTTTTTGACGTGCGGCAGCGTCGACGACGGCAAGAGCACCCTCATCGGCCGCCTGCTCTATGATTCGAAGATGGTGTACGAGGACCAACTCGCGGCGTTGGAAGTCGATTCCAAACGATTCGGCACCACCGGCGGCGATTTCGACCCGGCCCTGCTGACCGACGGTCTGAAGGCCGAGCGCGAGCAAGGGATCACGATCGACGTTGCCTACCGCTACTTCTCCACCGCGAAGCGGAAGTTCATCATCGCCGACTGCCCGGGCCATGAGCAGTACACCCGCAACATGGCGACTGGCGCGAGCACATGCGACCTCGCGATCATCCTGATCGACGCCCGTCACGGCGTGATGACGCAGACCAAGCGTCACTCGTTTATCGTGTCGCTGCTGGGCATCAAGCACGTGCTGGTAGCCATCAACAAGATGGACCTGGTCGACTACTCCAGCGAGGTTTACGAGAAGATCAAGCAGGAATACCGCGACTTTGCGACGCGGCTGGAACTGATCGATCAGCATTTTATTCCGATCTCGGCGCTCAAGGGCGACAACCTCATCGAACACAGCGGGAAGATGCCGTGGTACGAAGGTTCGACCTTGATGCATCACCTCGAAAACGTCCACATCGCCTCGGACCGCAATCTAATCGACTTCCGCTTTCCGGTGCAGCTGGTCAATCGGCCCAATCTCGACTTCCGCGGGTTCTGCGGCACGATCGCCTCGGGACGGATCAAAAAGGGCGAGGTCGTCATGGCGCTGCCGTCGCGCAAGACGAGCCGAGTCAAGTCGATCGTCACGTTTGACGGCGAACTGGAGGAAGCGTTCACGCCGCAATCGGTCACGTTGACGCTGACCGACGAGATTGACGTCAGCCGCGGCGACATGCTCGTTCGGCCCGACAATGTTCCGCAGGTGGCCGACGCGTTCGAGTCGACGATCGTCTGGATGACCGACGAACCGCTGACGCCGGGCAAGCAGTACTGGTTCAAGCAGGGAACGAAAACCGCCGCCGGCTCGATCAGCAATTTGCGCTACCGCATCGACGTCAACACGCTCCACCGCGAAGACGCGCCGGCGCTCGCTCTCAACGAAATCGGTCGCTGCCTGGTGCGGCTCAACCAGCCGATCGCGTTTGACGACTACCGTCGCAACAAGGGGACCGGGGCGTTCATCATCATCGACCGGCTGACGAACGTCACCGTCGGCGCCGGGATGATTCTCAATCGCGCCGCCGCGGGCAAAGACGATCTGTGGGACGCCAAGGCGGACGCGAACTTGCAGGCCGAACGCAGCGAAGTGACCGCTGCCGAGCGGGCTGGCCGCTTTGGCCAACAGCCGGCGACGATCCTGCTCACCGGGCTTGCCGGAGCCGGCAAGACGACGCTGGCGTACGCCCTGGAGCGAAAGCTGTTCGACATGGGTCGCGCCGTGTGCGTCCTCGACGGACAGAATATGCGACGCGGCATCAGCCGCGATCTCGGCTTTACCGTCGCCGACCGCAGCGAGAACCTCCGCCGCAGCGCCGAGGCGGCCAAGTTGCTCAATGACGCCGGGCTCATCTGCCTCGCGGCGTTCCTGGCGCCGGAGGAATCGGTTCGCCAGAAGGCGGCCGACGTGATTGGCCGCGAGCGATTCGTCGTGGTCCACCTCGACGCCCCCGTCGACGTCTGCCGGGCGCGCGATCAAGAAGGACTCTACTCGAAAGCCGACTCGGGAGAGATCGCTAACTTCCCTGGCGTCAGCGCTCCGTATGAGACGCCGCCAAAGCCCGACCTGCTGCTCGACACGGCAAAGCTTCCCGTTGAGGAGTGCGTCTCGCAGGTCTTGGCACTGCTGGCCGAGCGGAAGATCGCCGGCAGTTAGTCGTCGCGCCGAGAAATCGCATTTGCTTCTGGCGGCGCTCCGGTTCTACACTAACGGCAGGCGGCCTGCGAAACTCCCTGCGCACTTGCTCATTTGAGCCGAGGCCGTTGATGGACCGAATTGGCGTATCGTTCAAGTCGCCGCTCACTTCCGACGAAGTTCGGCAGCAGTTCATTCAGCCCTTGCGCGAGGCAATCGAAACGCCGCGGGCCGGAATCTATTCAAACTACATCCGTCAGGCCGACGACCAGCCTGACAAGCCGGCGGAGCATCTGTTGATGTTCCAGGTATTCGATTTTGAGAAGGGGCTGCGCCTGCTGCGCACGGCGATCGAAGGTTTGGGAGCGCCGCCGGAGTTGCGGTTCCACAACTTGGACCCGAGCCAGCCGATGTATTGAGTTGCTCAACGTGCAACATTGGCTGACTACTCCAGCAACAACGCGCGATAGCCTGCTTGTTGAAAATGCTGATCGGAAGTCAGCGCTTCGTTCAGTCCTTCGCGTTCCATGACGATGAATGACAGGCAATCGGTCAGGCTCCACGCCTTATCGCCTCGGCTTCGGTAGATCTCCATCGCCTCAGCCAGAGTTTCCGTCGAGGCTTCGACGGCGCGACAGCGTTCGGAGCCGCCATGAAATTGTCGCCAAACCTGAATAGCGGCCGCTCGATGCGACGGTTGCGAGAGAGTCGCCGTTACCTCCAATAGGACGGCGTCAGTCGTCCAAATTTCTCGGGCGCTGAGCAGAGAAACGTCAAATTCGAGAGCAATCCGGTGAAAGTAGTCGCGACGATTATACGTCGCGACTAAGAAGCTCGCATCGACGAAAACTCGATCAAGCTTCACGCCCATCGCCGCGCTTGGGTGTTCCGTAGAGATAATGGTCCAGTTCAAGTGACCAGTCAGCGGGACCGTCGATGAGCAATTCCTCATCGACTAACATCCCGAACAGTCCCCGACCTTCAGGCGGGCTCGGAACCTCTTGGGGCGAAGTCTCCTTTGTCGATTCCGCCACAACCGTCACGCGCAAGCGCACATTCTGAGGCAACGCAATGGGCGCCTCAGGCCGTAGATTCTCACCGTCAAAATGAGCGTCAAACGTGATCATGGATTTCCAATGTCTATCCCGCGGCAATCTTAATTGCGATGCGACAACAAGATATTATAAGCGCGGCAATTGCTGCAAGCCATGCTTGCAGCCTCAAATATAAAACATCGCCCCCGCCGCTTCGGCGGAGCGTTCTTGCAGTTCGGCAAGGGTGACCGCCTGCAGCCGCTCGTGCCGGGCGCGAGTGAGTTCGCAACAGACCTCGTGCAGCGCCGGTCCCCAGGGCGATTGGGCCGCAGCGCATTCGGCGGGCTCGTCAGCGGTTTCGAAAACGTCGACGACGTCGGCGAGCGTGATTTCGCTGGGCGGACGGCTGAGCCGATAGCCGCCTGACGCCCCACGGGTGCTTGCCGCTAAGCCGGCGCGTTTCAGGTCGTGCAGAATCTGGACGAGAAACGTCGCGGGAATCCCGTGCCGCTCGGCAATTCGCCGCACTGGCGCCGTCTCGCCTGAGGAATAATCCTGGGCGAGCTGCAGCATGGCGAGGCAGGCGTATTGTGATTTGGCGGAAAGCATGGAGGGAAAATGACGAATGCTTGTATGACGAATGACGAATTGAATTCCCGAGGCGACGAATTTGTTGCTTCCGACATTCGTCATTCGGATTTCGTCATTCGACATTTACCTTAGATGCCGCTGCCGTCCTGTTGTTCGAGCGTGTGGAGCCCGCACTCCGTCTTGGCGGTACCGCTCCAACGGCCGGCCCGTTCGTCGGTTTCGCCTTCGGAGACCGCGCGGGTGCAGGGCCAGCAGCCGATGCTAGGGAAGCCTTGATCGTGTAATGGATTGTACGGAATGTTTTCGTCGAGAATTAGTTTCCAAACATCTTTTTTTGTCCAGTTCGCCAGCGGACTGATCTTCACCAGGTTGAACTTCTTGTCCCACTCCACGATCCCCGCCCGCGCGCGATCAGTGCTTTGGTCGCGCCGAATGCCGCTCATCCAGGCATGATGCTTCGTCGCCGCGGCGCGCAGCACCTTGATCTTCCGATCGAAGCAGCACTGATTTGGATTGGTCTTGTACAGCGGCCCGTTATGGAACGCTTCGTACTGCGGCACCGTCAGTTCCGGCTGCAGCATGTCGACTTCGATGCCGTAGAGCCGGGCGATTTTATCGCGGAGGTCGAGCGTTTCCTGAAACTGGTAACCGGTATCGAGATTGAAGACATAAGTCTCCGGAGCCACCTTAGCGAGCATCGATAGAATGACGCACCCTTCGGGACCAAAGGCGGTCGCCATCGTCAGATGGGGAGCGAACCGATGGTGCGCCCAGGCGATGATTTCCTCCGGCTGGGCCGTTTCCAGCCGCTCACTCGCGTCAGCCAGCTCGGCCAATAACTCCGGCGTCGGATCCAACTGACGAAACGCCGGCTCGGCCGTGGCTTGCTCGACCGGCGCAAATTCGGAAAGGACGACGTTAGCAGCAGCGGTCATTTCGGCACTCGGGGCGTAAATCCTCAGGCTGGGGCGGGGCGCGGGCTCCGTTCCCTCGCAAATCTGGCGGGCTAGTGCGGGTTTCCCCATCTCAGGCACCAATCTTATTAAATATGGTCTGTATAGTCAACATTATTTCCAACAATCAGTTTATCGTCTAGGTTCGGGCCGATTGTTCACTTTGGGAAGACAACTCCGGATGCCGCGCGAAGCACCCAACGGATTGATTCGACACAACTAATTGACATCGCTAGACTTAGGAGCGACGCCTGCTCCTCTCTGCACTCAACGCCATGCCGTCGAAAGTCTTTCTCGCCGTCGACTTGGGGGCCTCCGGCGGTCGGGTGCTGGCAGGGCTGCTCGACGGGCAGGTGCTGGAAATGGCGGAGGTTCACCGCTTTAACCATGCCCCGGTGAATATGCATGGACGGCTCTATTGGCGTCTGTTCGATCTCTGGGCGAACGTCCTGCATGGCCTGCGCGAGGCCCAAGGGACGTACGGCGAACGCATCGTCAGCGTCGGTGTCGACGCCTGGGGAGTCGACTTTGGGCTGCTCGACCGGCGGGGTGAGCTCCTGGCCGCGCCGGTCGCCTACCGCGACTCGCGCACGCAGGGAGAGTTCGAGCGCACGTTCGCCGTCGTCCCTCGCGAGGAGATCTTCGCCGCGACGGGCATCCAATTTATGGAGATCAATACGCTGTATCAGCTGCGCGCGGCCCAACGTCTGGGTTCGCCGCCGCTCGACCGCGCCGGTCGCCTGCTCATGATGCCTGACCTGTTCCACTGGATGCTCACCGGCGTGGCCGCCAACGAACAGACCATCGCGTCGACGACGCAGCTCTACGATCCGCGAACCCAAGGCTGGTCTGACGATCTGATCGCCCGCCTGCACCTGCCGCGGGAGCTCTTCGGCAGGCTGATCGCCCCCGGCACGTCGCTCGGCCCGCTGTTGCCTGAGGTCGTCGCCGAGACCGGATTGGCCGGCGTCGAGGTCGTCGTTCCCGGATCGCACGACACAGCGAGCGCCGTACTCGCCGTTCCCGCGGCCGGCGAAAACTGGTGCTATCTCAGCTCCGGCACCTGGTCGCTGATGGGAATTGAAGCAGCTGCGCCAGTGCTGACCGCAGAGGCTTACCGTTGGAACTTCACCAATGAAGCCGGCGTCGCTGGAACGAACCGGCTACTCAAGAACATCAGCGGCCTCTGGCTCGTCCAGGAGTGCCAGCGAATCTGGCGGATGGAAGGACGCCCGTACGATTGGCAACAACTCGCGCACCTTGCCGCGCAGGCCGAGCCGCTGCGGTCGTTGATCGACGTCGACGACCCGCGGCTGCTCGCTCCGCGGGACATGCCCGCAGCGATTGTTTCGCTCTGCCGGGAAGCGGGGCAACCCGCGCCCGCGACGCATGGCGCCATCGTGCGCTGCGCGCTGGAATCGCTGGCGCTGAAGTATCGCGAAGTTCTCGAGCATCTCGAACGCCTCCGCGGCGCCCGCATCGACCAGATCCACATCGTGGGGGGCGGCTCGCAGAACGGCTTGCTCTGCCAGATGACGGCCGACGCCTGCGAGCGCCCCGTGCTCGCGGGGCCGATGGAAGCAACGGCAATCGGCAACGTGCTGATGCAAGCGATCGCGGCGGGAGCGATCGCCGACGTGGCTCAAGCGCGAGCGGTCGTTCGGCAGAGCGTTAAGCTGCTAGATTACCTTCCCGACGAGAGCCGCAATTGGCGCAGCGTCGCTCCGACGACGCACTGAACGAATTCGCGATTCGAGCCGCTAAAGCGCGGCCAGTCGGCGGGGATCAGCGAAGTTCGACGCGCGCCAGCAAGCTTGGCTTAGTGCTTATACACCTTATGCTGCGGGCGCCCCGAGAGGATTTGTTCTTTGCCCCAGCTGGTGACGTTGCGGAAGGCTTCGCTCGTGATGAAGCTCTTGAACGCCTCTTCATCGGACCACTCGCTGGTGATGAGGTACGAGGCGTCGTCGGCGACGTCTTTCCAGAGGGTCGAGCTGGTGTGTCCCGGCGCCGCGTTGAGGGCGCCGATGACGGCGGCGAACTTCTCCTCGAAGTCGTGCTGCTTGCCGGGGAGGGTGTGGTAGTTCATGCCGACAGTGATCATTTGAATGCGCTCCGGAGCTGGTTGTGATGGTGTTGTCTTTTCGTTGTTTGTCAGTGGTCCGTTGTCAGTAGTCAGTTGCTGGGGAGGGCTGCTATCAGCTAGCAACGGACCAATGACAACGGACATTGCCCGCCATTCTACCACTTCGACGCAAGGGGCCAGGGGGAGTTTGACGATTAGTCGAACAGCGACGCGCCCTGACGCGCCGCTGCTTGTCAATTCGTCGATCAACGGGCTCGATGTTCGCTGGCGGCCATCGGGCCTGCTGCGGCTGCTGTTCCGCCCGGTTTAGGAGCTTCTCATGCGCGCCTCCTCGGCTACGTTCTTCGCCATGCTCGGCAGCGTCACGCTAGCGGCCGCGGTTTCGGCCCAGTCGCCTTATCCCAACGAGGGATTCGAACCGGCGGGCTATTCGCAGGTCAGCAGCGTCACGGCGCCGCCGGCCGTGCAGACGACCAACTTCGAGCGGAAGACCGCACGCAACAACCCGGCGCTCAACTTTTTCGGCGGGGCGAAGAACTCGGCGTATGCTCCGCAGGGCCGGTCGGTGCAACCGCCGCCGCCGCGGGCCGTACAGACCAAGCCCATGGGCAAACCGTTCAGCAGCTATCGCGCGTCGTCGACGATCAGCCCTTACCTGCGGCTCGATTACGTCGAGACGGATACCTCGACGCCGAATTACTACATGTTCGTACGGCCGTCGATCGACCAGACCTACGTCAACCGCGAGCAGGCGAACGAGAACCGCGCGCTGCGGTCGACTGTCCGTCAGGCGAGCGCCGGCGGCGCCGTCACGAGCCCCGCGGGAGGCATTCCGACGACCGGTCATAGCTCGCAGTTCATGAACGGCGGCGGGTATTATCCGGTGACGCGGTAAGCTCGGCGGCATTCTGTCGCGACGTCGAATTCTGTCGCCACCAGCGCTTTGTCGCGAAGGCGATTTTTGGCGACAGAAATCGAACGCCGTTAAGTCGTTTGGCGTTCGCCGCTTGCGCTGACGGTGAACGTGAATTCTGTCGCCCTGTAGTTGTCGCGACAAAGATTGCGTCGCCTCGCGCACGCCGAGCCATGTGATCGCGACATATCTCTGTCACGGCGGCCCTGCCGTCGTGACGTTCTGCTGTCGCGACGCTGCTTCGCACCGATATCGATTTTAGGCGACAGAATGCAACGGCTGTAAGTCGTTTCCGCGGCATCGCTTGCGCTGATGACGCACTGGCGTTTTGTCGCTTCTGTCGCGACAGCAAAGGCGACAGATGTCGCGGTCGCTGGCATTTTTGATTGTCGCCGCATGGCTCGACTCGCGCCCGAGTCGCGTTGGTTGAAGCGAGGCGGTGCGCAGCGCGACTGCCGACGGAATGGCAGCGGTGGGCGTGAAGCGAATCGAATTGTCAAAGAACGTGGTTGGGTATCGCACAGTGATCGCCGCCCACAACGCTTTTGGCCGAAGGCCTCCGTCACCGTAGCCTAGGGCAACGCCCTAGGGGTGCGATCAATGTTCCTGGCGTTTTGGCTGAAGGCCATATTCACGCTGGCTTTCGGTCCCCAAAGAGTGAGTATGGCCTTCGGCCAAAAATGCAGCGCGAGGCATGCCAGTTCCTAGGGCGTTGCCCTAGGCTACGGTGTCAACAGGCCTTCGGCCAAGGGATGTGCGATTGGTCTCATGGGTGAACGAGGCCCTACTAACGGCAGCTGACTGTATATACGGAAGTTCACTATTTCAGACTTGGTGGCCAAAATCAAGCTGTTAGATTTGATTTTCGCTTTGAATAGGGCTGCTGGTTAGCCGGAGGGCCACGCCCTCCGGGTTTGAAGCGGGGAATCGCTTGGCGGGGCTGCCCGGACCGCGTGGCGGTCCGGCTAAGGGGCGAGCGGTCGAGGTTGGGGGAGTGCTCGATGGGCGTGGTTTCGCGGCGCTCGCGCGACGTGATAGATTGGACCGACTTGAGTTCCTTCACTCGACGACGTTTCTCGCCATCGGAGTCCGTGCCATGCGCATGCTGCCTAACTTCATTCGCGCCACGTTGTTGCTGGCCGCTGTTGCGATCTTGTCGTTGTCGTTCGCCGCGTTGCGGGTGAGCGCCGCCGAAGCGGCTCAAGCCGCGACGGCCAAAGAGGAGCAGCAGCTTACGGAACCAACGGCTGAGCAGGTGGCAGATCTTGAGAAGCTGATGAACCGCGCGACGATGGTCGGGCACTTCACCGTGACGGGCGGGGGTGAAGGAAATAAGCTCGACGGCGGAGGCGGGAAGTTGACCGAAGAGCGTTATGAACTCGGCGAAGTGAAGCGTCTCGAAAGCGGCGATTGGCTCATCCAGTCGCGCATCCGCTATGGCGATCACGACGTCACGATTCCGCTGACGCTGCCGATCCGCTGGGCGGGCGACACGCCGGTCATCTGCGTCGACGACATGCTGATCCCCGGGCTGGGGACGTTTACGGCGCGGGTGATGATTTACCGCGGGCACTACGCCGGGTTCTGGACCGGCGCGGACCATGGGGGGCATCTTTTCGGGGTGATTGAAGCGGCGAAAGAAGAGTAACAGGACCTCCGAACGATGGCGTATTGGCGTCGCAATCTTGAAGACCAGAACACCTACGAAGAAGGGTGCGCCGACGCTGTGAGCGATATCAAGGAGAGTCGGTTGCAATTTTTCTGGGGAGTGCGCGGGACTTGGGGCGACTATTGCCAGAAGCTTTTTCGTGATCGCTTTGACGCGGAGGTCGTGGTGACGAGTTGCTTCGAATGGGAAGGATTGTTGGCATATCGAGATGGATACAATACCACGATGAAAGAGCACATCGACGGCCGCTTCGGACCGGGCAGCGTTGATCGTGCAAGAGAAGAAGTGCAAAAGTGGCGGAAAGATGCCTACGACGCTTGGGTGAAACGACGCGAACCGGGCGATTCTTAGAATCGACGCTGCAACGCGAGCCCTAACGGCGCGACGTAACGGCGACGCCTGCTGCGTCACCCCCGGCTTGAAGAGCCGGGGGCTAAGGGACGCCGGGGTGGCTACTTCTTCTTTTTGGCTTCGATCAAGCCGATGAGGCGGTCGCAGCATTCTTTGACGAACGCGGGGTCTTCGGGGCCGAGATCTTTTTCGACCACTTCAATCGTCTTCGGCAGGCTCGCCTTGATCGCGGCGTAATAGGTCTTGTCGCTCTCGGGATTGCGGAGCGGGCCGCCTTCGACGCCGTAACGGCTCGTGCCGCGCAGCGGGAGCATCATCACCGCGTCGCCCTTGGTGTATTGCAGCCGCTTGCCGATTTCCTTGGCCACTTCCACCAGCTCGTCGGGGTTGAGCCGCGGCGCCGCGATGATCGGGCTGTGGAACGTGTTCATGTGGTTCTTGTACTTCTCGGGGAGCACATGCTCTTCGGCGAGGAAGAGGCCGATGTGCTCGCTGCCGCCGGGGACGAGCACTTGCGGCAGGCCGAGCTTGCCGGCGACGGTGAGGCGTTCCGGGCCGCCCGCGCGGAGGGCGTGGTGGAGCTCGTCGCTGATTTCGCCCATGGCGTAGTCGAAGACGCCGGTGATCAGGCCTTCGCGCATCATCTGCTCCATCGCCCGGCCGCCGGCGCCGACGGCGTGGAACATGATCACTTCGTAGCCCTTTGATTCGAGATACTCGACGGCGACCTCGGCGCCCTTGGTGAGGACGCCGAGGTTACTCATGCCGATGAGCGGCTTGTTGCTGGCGGCCACCTTCTCCTCGTCGATGTTCGCCATGCCGCAGGCGGCGCCGGCAGCGTTGGCCAGCACTTTGCGCATGAACGGATTGAGGCCGAGGATGTCGCTGACCGAGAACATCATCATGATGTCTTTGATGCCGACGAAGGCGGAGGTGTCGCCGGCGGCGCAAGTCGAGACCATCAGCTTGGGGAAGCCGTAGGGGAGTTGCCGCATGACGCCGGTGGCGCTGGAAGTCCCTTGCGTGCCGCCCAGGCCGATCACCGCGTGGGCTTCGCCCTGCTTGATCATCTCGCCGATGAGTTTGGCGGCGCCCTTGACCATCACCGGCGCGGCCTTCTCGCGGGTGGCGTCCTTCAGCAATTCAGCCAGCGGCGTGCCGCCCGCTTCGGCGAGTTGCTCGCGGGTGATGTCGGCTTTGATCGTCGGCGAACCGACGACGCCGATGTCGCAGAGGATCGCGCGACAACCGTCGTGCTCGATCTGCTCTTTGAGAAACGCCGTCTCGCGGCCTTTGGTATCCAACGTCGAGAGAACTACGACCGACTTGGCCATGACGAGCGTTCCTTGTTCTGATGAGAGGCAGACAGATCTCACGCAAAGGCGCAAAGGCGCGAAGAAAACAAGACGATGAAGTTCATCTTCTTTGCGCCTTCGCGCCTTTGCGTGAGACTTCTTTAATTTCTAACGAGTTACTTTGTGTATCGCAGCGCCGCGAACTTTTTGCCGGCTTCGAAGACCGCCTTTTCGATCGGCAGGCGTTCGGTCGACGAGCCGGTCCAGATCCCTTCGCACGAGGCGTGGTCGAGCATGTACTGCGCGTCTTCCGGCGTTTCCATCGCGGCGCCGTGGGCGATGCAGATCAGCTCGGGCATGATCTTCTTGCATTTGTCGTGAACGATTTTGGTCCGCTCGGCGGTTCCTTCGATTGTCTCGCCCGAGTCGTAGCCCTTGCGGCCGCCCTTGGTGGTGCCGGCGTGGTAGCAGAAGAGATCGGGCTTCGCCTCTTCGATCATCTGCAGGCTGTCTTCTTCGGTGAAGGCGACGCCGATGGTGACCATGTTCAGTTCTTGCTTGGCAATCTTGAGCATCTCGACTTCGTTCTCGATCGTGATGCCGCACTTGCGGAGTACCTTGAAGATTTCGCTGTCGCGGTCGATGTAGCTGACCGACGGGCCGATGTTCGAGACGCTGATGACGCCGAGCGACTTGATCTGCTCGAGGAAGCCCCACATGTCGCGCAAGGGGTCGTTGGCGTTGATGCACATGCAGACGAAGGCGTCGCCTTTCATCGCCGGGAGGACGTCTTCCTGCGTGTTCTTGAAGACTTGTTCGTTGGCGTTGACGATTGGCCAAAGCATGGCCATGGTGCCCATGCCGTTGGCGCGAAGGCGGGCGCCGTGGAAGGTGTTCACGCAGTCGGCGCCTGCTTCTTCGAGCATCCGGGCGACGAGGCCGCTAGCGGCGCTGGAGATGAGGACCGGGGTGCGGCTCTCGACCTTCTTACGGAGCTTGGCGAGAACTTTTTCACGGGTGGTGCGCGGAACGAACACGGCGAGAACTCCCAGACAATATGACGGCGAAGATGCGAACGATTGATCCGAAAGAATGAGCCCCGCGCCAGGCGTCCGCCGGCCGGGGAACCGGGTATCATATCAGTTAAGCAGGCTGCGCGTAACTGGCCGGCCCGGCAGAGGGGAGGCTCGTTTTCAGACGCCTCAGAAGCCCCACTGCAACGGCACGACGGACACGACGAGGAATACAAGAGATGAGAAGTTTCTTAAGTGAGACAACATGCCTCTTCGTCGTGCTCGTTGTGTCGCCGTGGTTCAATTCCGCAAATGCGCAGGCCGAAACCGCTCGCCCGAATTTTGTGTTCATCATTGCCGACGACGTGTCGCCGGACGATTTGCCCTGTTACGCGCCGTCGCCGGTGAAGGCGCCGCATCTGGATCGACTGGCCGCGGAAGGGCGCGTTTTCGATCGCGCGTATCTGACCACGAGCAGCTGCAGTCCCACGCGGTGCAGCATCATCACCGGGCGGTATCCCCACAACACGGGCGCGCCTGAGTTGCACCTGCCGTTGCCGGCAGGGCAGTTCATGTTCCCGCAGGCCCTGCGCGCGGCGGGATACTTTACCGTCCTCTCCGGCAAGAACCATCTGGGGCCGAACATCTTCACGGCCTTCGACCAGATCTCGCCTGGTCGCGGCCCCGGCAAGGAAGGTGACTGGGTGCGCCAGCTGCGCGAACGGCCGCAGGACAAACCGTTCTTCATGTGGCTGGCGTCGACCGACGCCCATCGCCCTTGGCAAACCTCCGAGCAAGATCCGGTCTATGATCCGGCGAGCGCCGTCGTGCCTCCCTTTCTCGTCGACGGTCCACAGACGCGCGAAGACCTAGCCGCCTACTATCACGAGATCAGCAGGCTCGACCGCTTTGTGGGGAAAGTCGTCGACGAACTGCAGCGGCAAGGCATCGCCGAAAATACCTACGTGATCTTCACGGCCGACAATGGACGACCGTTTCCGCGTTGCAAGACGCGGCTCTACGACAGCGGCGTGAAGACGCCGCTGATTGTGTGGCGTCCGGGGACGATCAAGCCGGGGCGAACCGGCGCGCTGGCGAGCGTGATTGACCTTGCACCGACGATCCTGCAACTCGCGGGACTGCCGATTGACCCGCGGGTGCAGGGGGTAAGCTTGGAGCCGCTTCTAGCCAACCCGCAAGCGACGGTGCGCGACGTGGCGTTCAGCGAGCACAACTGGCACGTGGGGCAAGCGCATGAGCGGTCGGTGCGCGACGGGCGGTGGCTTTACATACGCAACGCCTATCCGGCGCTGCAAAGCTTGTGCGTTGAATCGGGGCCGCAGGAGCCAGCGGGCCGGGAGTTGTGGATGGTCTACGCGGCGGGGACGCTCAAGCCGGAGCAAGGAGACGTCTTTCTGCAGCCGCGGCCGGCCGAGGAGTTGTACGACGTCGAGGCCGATCCGCACCAACTGCGAAACCTGCTCGGCAAGTCCGAAGCGACGGAGGAGATGGCCGCGGTGCACGCTCGCTTGCAGCAGGCGCTCGATCAATGGGTCGCTGAAACCGGCGACGCCGTCCCGACGAACCCCACGCCAGGCGCGAATGTCGTGGGGCGCGGCCAAGGGATGGGTCGGGAATTCCGCCATCGCGAACTTCCCGGCGAGTCCCGCAACGCAAGCAGCCTCAACGCACCCGGCCCCATCCGACTATCGACGCCCTAACGCACCGCGAGCCGCCATGATTTCCCGCATCTTCTTGACCGTTGTCGGCATCCTTTACGCAGGCCTGGCCATCTACTGCGCCGTTGCTCCCCAGAAAGCCGCCGACACGGTCGGGTTGGAGATGAAGGGGGGCTCGGGGCGGAGCGAGTTCCTCACCGTTTATGGCGGGCTGGAGATGGGAATGGCCGTCTTCTTTCTGTGGGGGGCATGGCGGCCCGAGCATGCAAGATCGGCCGTGTTGGCCTGCCTAGCGATTCATGCGTGTTTGGTGTTGTTTCGAGGGGCGAGCTTCGCGATGTTCGCCGGAATTGCGCCCCCCACGTACAAACTCGCGGTTGGGGAGTGGGTAATTTTCTTGGCGTCGATCGGCGTGTGGTGGAAGGGGAAGTGATTGGGGGGCACGCCGCTCGACATTGCCGGCCGCGTGCCGCGCTAGTAGCGCTTCGCGATTGCCAGTAGTCGGGTCTGGGACCAATTACTCCGACTCAACAACGGCGTGGTCGATGATCTTCACGCCGAGCTCGCCGGCTCGATGGACGACCACAGGCAACGCGGCGGCGCGCAGCGCTCCTTCCATGGCGACGTCATCGATCTCGCCGCCTGGTGCGTGGCAGCGCATGACGGTCACGACGCTCGTGCCCCGTGGCCCGGTGCGCGAGCCGCGGGCGTCGAACAGTTCGATCGCGTCGAGGCGATTGAAGTCGACGGTTTGCGAAATGCCCTTGCCGAGCATTCCCTCGGCGATCACCAGCTGCGTCGGGCTGACGGTGACGTGCTCGAATGGGTAGGTGAGCACTGCGCCGAGGAAGAAGAACAGGCCCATCATCGTGAGCAATGACCCGAGGACCAATGGCTTGCCGCGGCCGATGGGGAGCCGACCGGTAACGATCGGAACGCCGAGCCCCAGCAGCCCCAGTCCGATGGCGACGGGGAGCAGCATGTCGACCCAGTGGGGCGTGAAGGTGACGATGCCGTCGATCTCCGCCTGGCGGATGCAGCCGGCGCACGCCAAGCCAAGGCAGGCGCTGGCGAGCCTCGCGGGTCG
The DNA here is from genome assembly GCF_007746075.1 of Lacipirellula limnantheis. GTDB lineage: Bacteria > Planctomycetota > Planctomycetia > Pirellulales > Lacipirellulaceae > Lacipirellula > Lacipirellula limnantheis. Next base: position 313,982 of record NZ_CP036339.1, on the reverse strand, counting down.
TGCGCGATCCAGCAAATATGTGATGGTCATGAACGACGGGGGCAAGGGAGTTTAGGAGGACGACGTGCGGCGGCGACAAATCACCGCGACGGCCCGTATGGCCGAGGGCTTCGCCTGAATATAATAGCCCGCTCGCCGCGACGACCATGATCATTCCCACCCGCCTCGTGCGCCTCGACGGAATTGCCCGCCATGCCGACCCAACTTGCCGTCATCTTCGACGTCGACGGAGTGCTCACGGATTCGTACCTGCCGCACTACAAGAGCTGGGAGCGGATGTTCGCCGAGATTGGCGTGGCGTTTTCCGACGAGCAGTTTCGCAGCACGTTCGGCCGGACGAATCGCGATATTTTCGCCCAGCTCTATCCCGGCGAGCAAATGACTGCCGCACGGGCGCAGGAGCTCGGCGACAAAAAGGAATACTTCTACCGCGAGATCATCAGCGAGAATTTCACGCCGCTGCCGGGAGCGGTGGAGTTGATCGACGCGCTGGCGGCGGCCGGGTTTAAACTGGCGGTCGGTTCCTCGGGGCCGCCGGAGAATGTGCGGTTGACCCTGGAGAAGCTAGGTCGGGCCGAGCGGTTCGACGCGATGGTCACCGGCGCCGACGTGACGCATGGCAAGCCGAACCCAGAGGTCTTTTTGAAGGCTGCGGAATGGTTAGGCGTTCCGCCGGCGCAGTGCGCGGTCATTGAAGACGCGCCGCAGGGAATCGAGGCCGCCAACGCGGCAGGAATGACCAGCATCGCCGTGCTGGGGACGACGACGCGGGAGAAGCTGAGCCACGCGACGTTCGTCGCGGAAGGGCATCATGAACTATCGCCGGCCCGGATCGCGGAGTTAATCGAGCGCGGCGCGACGAGATAGTCCGGCCATGCTGGTCACAGGCCAGAACGGCCTCAAGCATCCTCCGGAGTCGTTCCCAGCACGATCGGGAAATCGGCCGTTAGTTCGCCGAGCTTCGAACCTTCCAACGGTTTGAAGTCGACGAGCACCGACGCGCGCTCCTTCTCGTCGCGGATGCCGCGGAGGACGCCGTCGCGATCGTTCCCCGGCGAGCCCTTCACGTACAACTGCGTCGTCAGCAGACGCTTCCCGTTCTGGCTGATGGCGTAGTGGATGTGAGGCGTGCGGCCGGGGTACTCGACGGGCTTCACGGTGCGGAAGTAATACTCGCCGGTCGAACTGGTGGTGAAGCGGCCGTAGCCCTGAAAATTCGCGTCGCGCTTCTCGCCGGCGCTGCGGCTGTGGAGATAGACGCCGTTGCCGTCGACCTGCCAGATTTCGACCAGGGCATTGCGCAGCGCCTTGCCGTCGGAGTCGAGGATCTTTCCGGTGAGATGGGTGACGTCGCCGATCGCCGGGGAGATGCTGTCGTTGATGATCAGCAGGTCGTTGTCGGTGTCGAGGGGTAGGTGATCGGGGTAAAATGGTCCCTCGGTCTGATCTGGAGTGAGGGTGAGGGCCTCAGCAAACGCGCCGGGAGCGTAGAACGCGGCGGCGCCAAACGCGATGCCGCGGGCGAAATCGCGACGGGAAAGGTGACGTGATAGGTCGTGCATCGACATAGTCTAGGCCCCGTTGGCGATTCGCGTCCCAGCGGGACGCTTCGGCAATAGCCCAGCGTTTCAACGCTGGGTCACGACGATCTCAGGTTGACATCGTCCCGTAGGGACGACTGAATGGTCAACGCGCCAATCACCCGTCCCTACGGGACTCGACGCATTCATTCTACTCATTTCCCCAGCTTTGAAGCGCTGGGCTATTTCCGGTCGTCCCTTTGGGACGGCAATCGATTAAACGCCAAAGCGGAGCAACGGTTTCGCCAAGCGCCGGGGGCCATGACGGGGCGCGCTTCAATTAGCAAACCGCCCCGCCTGGAAGGGGTCGGGGACCTTTTGCCACTAGCAGGACAGCTTCCAATTAATAGCATCCAGTGGCAAAAGGTCCCCGACCCCTTCGCGCTTCAACTTGCAAATCGCGAGGACTTTTCGCGCGGCGTCAGCAGATACACCGCCAGCCCCGCCGCCACCGGCCCGATGCCCATCAGCGGCAACCAAGGAGATTTGGATAGAGCGTAAGAGAGGCTGCTGTAAAGCATGTAGCCGCAAGTGGCGCAGAAGATCAGCGGCGGCAGCGGATAGAGCGGGACGGCGAATGGACGTTCGCGCAGGGGATCGCGCCAGCGGAGGATAATCACCGACGCGCCGGTACCCATGAGGAACGACCAAAAGACCGGGGCCGTCGCGGCGAGCAACGTGCCGAAGCCGTCGCTGGGGTCGACCAGGCTCACCGCAAACACCATTGCCAATGAAACGGCGGCTTGGGCCAGCAGCGCGGCTCGCGGGGCGCCGCGCTGGGCGTCCCAACCGCTCAGCCACCGCAGCGGCCGATGGTCGGCGCCCGCGGCCGCGTAGACGCGCGAGCCGACCAGCACCATGCCGTTGATGGCGCCAAGCGCGGAGATCATCACAAGGATGCTGGCGAGATTGCCGCCGGCGCGGCCAATCGCTGCTTCGATGACGTCGGTCGCCGGGGTGCGAGTGGCACGAGCGGCGTCGAATCCCAAGGCGACCAGGTAGGCGACGTTCACGGCGAGGTAGACGGCCGTCACGCCTAACACGCCGCCGATCAGTGCGAGCGGCAGGTTTCGCTTCCGGTCGCGCACTTCTGCGGCGACGAACGCCGCATCGTTCCAACCGCCGTAGGCATAGAGAACGAAAACCATCGCGAGGCCGAAGGCCTGCCAGTTCACCCCCACACCCGTCCTCTCCCCAGACGGGAGAGGGGCAAACGCCAGGTTCGTCCAATCGGCGGCCACAATGCCGGCCAGCACGACGCCGATGAGCCCCGCCACCTTCGCCACGGTGCAAATGTTTTGCGTCGTCTTGCCGAACGACGTCCCCAGCGCATTGAGGACCGTAGCGGCCACAATCGGCGCCGTCGCCAACCACACTGTCCCGCTCTCCTCGATGCGAAACAACTTCACGCCATAGTCGGCGAACGTGTAGGCCATCGTGCCGATGCTGCTCGTCAGGACGGCGGTCAGTTGCGCCCAGCCGAACAGGAACCCGGCCCAGGGACCGAACGCACGAGTAAGGTATTCGTAGTCGCCGCCGGCGCGGGTGTACGTTGTTGCGAGTTCGGCGTAGCAGAAAGCGCCGATGATCGAGAGCATGCCGCCGAGGAACCACGCCCCCAATGCTGGCCAGGGGCCCGAAGTGTTTTGGAAGACTTCGGGCGCCGTGCGAAAAATCGACGTGCCGACGACGATGCCGATCACCAGGCTGACGGCGTCCCCGAGGCCGAGGCGGGGTGCGGCGCCGATGTTCAGTTCGTCTTGGATGGCGTCGCCCATATTGCGGGATCTCGAAGCCCCAACCTACCGCAGGTGGCCAAAAATAACAGTGGAAAGAGGGCCATCAACATCGTATGACTGGGGGAGCCGTCTGATTGATCAATTGAACCGCCAAGCACGCCAAGAGCGCCAAGGAATACAGGGAAGAATGAACCGCCGATAAACGCGGACAGACGCAGATTGAACTGATTTGCGTTCATCTGCGTCTATCGGCGGTTCCAATATATTGTATTTCCTCGGCGCTCTTGGCGTCCTTGGCGGTTAGGCATTTAGGTCTTTGAATTTTTGTAGCAGGAACTATGTCCTTCGATTCCCCAGCGCCGACCAAGTCGCAGCGGCTCCTTTCGCTCGACGCCTTTCGCGGCATGACGATTATCGGCATGGTGCTGGTGAATAACCCCGGCAAATGGGAGCCGGGGCAGCGGTATGGGATGCTCGATCACGCGCCGTGGCATGGGTGGACGCCGACCGATTGGATATTTCCCCTCTTCCTCTTCATCATGGGGACGTCGCTTGCCTATTCGATGAAGAAGTATCGCGACGGGGCGGCCATCGACCCGGCGGTGTATGCGCGCATCGTTCGGCGGACGATTCTGCTGTTCGCGCTCGGGCTATTCAGCGTCCTGTTCAGTCGCACCCTGGCGATCGTCTTCAACGGCGCCGACGGACTTCATTTGGAGACATGGCGTCTGCTGGGCGTGCTGCAGCGGATCGCGCTGGTGTTTCTCGCAGCGTCGTTGATCGTACTTCACACCAGTCTGCGCACGCAGATCGCCATCGTCCTAGGGCTGCTGCTTGGCTACTGGGCGCTGCTAGCCTGGCTCCCCGCGGGAAGCAACTACCCGACGCGGCTCTCGCCGGAAGGGAACGTGGTGCGCGCGTTCGACCTGAAGGTTCTTGGGGCCGACCACATGTACACGCAGGCGAAGAGCGAGAAGACCGAACCGGAGGGACTGCTGAGCACGCTCCCCGCGATCGTCAACACGCTGCTGGGCTATTGGGTTGGTCTCGCCATTCAGCGCCGCGGCGCCAACTGGGGAACTGTGGGTTGGCTGATCGTTGCCGGCATCGGGCTGACGGCCGTGGGGATCGTTTGGGGCGACGTCTTTCCGATCAACAAAAAGCTCTGGACCAGCAGCTTTGTGCTACTGACCAGCGGCGTCGGCATGATTGGGCTGGGGCTTTGCCTGGGGCTATTCGACGTGGCGGGATACCGCAAGCTCGCGCGGCCGCTGGAGATCGTCGGCATCAATGCGATTTTCATTTTCGTCGGGTCGGGATTGTTGGCGCAGCTGCTCGGAGCAACCCGCGTCGGCGAATCGTCGACGAAGGGGTGGCTTTACGAGAAGGTATTCACCGACCACATCAGCGACCCGAAGCTGGCGTCGCTGGCCTTCGCGGCGGCGACGGTCGCCTTCTGGTGGATTATCCTATGGGGAATGGCCCGCCGCGGCTGGTCGGTGCGGGTGTGAGCGTTCAGCCGCGGCGAGCGCATGATCGAGGCGTCCCATGATGCGCACGTTGCTGATGCTGCTTAAGTACTCGCTAGCGGCGATCGTTGTGACGACGGTCGGCGGCGGTATTGGAATGGTGATTGGCGGGGCGGTCCTTCTAAACATCCCTCCGCCCGACTCCCCACTTTGCGGAAATGATTATTTAGCAGGAGGCGGTCTGATCGGCGCCGCCATCGGCTTGGCTACTGTCATCACGCTCGCAGTGCTAGAGAACAAGAAGAAGCGACAACGTTCAGTTCAATTGGAGAAAGCATCTTGAAGTCGATAATCAACAGCCTGCTGGCAATTACTGCTCTGAGCAGCTGGTTCACCGACGTAGCTCAGGCGGAACTCCCGCAAGAGATCCGCATTGTCACCTACAACATCCACCACGGCGAAGGAACCGACGGCAAGCTCGACCTCGAGCGGATCGCCGCGGTAATCAACGCCGAGAAGCCTGATCTGGTGGGGCTCAACGAAGTCGACCAAGGCGTCCGCCGCTCACAAGGACTCGACGAGCCGGCGGTGCTCGCCAAGCTCACCGGCATGAATTACGTCTTTGAAAAGAACATCGACCACGACGGCGGCAAGTACGGCAACGCGGTCCTCAGCCGGCTGCCGATCGTACGGCATGAGAATCACAAGCTGCCGTCGGACTACGAAGGGGAACAGCGCGGCGTGTTGGAAGTGGAGGTCGGCGACAAGGGCGAGTCGCTGCTGTTCCTCTGCACGCATCTCGACTATCGGCCCGACGATCACGAGCGACTGGCGTCGATCGAGACGATCGAAAGCCTTATGGCCGACAGCGACGGTCAACCGGTGATTCTGGTCGGTGACTTGAACGCTACGCCCGAGAGCGAGGTGATGGAGACGTTTGCGAAAAGCTGGGGTCGGAGTAATTCCGAGCCTGTGGCGACGTTTCCGGCGGCGAAGCCTGAGAAGCAAATCGATTACATCTTGTTCCGCCCGGCGGCAGAATGGGAGGTGGTCGAGTACCGTGTGCTGGACGAGGGAGTGGCGTCCGACCATCGTGGAATGATGGCGGTGTTGCGACGAATTGAGTAGCGTCCGTTCTATTAGTCCTGCCCCTCTTTTGTAAATACGGAGTTGGAAATTGCAAACGCCGAAAAACTCGCCTACGCAATCGGTGGAAGCGGCACGATACTACAACGCCGGAGTCCAGCACTTACGTTCTGACGATCCGGAAGAAAAGAAGGCGGCAGTCGGCTGTTTCTGTCTCGCTATTGAACTCGATCCGTCTTTTGACGAAGCTTGGTTCAATCGAGCTATCGGGTTGCAATCCCTGGGTCATCACGAAGATGCCGTCTCAGATCTGCAGGCGCTCGTGATGCGAGGCTCGCCGATGGCTGCGCAACTCACTCAACTCTTTGCCATCTTGCCGGACGTCTACACCCAACTGGGAGATCGATCATTCAACGCTGGCGACCCATCGCTGGCCATTGAGTATTACACGGCAGCTATTATTTACGGGCCGCAGTTTGCCGAGCCCTACGAAGCCCGGGCTCGAACCTACCGCTCACTCGGCCAAGATCGACTTGCTAAAGATGATGAGGACAATATCGCCAAAATTCGTTCATCATCTTCGCAATAGCCTCCAACGATAAATCAAAACACCGGCTTGATGCCTTTGAGCCGCGATTCGGTCTCGGCCATCAGCGCGTCTTCGGCCGCTTCGTCGACTGCTTCGTACGTCACGCTGAAGCGGAGGAACGAACCGGCGTCGTCCCACGGCACGGTGCAGATCGACTGCTGCGTAATGAGATACTGGCTGCAGGCTTCGGCGTTTTCGAACTGGGGCCCGGCGGCCAAGCCCTTGGGCGACGGCGTGTAGAGGAAGTAGGTGCCGCCCGGCATTTCGCACTTGAAGCCGCAGCGCTGGAGCGTGGCGACGAGCTTTTCCAGGCGACGCTGGTACTTTGCGCGGATGCGCTTCGGGATTTCGGGATCGTCGAGACCCGCGATCGCCGCGCGCTGGACGGCGAGAAACTGTCCGCTGTCGAAGTTGTCCTTCGTCTCGGCGAAGGCCTTTACCAGCAAAGGATTGCCGCAGAGCCAACCGAGGCGCCAGCCGATCATGTCGAAGCCCTTGGACATCGAGTGCATCTCGACGCCGACGTCCATGGCGCCTGGGATCGACAGGAAGCTGTTAGGCGCCCGGTCGTACGACAGCTGCGCGTGGGCGGCGTCCTGGAGGATGACGATGCTGTGCTTCTTGGCAAAGGCGATCGCCCGCTCGTAATACTCCGGCGGCGCCGTTTTGCCGGTGGGACTATTCGGGAAGCAAAGGATCAGCAGCTTTGCCTTCATCCGAACGTCGGCGGGAATGCTTTCCAAGTCGGGGAGGAAATCGTTCTCTTCGAGCAGCGGCAGTTTGTAGACGGTGCCGCCGTAGTACGACGTGTGCGTCCCGGCCACGGGGTAACCGGGGACGGTCATCAGCGTGATGTCGCCGGGGTTGATGAAGCAAGCGGGGAAGATCGCTAGGCCCGACTTCGAGCCGATGCAGTGATTCACCTGCGTCGTCGGATCGAGTTCGACGCCGTACTCGCGATGCATGAACCGCGCGACCGCTTCCTTGAAGACCGGCGTGCCGTTGTCGGCATAGCCGCGGTTGGCCGGGACGTTGATCTCCTCGGCCATCCGCTGGCGGATTTGCTCGTCGGCCATGCCGTCATTTTCGCCGATGCCGAAGTCGAGCAGCTGTCGCTCGGGATGATCGGCGAGCGCCTGACGCTTGGCCCGCTTGATCTTCTCGAACTTATAGATGGCGGTCGACTTGCCGAACTGGGCGCCGCCGATGCGATCGGCGAAGAGGTTTTGGAAGTAGGGGTCGGACATGGGGTGAGGCTCTAGGCTGGAGACTGTAGGCCGGAGGAATGCGTGTTCGGCGAGGCGGTTTAGAGGAACTAGCCGCTCACGGGCGTTGCGGTCAGATTTTACTTAGACTGGCAGGCGAGGGGCAGGGGGCAGGGGTAGCCCGCTGAGACAAGACAAGAAGCGCTCGGCGCCGGCGAATGGCGTCCGCCGTTAATACAGAAAAACTTCGGGGTAGCGTGATGGGAATCTTGCCACAGCGACCGCTCTACCGCTGGCTCCTCGTTGCGGGAAGCCTACTAGGCGTCTTGCTGGGCACCCTCGGTTGTTGGGCGATCTATTCGCGTTCGTCGCTGAGCAGCCGGATCGAAGGGATCCGCGCTGCGGGCTATCCGGCGACGATTGCCGACCTGGCCCCGAAAGCGATCCCCGCCGACGAAGACGCCGCGGCGCAACTGGCTACAGCGGCGTTACGGTTCGATGCTTTTGCGAAAGAGCACGGCCGCTTTTACAACACGCCGGAGGGAAGGGCCTACGAAAGCCAGCAGCGGCGGGGCAAAGGAGCTTCGGCCGAGCAACTCGCTGCGATCCGGGCCATCGTGGAGCGGTATCCGGAACTCGACGACGCGATCGAGCGGGCGGCGGCGTGCGACAGTTACGCGTCGCGGCTCGACTTCAGCTTGCCGCAGCCGCAGCTTTTGCAGGCGATGCTCGACCAATCTTCAAATCTTCGCACCGTCGCGAGGTTCGTTCGGTGGCAGATGGAGTTGGCGGCAGCTGACGGCCGACCGGATGAGGCAGTGCAGAAAGGCATCGACCTCCTACGACTCGCCGCGCTTTACGACGCAGAGCCTGCCCTGAACAATTCAATGGTTGCGATGGCCGTTCGCGCGAGTGCGGCGTCGGCCATCCGCGACGCACTGGTCGCGGATAGCGACCTGGTGGTTTCATCGGGGCTTCGCGCCGAGCTCGATCGAGAGCTGGCCCGTTTCCGCGCGGAGGATTCGCTGCGTCAGGCTATCGTAACCGAACGCGCCTATGTAATCAGCGCGACCATGCAGCACCTCGACGACATGAACGTCATCGCCGCGAACACGATCGGACTGCCGATGAAGACGAGTTTTGTCGAATCGATCGACTTGATCGATCCGATGCTGGAACTCGCCGACCACCCGTGGCATGAAGTATTCAAACCTGGCAGTCAGAACGTCTTTCAATCGACCGGACGCACGGGCGCCATGGCGAGCTTGCTGGCGCCGTCGTTCAAGGCCCATTTTGATCTGGTCCATCGCACGAGCGCGACGTTGCGGTCGCTGAGAGTCCTCAGCGCGCTACAGCAGTACGCTATCGAGCATGGGCGAGAGCCCGTTGGAACATCGGACCTCAATCTACCGGCGGCCGACACGATCGACCCATTCAGCGGCCAACCGCTGATCGTCAAACCAACCGCAGCGGGGTGGCTTGTCTACTCCGTCGGGATGAACGGCTTCGATGATGGCGGCGAATTCACGACGCCCAAGGATTTTGGCGTTGGCCCGAGCAAGCCGGCGACAGCAAAATCCGAACCAGGCAATTGAACTTCAACCGTTGTACCGGCTCAGGAATCACTTCATGGCCGAAGGCCTTGCTCACCGTAGCCTGGGGCAAGCGCAGCGCCGCCCCAGGTGTGATAGCCGCTCGACGCCCGTTGGCTGAAGGCCAACCTCACCTACTTGGGTGGAGAAGGCGAGAGTGAAATTGGCTTTCAGCCAATCGAAAGAACTGGCCTCGCGGACCTGGGGCGGCGCTGCGCTTGCCCCAGGCTACGGTGAGAGATGGCTTTCAGCCAACTAAAATCCTCTCTGCTCACAACGGATTGAGATGGGGGAGTTACTTTTAAGCTGGCCCTTATCGCGCCGTCAAGCGATTGATCTCCTCCGCAACCGCGGCCGCTCCCTTGGCTGGCTCCTGACAGGTAAATCCCTCGCAGACGTAAAGCGTTGGTTCGCCGGCGGCGGAGGTTTTGCCGGCGGTGACGTCCTTTAGCAGAGGTGATTGGTAGGCGGATTTGGCGTTCGCGCCGACGAGGACCTTGTTGGGGATGAACTGGCGGCGGAGTTCTTTCAGCGGCTTCGCGACGAGTTCGAATTCCGTGTCTCCCGCGAGGACCAGCTCGAACGTCGGCCCCAGTTGGAAGTCGAGCGCCAGCAGCATCTGCCCCATCGCGGCGGGGGCCTGTTGCATCAGGCCGGCGGCGGCAGTGAGGGTGCCGTCGGCGGCGGCGATGTACTTCTGCTCGCCGGTGAACTTGCCGAGGCGGGCTAGCGCGAACGCCGCCATGCCGCTGGCGCTGGGGACGCTGGCGTCGGTCGCGTCTTTGTTGCGGGCGATCAATTGTTCGTGGTCGTCGGCCGTGTAGAAGAAGCCGCCGGCCTGCGCGTCGGCGAAGTGATCGATCACCGCGTCGAGCAGCCGGGCCGCTTGCTCCAGTCGCGCGACGTCGAACGTCGCTTCGTAGAGCGACATCAGGCCGTTGGCAAGGCAAGCGTAATCGTCGAGATAGGCGTCGAGCTTCGCGACGCCGTTGCGGTAGGTGTGGAGGAGCCGGCCATCCGAACGAACAAGTTTGGTCAGAATGAAGTCGGCTGCCTTGGCAGCGGCGGCGGCGTAGCGAGGTTCGTCGAGCGCCGCCGCCGCGCGGGCGAGGGCGTCGATCATGAGGCCGTTCCAGGCGACGATCACTTTATCGTCCTTGCCGGGATGGACGCGCCCTTCGCGCGCGGCGAAGAGCTTGGCCCGCGACGCCGCCAGTTCCGCGGCGAGCTCCGCTTCGTCACGCCCCATGATGGCCGCCGCCTGAGCAATCGTTTTCGGCAGGTTGAGGATATTCGCTTCCTCAAAATTGCCGGCGTCGGTGACATCGTAGATGCGGCCGAACGTTGAGCCGGCGGCGTCGCCGAGCACCTCGTCGATCTCGTCGGCCGTCCAAACGTAAAACTTCCCTTCATGCCCTTCGCTGTCGGCGTCTTCGGCGCTAAAGAAACCGCCCTCGGGGCCGGTCATGTCGCGGAGGACGTAGCCAATCGTTTCGTGCGCGACGCGAGCGTAGTCGGCGTTGCCGGTAGCTTGATACGCCTCGACATAGACGCCGGCGAGCAGCGCGTTGTCGTAAAGCATTTTCTCGAAGTGAGGCACAAGCCAACGGGCGTCGACCGAGTAACGCGCAAAACCGCCGCCGAGTTGATCGTAGATGCCGCCGGCGGCCATACGATCGAGCGTCGTGCGGACCATTTCGAGCGACTGGGCGTGGCCCGTGCGGTGCCAGTAACGGAGGAGCAGTTGCAGGTCCATCGGATGGGGGAACTTCGGCGCGCTGCCAAAGCCTCCCCAGCGGGCGTCGAACGAGCGGGCCAGCTGGCCGACGGCGGTTTCGATGAACTCGCGCGAAAGTTTGCCGGGCGCCGTCGCCTGCCCGGCGCGGCTGAGTTCATCGGTCAGTTGGCCGGCCATCTGCTCGACCTGCTCGCGGCGCATGAGCCACGCATCGTAGACGGCGCGCAGCACGTCATCGAAGCCCGGCATCTCGCCGCGCGCCGAGGGCGGGAAATAGGTGCCGCAGTAAAAGGGTTTCAGGTCGGGCGTCAGGAAGACCGACATCGGCCAGCCGCCGCGGCCGGTCATCATCTGCGTGGCGTTCATATAGATTTGATCGAGATCGGGCCGTTCTTCGCGATCGACCTTAATCGCGACGAACCGATCGTTGATCATCATCGCGATCTGCTTGTTCTCGAAACTCTCATGCTCCATCACGTGACACCAGTGACACGCGGAGTAGCCGATGGATAAGAAGATCGGCCGCTGCTCGTCGCGGGCGCGCGCGAGCGCCTCGGGTCCCCAGGGATACCAGTCGACGGGGTTGTCTTTGTGCTGGAGCAAGTACGGCGACGATTCGTTGGCTAAATGATTTGGCATCTTTACTTAAACCGCGAACGATTAGCGGAGCTTCTTGAAGACTAACCACCAAGACGCGAAGGCACGAAGAAGGCACAAAGGGGAGGAGAAAAGGAACCGCCAATGAACGCTGATGGACGCAGATAAAATGCAATTGAATTCATTTGCGTTTATCTGCGTTCATCGGCGGTTGCAGTCTCTTCATTCGCGTCGGTGATTATAGCGTGTCAAAAAAAACGCCCCGGGCGACCGAGGTCGACCGGGGCGTTCGTCAAATTTAAGTTAATTCACTCTCAGTGCGGGGTGACCGCGTCGGCGCGGGGACCCTTGGGGCCGCGGCCTTCGGTGTAGCTGACCGACTGGCCCTCTTGGAGGGTGTCGAACTGGCCGCCTTCAACTGCGGAGTGGTGAAAGAAGAGCTCGCCCTTCTCGCCTTGGATAAAGCCAAAGCCCTTGTCCGCAATCAACTTCTTGATCGTGCCTTCTGCCATAGTCGCAGAAACTCCCTAAACGAAACCAAAAACAAACAAACGGGCCGCGCCCTCGTCGCCGCCAAACCCCGGCGGTTACGCGCGACAATCCCACAGTACAGGAGCACACAAGTCGTCCGCGATTGAAGAGAAGCGTCCGCGGCAGTCGCCAGGGAGGCGAGCTGAGAGGAAGAATCTAACACACAACACGGGGGGTTTGACTCGATACGACCCCAATGGGGCTATGGTAACCTCGCCCGGGGCAAAAGAACAGAGCGCCACGCCGTTCGAACTTGTAAGATCAGGCCGGATTATCGTGCTTTCCGCCGCACAATCGGTCTATTCCTGTCGGAGCAGAGCGTCGCCGTGCCGCCTGCTGCCAGCAGGAGTATGGGCGGATGCTGGCAAATCTTGGCGATCGCGTGGCCCGCCATTTGCGGACCTACGCGGTCGATCTCTGCGGGGCGCATTGTGCCGGTTGAGGCGTAAACAACGAGGGCGGAACGATGAGGACAACGTTGAATTCGGAGACGGGCGACAAATTGTCGGCCGAACGCCGTTATTTCAGGACGGCCAGCGTGATCGCGCTGGTGACATGGTCGCTGGCGATCTCCCGAGCCGGGGCTTACCCGATCTCGAGCGTCTTTATTGTGAATCCCGCCAATTCGTCGCTCAGCGTGAAGGCGAGTGCCTATGGCTTCAGCGATACCGACGCCAACAGTCTCGCCGGTTCGATGAACGCAACGCTCGATCTGGGCGCAAGTGGCAGCTTGCCGGGCGCCGGCGCCTTCACGATCACCGGCGGTACGATCACCCCTGGCGGCAACTACTCGCTGCGGCTTGGCTTTCCGCCCTTCTTGGGAGTCAATATTTTGGCGAGCGGCCCGGCGGCAAGCGTCTCCACGCTCGAGGCGCCCGGAACGATCACCAGAGCAACCCCCACCGGCGCGATTTACAATTTCGACGCCGCGAACTTGTTGGTGTCGTTAAATCAAGGAACGATCGTCGTGACCGGCAGCACGAACGAGACGACCGATCTGTCCGTAGAGCCGGTCGCGGGGTCGGCGCCCGAGGGGACGCTCGGAAGCTTGACGCTGACGACCTCTGGAACCAACGGGCTTTACACCCGGATCAATGCGCTATTAACGTTGCCGATCAACATCGAACAATCGAGTGATTTGGAAGGAGGCAACGGCAAGGTCGCGGCGACAGGCACGCTCAACGCCACCTCTTCGTTCTACGTGGCGCTGAGCGGCATCCCGGGCGACTTTCAACTCGACGGCGACGTTGATGACGCCGATCTCGCCCTTTGGAAGAGTGGCTTTGGAGTCGCTGCGGGCGCCACGGCGAGCAACGGCGACGCCAATGCCGATGGACTGGTTGACGGAGCGGACTTCCTGATTTGGCAGCGCAATCGCGGCACTCAACCGCCGGCAATTGGGAGCGATCTTGCGGCACTGCCCGAGCCGGGGACGCTGGGGACGTGCTTGGCGGCGCTCACTGCGATCGGGATGATGCGACTTCGCCGGGGCGTATCCGCGCTCAACCCGCCATGCGGTCGATGCGGTTGACCGGCAGTTGGGCCGCGGCGTCTTCCTCGACGTGGCGGAACTGCATCAGGTACGCATCCTCGGGCGAGTCTTCGTAGTACGCACGCAGGACGGTCACGGCGCGAAAGCCAGCGGTCTTGAAGAACAACTGCGCCGGCAGGTTCGTCTCGCGTACTTCCAGCGTGATGCGGACCCGGCGCTGGCTGGAGAGCTTGCCGAGCAATTTCTCGATCATCTGCCGGCCGACGCCGCGACGGCGGAATTCGGGGGCGACGGCGAAGTTCAGGATATGGAGCCGCGTCTTGTGGAGCTCGTAGATCATGAAGCCGACGACGCGCTCGCCGCATTCGGCCACCATGCCGATGCAATTGCGTTGTCGTAGGCAACGGATGAAGTCTTCTTCAAACCAGGGGAACTCGAAGCTGTGACGCTCAATGTCGAGCACCTCGGCCATGTCGCGGCGGATCATCCACCGAATGTGAACACGGACTTGTTGCTGAGGATCGGCGCTCATCGAGGCCTCCTTCCATGTCGGCCGGGCGTTCATCGGGCGCTCCGCGGGCGTTCGGGCGAACTCATCGCCCGCGCGGCGACAAGGTCGAGATTGATTAAGGCAGGCCAATTGCATCCTGCGATTGGCGCTGATCGGCAGTACGGCGGCGAGCTAGCACTTCGCGAGATTGAACATTGCTGTTCGTCGCGGCGAGCATGGCTCACGACTTCGCTCCCATGAGCGAGTCGAAAAATTACCAAATGGTCACCGCAGTGCCAAGCGCGAAACTTAGCCCAGAAATGGCAGTCGGGGCTTGCCGCACTTAGCTGCAGGCGCCCGCGCCGAGAACCGCAGCGCGGCACAACTGTGACGATTCCGCGGGCTGGCGCGATCAAGACAACGCCACGCGCCGATCCGCGCGCGCCGGTTGCCCACGACTCGCCCGCCTGGCGGGAATTTGCGGGGTATTCTTGCCAATGCTGCTGCTGGCGCCATCCAGCTTGCCCTGTTTGCAGAGCTTCGCGCCGCCAGTGTCATGCGTGCAATCACGGCAACGCCCCCTCCCGCCCCGCACTCGCCATGACTGATACGAAGTCGACCGCCGATCACTTGGAGCTGGAAGCACCCGCAACCTCCGACCGCGCTTGCTTGGAGCGAATTGAATCGAATCTCGCGATTGCCGAGCAGAGTCTCCAGGTTGCGCAGGAGATCGAGCGGGCTCCGGCGATCGAAACGACGAGGCGCACGTCGCTGGCGGTTTCCGTGGTGATTCCGGTATTCAACGAGCGAGACACCGTGGTGGAGATCGTCCGCCGCGTCCAGGCGGTTGGCATCCATCAGGAGATCATCCTGGTGGACGATTTCAGCATGGATGGAACTCGCCAGATTCTCGTCGAGCTCGCGCGGGGAGACGACGTGCGGATCATGTTCCACGGCTACAACCGCGGTAAAGGCGCGGCGCTGCGGACCGGCTTCCAGCAGGCGAGCGGCGACGTGGTTCTGGTGCAGGACGCCGACCTGGAATACAACCCGAACGATCTGCCGCGGCTATTGGCGCCAATCGAGAGCGGTGAAGCCGATGTCGTTTATGGATCGCGATTCCTGACGAATGCCGCGCAAGACAAATCTCGCACTCACCGCTTCGGCAACTGGGTGCTGACGCAGGCGTCGAACCTGGCCACCGGCCAGCGGCTGACGGATATGGAAACCTGCTATAAGGTTTTTCGGCGCGAGGTGCTCGACGCGATCGAGCTGGAGCAGAACCGCTTCGGGTTCGAGCCGGAGATCACCGCCAAGATTTCGCGACTTGGCTACCGGATCGTGGAAGTGCCGATCGGATACGACCCGCGCGGATTCGACGAGGGAAAAAAGATCGGCATGGCCGACGCCGCGAGTGCGCTGTGGTGCATCGCGAAATACGGCGGGCGGTGGTAGTGCCAATGGGGTCGGGAACCTTTTGCCACTGGGGGCTCGTTAGTCAATGGTGACTCGCTAGTGGCAAAGGGTTCCCGACCCCGTCAGCGTTACTCTTCTTGCTTCATAAACTTCGCATTCGCCGTCGTGTCGAGCGGGCCGAAGTCGTAGATGCGGTATTGCTTGCTGATCTTGGCGCCGCCTTTTTTGAGCGTCTTGAACGAGAGGTCGTTGCTCTCCAATACCCAGGAGAACTCGGCCTCTTGGATGCCCCAGGCGAGCGCGTCGGGGACCAGCCGCGACACGAGGGCGATGCCGACGCCCCAGCTTTGGAACTCCGGCAGCACGTTGGTGCTGATCAGTCGGACGCGTTTGAGACCTTTCTTGTTTCGCAGCAGCTTCAAGAAGCCAAACGGAAACAGCTTGCCGTCGATCTCCTTGATCCGCGGGTTGAAATCGAGCAGGCCGAACATCGTGCCGATCGGCTTGCCCTCGACCTCGGCGACCGTCGTCAGCTCGGGGACGATCATCTGCTTCATGCCGGCCGCTTGCTTCTTCACTTCGCCGGGAGACATGGGGACGAAGCCCCAGGTGGAGACGAGCGAGCGATTGTAGATTTCGAGAAAGGTGGCGATCTCTTCGTTGAAGCGTTTGACGTTCATCGGCCGGCACTTCAATTGAAAGCGGTCGACGACGATCTGGCTAAGGTCGCTGACTTTCTGCGACACCTGCTTCAACATGTCGATATGGCCCCAGAAGGCGAACATATCTTGCGCCTTGCGGAAGCCGAAGCCCTCGATCAGCCGGGCGTAGTACGGCTTGTTGTAGGTCATCATGAACCAGGGCGGATCGTCGAAACCGTCGATCAGCAGGCCGACTTCGTAGTTCAGCGAAGGATTCGCCGGACCGCGAACGGCTTCAATCCCCTGGCTGGCGAACCAGTCGAGCGCCGCGTCAAACAGCTTGTTCGCCACCTCCTGGTCGTCGATCGACTCGAAGAAGCCGAAGAAGCCCCGCTTCTCGTCGTATTGCCGGTTGTGGGCGTGGTTGATAATCGCGGCGAGCCGGCCGACCGGCTTGCCGTCGATGCGGGCGAGGAAGTGACGAATCTCCGCGTCGTCATAAAAGGGATGACGCCGGAAGTTCAGCAATTCCTTCTGCACCAGACGGATGGGCGGGACCCAGTTGGGGTCGCCTCGATAGAGGTCCCAGGGCAGATCGAAGAACTGCTTCCGCTCCCGCCGTGAGGCGACAGGAATGACTTCCAATTGGGCCATGGGAGAGGAGCCGAATTCGATAGGGAAACGCCGGAGCAGGGCCCGTCACTGTAGACGCCGCGAGCGGTGGCGGTCAAGTTTGGCCGGCGAAGCATAAGCGGTCAGTGTTCAGGGTTCGGGGTTCAGGGTTCGGTCGTTGACTTCATGCGTTGCTTCTTGGGTGCGGCGGCTTCCTAAACTCCGTGCCCTGAACGCTGAATCCCTGCGCGATATACTGCAGCGTCTCTAGTCGATGCTTGGGAACTGTGTCCTGATGACGCGCTGTCTGATTACAGGTGCGAGCGGCTTCGTGGGGTCGAACCTCGCGCGCCGACTCTGCGAGGAAGGCTGGGAAGTCCGGTGCCTGGTCCGCAATACATCGCGGCTGGACCAGCTGGAATCGCTGCCCGTGGAGCGCACCGAGGGAAGCCTCGCAGACGCCGAAAGTTTGCAACGTGCGGTCACCGGCGTCGACTATGTATTTCACGCGGCGGGTCGCACGGTCGCCTTCCAAGGGAGCCAGTTTTTTGATGACAACGTCGGCGGCACCCGCCGTCTGGCCGAGGCCTGCCTGACGCAATTGACGCCGCCGACGTTTCTGATGGTTAGCTCGCTGGCCGCTGGCGGGACCGGCACGATGCAATTGCCGCGGACCGAAGAACTCGCGGAGCGGCCAGTCTCGACGTATGGCAAGAGCAAGCTGGCCGCAGAGCAAGCCTTAGCAGAGCTTGCCGTTGACCTGCCGGCCTCGGTGGTGCGGCCGCCGATGGTGTTCGGCCGCGCCGATCGCGCTAGTCTGGCGCTGTATCGGAGCTTAAGATTTCTGCCGCTGCATCTGTCTCCCGGCCTGCGGCGATTCCCGGTGTCGCTCGTCCATGTGACCGACCTTTGCGATGCGATGGTCAGAATCGCGGTTAGCGGCGAGCGCTTGGCGCCGCCGGCGAGCGGGTCGAATGGGACGGCCACGCCGAGCAGTCAAGGACAAGGCAAGTATTACGTTGCGGCCGATCGCCATGTGACATACGGCGAGATGGGTCAGCTCGCCGCCCGCGCGGCCGGATGGACGGTCGCCACGCTGCCGCTGCCTACGCCCATCTTCTGGATCGCTGGCGCCATCGGCGAGACCGTGGGCCGGGCGCGGGGCCGGGCGACGCTCATTAACTTCGACAAGGTTCGCGAGGCCACCGCGCGTGGCTGGGTCTGCTCGGACGCCAAGATTCGCTCGATGCTGGGCTACCGGCCTGCCTCGACGCTTGAAGACGACTTCGCGGCCACGGTCGCGTGGTACCGCGAACATGGCTGGATCTAGGTGAACGGCGCTCGGCCGAACGATTAGAATAACCGCATGAAACCGCAGCATCAGTTCACGCAATCGCAGTTCGAAGTCGCGCGACTAGGTCCCTGCGAACGGACTTCCCCACTGCAGTTGTCGACCACGCCCGGCGATGGGCGCTGCGACTATACGCCGGATGATATGCGGATTCTCTTTGAACCCCGCTTTCGGGCAGGCGAGCCGATTTGTCCGCTTTCGATGGAACACGCGGGGGCCAGAGAACGGATCTACTTCGATCCGATGGAAGTGAAGGCGGCCATCGTCACTTGCGGCGGACTTTCGCCGGGGATCAACAACGTCGTGCGGACCATCGTGCTGGAGTTGATTCACAACTATGGCGTCCCCGAAGTATGGGGAATCCGCTATGGCTACGAGGGGCTCAATGGCAACGTGGGCCGTCCGCCCATCGCGCTCACGCCGGAGGTGGTTGAGAATATCCACCATCGCGGCGGCACGATTCTCGGCACGTCGCGCGGTCCGCAATTGCCGGCCGATACGGTCGACTTTCTCACGGCCCGCGGCATCAACATGCTGTTCTGCATCGGCGGCGACGGTACGCAAGCCGGTGCGCACGCGATGGCCCAGGAAGTCGAGCGACGGGGACTTAAGATCGCGGTGATCGGCATCCCCAAGACGATCGACAACGACATTGAGTTCTGTTTTACGACGTTTGGATTCGCCACGGCGGTCGGCCAAGCGGAGATCGCCATCGATCGGGCCCACGTCGAAGCGAAGTCGGTGTACAACGGCGTCGGCCTCGTCAAGCTGATGGGGCGCGAAGCGGGCTTCATTACCGCCACGGCAGTCTTGGCGAGCGGCGAGGCGAACTTCTGTCTGGTGCCGGAGATCCCGCTGGAGTTGCACGGCCCCGATGGATTTCTGGCGAAGCTGAAGCGACGCCTCCTGGCGCGCGAGCATGCCGTCGTGGTGGTCGCCGAGGGGGCGGGCCAGCATTTGCTGGACGAAATTCAAGGCGCCGACGCCTCAGGCAATCGACGGCTCGCCGACATTGGTTACTTCTTGAAGGCCGAGATCGAGCGATACCTCAAGGCCGAAGGGATACCGACCGGCGTCAAGTATTTTGATCCCAGTTATCTCATTCGCAGTCTGCCGGCCGAGGCGGTCGACTCGCTCATTTGCGAGCGATTCGCGCGGGCCGCGGTGCACGCCGCGATGTCTGGCCGCACCGACATGCTCGTCGGGTTGTGGCACAACCACCTCGTCCATGTGCCGCTGGGGACGTCGACCGGACTTAAAAAGCGGCTCGATCCCGAGAGCGAGCTCTGGACCAGCGTCCTGTCGCTCACCGGGCAAGAGAAGTGGTGACCGGCGCCGGGTCTTACGGTTCGCCAAACGGATTGTCGTCGGCCGGGGCATCCGCAGCCGGAGCATCGGCGGCCGGCGGTTGCTCGTCGCCAAAGGCGTCCCCGTCATCTGCGGGCGCTGGCTCGTCGCCCGCCGGTTCGGCCGCTTCATCGGCCGGCGGTTCAGGCGGAGCCGCTGGCGGGGTCTCGCCTGCGGACGGCGCATCCGCGGCCTTGGGAGGGGCCACCGGTTGGCGGTAGAGGATTGGCTCGTTAACGCCGACCTCATGCAGACACTGCACCAAACCGCGATCGTTCACCAGGAAGATGCGATCCGTCTGATCGTTCACCAGCGTCGTCAGTCCTTCGGCAACGGGCAATTGTCCGAGGGGCCGACCGGTAGCGGAGTCGAGGATCAAGACGTGCCCATACTCGTCGGCGGCATAAACGCGATCTTTGCCGCGCGCGGCGAAGTGGCTGACGCCCGGGGTGATCCACTTTTCAGCGCCTGTCTTCGAGTCGATTGCGTGAATTGCCGGCTCGAATGATGCGACGAACGCCATATCGCCGACCACGGCGGGAGAACTCGTGATGGCGTACCCGGTGGAGTAACGCCAGTCTTCGTGGCCGGTCAACTCGTTGATCGAGTAGAGGTAACCGTCGAGCGACGCGACAAAGAGATTGGGCGACTGCTGTGCGGGGGAGGTGACGATGTCGCCGCTGGTTTTCAGGCGAAACAATACATGCGGTTGTTCGGCGTCGGCGACGTACAGGTATCCGCTGGCGGTCGGCCAGCTGACGACCTTGCCCGTGACGGTAGGACGCAAGTAGGTGCGACCTTTCGATTGGTAATACCACGGCTGCGTCTTGGGATCATCGAGTTTGTAGCCTTCAATCCGTCCAGTCAGTAAGGCGACGTACGCATAGTTGCTGCTCAGCGCGGGTCCGGAGGATGGGGCGCTGCCGAGTTCGCGAATCCACTTCATGCGACCGCTGTGGCGATCAAGTACGTACAACTTGCCGCCGCTGACGACGCTGATGTAGTCGGCGTTCGCGCCGGGGCCGAACGCCGGATGCCCGGGTCGCCCCACCTGCTTCGCCCACAGCTGCTCGCCCGTCTCGGCGTTCAGGGCCGTGATGACTCCCGAGTCGGTCACGCCATAGAGACGATCGAAGTAGAGGTACCACGTCGTGACGCGATTGCGGCCAGCGTCGACCGGAATTTGCGCGAACCAGGCTCGCTCAAGTCCCTTGCTCGCCGCCATTTCGCGCGTGACCAACGGACCTTCGGCCTGCGACGACCTACTCCCTAGCCCCGTGAGGGCCAGGAGAGCGAAAACCGCCGTCCTGAACGCAACGGTGCGGGAGAAGAGCGAGCAGGTCCAAAGCGTGGGATTCATCCTAACAATTTCTTCCATAGCGTGAGCATCGCGGCTGGCGTCGTATAAGAGTCGGCTCGGATCGTCCTTCCCCAGTGTAGTCAGTCAAAATCGGCGGGACAAAGAGTTCTAGCAGCATGGGCTCGCAATTGGCGCCGCCTTGTTTGACGCCTAGACCATCGTGCGGGGCGTCCCTTACGATAGAGGCCGGCTCGAAGGAACTGGCCGAAATCAGGCGGTTTGGCTTTCTCCCCCCAATCCGCGCCCCTTTTCAGCCAACTGAATGAGGGCCGGCCCGGAACCCGGCTATCCTCCCGTGACGCGAGCGCCTGCCGGCGGTCGCTTCCTGCACCCCTGCTTGAACCTTGCCGTGACTTCTCCGCCGCCAAGTCCTGATGCCGCCGCCGTGGCGCTGCTCGACGAGGCGGTCGGGTATCTCAATTTTTCGGCCGGCACGAGCGATCCGAAGTTTCTCGCGAATCTGAACGGGCTCTATCGCGTCATTGAGGCTAAAGTCCCGCCCGAGGAGGTGCTGCCGACGCTGGCGCGCTGGTTGACCGGCGCGGTCGATCGCCTGCAACAAGAGAAATCTGCGTTCGCCGATTCAAAACAAGCGCGGGCCGTGATCGCCCTGGCGACCAACAAGCTGCCGAAGGCGTACTGCGAGTTCCATCGCGATCTACTCCATCACCAGCACCCGTGGGAACTGTGGCGGCCGTTCTTCATCGGCCGGGCTTGCGAAGCGATTCTCGCACAGGGAGCGCCCTGGAACGAGTCGTCGCGCATCATCGAGGGCGCGATTGCCCATTTGAACGACTATGTCGGCTATCGACCGACCGCCACGTTGGAGTCGGGCGCGCAGAGCGAGCCTTACCCTCATGAATTTGTCCGGCCCATTCCGCTGTTCGTTCGCGGCGCAGGCGTCGGGGCTGGTCGCTACGAACCGATCATTTCGCGGGCGCTTGAGATCTTACGCGAGGCCGATCCCGAAATCCTCTCGCGCGCCTGGTTCGATCTCGATCGGTTGGAGGAAATCGCACTCGACCCGCGCGCTTACGATTTCGACCACCCCGTCAATCGTCGCCCGAACTATCACTTCGGGCAGTGGGACACCCATCATATTTCCAACGCCGGCTACTACTCGCGCTTCGTGCTGCAGCAGGTGACGCTCGACGCGCTGCTGACGCGCTGCGATCCGCAACACTGCCCGCCGGGGATCGACCCTGCCGATCGCGTCGACGAGGCGGCCGCGGTCCTGGCCGGCACGATCTTGATGGCCTCCGGCACCAGCGGCGATTCGCCTGGCCGGCATGATTCCTCGGTGACGCTTTCGACGTTGCTGCCGGTGATCGCGGCCTACCGCGACGATTTTTACAAGCAACTCTTGGCATCGGCCGGCGGGTCCCACGGCGACCATCTGCGCGAAGAAGCAGTGCGCACCCGGCAACCGTTTGGCGGCGCGCGGCAGCACCTCAATCACGAGCTTGCCCGACGGCGCGCCATTCAGCTGCAACGCGTCCATCTCGCGCTGTTGTATGCCCGGATGGGACGCACCGAGGCGGCGCTGAAACAGGCCAACTCCGTGCGCGTCGCGTCGGCGCGGATGTTGACCGCCATTTATTGTCGACTCACTTCGGGTCACGACGCCCTCGATCGCGACGAACTGGAGCCGGTCGTCGAAGACCTGGAAGACGTCGAGGCGCTGCTCCACCGTGCCATTGAATGCGGCGCGTTGGTCGATCCGTGGAATATCGTGGGATTCGCCGCCAACTTCAGCCTGTTCCCGGCCATGGAGAACACAGTCCACGACTGGCGGGTCGACGAACTGATCGAGCTCGTGGAACAAATTTTGGATCTCGCTGCGCGGGCGTGGAGCGAAGCGGCGGCGGTCGACAACACGGCTCTGGAAACGCGATTTTCCACCGTGCTGACGCGGCTTGCGCAATGGTGGGACCGGTTCGCCAGCTTTAGCATTGAAGGCGTCAAGCGCCTGGTGGCGAAGGAGATTGAAGTCTCAGCGAATCTCGTCTCCGGCGCCCTCAATGCCTGGCACAAGGCCGGGGCGGCCGCGGGCGACATCGCCTTTTGGCGGCTGTTCGTTGACCAGTTCGATTCGTCGAAGGCGTTCCAGCTCGTAATCGAAGCGCTGTTGGACCACGGCGACGTCGTCGCGGCCCGGGCGCTGATGATGCAGTGGGTCAATCAACGCGATCGCACGCCGCTGGAAGACGGCGATATCTCCTTCCATCCGCTGGCATTCCGCTGGCTCGCGACCGTCGAGGCGCAGCAACACGAAGGCGTTGACGATCATTGGCCTGAGGTAGCTGGCTTCTTCGCCTACCTCGAAGCCAACGCCGAAGAGTATTGGCAGGCCCCGACGCTCCAAGTCAGCGGCGGCAGGGTCGGTTCGGCATTGCTCAGCGACGACAACCCTTTCGGCGATGCGATTGACGACGACGACGGCGACGACTTCGACGACGACGCAGACTACGAGTACGACTTCGACGAGGAGGATGAGTTCGTCGAAGCGATCGAAGGCGACGAGGACGATGAGGAAGAGGAGGACGAGGAAGGAGGAATCTTCGGCGCCGCGTACGACGACGTCACGTTCCGCGACACGACCGACGACGGCGTCGAGGGAGACATCGCCGACGACGGCTTCGAACCCCTCTACTCTGAATGGGAATATGAGGCTGACCGCCTCGAGCAACGGCTCAGTTTCATGAATACGGTCGCCAGGCTCTGGAAGCATGCCGCGATCACCTGGGGAGGCGAAGCCCACCGTCCGGAACGTCGCGAGGTACTCGACCAGTGGCTGCATCAGGCGGGAACGAACTATCGGCAGCTGCTCGAATTGCTGGAAGCAGTGCACCGTTACCGTTTCCGCCAGCCCTCGGGTTCCCATGATTCGCTGGTCGAGTTCGATCGCCTGCGCACGGTCAAGGATACGCTCATCCAAAAAATCGTGGCGACGTGCGTTGATACAGCCACGGCCGCCCGGCTGCTGATGACGACGCGCGAAGACTCCAGCGACGCTGAGAAGTTCGGCGACCCCATCGACGGCGTCTCGGTCGCCTTGTTGCGGGCGGTGCTCGCCGGCGATCCGGGGCAGGTTCGCGCCGTGTGGGACGAGTTCCTCATCGCGCTTGGCCCGCGACAACTGCTCTATGTCCCCCACACGCGCGGCGGCATTCCACGGCAGGTCGTCGTCACCCGCTCGATTCAGCGGTTGCTGAACGACCTGCTCGGCTGGCTCCCGCGTCTGGGATTGATCCGGGAAACCTGCCAACTTCTGCACCTGGCCCAGGAACTGGAGAGCATCAATCCGGTGGGGGCGGGCGCCGTCACCGAATTCGACGGCTTGTTCGAAAACGGGTATCAGGCGATCGTCCGTGCCATCGTCGAATCGGCCCGCGACTGGAAGATGCCGGCCGACGCTCCCGACGACCGCGATCCCGACCACATGCTGGTCGACGTGCTGCAACAGCTTACCGAGCGGCAACTCGACCACTGGCTCACGCACAGCCGCACGCTCCGCTTAAGCATTGTGGAGAAGCTCGCCGCGCCGGAGGACTGGCGGCGGTTTGTGAAGTTCGTCCAGCGCTACGGATCGGATCTCTTCACGCAAAAGTTTTTGAGCCTCGGCAATTTGCGCGGCATCCTCCATCAAGGGGTCGGCGATTGGCTGATCGCGCTGAGCATGGACGATGAAGCGGTCGAGAACATTCGGCTGCTGCGCGAGATCGACGAGCAATGGCCCCGCGATGATGCGGTCGAACTGCTGTCAATCGCCATCGAAGCGGTCGTCGAAAACTATCGCGTCTATCGAGATTACAACACGACGACGACGCAGAGCGACCATGGCGAGATGCTCTACATGTTCGTCGACTTCCTACGCCAGCGTGCCGCCTACGACCGCATTGCGTGGAACCTGAAGCCCGTGGTTTGGGCCCACGAGATTCTCGTGCGACAAGGTCAGGAAGCTGCCGCCGAAATGTGGCGGCAAGCCTTCGCCGAGCGGACCAGCGAAGCGGCCGACCTGCACATCGCTCGGCTCAATTCGCTCGCCAACGAGTACGGCATGCAGCTTCCGACGATCGCCGATCGGCTGGGCGAGCGCTTTATTCGGCCGTTGGTGATCGACCGCCTGCGGGCGATGGTCGAGCCGGCCATGGACGACGGAAATGGCCATCGACATTCGTCGTTCGACGCCCTGGAACATGAGATCGCCGAATTGGTCAGCGAACCGCACGGTTCGGGACTCGACGTCCCCGACTGGCTGGCCGCGCTGGAGGACGAAGTGACCGAGGCCCGCTCCAAGCTGAATCACGTCTCCTCCTCCGACCGGCTCTCCCGCCGCATTGGGCAAGTTCGGCTGTCTTGGGAAGAAATTCTGGAGCAGTTGGCGGAATAGCGAAGCGGTGCCGGCACGGCTAGCGCTCTTGAATTTTGTCGCGTCCCTTAGAGTCTGCTAGAATTGGTGGGTCGCCTAATTGTCACGGCAATGAACCGCGGAGCCGACTCCCTCATGTCCACTTCAACGAACCCGACGCCGCGGAGCATCGTTCCGAAGGAGTTGGCGGGAAAATGGATTGCCTGGAATGCCGTCGGCGGCGCGATTATTGCCAACGGCGCCTCGCTGGTCGCTGTCATAAGTGAGGCCAAGCGACTTGGCGAGCCTAACGCCAGTTTTGAAAAGGTCCCTCCAGCCGACGCGCGGCTCGTGGGGATCGCACGGTGATCTTCTCCTATGTCGGTTACGAAGTTGAAGACGCTCACGCCGGCGCTGGAACAAGCGTCATCTACCGTCCGATCGTTCCTGTCTCGTTCACGGGCGATGGCGCCACGGTTCGCTTCCGCGGCTTGCTCGACACCGGCGCTGATGAAACGGTTTTAAGCTACGAAATGGCGGAAGCGATCGGAGCCACGCTGATTCCCGGCGCGCACAACCGCATCGTCTCGGCCGGCGGCGACGTGCCTCTCTCCTACGCCCAGGTCGCGGTCGAACTGGAGCATGACGGCGAGCGCTATCGCTGGAACGCTACCGTCGGCGTCGCCGAGCAAGCTTGGGAAGAATCTCTGCTCGGTTTTCGAGGGTTTCTCGAGTATTTCGACGTACTCTTCCGCGGCGAACAACTGGAAGTAGTGATCAATCGTAACGGTCGTGAACTGCTTGCGACGTGAAATGCCTTGCCTCTTCGGCTCGCTTCTCCCATATTGGTAAACAGCCGTCCAGTGCGGCGCCGCCAACATGCATCGGAGGAGTGACGATGTCGGATATTCTGCAAGAAGCCCGCCGCCAACCGTCGTTCAGCGGCGAACTGCCGTTCTCGATTCAGCTGGAGCTCTACATCGACGACCGCGACGTTGTCGCCGAGCTCGAAAAGCATCCCGAAGGGCCGGAGCGGGACGAGTTTGCCATCGAGGCCCTCAAGATCGGCGTGCTCGCCCTGCGGCGCGCGTCGACGGCGTTTGACGGCGAGTTCATCCAGCGCGAAACGTCGCGACTGCTTGATGCGCTGCGACAGCAACTCGACGAACACTCCCGCAGTGCGCATGAGCGGCTCAACCATTCGCTGAAGGAATACTTCGACCCGCAAGATGGCCGCTTCAGCCAGCGGGTGCAAAGTCTCACGGCCTCCGATGGGGACCTGGCGCGGCTGCTTTCGGGTTGCCTCGACGGCGACGACTCGCGGCTCGCCAAGACGCTGCTGTCGCATGTGGGCGCCAACAGCCCGCTGATGAAGCAGCTCAGCCCCGATCAATCACAGGGCCTCCTTGCGGTGCTACGCACCAACGTGGAGACGCAACTGGGGCAGCAGCGCGAGCGGCTGCTGCGCGAGTTCTCGCTCGATAACGCCGATGGGGCCCTCTGCCGATTGGTGAAAGAACTGACGTCCAAGCATGGCGACCTCTCGAAGGACATCAAGGATAAAATCGACGGCGTCGTGAAGGAGTTCTCGCTCGATGAAGAGAATTCCGCGCTGAGTCGGTTAGTGAAGAACGTCGATCGCGCCCAACGCACGATTACGAACGAATTCTCGCTCGACAACGAAACCTCCGGCCTGCGGCGGCTCAAGAACGAGCTGACGACGATCCTCGAAGCCCATGTGAAGACTAACGCCGAGTTCCAAGAGGAAGTGAAGATCGCCCTCGGCAAGCTGGTGACGCGCCGCGAGGAGGAAGCCCGCTCAACGCGGCACGGGGCAACGTTCGAAAACGCCGTCTTCAGTTTTCTCGAACAACACGCCCAACGCCGTGGCGACATCGCCGAAAACACTGGCGCTGCGACCGGCCTGATCAAGAACTGCAAGGTTGGCGACGCGGTGATTCACCTCGGTCCCGATTGCGCCGCGGCTGGCGCTCGCATTGTCATCGAAGCGAAAGAGGAACAGCGCTACACGCTCCGCATGGCTCAAGAAGAAATCGAGCAAGCACGCAAGAATCGTGATGCGCAGTTGGGGCTGTTTGTCTTCTCCCGCACCTCGGCGCCGACGATGGAACCGCTCGCCCGGTTCGGTTCGGACGTGTTCGTGGTGTGGGACGCGGAGGACCCGCAGACCGACGCCTACCTGCGGGCCGGGCTGGAAATCAGCCGCGCGCTTTGCCTCCGCAGCAGCCAGGACGCGGCGCGGCAGCAGATTGATTTTGAGCCGATTGATCGGGCTGTTCTCGATATCGAAAAGCGAGTCCAGACGCTTGACGCCGTCCGCAAGTCGGCAGAGTCAATCAAGTCGTCAAGCGACTCGATCCTCGAGCGAGTTCGCATCGACCGCGACGTGCTGGAGAAACAGGTCGGCGTGCTGCGAACCGCGATGGTTCACGTCAAAGAAGCGCTTGGCAAAGATCCGTCAACCGGCGAAGTCGCTTAATCTCGTCACAGCGTCGCGACTGCTCAACCCGCCGTCGTCGTCCAATTGAGAGCGTCGTGCGCCGCTTCGATCATCGCCGCGTCGATCGCGTCGTGCCCCTCGGCGGCGGCGCCGAGCAGCGCATGGTCGGTGAGGCGGTTGATCTTCCGCGGCACGCCATCGGAGAGGGCGTGAAGGGCGCCGAGGGCTTCGTCGTCGAAGATCGGCTGCTCGGCGCCGGCTGCGAGCAGGGCGTGTTGGATGTAGCCGATCATCTCCGGCTCGGTCCAAGGTTCCAATTCGATCCGCAGGTCGAGCGCGTCCAGCAACTCGTCGCCCAGGCGCCGCGCGCCAGAAGGCGTGGTTGCCAGCACGATCGTCAGCCACGGCGTCGGGCTGCTCGTCAGGCTCACGAGCCGCAGCAATTGTTGCCGCACGTCAGCGCCCGCCTGATCGGCGTCATCTAGCAGCAGCGTAGCCGCGCCGCTCGAGCCCCAGCCGATTGCCGCTCCGTGATCGGTCAAGCGGCGAAAGAGTTGGGTAGCGTCGTCGGACGACTTCGGCCCGAGGGCGAACTGCGCCGCCGTTTGCCAAAGAAACTCCCGCGGCGAGAGCCCCGCCAGGGTCATGGTTGCCGTGGGCAATCCGTCGTAGCGACAGCTTTCTGCAAACTGCCTCAACAGCGTCGTTTTGCCGACGCCGCGTCCCGCCGTCAGCAACGCATGCCGCCGCTGCTCAGCGACGTAGCGCAACCGGGCGAGCGCCTCGGTCTGGCTCTCGCCGGCGAAGAATTGCGGGGCGTCGCCGCCCGCGAAAGGCGAGCGTTGCAGCCCCCAATGGGCGTAGTACATAGTCGCGGTCTCTTGAGCGTCGGCTCAGCGGCAGGCAGAATGCTGTCGTGTTCCATCGGCGCCAGCGGCAGGCGAACTTGCGTCGCGACGACCTGCCGCCGCATGGCTTGTGCTAGCACTCAACCAGTTTGACCTCCGCCATGCCCCGCCGCTGCTACTCTGAATCGCCGATTGATGGCGACCTCGCGACGCTTGACGGTAGTGAGGCCCATCACTTGCTGCACGTCCTAAGGGCAGCGCCAGGGATGAGCGTCACGCTCTTCGACGGCTCTGGGCGCGAGTTCGACGCCGAGGTGACGGCCTGCAAACGCTCGACAGTGGAGCTGGCGATCACCGAGCGTCGCGAAGTTGATCGCGAGTTGCCGCACCCGCTGGTTCTGGGCATCGCGCTGCCGAAGGGAGATCGGCAACGGTGGATCGTCGAGAAAAGCGTCGAGCTTGGCGTGTCGCGGCTCGTCCCCCTCATCACCGAGAGATCAGAGAAACAGGGGGGCGACAAACTTGTTAGGTATGTCGTCGAGGCGAGCAAGCAGTGCGGTCGCAATCGGCTGATGGAGATTGTGGAGCCGATGCGGTGGAGCGACTGGCTGGACGCTGACATTCGTTCCGTGGGAGGCGTCTTCGCCGCCGATTTCGCGCACCATGCCGAACCGCTGAGATTCCGCCGCTGGGTCGCCCATCCGACAGGCCATCGGCCCACAGCCGCGGCGCTCGCCGAACAGCGTCCCACGCTCGTCGCGATCGGCCCCGAAGGGGGACTGAGCGACGCCGAGGTCGAAGCGGCCGTGGCGGCGGGCTGGGACGTCGTCGGACTGGGGGAGCGTATCTTGCGGATCGAGACGGCCGCGTTGGGGCTGGTCGCTTGTTTGACGATTCCGAGTGGCGCCGGTTGAATGAGTCGCGTCGAAGCAGGCGGGCTCGAAGCAGGCAAGCCCAAGCGTGGGTTCGGACTGGTCGCTTAAGCGACCAGTCCCATACGGCGTCTGGGCCGCGGGGGTTGTCACTCGATTCGCGAGGCGCGCAAATAATCTTGGGCAAAATCGAGCCCCACCGGTGTCTCTTCTGCAGAACAGGCCCCGTTGGTTCGGAACCGCCATGCCGAGCGTCGACGCCACGCTGATCGCTGAGATGCTCGACCGGCATGGCGCCGCGCTCGCACTTTACGCACGGCAGTGGACGAGTGCGGCCGACGACTGCGTGCAGGAGGCGCTGATCGAGTTGGCCCGGCAGCCCAAGGCGCCGGAGAATCCGGCGGCGTGGCTCTACCGCGTCGTGCGAAATCGGGCGCTCAACGCGGTTCGGGCTGAAGGCCGGCGAAATGCTCACGAGTTGTTCGCTACCGAACAACGCGTGGCCCGCCAGCCGACCGAAGCCAATCCCGCCGACGCGGCCGAACTGAACGACAACCTGGCGACCCTCGACGCCGCAGCCCGTGAGATCGTCGTCCTGCGCGTCTGGGGCGGGCTCGCTTGGCAGGAAATCGGCGAATTGGTCGGCGAATCGAAAAGTAGCGCCCAACGAACTTACGTCCAAGCCTTGGAACAACTCCGCAGGCATTGGGAACCACGGATTCATTGAGAAACGCCATGTCCGACGAATTCAAACCTGAAGAGTTGAGACTGCCCGACGAATTGGCGGCGCTCGAAGCGCTGCTGGCCGCGAAGCCGCTAACGGCCGCGGGGATTGATCGCGATCAGTTCATGTACCAAGCAGGTTGGGCGGCGTGCGAAGCGCAATGGCAGCCCCGGCCTTCGGCCGGGGGTCGGGTCGCCCCGCTGGAAATGGTGGCCGATTCGCGCGGCTACCCCCGGGCGGAGCCCGGGGCTGTAAAGGAGCGGCGACGTTTGGCGATTTGGTCGCTGGGGAGTGCGGCGCTGGCGGCCTCGTTGGCAGTGGCGACGACGCTGGGGTGGGTGGGGTCGGTGAAGCAGCTCGATCAGCCGGAACGCGCCGGGGGCGGGACGCCCCGGCTCGCGGTGGAGAAATTGCTGCCGCCGCCGAGTGCGGAGGTGAAAGGCTTAACCGCTCGCGATGCATCCGCCTGGGACGTCGAGCGACGGATCAACTCCTACGGCCGGCAGCTAACGCTCGCAGGACCCTGGATTGCACTTCAGCGACCCGGACCTGATGGTGCGACCAGCGGCGCCGACGCTCGACATGACCGTGTGGCCGCAACGCCTGATCTCGCGCTACCCTCCGCCAAGACGGCTCGTGAGCTCTGGAAGGAACTGAACCCTAACGACGCTACTACTACTGCGCCTACTCCGGTTTGGCCCTGGCGCCGAACACTTTCGGGAGACTCGATATGAAGCCGATTCGCGTTGTTTCACTCATCCTGCCGCTGCTAGCCGGCGCTCTCGTCGCGCGGCCGGGGCATGGGGAGCTGACCGTCGTCGCTAACGCCGAGGGTGAACCAGGGCTCACCGTCTACAAGATGTCTGTCACCCCGGCGGCGGAGCCGGAACCTGCTCTTGCTCTCAACTTGATTCCACGGGCCGACGCCATGCGGAACGGCAATGCCGCGCTCTTTTATCTGCGTTCATTTGCGGAGGGAAATGTATCGTCGGCCTGGAAGGGCATCTTTGACGAATATGGCCGCGATGAAGTCGAAGGATCCACCAACGCCGAAGCTTGGTATTCGGTCGAACGGCAGCTCGACGGCGCAACTCTGGCAAAGGCGCGCACCGCAGCCTCGCGGTTCGACAACATTGTGGAACAGTTCGTTGCGCGGGGATCGGTGCGGCGAGACTGCGATTGGGGACATCATGTCGATGAACTCGAAGGTTCGGCGATGTTCGCGATGTTGCTGCCCGAGGTGCAAGAGAGCCGCTCGCTCGCCCGGGCGCTAATGCTGCGGACGCGCATCGCGATAGCCGACCGGGACGATGGCGCCGCCATTGAACAGCTGCGGATGGCTTACCAACTGGCGCGTCACACCGCCCAAGCCTCCTTTCTGATTAGCTCGCTGGTAGGCATTGCCGAAGCCAATATGGCAAACGACGAGGTGATCGAGTTGATCGCAGCGAAGGACTCGCCGAATCTCTACTGGGCGCTGGCAGAACTGCCGCGACCGTTCATCGACTTGGTTCCAGCAGTCCGCATGGAGATGGGGATCGGCTTGCGGACGTTCCCTTTCCTGATCGATCCGGAGAACACAGAGCACTCGCCGCAGGAGTGGGCTCGCCTGATTGCCAGCGGCGTGGAAGAAGCTCAAAACGTTCTCGGCAGCGGCGCTCCTGGACTGGATGAAGCTAGCGCCCAGGCGGGCGTCGCGGGACTGGCGATCATCCTTTACCCCGATGCGAAACGGCGCCTTATGGCCGGCGGGATGGAGGCTCATCTCGTCGAACAGATGCCCGTTGGACAGGTGCTGGCCATCGACGCCGCCCGCGAGTACCGCCGAATTGGCGACGAATTCGAGAAGCAATGGTATCTGCCGTACGCAGCCGCCAGAAATCGGCAACGCGAGAGCGATGCGTTGATTCAAGGCAGCCATTTGACGGGAGGCTTAGGCCGGCTGCTCGCCAGCATGTTGATGCCGGCGGTGAACTCGATTCGGAGTGCAGGAATGCGATTGGAGCGGCAACTCAATGCGCTTCAGGCGATCGAAGCCATCCGCATGCATGCGGCGCAAACTGGCAAGCTGCCGGCGACGCTGGAGGAGATCACGATTGTTCCAGTGCCGCTCAATCCGTTGACCGGGAAGCCGTTTGTTTATCGACTCGATGGGGAGACGGCGATCTTGGAGTTGCCGTTCAGCGACAAGATGAACGACTACTCCTCGCGGTTTGAAATCACGCTGGCGAAGTGACGGCCGGCTTGCATTCGCTAGCGCGTTAGCCGGACCGCCACGCGGTCCGGGAAGCGGCGCGCTGGGGCAACGTCTGGCGTTACGCGGCCCGGAGGGCGTGGCCCTCCGGCTATTGGGTGGTTGGCTTTGTGAGGGAAGCACTCATCAGTTGAATCGCTAATGCGTTGCTTAGTGCACTGACGATTCACTCTTGATAACAGAGGGAAGGTTTGACATGTTCATCGGCACACGTTCGCTAGGACTAATCGCTTGCGGGTTATTACTCTTCGGCCCGCAACTGATCGCCGCGGCAGATCATGCGGCGATGGCTCCCTATCTGACGCACGACGTCGTCGCCATCGGCTATGTCGATCTGACGCGCGTCGACATGCCGGCGGCGGCGGAAGAACTGCTGCGGGCGGGGATCGTTCCCGAAGCTGACCAAGCGGACGCGGCGCGCGCCGCGACGGAGTTGCAAGCCGAGGTGAACGGCCTGCGTCAGTTGGCCGTTCGTCGCGCGTACGTCCTGTTCCGCGTGAGCGATGTGGCCGAGGGAGGTACGACCTGGATCGTCGAAGTCGAACGCGGCGGCAAGGCGACCGAGGCGGCGAAGTTTCTGAACGACCGGCGTCGGCAGTTCATGCCGCCCGCCGGAACGCCAGCTGCAGTCGTGCGAGATTTCTTGCTGCCGAAAGAGTTCTCCGCGGTTAGCGAGACTATCGTCGCGGCCGGAACGGAGACGCAACGGGCGCGAGTCAAGGAGCTTGTCGTTCAAACGGCGAGCCAACCGCGGGAGGAGTCGATGGCCGCGCTGGCAGGCCTTGGCGACGCCGACGCGGGGTTGGCGGTGATCGGCGATGCGGAGAGCCGCCGCGTCGTGCGCGAGATGTTCCCGCAGCTGCCGGCGCCGTTCATGGAGATTAACGGGAAGTTGCTCGCCGACGGCGTGCGTTGGGCGGGCGCGGGGGTGACGTTGCCGCCGAAGTTTCAATTGACGATCACCGTTGATGCAGCGTCGCCGGAGATCGCGCGGACGCTGGAGCAGGCGATCGGCAATGCGATGTTCGTGGCCAAGGCGCTGCTGACAAAGGACGCGATCGAGGGGCCGCCGGCGCATCAAGACCGGGCGAAGGGCTTGCTGCCGCTGTTGGCATTGGTGTCGCCAACGGTGGAGGGGACGGGGCTGTCCGTGACATTCGGCGATGACGAAGAGGAAGTGGCGTTCATACGAGATTTTTTGCCGGCGATGACGCAAAAGATGCGGGATGAGTTGTATCGCAAGTCGCGGATGAACAATTTCAAGCAGATTGCGCTGGGCCTGCACAATCATGAGTCGGCGAAGTCTACGTTTCCGGCAGGGGCGATTTATGACAACAGCGGGAAACCGCTGCTGAGTTGGCGGGTCCAACTTCTGCCATACATGGAGCAGATGAAGCTTTACAACCAATTCCATCTCGATGAACCGTGGGACAGCGAACATAATCGCAAGCTGATCGACCAGATGCCGGAGTTCTATGCCGATCCTGATCCCGCAGTGCGAGCAGCGATAGGCGATCGTGGCCGCACCACCTTCTTGGCGCCGAGAGCGGAAGGAACGGTGTTCGGCGGTCGTGAAGGAATCAAGTTTGGCGACCTGAAGGACGGCAGTTCGCAAACCATCATGGTCGTGGAAGTCGTGCCGCAGCGCGCCGTTGTTTGGACGAAGCCTGACGACTGGGAAGTCGATCTGGCCAACCCGCTCGATGGCGTGAAGCGGAGCGATCGCGACGGGTTCGTCGCCGCCTGGGGAGACGGGCATGCGTCGATTATTTCGAACGGTGCTGATGCGGAAGAGTTTCGCGGGAATCTGACTTACGATGGCGGCGAGGCGCCCAAGCCTTAGCGTCGTGCGGGTGCGTGGACTGTGCGCGGGGCGAACTCAAACGCAGGTTCGGACTGGTCGCTTAAGCGACCAGTCCGATGCGGCGTCGACTCGCGAGCTACGACTAAGCCTTGAAATCGCCTAACGCGAGCAGATTTAATTGACTTGCAACGCTGGGTCCCTTACACCTGTAGTCGCTAGTCGATGCTCAACCCATCGACGATAGCCTTACGACTCACGGCATGGGAGCTAGAACGCATGCGACTCTGTTTCGCGATCCTCTGCGGGTTGGTGCTGTGCGCGAGCGGCGCGACGTTCTCGTCCGCGGCGAGCTTGCGTGACTTTATCGACTTCTCCGACCCCTCGCTGCCGGGTCGATTGTATGTGCCGCCGCAAGCGGCGACTGGTCCGCGGCCGTTGATCGTCTTTCTGCACGGCGCCGGCGAGAGCGGCGCCGACAACACGGCGCAGGTGAACGGCAACATCGACAACCTGCTGACCGCAGCGAAGGCGCGGGGCGCTTACCTCTACGCGCCGCAGACCGCGATCGGCTGGAACAGTTCGACGGCAATCGATCGCGTGATGGCGATGGTGGATCGCGCCTCGGCCGAGCAGAACGTCGACGAACTGCGGTTCTACGCCACCGGCCTCTCGATGGGGGGCGGCGGGACTTGGAACCTCATCAATCGACATGGGGACCATTTCGCGGCCGCCGCGCCGATCTGCGCGGTGCTGCCGGCGACGGGTTACTCCGCGGCCAATCTCGCCGAGGTGCCGACGTGGGCGTTCCACGCGAAGGATGACGCGACGGTCTCTTACACGACGACCCGCAGCGTTGTGGCTAACATCCTGGGAACCACCGGCGAAACGCTTCCTGCCTACCCGGTGCGTCCCACCGCCGACTTTGCTTTTCAAAGCTCCACGCTCGACCTACGTCATACCGAATACCGCACTGGGGGTCACGGCATTTGGGGTCGCGTCTACAACACGCCAGCGTTCTACGACTGGATGTTCGCTCACGCGCTCGTCCCCGAACCGAGCGGACTCGCAGTCATGTTCGTGACGGGGCTGGGGATGCTGGGGACCTGCCGCCAGTCAGCAGCGAGACGACGATGAGCGTGAGGAAGCCCAGTGGAATCGTGACGATGCCGGGTTGGCTGAACGGCACGATGGAGTTCTCCTTCGGCAGGCCGTAGACCGCGGCGTAGGTGTCGCCGCTCAGCAGGATCCAGCCGAGCGAGCTGATCATGCCGACCAGGACCGCGACGATGATTCCTTCTTTGGTCGTGCCGCGCCAGAAGAGGAGCATCACGAGCGCGGGGAGATTCGCGCTCGCGGCGACGCTGAAGGCCCAGCCGACGAGGTAGCTGACGTTTAGTTCTTTGAACGCGATCCCCAGGAGAATCGCGACGACGCCGACGACGACGGCGGCCATCTTGGCAATGCGCACCCGCTGATGGTCGGTAAGGTGGACGGTCGTGACGCTTTCGAGCAAGTCGTGCGTCACGGCGCCGGCCGAGGCGAGGATCAGGCCGCTCACCGTGCCGAGGACGGTGGTGAAGGCGATGGCCGAGATGATGGCGAACAGCAGTTCGCTCATGCTGCGGGCTAAGAGCGGGGCGGCCATGTTTGAGTCGGTCACGTCGAGGGCGCCGCTCGTCATGGCGCCGAGGCCCATGTAAAGCGTCAGCACGTAGAAGAAGCCGATGCAGGCAATGCCGACGATGGTGCTCTTGCGCGCGGCGGCTTCGTCTTTCACCGTGTAGTAGCGGATGAGGATATGCGGAAGCGAGGCAGTGCCGCAGAAGAGGGCGAGCATCAGCGAGAGGAAGTTTAGTTTGTCCGAGAATTTCTCGGAGCGGATGCCGGCGAAGGTGGGGCTGGCGCCGGGTTGGAGGATTTGGCTGCCGGGGGTCGGCTTCGGTGAGAAGGTCGAGGTCGTCGAGCCGTCGTCGCCCTTCACTTCAGACTTGCTCCAGAGGACGACTTCGCTCTGCTCGAGCGTGCTGAAGAATTCCAATGGTCCGAGCGGTCCAGTCTTCTCGACGCCGCCCGGCAACTTGCTGATCGAGCCGACTGGTTGCAGTTGGCCTTCGCCGGGGCTATTGCCTTTGGGCAGGCCGTTCACCAGGACCGTCCCGTCGGCTTGCTTGACGATCGTTTGGGCAGCGGGAAGCTGTGGTTCCGCGTGAAATCCTCGCTGCAGAATCATCACCGTCAGCACGGTGCTGAACGCGACGAGCAATCCGCCTTTAATGAACTGGACCCAAGTGGTCGACACCATGCCAGCGGTGACGACGATCACGATGACCACCGCTCCCACCAGGACCACGCCGGCCCAATGCGGTAGGCCGAGCAGGGGTCGCACGAGGACGCCGGCCCCGACCATTTGCGGGATGAGATAGAAGACGCTCACGGCGAGCGTGCTGACGCCGGCGGCAAGCTTGATGCCGGGCGAGTTGAACTTCGCGTTGAGCGCGTCGGCGAACGTGAACTTGCCGAGCCGCTTCATCGGTTCGGCGACGACAAAGAGCGCGACGATCCAGCCGGCGAGGTAGCCGATCGAGTAGAGGAAGCCGTCGTAGCCGTAGAAGGCGATCATGCCGCAGATGCCGAGGAACGACGCGGCGGAGAGGTAGTCGCCGGCGAAGGCGACGCCGTTGACGAACCAGGGGATCTGGCCGTGGGCGGCGAAGTAGCCAGCGGAGTCCTTGGCCTTGCGGCCAAGATAAAAACTGATGCCTAGCGTGACGCCGACCATGGCGAGGAAGATGCCGATGGCGAGGGTCGAAGGTTCGTGGTTCATTGGTGGCCTCCGGTTTGGGTGGAGGCGTTGGCGGAAGAAGCGTCACGCGCGCCGGGGGCGGGACGCCCCGGCTCGCTGTTGGAGTTGTTTGTTCCGACGACTTCGATGCGGCAGAGGTAGCCGTAGAGGAGGGCGAGCAGCAGGGCGGCGGCGATGAGGGCGAAACCGTACCAGATGGCGAGGTTCACGCCGGCCCAGGGGGTGCGGGCCATCGTCGCCGGCGAGAACGCGGCCAGCAGGACGAAGCCGCCGTAGAACGCAAGGTAGACGACGAATAGCCAGATCCCGTAGCGGGAGTTGCGCTTGGACATAGTATCAGCTGCCTGGTCGAGCGAGTTGCGGCTGCCGCCTCTGTCGCTTTTGACGTTTCAGGCGACAGGCGTCGCCTCAAGCGTTTTTGGCGACAGCGTACTTATCTCGTTAAATCACAAAAGGTTAAATGCTGTCGCGACAGGTCGCTGACGGTGCTGGAGGCGACAGCCTGTCGTCGCCCGATTTCTGCAGCCTGCCGTCCTGCCACGACATGGCGCTGCGGTCCGTGCCCGAGTGGTGCGCTACCCCCGGGCGGAGCCCGGGGCTGCCAATGGGTGCAGCGCTGGAGGAGGCCGCCGACGAGCGGACGCTCCGAACATAGAGGAGTCGGCGGCCGAATGCTACGACTATTTTTGGCCGCCTCGCAGGGCGCCAATGCCGCTAGAGCGCGCGCACGGCGTCCATCGCTTCGCGGACGTGGGCGTCGGCGGCGAACTGGGCGCTGAAGACGTGGCGGACGATCCCCTGTCGGTCGATTACGTAGGTGACGCGCCCCGGGATGACGCCAAGCGTTTTGGGGACGCCAAACGCCTTGCGGAGCGAACCATCGGGGTCGCTTGCCAAGAGAAACGGCAGGCGGTTGCGGGCGGCGAAGTCTTCGTGCGACGCATCGGAATCGCTGCTGACGCCGACGACCGTGGCGCCCGCCTCGACGAATTTTTCAAACGAGTCGCGGAAGGCGCAGGCTTCCTTGGTGCAGACGGCGGTGTTGTCCTTCGGGTAGAAGAAGAGGACGACGACGTGCTCCTTCCAGAGATCGGCGAGCGCGATGCGCGTGCCGTCGTGGAGGGGGAGGGTGACGTTCGGGGCGGGTGAGCCGGGGCCGATGGTTGGCATGGAAATAATCAAACGGCTCGCACTTTGACGACTGTTACTAAGCGATCATCTTCTGAGACTCGATAAGCGACGACCAAAGGCAAGATGCAAAGAATTCGATAGTCGATTTCACGCGACTCGCCGACTTCAAGAGGCGACTGACCAAGTTGAGCGTCGATCTCCTTAACCGCGTGTGTGATCTCAGCTCGATCCGTCGAATTCATCCACAGCTCAACGAGACTATCGTCAGCGCTGCGTTTCCAGACGACGGTGTAATTCATCTATTCACTTGCCGCTGAGCGAACCCAATATTTCGACTAGCGAACGGCCGCCTGGCTCATTGAACGAAGCGTCCAGCTCTTCGCGAGTCCAGAAGGGTTCGCCAGGGAGTGAATGCGCGTTGGGAAGAAACACGCCAAGCGACTTGCCCGCTTCATCGAATACGGGAGTAGGCCCAGGAAGTGAGAACTGTTCCTTCATGACATTTGGGATCGTGATTTGGCTCATACCGAAACTCCTCAAAGCGAATTGCCGATTTAGGTCAATTATACATGCCGCGGCGGTTTGAGGGCGAGCTCAAGCAAGGGTTCGGACTGGTCGCTTAAGCGACCAGTCCGGCGGTGCGTGGGGCGTGGCGTTTGTTGGGGGTTTACACGACTTGGGCCGGCATATTGATGCCTGGCGCCGGCAAGTTCGTGAAGCCCATCAGGTATTCGTCGATCGAGCGGGCGGCGCCGCGGCCTTCGTTGATGGCCCAGACGA
Source organism: Lacipirellula limnantheis (assembly GCF_007746075.1). Classification (GTDB taxonomy): domain Bacteria; phylum Planctomycetota; class Planctomycetia; order Pirellulales; family Lacipirellulaceae; genus Lacipirellula; species Lacipirellula limnantheis. The sequence goes on along the minus strand of NZ_CP036339.1, from coordinate 275,119 downwards.
CGAGCGATTGGCCGCGGCGGCAGTCGCCGGCGGCGAAGACGCCGTCGAGGTTCGTGGCGAACTTGCCATGCTCGGCGGCGAAGGTGGTCCAGCCGCGGCGCGGTTCGACGGTGGTCATGCCGAGCATTTCGGGGATCGCTAGCTCGGGGCCGACGAAGCCGGTGGCGAGCAGCACCATGTCGGCGGGCCAAACTTTTTCGCTGCCGGGGACTTCGGTGAATGGGGCTCCGCCGGCAACCGGCTTCGACCAATCGACCTCGACGGTGCGCACGCCGGTGACGTGTCCGTCTTTATCGCCGACGAATTCCTTGGTGAGAATGTTGTAGGCCCGCGGGTCGTGACCGGTGATCGCCTTCACCTCGGCGTGCGAATAGTCGACGCGATAGATGCGGGGCCACTCGGGCCAGGGGTTGTTCGGGGCCCGTTCGGCGGGGTTCGGCGCGAGGAGTTCGAAGTTCACGATGCTCGCGGCGCCGTGGCGGAGAGCGGTGGCAATGCAGTCGGCGCCGGTGTCGCCGCCGCCGATGACGATGACGTGCTTGCCGCGGACAGGAGTGAAGGCCTCGTCGGTGAACTCGGAGTCGAGCAGGCTCTTCGTGTTGCGCGTGAGGACGTCCATGGCGCTATAGATCCCCTTCAAGTCGCGGCCGGGCGCCTTGGCGGTGGGATCGAACGGCCGGGTGGCGCCGGTGCAGAAGAGGACGGCGTCGAAATCGTCGATCAGCTGCTGCGGTTCGATGAACTTCACTTCGCAGCCGCGCTCTTGCATGATTTGCGTCATGTGGCCCACGGCGAAATCTTCCTCGCGACCGATGTGGGTGCAGGTGACGAACGTGACGCCCTCGTCGCGCAGGAGTTGGACGCGGCGCTCGACGACGCCCTTGTCGAGCTTCATGTTGGGGATGCCGTACATCAGCAAGCCGCCGATGCGATCGGCCCGCTCGTAGACGGTGACCGTGTGGCCCGCCTTGTTGAGCTGCGCGGCGGCGGAGAGACCGGCGGGTCCGCTGCCGACGACGGCGACCGTCTTGCCGGTGCGATAGGTCGGGACGCTCGGCTCGACCCAGCCCTCTTCCCAGGCGCGGTCGATGATCGCGTTCTCGATGTTCTTGATCGTCACCGGCGGGCTGGTGATGCCGAGGACGCAGGCGCCTTCGCACGGGGCCGGGCAGACGCGACCAGTGAACTCGGGGAAGTTGTTGGTCTTGTGGAGCCGATCGAGCGCATCGCGCCAGCGGCCCTGGTAGACCATGTCGTTCCACTCAGGAATGAGATTATCGATCGGGCAGCCGCTGTTCGACTGACAGAACGGCACGCCGCAGTCCATGCAGCGAGCGCCCTGCGTCATCAGCTGCTCGACGGGAGCTTCGGTGAAGATCTCGAGAAAGTCGCTCGCGCGCTCGACCGGGTCGCGGTAGGGGACGGTCTCGCGAGGGAACTCTTTGAATCCGGTGGGCTTTCCCATAGCAATCTCTTGTCTGACGAAAAACGGGGAGGATCTCACGCAAAGGCGCGAAGGCGCAAAGGGAATACAGGTCAGTCTTCTAAACCGTTGACGACTCTGGAAATTCCGTTGCGAATTAGTTCCTCGTTGAAGTTGATTAATAGTCCTAAGCGTTTGTCTAACAGTCGCAGGTAAGTGAGCAGTTGCTTCTTGTGGACTGGCGTGAGCGTCTCGATTGATTTGATCTCGACGATCACTTTGCCTTCGACCAACAGATCGAGGCGATAACGTTCCTCAAAGCAAATCCCGTCGTAAACAACCTGAACCGGCAGTTGTCGTTCGACCTTCAACCCGCGCTTACGAAGTTCGTAGGCCAGCACGACTTCGTAAACCGACTCTAGTAACCCTGGCCCTAGCGTCTTGTGAATCTGATACGCGGCATCGACGATCTGCTGTGAAATCGGATTCTCATCCATCACACAATTCCCGTCATTTGCTCAGTACCCGCCGATCCTCCGTGACAATGTCTCCGTTACTTATTCTTTCTTTGCGCCTTCGCGCCTTTGCGTGAGATATTTCCTCTAAACGGCCGCCGGGGCCGCATGCTTTTGCTTAGCGGCTTTTTTTTCGAGCAGCACTCGCTTGTAATCCTCGGGCATTACTTTGACGAACTGCGGCAGCGTTTCGTCCCAGCGGTCGAGGATGTCGCCGGCTCTTGGCGAGCCGGTAAGGTTCTGGTGCAGTTCGATCAGTTGCTTCAGCTCCTCGACGTCCTCTTCGGCTTCAACCGGTTCCGGTTCGACCATGCCCATGTTGAGGTTGAGCAGGAATCGTTCGCGGTCGGGCGCCCAGACGTAGGCGACGCCGCCGCTCATGCCGGCGGCGAAGTTGCGGCCGGTGGTGCCGAGGACGACCACGCGGCCGCCGGTCATGTACTCGCAGCCATGGTCGCCGACGCCTTCGATCACCGCCGAGGCGCCGCTGTTGCGGACGGCGAACCGCTCGGCCGCACGGCCGCGCAGGAAGGCCTGGCCGCTGGTGGCGCCGTAGAGGCAAACGTTGCCGACGAGGATGTTCTCTTCGGCGACGAACGTGGCGTTTGACGGCGGGTAGATCACCACCTGGCCGCCCGAGAGGCCTTTGCCGACGTAGTCGTTGGCGTCCCCTTCAAGCTCAAGCGTCACGCCCTTCGCGAGGAAGGCGCCGAAGCTTTGGCCGGCGGAGCCGGTGAACTTGAAGTGGATCGTCCCCTCGGGCAACAGGTCTGTGCCGTACTTCTTCGCGATCTCGTGACTGAGGATCGTGCCGACGGCGCGGTCGGTGTTGACGATGTCGACATCGGCCTTCACCTGCGTGCCGGCGACGAGCGCCGGTTCAGCGAGGCTCAGGAGCTTTCGCATGTCGAGCGATTGGTCGAGGCCGTGATCTTGCTTCTGCGTGCAGTAGGTGCCGGCTTCGGGGTAAGGTTTCTTCGCCGGCATGAGCAGATTGGTGAGGTCGAGTCCGTCCGCCTTCCAGTGCCGGATGGCGGCGTCGGTTTCGAGGCAATCAACGCGGCCAACCATCTCGTCGATCGTGCGGAAGCCGAGGCTCGCCATGATCTGGCGGGCGTCCTCGGCGACCATGAACAGGTAGTTCACGACGTACTCGGGCTTACCCGAAAACTTCTTGCGAAGTTCCGGATCTTGCGTCGCGACGCCGACGGGGCAGGTGTTGAGGTGACACTTCCGCATCATGATGCAGCCAAGCGTGATCAGCGGCGCCGTGGCGAAGCCGAACTCCTCGGCGCCGAGCATCGCGGCGATCACCACGTCGCGGCCGGTCTTCAGGCCGCCGTCGGTCTGGACGATGACGCGGCTGCGAAGGTCGTTCATCACCAGCGTCTGGTGCGTTTCGGCGAGGCCGAGTTCCCACGGCAGGCCGGCGTGCTTGATGCTCGTGAGCGGCGAAGCGCCGGTGCCGCCGCCGTCGCCGGCGATCAGGATGTGATCGGCATAACCCTTGGCGACGCCCGAGGCGATCGTGCCGACGCCGACTTCGGAGACGAGCTTCACGCTGACGCGCGCCGCAGGATTGGCGTTCTTCAGATCGTGGATCAGCTGCTTGAGGTCTTCGATCGAGTAGATGTCGTGATGCGGCGGCGGGCTGATGAGGCCCACGCCCGGCGTGCTGTAACGAATCCGCGCGATCGTGTCGTCGACCTTACGACCGGGGAGTTCGCCGCCTTCGCCCGGCTTGGCGCCTTGCGAGATCTTGATCTGCAGTTCGTCGGCGTTGGTGAGGTAGTTGATCGTCACGCCGAACCGGCCTGACGCCACCTGCTTGATCGCCGATCGCTTCGAATCGCCGTTGGGCAGCGGCGTGAAGCGAGCTGGGTCTTCGCCACCCTCGCCGGTGTTGCTCTTGCCGCCCATGCGGTTCATGGCGATGGCAAGCGATTCGTGGGCTTCGGCCGAGATTGAGCCGAACGACATGGCGCCGGTGCAGAAGCGTTTGACGATTTCCTTCGCCGACTGAACTTCGTCGAGGGGAATCGACTTCTGGACGCCTTCCTTGAACTTCAACAGGCCGCGCAACTGGCAACGAGTGCGCGAGTCGTTGTTGATGTGGTCGGCGAACCGCTGGTAGGCGTCGGGGCTGTTGTTCCGCGCGGCGACCTGGATGTCGGCGATCGACTGCGGATCCCACATATGGCGTTCGCCTTCGGCGCGCCAGTGGAACTCGCCCGGGTTGGGGAGCATCGGCATCTTGCCGGCGGGAGTCCGCGGGTAACCGAGGGCGTGACGCCGGAGCGCCTCTTCGGCGAGGACTTCGAAGTTGACGCCCTGAATGCGGCTGGCGGTGCCGGCGAAGCAGCGGTCGATCACTTCGTCGCGAAGGCCGATCGCCTCGAAGATTTGGGCTCCCTTGTAGCTTTGGAGGGTCGAAATGCCGATCTTGGCCATCACCTTGAGCATGCCCTTGGCGACGCCGGTGCGGTACTTCTTCACGAGCTCGTGATCGGCGGCGGTAACGGGATCGTGCGCTTCGCCGTCGGAGCCAGCTTCAATCGCGGGATGCTCGTCGCCTTCGCCCGATTCTTCGCTCTTGATGCCGACGTCGCCCGAGTCGAGCAGCCCCTCGCGGCGGGCTTGCCAGAGCGACTCGAACGCCAGGTAGGGGTTGATCGCATCGGCGCCGTAGCCGACGAGGAGGCAGTGGTGATGGACCTCGCGGGCCTCGCCCGTCTCGACGCAGATGCCGACGCGAGTGCGCTTCTCTTTGCGAACGAGGTGATGGTGAACGGCGCCGGTAGCCAGCAGCGAGCTGAGCGGCACGCGATCGGCGCTGATCTTGCGATCGGTCAGCACGACGAGGGTGTAGCCTTCGTCGACGGCGGCTTCGGCCTCTTGGCAGACGCGTTCGAGCGCCGTCACCATGCCGGCGGTCCCCTCCTCGCGCGGCCAGGTGACGTCGATCTTCTTCGAGCGCCAGCCGCGGCGGTTGATCCGCTTCAGCGCGGCCATCTGTTCGTTCGAGAGAATCGGGTGGGGCATCCGCAGGCGGTGGGCGTGCTTCGGCGTCGTTTCGAGCAAGTTTTGCTCGGGGCCGATGTAGCACTCCAGCGACATGATCACTTCTTCGCGGATCGAATCGATCGACGGGTTGGTGACCTGCGCGAAGAGCTGGCGGAAGTAGTCGTAGAGCATCCGCGGCTTGTCGCTAAGACAAGCGAGGCAGGAGTCGTTGCCCATCGAGCCGATCGGATCCTTTTGATCCTTAATCAGCGGGAGGAGCATGAAGTTCATCGTCTCGGCGGTGAAGCCGAAGGCCTGCATCCGCTCGAGCAGCGTCTTGCGATTGAAGCCGTGGGGGCGCTCTTCAGGGTGGAGCTCATTGAGGTCGATGCGCTCCTTCTTCAGCCACTCGCCGTACGGGCGCTTGCCGGCGTACTGGTGCTTCAGATCCTCGTCGCGGATCAGCTTGCCTTCCTCGAAATCGATGAGGAACATGCGGCCCGGCTGCAGACGACCCTTGGCCTTCACGTTTTCCGGTTGAATGGAACGGAGGACGCCGACTTCGCTCGCCATGATGACGCGGTCATCGTGGGTGAGGTAATAGCGAGAGGGGCGCAGGCCGTTGCGATCGAGCGTGGCGCCGATGTATTTGCCGTCGGTAAAGGCGATCGACGCCGGGCCGTCCCACGGCTCCATCAAGCAGCTGTTGTACTCGTAGAACGCGCGTTTTTCCTCGGGCATCGTGTCGTGATTTTGCCAGGCCTCGGGGACCATCATCATGACGGCCTCGGGGATCGAGCGGCCGCTCATGAGGAGGAACTCGAGGACGTTGTCGAACGTGCCGGAGTCGCTGCAGTCGGGTTCGACGATGGGGAAGAGCTTCTTGAGGTCGTCGCCGAAGAGCTCGCTCTTCACGACGCCCTGGCGGGCGAACATCCAGTTGCTGTTGCCGCGGAGGGTGTTGATTTCGCCGTTGTGGCTCATGAAACGGCAAGGCTGAGCGCGATCCCACGAGGGGAAGGTGTTCGTCGCGAACCGCGAGTGGACCATCGCCAAATGGCTGGTGTAGTCCTCGTCGGCGAGGTCGGGGAAGTAATGGAACAACTGGTCGGTCGTGAACATCCCCTTGTAGATGAGGACTTTCGTCGAAAGCGAACAGATGTAGAAGAGCTTGGCCTGCTTGAGCGTTTTGTCGGCGCGCAGCAGGTTGCTGGCGCGCTTGCGGATCATGTAGAGCTGCCGCTCAAAGGCTTCGCCCTCAATCCCGTCGGCGGCGGCGATGACGAGTTGCTCGATCGCCGGCTCTGATGCGCGGGCCGTCGGGCCGAGGTCGGCGGCGGCGACGTCGGTGGGGACCTTGCGCCAGCCGATAAGGCGTTGGCCCTGCTCGGCGACGATCTTTTCGACCGCCTTCTTGCAGAAGGCGCGCTCCGCTTCGATCTGCGGCAGGAAAACGTTGCCCGCGGCGAAACGGCCCGCGGCTGGGAGTTCGACGCCGAGGTCGGCCTTCACGACCTTCGCGAGGAAGTCGTGGGGAAGGGCCGTGAGAATGCCGGCGCCGTCGCCCGTGTTCGCCTCGCAACCGCAAGCGCCGCGGTGGTCCATGTTGCGCAGCACCTCGATCGCATCGACGACGATCTGGTGGCTTCGTTCGCCCTTGATGTGCGCGACAAAGCCGACGCCGCACGAGTCATGCTCGAACGCCGGGTCGTAGAGACCGTGCTTCTCGGGGAGGTGAACAAGCGGGAGTTGGTTTTCCATAGCAACACTTTCCAACGCGTAGGCCTCGATCATTCGTGATCGCGGCGGGTTCTTGTCACTCGCAGAGGCGCAGAGGCGCAGAGAAAGCGCGCTGAGCACAGCCTACGAGTTGGTTTTTACCTATCTTCTTATGTCTGGGATTCCCTGCGTCTCCGCGCCCCTGCGAGAGACTTCTAATTTTGATTGATCATTAATTCAGGCCGGGGCTTCGTCCAATTGGAACGCGCTCGCCGGGACGAGGTCGGCTGAAAACTCGGCGTCGGCCTTCAGCAAACCGACGAACTGTTTCGCCAGTTCGCTCAACGGGCGGTCGCGGCGGTGGATGATTCCCAGCGGGCGGAACATGCCGTCGCCGCCGATGGCGACCTTGGCGAGCGAACCCATTTCGATCTCGCGGCGAACGCTCGGCTCCGGCAAGATGCCGATGCCGGCGTCGATCTCGATCGCCCGCTTGATCGTTTCGATGTTGTCGAACTCGAGCGTGACGTTCACCTCGGCGTGGTTGAGCGCGAGCTCGCGATCGATCGCCGTCCGCGGGGCGAGCCCCTTTTCGAACGCGACGAACGACTCGCCCGAAACGGCACGCAGCACAACCGACGACTCCCGCGCCAACCGGTGGCCCGGGTGGCAGACGATCACCATCGGCTCGCTCCGCCACGGGATCGCGGCGAGCGTTTCGCTCTCCTTTGGGTAACTGACAATGCCGAGGTCGGCGTCGTCGTTCTCGACTTCTTCAATGACGCGATGCGGATGCAGGTACTCCAGCCGCACGGACGCTCGCGGATGCTCCTTGCTGAACCGCTGCATGAAGGCGCTCATGTGGTGGAGTCCGACCGAGTAGATCGAAGCCACGACCAACCGGCGAGCCTCGGCGTCGTGAAGCGTGCGGACCTCGACTTCCAACTCTTCGTACTGCTTCACCAGCTGCCGGCAGCCGTCGTAGTAACGGCGGCCCTCTTCGGTCAACTCGAAGGGACGCTTCGAACGGTCGAGGAGCTGAACGCCGAGGCGTTCCTCGAGGGCCTGAACCATATGGCTCACGTTCGATTGCGAAATATCGTTGTCGTCGGCCGCGCGGGAGAAACTCCGCCGGTCGACCACGTCGCAGAAGATCTTGAGTGAGCGGATATGCATGGCGTCGTTCAGTGCGGCAAAGCGTCGGTCTAGCGCAAGTCGCGGACCAACTTGCGCGAAGCTGATTTTTTCGTGCGCGATTCGGGAAAAAGTTGCCGCCAAAGCTGACAACTCAGACCGTTTGGAGCCAATCGCTCCCCAGCCCCCCGGCCAGGAAGTTCGCGGTTTTTGAGCTGGCAATGAGCGGCTGATGGCACTTAGGCAAAACGTGCCGTCGATCCATGGCCGCCGCCGATGGGTCTTCGACAGCTTGAATCATCAAACGCGATACAGGCCATTGCCAGAATCAAAAAACGCGATAGTAGAATAAGCGTGCTGGCGCGGTCCGTCAAGTCGGGGGGGAAATGCCGGGGAAACGGCTATTTGGGGCGGTCCAAAACGGGAAAAAACGGGCCGAGCCATGATGGCCCGGCCCGTTGGATAGCGATTCCGACTGCAAACCGGACCGAATGACTTCGGCCGCCGAAGTCCGGCCTATTTCCCCGGCAACTTGTCGAACTTGTAAGCGTGCCCCCGGTCGCGGAGGACTTCAGCCTTCACGATCTTGTCAGGGCTGCGGACCGGCTCGCCGCGTTTGATCGACGAGGCGTTTTCCATCCCCTCGACCACGCGGCCGAAGACGGTGTGCTTGCCGTCGAGGAACGAGGTCGGCACGTAGGTGAGGAAGAACTGCGAGCCGCCGGTGTCGCGGCCGGCATGGGCCATGCTCAGGCTGCCGCGGAAGTGATGGCGATAGTCGGGCTTGTAGCATTCGCATTTGATGCTGTAGCCGGGACCGCCGCTGCCGTTGCCGTCGGGATCGCCCCCTTGGGCCATGAACGCGGGAATGACGCGGTGGAAGGTGAGGCCGTCATAGAAGCCGTCTTTCACCAGGGTGAGGAAGTTGGCCACCGCCTGCGGAGCTTCGTTCTCGAAGAGTTCGATCACGACATCGCCTTTGGTGGTCGTGAGCTTCACGCGGGGGTTATCGTCGGCCTTGGCTTCGGCGGCGCGGATGGCCGACTCCTTCTCCCACGCCTTCTTCATCGTCGCGAGATTGCCTTGGGCCTGCAGCGCCGCCTGAACGAGAGTCGGCGAGAGTTGGCCGACCTCGCCCCCCGCCTTCGACGATTCAGCAAAGTACTTTTCAGCGAGCGCGAAATCGTTCGTGTTGAATGCGGCCAATCCGCCCCAATAGTAAAGCTGCGGATACTTCGCCCCGGCGCCGGCGTCGATGAGGCCTGAAATCAGCTTCAGCGCCTTTTCGTATTGGTCGCCGCCGTCGCCGTTCGGGCCGCCGTTCAGTTGGAACTGAGCGATCACCACCAGCGTATTGTTGACGTCCGGATAGGCTTCGGGATCGGCCTGATAAACGGCCAGCCCCGCTTCGGAGAGCTTGTCGATGAGCCCATCGGCCTCGCGATAGAGATCGGCCACCTGCTTGTCGAGCGCGGTTCGCTCGGCGCCCTTGGCGGCCTGTCGCTTTTCTTGAATCGACGGTATCTGGGAGGTAACGTCCTGCCACTGCTTGAGGACGACGTCGAACGCCTCACGCGCCTTCACGGCGTCGCCCGAGGGGGCCGGCGTTTCTGGCTTCGCTTCCTCAGCCTCGTCGGCCGGAGCTTCCTCCTCCGTGGTGACCGTTACCGTCCCTTGCGGCGCCGCGATATCGGCGGGCGCCTCGGCAGCGGGCGGATCGGCGGCCGGGGCGCTCTCCTGAGCGGCGACTACCTGGGCATGAAAGAACAGACCAAGGGCCAGCAACGAAAGAACAATCCTTGACATCGGGCAAAACCCCAAGCTCTAGTTGCGGTGGTAAAGTAGCGGAAACAGCAGAACAGAATAGCAAATCGACCGATTCGACGGCAGGCGCCGACATTTAGGGGCCATTGCACCACAACGCCACAACGGCCACGACGAAAGGCCTGTTGTCGCTACGCCTTCTCGCCTCCAATGGTTCGAGCATTGCCAGATTCCGCGGGTATGCGATTTTTTGACCGACTCGGCGGACGCAGCGAAAGCCACGCCTTTAACCTCCGTTGTTCCCACGTCGCGCACGATGTGCCGTCGTGGTGAAATGAAAATGATTAATGGGCAAACCAAAGCCAAAACGCCGCGTCGCCGATGAGCTAACTTCAGCGATTGAACTGAAGATTATCGGCGGCAAGCACCGCGGGCGGAAGTTGACGTACGAACCGTTCCGCCGCGGCGAGGACCCGGTCACCCGGCCGATGAAGCATCGCGTGCGGGAGTCGATCTTCAACCTCGTCGGCGTTGGCTCTGAAGGGCGCCACGCGATCGATCTCTTCGCCGGCACGGGGGCCTTGGGGCTCGAGGCGCTCAGCCGCGGTTCGGTGCACGCCACGTTTATCGAGCGGCACGTTCCGACGGCGCACATCATTGAACAGAACATCAAGGGACTCGGCGTCGAGGGGCAATCAACGCTGCTCATGACAAGCGCCTTTCTATGGGGCAAACGGAATCTCACGGCCGGCGACGGCCAGTGGTGGCGAGCGGACGGACAATCCGCTGCCGATGCACCGACGACTTCGTTTGGCACGCCGCCGGCCCCGGGGGCCGCGCCGTGGCTGGTCTTCTGCAGCCCGCCGTACGATTTCTTCGTCAGCCGGAAAGAGGAAACTATTGGTCTGATATCCGCTATCATGGAGCATTGCCCCCCGGACAGTATCGTGGTCACGGAGAGCGACGAACGCTTCGACGCGACGCTGTTGCCGACCGGCGAGCAGTACCACGGCGTGAAGGAGTGGGACGTGCGGAGATACTCTCCGGCGGTGGTGGGCATTTGGCAGAAGCAGGGGTGAGTTCCGTGCCCAACCGGCAACGCTTAGCAGTCCCGGCTCCGAAGCTTAGTTAACAGCCCTCATGCTTGAAATACGATTTCACCACAGAGACACAGAGAGCACGGAGAAAATAGTCTCTTCTTCAGCTTCGTCTTCTCTGTGGCCTCTGTGCCTCCGTGGTTGGTGCATTTCGTGATAGCAATTAAATAAGCTCGGAACCGGGGGCTGCAGACAATTCTTTTCAAGGAACCAACGATGAACCTTTCTCATCTCTTCGTCGCGATTGCCATCCTTGCACTCCCCCTCGTCGCGTTCGCTGCGGAGGCGCCGCAGGAAGAGCTTCTTTGGCCTACCGATCATGCGGCGAACCAGGGCGATGAGCCGCGGACGGTCGACTCGGCGGAATGGACGGAGCGCGTTACCAAGTCGCCGACGCTCACCACCTTTCTTCCGGCGACGGACAAGCGGAACGGCGCCGCGATCGTGATCTGCCCCGGCGGCGGGTACTCGGGCCTGGCGATGGAGAAAGAAGGTCGCGAAGTGGCGGAGTGGTGCCGCCAGCACGGCATCGTCGGCGTGGTGCTGCGTTATCGCTGCGGCGGCGGGAAGAACCTGCAGCCGGTGCCGCTGGATGACGTGCAGCGAGCGATCCGCACGGTGCGGGCCCACGCGAAGGAACTCGGCGTCGATCCGACGAAGATCGGCGTCCTGGGCTTCTCCGCCGGCGGGCATTTGGCATCCACCGCGGCGACGATGTTCGCTGATGGCGATCCGCAAGCGGCCGATCCGATCGATCAACAAAGCAGTCGGCCCGACTTCGCGGTGCTGGTCTACCCCGTGATCACGTTCGTTGGCGACGCGGCCCATCGCGGCTCGCGCAACAACTTGCTCGGTCCCGATTCAAGCGAGGATCTCGCCGCGGAGTGGTCGACCGATCGACGCATTACCGACAAGACGCCGCCAACGTTCCTCGTTCACGCCAACGACGACAGCGGGGTGCTGCCGAAGAACAGCATTCTGTTCTACGAAGGCCTGTTAGCCAATAAAGTGCCGGCCGAGATGCACATCTACGAAGTCGGCGGGCACGGCTTCGGCATGTTCCGCGACAAGCGGCCGGCGGATCTTTGGGCGAATGAGCTCGAGGCTTGGTTGAAGAGTCGGGCAATCATCGACTAATCCGATGAATGCTTCCGAAACTCAGCAAAAACGTCACGGGCGCCGTGGATAACGCGGACAATCTGGACCCGATCGGCAGCCGGTCGATGCAGCACAACGTAGTTGCCGACGATCGACTGCCGCATGCCCTCTGCTAGGTCGGCACGAGCCTCGCCGTTAACGGATTCTCAGTTAACAATTCGAAGTGACGCCTCAACCGTTCCACAAACCGGTCGGCCGCAGAGGGGCGATCCTTGGCGATATACAACCATGCGGAGTCAATGTCCGCCTGCGCCAACTGAGTAAGCCGATAACTCTTCATTCGAAGCGGGAACCAGCGGCCAGCCGTTCCCGCCCACGTCGCTTCACGTCCTCGAAAAACTCTCGGAGTTCTTCTTCGCCATCGATATCGACGTAGTCGCCCGTCTCAAGTTGCGCCATGCCAGCCGCAACCTTCGCCTTAAGTTCTTCGCGCCGGCGATCTACCTCGCAATAGAGCGCCGCGGCTTCGATGGCAAATTCATCCGCTGACCGAACGACGCCGGCGGCGATTTTCTGCTGAACGAATGCTTGGATTTCGGGCGGATAAGAGTCGAGCATGGGACGTACTCTCCTGAGCGATTGCTGGAATTATACCCAGTGAACGCCGGTGATCTCAACCTTTTTCGAAACTCAACCGCCTACCCCAAATCCCCCGAAATCTGCAGCCACTCATGCTCCAGTTCGGCGATCTCCGCGGCCGTCGCCGCTAGTTGATCTTGAACTCGCTTCGACTCCTTGCCGTCGGTGATCGTCATCAGGCTCGCGGTCAGTTGCTTCTTTTCGTCGTCGAGCTTGGCGATCTTGCGCTCGACCGCCTTCAGTCTTTTTTCGAGTTCTCGCTCCTCTTTTCCGGACAGGACTTTGCGCGTCGCGGCGGGTTCACCGGCCGGGGAACCGGCCTCGCCGGCATGCTTGGCCGAAGCGCCGGCGTTGTAGGCGGCGTGTTCGGCCCGGAGGCCCGCTTCTAGTTCCTTGTGAACGCGGTAGACGTAATCTTCGAAGCTGCCGGGGTAGCTGGCGACTTTGCCGCTGCCGACCTCGATGACGGTGTTCGCCACGCGCTGCATAAAGTGGCGATCGTGGCTCGTGAAAATGACCGTGCCGGGATAGCGGCAGAGGGCGTCGGCGAGCGCCTCGACCGTTTCGACGTCGAGATGGTTCCCCGGTTCGTCGAGCACCAGCACGTTGTGTTGTTCGAGCAACAGCCCTGCCAGCACCAAACGGGCTCGCTCGCCGCCGCTCAGCACCTTGATCTTTTTCTGGATGAGCTCGCCGCGGAAGAGGAAGCTGCCGGCGACGTCCTTGATCTGCTGCATGTTCGTACCGTGCGCGGCTTGCCGATGGAGATAGTCCTCGACCGTGTCGTTCTGCGGCAGCGTCGTGTAAACGTGCTGGGCATAGACCCCCATCTGGCAGCCATAGCCCCACTTCATCGACCCCGCCTTCGGCTCAAGCGAGCCGCAGATCGTCCGCAGGAACGTCGTTTTCCCCTGGCCGTTATCGCCGACGATGCCGACGCGCTGGCCATGCTCGATTTCGAGCTGCACTTCGCTGGCGACGTCGCGTTCGGGATAGCCGATCGCCATCCGCTCGGTCCGTAGCGCCGTTCCTTGCCGTGGAGCTACCTGCGGGAAGCTGAAGCGGACGGTCGCCTCTTCGCCGACGACTTCGACCAGCGTGAGCTTCTCGAGCTGCTTGGCCTTGCTGCGGGCCTGACTAGCCGTCGCGGCGTTGGCGCGGTTCTTGGCGATGAACGTTTCGAGCTGCTTCCGCTTCGTCATCGTCGTCGCGTTGACCCGGCGATCATGCTCCCGGCGTTCATCAATATTGGCCAAGAACGAATCCACGTCGCCGGGATAGAGCTCCAGGTGGCCGCGAGACAATTCCAACGTGTGCGTGCAGGTCCGCTTCAGGAACGAGCGATCGTGCGAGACGACGAGGATGCCGCCCTTGAACCCGCGGAGGAATTCCTCAAGCAGCATCTGCGTGCGCAAGTCGAGGAAGTTCGTCGGCTCGTCGAGGATCAGCAGATTTGGATCGTGGAGCAGCAGGGCGGCAAGCTTGACGCGGGTTTGCCAACCGCCCGAGAGCGATCGGACCGGTTGATGGAGCATCACATCGGGCAGCTGGAACTGCCAGGCGATTTCGCCGCAGCGCCAGTCGGGCTGCTCGCTGTCGCGCATCAGGAAGTCGAGCACCGTCTCGCCGTCGAGGAACGGATCGTGCTGCCGCAGATAGCCGAGCCGCAGCTTCTTGCTCCGCACGACTTCGCCAGCGTCGAGTTCCTCGTCACCCAGCAAGATTCGGCAGAGCGTACTCTTGCCGGCGCCGTTGCGGCCAATCAAGCCGATCTTCTGATCATCGGGAAGCGCACAGGTGGCGCCATCGAGAAGTTCTTGATCACCGTAACGCTTGTAAGCGTCCTGAAGTTGCAACACGACGGGCATGGAAGGGCGAGAGCCGGAGGTCAGGGGTGGGAGGAAAGCAGTAGCCGCGGGTCAACGACCCGCCGGAGCGGCGAATGAAATGGGGAATGGCGAATGCGGAATGGGGAGGGCAGGCTTTGCACAACTGCCCGTGTGTTATTCCAGTTTCGCCGCCCGCTTCGTCTGTCGGCCGCGCCAGCCGGTGACCGCCGCGGGTATGCAGCATACCAGACAGAGGAGCGCGAACCAGTCGCCGCAGGCGGCGAAGAGGCTGGGGAACTCGCCGTTGCGGGGAGGGAGCGTCACGGTCGCCACGAGCGATGCTGGTACGTCCCGGTCGGTCGCGGCCACGATTCGCCCCAGGTGATCGACGTGGGCCGAGAGCCCGCGGTTTGCCGCGACGACGAGCGGGGTGCGCATTTCGACGGCCCGAAAGACGCCGCTGGCCAGATGCATGTCGAGTTCGCTGGAACCCCAGTACCAGGCGTCGTTGGTGAGATTCACCAGCACGCCGGGAGTTTTGCCTTGGCGCGATAGTTCAGCGACTTGGCGGCGGATCAACTGCGGCAGCACTGTCTCGTAGCAGATGTTCGGCGAGTAAACGACGCCGTCGATTTCGAGAGCCGCCGGTGCCACTCCTGGCTGGGCGCCGCCGGTGATCGGCGAGTAATTCTTCAGGAACGGCAGCCAGCGGACGAAGGGGATGTATTCGCCGAAGGGAAGGAGGTGCATTTTGTCGTACGTGCCGACGAGCACGCCGCTCCGGTCGACGGCGGCGGACGAATTGAATTGTTTGTAAATGAACGGGAAGTTGCGCTCGTCCATCGGCGGCTCGCCGTTCTTCAGCGGCGCCCAATGGACGCGATCGAGCCCCACCAAAATCGGCGCGTTCAATTGTCGCGTGAGTTCGCTCAGGTAAGTGACTGCTTCGCTGAACATGACGCCCACCGGCAGCGACAAAAGTTCTTGCGGCGGACGGTAATCGTCGTCGGCATGGTGGTAACTCATGCGAAACATCGTCTCCGGCCAAACGACGAGATCGACTCCCTCGTGCTCGCGCACCGCTTGGCGAGAGAGTTCCGCCATCTGCTCCATCACGGCGTCGTCGCGCTCGGGGGTTCCTTTCCAGTCGGCGAGCATATCGCTTTGGATTAGCGCGATGGTGGTCGTCTTCGCCTCAGGTGCGATTGAATGGAGCCGCGCGATTTGAAAGTTGCCATAGAGAACGGCGGGAAGGAGGGCGAAGAGAGGAATGGTAGCCGTGGCGAGACGGGGACGCCCTGACCCGCGGCATTGGTAGATGAGTTCGGCCAGGGCTGACGCGACGAGAATGATCAGAAACGTGACGCCGTACTCGCCCAGCACGTCGGCGATCTGAATAATCGGTGTGATGCGAATTTGCGTGTGGGCGAGCGACGCCATCAGGAAGCCGGTGAGCAGCCGCGCGCGCAGCCACTCCAGCCCCGTCCATGCCACCGGCGCCGCGAGCCACAGCGGCACGCCGAACCGAAAGACCGCCGCGCGCGTCAGCCCGACGGCGATCGGCAAGTAAGCGCCGAGATACGCCGCGAGCAGGAACAGTCCAAAGATGTTCAGCTCGTGCGGAAGCCGGATCCACTGCACCGTCGCGAGCCAATAAGCCGACCCGGCGATCCACAGCGCGCGATACGGTCGCCGCCCGGGCATCACCGGCAATCGGGCCGCATAAAACCACGCCGCCGGGCCGAACCACGCTAGCAGACTCCAGCCGACCGGCGGGTGGGCGAGGTAACAGAGGAGACTCCCCAGCAGTCCCAGCGCGAGCGTCGTCCAGCCAGCCCCCGGCTCTGCCGGGAGGGCGTTCCCCTTAAGAGCAACAGGCTTAATCAAAGGCTTAGCGTTCGCCGACATACCGCCAAACTACGGAGAATTGACCGCATTGGCCAGGGCGAATCGCAGGCTGGGACAACGTCCGCCTGAAGCGGAGTCTAGCGTGGCGCTGGTGGGACGTTGTCCCAGCCTACGCCCGCTGCAGCGTGAAGACGGTAATCTCCGGCCGAGCGTTGAAGCGAACGCGGTGCGCATAGCCCAACCCGCGGTTGATGTACATGCGGCGTCCCCCGGCGAGATCGTACTCGCCCGCGACGTAAAGGCGGTTCGACACCGAGGCGATCGGAGGCGGCATGAACGGAGGCTTACATTGCCCGCCGTGCGTATGCCCGGCCAAAATCCAGCCGCGGTAGTCAGCAAATGCGGGCTGGTCGACGCCGTCGGGATTGTGGCAGAGGACCAGGGCAGGGCGGTCGGTGGCGAGCTCCCGCAGCGTTTGCTCGGGCTGAAAATTCTTGGTCCATAAATCGTCGACGCCGGCAATTTGCAATCCACCTAAACTCGCCACTTCGTTGCGTAACGTTTGGATTTGTAGCTTCTCAAGCTCGCTGCAAAGCTTGCCCGCTGCCCCCTCCTGCTGCCAGTAACGCCCATAATCGTGATTGCCCAAAATGGCGAGCCGACCCAATGGCGCCGACGGCAACGCACGCATCGCTTCGATCGCCTTGCCAACCGATTCGTCAGCGTCGCACGTCATGAAGTCGCCGGTCACGACGATTGCATCGGGCCTCAGCTTGGCGATCCCTTCCAGCGACGCCATCAGGTAGTTCTGATCAACGATCGGCCCGGCATGCAGGTCGCTCACCTGGACCAACCGCTTGCCCGCCAACTCTGGCGCCAGCCCCGCGATCGGCAGCGGCCATTCCACCACTTCGACCCAGTGCGGTTCGACGCGCCATGTGTAGAGCAGCGTTCCCGCCGCAGCACAGGAAAGAACTTTCACCGACCGGCCAAGGAAGCGGCGCCGCGACAGCGGCTCGCGCTCAGTCACAACGGCGAAAGGGGATGTATCCATGGACGACGGCCCGAGGAACTGACGACTAACGTCGGCGGCTGGCGCTCGAAATTGGTCTCAAGGAGGCACTACAACAGACGCCATCGGCTGGGGGCGGGTAATTGAGTATAGTTGATTCTTGCGCCGCCGACACGTCGCCATCCCCTCGCTAGCAGCGTGCCATTTTGACTGCGCCCGACGCCAAATCACTCGCCTTCAACCGCCCTTTGCAGCGATTTATCGCGGCACTGCTTCTCGCCGGCAGCGTCGGCTGCTGGGAGGAAATCAAGTACGAACCGGCCCCGCCAATTGTTCAGAGCGGCGCGGGCGCTGCGGACGCACTGGAACAATCGGCAGGTGAAACCTCCGCTAAGCCAGGCGGGGTAGGCGCCCCATCGCCAGCCGCCGACCCTACCCCCGGCGCGGCGAGCGACGTCGAAACGGCCGTCAAGACGATTGCCCCCATTTCCGAGCCAATTTCGCCGCCCACGGGGACGCCGCCGCTGGAAACGCCGCCCCTGGACCTCCCCGCTGAGCCGGCCGGCGACGCCACGGCGCCGATGGCGTCCCCTCCCGAGGCGACGCCGCGTCAGCGGCTCCTCATCTGGCAAGCCGCGAGCAAGTGGAGCCTGGCGGCCGCGATGTCTGCCAAACAACTTCCAGCGGAGCGATATGAGAAAATTCGCCGCGATGGCGAAGCGGCGGCGGCTGAACTCAGCATCGAGCTACCGCCGCTCGCCGCACCACTGCCGGGCCAATCGCTCGAGCAGTCGGTAGTCGCAACGTTAGGCGACGCCACGATCGTGGGGTTGCCGAGCGCCATTGCTGAACGGTACGGGGCGGCTGCCGCGAAGCTTGCCGAGTTGGCGATTCGCTCAAACTTGCTGCTGCTCACCTACTCGCCGCGACGCAGTGATCTGGCCATGCAAGCGGTCGAGATGCGAGCGATCGCCGAGGCATCGGGGCTGCCAAGCGACGCCTGGACGCCGCTACTGAAGCTGCTCGACGAGGGGGCCGAATACGTCGCGGTGCGCTCGGCCGTCTTCGAACTTCATCGGCGGGTCGAAAGCCTGCTGGCCGAAGCGTCGCGCTAATCGTCGCCGCCGTTCCGCTTGTACCGACTGTAGCGGCCGCCGCATCGATTTCGTCCCCAACAACGGCCGCAACTCTGTCCGGCGTGCGGTAAGCCGTCGATCGGCATGACCTAGCTTTTCGATGTGCGATGCGTCGACGCAGCACCGTCGACTCAATTGGAATTCCTCCTGCATCGCCGCTGACAGCTACAAGGTGTCGGTCACATGTCGCATTCAGGACGCAAGAAGACGTTTGTCGATCCCAAGGTGCAAGGGGCTCTCGTTCGCCGGCTTGTGCTGCACTGGTGCGCGTTTATCGCGGTCGCCGGCCTCGTCGCTTTCTGTCTGCAGGTGCTCAGTAATCCGTTTCGGACGATGGAGGAGCATGCCCAGCAAGTTTGGTGGACCCACGGTCCGTTTTTGCTGGTGCTGGTGTTCCTGTTGCCGGTGTTCATCCTCGACACGATCAAGCTCAGCCATCGTTTCGCCGGCCCCATCTATCGCCTGCGCAATACGATCCGCAGCTTGGCCAAGGGGGAGGAGTTCCGGCCGCTGAAGTTTCGCGAAATCGACTTCTGGCAAGGCCTGGCGGAGGACTTCAACGTGATGGTCGCGCGCCTTCGCGGCGACGCCGTCGACGCGCCCCCCGCCGCGGCGACGATCGACGCCGCCGAGCCGACCGCGGTTGCAGCCAACTGAGCTACAGTTGAGCGACGGATCTCCGCAACCTTTATTGCAACCCCACGGAATTGCCATGCGACGGCGTCCCAGCCCCCCCGACCGACGCGGTTCGCGCCGCGCCGTGGCCGCGAGCGAGATGGCCGTCTGTTTGCCGATCCTCGTGCTGTTGGTGCTCGCGATGATCGAGTCATGCACGATGATCTTCGTCAAACAATCGCTCACGGTCGCCTCCTACGAAGGGATCCGCAAGGCGATTGAGCCCTCGGCGACGACGGCTCAGGTGGAAGCGGCGTGCAACGCAGTGCTCGCAGATCGACGCGTCAAAGGGGCGACGATCACGATCACCCCCACGAACTTCCAAGCCGCCGCCCGCGGCACCTACATCACCGTCAGCGTTTCGGCGCCAGCCGCCAAGAATTCGGTGATCCCGGGCAGCTTTTTCGCTGGGCGGACGCTCTCCGGATCGGCCACGATGATGAAAGAGTTTTAAGAGTCATGACGAACTACCGAATGACGAATGACGAATGTGCGGAGACGAGCCGAACGAGCAGTCCCAAACGCCCGCGCAAGCGACGCGCGCCCCTCATACGCCGTTCGTCAAGGCGGCGTCGTCCTTCGCGGCAGGCGCCGCGGGCCGGCGGTATGTTGGCCCTCATCGCCATCTGCCTCCCCTTGTTCATTATTGCCGCCGCCTTCGCCGTTGACGTCGCCTACATGCAACTAGCGCGCACGGAGCTCCGCACGGCCACCGACGCCGCCGCCCGCGCCGGCGCGAAGACGCTGAGCATGTCGCAAAACGAAACGACGGCCCGCGCCGCCGCGGTGGCCGCCGCGGCCAAGAACAACGTGGCCGGCAAACCGCTGAAGCTCACCAACGACCAGATCGAAATCGGCAAAGGGACGCAGGCCAACAGCACTTCCCGTTTCAAGTTCACCGTCGGCGGCGCGCAGCCCAATGCGGTGCGCGTCACGGGCAAGCGGACCGCGGCGTCGGCCGCAGGTCCCGTCGGGTTGCTGCTCGGGCGGATGCTCGGAGTCACCACGTTCGAGCCGGTCCACATCGCCGCCTCCACGCAGCTCGACCGCGACATTTGTCTCGTCGTCGACCGCTCCGGCTCGATGATGGAGTCGGTCGACGGCTCGAAAGTTTCGGGCAACTCCTGCTCCAAGCCCGACATGAAGAAAAGTCGCTGGGGCGCGCTTTACACCGCCGTCAATGCGTTCGTCGCCGAGCTCGACAAGACGCTGCAAGAAGAGCAGTGCGCTTTGGTCACCTATTCCAGCAAGGGGAGCGGCTGCGGCTATAACTTCACCACTTCGGACATCAACTGCGCTTTGAACTTTAACTACCAGTCGATCCGCAACGAAATGGACACCCTGAGCGGCAAGCCAGTTCAGGGAAACACGGCCATCGGAGCCGGCATCGACAACGGCGTGAAAGTGCTCACCAGCGCCAGCGTCCGACCGTTCGCCGTTCGCACGATGGTCGTGATGACCGACGGTCTGCATAATTCGGGCGGCGACCCCGTCACCGCTGCCAAGAAGGCCGCGGCCAAGAACATCACGATTAACACGGTCACTTTCAGTACCGGAGCCGACATTAGCCGCATGAGGAAAGTCGCCGAAGCGACCGGCGGCAAGCACTTCCACGCCGATAACGCCAGCGAACTCGAAGCCATTTTCCGCGAGATCGCGTCGACGCTGCCGGTGATGCTGACCGACTAGCTGGATCTTCAAGTTAACGTCGGGACCGTCAACCTGAGCGCAGCGAAGGATCGAGCGACCGTGAGCGGCCAGATTCTTCGCTCCGCTCAGAATGACAAGTTTCGACGCTAAGCAGTGTTTACAAACTAGCGCCTAGCCATGCTCCCGCTCAAAACTCGCAACTCGAAACGCGTTACTCGCCGCCGCGCCGGCGCCACGTCGGTCGAGTTCGCCATCGTGGCGCCGATCTTCTTCACCTTAGTGGTCGCGAGCCTTGAGTTCGGCCGGCTGAACATCATTCGTCACACCGCCGACCAAGCCGCCTACGAAGCGGCCCGCTTCGCGATGGTCCCCGGCGCCACCGCCGCCGAAGCGAAGTCAAAGGCCGAAAGCATGCTGAAGGTCGTCGGTGCGCGCGACTCGAAGGTAACCATCAATGGCCCGACCGACACCAGCGTCACGGTGACGATCGACGTGCCGATGAACACCAACGGCTGGATCGCTCCGCGGTTCACCAAGAGCACCACGATCCACGCCACCAGCACGCTGAAGACCGAGCGGCCATTGAAGTAGCCCCGGCGGCGACTTCAACGCCTGACGTGAGCGGCGCGGCTCAGCGGCGTGAATTGCCTCGTCGCCGCAGCGCATACGCCGTGATTCCAATCGCGAGCAGCGCGCCGCCGGCAGGCTCGGGGACGGCGGTGAGGGCGCCGCCGATGCTCTGTCCGAAGTACCGCTGCCACGACAGGAAGTCGCCGCCGCTGTAGGTGGACCCATAGCCGCTCTTCCAGACGGCAAGATCGTCCGCGTCGACGCTGCCGTCGCCGTCGAAGTCGCCGGGTAGCGTCACTTTCAGATCGACGCTTGTGTCGCCATAGCCGACGAACCACATCTTGCCAGTCGACAGCGTCGGCAGGTTTAAAGTCGAAAACTCGCCGCCGACGGTTTCCGCCGTGATGATGGTAAAGACGTTCCCAAGCGTCGGCGCGAACATCCCGCCGCCGAGATTGACGAGCGACACGTTAAGCGTTCCCTCAAGCGCCGCCGTACCGTCGATTAACAGGCAATCGTACTGCGTGCCGGCGCTCGTCCCGCCGAGGTCGATGTTGACGGCGCCGTCGTGAGCGTTGGCGAAACGTCCGCGGATGGAGAGCGTACCCGTCGTCGTGCCGTTCCCGGGAGCAACGACGCCGCCGCGATTCTCGACCTGCCCGTCGATCGGCCCGCTGCCTGTGGCGATGCTGCCGCTGCCGCTGAGCGTTCCGCCCATCACCTCGACGTACTGCGCGTCGAGCGTTCCGCCGTCGAGATGAATCGCGCCGAACTGTTCGATGTTGATGCCCGTGAACGTCGTGAGCTTCACGCCGTTCTGAACGCGAACCGTCATCGCCCGGCCCGCGGCGCCGGAGACGTTGGCTTCGAAGACGGTCGTCGACGCCGAGAGGACGGCTTCTTGATTGCCGCTGCCAATGTTGCGAACGTTCGCAACGCCGAGCGTCGTCGGAGCGGCCCCGCCATTCCAGCTGCCGCCGGTCGTCCACGACGCGGCGGCGGCCGTCGTCGCCCAATTCTTTTCGGAGGTCACGGCGTCGCTGATGTAAACTCCGGCGCTCGCCCCGCCGCCGCCCAGCGAGGGATTAGGATCAATGATGATGTCGCGCCCGGCGAAGACGTTCGTCCCGACAATGCCCGGCACGATATTGCCCGGGCTCGCGGGATTGGTGACGTCGAACACCAGGACGGGGACGTTCGAGAGCGTGATGCTGCCGCCCGTCGCGAGCACAGTGAACTGATCGATGAAGAATCCCGGCACGGCGCCCGAGCCGCCGCCCGAGCCGATGATCTCCAGTGTGAAGTCGGGCGCGTCGGTCTGCACGTCGATGCCGAGTTGCAGGGCGGTGAGCTCAGAGAGCACCGTGACGCTGGCTCCCGTATCGAAAAAGAACTGCTGCGAGTTGAGCGCGGTCCCGTCGTTCGAAGCGTTGACGTTTAGGAAGTGACCCCCTTGCACAATCGTGGGCGAGGAGGGGTCTTCGTAAAAGTCGAGGTTACCCCCCCCGATGCCGCCCAGGTTCAGCTGGTAAAACGGCGTCGAGGGAGCGGAGCCGAGAAGGCTCATCGGCGCCTTCCGCGTGATGCCATACGAATCGCCCGTCCCTAACGGTAGGAAATCGATCGCCGGGCTGCGCACCGTTTTGCCGTCCGACTCGAACAACTGCGGCAGGCTGTTGCGAATTCGCGTGGCGTACTGGCTGGCGAATGTGAGTCCGAGAATGTTCGGCAGCGGCGATTCGACCGGCAACGTCGCCACCGAAGTGTTCGTCTGCCCCAACAAACTGCTCGTGTTGATCGCCAGCGATGCGCCGCCTCCGGTACGATCCTGAAGCCCGGCGGCGTACAGACCGAGGGGGTCGCTCACGCGCGCTTCGAGCAGGCCGGTGGCCCCGCCGATCTGAATGAATTCCGTTCCTTTGAATCCATCTGGCTGGCCAGAGTAGGGCCCATCGATATTGAACGTCGCGTCGGCGGCGGTTGTCAGCAGAGATACCGCGGCGCCGGTGTCGAGCAGCGCGAGTTCGAACCGCGGCGAACCGTCAGGGCTGAGGTAGTCGCCTCCGACGAAAGTCGCCGGCTTCGGGAAGAAGTCGATGTCGTTGACGAACTCGTCGGTCAGCGTAATGCCCACCATCGGCAGGAAGCCATCGATCGGGACGCCTGTCGCGCTTGCCGTGGGCGCCATCTGCGCCGCCGCTGCGAGTAGCGTCGAACCGAACGCCAGCGAGCGGGCGGGCGAGCCATAGAATCCTGACATGGTGGCCTTTCTCATCGCGCGCCGCCGGCGGTTCATGCCGTGGGTGCGTCGTCGTTCGTTCATCCCGTTCCGAGGGGAAAGCGCAGCGAGAAGTTCCGTCCGCCCATGGCGGCGCGCCGCGAAAAGAATCTTCCCCCGAGAATCTCTGCCCGTCCCAGCGTTGCCCCTGCTGGCCCGGCTACTCTCAAGGCTAAACCCGCCTGCAGGGGGTGTCAACGAACGGGGGACGAACCGCAGAGGCCTGCTCGGTAAATGACGAATGACGAAGCCCGAATGACGAACGGCGTACGGCCAGAAGCGGCGCGGAACGCCTGAAGGGCTCCCCTCATTCGTCATTCGGATTTCGTCATTCGGTCATTCTCAACCTAAACCGCTGGCCGCCCAATGCTGAAGTACTTATACCCCCGCCGCTTCATCCGATCGGGCTCGTACAGGTTCCGCCCGTCGAAAATTACCGGCGATTTCAGTAGCTGGTACATCTCGGCGAAGTCGGGCGAGTGGTAGTCCTTCCACTCGGTCATGATGCAGAGGGCATCGGCCCCTTCGAGGGCGTCCATTCGCATGTCGCAGTATTCCAGCTTGTCGCCGTAGTCGGCCCGGACGTTCTTCATCGCTTCGGGATCGTGGACCTTCACCTTGGCCCCCTTCTCCAGCAGCCAGTCGATCAGCACCAGCGCCGGGGCCTCGCGAATGTCGTCGGTCCGCGGCTTGAACGCCAAGCCCCACACGGCGATCGTCTTGCCGCCGAGGTCGCCATGGAAGTGCTGCTCGATTTTCTGGGCCAGCACCGATTTCTGCCGTTCGTTCACCGCGTCGACCGCCCGCAGGATCGTCGGCTCCAATCCATGCTGCACCGCCATCGCTTCCAGCGCCCGCACGTCCTTCGGGAAGCAGCTGCCGCCGTAGCCGACGCCGGGGAAAAGAAATGCGAAGCCAATCCGGCTATCGTGCCCGATGCCGCGGCGGACGTCGTTGATGTCGCCCCCCATCCGCTCGCAGAGATTGGCCATCTCGTTGATGAAGCTGATCTTCGTCGACAACAGCGCGTTGGCGACGTACTTGGTCATCTCGGCGCTCTCGGGCGACATCGAGAGGAACGGCTTCTCGGTCCGCAAAAACGGCTCGTAAAGTTGATGCAAGATGTCGGCCACTTCCTGCCGACGAACGCCCACCACCACGCGATCGGGCTTCATAAAGTCCTCGATCGCGGCGCCTTCTTTCAGGAATTCGGGATTGCTCGCCACGTCGCAGTCGCGGCCGGTGAACTCGCGGAGCATGCTCGTGATCCGCGCACAAGTGCCAACAGGCACGGTGCTCTTGGTCACCACGACCGCGTCAGTGCGCAGGTGAGGCGCGAGTGACTCGACGACGCTCCACAGGGCGGAGAGATTCGCCGCGCCGTCGCTCCCCTGCGGCGTGCCGACCGCGAGGTAGACGATGTCGGCCGGCTTCACCGCGGCAGCCAGATCGGTGGTGAACGTGAGCCGCTTGGCTTGAACGTTGTGCTCCACCAACTCGGCGAGGCCCGGCTCGTAGATCGGGATCTCGCCGCGGTTCAGGGCGTCGACCTTCGCCTTATTGATGTCGACGCAAGTCACCTCGTTGCCGCTATCGGCGAAACAGGTCCCGGTAACGAGGCCCACATAACCAGTCCCAACAACCGCAATCTTCATCGTCTTGCGAATCCTGAGGAAGCACGGCGAAAACGGCCGCCGGAAAACCTCACAGCATAGTCGCCCGAGGCAGGATCGAAAACGGCGCTATGCCAGCCCCTGGCTCCGCCAGGGGGGTCGGTCACCATCTCGGTAGGCTTCGTCCCGCGGCAGGCTACCCCCTGGCGGACAACATAATGCAATAGCTAGCACGCGTCGCTAGCGGTAAAAAGGCCCGCGTTCCAGGCTGTTCCTAGAGACCTGACACGTTTCTAGGAGGTGAGCCATGGAACGCGAACTCTGGAGCGTACTATACCGTTTGACTCGGCGGTTATGCAGCGATCGTTCGGGACACGTCTATTCGGTCAGTTGGATCGTCGGCGTCTATCTCTGGGCGGTGATCCACGATCGACCGGTGAGTTGGGCGTGTCGGCCGGAGAATTGGCCGTCGTCATGGCAGGTGCGGCTGCCGAGCCAATCGACGGCGAGCCGTCGTCTCCGCACGGCGGCGGCCGTGGAACTGATCGAGCGGTTGAGGAAGCGTTGCTGGCAGGGCCCGCACCCGCCGGAGGTGAGCTTCCTCGACGGTAAGCCGTTGCCGGTAGGAGGCTTCAGCAAGGATCCCGACGCCACGCGCGGGCATGGCGTCGGCGGCCCGGCCCGCGGCTACAAGCTGCACGCCGTCTGGACGATCGATGCGCTCGTGGCGTGCGAAATCCAGCCGCTCAACGTGAGCGAACAGACGGTCGCCCGGCGACTCTTGCCGCAAGTCGGCGGAGGCTGCGTCCTGGCCGACGGCAACTACGACAGCAACCCGCTGCACGAGATCGCCGCACGGTCGGGCGTGACGTTGATCGCTCCGCAGCGTCGCGCGGGACGAGCGCTGGGCCACCGCCGCCACAGCATCGGCCGCTTGCAGTCGATCGAACTGCTGACGACCGCCGATGGCCAAGCACTCTTCAAGCAGCGGACGTACATCGAGCAACGCTTCGCTCAACTCACCAATTTCGGCGGCGGGCTCGGACCACTCCCCAACTGGGTGAGGCGACTGCCGCGCGTCACCCTCTGGGTGAACGCCAAACTCTGCATCCAGGCCGCTAGAAACCACTTGCGACGAGGAAACGATCTGATGGCGTTTGCATAATGTTGCGGAGCCCGGGGCTGGAAACGCAAAGCGACGCCGCTAATAACCCGAAGTGCCGTAAAACGCCGCGGCATGCAGCCCGGTGCGACGTTCGACCAGGGCGACGATAGCATCGACCTCGGCGTCGGTAAGCGGCGAGACGAAGCTCTCGGCCGGCCGCCGGGCGACCGTATAAATCTGCACCAAGCTCAGCCGCCCGCCCGCGGCGGTGATTTCATTCAGCCGATCACAGAAAGCGTCGAGCTCCGCCGCCGCCGGCGGTTCGCCCGCGACTCGCATGAAGAGCGACTGGATCACCAACGGCCGCACCCGCGCCGCCGCGGCGATGTTGTCCAAGATCTGCTGAAAGGCAATCGGCGTCCGATCGATCAGCTGGAAGTACTCCGCCGTCCCGGCTTCGAGCTTCGCCCAGATCTCGCCATTGTTGGCATCGAGAATCGCGAGCCCTCGCTCGACGTGGGGTCGATGGAACATGCTGGCGTTGGTAATCAGCACCATCTTCACGTCGTCGAGCCCGCGGGAACGCTTCACTTCGGCGCACGACGCGATTAGCTCGTCGAAGTTCTTGTAGGTCGTCGGCTCGCCATCGCCCGAGAAGGCTATGTCGTTCAACCGCCGCAGTTCGGGGGGCGTATCGTGGAACTTCGCGGTTTCGTAGATCTCGCCCGAGGAGACGAAGTCGAGCATCTCGCCCAACTCGGCGACCAGGGCGTCGAACTCGACGAATCGCGTCTCGCTCTGTCGCGTGCGATCGACCTGACAGTAAATGCAATCGAAGTTGCAGATCTTGTCCGGATTGAGATTCACCCCGATCGAAATCCCCCGCGACCGGCGACTGAGCACCGGGTAGACGAAGCGGTTCGCATCGAACCGCCGCTCGTGTCGCGTGTGGAGTTGGTGGGAAGGCATGGGGGGCAATGCTGAAGGATGAATGGGGATGCTGAATGGGGAATGGGGACAAACAGGGGTGGTATGCTCTCGCCTCACAGGCGTGAGCATGCAGCAGCGGGCAGATGCAATCCACGCCACAACGCCAATTTAGCCGCGTGCCGGCGGCCGCGCGTGCCACTCAAACCATCATACGTCCCACGCCACTGCACGGCGAGCAGCGGAACCATGGTCACGTCGGAGTACCGCCGAGACCATGCCACCCGAAGCAAACTAAGCCGCCGCTTCGCGTAGTTCCAGATGCGCCAGCCGACGGAATAGTTCGCAGCGCCCGGCCAGTTCGCGAAACGTCCCTGCATCAACGATCCGCCCCGCGTCCATCACCACGATTCGACTGGCCAACTGCAGCGTGCTCGGGCGGTGGGTGATCATCAACGTCGTCCGGCCGCGGGTGAACTCTTCCAGCACCTGGTGGATCAGCCGTTCGCTCTCGACGTCGATTTGGCTGGTCGCTTCGTCGAGGATGAGAATATCGGGGTTCCGCAGGATCGCCCGCGCGAGCGCGATCCGCTGCCGCTGGCCGCCGCTCAGCCGATTGCCGCCGGGGCCGACGAGCGATTCGTAGCCCAGGTTAAGCTGTTCATTGACGAACTGATCGGCGTGGGCCTGCTTCGCGGCCGCCACGATCTGCTCGCGGGTCGCCGAAATAGAGCCATAGCGAATGTTCTCGGCCACCGTGTCGTCGAACAACAGCGTCTCTTGCGTGACGACCCCGATGCGATCGCGCAGGTCCTGCTGCCGCAGCTCGCGCAAGTCGATGCCGCTGAGCGTCACGCTGCCGGACGTGGGGTCGTAGAACCGCGGCAACAGGTTCATCAGCGTGCTCTTGCCGCAGCCGTTGGCCCCGACGATCGCCAACGTCTCGCCTGGCTCGATCCGCAGGTTCACATGCTGCAACACCGGTTCGCTGGCATCGTACGCGAACGAGACGTCGCGAAATTCAATCCGCCCGAGCATGGCCGGCAGCCGTTGCGGCACCGCCGGATCGACGACCGCGGGCTCGCGATCGAGCAGTTCGTACAAGTGATCCGACGCCGCGGCGCCATGTTGCAGCGAGTTGAAGATCATCGTCAGCCGCCGCACCGGGTCGCTCGCCCCGGCCAACATGCCGAAGAAGAGCGACATCAATCCGTGGGTCAACGGCTCGTTGCTAATGCGGATGCCGAACAAATGGGTCTGGTGATTCAGCACGAGGTACCCGCCGCAGAGCGCCGCCGCGACGACGATGAAAATCCCGGCGACCTCGGTCGTCGGCGCCACGAGCGAATCGTAGAGCGCGATGCGCATCGTCCGGTCGTAATACTGCTTTGATTTGCGGTGGAACCGGCTCCGCTCGCGCGACTCGCGCGTGAACGCCTTCACTACCTTCATGCCGCCGAACGTTTCTTCCAGCCGTTCGTAAATGACGGAGAGTTCCTGCAGCGCCTTGCGATTGGCCCGTTTAAGCGACCGCGCCAATTTGTTGATCGCGTACCCGGCCAGCGGCGCTGAGATCAGCGTGATCAACAGCAACTGCCAGCTCACCCACGCGGCGACGGCGAGGCAGCCAATCACCTTCATCGGCTCGCGCAGCACCATGCCATAGACGTTCTGGGCGCCCGTTGAGGCCACCTGCACGTCGGTGGTGAACCGATTCATCAGGTCGCCTGGCGTCGTCTGGCGAAACGTCCCCAGGTCGAGCCGCAGCGTCTTGCGATAGAACTCCTTGCGCAGCTCGAGCGCGACGAGGTTCCCCAATCGCGAGGTGTAGTAGCTCCCGGCGACGCGAAACGCACTTTTCAGCAGCGTGCCGACGATCACCCACAGACACACGACCTGCAGCGTCTTGAACGGCGTCGTCGGCAGATAGCGATCGGCAAACCGCTGCAACGGCTCGTTCCAGGCGACTTCGCGTTCGAGGCGCGACTTACGCTCTTCGAGGTTGGCGATTTTGTAGCGGAGCTTGGTCTGATCCGCGGCGGGCGTCGACTCGATCGCCGTGCGCTGTGCGGCGAGTTGGTCGTTTACCTCGTTGATCCGCCGCTGGCGATCGTCTTGCCCCTCGGCAATCCACTGCGGCAGGCTCTTGTCGAGCATCACCACGTCCACGACCCAGTAGAGGGGCGCGATGTTCCCCACCCACAAGACGGCGACGGCCATCGAGCAGCAGAGCGACGCCGCCACCGTCATCCGGTGCCGCAGCGAGATAGCTAGGACGCGTCCAAAATTCTTCATCGGCCTTCCCCGGCCAGCGATTGGCGCCAGCGGCGATAGCAGCGCGGCAAAAACAAAGGTCGCGGTTTGTATCAAACGGCTGCGAGTTCACCAAGACGATAAAAGTGGGGGCGTTTTAGCCGTCGCAAACCGGTGACGTGGCATTGCGGGCGGGCGTCAGTTGTCCGTTGTCAGTAGTCAGTTGCTGAAGAGAGAGGGGAACTGCATCGGCGACAGCAGCCACTGACGACTGACAACTGACAACTGACGACTGACAACGGACCCAAGCCTTCTCTTTCCTTCAACTTTGCCGAATATGCCGCCGATACCTATTGCACGAGCTGTTCGATTCTAGCGACGCCACGCGCGACGCCGCGGCTCGGAGGTTGCGTCAGATTGGGGGCGCAGCCGACAGGTCGACCGCACCGCTGGTCGACGCTCGCGACTCACAGGGGGGATTCTCGATGAAACAATGCATCGCATTGGCGGGGCTGCTATGCCTGTTGGCTAGCGGCTGCGCCCAGTCTGGTCTTACGGGTTGCGGCGACCGCTGCAACGTCGCCACCAACCGCCGCGCGCCGCGTCCGCTGATCACTCGCGACGCCTGCCGGCCGATTGGCAAACTCTTCGGCAAGGACACCGGCAACTGCGAGCTCGCCGGCTGCGACGTCGACTGCGGCGAACGCTGCGGCGGCTGCGACGGTTGCTGCAACGGCGGGCCCTGCAGCCGATTGGCGGAACGGATCGCCGGCGGCGGTTGCGGAGCAGGCGGCTGCGGCCCGGGCGGCTGCGGCATTGCCGGTTGCGGCGCCAATGGCCTCTGCCCGCACGGCGGCGGCTATCCTGAGTACCCCGCCTTCAACCAAGGACCGCCGAGCGCTCAAGTGGCGTATCCCTACTACACCACCCGCGGCCCGCGCGACTTCCTGATGGCCCATCCGCCGACCATCGGCCCGAACTGAGCGAACAAGGCGACGACGCCCGCCCCTTAGCCCCCGGTCAATGACCGGGGTTAATGCGAGCCGCAACTTGCCAGACAACGCGAGCACGGAAGCTCGCCAGCAGCCGCCAGCGCGCAAGGAAGCGCGCAGGCGGCTGTTTTTATGCGCCGACAATCTCATGCGCAGACAGCTCTCATGCGCAGACCGCGAACAATTCCAGCTAGCCGGAGGGCCACGCCCTCCGGGCAGAACCCGCCAAGCGACTTTAAACGCTCCAGCGCATCAATCCTCAATCGCCCCGCCAGCCCGGACCGCGTGGCGGTCCGGCTAATCGTTACCGCGACGCTCAAGCCCGTTCCGCCGACGCTCCATGCTCCGTGCGTCTCCGCCACAAGTCGAGCAGGAAGAACATGAGCGTCACCACGACCGGCCCCAACACGATGCCGGTGGCCCCAAACGTCGCGACGCCTCCCAGAATGGCGACGAACGAGACGACCGTGTGCTGCCGCAAACGCTGTCCGACGAGATACGGGTAGAGCAAGTTATCGATCAGCCCGATGGCAATCGCGCCCCACGCAACGAGAATCGCAGCCTTCCCCCACTCGCCTTGCAGGGCGAGAATGGCCGCCGTCGGCCCCCAGACGACAAACGTCCCCAGGTAGGGAATGATCGCCAGTAGGCCCATGATCAGCGCCCACAGCGTCGCTCCCTGGATGCCGAGAAAGCCGAACATGATTCCGCCCATGATCCCTTGCACCATGGCGACGGTCACCGTGCCGAAGATCGTGGCGTTGATCGTGTCGTCAACGCGCTGGAACAAGCGATCGGTCTCGCGCTCGCTCAGCGGCAACACGCTACGGATCGATTCGATCGCTTGGTCCTCGTCGCGATAGAGAAAGTAAAGCACGAACAGCGTCAGCAGCGTCTGCATCAACAGATACAACGGCGTCGACGCTATGGCGACGGCGCCAGGCCGCAAGCGCTCCACGAGCCCCGGAGCCTCGGCCGCCAGATCGACGTCCTTCCAGACTTCATTGAGCCGGGGATGATTCTTGACCCACTCCGCCACGGTGGCCGTAATCGAATCCCACTCCTGTACCGCGATCGCCACCTGCTGCGCGCCCACGACGATCACGAGCACGGCCGGCAGCAACACGACGACCGCGACAACGCCGACGCAGATGCTCGCCTTCCTGTCGGGGGTCTTGACGCGGCTCCCCACCCACCGGCTGAACCGATGCGTCACCACCGCCGCCGTCACCGCCCACACAATCGGCGGGATGAACGGCGTCACCATCAAATAGCAAAGATAGAGAACGACGACCGTCGCAGCCGCCAGCGCCAGCAGCTTCCCCCGACTCCGCGTCGCGACGCCGCGCTTGGTCGTCGGTTCAAGTTCGCGTGCGGTCATGCGGTCACCAGGTTGTGCAGCGTCAAAGGTCTGAATGCACGCCTGGCGGTCCGACTATTGCCGCGGCGTTCTAGCCCCGGGCTCCGCCCGGGGGTCGCGTACCATTCAGTGGGACGTCGTCCCTACTCCACGCCCACCCCCGGGCGGAGCCCGGGGCTAGAGATTCTCGAACTAAACCGCCGTCGCGATCAGCGTGATGTTCTGCCCGCCGAACCCGAAGCTGTTCGACAGCACCGCCGTGCACTTCTTCTCGCGGGCCGCATTCGGCACGTAATCGAGATCGCAATTCGGATCGGGCGTCTCGTAGTTGATCGTCGGCGCCATCACCCCGCGCCGCAGCGTCAGCAACGAGATGATCAACTCCGTCGCGCCCGCCGCGGCGACCAGGTGTCCCGTCATGCTCTTGGTGCTGCTCACCGGAATCTTGTACGCCTGCTCGCCAAAGGCCCGGCGAATCGAGTGGGTCTCGACCTTGTCATTCACCGCGGTGCTCGTGCCGTGGGCGTTGATGTAGCCGATGTCCTCCGGATTGAGCTGCGCGTCCTTCAGCGCCATCGTCATGCACGCCGTCGCGCCCCGTCCGTCGGGGTGCTGATCCGTGATGCGATACGCATCGGCGGTGGTGCCGTAGCCGGCGATTTCGCCGTAGATCTGCGCGCCGCGGGCCTTTGCCCGCTCGTATTCTTCGAGGACCACCATCGCCGCGCCTTCGCCCAGCACAAAGCCGTCCCGGTTCAGATCGAACGGCCGCGATGCCCGCTCCGGCTGTTCGTTATTCTCGCTGAGCGCGGTCAGCAAATTGAACCCAGTGATCCCGAAGGGATGAATCATGCTGTGGGCGCCGCCGGAGAGCATCACGTCAGCCTCCCCGCGCCGGATGATCTCCGTCGCCTCGCCGATGGCCTGACTGCTCGCCGCGCATGCGGTGAGGCAATTGGCGTTCGGTCCTTGGGCGTTGAACATCCCGGCGAGATAGCCGACCGGCATGTTGGGCTCTTGTTCGAGTTCGGCGACCGGATCGAGCTCTTTCAGCGCTGTTTCGACGAACTTCTTCAGCGAGAACTCGCCGTCAGCCGCCGTGGCGGCGGTCATCATCCGCGCGAAGCGGAAGAAATCTTGCTGCCCCTCGCCCGCGCCAAGGTAGACGCCAAACCGCGTCGGTTCGATCCCCTGCAGCACGCCCGAGTCGCGGACCGCCTGCTTCGCCGCTCCGGCCGCGAACTGCGTATGCCGACTGCGCGGCGCCCAAGCGGCGGCGTCCTCGCCCTCTTCAGCGATCGACCAATCCTTGACCTGGGCCGAGATCTTCGTCGGAAAGTTGCTGGCGTCGAACAGCGTCGTCTTGCCGACGCCGCTGCGCCCGGCCAGCAGATTCTCCCACAGCTTCTCCGGGTTGTTTCCCGAAGGAGTGACGCAACCAATGCCGGTGACCACGACGCGACGACGCATGGCAAGAATCCACAAACGGGGAAGGGGCCAATCGATCAAAACGATTCAGCGCTCAAAGCGAGCCGCGGGGCGTATCCCCGCGGGCGCTGCCACCAAAGATTGTAGGCGTCAACGCCGTGAGATTCGACCCGAAGCAGCGGCAGGCGGATCCGTTCACCGCCCGAGACGCTCCCCCGCGATCAAGGTCTCCGGCTCCCTCCCCCAGGAGGGGAGGGCTGGGGAGGGGGGTGGAACTCTGGTGCACGCTGCTTTCACCCCTCCCTAACCCTCCCTCTCAAGGGGAGGGAACCAGAAGGGTGAGTTCAGAACTCACGTCACCGCCACCTCATCAAGCGGATAATCTTCCCGCTTCAGCCGCGTCCCATCCTGCTTCACGCCGACCTCGAACACGCCAACCAGATTTAGCCAGTGCCGCAAATCCGTCGGCCGAAACAGTCGGGCGCCCATCTGCTGCGCCATCTCCTCGCCCATTCGCGCGAACAGGATCTGCACCTCGCCATGCGGCCGATCCCCGACCGTCGCCACGCCGCTGACCTGGGCGCTGTCGTTGCGGATCCAGTCGGCCGTCACTTTGTACGTCAGCGTCTCGCCTGGTCGCACGCGGCCAGTGAACTTTGCTTTCGACAGCTTTGCCAGGACGACCAACTCGCCAAAGCCGTAATGTTCGCTGATCAGCAGCCCGCCCGCTTGGGCCATTCCCTCGCAGCAGAGCGAGTTCGGCATGATCGGATAGCCCAAGAAATGGTCGTGGAGATGATCCTCCGCCAACGACACGCCTTTGACCGCCGTCGCGTGCGAGCCGCTAACGAACTCAGTGAATCGATCAATCCAGAACCAGCGCATTGGAAGCTCCGAGTTGCGAGTTTCGAGTCGCGAGTTGGAGAGGGCGAGCCGAAGTCTTCGCTCGCTAATCGCAACTCGCCGCTCGCAACTCCCTACGCCTTCTTCAACTTGTATTCCACAAAGTTGCACATGTCTTGCACCGTCAGCTGGTTGCCGAGGTTCTGGACGTTCGGGTCGGCCTCGAACCCGCTCAGATCGGCAAACGGCATCCGCTCCTTGAGCTTCGAGATGCCCGCGGCGTTCACCTTGCCGTCGCTGACGTACGATGCGTCTTCAAGAACGTCCATGGGAATCAGTTCGCCGCGCTCGATCTTGATGTCGAACGCCTTCTCGAGTCGGAACACGATGTCGAGAAAATCGATCGACTCGGCGTCGAGGTCGCCGCGCAGCGTCGCGGTGGGCGTCACTTCGTCCTCGTCGACGCCTAGCGCATCGACTAGGGCTTCGCGAACCTTGTCAAAGATCTCTTCTTGCGATGGGATCGCCACGGCAGTTCCTCCGCTTGCAGGTGGGGGACCTCCCCGCGGTCACGCTCGGCGACGGCCGGCAGTCTCGCGAGGGGCGGTCTATATCAATATGTATTGAACGGCGTTGCTAACTATCTAGCCCAACCGACGGCTTCGAAGTATTTCTTTTCACAACTACTAGGAAACACACTTACCGCGGAGAACGCAGCGGCCGCAGCACGGACGACGAAGTTGCCCGATTTGCATTTTCTCTGTGCCTCTGTGTCTCTGTGGTTAAATCTCCATGAATCGCCGAATGGACGACTTTATTTCTGATTCATTTCCCGCGTGAGGATCGCCTGAAAGCCTCGCTGCTGTGCGATCATCCGCTTGTCGAGTTCCGCCAGCGACGGATCTTCTTCGGCCAGGTTAAAACATTCGACCGACAACCGACCGCTGACGCAGGTCCGCTCGCCGACCTTCCCCTCGAACTTGAACGACGTGATCGCCCCTTCGCGCTTGAGTTGCTCCACGCGCATCCGCAGCGTGTTGCCCGGGGTGACAAAGTCGGTGAACTTCACCGACTTCGCTTCCTGCAACACGATCATGCTATGGGCGTAGTCTTCGCTCATGCGCACGAGCCAAGCCGCCGACTGGGTGGCCGCCTCCAGCATGAAGACGCCCGGCAGCACGGGGAACTCGGGAAAATGATCCGCGAGATACTCCTCGGCCAACGAGACGTTCTTCACCGCCGTTAACTCCACCCCCGGTTCGAGCGAGCAAATACGATCAAGCAAACAGAATCGCATAGGCTCTTAATCGGCACGGACAGGGGTGGCGGCAGCGCTAGCATGCCAAGATGTTAAAATAGCGAATTCGCGATTATAGCGGCCGACTTTTAGGGCCACAACGCCGGTAGGGGTGGCTCAAACTAGGGAAACCCGCGAACCGCGGCTGCAATCCCCTAGCTTCTGCATTCTCTCCGGCGAGCCGGGGCGTCCCGCCCCCGGCGATTCTTGGACAGGTTTAGAAGAGATTATCGAGCTTCCCAGGCCCACTTATTTAGCCCGGTCCACAGTCGAGCGTCGCCAGGATCTCTGACCAGAGGGCAGGGGAGACGTCGCTAGCCTCACCAGCACTAATCTGAGCCAATTCTGCTGCAGGCGAAGTCTTCGCAACTTTCGCAAGCGCCGCCGACAAAATCGCGGGACTTCGACTCATTCCTGCACTGCAACAAACCAGCGTTGCAACGTTGGCTTCCGCCAGCGCCGCAACCGTCTCCACCGCGCGACGCAACAACCAAGCCGGATTGCCGCCGCCATCGACAATCGGGAAACGGCAATAGACAAACTCTCGCGGCAGTAGTGTTGGCGGTTCGTTGGATGCTAAGTCAACGACGGCAATGATGCCCGCAGCGAACAGCTCAGCGACGTGGCGAAGATCGCCGGTATGTCCCAACCACAACAGGCGATCATCAATCTGTCGCAAGACTTACTCCTATTCTTGGATTCTCAAGCCTTCTTAATCAACCGCAACAAGGCAATCAACACAATCGCCCCCACGGTCGCCGTGATCAGCGCCCCAATCAACCCGCCGGCGCCGATGCCGAGCGCGCCAAACAAGTACCCGCCGACGATCGCCCCGATGACGCCGAGGATCAGATCACCCAAGATCCCATACCCGCCATTCCCCATGATCTGCCCCGCCAACCATCCCGCGGCGATGCCGATAAGCAAAAACCAGAGAAGTGACATAGCAATCGCGTCCTTATTGAGAAGGTAATCAGCCTGACAAAACGTCCACGCACGATAACATACCCGTCACCTTCGCTCCGTCACTCCCGCCGCGCATCGATTTCCTGCAGCTTCCCCCGCGCCGCTCTCACCTGCTCGCGAAGTTTTCCGTTGCCCTCATACAGCCCAATAAACTCCGCCAGCAGCACCTTCGCCGGCAAGTATTTCTTCGCGGCAATCAGCTCGTCCGCCTCCGCCAACTTCGCGTCAGCCATCTCGCTGAGCGAGCGGTTCGCATCGGGCGACGCCTTGATCTCCGCAATCCCTTTCTCCGCCAACCGCCGATAGGCCGCCAGTTCGCGCGGCGCATCCCGCGGCACGGCCTCGATCGCCTGCTCGTATAGTTCCCACGCCGACATCAAGTCGCCGAACTGTTGCAGCTTCAGACCCTGCGCGAACAGGCCCTGGGCCGTCGAACTCGGCAGCTTGCCATGCCGGTCGAGATTCCGCACGTCGATCATCGCCTTCTTCATGGCAACACGCAGCTCGTAATCATCGAGCTCGGGGTTGTGCGCCGATTCAGGAAACCGCTCGCGAAATTCACTCACCTCGTCCGATATCGCCCGCAGTTCGTCGTAATCGTCGGACGCCAACAGCGGCTCCAACTCGGCATACAACGCCGCCTCGCTCTTTGGCCACATCGCCCACGCGCCGAATCCAATCACCGCCGCCAGACAGAGCCCCAGGAACCATGCTCGTTCGTAAAACGGGCTCTCATCCCGCACCGTCGGCGTTTGATGCTTCCGCAGCGCCGCGATTTCCTTTCGATCGGCTTTCATCGCCAGGGCGCCTTGCTTCCCCGACATCGCATGCTTGGCGGTGCCCATCCCCTCGGCCACTTTGCGCTTGGCGTCGAGAATCGCCCGCCGCGTCCCGTCGGCCGTCGCGAGTCGAATGCCGCGTTTTGTCTCCAGAAGCTTCGACACCAACACGTCGAGCCACACCGGGCATTCCAGCGAACTCGCCGACACCCGCGGCGCCGGCCCCGCGCGCCGCGCGAGCACCAGTTCGCTCGGCGTCTGCGCCTGCCACGGCAATTTGCCGGTGAGGCATTCGTAAAGGATGACGCCCACGCTGAACATATCGGCCGTCGGCAGCGCGGCCGAGCTCTTCCCCTTGAACACTTCTGGCGCCAGATAATTCGCCACGCTCATCGGCGAGCGCAATCCCACCACCTGATCCTTGTCGGTCATCTGGCAATCGAACCCGACCAGCTTCACGCCGCCGCCGGGCAACAGCAAGATGCGCGACGGGGTGAGCCGCTGATGAATCATCTTTTGCGAATGAGCGAACTGGAGCGCCTCGCAAATCGACTCGGCAATGTCGGCCGTCGTCTCCCACGGCAAGCGTCCGCGGCGGTCGAGCAGGCTTCGCAGCGATTCGCCTTCGACGAGCTCAAGCGCCAAGTAAGGCTGCCCCTCGTCAATCGCCCCGCCCAGCACCCGCGCGATGTTCGGGTGCACCAGCCGCTGCAGCAGCTTCACGTCAGCTGAGAAATAATCCCCGCCCATGGGCCGGGTGATCATCTCGCGCGGCAGCAGCTTCACCGCCATCCGCATGTTGCGTTCGACATGCACGCCGCGCAGCACATTGCTATCGACGGAGTCGCCCAGCGGCCCCTCAAGCGCGATCGGACCAATGCGAGAACGTTGCATGAAACGCCAGCGAGAAAATGCCCCAACGCCGTATTCTAATCAGCTTGAAACGGAACCACCAACACGGAAGCGCAGCGACTCGCCATTTGCAACTTTTCCGATTGGAGACTGCCTAACCGCCAAGTCGCGAAGGCACGAAGAAGTCACCAAGGAAAAAGATGCTGGAGCGAGCAGCGGAAATGCAAACCCTCTTACAATCCGTCCTGTTTTCTTGGTGCTTTCCTTAAGTGTCTTTGTGCCTTAGTGGTTCAATTCCCCCTTTCCCCAAGCCGCCATTCGTCATTCGCCATTCGGATTTCGTCATTCCTCCTCCCTGGTCGCTGGACTATCCTGAAAGAGTTATGCCAGCCCCCCGCCTCCACGCCGCGGCCCTCGTCGCGCTTGCCGCCCTCGCGCCCATCGCCGCGCCCGCGATCGCGCAAGACGCCGCACCCCAGCCAGCGGCGCCGGCTGACGAATTCGCGACGAAGATCCGACCCATCGTCGAGCACCACTGCCTGCCCTGCCACGCTGGCCCGGAATCCGACGGCAGTCTCGACCTGGCGCCCTACGCGACGTCGGCCGACGCCCTCGCCGCTCCCGATGTTTGGGAGCATGTCATGGAGCGCATCAATCTCCACGAGATGCCTCCCGAAGGAAGCGATCAGCTCAACGATGAAAAACGCAGCGCGATCATCGGTTGGGTCGAGGCGAACCGCCGCCCCGAAGACGATTGTCACAAGCTGGCGACCGACGCCAACCAGCGGTTCTACGCTGGCCATGTAATGAGCCGCCGCCTCAGCCGCAGCGAGTACAACAACACCATCCGCGACCTCACCGGCCTCGACCTGCGCCCCGCCGACGCGTTCCCCTCCGACGGCTCCGGCGGCGAAGGCTTCGACAACACCGGCGACACGCTGTTCGTCTCACCTGTGCTGCTCGAACAATACCTCCTCGCCGCAACGCGGGTGCTCGACGCCGCGCTGCCCGAGCGCGAGGAAATGACGAATGAAGCTGGCGAAGCCTCCACCTCCCCCAATTCGTCATTCGACATTCGTCATTCGTCATTTTCCCCATTGGCCTCCCAACTGACCTTCCCCCAAGACCAACTCCCCCCTCGCGCCGCCGCCCAACAATCCCTCACTGCTTTCGCCCGCCGCGCCTTCCGCCGCCCTCTCGCCGACGACGAGCTTGCGCGCCTCATGACGCTCTTCGACCGCGCGCAATCCCGCGGCGACGCCTACCTCCCATCGCTCAAGCTCGCCCTCAAGGCCGTCCTCATCTCGCCCCACTTTCTGTTCCTCGTCGAAACTGAGCCCGAGGCCGAAGGGGTCTACGCGCTCAATCACCACCAGCTCGCCGCGCGGCTGGCCTACTTCATCTGGAACACGATGCCCGACGACGAGCTCGCCCAGCTCGCCGACGAAGCGAAGCTCGACGACGAAACAATCCTGCGCGCCCAAATCCGCCGCATGCTCGCCGACCCAAAGGCCCGCGGCCTCGCCGATAGCTTCGCCACGCAGTGGCTCAACATCGGCGCGCTTGGCCAAACAGTAAAACCCGACGCCGAGCGCTTCCCCGACTTCGACGCCGAGCTCGCCGCCGACATGCGCCGCGAAGCCGTCAGCCTCGTCGAAACGATCCTCCGCGAAGACCGCAGCCTGCTCGATCTGATCGACGCCGACTACGCCGTGGTGAACGATCGCCTCGCCGCCCATTACGGCCTGTCGCCGGTCGCAGGGGCCGAGTTCCGCAAAGTCGCGCTCGACGACCGTCGCCGCGGCGGCGTCCTCGGCCTCGGCGCGGTGCTCACCACCACATCGTTGCCGCTCCGCACCAGCCCCGTCCTCCGCGGCAAGTGGATCCTTGAAGAAGTCCTCGGCGCGAGCGTGCCGCCCCCGCCCCCCAACGCCGGCGTCCTCCCTGAGGAC
Source organism: Lacipirellula limnantheis (assembly GCF_007746075.1). Taxonomy (GTDB): domain Bacteria; phylum Planctomycetota; class Planctomycetia; order Pirellulales; family Lacipirellulaceae; genus Lacipirellula; species Lacipirellula limnantheis. Next base: position 235,362 of record NZ_CP036339.1, on the reverse strand, counting down.
GACAAGGTCCACGACGGCCTCACCCTCCGCCAGCGCATGGAGCGACATCGCACCAACCCCGAGTGCGCCGCCTGCCATCAACGCATGGACCCGCTCGGCTTCGGGCTGGAATGCTTCGATCCCACTGGCCGGTGGCGCCACCACACCGCCGGCCAGCCGGTCGACTCTAGCGGCACGCTGCCCGACGGCCAAACCTTCAGCGGCCCCGCCGAACTCAAGCAAGTCCTGCTCGCCCGCCGCGGCGAGTTCCTCAACAACCTCGCCCGCAAAATGCTCGGCTACGCCCTCGGCCGATCCTTAAGCAAGTTTGACGACTGCGTCGTCCGCGAAACCGTGAAAGCCCTCGAAGCGAATGAGTGCCGCAGCAGCGTCCTGATCGAACAAATCGCGATGAGTTACCCGTTTAGACACAGATACGCAAAAAAGTAGTCGCCCAACGTTTCAAGCCGCAAAGCGGCGAAATCACTTAGCCGTGGGCGTGAGCTCACGGAACAAATGCCAACTCGACTATCTAGCCTCGCAGCGGCGACACCACAAACCGTGCCGCCGCTGCGCGGCTCAACGATACAAACATGAACTGCAACCGTGGGCTCACGCCCACGGCTAAACCCTACCGCCCCTACCGGGGCTCAGGACATCATGCCGAACCCATCCTGGCACGTCCCGCGCCGCACCTTCCTCCGCGGCGCCAGCGCGGCCCTCGCCCTCCCGATGCTCGACGCGATGGGGCCCCTCACGCGCCGCGCTCGCGCCAGCGACTCGGGCATAACGGCCGCCATGCCGACGCGCTTCGCCGCGCTCTATTTCCCCAACGGCGCCTTCATGGACAACTGGGTCCCCAAACAAACGGGCCCCGACTACGAACTTCCCTTCTCGCTCACCCCCCTCGCCCCGGTGAAGAGCGAAGTCCTCGTTCTCTCCGGCCTCGACAAGCCGAACAGCCGCCAGGGCGACGGCCACTACGCCAAGACGGCCAACTTCCTCACCGGCTTTCCGGTCGTGAAAACCACCGGCACCGACCTCAGCGTCGGCGGCCAGTCGCTCGACCAGTTCGCCGCCAGCCGCATCGGCCAGCAGACGCCGCTCCCGTCGCTGGAGCTCGCCATCGATCCTGTGATCAGCGGCATCGACAGTAACGTCGGCTTCACGCGTCTCTACGGTTCGTTCATCTCCTGGCGCGCCGCCGACGTGCCGATGGCCCGTGAGATCAACCCCCGCGCCGCCTACCAGCGTCTCTTCGGCGCCAAGGACAACAGCGGCTTGCCGCTTAGCGCCGGCCCCCAGCTCGACGACGCGCAAAGCCTCCTCGACATGGCCCTGGAAGACGCCCGCTCGCTCCGCCATAAGCTGGGCCGCGACGACCAGTTCAAGCTCGACGAATATATGGACGCGGTGCGCAACGTTGAACGTCGCCTCGCTTTCCACTCGCAGCCCGATCCCCGGGAGTGGCGCCCCAGCACGGCGCCCAACCACCCCGACGAACCCGCGGTCACCGGCTCCGAGAATCATCAAGAGCACGTCCGCTTGATGCTCGACCTGATCGTGCTCGCCTTCTGGACCGACACGACGCGGCTCAGCACGTTCATGTTCGCCAACAGCGTCTCGAACAAGAACTTCTCGCAGCTGATCGACGGCGTCCACGGCGGCCACCACGAGCTCTCGCACCACCAGAGCCAGGCCGCCGCCATCGAACAGTACAGCATGATCAATCGCTGGCACGTCGCTCAGTTCGTCTACATGCTCGAAAAAATGCGCAACATCCGCGAAGGGGAGGGGACTCTGCTCGACAACAGCATGATCGTCTGCGGCTCGGGCCTCAGCGACGGCAACGCCCACGACCCCAACAACCTGCCAATCCTGCTGGGCGGCCGCGGCGGCAAACAGTTCACCACCGGCCGGCACATCGCCAGCGAGCCGAACACGCCGCTGTGCAATCTCTATGTGCCGGTCCTCAATGCCTTGGGCATCAAAACCGAATCCTTCGGCGACAGCACCCGCGGCCTCAACCTGACCTAATCTCCCAAGGCTCCGACGCCCCCTCGGACTGGTCGCTTCAGCGACCAGTCCAGCCCCGGCGAACCGCGCCGCCTTTCCTCGTGCCTGGCAGTTGTTCGACGAAACTCCTCTGCCGGCATGAGAATCTGCTTGCGTAACTCGCAATCCGCAGACTACGCTCAAACTGCCACGCCTCTTATTGCACTTTTCGGCAGGCGTCTCTTCGGCCGTCCATCTTCTCACTGCGCGAGCCGCCCCCATGCTGCGATTCCTTCTCATCGCCCTCGCCGCCGTTTCGGTTGCCGCGCCCAAATTCGCGCACGCGAGCAAGCAACCCAACATCGTCTTCATCATGGCCGACGACCTCGGCAACGCCGACCTCGGCTATCGCGGCGGCGAGATCACAACGCCTCATCTCGATTCGCTTGCGACCACCGGCGTCCGCTGCGAGTCGTTCTACGGGCAACCGGTCTGCACGCCTTCGCGCGCGGCGTTGATGACCGGGCGGATGCCGTTGCGCTACGGGCTGCAAACGCTGGTGATTTTCCCCAGCCATACCTACGGCCTCCCCGCCGACGAACGGACGCTGCCGCAGGCGCTGCGCGACGCCGGCTACCGTACGCTCATGGTCGGCAAATGGCATCTCGGGCATGCCGACGAGAAGTACTGGCCGCAGCATCGCGGCTTCGACCACTTCTACGGCAACGTCGTCGGCGAAGTCGACTACTTCACCCGCGAGCGCGGCGGCGTCATCGACTGGCAGCGCAATGGCGAGTTTCTGAAGGAGGAGGGATACTACACGACGCTCATCGGCGACGAAGCCGTCAAGTTGATCAACGAACAGGACGCCGATCATCCGTTCTTCCTTTACGTCGCCTCGTTGGCCCCGCACGCACCCTATCAGGCTCCGCCGGAGTATCTCGAGCGCTGCAGCCACATTGAGAACAAACTTCGCCGCGAGTACGCCGCAATGATCATGGCCCTCGACGATCAGGTCGGCCGCATCGTCGCAGCGCTCGACAAGCGCGGCCTCCGCGACAACACGATCATTGCCTTCGCTAGCGACAACGGCGGCGCCGTCAGCGCCCTCTTCGCGACCGGCGCACGTTCTGAAGAAGAGCGCGCCGAAAGCGGCGGGGTGGCGCTCGGCGACCAGCCCCCCGCGTCGAACGCCCCCTTTCGCGGCGGCAAAGGCTCGCTTCACGAGGGGGGCGTCCGAGTGCCGGCGTTCTTCAATTGGCCGGGCAAACTGGCCGCTCGCATCGTCGATGAGCCGCTTCACATGGTCGACGTGATGCCGACGTTGCTAACGCTCGCCGGCGCGGAGGGCAGCCCCGATCATCCCTTCGACGGCAGCGACGTTTGGAAGACCCTCGCCGCTGGAGAGCCGACGTCGCGCAAAGAGCTCCTGATTCACCTCGAAGCGATTCGCGGCGCTATCCGCCAGGGCGATTGGAAACTGATCAAGTCGGCCCCCCTTCCGGGCAAGATCGAGCTCTACGATCTCGCGGCCGACCCCAGCGAACAACAGAACGTCGCCGCGGAGCATCCCGAAGTCGTGCGCGAGCTGGAAGCGAAGCTCGTCGCCTACGCGCGCGAGCAGAAGCCCGCGGAGTGGATCAAAGCACAGCCGGCGTTTTTGGGCGCTCAGGGAAAGACGATTCTCGATCCCGATTTCGACATCGGCGACGGCGGGCTGCCCCACGAAAAGCCGGCGCTCCCCAAGTAAGCTGCGGCCCCCGCCCTTCGCGCGCCGCGACCCCGTGGCGCCCCGCTCCCCATGGGACTGGTCGCTTCAGCGGCCAGTCTAGCCCCGCCCAACCGCGGCGCGCGTTCCCGCGCTCGCCGTCGTCCCGAGCGAAACTCCTTGCCGCCCCCGGTGTTGTCTCTACAACGCCGCGCTCACTCCCTCTACCGCGGGGCGGCCAAAAATAATCGTAGCTTTCGGCCACCTAACGCGGGATAATGCACGCCCTGCAGCGGCACATCGAAAGACAAGAAGAATAGAACCTGGATCAACACGGATTAAACGGATTCGCACGGGTAAGAAGAAAGGCAGAATCGTGGAACCTTCCACGCATTGAATCCGCGAACATCCGCCAAATCCGCGCTCCATTCGTCGCGCCCACGCTAAACCCGCCACCGATCGTTGTCGCGACAAATTCGACGTCCACCAACGCCTCCCCTCAGCCGACGACAACTGTCGCGACAAATAGATTGACGCATTTCCCTTTCCACAACTTCCATCAGAACCAAGAGTTACGCCGCGACAAAAACGGCAAACTCAACAGAACCTGATTTCTGTCGCCAAAAACACGCTTCGCGACACAAGTCACTCGACGACATAAATACCGTTCACCTGACTACCCAAACCACGCATCTTAACTCCACCATCGAGTTCAATATGACGCTGAAACTCGTTCCGCTCACCGCTCTGTGTGTTGCCTCGCTTGCCTCCTCGGCGCTCGCCCTCGACGCCGCGGACGGCAACTGGCCTCAATGGCGCGGCCCCGAGATGACCGGCGTCGCCCCCGCCGGATCGCCTCCCACGAAGTGGGATCCTGAAACCAACATCAAGTGGAAAACAGAGATCCCCGGCCGCGGCAGCGCCAGCCCCATCGTCTGGGAAAATCGCGTCTTCATCCTCACCGCCGTCGACACCGGCAAACTACCCGACGACGCCGTCCAGCAAACGTCAGCCGAAGAAGAAACCCAACCCGAAAACCGGACTGGTCGCTTCAGCGACCAGTCAGCCCCGCCGGCAGGCAACGCCCCACGCGAACGCCGCGAAGGCGAGCGTGGCGAACGAGGAGAGCGCGGCTTCGGACGCGGCGGACCAGGCGGCGGACGCGGCTTCGGCGGCTTCGGCCGGCGCGACAGCGGCCCGCGCAACATCTACAAGTTCAACGTCCTCTGCCTCGACCGCAACACCGGCAAAATCCTCTGGGAGAAGACCGCCCGCGAGGCCGCCCCGCACGAAGGGATGCACGACACCAACTCCTACGCCTCCGGTTCGCCCACGACCGACGGCAAATTCCTCTATGCCTCCTTCGGCTCGCACGGCGTCTACTGCTACGACCTCGACGGCAATCTCATCTGGGAACGCGACCTCGGCGACATGGAAACCCGCAACGGCTTCGGCGAAGGCGCCTCGCCGACCATCTACGGCGACACCCTCCTCGTCCCGTGGGACCACGAAAAGGACTCACATCTCTTCGCGCTCGATGCGAAGACAGGCGAGATCAAATGGCAGATCGATCGCGAAGAGCCCACCACCTGGGTCACTCCCCTGGTGATCGAAGCCGCCGGCAAGACGCAGGTGATTCTCAACGGCACCAACCGCAGCCGCAGCTACGACATCAACTCCGGCGAAGTCATCTGGGAGTGCGGCGGTCAGGTGACCAATCCGATCTCCACGGCTATCCAGTACGAAGATCTCGTCTACTGCATGACCGGCCACCGCGGCTCGGCCATCGTCGCCATCCCGCTCGACGCGACCGGCGACATCACCGACACCGACAAGATTGCTTGGAAAACCAACCAAGGCGCCCCGTACGTCCCGTCGCCGCTGCTCTACGGCGACAAGCTCTACTTCACCAAGGGAACCAACGGCGTCATCTCCTGCTTGGAGGCGAAGACGGGCGAACCGCTGATCAACCAGAAGCGCCTCGAAGGAATTGAAAACATCTACGCCTCGCCCGTCGGGGCCGACGGCAAGATCTACATCACCGGCCGCGACGGCACGACCGTCGTCATTCCCAGCACGGGCGAGCTCGACATCCTCGCCACCAACACGGTCGGCGAGCCCGTCGACGCCTCCCCCGCCATCGCCGGCAACCAGATCTTCATCCGCGGCGATCACCACTTGTTCTGCATCGAGGAGTAACCACAAGGACATCCCCTTAGCCCCCGGCTCTTCAAGCCGGAGCACATGCGACCAAAGGAGCAGGCGGCTATGAGAACTCCTTCTACACGACGTCACTTCCTGCGCGAAGGCGCCGCCCTCGGCGCGCTCGCCGGCCTCGGCAATCTCGACTTCCTCGCTCGCCTCGCCCCTGTCTCGGCGGCAGAAACGACGCTGCCGAAACACGCCCTCGGCCTGCAGCCAGACGTAGCGCCAATCGTGCGTCTCATCGAAGAGACGCCGCGCGAGGATCTGCTCGAAGTCATCGCCAAACGCATCAACGGAGGCCTCAGTTACCAGACGCTCCTCGCCGCACTGCTCCTCGCCGGGGTGAAGAACGTCGAGCCGCGCCCCTCAGTCGGACACAAGTTCCACTCGGTCCTCGTCGTGAACTCCGCCCATCTCGCCAGCATGGCGTCGCCCGACGAACATCGTTGGCTGCCGATCTTCTGGGCCCTCGACTACTACAAAACGGCCGCCGCCCGCGACGTGGAAGAGTGCGGCGATTGGGTGATGGAACCGGTCAACGAAAAGGCGGTTCCCAGCGCCGACAAAGCGGCCGCCGAGTTCACGGCCGCGATGGACGCCTGGGACGACGCAGCCGCCGACGCCGCGATCACCGGCCTCGCTCGCACCGCCGGCGCGAACGAGACCTACGAGCATCTCTTCCGCTACGGCATGCGCGACTTCCGCTCGATCGGCCACAAGGCGATCTACGTCGCCAACAGCCTGCGCACCCTCAACTGTATTGGCTGGCGTCACTCGGAGCCGGTCCTGCGATCGCTCGCCTACGCCCTGCTGATGCACGAAGGCGACAATCCCCGCGATCGCAGTGACGCCGCCGACGTTCCTTACCGCAAAAATCTGGAGCGCGCCGCCAAGGTCCGCAAAGACTGGCGAAATGCTCAAGCTGATGCCGACGCAGGCGCGACGACCGAGATTCTCGCCGCCATCCGCAACGGCGCCAACGACGACTCCTGCGAGCTCGTCGTCGAGCAACTCAACCGTGGCGTCAGCCCGCAAGCCATCTGGGACGGTCTCCACCTCGCCGCCGGCGAGCTCCTCATGCGCCAACCCGGCATCGCCTCGCTCCACGCGGTCACCACAAGCAACGCGCTGCGTTACGCCTACGAAACGAGCGGCGACGATGAAACGCGATTGCTCCTCACGCTACAGAGCGCCGCGTTCCTGCCGATGTTCCTCAACGAGATGGGTGGCCGTGATAAAGTGCAAGAACTGCGGATCGACGAGCTCGCCGCCGCCGGGGGGAGCGACGACGCGCCGCCGACGATCGACGCCATCTTCGCCGAGCTCGGCGACGACCGCGGCAACGGAGCGCAGCTGATGCTCGCTCGACTCGCCAAGACGGGCGACGCCCAGGAAGTGATCGACGCCTCGCGCGTGCTGACGTTCCTCAAGGGCAACGACGCCCACGACTACAAGTTCAGCTCCGCCGTGCTGGAGGACTACTACAACGTCTCTCCGACGTGGCGCGATCGTTATTTGGCCAGCAACGCCTTCAACCTGAACACGGCCGCCGAGCCCGACAACGACCTCGTCGAGCGCACCCGCGCCGCGTTCCACGCATGATAGCCCCGGGCTCCGCCCGGGGGTCGGCCACCATTCCGGCAGGCGTCGCCCTGCGTAGTGCAACCCCCTGGCGGAGCCAGGGGCTAAAAGAAGACTCGCGAGTCATTTGACAGCCGCTGCTGGAACCTTCGCCGGCTTCAAGTTCAGCTGCTCGCGCAAGAACCCTGGCCGGTTCGTCGTGATCCCCCACGGCTGCAACTTCTGGTAGTAGCGCGCCACCTGCGGATCATCGATCGTCCAAACGTGGAACTCGCAGTGCCCCTGGTCGCAGAGGTCCTCGATGAACTCGGCGTCGACCTGCTTCATCTCCCCTTGCGTCCCCAGCCCGTCGGCATGGCTCCGCTCGAGCGTCGCCACGACATCCTCCAGCGTCGGCGTCCACTCGCCGGTCTTCTCGTCTTGCTTGTACCCGGTGAGCCAATGGCACTTCAGGTTCGGCAGCGTCTTCTTGCACTCGGCGACCGTCTGCTCGTTGAAGCAGATGATGAGTATCTGCTCGTCTTTGAGATCGGTCTTCGCCAGCTCTTGCTTCAGCGGCGCCACGATCTCGGGCCCGGTCTTCAACTCGATGATGAACTTCTTTCCCGCCGGAATCGTCGCAGCGATCTCCGCGAACGTCGGCAGCCGCTCACCGCGATATTTCTCGCCCTTCCACGCGCCGACGTCGAGCTTCCGCAGTTCCGCCAGCGGCGTCTCGACGATCACGTGCTTCACGCCGGCCGTCCGCTGCGTGTCCTTATCGTGGCAGCACACGATCTGCCCATCGGAGGTCAGGTAAAAGTCGGCTTCGACGCCGTCCGCCCCTTGCTCGAACGCCAGCTTCATCGCGGCGACAGTGTTCTCCGGCGCGTCGTACGAAGCGCCGCGATGGGCGACGATATTCTGAGCCGTCGCGGGCGAGGCCCCGAGCGAGGCCCCGGCGAAGAGAACCAGGCCAACGACCAATGACGAGCGGAACGTCATCGCAGATCCCCCAGCGAGAGTTAGCAAACATGCGACCGGCGTCGCCGGCTGAATGCCATTAGAGAGGCCGCGGCGGCTAACGGCAACGTCGACGGTTCCGGTACGGAGGCGTGACTCGCGGCAGCAGCAAGCGCTCCAGTGAACTGTTGTTGCCACACCAGATAATCAGCGCCGTCGACGTCGCCGTCAACGTCGGCGTCACCCTGCTGCGGCAGGACGTCGGTCGTTCGACCAAAGTTTGTCGTCCAGATCGTGAGGTCGACGCTGTCGACCGCCCCGTCGAGATTGAAATCGGCGCGTGACAAGGCCGGCAACTCCGTGAGCGTAAAGAAAAAATCGTTCGCCGCGTCGGTCCGATACAGGTCGAGAAGCGGCGAGTAGGTGCGCACATGCACGGTCTTGCGATCATTCAGGAACTCCAACACCCGAATCCAACCGTTCCCGCCATTGGTTTCGAATTGTGAGTTGAACACCATCTGGTGCACCACATTTCCTTGCGGCCCGGTGCTCTTGAGGTAGCCGACGCCGTCCCCGCCGACGTGGCCGTTGAGCGTCATCTCGAAGTTGGGATTCAACTTGATCAGCTCGTTCCAAAGTTCCTCGCCATCATTGCCGTCCGTACCCACGGGATAACCATCGGGCGTTCCATCGGCGCGCGTGTTGTTCGGATTGAGATAGGAGTGCGTCAGCAGCACCGCCGTGTGGTCCGCATATTGTGGCAGCGCGGCAATCTGATTGGCCCAAGCGACCGTCGCCTGACGAGGCCAGAACTCGAGCGAGAAGATCAGCAGATCACGACCGTCGGGAGCGTGGAGTTCGAAATAGGCGTTCTGCAGTTCGCCGGGAACCTGGTACCCCCTTAGGACGCCGCCCTGCGCCGGATCGACCAACGGGTTATCCGAGGCCTTGAAGTAGGTGTTGAACTGCGTGTTGCGGTTCTGGGCGCTCGTCGTTCCCAGATCGTGATTCCCCGCCGCCATGATGTACGGCAGCTCCCCGTTGAGAACGCTCATCGCCGCCTTGGCGTTGGCCCACTGCTGGTCGGCCGTCTGATCGCCGCTGGTCGGCGCCACCTGGCTATTCTGATTGACGATGTCCCCTTCCTGGAGCACAACCTGAATCTTGTACTCTTCTTTGTGATCTTTGATCCAATGGGTCAGCTGCGAAAAGATCGGCAGGTCACGCGAGCTCTTTGAATAGTTTTGCGTATCGGGCATCACCACCATCGACCACGCGGCGTTGGGCGAGGGTGCGAAAGGAGCCTGGGTCGTCGTCGCCACGAAACCGGGCGAACCGTGATTCTCGCCTTGGCCGCCGGCGCTGGTCCACTTCGCGCCATAGACGCCGGCGGACGACGGCTTCCAATTCAACCGGAGGTCGTTCGCCCGCGCATCGAGCGCCCCCGGCAGTAAGTAGATGCTGTTGCCGTCCGAGCCGTTGGCGGTCGGCCAGCCGGTCTCCTGGAAGCGGACGACGTCTTGCAGAACGCCCAAATGATTCCGAATGGCGGCGCCCTCGTTCGTGCCCACGGTGTTCGCCAGCGTCGGAAAGGCGTTCACCTGCACGCGGCCGACGCCGGCGCCCCAATTCGCGCCAAAGCTTGCTGAGTCGCCGGTGACGACAAGCGCCTTGCCGGCGCCCAGCGTCGTGCCGGCGGGAAAGGGCGATGCCCAGTTGTTGTCCTGAACGTCGCCGAACTGCCAGCCGCTCAGATCGACCGACGAGGCGCCGGTGTTGTAGAGCTCGACCCACTCGCGATTGTACGGAGTCGCCGCCGCCAGGTCGTAGTCGGTCCCCTGCGGGTTGTACATGATCTCCGAAATGATGATCGCGGCGTCCCCCGCCGGGAGCGCCGCCGCGAGCGCACTAGCGGCGATCTTTCGGCACAGATGTCGTATCATGGAAGCCCGCGGCAGTTGCACTTCGAATGGAATGACGTCGATTGACGATCACTCGCCGGGTCGCAGATCATGACACGTCGAACGTCGGCAGGACATTCTCCCCTTCCTTGATCTCCGCTTTGAGCGGCGAGGTATCGGGACTGGCGTACTTTCCGCGCAACTTGTCTGGACTCTCGTCGACTGCCTCCGGATCGACGTCCTCTCCGTGGGCAACACTCGCGGCGACCTCAGGAAAGACGATCGTCACGACATAGCTCCCCGCCGGAGCACCGTCGAACGCATCGGTCGAGTAGGAGGACAATCTAAATCGTCCCTCCCCGTCCGTGCTCGCGCGTGGAATGGGGATGCCTCGCAGTTCGGCCGCTGGCCGCGAGTCGTGTAGCACAATCAATGCGTTCTCTGCCGGCTTTCCTTGAAACAGAACCTGTCCTGACACTGGGTAGAGAGCGACTTTCGAGTCGCCGCATCCCAGCGCCAGCGCCGCGACGGACGCACATGCCAGGAGGGAGGGCCGCGTTGAAACTTGAAATGCCATTGCCAGGTCTTGGTAGAGCGAATCGAATCGGGAAAGCGGGCCGCGCCCGGCGCTACTGGATCTCGCCGACGACGTCGCCATCGTCCCGGGTAAACAGCGAGACGAACGTTTCCGCCGCGACGTCCTCGCTCACGAATCTGACGGCGCCGTCGCCGTAGAGAAACATACAGCCGCCGACGTGGAAGCTGTAGATCTCATTGTTGTTGTTGCAATTCATCATCTGCTCGGCGCCGCAGACGTCGTGAATTGAGAAAAACTGCTCGTGGTCGGCCCATGGCCCCCCGGTAACGCGGCCAGACTGCAGCGCTCCGCCGCGCCAAGTGTCGGGTCGCCCCGCATCCTCCATCATCATCCAGGTCGTCGACATCCCGTCAGTCACGTGTCTGATTTCCGTTGGTTCCGTTTGCAAGATGCTTAGCCAGTTGGTTCGCTTCGTGATTCGCTTGCCCAGAACGTTAATCGGACCGGATAGAATATCGACGCATACCGCGTAGTCCGCGGGCTTCACCGTGCCGAAATCCTTCATGATATTCCGGTTGATGCTGTCGGTTTCCTCGGGCAAGGTCGTGGGAGGCGGGGTCTCCGGGCAGACCGCGATCGGCAGCGCAGCAGTGATGGCTCCCCAGTTACTTTTGTTGTCCCAATTCAAGTCGAGCTTCAGCTGCGAGTAAATGGATTGCTGTTCCGCGTACGGCAACACCATGGAAAGAACATTGTGATTGGGATTCGTCATGAACGCCGGGGGCAGTTCCTTTTTTGCCCCTTCGTAGTTAAGAATTGCCAGTCCTATCTGCTTGAGATTGTTGGTGCATGCCATCCGCCTCGCGGCCGTTCGCGCGGCTTGGACGGCTGGAAGCAACAGCGCCACGAGCACGCCAATGATGGCGATCACCACCAAGAGCTCAACCAGCGTAAAGCCGAGAGAAGCCCGCCGACTGCTCGCGGTCCGATTAAATCGCATCTCGAAATTCCTAGCGACTGTCAGGCAGCGTTTGTCCAACGCCGCAATAAGGACGAGCGCCAGTCCGTCGGCGCCGAACCTACCAAACTCAATGCAGGTGAACCGTCAATGCGTGCGAACCAAACGTTGCACCAGACAATGCAGGTAACCCGATGCGCGAAAGCAACGTCACCCTCCTGCCTGGGCAATCGTCGCGGGCGTCGAGTGCGACCCACGGAGCGGGCCGCACTCGAGCCTGCGGACGTCGCTAACTATCGTCGACGTGCTCCCCAGGCGCCGACGATCGCCAGTGATCCCATTGCCAAGACTAGCGCCGTCGGCTCAGGGACGGCGTTCGCCGTGACGGCCGAGGCGACTCCGCCGAACTGCTGCTTCCAAATCGTTAAGTCAGCGTCATTCACCGCATTGTCGCCGTTGGCGTCTCCCTGGGCCAGCGTCGATCCAGCGCCGAAATTCTGCTGCCAAGCGAGGAAGTCGGCTCCATCGACGTCGCCGTCGGCGTCGAAGTCCGCATCCTCTGTCGGGGCGATGACGTCCGTCGTGTAGTTGATCACCAAACGAGGCACGGCGCTCGGGTCCGCTGACCCGGTAAAGTTAATCGCCCAGCCATCGGTGGTATCGACCGCTCGCACGTTCAATCCAAAATTCGACGATCCGCCCTGCCACGCTTGGACCGCCTCGGTGACGTCAAGCGTCGCTTGCGCGTCGGCGATCATGGCGCCCGTCGTATCTAGAAAACTGCCCGTGTCTCCGTCAGCGCTGCTCGGCCCGTCGGCGCCATAGTCAGTATAGACCGAGGTGAGACTCCAATCCTTTAGCATCCGCGCGACGCCGAAATTGCCGTTCGTCCCTGCGTTGGTGCTAAACGCGGCGCGTCCCGAATCCAAGACGAGATGGGCGTCCAAGATGGTGGCGTTGTCCGGCACCGAGCCTCCCTGGCTAGCGAAGATATTCGCGAACTTAATCAGCGCCTGATCATTGGGACTGGTCCCAGTGATATTTCCGCCGTCGAGGAAGGCCTCATCAAGATTGAGCCCATCCTCCGTGACGCCGCTTTGCAGCATGCGCACCATCGTGGTCCCCGCGTAGCCGTTCAGGCCATTTTGAAGCGTCACGGTGCTGACGGTCGGTTGAGGGCTCACGTCGTACGTTACCTCAAGACTGGGACGCCCGGCGGGTAACACGACGCCGCTGGTAAACACTTGCCAACCGTCGGTCGTACCCGCAACAACGGCGAATCCGTTATTCGCCGCTCCCTTGGACCAGTTTTGGAGGACGCTCGTCACGTCCGCGGCGGTCGTAATCAAGCCGTTGGGCGTGGTCGCTTCGATTGGCCCGCGGTATCCCTTGTCGAGCGGCCGAGCGATTTGCCCGCCGGCGTAGGTGGCGCCGCCGCTCCCGCCAGTCCCAGCGGCGCTCATCGAATTGAAGGTCGTCGTGGCATCGAATGGGACGAGAAGCTGCGCGACGCCGAACGGACCTCCCGTGCGCGCGTTTCCGCTTGATTCGCCCGTGGTTATCTTGAGCTTCGCGTCCAGGATTTTCGCACCCAGCGGAATCTGCCCCGCCCCCGCGCCAAAAATTTCATCAAACTTCAGCAGCATTTGCTTCTCGTCAGCGACGGCCGTCACCTCGTGATACTGACCGTCGAGGAATATCTCTTGGACGGCCGATCCAATGACGTTGCCGTCCTTGGCGCCGATATCGACGCCGATGATGACGTCCGTCGTCCCCGCGTATCCGTTGACTCCTTGCTGAAAGCTGACGGTCGTTTGAGCCAGCGCCGACGACGAGCTTGCGACGACGCAAGTCGCGCAAAGCCATCGCGTTGCACTTCGATACCACAGGCACTTCATATCGGGATCCCCATCAGGTTGCAGCGCCGCCTAGCGGACGCCGTAGATCGCAACGAGACGCCGTCGCGTTGCAAGAGGATCGCTTGCGATGAATAAGAATCGATGAAGGCCGTGTTGAGATTGGATATTGTTGTACGACAATGGCTCGCGGCTTCAGCGCTAGCCTTCATCGTGCGCACCGATCCCTTGCAGAAGCGCATCACCGCGGCTGTGCCGACTCGTCATGGCGTCTATTGCCAGGAATTTCAGCGCAGCTGAACGTCTGGTGCCGGCGCCGTCGTTCCGACGATGGGCGAATGTGCGGTTAATCCCCGGTAACGTTTTAATTCCAACTCCGTTTCTGCGTCGGTCCACCCTAGTTCCGACGCCATCCACCGCGAAACGTTACCCGCCAGTTCCAGGTGGTTGCGATAATAGTGCCGCCAACTGCTGCGACGAATCATCACGTCGTCCAGATGCCGGGCCGCTTCGAGGCGGCAGTAACGGCTCACCGCCGCGGCCGACACCGGCGGCGGCAGAATGCCGCTGCACGATGTTGCGTCGCCGAGTTCGCCCCGCGGTCCTCGCTCGACCAACGGCGTGGTCGCCGTCCGACACGGCGCTGCCTTGGCGCCGAGGAAGCGCACGATCGCATCGACGGTTTCTTCGCCCATGAGGCGGTAGGTCGTCAGCTTGCCCCCGGTAACGTCCCACCAGCCTGCATGGCTCATGGCGATCTTGTGACGCCGCGAGATGTCCGACGGGTTGCCGTTCTTGTCGGCCACGAGCGGCCGCAGACCGGACCAGGTGCTGACCAGATCCTGCGGCGTCAGCTTCGCTGCCGGGAACGCGTCGTTGACGACCTGCAGGATGTACGACACGTCTTCCGGATCGCAGGGTGGGTTGTCGAGCTGGCCGCGATAGTCGGTGTCGGTGGTGCCGAGGATCACGCGCTCGCCCCACGGAATCACGAACAAAATGCGACTTCCCTCGGCCAGCACGACCGCATCGTCCATCGGCAGCCGTGCGCGATCAATAACCAGGTGCACCCCCTTCGTGAGCCGCAGCGACGTTTCGGAGTTCGGCAGCTTGTCCGACCAGGGGCCGGTCGCGTTCACGACGCTACGGGCCTGCACCACGAGCAGCGCGGGGTTGCGGCGGTCTTCGAGTTCGCAACGCCAGCGATCGCCCTCCCGCGTCGCGTCGAGCAGCTTCACGTAGTTGCAAGCGACGGCGCCATGCTGCACCGCTGAGTTGATCGTATCGAGCACCAACCGCGAGTCGTTGGTGAGCGCATCGTGGTAGCGCACGGCGCCAGTGAGTTGCTCGCCATTAAGTCCCGGCACCCGGCGTAGCGTCTCGGCGACGCCCATCGAACCGCTGCCGCCCCCTTTGCCCACGCCGCAGAGCAGGTCGTACAACTTGACGCCGAGGCCCAACTTCCACCGGGGCCAGCCGTTGGCTTGGCGCGTCGGGAAGATGAACTCCAGCGGTTCGGCGAGGTGCGGGGCGATCCGGCGCAGTACGGTTTTCTCTTTGCTGGCCTCCCACACCAGCCCCACGCGCCCCTGTGCGAGGTAGCGCATGCCGCCATGAAGCAGGCGGCTCGATCGGCTGCTGGTGCCCGAGGCAAAGTCATGCTGCTCGACGAGTCCCGTACGCAGGCCGCGCATCGCCGCATCGCGCGCGACGCCCGCGCCGACGATGCCGCCGCCAATGACGAGCACGTCAAGCGGTTGCGTTTGCAGTTGCTCGCTGCGTGTAATGTTGGAATGTTGATCAGTTGCAGAATGCATATTTACCCGGCATGGTGACCGTGCGTTATTATTTCGCTAGGCAGGCGCTGCGACTAGGACTGCTCTTGGTCGTGCGACTACTTTCTCGGACAGCCGGGCCATCGAGATTTTCTGTCCGCGGGGGCGGCAGTAGAGGGTGCGAGCGACCTAAATCATTGCCCGCTGCCGCGTGTCGGCGGCGGACGCTGCCGCACGAAGATGAACAGTAAGCTCGCCGTTCGACAGCGCACGAAAAACGGCATGCCGGCCGCCCGAAGACGATCGACATGCCGTAGGAACGCTGGGCCCCCCGGCCAAGCGCAGGCTCACAAATATCAAGTGACGTTCGCGTCTAGCGACGGCGAATCGTCCGGTAGTCCAGCGCGAGTTCCGATCGCGCGATTCTAATCGACTGCCACCCGCCATCGGTGATTGGCGCGTGAATAGACGATGAAGATCTCGTGAGTGTCGCTCAGTTTAGCTCGTGAGCCAAGAAACAACTCCGCGTCTCCGCGGACTTTCTCTAATTCCTCGGCTCGACCCGATAACTGGCGGACTGCGTGAAAAGCGTACTCTGCTGAAATCGAGCTTAAATGGCGCGATTTAAGCTGTCAACGAAATTGCCGGGCAGCGAGGTTCCCGCCGGAAAAAAGCCCCCGCCGTGGAGTCGACCTTCCCCATCGCTTAGGCGACCCCGCGGCGGGCGCTGTTGACAATTGCCTCGTCCACGTGCCCTGCGGCGGCGTCTCGATGCTTGTCTTCTGGATGAATCCATCGGCGTCCGTTACCTTCAATGCGAAGATGATCGCCGACAAGCATGGCGGGAACGCCGTGTTTGTGCTGTTGGCGGCGCCGGCCGGAGTGGGAACCTTACCTTCCGCTCTCTGCTGCCCCGCCCAGGCTCACAAATACCAATGAACGACCGTCTCGCCAAACTTCGTCACATCGTCTTCGACATGGACGGCACGATTTACCTCGGCCGCACCTTGTTCAAAGAAACGATTCCCTTCCTCGCGCTGCTGCGAGAGTTCGGCGTCGGCTATACGTTCGTCACCAATAACAGCTCGAAGAGCAGGGCAGGGTACGTTCGCCATCTGCACGAAATGGGAATTGTCGCGCCGCCCGACGCCGTGGTCACCTCGGCACACGCCACGATTCATCACATACGGCAGAACTTGCCGGAGGCCAAGCGTCTCTTCGTGCTGACCGCGGAGGACGCGCTGGAAGACTGGCGGCTTGGCGGGTTCGAGATTGTCGACGATGAGCCCGACGTGCTCGTCGTGAGTTGGGATTTCAACTTGAACTACCACCGCCTCTGCCGCACCGCGTATTGGCTGAGTCGCGGCGTCCCCTACTTCGCGACTCATCCCGACCGCACCTGTCCCACCGATCAGGAAACCGTGCTCCCGGATTGCGGGGCCATTTGCGCTCTGCTCGAATCAGCCATCGGGCGCCGGCCCGATGCCATCCCGGGCAAACCGAGTCCCGAGATGATTCAGGAAGTGATGGACCGGCACGGGCTATCGCCGAGCGAGACCGCGGTGATCGGCGACCGCCTCTACACCGACGTGCGGATGGCGCGCGACGCCGGGGCGCTCGCCGTGCTCACGCTCACCGGCGAAGCCAACGCCCAAGAAGCGCTGAGCTTGCCGGCGGCCCATCAACCCGATCTCATCGTGACCGACCTCGACGACTTGTCTCGGCAACTCTGCGCTGCGCGCGGAGTCTGATCTCTGTCTTTTCCGTGGTTAATCCCCCTTTTGGCAACGTCACCTAGAGAGGCGCGCAGTGACTCTTCTCCTCGCACTCGACCAAGGCACTACCTCCTCGCGGGCCATCGTCTTCGACGACGCCGGCTCGATCGTCGGCGTCGCCCAGCGCGAGTTTCAGCAGCACTACCCGAAGCCGGGCTGGGTCGAGCACGACGCCACTGAGATTTGGCAAGCGCAACTCGCCGTCGCGGTCGAAGTCCTCGCCAAGTTGAAACTCAAGCCGAATGACGTGGCCGCGATCGGCGTCACGAATCAGCGCGAAACGACGCTGCTGTGGGATCGCAAGACGGGCGAGCCGCTGCATCACGCCATCGTCTGGCAAGATCGCCGCACGGCCGGCCACTGCGACCAACTTCGTGCCGCCGGCAAAGAACAGATCATCCGCGACAAGACGGGCCTGCTGATCGATCCCTACTTCAGCGGCACGAAGATCGCTTGGCTGCTCGACAACATCCCCGGCGCCCGGCAGCGGGCCGCCGCCGGCGAACTTTGCAGCGGCACGATCGACTCGTGGCTCGCCTTCAAGCTCAGCGGCGGCGCACTGCATGTGACCGACGCGTCGAACGCTTCGCGGACGCTGCTGATGAACATCCATGACGGCGATTGGGACGATGAGTTGCTGCAACTGCTTAACGTCCCGCGCGAGATCCTGCCGCAGATTCGCTTTTCGAGCGAGGTTTACGGTGAAGTCGCCGGCGATTCGCCGCTGGCGGGAATTAAACTCGCCGGCATGATCGGCGATCAGCAGGGCGCTCTCTTCGGGCAGACTTGCTTCGAGCCAGGCGCCGCCAAGAACACCTATGGCACCGGCTGTTTCATGTTGATGAACACCGGCGCGCGGGCCGTCGCGTCGCAGCACCGATTGCTCAGCACCGTGGCCTGGAAGGTCGGCGGCGTCACCGAGTATGCGCTCGAAGGCGCCGTTTTCATCGGCGGAGCCGCCGTCGGCTGGCTCCGCGACGGACTCGGCGTGATCAAATCATCGAACGACGTCGAAGCGCTCGCCAATACGGTGCAGGACAGCGGCGGCGTCTCGTTCGTCCCCGCGTTCACTGGCCTCGGCGCCCCCGATTGGGATCCCTACGCCCGCGGCGCCATCATCGGCATCACCCGCGGCACGACCACGGGCCATCTAGCGCGGGCGGCGCTCGACGGCATCGCGCTGCAGGTCGCCGATTTACTCGAAGGCATGCACCACGATTTAGGCCAGTCGCTGTCAGAATTGCGCGTCGACGGCGGCGCCAGCGTGAATAACACGCTCATGCAAATCCAAGCCGACGTGCTGCAGATCCCCGTCGTGCGCCCCAAGGTCACCGAGACGACCGCGCTCGGCGCCGCGTACTTGGCGGGCCTCGCGACTGGAGTGTGGCCGAATCGCGACGCCATTCGCCGACAGTGGCAAGTTGATCAACGTTTTGAACCAAGGATCTCCGCCGACGAAGCGGCGTCGCGACGCGCGACGTGGCGGCGGGCGGTGGAGCGGAGCAAAGGGTGGGCGCAGGAGTAGGCCGTTCGCACGCATTGACAAATGCCGCTTTCAACACCGAGGACACCGAGTTCACAAAGGAAATTCGGGAGAAACGACGTAATTGTGAGTTGCAGCCTCTGCCGCCGGCCGCCTACAGTCACCGTTCCAAATCTCGTCTTTTTTCTTCTCTGGGCTCTCTGTGTCCTCTGTGTTTCACTTTTGAGAACTAATCATGCACGCCTATCTCGCAGAGTTCATCGGCACGGCGCTCCTCATCCTCCTTGGCAATGGCGTAGTGGCCAACGTCGTTCTGCCGCAGACAAAAGGCCACGCCAGCGGTTGGATCGTCATTTCCTTCGGCTGGGCGATGGCGGTCTTCGTCGCCGTCTGGTGCACCGCCGCGGCTAGCGGCGCCCACCTCAATCCGGCAGTGACGATCGGGCTGGTCACCGCCGGTAAGTTCGCCTCGGCGAAGGCCGTCCCCTACATCATCGCTCAGTTCGCCGGCGCCATTGTCGGGGCCACGCTCGTGTTCATCTTCTACCGTGATCACTACGCCGTCAGCGACGATCCCGGCGCCAAACTCGCCACGTTCGCCACCGGCCCGGCTATTCGTCGCGTCAGCAGTAATCTCTTCAGCGAGATCGTCGGCACGTTCGTCTTGGTCTTCGCCGTCCTCTTGGCGACCGACCCCGCGATTCTCGTCGCCAACGAAGCGGGACTTTTCGAGCCCGGCACGGAGAAGGTCGGCCTCGGGGCTCTCGGCGCCCTGCCGGTCGGCCTGCTCGTCCTTGCCATCGGGCTTTCGCTTGGCGGGACCACCGGCTACGCGATCAATCCGGCTCGCGACCTGGGACCTCGTCTGGCCCACTCATTCTTGCCGGTGCCGGGCAAGGGCGACGGCGACTGGTCGTATGCGTGGATCCCGGTCATCGGCCCCAGCATCGGCGCGCTACTCGCCGCCACAGCGTTCGCCGGAATGCACATGGTGGAGCAGGCATCGTAAACCGCGGCATCGCCGTGGCGCGATGCGCCGCAGCCGCGGTTCACCGCGGCCGCCGCCGGCGATCATCCAGCTGTCGCTTCGCCGCCAAGGCCGTGGCTCCGACCGCCAACACTCCCAACCCGCTAGCCGCCTGCCGATCGATCCCATCTTCGGAGGTCGATTCCTCGCGCTCGCGCTTGGCGCCGAGTTCGTCGGCGGAAGCCGGCCGGGCCACCGCCGCCGATGCTTCATCGATCGAAACATCGAACGCCTGATACGCCCCGATGGTCGCTTCCATCTCGACCGCGGTACGCAGCACCTCGTGCATGTCGCCGGCCGCGATGAGTTCGTCGCCGGCGCCGCCTGTCATCGGCTGCAGCAAGATCATGCCGCCCGGCTCATCGGCGGCGCGAGCGACCTCAGCGCCTGCCGGAAGATTGGCAATGCCAGCTGCCCAAGCCTGCTCCAGCCAGTCGCTTGGCAGTTGAGTGGCCCGCCGGCCGTCGCGACGCCCCGCCAATGAACGCAGGGCGCTTTCGATCGCCTCCCGCTGCGTCTCGGCCGCGGCGTTCGCCAGCCCTTCCTCGCGAACAGCGCTCGACTCGTCGAGCTCAACGTAACCGCTATCGTCGTCAGTCTCATCACGCGACTGATCCTCGGCAAGCAGACGCACATATTCGTCCGACCCGGCGTCATCGTCTCGCACCAAGGCGTAACCGGCGAATGCGGCGTCGTGACTCGCGGCGTTATCAACGACCTCGAACGACGCCGCCAGGGTGGCGTCGTTCGCCAGGAGCGACGCGACGGCGGTCGCCGACGCCTGATCGTTGTTCGTCGTCAGGACGATCGGCGCGAGGATCGGCGACGTTGCACTCCGCGCCAATTCGCGCCAATGTTCGAGGGCCGTCGATAAGGCGGGAGGTCGCGACGAATCGAACGCTTCCAGCAATGCCGACTGAGCGGCGTTCGACGAAGTGGCGTCGACGCTGGGCGTCGTTTGGGCTTGGGCCCGTTGCGGCGCCTTGGTGCTCAAGGCCCCCAGCCCGCTCAGCGCCGCCTCCAGATTCGACGCCGTCGGGGCAGCCGAGCCGTGGCCGCCGTTCCACGCACTCGCCAGCGGCGCCTTCCCGCTGGCAGCTCCGCTCGGCGCGTGGACATCGGAGCGAAACTGAACAATCAGAATGTAGGAGACTTCTGCCGCCGGCGCGCTCGGAAAGTAATCCCCCGCGGATGACGGCGTCTGCGTCCGGCTAGCTGCATGGGCGAAGATCGCCGCGGCGACTTCACTGGCCGTCACGCGAGGCGCCGGCGGAGCGGTCAATTCTTGATAGGCGAGCGCCTCGTAATCAACGCCGAAGTTCGCCGACAGCACCGTCCGCTGCTCGAGCGTCTCCATCGCCAGACGGGTCGAGCGCACGGCTCCCCTGGTGGGCGTCGATTCACGCTCGCGAAACCGTTCGACAAGTTGTGTCACGCAGCGCCACATGGCAGTGCCTATTCTCGAGCCAGATTCTGGGAGGTGCGATGTTCTCCCGACGCAATTTCACTTAGCCGCTGAAAATCCTGTCGCGTGCTCAATGTTCGTAGCGCCGGCGAATTCAATTTCGATGCGTCGAGCCCCGCGACCATCGCGCTGCGCAGCGATTCCACCGCGGCAACCGCGGCAGCTTCCGGCTCCTGCGACGGCGCTGTCGCCGAATTCGCGCCGGCCCGGCGAGCTCGTTCGCTCACCGCGGCGAGTTGCTCGGCCGCCGACAGCAGCAACTCCGCATCGTGCGGCCAAAGGTCGCGCCGCTCGATGGCCGCCTGTCGCGCTTCGGCGTACCGTCCTCGATTCGCGAGGCTCTCGGCGAAGTTGTAGTAGTGCTTGCTTAACAGCTGTCGAATAAAGCGGTGTTCGCCGGCCAGGTCGAGCGCCTGCCGTTGTCGCGCAATCGCCTGCTTGAAACTCGCCTCGGCGTCGACCGGCCGCCCGTCAGCCTCCTGCAGCATCGCCAAGTTGTTGTAGACGCCCCCGAGGTGGCTGAGCGTGGCGACGTCATTAGGCTCGGCCTCCAACACTTTCAATTGCCGCTGGAGCGCCTGATTGAACGATTTCTCCGCCGCTTGTCGCCCATGCGGCAGTTGCGTTTGGACGCGGCCCAGATTGTTGTAACTCACCGCTACGTCGCGCAGATGCTGCAGCGACTGCGGCGACGCAGCGACCAGTTGTTCCTGAAAGTCAATCGCGGCCTGATAGTGCTTCTCGGCAGATAGCCAGTCCTCCGCCAACGACAGCGTGTATCCGTAGTTATTGAGCGAACGCGCTAGCTCGGCTTGATAGCTTTGGTTAAGGGGCGCCGTCGCGAGTAACTGCTGACGCAGCTCCATCGCTTTTTTGAACGAGTCGGCTGCCGCGGCCAACTTCCCGTGTTGCTGTTGCTGGGCCCCGAGATTGCTCAACCCGGCGGCGAGATTCCGCATCGCCAGCGGATCATCCGGCGCTTGGCGCAACGCCTCCCATTGCAGTTCCGTTGCCGCGGCGAAATGTGCGGCGGCCTCCGTTCGATTGCCGCTGCTGCTGAGCACCATCCCCAAATTGCTCTGCGTGGCGGCGACGTCGCTCTTCAGGTCTGACGACTCGCCGACGGTAAGCTCCAGTTCCGCCTGCAACTCCGCAGCTTTCCGCAAGCAGTCAAGCGCCGCGGCGCTTTGCCCCATCTTCCCCAGTTGCAATCCATAGTTGTTCAGGCTGAGCGCCAGTCGACGGGCGTAGTCAACATTGTCGGGCTCCTCCGCATGCAGCCGCTCGTACTTCTGTTGCGCCTCTTGCAGCAACTCCAGGGCATGCCGGTCGTCGCCCATTTTTGCCTTGATCGTTCCGAGCTTCCCGACCGCCATGCCGTAATCAGCCGCCAGTCGTGGGTCGTCGGCCGATTGTCGAGCGACTTCTTCGTAGTAGGCAATCCCACGTTCGTACGCTTGCCGGCGAACGCCCTCGGCGCCGTTGATCCCCGCCAACTGCTCGCCGTAGAGTATCGTGAACTCATCGAGCGCTTCGCGCGTCACGCGCAGCGCGTCTTCCCGCAGTTCGCTCTCCGCGACGACGTTCGCCTTTTCGGCGGCAATCATCACGACGCTCGCTGCCATGCCGACGAACGCCAGAGCGGCCACTCCCGCCGCGGTCATCACCGCAGCGCGATGCCGCCGCGCCCATTTGGCCGCCCGCGTCGCGAGGCTCGGCCGGCAGGCATGAATCGGCTCGCCGCGGAGGAACCTTTCCAGATCGTCGGCCATCTCGGCCGCCGTCGCGTAGCGATCTTGCGGAAACTCGCCCATCGCCTTCAGGACAATGGTTTCGAAGTCGATCGGCACGTGCGGCTCCCAATGCCGCAACGGCCGGTAACTCTGTCGCGTCCGCTCGAAGAACAATTGCACGTCGCCGGCGCCCTCGGCCGGATGGACGAATGTCGCCAACTCGTAGATCGTCACTCCCAACGAGTAGACGTCGGTACGGTGGTCGACAAGCGCCGTCCGGCCGAGCGCCTGCTCCGGACTCATGTAGCGCATCGTGCCGAGGATGTCGCCCGTGTGGGTGAGCGCCTCGGCCTCGCGCATGCGGGCCAAGCCGAAATCGGTAATCCAGAGTTTTCCGCTGCGATCAACGAGCAGATTCGACGGCTTGACGTCGCGGTGGATCACGCCGAACTCGTGCGCCGCGTGCAGTCCGCGCGCCGCCTGCACGGCAAGTCGCGCCACCCACTCGACGTGGGACTTCGTCTCCAGGATGCCGCCCCGGGCGACTCGCGGAGTCCAATCACCGACCGCCGCAGCGCCGCTGGGCGGAATCGAGAAGGGCTGCGCTCGGGGCAACCACGCGGTTTGCGTGTTGTTCATCAAGGTGCTCGGCGCCGGTTGATCCGCCGCCTGCGAACCGCGACGCACGTAGCACGCCAGCGATTCGCCTTCGATGAGCTGCATCGCGTAATAGTGGACGCCGTCCGCCTCGCCGACGCCGTACACCGGCACGATGTGCGGATGCTGCGCCTGCGCCGCGGCCTGGGCTTCGTTCTTGAATCGCGCGATATGCCGCGGATCTTGCGACGACGTCACTGGCAGGACCTTCAGCGCCACGCGTCGTCGCAGCGACCGCTGGAGTGCGTCGTAGACGACGCCCATCCCGCCACGGCCAATCTCCCGCAGCAGCTCGTAATCGCCGATGGTCCGTCCCGCGCGCGGACGATCAATAATCGGGCCGCCGTTCGCTGCTGGCGCTGCGGCCGCGTGGAACAACTGCAAGCCGCTCAAATAGACTTGCAACCGCGACGCATCGTCGGGATGCGCGGCGAGCAGTCCCGCCGGCGTCATTGGTTCGCCGCGCTCGACGGCGGCCAGATACTCATCCAGGATGCATGCGATCCGCTCCTGCTCCTCAGGGGGCAGAGCGTCGGCGGAGAAGCTCGCGGCGCCGGCCTCACTCTTCATGCGATTGCTCCCCGGCGTACAGCCCGCGCAGCTTTTCGATCGCCCGCAGCCATAGCATCCGCGTGGCGCTGACCGAACGCTCCATCTGCTCGGCAATCTTTTCGAACGGCAGGCCTTGCAGATTCCGCAAAATCAACACTTCGCGATAATCGGGCGCCAGCATCGCCAATCGGTCGGCCAACAACACGGCCTCTTCGCGTTGTTGGGCGGCCGCGCTTGGCGACCGGTTTCCCGCCGGCAGCAGCGCTGCAAGTTGAATCGTCGATTGTTCGAGCGCTCGTCCCAAACGTTCGATCGAGACCTCGCGCCGCACGTCGCGACGAGCCGCGAGCACGTGCTGCTCGACGAACTTCGCCAGGTTGTTGACCAAGATCTGCCGCAGCCAGCCGATCAACTCCGGCTCCGACGCGCCGCGGAACTGACCAAAGTTGGCGTGGGCCCGCAACATGGTCTCCTGCACGACGTCCGAGGGGCTCATGCGCGGTTGTAGCCGCCGCTCAATCTGCGTGCCCGCCAGCACCATGAGGTAATTGCGATACATCTGCAGCAGTCGACCCAAGCTGTCGCCGCTGCCGCGTCGCGCACGGCCGATCAGGGCCGCCACGTCATCGCGAGTACGATCCTCGCCGGCATCGTTCGAGGAATCGGCACGCATCGTCGCGGTTATTCCCATGGCAGATCGCTCAGGACAGGGGCGAATAGCAGGTCGGTAACGAGACCACTCTGGAAGACCGATTCCCGCCACCCAGCGCAACGCCGGCCCGTTTTATTGTTTCGACTCGTCGATTCTTGCCGTTTTCCGCGGCGCTGGCCGAGCCGGGCCCGCCCGATTTCAGAATAATCCGCGGTCCGACTGTACTTTCAACCCCACTCGCCCGGTCGAGTCGCGGAATTGCGGTCGCCCGCGAAAAACCAGGCGGTTGGGCCGCTACAAGCGTCGCAACGCCCCCGTTGCGCTCTCCTTGATTTACCGGTCAGTTGGCCCAGGGACGGAGTCGACGAGGCAGGCCGGGGCGACTCGTGGGCGCTTTCCAGCGGCCAGCCGGCGACTTGCAGGCGAGCAACGTTGCGCGTCGGCTTCGTCCCTTTCTTTGCCCCCTCGCCCCCGGAACCGACGGGCACGAATCACTTTTTCCGTAGGAGCAGCAGCGATGACCTATCGACGACTGAGAACCTTCGAATCATTGGAAAACCGCCGGGCGCTCGCGGTCACCGCCGCCGTCTCGGCTGGCGGCGATCTCATCGTTTCCGGCGACGCCGACGGCGCGGTGGAGATCGTCGCCGTCAGCGCAGGCGCCTACCGGGTCACCGACAATGGCGTCGTCATCGCCGACGCCGACGTCTTGACCGGGGTCACGGACGACGTCCGCATTAATCTCGATCGGACCGCTGGCGCCGACAACTCCGTCA
Organism: Lacipirellula limnantheis; assembly: GCF_007746075.1. GTDB lineage: Bacteria > Planctomycetota > Planctomycetia > Pirellulales > Lacipirellulaceae > Lacipirellula > Lacipirellula limnantheis. The sequence goes on along the minus strand of NZ_CP036339.1, from coordinate 209,804 downwards.
CCGTCACGCTCGGCAGCAACGTCGTCGACACTGTCTATGCCCGCCTGGGCAACGGCAATAACACGTTTCAGGTGTCGGGCACGGCCGTCGACGACGTCAATTATCGCGGCGGCGACGGCGACGACGTTGTGACGCTCAATGCGACGATTGAGAGCTCGGCCGCACTACAACTCGGAGACGGCGACAACACGGTCGAGATCAGCGGCGCGATCGGCCGGCTCAGCATCAAGGGAGGCGACGGCGACGACCAGGTGACGATCGACGCCGCAGCTGAGATCGAACGCAACCTGAAGCTCTCGCTGGGCGATGGCGACAATACGGTAACGGTCGCCGGCACGATCGACGGCTCCGTGGTCTACGACGGCCGCGACGGCGACGACGTGATCACAATCGCCGGGACGGCAGTGATTGCCGATAGCGTCTTCGCACGACTCGGCGCCGGCGACAATTCGCTGACGCACAACGGCCAAATCGACGGCGATCTAAATGTCGTCAGCGCCAATGCAGACGACGCGGCGACCGTGGCGGATACCGCCGTCGTCGGCGGCGCGACGAACCTCGGCCTAGGCGAACAGCAAGACTTTTTCGCGCGCTGCGGCCACGGCGGCAGCGGCTTCGGCATGTTCGGCGTCGGCGACCGCGCGATGGGCTTCTTCTACCGTGGCTTCCAGCGGTAGTTCCCGCAACCCCCGGGCCGAGTCTCGCCCTCCCCGCAACTCAACCACGCTTTCTGCTAAAGGAACAGCATCATGACACGCACCCTTTCCCTCTCCGCCTACCTCGTCATACTGTTCGCCGCGTCACCCGCGCTTGCCGGATTGATCAGCTTCGCCGGCGGCGGCCACCGGCATGGCGGTCGCGGCCACGGCGGCCTTGACGTCGAGGTCATTCAGAACCGCTTCGAAGATCAGCTCGCCGACATCATGTCGGCCTACGACGAGGGGGTCGCTGACGACAGTACGGACTACTACAGCACGGACGACTACGCCGACCTCGTCGACGAAACCGAATGGCTGGTGGATCGCTACGACTGGTTCCTCACTGGCGTCGAGCGGACGATCGAACACATCGACGACTACGTCGCCAGGGCCAACGACGACCTGACATTCTATGCCGACCTGCTGGCAACGTATGAAGCTCGCGACGATCTTTCCGAAACTCGTCTCGCGCGAATCGTTGATTGGATCACTTCCGCACAAGACATGCTAACGCTGCAAATCGAAACGCTTACCGAGAAGCAAGCAACGCTCGAAGAAAATCTCGCGACTTACACGACGTTCCAAACCGACCTGACGAGTTACCTCGATCAGATCGTCGCGGCCGGCGGCACGACCGGCGACGGATCCGATGGCGCCAGCGCCGCCCTCCAAGCCCTCGCCCTTACAGGCATGCAAACATGCACGCCGCCGACAACCGGCGAAGCGACGGTAACGCCGGTTCCCGAGCCCTCGGCGACCGCCGGACTGGTCGCGATCATTGCCGCCGCCGGATGGCGAGCCTATCGCCTGCGCCGTTTGACAAGCTGATGGGTTCAGCTTCGCTTGTTGCCGCGGGCGGCAGCCCCTTTGACGCGAGCGTTGAATCAAAAACGCCGCCAGCCTTCCAACAGGGGCCGCCGCCCGTCATTAACTTTGCCCCCGGAAAACGCTTCTGCTCTGCCCGTACTTTCCGGGCTCATGTTACGATCGAGTCACCGAACCATGCTGCAACACCCCGCCAAGCCAACGTCGCTCTTGCTCGCCGCGCTGACGGCGCTCGTCGCCACGTTTGCCGTCGGTCGCGACGCCGCCGCCTACATTCCCGACGATCGCTGGAGCACGACCGCTTCCGGCTCCACCGGCGTGCAGGGGGACGGCGCCACGATCACCTGGAGCCTTGTCGCCGACGGCACGTCGATCGTCAGCGAAGGTTCCAGCAATCTCATCTCTTACCTCGACGGCCTGTTCGGCGTCAGCTCGGGCGGCAACAATTTCAGCGCGCGGCCCTGGTTCAGTTTGTTTCAAGAGTCCTTCGATCGCTGGACCGAGCTCGGCGGCATCAACTTCGTCTACGAACCGAACGACAACGGCGTCCAGATGGGGGGCAACGCCGCCGGCGCGCTCGGCGTGCGCGGCGACATTCGCATCGGCGGCGCCGCCATCGACGGCCCAAACGGCACGCTCGCCTACACCTATCTCCCTAACAACGGCGACATGGTGATCGACACCGGCGAGACTGCCTTCTACAGCAACTCCGCCAACAATTACCGCCAGCTTCGCAACACCGTGATGCACGAGTTGGGTCATGCCTTCGGTCTGCTCCATATTGAATCGTCGAGCGACCATCTACTAATGGAACCCTTCATCGACACAAGCTTTGACGGCCCTCAGCTCGACGACGTCCGCGGACTCCACGGTTTGTACGGCGACGCGCTCGAAAAGACCAACAACGGCGCGGGCAACGATTCATTTGGTCTTGCCACCAGTCTTGGCGCCATCGCCGCCGGCGGCTCAAAGTTGATCGGCGCCGCCGCAGCGTCGGGCCAATCGGTTGGCGCCAACGAGACCGACTTCGTCAGTATCGCGAACTCCAGCGACTTCGACTTCTTCAGCTTCACCGTCAACTCGGCGTCGCTCCTCGACGTGACGCTCACGCCCCTGGGCGGCGTCTTCTTTCAGGGGGCCGAAGGGGGCGCGCAGTCGTCATTCGACGCGAACGCCCGGAATGATCTCACGCTAGCCGTGTACGGCACGAACGGCACGACGCTCCTCGGTACGGCCAGTAGCTCGGCTGCCGGCCTGGTCGAGTCGCTCGCCGCCGTCAGCCTCCCCGCAGCCGGGCAGTACTACGTCCGCGTCTCGGGCTCGACGACCAACGTGCAGCTGTACCAACTTCAGCTCTCCGTTCAATCCGCCGTCGTCGCGCAGCCGGGCGACTTCGACGGCGACGGCGACGCCGACGGCAACGACCTGCTCGTCTGGCAACGCGCTTTCGGCGTCAGCGGCGGCGGACTCGCCGCGGACGGCAACCACGACGGCGTCGTCGACGATCTCGACCTCGCCATCCTCACCGCACATTTCGGCCAATCGCTGGGCGGCGCCGCCGCGGCCGTCGCCGCCATCCCCGAACCAGCGGCCGCCACCCTCTGTCTCCTGGGCGCCGCGATGCTTTTTGGCCGCAGCAGGGCTCGCTAGGCGGCAAGAGCGCCAAGAGATTGATCGCCGGCCAACGTCATCCGCTTGATTCTCTCTAGCGACTCATGCATCGCTTCACGGCCGAATTCTTCCCCGCAAATCGTCGGCCTCGCTGCGCATGAACTCCGAGCCGGTCGCCCGGGCTGTGTTTATACTGCTAACAGCGCGCCGATTCTTCACGCTTGGCCGCTATCATCCGTCCATTCGTCGCACGCCCACGATGCGCGCCGCGGCAGCATTCGCCCTCCCGACCGCTCGTCCACCGGAGCCCCCCGCCATGCCTCGTTACGTCACATGCGCCGCCGTCCTGGCGTCGCTTTGCTGCCTCACGACGACGCACGTCTCGCTCGCCCACGAAGGCCCCGACCCCGTCTCCCATTGGTTCTTCAACAAGTCGACGGTTACCGACGGCAAGGTCGAGGCCCGTCTCGGTCCCGACGCCAAGATCTTCGGCGCCCCCCAGCTCGTCACCGACAAACTTGGCGCCGCGCTCCGTTGCGACGGCGTGCAGGACTATCTCGAAATCACCGACGAAACCGCCCCGAAGCCAGATCGCTACTTCACCCTTTCCGCATGGGTCGTCATTGAAGCCCCCAATCCGCAAGGCGCCATCATCGGCCAATTCGAAGCCGACGGCGACGGCGAGAAGGGGTTCCTTCTCGGTTACAACGATCGCGTCTTCCGCTTCGCGGTCTCCGCTAGCGGCTCCGACGACGGCAACGGCAAAGCGACGATTCTCGAAGGCAAGACGAAGTATGAACTCGGCAAGTACTACCACGTCGTCGCCACCTACGACGGCGCCGAAATGCGGCTCTACGTCAACGGCGAGCTCGACGCCGTGAGCGACGAGCAGCACGGACCCGTTTACGAAACGCGCTACGCCCCCTACGTTATTGGCGCGACGTTCGACCACGACGAGTTCGTGTGCCATCAGGGCCTCATCCGCGACGTCGCCGTCTACGATCTCACCGCTACCGATAAATGGGTGAAGCATGAATTCGACCACAGCAGCGATCTCACGAAACTTGACGCGGTCGAGACTTCCGACGACATGACGTTCGTGATCACTCCCTACTTGCAGTTCGTTACGCAGGACGGCATCACCGTCATGTGGGAGACTTCTCGACCGGCAAAGGGCAAGGTTCTTTACGGCGAAACGGGCGAGCTCGGCAAGGAAGCCGTCGGCGAAGAGGCCACGATCCACGAGATCCGCCTCACTGATCTCGAAGCCCAATCGCCTTACGCCTACGTCGTCGAAGCCACCGACGACCGCGGCCGCTCGATCCGCAGCCCGCTCCTCACCTTCCAAACGGCCAATAACGAGGAGACGCCCTATTCCTTCGGCATCCTCGGCGACACTCAGGGGAATCCGAAGGCCTGCAAGCAACTGACCGATCAACTCTGGATGCAACGCCCCAACTTCACGATCATCGCCGGCGATCTCGTCGATAGCGGCCCCAACAAGGACCAATGGGTCCATGAATTCTTCCCTGGCATGCAGCCGCTGGCGTCGCGCTCTCCGTTCTTCCCCTCCATCGGCAACCACGAGCAAAACGCCGCCCACTATTACAACTACGTCTCGGTTCCCGATCCTGAGTACTACTACACCTTCCGTTACGGCAATTCACAGTTTTTCATGATCGATTCGAACAAGCGCGTCGATCCCGACAGCGAACAATACAAGTGGCTCGAATCGCAACTCGCCGATTCCAACGCCACGTGGAAGTTCGTCTGCTACCACCATCCGTCTTACTCCTCCGACGAAGACGACTACGGCGACATGTGGAAGGGCGAACGCTCCGAGTACGGCGACACGCGCATCCGCGCGCTAGTGCCCCTCTACGATCGCTACGGCGTCGACGTCGTTTGGAACGGCCACATCCACAGCTACGAACGCTCGTGGCCGATGAAGGCCGATAAGATCCAGGAGCAGGACGGCACCATTTACATGGTCACCGGCGGCGCAGGGGGCGGGCTTGAAACGGCCGGCCCGATCAAACCCTGGTTCCAAAACAACGTGAAGCACGGCCACCACTACTGCATCGCGTCGGTGAACGGCCGCACGTTGGAGTTCAAGGCGTTCGACCTCGAAGGGCGGCTCTTCGATACGATGAAGATCGACAAGCGCATGGCGACGAACACGCCGGTCCCGCCGGCCGCCGCCGCGCCCGCCGAACCTGAGGCCCAAACCGCCGCGTCACCCTAATTTTGTCGCGGGGCAAACCTCTCTGGCTCCCTCCCCTTCAAGCGGAGGGGACCAGAGGGGTTGTGTTTCACGCCGCATCGTGCGCCATTCACTCACGCCCCCGGCGCCATCACCGACTCCCGGTCCGGCGCATACGTCTCGGCGCGATACGCGCTCTCATCCAAATTCTTCTCCTCCGCCAGTCGCAGCGTCACGCGGCGCGCCCGCCGGCGTTCGTCGGTTGGCAGCGTCAGCACCAGTTGCTCGACGACGCCGCTAACGGGGTCGGCCCACAGTTCGACCTGCTCCGGCGGCAGGCGCCCCGGCTTCCAGCCCAGCGGTCGTCCCGCCGACCAGTTTGCCCGCAGATGCGATAGCTCCCGGCTGCCCGGCGCCAACGCTTCGTCGGGCAACCGCTGGAGTTGGTAGTAGTCCCGCATCCGCGCTAGCAGCGTCGACACCTGCAGCGTCGGCAAATCGGTCGAGGCCCGGCGCATCCACGCCGGCAGAAACGCGTCGGTCTCGGCCCGCACAATCGAACCCGTGGGCGGAATAAACCAATACCCATGGCCGTCGGTCCCCAGGCGGTACACTCCGCCCAACGGCCCCCGCTGCTCAAACAAAAACTTGTCGCCGCCGCGTACGGTCAACGTCGACTTCAATGACCGCATCGACCCGCCCGTCCGCTCGACGGTCACGTCGTAAGTCCGATCGAGCGGCGCGAGCGCCGCCTGATACGAGCGCTCGACCATCGCCATCGCCTGCTGCGAACCGCGCTGCCACCAGACTCCGATCGCCAACGTCACCAGTGCCGCCGCGGCGAGCGACGACAAACTCACCGCCGGCAACCACCGCCGCCGAGCCGCGCGCTCTCCCCGGATCACAGCCTCTCGCGGCTTAGCGGCCCCCGCTAACCCCGCCAGCACAGCTGCCACCGACCGTTCAACCGCCGCCGCTTCCGCCGACGATCCATGCGCCAGCAGCGCATCGATCCACTGCAAATCGACCAGCCGCCGCCGCTCGTCGGCCGACAGCGCAGCCATTGCGGCCGTCTCCAACGGCGCCTGTTCGTCCAGCACCCTTCCAGCCAAGTCGTCGAGCGAATGGAGCGAGTCGTCGGCGTTCATACGCCTCCCTCCAGCGCCGCCAGCTTGCCTAGCATGCAATCAAGCAGCAGCGCGCGGGCCCGCTGCAGCCGCTTCTTCACCGTCTCCAGATTGAGTTGCAGCCGCGCCGCGATCTCCAGCGCGCTCAGCTGATCGCGAAACCGGCCGTCGAGGGTCGCCTGATAGTGATCGGGCAATGCGGCGACGCACCTCCGCAGCGCGTCGAGCTTCTCATCGAGCGTGTCGCCGGGCAACCGCTGCACGTCGCTCAGCCGCGCGTCGAGTTGCTCCAGCGCCGCCGCATCGCACAATCGCGGCGCCGTCGCATGTTGCCGTCGCCAAGCCAGCACGAGCTTCCCGGCAATCCCGCGCAGCCACGGCCCAAACGGCCGACTTGAATCGAACCGATCGATCAACCGCCACGCGGTGAGCATCGTCTCCTGAAACAAATCGTCGACCGCCGCCGCATCGTGAACCGCCGAGCGAAGATAGACCCTCAGCATCCCCGCATGCTCGCGGACGAGAATTTCAAACACACCCTTAGCATCCATACCGGCTCGACGCCTCACTCGTGTCAGTTTCTGGTGAGTATGGGCATTCTGAGCTCTTCGCCCCGCTCAGGGTCAACCCGCGAAGAATCTGGCCGAAAACTGGCGCTAGATCCTTCGCTTCGCTGTGGATGACGGCTGCCGCATCCAATCGGAGACTCGCCTGTATCTATTGTCGCTCCCCCATCAACAGGGGGACAGAAATCCCTATAGAACGGCAATTCCGCAGTTCCCCCCAGTTTTTCGTCCCCCTTCGGTCCCCGTCTCGACAACTATACTTCGTCCACCCAACGACCACCGGAATCGCGAAGACCCATGCTGCGAACCGCCACGATCGCACTCCTTCTTACCCTCCACGCGGCGTTTCCCGCCATGACCCGCGCTGCCGCGCCGGCGGATGCGACCGCCGCCCCATGGTCGCTCACCGACCTCGCCGGTCAAACCCGCCAACCGTTCAATGATCCCACGACCCGCGCCCTCGCGCTGGTCTTCATCACCCCCGACTGCCCGATCGCCAACTTCTACCAGCCGACCCTCCGCAAGCTGGGCGAGGAGTTCGCTGACAGCGGCGTCCCGCTATTTATGATCCACTCCGATCCCGACGTCACCGCCGACGCCGCGCAGCGACACGTCGAGAAGTTTGAGATCACCGCGCCGGTGATCCTCGACCACGCCCAATCGATCGCTCGCCGCGTCGACGCCAAGATCACTCCCGAAGCGATCATCGTCGACCGCGCGGGCAAGATTCTCTATCGCGGCCGCATCGATAACTTCTACGAAGCCCTCGGCCGCAAACGCCGCGCAGCGACCGAACACGATTTCCACGACGCCTTGGCCGCCGTCGCCGACGGTCGGCCGGTCGCCAACCCAGTGACCAAAGCGCTCGGCTGCCACATTCCCTTCGCCGAAAAAGCAGGGGAGGGCGAGGCTCCCGCCGAGCCGCGCACCCCTTGAGAGTCTCTCGACGCTTCCGGCTCAGCGGGAGCTTCGCCCTCCCGAACTTGTTCAACGACTTCGCAGGACTAACGATGCACCGTCTCACCTTCCGCCCATTGGCAGCGACTGCCGCCGCACTCACGCTGATCATCGCCGGCGCCGTTCCACGCTCCGCCGGCGCCAACGACGAGAAACCCGCAGCGCCGACGTTCAACCGCGACGTGGCGCCGATCGTCTTCGCCCAATGCGCTCCCTGCCATCGCCCAGGCGAAGCCGCGCCGTTTGCGCTCCTCACCTACCAAGACGTGAAGAAGCGGGCCGACCTCGTCACCGCCGTCACTGCCTCGCGCTACATGCCGCCCTGGCATGCCGAGCCGATCGCGACGGCTTTCCACGGCGAGCGCCGCCTCACCGACGACCAAATTGAGTTGCTCCGGGCCTGGGTCGACGCCGGCATGCCCGAGGGCGACGCCGCCGACCTGCCGCCGCAGCCAGAGTTCACCCCTGGCTGGCAACTCGGCCAGCCCGACCTCATCGTCCAGATGAGCGAAGAGTTCGAAGTCCCCGCCGACGGGCCCGATCTCTACCGCAACTTCGCGATCCCGCTCGGCCTCACCGAGGACAAATGGGTCCGCGCCGTCGAGTTTCGCCCAAGCGCCCCGACGGTCGTGCACCACAGCCTGTTTTTCCTCGATCCCACCGGCCAGGCAAGCCGAGAGCCCGGCTTCGCACGTCTGTCGTTCGAAGGCGCCGCCCGCCGCGGTCGCGGGCAAGGCGATCTCGGCGGCGGCAGCAACGGCCGCAGCCTCGGCGGTTGGGCCGTCGGCGCCTCGCCTCTGCCGCTGCCCGCGGGCCTCGCCTTCCGCGTCCCCGCCGGCGCCGATTTGATCCTCTCGACCCACTTTCACCCCTCAGGAACCGTCGAGCGCGAACGCTCCGTCGTCGGCATTTACTTCGCCGATAAAAAGCCCGAGCGCAGCTTCACCGGCGTGCAGCTGCCGCCAGTGTTCGGCGCGCTGGCCGGCGTCGAGATTCCCGCCGGCGAGAAGCGTTACACGAAAACCGATTCGTTCACGCTCCCGGTCGCCGTCGATGCGTTCGGCGTGAACTCGCACGCTCATTACCTCGGCAAAGAGATGGAGCTCACCGCCACGCTCCCCAACGGCGAAGCGATCGACCTGCTGCGGATCAACGACTTCGACTTCAACTGGCAGGAACAGTACCAATACGAAGAATTCGTCCGCCTCCCTGCCGGCACGCGGCTCGAGGCCCGCGTCACCTGGGACAACTCCGCCGACAACCCGCGCAATCCCAGCAACCCGCCGGTAGCGGTGAAGTGGGGCCGTGAGTCGACGGACGAAATGGGAAGCGTGTCGCTCCGGATGATGCCCGTCGACGAAGCCGATCTCGAGCTGCTTCAGCAGTCCTACCGCGATCACGTCCGCGCCGCCGCGCGCGAGCGGATGTCACAGCGGCCCGCCTGGCGCGAGCGGCTGAAGCGCTGGATCGCCGCGTCCGCAAGCAACGACGAAGCGGTCGAATAGCCTTGCGCTCGTTGGCCGCATGAGCGCGTCGCCGAGCAATCGCTCGACCGGCGCCGCATGAAAGGTCGCCTTCTGCAGTTGCCGCGAATTGCTTGCGCAACCCCGGCGGTGGCGCCTGCAAGGAAGGCGTCAGTGAGTTGACGAGTGAGGTTATCGACCGAGATCGCCAAGGGCATGAGGCGCTGTATTTTTCAGCATCGCGACACTGCGAAAATTGACGCAAATCGCATTCGCGACGTCGACGACATGTGGAAACGGCAAAAAAGTTTGCACAACGATTTTCCGTAGGCGCCGCCGCAGCCGGCGCCAGTACGACCATCAATTTCTTATGGGGCCAACTTGCGCAACGTGCTCAGAGTGAGCGCGGGGCGACGCGAGGGCGGGGCGGCTGCCGATGCCACACCTTCTGCCTGCTGCTCTTCCTCGCATCGTTCTGCTGCGAAATCATCTCTTGCGACTCGTGGCGACGGCGGCGATCGCTCCGGCAATGAGGACAAGCAAGACGGCAGTGGCGATTTCGAGCGGGCTCGGCGCCAAGCAACGAGGTTTTCCCTGCCCCGGACGATAGCAGTTCGCGAAGTCGCCCGCGAACTCCGCTATACTAGCGGACATGATTTGCTCCCTCCGCGACGCGCTCGCGTCCGTTCTCTTCGCGGCCAGCGTTGGTTGTTTGGCGTTGTGGGGATGGACCGCTTCGAATCCGAAAGTTCTCAGCACGCTATGGTGTGAGTCGGATGTCACTCCGCTCTTCTTTTAAGCAATTGACCGGACTGGAGTGTTGAGCGTGAGGCAGGGGCAGTTAGCTAAGCCGCGGCCCTATTTGCAATTCGAATCTAAGCTCGTTCGCGATTCGGTTCTGTCACAGTTTAACGAGGAACTGAATCGGCAAGGGATGGTTGGGCGATACAGAAGTGCTGTTTACTTCCCTCTCTGGTATCCCGCCCTCATCTTCGCACTCGCGGGCGTTGGGACGCTCAGGCTCGGCCGCCGCTTCACGATCCGCTCGGCGATCGTCGCCACGACGGTCGTGGCTGGGTTGCTGGGGATGGCGGTGGCGTTGTGAAATATGCGATAATCAGACTTGGAACTCCGTTTGACGCAAACCGCCCGCCTTTGTATGGTAAATATGCTTTCGCAAAACACGCATCGGAGCAGCTAATGATTTCGTTTACCCGCATCGCCGCAACCATCACCTTCTTCGTCGGAAGCTCCGCCCACTCATTCGGGGCGCCGCCTTATTCAGTTACACTGCTGAATCCGTCGGGCGAGGAGCGCATGATCGCCTCAGCTATCTTCGACGGTACGCAGGGCGGTTATTCTCTCCATCCTAGTGCGATTAGCCGAGCGGTGATATGGAACGGGACGGCGAGCAGTATGATTAGCCTCCACCCCGACGGTTTCGTCAGTTCGCAAGTCGATGCCGTTGGTGAGAATAGCCAGGCTGGGAAGGGCCGAATTGCGAACTCTCCAACACACGCACTTTTATGGCGCGGGACGGCTGCTTCAGTCGTCGACCTTCATCCGCCTGGATACACGTCAACAGAAGTTAATGGCATATTCGGTGACCGCCAAATTGGGTCCGGCGGGGATATAGGTTCGAGCGGACCAATTCACGCACTCTTGTGGGAAGGAACCGCCGACAGCGTAGTTGATCTTCATCCGGCTGGATTCGATAAGACGTATGGAGACGGTTTGTCAGCCACTCATCAAGTAGGGTCTGGCTTCGGTTCGGCGACAGGAGGTAAGGAGCACGCACTGCTTTGGAACGGCACAAAAGACAGCGTAGTCGACCTGAATCCAATTGGCTTCGATTATAGCGTTGCAGTGGGTGTCGTCGGCGAGAAGCAATTTGGCGTTGGCTTGGGACCTGCGACGAACGACAAACTGCATGCGCTGGGATGGACGGGAACCGCTGCAAGTGCCGTTGATTTCCACCCTGCCGGTTTCCAATCTAGCGAAATAGGAAGCGCGGCCGGAATGTACCAAGTTGGAAGGGGACAAATTGCCGTCGGAGAGTACCACGCCCTGCTATGGAAGGGGTCGCCCGACAGCATGGTCGATTTGCATTCGTCTCTAGCAAACCTAAGCGAAACGTTTACAAGCTCAACCGCCTATGGCGTCGATGCAAACGGAAATGTGGTCGGCTCCGCCACTTCGGGGGGTAAAACTTTCGCTGTGATGTGGGCGCCAGTCCCGGAACCGGCCACCCACAGTCTTGTTTTTTTGGTATGGCGACGTCCGCATTAGCTCGAAGCAAAAAGCGTTTTTGACTTCGTCATGCCAGACGTGCCTGCAAATAATCACGTTCGACGAGTGTGAATTGCAGATGGCATCCGTAACGGGAACACGTTCGCTCCCCACCCGCCTCGGCGGCGGTTAGAATGCGGGGCAGGATCGCAAGGGCCTTAACCACGCTCGTTGGCGTCGTCTTGATGCTTGCCAGCCTATTCCTGCTCATGTTCAACGATCTTGGAAAGCTGTCCGGGATAGCCGCATCGTTCGTACTCATGGGCGGCGGAATGTGGATGGCCAGGCGATCGAATCGCTGACCCCGGCCGGGAGGCTGGGGGCTAGGACTGCTTTAGTGCTGTGCGTCGGTAACAGCACGAAAACGAGAGAGTTTGCGAGAAAGGCGACCCGCAGGTATAGTGACTGCGGAAGGGGCATCGGGAGCAAACTTATGGAGAGGATTCTAGCTGCGTATCGCAGCCTCGCGCCGGCTTTATCTTTTATCGTCGTGTCCGTCATATTGCCGTGGCATGCCAATGGAGCTTTGATTCATACCCCGGCCGCAATTATTCTTGAGGAGTTTCGAGCGCCCGATGGCACGAACGAGTTCACGTTTTTTGCGCTCGGCGCTGGTCCATGGTATCGTTACAAGATTTACAATGCGTTGGGAGAGGATTTCACCTTTTCCAACGAACGGACTTACAGTGATTGGCCAAGTGTCGCGAGCCGACTGTTTGGCACGTGGAAGATGGTCATCGACTACAACGCTAGGCAGGAAGAGTATAGTTTCGTCGTATATCCATTCAATTACGAAGAAATAACCGTTCCATTTCCGGAAAGTTCTCCTCCGCATGGATCGACAGTTACCAGTCCGTTCTTCGTCACCGTAAAAGACGGAGGAACCGGTCTCCACCAGTCACAGGGAGTCGAAAACCTCACTCGACGGTATCTAGGAACCGCTGGGGTGCGTTTTGACTTTGGCGAGGTTAGCCCGAACGCGAGCATTGCTATTGGTTTGCGTATTCCGGGGCGCGACTTCAGCCAGTATGTTTCAACTGCCACTTCGCCGCCCAATGCGCAGTTTAGTGTACGCACTGGTTTAGAAATCACTCGCACATCGACTGCTACGCTATATCCCGTCCGTATACCGGAGCCAAGCGGCCTGACGCTGATTGTTGGAGTCATGGCGTTTTTCTCACGCCGGCTTCGCCGCTCGCAGGAATGAGAGGGTGAGTTCGATGCGACCCGCCAAATTTGATTGACAGCCATCCGATAACTTGGCATCATGCTGCCGGGGCAGCAACCACGCAACTCTTCAATGCAACGCATACTTCTGTGCGCTCTTTTCTGTGCCGCTAGTCTCTCGGCAACGATGCCTGCTTTCGCGTGGATGAGCGAGCCTGCTCGCAACCCTGACAACGGGCACTACTATGCGTTCTTCAATGGGGCGGATGACGAAAGGTTTGTTCGGCGACAAATGCCATTTGCAGTTGCCCTGACGCGTGCGGCGTCGATGTCGCACTTAGGCATTCCCGGTCACCTTGCCACGATCACATCACAAGCGGAGGAGGATTTTGTTCTTGGTTACTTTAAGGAGTTAGGGGGTCGGCCGTTTAGTACCATTGAGAATTATTGGATTGCTGCCAGCGATGCGGCAGTCGAAGGAGAATGGCGTTGGGTCGCCGGGCCTGAAGCGGGTCAGCAATTCTGGCAAGGAGAATACAACGGCCAAGCCCTCGATTATCAAAACTGGTTAACGTTCATTCCGGGAGGAGGCCCCGTCGAGCCTGACAACAAGCCAATGGTTCCTCGCCTCAATCCTGAGGGTGAAGATTACCTAGCTCTGTCCCTGTATGAAACATCATGGTCTTACTGGAACGATGTGATCGGCTTGCATGACCCAAACTCTTCTTTCTCGCCACACCTTGCCATCGTTGAGTTCTCGGTTCCGGAACCATCAGTGGGAGCGCTGATCACGATCGCAGGCTCAATGCTCGTCGCCTCCTGCCGACGCCGAGCCAAATCCGAAGCGCGAAGATAAACTGACCGCACCAGATACCCCAGTTCGCGCGCTCGAAGGTGGGCAATGGGAACCACACTGGCAGGCGTCGGAACGCGTGAGGCGGGCTAGGATCGCGTAGCGAGGAAACGCCACGTTTAGCGCCGCGGCGGGGTTACTTGCGGCGGCGGAGTGCGGCGAGGCTGAGCAGAGCAATTCCACTTCCGATCAGCGAGTTGGGTTCAGGCACCTGCAACAGCCTAGAAAATAGTACGGTGATTCCGTCAGAGACCTGTAAGCTCAAATCGATCGTCGGCGTCCGCGGTGGGACGGCCGCTCTTAGAGAAATCGAATTGACCTCAAGACGCGCAAGTGGAGTGACGTGCGTATGGGGTGGCCATGGCATGTGCCAGACAATCCAGTAACCGGGCAGCGACCCCTGCGCTAGGACCAACGGCGCTTGAGCGTTCGACGGAGAAAAAACCGGGGGCTCTGAAAGAAGCTCCGGCCGCAGTCGGCCGGCAGTTGAATGCAGAGTCGCGGAAAGATGTCCGTACAGGCCGCCAACGAGAACATCTCCAGTTGCCGGATCGTATAGGCCATACGGTTCGGCTTGAGCCGCGACTGCCGGCAAAACAGCCAGCAGGAAGAAAAGAAGTTCTCGCATCGCCCCAGCTCCCTTGTTGTTCCCCCCACGGTCAGCTGTGCGTGAGCATATGCAGTTCGGAGATTAGAGTCAACAAATCCCCCAAATTCACCCGAACCCTCTGAAGATCCAGCGACGACCTGGACCGAAATTGTGACCACGGCGCTCGCCGACAACGCCAACCCGTGGGAGCGGGTCGAAGCGGCGGCGCTCACCAACGTCGCCCGCTAACTTGACCGTCACATCGCCAACGGCTTCAACGGATTGGAAGACTGGCCGGAGGCGTTCGGCGCTAAGCGATGAGTGCCCGCCGCTCCACCACAATTCGCCGAATGCGGGAGGCGCCGCAGCGATAACCCGAACGCGTGCCGCAAGTCGGCGGCGGCCAAGATCTCGGCCAAGAAAAGATCAGTACGCCCGGAGGGATTCGAACGAAAGTGCATTCGGCCCCATAAACACCGACGATTCATCCGACCGTGGCAATGGACGCGCTGCATATTCCGGTGCAATATCTGAAACCTCTTCTACGACAGACCCTGATCTCGCGTTTTTACTAGACCGATGGTCAAGCATCTCTGCCGAAGTTCGACGCCAGATCATCGGCCTAGTGTCCAACGATACTCCCCCAAACACGTAGGGGGGGCCCCACTCTGCTACCCGTGACGTTTTTGGAATTGGCCCCACCCCCATAATCGCGTGGGAACCTGTAACTAATCCGCGATTCTGTGGAGACCGTTATGGCAGCATCTGGGGGTCTGCATTCGCTAGTAGAGCAACTTCGGCCGTCGCTGTGGGTTTGACGAACCGGAAGGCAGGTTCAGCGATGCTGCTCGCGCTAATTCGTCCTCCGAACGATGGCGACTGCGGTGCCCCAAACGATCAGGGCCATGATTCCAGCTATCGGCTCAGGGACTGGCGTCGGATCGACCGCAACGCCCCACGGAACTCCCACTCCAGAGACGATGACCTGAATACCCGACCCGTCCAAGTTGGCACGCTGAATCCTGTTGCTGACGGCAGGAGTCGGTTGGGAATCGGTCCAGTAAATCTTGCCCGCCGTCAGGTCTAGCGCGACCGTCGTGGGATCATCAACGCCTGTCACAATATCCTCGACGTTGGTGCCGTCGAGATTCGCCCGTTGAATCCGATTCGTGGTCAAGTCAGGCCAGTAAATTTTACCGGCCGACGGATCAAGCGCGAGACCGTTGGCCTCGTCGATTCCGGAGAGAATGGTTTGGATATTTGACCCGTCGAAGTTTGCGCGCTGAATTCGACCAGCCCCGTCGAGGTGACCTTCAAGGTCTGTCCAGTAAACCTTCTGATTGACGGCATCGAGTGCAATTCCTGCCGGATGGAAGGGACCGCTTGGAACAATGGTCTCAACGACCGAACCGTCTAAATTGGCTCGTTTGATCAGGCCGCTACCTGGGACGCCGTCTGTCCAGTAGAGCTTTCCCGCCGATACATCAAGCGCCACGCCGCCGCCAGCGCTGGAGGTAGCGACGATTTGTTCGATGCCGCTGCCGTCGAAATTGGCGCGACTGATACTCCCTAGGCCCGGTTCGGTCCAGTAGATCTTGTCATTTAGCGAATCGACTGCCATTCCGCGCGGATCGCGCAAGTTGCCGATAATGGTTTGCAACCCCGGGCCCGGACCTGCGCGGCGAACGAAATGTGATCCGGATCGCTCGGCCGGATCCGTCCAGAAGATAATCTCCGCCGTCGCGACACGCGGAAGCGTCGCTATTATGACGATAGCTGCCAAGCCGCACTTGAAAGACTTCATTAGACGTCCCTTCAGAAAAGTCAGTACAATTTTGATGAAGTAGCCACCGGCCTGCGGCTGCAAATCCTACTTGATGGCAGCGGATTAAGCCATCATTTTCTTTTTCAATAGCCGTGGACACATCCTAGCCGGTCTCATTTCAGAGATCGCGGCTAGAATGGCAGCATGGCTATCAGGCTCCGAGCCCTGCGCGGCTACCCTGCAATGTTGATCGGCGGCGAAATTCTCGCCGTACTGTTGCTGCTCTGCGCTCTCTGGCAGCGACAAATCTGACTTAGGCCGGGAGGCTGGGTACTAACCCTCTCGCGGACGCCAGCGACTCCGCCGTTGCTTGCGCAGCTTCAGCTGCTCGACGATCTTCTCGCCGATCGCCTCACACTTCCGTTTCTTCCCTTCGCTGCAGGTAAGCGGCGCCGGGTAGCTGAAGGAGTAGTAGTAAGCTGGCATGGCCGGCGGCTCTTTGGGGGGTTCGTCTTCCATACCGGTCACGATACCACCGGCACAAGAATCCTACGCGTGCCATTCGTAACTCTTGCGGCCAGCCGGTGAGTGCAGCCTAAATCGGAGGCAGGAACCGAGACAGTTTGCGGACGGGGAGCGAGGGCAATAGAGTGGCAGGCATTGCAATGCCGCACCACTTTAGGGCCCGAGAAATGGATCGTAAAGCGTTCTGGAACATTATTGATGCCGCCCGTCGCGGAGAGGGGCACGAGCGGCGTATATGGCGTCCGAGCACCGACGCCGCAATTCGACGACTGTCAGATGGATGACTTTTCCAAATGAATCGCCGGCCGCGAAATCTTTGACAATTCGATGCACTTCGCCGCGGCGGCTGGCGCAGCCCGGGCTTTGAACCTGCCGTCGGGCGGCGTTATATTTGATGCATGCGCAATCTCTCGTTCAAAGACTGGATGGAAGTTGTCGCCGCAATTGCAACGGCCGGCGGCCTGCTGTACCTCATGTACGGCGATTACTTCAAGCGGCCTTTGCTTGAAGTGAGCTTCGTCCCCAAGAGAGACGTGACCTTGCAGGGCAACACGCCGGACCCCTTCATCAAAGGCAATAGCTTTGCCCGATCAATTTGGATAAGGATATGCGTCGTCAATCGAAAGGTCGTCGAGTCGCTAAGAATGCGAGGGCGTTCTTGATAGGAGCGCAACCTTTGCGCGGCAATATCGGATTCCGCAATGAAGGTCGGCCTCTTCCATGGCAAAATGACTTCTACAATCCGACGTCGCGAGACTTACACCCTGGAGTGATGAATCGAGTCGACGTCGCATTTACATTTGACGGTGTCGGTGGGGGCATTCCAACGTGTGCACAGCCGTACTTCGGGCTGACAGACGGAAATGAGTATCGTGTCGCGATTCAAGTCACCGCAGACGAGGCAGCTCCTGTCACCATCTATCTCCCGATTCGATGGGACGGAACCGATTGGACATCCGTAAGCGCCGTCGAAGCATTGCCGGGCGCTTGGGCGAATTAACGTCAGGGCTCCGGAGGCGGTGCCCAACTCTTACCTTCGCGGCCGTACAAAGGAACTGCTCGCCACGTTGAGGCACTATCACGTCGCATCGCTTTCAACTGCTTCTGAAACCGCGCAACCATGTCGGACGGAGGTGCCACAAGCGTCTCTTCGCCGTCGAAAATAGCCTGTAATTGCTCTACTACCGTTCCATCGCTTAACAGCCGCGATTCTTTGCCGAGCACCAAGGATAGTAAGCTCGCAACCGAATCGAAGTGCGTCGAAGGGCAGTCGTATCTGATCATCATCGCTTATGTGCCCAATCTCCTCGCCCCGAGCCACCCAATTAGAAGACGCCGGCAACAACGACCTCCACACGCATCACGTCGGGAGCGATCAGGAATCCGTGACTGCAACGGGCCTGAGGCCCGCTGCCCCGATGATCCCGGTGTCACAAAGTCCAAATAATGCATAGTGTTGCGTTACAGAATCTGAGGCACACCTCCTGCCTGGCGCTACGTTTCCAGAATGGCGGACACACGCAGCGAGTTATGCGAAGTAGCGCTAACTTCGGCCCCCACCATCCTCGTGCCAGTCGCATGAACGCAAGCAGAATTAGGAATGCCACAAAGGGGTTTTGGAGTCGCTTTTTTCGAACGGCAAGTCCATATCGTTTCTACCCAACACCGACACTGTCAGCGTTACGCAAGGGCGGGCAAAACGTGTTCAACGTGCCCTTTAATCTGCGATCTTGCGATGCGGGCATATGCTTAGCGCTTTAGCGCTCGTCGGCAGAAAGGCGTTTCCATGATGCGTGTCTTCTACAGCCCGGAATACGTCGGCTCCGACTACGCATTTGAGACGACGCGCAAGGCAAAATGGGTCGCGGACTCACTCTTGAAATCGCCTCTTTTGGGCATCGAGCTGGTCGAGCCGGAGCCGCTGCCTCCGAATCTAGTCACCGCCGTCCACGATCCTGACTATGTCCGTGCCGTAGAGACCGGCGTGCCTCGGGGGCTAGCCGAGTCGCAAGGATTCGAATGGGATGCCGGACTGTGGCCGATGGTGCTGGCTTCAAACGGGGGTGCTGTCGCAGCAGCACGTGCGGCGTTGGAGCAGGGCGTGGCCGGATCGCTGTCCAGCGGTCTTCACCACGCCCGTCACGAGCGCGGGGCCGGGTACTGCACCTTCAACGGGCTGGTCATCGCCGCACAGGCCGCGCTGGCCGCCGGGGCTAGGTCCGTGTTGATCCTGGATCTAGACGCGCATTGCGGCGGCGGCACGGAATCTCTGATCGCGGGCGAGCCTCGCATCCGCCAGCTTGACGTGTCGGTCAGCAGCTTCGACAGCTATCCGACCAGCGAGAGCGCCATGCGGGCGATGGCTGGGTCGAGTTCCGAGTACCTCCCCACCGTCGAACGGATGCTGCACGAGGTGGGGCGGCAAGACCATAATTTCGACCTCTGCGTTTACAACGCCGGTATGGACCCGTTCGAGGATTGCCCGACTGGTGGTCAAGCCGGTATCACGCGACAGACCCTAGCTGCCCGCGAGGCCATGGTGTTCGAGTGGTGTGATCGCCGGCGCCTTCCGATCGCCTTTGTTCTGGCAGGCGGATATCTTGGCCCAAGCTTGGACGAGTGCGGTCTGGTCTCACTGCACCGTCTCACCTTGTCGGCCGCGACCCAGTCGCGCCTAACCAGACGCAGCATCTGACCATTCATCCGCCGCCGTGACACCGTGACACCCTGCCGCCGTGACACACAGGACAGCAGGTTCCAGGGGGACTCCGCCAGTGCAGATACCCTGAAAAGCAACTTTCGTAATACGCTCCTGCAATTCCGACACATTACGGGTCGCGTTCCCATGACGCGACAAATAACTCAACTCCCGAAGAATTGCGTACGTCAGTTCAAAAAGCGAACGGCTAATTTAGGATTAAGGCGAATGGCTTCGTTGAAATCGGCATTCGCTTTCTCTTGATCATGCTTCGCACGCCAACAGTGGCCACGATTGCAGTATGCTTCCACATTGTTCGGGTCGAGTCGAATGGCCTCGCTGAAGTCAGTTATAGCCTTAGCATACTCTGTCTTTTTTGCCCAACAATTCCCGCGATTGAAGTACGCGTTCGCATCGTTCGGGTGGAGTTGAATGGCTTTGCTGTAGTCCGCGATGGCCTTGTCGTACTCCCTTTTCGAATCCCAACTGTACCCGCGACAGACGTACGCTGCCGCATCGTTCGGGTGGAGTTGAATGGCCTTGCTGTAGTCCGCGATGGCCTTGTCGTATTCCCTTTTCGATTCCCAACTGTACCCGCGATAGACGTACGCGTCCGCATCGTTCGGGGCGAGTTGAATGGCTTTGCTGTAGTCCGCGATGCCCTGTCGTACTCCCGTTTCGAATCCCAACTATCCCCGCGGTTGACGTATGCGTCCGCATAGCTCGGGTCGAGTTGAATGGCTTTGCTGTAGTCCGCGATGGCCCTGTCATACTCTCCCTGCTCGTACCAGCTACGTCCGCGATTGAAGTACGCCGCGGCGGAGTTCGGTTCAAGTCGAAGCACTTCGTCAAAGACAGCTACAGCCTTTCGGTGGTCCCCCTTGGCATCCCAACTCAGGCCGCGGTTGTGGTAAGCTGCGACGAGCGTTGCGTCGATTCGAATGGCCTCGTTGAAGTCGGCGATAGCGTTGGCGTGTTCCCCGAGCTTAAACCAGACGGCGCCTCGGCTGGCAAAATTATCAGCATTTGCCTCGCGGCGTATGGCCTCATTAAGGTCACTCAGTGCGAGATTCAGATTTGCAATGGCGCTCAAGGCGATCGCTCCATGTAAGTAACTGCTCAAGGACGAATTGCTAGTCGCAATCCGATCAAAATGGCCACGCCAGTTTTTATATAACGAAATGCTTGCTGAAACATGATCCGTGGTCAGGTCCTCAATCCGCCGGGCTTTCTTTTCCTTACGAACCGCCTGCTTCGCCGCAGGGGAGGCCACGCCCTTGGCGGCGAAGATAGAGGCGCGGCTGGCGGCGTGCCGCCATCCGCATGGGAGGCGCACCAGGCCGCAGAGAAGTAAGCGTCCAAGGCGGCTTGGCGAGCTTCTGGCAACTCCTCTTGACTAGCTAAGCCATCCGCGAACAGTTCAGCAACCTCTGCTAACCATTTGCCAAGCGATTTTGCTACGCTCAGGGGAATTTGATGGATGCCATTCTAGGACTGCTTATGTTGTTCACCGTAGGCGATCGCCCGCCGACGCTGAGCCGGCGGTAGCGACGGCTTGGTTCCTTGCAGCGCTTGCTTGAAGCAGTCCACCGCCTCGTCGATTTTCCCTTGACTGTCCTTCATGCGCCCCCGATAGTACCAGGTCCGACCACTCCGCGGATTCACCTCCAGCGAGGCTGCAAACACGGTTTCGGCCTCGTCAAACCGACCGGAGGCCGCCAATGCAAAACCGAGCCCGCTGCGAGCAGTCGCCAGCGACTCGACTAAGTTTGCTTCGCTGGTCAGCGCCACAGCCCGGTGCAGGTCTGCCAAAGCGAGGTCGAGCTCTCCGATCTCAGCGTAGACGTGCCCTCGATTACTCAGAGCTGCGTACGATTCGCCCGCCAGCTCGATGAGTTCGGAGAAGACGTCGATGGCCGCTCCAAACTCCTCGAGCCGCCAGAGGGCGATGCCCTTCACATGAAACGCTTTGTGACACGCCGTACTAACGCCAATGGCTTCATCGCAACATTTGATGGCCAAGTCGTACTCGTCGCGGCGACTATGGAAATGCGCTTGTTCGGCAAGGCTGCCCGCGAGATACTGATCGGCGTGCTCTGGTAACAGACGAATGGCCGCCGCCAAATCTTCTTCCACGCGTTCGCGTTCGCCCAACTGCGTCAGGCAACATCCCCGCAAGAAAAAGGCCGCCGCCAATTCAGAATTCAAGCGAATCGATTCATCGCAGTCGCTTAAGCCTCGGTCAAACTCCTCCAGTTGAAACCACGCTTGGGCGCGTTGCACGAACAGGAAAGGGTCGTGAGGTTGCAGCGCAATCGCCGTCGTCAGATCGTCGGCCGCCCGCTGGTGCTGCTGACAGGCGAAAAGCAGGGCCGCACGTTGAATAAGCGCCTCAGCAAATTCGGGTCGGATTCGAACGGCCTCATCAAAATCGTCGAGGGCTGCTTGATGCCGTCCCAATTGCGCACGGCATCTCCCGCGCACGATCCAACCCGAGAGGTTTGTGGGCTCCAGATTGAGACATTCGGTAAAGAGTTCGCAAGCCGCTTCCCAATCGCCCAGCGACTGCTTGATTTTTCCCAGCCAGTAAGGCGGCCCGGCTTCCTGAGGAGCCATCACTTTCGCGCGACGCAGCTCCTCTTCAGCCCTCTCAAACTCCCCGATGCTCGCCAGCGATTGACCACGAAGTTGGTGGGCTTGCCAAAAGTTATCTTTGAGCGCAATCGCGTCATCAAGTTCGCGGATCGCTGATTCGAACTCACCCTGGTCGGCGTGCAGGACAGCCCGACGAAGAAAGATGTTAGGCCATTCGACCCCAGCGGCCACGGCGAAGCCGAGATCTTCGAAAGCTTTCTCTGGCTCGTTCGTCGCCGCATGCACCAACCCGCGCACAGCCACCGCGAACGGATGGTTGGGAAACAGCTCATCGGCCGCGGCGCAAAAGCGGAGCGCCTCTTCATGCTGTCCTTCGTGGAGTGCGATCATGGCCCGAAAAGTCAGGGCTTTGGGATCGGGCGGCCCGTAGCGCAGCAAACGTTCCACGTGCGTCACGCCCTTCAACGGCCACGCCCTCTCCGATTGACCTGGCTCCAGGTCGTAGCGGCATTGAACTCGGAGTCGCAGCGCTTCGAGATCGTACGGATTCAGTCGCAATGCCGTCTCCAGGTCGGAGACGGCGTCTTCCTCGCGATTTGGTAGGGCGAATCTAGCGCGTCCCCGTTCGGTCCAGAAGTTGGAGTCGAGTTCGGCGAGTGCGATCGCCGACGTAAACTCTTGCTCGACAGCCGGCCATGCCTCCAGCAGGCTATAGATGTGTGCTCGCGTATTGTGAGTGTGCGGATTTCGAGGGTCGATGCGTTCGGCGGCATTCACATCCGCCAGCGCTTTCTCCAAGCATTCTGATCTGATGTAGCAGTCGGCGCGCTGTAACTGGGCGAGAAATGAATGCGGCGCCAGTCGTATGCATTGCGTGAGATCCGCAATCGCTGCTTCGAATTCACTGGCGTCCATTCGCCGAAGAGCACGAGCGAACCACAGATGAGGATTATTGGGATCATTAGGCAAGATGTGCTCGATGTACGACAGGCCGCTGTCGTATGCTGCTTGAATCTCGTCAAAGCTAAGTTCGGCCGGTGCAGATTCGCGCCCCGTCGGCAGTGAGTCGGAGCTACTGCCACGCCGGCGAGCCATCAAGTGTTTCAGTCGCGTCAGCGGCTGAGTCCACCAGCGCTCTCGCGGCAATACAGGTTCCGTCGTCCGATGAGCGATGTTTCTTTTCGCGATCAACTCTAGGGCTTCGGTCACGGTCGGCGGCAACTCCGCGAACCCGAGTGAGAAGGGCGGCGTAAAACCAAATTCACCAAAATCCGACGCCGAGTAAGCCACCATGGACCCGATGAAGACGCGGCGCACCTCTGGGAACGGCGTTTTCTCACAGCTTTTGAGCAGCAGCAGTGCGAAGTCGTCGTCGTCAACGCCGCGCAGCGTTCCGTAGAGAGTACGACGCCCATTGGGAGTGATGGCGAAATCAAGCTGGAAACAGTAGATGTCGCGTTTACCGCAGTTAGCGATCGCATTCCTTAAATCGACTTCCAATGCGCGATAATAGTCGATCAACGAATGGGGCGAGAGGCACCCCTCAATGGGCGTTAAGGTGATCGCCTCGATGCTGATGAAATATCCAAAGTCGACGGCGTTAGTCGAAGTGTTTTCAATGCAGGGCAACATAGAGAACCCAGTCAGGGATGGCGGTGGAGCGACGGTCCTGGCTTTTTGATACTGCGATAGCCCATGACGTTCCGAAGCAAACGAGCGGCCACGCATACGCTGATCATTTGAATGACGGGCAGCGGCTCCGCTCGCTGTAACGAACATCTTCGGTCAACATTATTAGAATCGAAGGAACGACGTTATTAGTGACACTGTATAGCTCAAGTTTCCTAGAAATTGCGATGTGAGAGACTTTCTTGGTAGATTGTGGGTGAAAGTCCTTTAAGCGTTGCGAGGCGGACGTCAGGGACCGCCGGGAGGCGTGCGGACGTCCTGTCGGGATTTCCCGGGCGTCGTGCCCGTAAAATGCACGCTCGTTGCCGCCCCTAGACCCCGGCCTGCCCCTTCTGCTGTTTTTTAGAACGAATAGAAACCGAGAACGAAGTCTCTAAAAAAATCAGCCCCGACAATTCCACTTGAACTGCCGGCCAAGACAACACATTAAATGCGGCGTCCCTTGCACTGCAAATAAGACCTGGAGGCGATACCTCGATGGATTCGAATTCCGAGGGTTCAGTCACAAGCTGGATCCACGCGTTGCGTAACGAAAGTGACATTGCAGCGCAAGAACTTTGGAACCGTTACTTCGCTAGAATCGTCGCCATCGCTAGTGCACGACTCGGACATCTAGCTAGAGATCGTACGGGGGAGGACGTTGCTCTGAGCGCCATGAAAAGCGTAATGCTGGGAATCCGAGGCGATCACTTTCCCGATTTGACCGATCGCAACGGACTCTGGCCATTATTGCTGACGATTACCGCTCGCAAAGTTATCGATGAGCAGCGCCGACAGCTTGCAGGGAATAAAACTCCGGATCGCGAAGAATATGCATCTAAACTTGAAGCTTACATCGGTAGCTCCCCGACTCCAGAGTTCATCCGCGAAGTTGCGGATGAACTTGAAGTTAGACTTGCGAGCCTCGGTGACTCGACATTGATAACAATTGTCCAACTGAAACTACAAGGATATACAAACGAGGAAATCGCTCGGTCACTCGGCTGCACCACACGTACTGTCATTCGCAAACTCAACAGAATCCGTGACGAGTGGAGCAACAGTCGGAACGCTTGACGAATTCTCCACTTCAGAGGTTCAGATGGATGAAGGTACCGCTACGAAAATCGCATTGGTGCTTACGCGTCAAATTGATGGTGTATGCGACGAGTTGGAACAATCAATAGTCAACAACGAAGCCCCTAGCCTCCAGAAGTTCTTGAATCGCGTAGACGCCGTCGCGCGAGATCGGCTGCTTTTAGAATTAACGCTGGTAGCCATTGAAAAGCTCAAGACTTACGGGGTTAAAGATCCCGTAAGTGATTTGGTCAAGGCCAATGACGATATAAGGGACGAATTGCTTGCAACATTCAGTAAGTACGAGACTTTGGTCGTGGGTGTGGTAGGCAGAACGGATCTAAGCACACTCGCCGCGCAACCTAAACTTGTCGCAATTGGTCCGAACAAAATACTTAAACTTGGTCATGGTGCGGTTATCGGGGACCACTACCGCATCGAGAGACCTATTGGAAGTGGAGGGATGGGCGCCGTTTATGAGGCAATCGATACTAGATGTGGCACGGCCGTTGCCATTAAACAGCGGACTACAGACGATATTCGAGCAATTTGCGCAATCCAGCGAGAGGCAAAGGTTCTCCAAAACCTTGCTCACCCGTCACTGCCTCGAGTCATCGATTTCTTCGATGATGAACGCGGGCAGTTTTTGGTAATGGAGTACATTTCTGGGCAAACGTTAGCCCATTTTGTCGATGGAAAGAATCCAACTCCCGTAGCAGTAGACCAGGCAGTCTCCTGGACAAGGCAGCTTTGCCAAGTCCTCTCTTATCTCCACTCTCATGACCCACCCACAGTTCATCGTGACGTTAAGCCCCACAATGTGATTCTTCGAGATCGCAACAGAACCGTCCTAGTAGACTTCGGTTTGGCTAAGGGTGGGGGGCACAACGCGCCACCAGGTTTACTAAATAGTCTGGCGGGGTTCACTGTGCCGTATGCTCCGCTCGAGCAATACGATGGAAGTGGGACCGATCCGCGTAGTGATCTCTATTCCCTAGGCGCTTCTCTGTATCACCTAGTAACTGCATCGCCACCAGTTTCGGCATTAGTTCGCGCGACCCACGTTCTGAGCAAGCAGCCGGACCCTTTACCTAATGCATCAGCCCTTAACTCGGATGTTCCGAGTACGCTTGATGCGATTATCGCTAGATTGATGAGCTTGGCAGCAGAAGATCGGCCAGCTGATGCGGGCCAGGTGATGTTGGCTTTGGACGAGTTCACATCAACGCATTATCACAATAAGCGCGAGTTCCTAAATAAACGGATCGGTGACTACAAACTGATTAAACCAATAGGCTTCGGCCTTGGGACATCGGCTTGGTTTGCGCACGACGTGAAGTCTGGCCGTATGGTTGCCGTCAGAGTCCTTCATAAAGACGACGAGCAGAACATTCGCAAGTGTTCTCAAGAGGCGACAATTACTTCGTTTCTTGACCATCCCAACATGCAAGTCGTCCAAAAAGTCCTGGTCACTGACGAGACTGTTTTGGTGGTGATCGACGGGTCGATCAGAGGTGAGTCGCTATCCAAGTGGAGGAAGCGAACCTATCCGTGCGAGATCGTAACGTACCTTAAACTCTGTATGAAGATTGCTGAGCTTCTGCATTACATTCACGAACGCAAGGTGATTCATCCAAACCTGATTCCAGAGAATATCCTAGTGCAGGGAAGCAGCGGTCGCCGACCAACGGATCGGCTTCACGAGCCATATTTAATGGGCTTCGGTGATGCTTCGCCGCAACCCGTGGGAACGTTGAGATATTTAGCCCCGGAACTGCTGCTAGACCCTCCCGCGAAGGCCGATCCGCGGAGCAATATTTACTCGTTGGGGCTCATAGTGTATGAACTCCTGACCGGCGAACTTCCCTTCAATGGCAACGCTCTATCGTTGATCCGGCAAGCTAAGTTCGCGAAGCCGCGCCCGCCGCAGGAACTAAATAGAAATATCTCCGATACTCTCGCCCGTATAACGCTCAAGTGTTTAGAAAAGTTACCTGAGAACCGCTACCAATCTGCCAGAGAACTGGCCAACGACTTGCAGCGAGCAATTGACGGTAAGCGCATGGTGGGGGATGGACCCACGCTCGGTGGTTTAGGTCGCTGGTTGCTGGGCGTACAGCGACGAACGAGGCTTAAAACTCATCCCTTGAGTGAGGACACGAGCTCAAGGGATACGCAGGAAGTAATTGACGAGGCTCGCGTCGCACCAGCGCTTTACGAAGCGTTGCATCGACAGTCGCTACTGAAGGGCGCCACAGTACTGTGGATCGACGGGAATCCAGAGGATACTCGGCCGCTTGCCAGCGTACTTCGCGCACTTGGCACCGTAGTCGAGGTGGTCCCGTCATTGCGAGCAGCTTACGCGCGACTTAGCGTAATAACATACGATGTCATTGTATTAAGTATTGATGCGAAAGGTGCGACTGACGCGGCAACGCACTTCTTGAGCGAAATCAGAGCCGCCGGACTTCACACGAATGTCTTGTTCTTCTTAGGGAAAACTGACGGGGGGCGAAGCCTTCCAAATGGTGCGTACGGCGCAGCTCACGATGCTGAAGGTTTACTTCAGACGATAGTGAGGTCCCTCGACCAACAGCAGCATGGTGAGTCGATAATCAGTTGACTTATTGATCTTCGCGCGGCGAACGCACCCAGTATGTCGCTATCATCGCAATAAGTGCCATGAGACCTCCAGGCAGTGCGACGGTGCTAGAAGCTCGTCGTCATCGCGCTGCGGAGAGCTTCCAGGCAGGGAAGTCTCTTCGCACGGCGGCCGACCACTTCGGCGTGAACCTGGAGCAGCGTCAAGCGTTGGAAACACGATTGTCGCGAAGGCGGCGTCGAGACGCGCCGCATCCTTGCGGAGTCAGCAAGCTCAGCGTCGAGCAGCGGGACGGCCTAGTGGGCCTCGTGGTCGCCGGGCCTCTCGCCGCGGGCTTCAAGACGGACCTGTAGAGCTGGGAGCGAATTGCGACGGTGATCCGCCGGCGGGTCGACGTGGCATACCCTCGGGGCCACCACCGGTCCACTGCCTGGCGCTCTTGGAGAAGAAGCCGGGGGGCTTTGATCATGCCAAGCCGCTCCAGGAGTGGGACTTGCCAGAGTGCTTCGCCGCGCTCCGCCGGCCGCGCGGCACGGGGACGAGGAAGTTGCGGCGGGTAAACCCGACGAGCCCTTCGACCTTCCCCTTCTCATTGGCTCGGCGCACCAGGCAGAAGTGCGCTTGGAACAGGTAATGACTTTGAAGCCGGAGGAACTCGCTCTTCAGCTGACGGCTGCGGCTGCCGGTGATCTTGGCGATCGCCACGCGGCTGTTGTCGTAGCTGATCCGCGTCGGGACGGCGCCAAAGAACTCAAACGCCCGTCGATGACCTTCTTGAAAGGCCTCGGTGCACTCTCGGCGGAACGCCTGAATGAAGACGGCGTCCGAGTAGGGGAGCGTCATCACGAACAACGCCGCCTTGATCCGCTCGCCAGCGACGTCGACCTCGGCGAAGCCGAAGTCGACTTGCGCTTCGCCGGGAGGATGGGAGAGCGGCAGGAAGACTTCTTGGCCCCCTTGCCGCCACTGGCGGACAGCTTCCTTGACGCTGGAGTAACAGCCGTCGAAGGCGTGCTCCGCAACCAGCCGGTCGAAGATCCGCTGCGCCGTGTGGCGCTGCTTCTTCGGCGCCTTCGCGTCGCTCACGAGAATCTCGGCGATCAGCGGCAGGAAGCGCTCCATCTTTGGCCGCGGCCGGGACGTGGCGCGCCGGTAGCCGGCGGCTCGACGTACGCCAGGACCTTCTGAATTGTCTCCCAGTGCAACTTGTATTCGCGACACGCTTGCCGCCAACTAAGCTCGCCAGTTAATACGCGGCGACGGATCTCAGCCCACTTCTCCATATTACGTAGCACTCCTGGCCCGCCTCGCTTCACGAGCACTCAGTAATCAGTGACGGCAACCGGCCTGCGGCCGGCTGCCACGATGATCCCAGTGTCGCAAACTCGAAACAATGCACGGTTGTGCGCTACAGAATTCGGGCGCCAGACCTCCAGCCGCGCGCTACGTTTTTGGAATGGCGGTCACATCGGGACGCAGGATCGCCACGTTTCGCAGTAAATACAGGTAAATCTTGTGCCCGACTCCTGGCCAAGTCGTGCGTCGTCTCGGATAAATCGCCTCCAAGCCCATCAGCCGCATCAATCGCCCCGCGCGCTTGCGATTGACTCCCAACACGTCTCCCATTCGCCGACTCCCATAGAACGGCGTCGCCAAATATTGCTGGTCGATCTGCCGCATCAGCGCGAGGTTCGCCGCGCTCTCGCCAACGGGTCGGTAGTACGCCGTCGATCGCGGCAACGCGAGTAACTCGCACTGCCGAGCGAGCGACAACTCCGGGTGATTCGGTTCGAGACATCCTCGCCTCCCGTCAATCGAGCTGGGCAGATTTTTTTTTCAACCACTCGACCTCCATCTTCAGCCGGCCGATCTGCTCGTAAAGCTCCTGCTCGTCCGCCACGCCGTCGTCCGGCTTCCGGCCCCGCCCGTCCTCGACCAAACTCGCCGCCCCGGCGAGAAGGTGCTTCTTCCATGCCGTCACCTGACCCGCGTGAACCTCGTAGTCGCTTGCTAATTGAGCCGTCGACTTGTCTCCCCGGCAAGCCGCCAAAGCCGCCTTCGCCTTGAACGACGCACTAAAACTCCGACGCCTCTTTGCCACGTTCTGACCTCCTGATAGGGCCCCCAGCGGGGAATCGCCTGTCCAGGTTTTGGGGTCCACTTCAGACTTCCTCCGCCGACTCCGGCGGAAGATTCGGCGTCCCTTGATCATCGTGTGGTATCGGTGGAACGTCCATCGCTCCGCCGAGAGTCGGATCGCAGGGCCCGCCTGGAAGCTGATCGAGTTCGAACGGCTGCCGGCCGACGCGCCGGAGCTCAATCCCGTCGTAGCCATGTGGAGTCACGCCAAGTACGCGAAGCTCGCGAACTACGTCCCCGACGACGCCGACGGCCTGGACGTCGCCGTTCGAGCCTCGCTCAGCGATCAGACGCGGAACATTCGACTCACACGCTCCTACTTCAAGACCGCTCGGTTAAGGATTCAAACCGGCTCTTTGGCGCTGCAACCGTCAATTGTGCAAGTGCCCGCCTTAACGATGAGAGAGAAAACGCTGCGTCCCGTCCCACGAGCGATCGACGACCGCCAAAGCGTCGA
Organism: Lacipirellula limnantheis; assembly: GCF_007746075.1. Classification (GTDB taxonomy): domain Bacteria; phylum Planctomycetota; class Planctomycetia; order Pirellulales; family Lacipirellulaceae; genus Lacipirellula; species Lacipirellula limnantheis. The sequence goes on along the minus strand of NZ_CP036339.1, from coordinate 179,930 downwards.
CGGGTCGCTGAGCGTGAATGAAACGGCGACTAAGTGCTTCACTCCGGCAGCAGCCAGGGGTAACGCGAGGCTCCTTGGTGATGCGGGATCGGCTTCAGAAAGTTAGCGACCAGAGCCCTCTGACGCCCCGTGCCGATTGCGGCTGCGACAAAGGGGCCTGCCATCTGAAACTATAAGCGAGGGGCGTCGTGCCGCAAGCGATGGTCGCGGCGTCGCTTCTGCAGCCGGAGCGTCTTCGCCGCTTTCGCCGGCCGGCCGCCGCCACCGCAGCGGCACACGCTTGAGGGTTTGGCAGGCCAAGGACTATCGGATCAGCCAATTCTGCCTCAAGAAGACTGAAGAGTGCTTTGACTAGAGCGAGAGCATCGCCGACTTGGCGAGAATCCGGCACGTCGGGCGCTGGAAAATCGTCCAGCGGATGGAATCGCCTTCACGGCCAATACTCGGTGCGAAGGCGATACCTCGTCGTAGGGTGAAAGGAAACCCGCGCTTCAGCGAGAAGGCGAAGCCAGCTCAAGGGACGGCGATACAGCAATGATGATGCGGCAACACCCGATAATTTTGCGGATTTCTCGCCGCTGCTAGATGCTCGCAGCAACCTGGCGTTGAAGCTAACGACTTAACGTTTCAAGCCAGCCCATTTCGATCTTGGTTTTTGAGCCACGCAACTTTCCGATGTCGCGAAAGGTAAAGAAACTTCGGATTGCATGTCACCTTCGGGAGACCAATTTGCGATTTTCGTAATGTGAGCCGCAACGCGTCCACGTTTTCAGTTGCTGCGGCAGTTGGGAGTACCGCCTTGTAGATGGTAAACCCTTCCAGAATCGCGTCATTGCAAATAGGAGATTCAGCAGATGTCTCGTTACCTGTTCACTTTAGCGTTGGCATCGGTCTTTACCACGCAGGCGCAAGCTCAAGTGGTTGCCTACCACCATCACAGCACCGCAGCCGGCGACCTAATATCTGCCCAAGCGGAACTGCGATTGGCTGAAGGGGTGGCTCAATTTGAAGAGTCACGCGCTGCTCTTACATGGGAGCAATTACACAAGTGGCGTCTCGAACGGGCCCGCGCCGCCAAGCTTAAGAGACTTGAGTTGAAGATGAAGCGTATAGCCCGAACACGCGAAGCAAATTTAGCACGTCACGCTCGTTGTGCGAGACAAGTCGCCGAACGTGCTGCGATGATGTCAATTGATGTTCAAAATGGCCGGTATCTTTGGCCTGATGCATTCCGTTATCCGAGCCTCGCTCTTCTGGCATCGGAATTTGAGGAAGTAATTATGGATCGAGCAATCCATACCCCATCCCAGGCGCGCAACCATCATCACCGATTGGCGAGAATTGCTGTGCAAGCCCGGACACGCTTAGCTCGCGGCCCTAATGGAATGACGTTTGATGTGCGAGTGCAGGGAATGAAGTGCGTCGAGCTAATCGAGTATCTAGCACAGAACGACGTGACACCCGACTCATGCGCCTCATCTCACCTGCTTTCACAAACTGACCCAAAGTAAGCGATACTTTCTCACGCATAAACTTGGCAGGCTCGCATTGCGACCTCCACCAAATCGCAGCAGATGAACGGACTTAATCGCTCTAGAGCGTCCGGTCGACAGGTGATCTTGCTTTACCAAAAGGCCACGTCGCAATCGGCATGGCGTGCCCCAATTGTAAATGAACGGCCTCAGTAGGCCAGGGGAGGAAGACTCCAATGAGAAGACTTGACAGGCGATGGTGGCATCCGAGATTGTCGAAAGTGGCCATGCGAGTGGTAGATCGCAATATAACCTGCATCGACTCTTAGGCTAGCCAGAGCGACACATCGCTGTGGGGGGGCATTCGGGGGGGGCGTTAGACGAACCACTACACCGAAAATGAGGCGAAGGCATAACAAATGAACCTTACCACTAATCAACATTGGACGGGTCAGTCATTTTTGTTTCGATTGGTGACCTTCAGTATGGCCACTGTGGCCATCTCCACAGCGGGAACTGTTCGTGCGATCTGGGACGTCAGGTCGAATCAGCTCTCCGAAATCGTCTCTACCAGAGACTGGGTCGGTCAGGTCGTACGGGTGACAGACCTCATGAACTTTAAGGGCGGGGGTGGCACCGGGTCGCTTATCCAGACGCCATTCTCGACACTTCGAGGCCGGCTGGTGTTAACTGCCAGCCATGTCATTGAAGACAAGGGGGAAGGTGGAGCAATTCGCTTTACGTCGTCTGGAAGTTACCGGGCGCCAGGCTTGGGAATTTTGGCTCCTCCCGGCTTTCCGGATGTTGGATTAATGCTTCTCCCCAAAGCTATCGCCAGCACCCCTCCCGCGTTTTCCTCAAGCTATGCACCTGATGGCAATCATTGGTGGGAGCATTGGGACATCACCCAGCCAAACTTCACCATCCTTGGAGGAATGGGAACAGAAACGATTCGCGAGGGCACCGCCAACTGGGCAGGAAAGATGGACAATGACAACAATTTCGTCCTGGAATGGGGTCCTCATGAAGCCCGAGGAGGGGACTCCGGAGGCCCTACTCTTTATAGAGGTGAAATACTCGCGATCCATTGGCAAAGCCCATCGAACGGGACAGTCTTCAACGAGACCCGGGTGGACTCGAACGTCCCCTATTTTAATTGGATTCAGGGAAACTTCATCAACAGCAACACGGGGTCCACCAGTTGGCAGCCGAGGGAGCCGGGGTCAGGCTGGACTGGCGGCGTCTTTCAGTCGCATCACGTTATTGATATGCGGACTAACGCGTCAAAAGTCTGGACCTTTTACGATCAGGCGTCCTTCCCAGCTATCCAGAGAGTCAATGGACTACTGACCAACACTGGGACGACCCTTCACCTTTCCGTTTCTTATCCGATGCAGGTCCCAGACAGGATGCCAGCTTCTCCGGAAAATTTACCTCTTGTTGCGCAGGTGGATGCCGCAGGAGTTCTAAACGCCGGCACAATTCATGTTGAAGGCGGTGCGTTTGTAACATCTAAGTTGGACAATTTACGCGACTTCGACCTAGGGACCGACCGTAATGAAGAAGGAGAACTTCCCGCTTATTTGCGTGTCGCCAAAGACCTATTCAACGAAGGCTCGATAAGAGTTGGAGCGATCCAGGACTTCGGCTCAAGCCTGCTCAGAGTCGATGGCGGCAAATTTCAGAATGTTGGCGCCATCTTCGTCGGCAACAAGAGCGCAATTCGCATGGGATCGGGTGTTGTGCTCGAGGTTGGCAAGCAAAAGCAGACAAGCCTGGCGATCCTGGACAACAATGGAGTCATCTATGGGGATGTCGCTATCCACAGTGGCGGTACGCTTCGGGGAATCGGCGGTACGATTACTGGAACGACTCGTTTTGGCAGCGGCGCGAAAATAGAACTGGGAGACCAGCGGGGAATTGGCGTTTGCCAGCTCAGCGGCGACGTCAGACTAGAAGGAAAAACTGTACTTGAACTTGGGGTTAATGATGTAAACGGGACAGCGGGAGGATTGACCGGATGGGGTTTCCTGTCAGTCGCTGGGACCTTATCGCTTGATTTTTCTTCAGCAGCCAAGGTCACGCTAGCTGTTAAGTCATCGACATTGTCTGGTTCGGACGGTCCGCCCGCTAATTTTTATGCAAACCAGGCATTTGACTTGCCGTTCGTTTCGTCCGCGGGCGGAATCTCTGGGTTCTCGCCGTCAAACTTCGAAATTGACTTAGCCGGCTTTGGCTCCTCACTTGATGGTGGTCGGTTCGTAGTGCGACAGCTTGAGAATAGTTTGGCGCTTAGTTTTCTGCCTAATGGAGGCACTAACGGCTTACTTGGTGACTACGATGGCAACGACGCTGTTGATGGAGCGGATTTTCTGACGTGGCAGCGGACGCAAGGCTCAACCACAAATCTGACTGCCGACGGAGATCGGAATGGCGTAGTGGATTCAGCTGATCTCGCAGTTTGGAAGAACCGGTATGCTACACCGCCACTAAGTTCCGCCATTTCCGAACCGGTCTCCGGGCATCTTCTAATTGGTGCGGTAGTCGCTATTGTCATCTCTAGGCGACGCGTGCTTTGGGCACGTTGTGCGAGACTCCCTCGTTCACGAAGTCTTTTGAAGTGTTCACCCATTTCCGTATCTCGCGGTGCGTACTGTTTCATAAATGAGTGATGCCGTTTCATTGTAATTCAATGAAGGTGTATTTAAGGATGGCCAAATAGAAGCGTGGCGAACCAGTTCCCTAGTCGTACTCGACCACGTTCAGTTCCCGCACAGTTGAGTAACAGTGTTTCACGCAAATGCCGCCAAATCCGATTTTCCGGAGATTAACCATGTCGCCTTTTACGCCATTTTTCCTTGCAACCGCTTTCACTTTCAGCCTCAGTTCAGCGCTGGGTTCTGAGCCCATCGCTCCGCGCTGGCACGACTGGGCTGCTAAGGATGGAACTCAGACTCGCGGTATGCTCATGAACGTCACGGATACTCATATCATTCTCCTACTCGAAGATGCGAGCCAAGTAGCGATTGATAAAGCGAGCTTGCAACACGCAGTCCGCGCGAGTGCAGATGCATTTGCGGAGAAGATTGCACAGATGAAGATCCCACTTGAGCCGCGCCGGCTCGCTCCTGGCTTGACAATCAATCATGGTGAGGTGGCGCCTCAGCTGCCACACCTTCCGGCAATGACTTATGACGCGGAATTTCGAGACGGAGTCCCGCACGGACTGGCCCAGTCTCGCTCGCGCACGGGAAAGCTCTGCCAGGTCGAGCCCCATGCGGACGGCCAACTCCACGGCGTGAAGGTCCAGTTCTACCCGTCAGGCCAACTCTACGCTTTGATCTTCATGGACCACGGAATCCCGGTCGGCATTCATCCGCGATTCTTTCCTAGTGGATTAATCGCGACCTTCACGACATGGGAAAACGGCGAGCAGCACGGCTACTACATTGCGTATCACACGAATGGTCGCAAGAAGGATATCTACAGCCTCGTGCATGGCAAGACGCATGGCGATAGCGTTCACCTGACGGCCGATGGAACGCACTATGGCACCCAATCTTGGATGAACGGAGAGTGCACCGATAAGACCGTCCTTCGCGAAATCGACGCTCGCGAGTTCGCGGCGATGACGTCGTCCAACATCCACGAGTTCGGCCAACTTTGGGACGAGAGCGCCCCGTAGCCCTCGCCGATTGCTGTTGTTAGTGGAGTCGCCATACGAACGAGCAAGGGCCGCTCCACCACCTCGACAGAACATCCTAGTCGCTTTCCGTGCCCGCCAACCATCTGCGGTCCGAATTCACACTTTAGAAGCGTGGTGAGTTGCAGAACCATTGGACCAAGATCATGGGCGTTGCGACGTGCGGACTGAGTTCCCAGCCCAGACGGATCTTCGCATTCTGGCCATCAGCGATAGCCATAGAGAGTCCATTACCCGTACTCTATTGCACCGATGGGCAGGCCCTTCAGCATATTCTTGACACCGTTTCGCCGTCGGCCGAACCTTGGACGGCGCCTCCAGTCGCGATCATCGGCGTTGAAAGCTCAGGCGACGCTCGCGGCGAAGAGTACCTCCTGGGAGTCGATAAAAGTCGCTATCAAGCTCACGAATCATTGTTTATCGGCGACGTTCGTCAATGGACGGAAAGTCGCTTATCAATTCGCACCGGTCGACAACATTGGGGCATTTTCGGATTCTCCAACGGCGGCGCCTTCGCACTGGCTACCGGTCTTCGTCACCCTGAATTGTTCGGGTTCGTGATCGCCTTCTCGATGGCGCGTTGTCCGAAGTCGCCTGTCCGAGTTGACTCACAAGCGGGACGAGAGCTTCGCTTCTACTTGGCGGCCGGAAATCTTGGAGCGGAAAGGATGTTCCGCAAGCACACCGCAAAGATTGCTCGTGAGTTAAAACGCCAGGGCAATGAGTGCAGGCATGTCGAGCGCGCAGGCGGTCACAGCCTGGAATGGTGGCAGCGTGAATTGTCTACCGCATTGTCATGGGCTCTTCCCTCAACCTCCCCTTGTCCATAGCTTGCTTTTGAAGAGACTTTAAGCGATGAGATTAGAAATCGGCGCCCGGGTGATCATTGGCAAGGCGGCACTGCGTCGGCTGAATTGCTGCGTCATCTAGTCAACGATGTTCGATTATGCTTCGCCTGATTTTTCATGTTCAGTCCTGACACCTCAGCGGGTAGACAATGTCACAGCGCGACCGATCTCGTGGCGCCTTCTTGGGCTTGGCCATTGGCGATGCGCTCGGGGCGGCCGTCGAGTTCCAGCCGCCTGGAACTTTCGAGCCGATCGCGGACTATCGCTCCGGCGGCCCGCACGACTTGGAACCAGGCGAGTGGACCGATGACACGAGCATGGCGCTCGCACTGGCTGACAGCATTGCCGAGACAGGATGGGATTTAGACGATCAAGCCACGCGATATGTCGACTGGTGGCGCCACGGAAAGTACTCCAGCAATGGCCGTGTGTTTGACGTCGGCAATGCGACGTGCGCGGCGCTCTGCCGATTTGTGGCGTCGGGCGATGCGCGAACTTCCGGCTCGCGACGAGAGCAGTTAAGCGGCAACGGGTCGATCATGCGGCTGGCGCCTGTGGCTATCCGCTATAGCTACATGTTTCCCAACGGCATCGACGATCTTGTCGAAAGGGCGGTCGAATCGAGTCTGCCGACTCATGCCAGCCCGCAGTGCATCTCCGCTTGCGCCTATCTTGGTTTGGTGTTAGCCGGCCTAATCCACGGCGAAGCCCGCGATGCGGTACTGTCGCCTCAGTGGTCGCCCCTACAAGAGTTAGAACAAGTCATGCCGCTCCATCCTGAAGTGCGGGCAGTGGCGGCTGGGAGCTATCGCTCGAAAGATTCCTCACAAATTCGTGGCTCCGGCTATGTCGTGGACTCTTTGGAGGCGGCGCTATGGGCGATTCATGACGCCGCTGATTTCGAGCAAGCGGTCTTGCGTGCGGTCAATCTCGGCGATGACGCTGATACCACAGGCGCCGTCTGCGGTCAGTTGGCGGGGGCGTGCTTCGGCGAAACAGGAATCCCAGCTCGCTGGCGCCAGACGCTGGCACGCCGAGATTTGATTGAAGAGATTCTTCATCGACTCCTTCCATAGGAATGACAGTCTGCAAGAGTCCCGTCCTTTCCGAGTGTCTCGGTGATTTGCCGCGGATAGCGATCGGTCATTCGCTTCAACACGTCCGAAAGATTGCGCAAGAGATGTCAACGATCTGCAACTTGGACTGCTTGTGGCAAAGTATTCGACCTCGTGCTGCCCCTTAAACAGTGGCACGCAGGTACTAGGTAATTGACTGTCACCGTGCATTTCATAACGGGTCTTCCTCGTTCTTGGTGAACGGTGCTTGTTGATTTTGGGCGCATACCGCGGTTCGACGTGCAGAGGTCCGACCCAGGAAACGATTGCAGCTCTTCAGATTTCGCGGACTGCGAAGAACCGAGCCACGCGTGGTTCAAGCGGCGTTGAGCACGCGAATTCGCAGTAGATCGAAGCTCGCCCGCCCGTACATCTGCCGTTTTATGAGCTTGAGGCGATTGACGTGTCCCTCGGTTGGGCCGTTGCTCCAAGACGAAGTCAACGCGTTAGCGACCGCCTGTCGGTCCCCTCGAATTCCCTGGGCGAACCGTTGCAACTCGCGAGGCGCGTCTTCGACCGCGGCGGCGATCCATTCGTCCAGATCGAGAGCGACTTCGCGCCGCAGGGCTGCGGCGAATTGCCGAGCTAACTCAATTCCTCGAGCCCAAGCGGAGCCCAAGGCGGAGACTGCAGTCACCATCTGCTCCTGGTCGGAACGTCGCCGGTCCGGGCGCTGAACGGCCAGCCAGGAGAGTTGGTCGGCCGAGCACTGCTGCGAGCATCGAGCGAGTTTAGGCGATTCGTCAGGGGGAGCCCGCCACGGCGCAACGCAGTCGCAGACTGCGTCATACGATCCCTGAAATCCCTGCCGTTTCACTTCTTCGTAAAAAATTCGCGCATTACGGATGCCGGCATCCCAGCGTTCCTTGAGATATCCCGCAAACGGCTCCGTCGAGCCACGGCAGATCGATTAATGTTCTCGCATACCAGCTATGCACGCAGCTCGAAGCGTGATTGCAGGCCGGACAACGGCCTGTCGCCGCACAGCTCTTCACGTGCAAAGTGATCTGGTTGGGGCCAATCTCGACGCCTTCGCAGCACAGCTTGTCCGGCTGCGGCAACAGAGGAGCAACTCGCACGACATCCGTCTCGACAAGAAGGCGCCGTGCGTGGCATCCGGGGATCAACTTCCTCGCTAACTTACGGTGACAGCCGCCAAATCGTTCACCAAGAGTGAGGAAGAACCCTATTCAGGCGCCGTTCACATCTTCGTTTCAATGAGTAGCCTTCAGCTGCTCAATACGATGGCGTCAGGAACACCCGCGGATCCCTTCGAGGGCTGATTCTGGAATCGAACTAGTTCAAACTCCGGCATCTCGAGCAAGGCGCCGAGCAGGCGATTCATCCGCCCTAGCGAGAGCGACTGGAGCACGGCCAGGAGAGAGGCCGTGACGCGGTTTTCGCCGGTGGAGTAACTTGAGAAGATATTAGTTGGCATGATTCGAGTTCGCCACCTGTGTACGTGAACTAAGGCGTGTCGGTAACAGTTGGGCGATGATTCATCTGTTCACGCGGTAGCCGAGAAGCTAATTTTGATTACTACCCTGGCAGCAAGCAACTATCAAACTGTGCCAATCAATTCCACAGCCACCGCATCGGAAAACTGCACGGGGCGTGGTACTTCTAGACGCCCGTCGCCTGGATTTCCCGTTGTCCTTAAATGCTACGCGAGGTTGGCCATGTCGACTTCGTCATGCTGTATCGCCAACAACGCTGGCTCATGTCTTGCGTTAAGCTGGGTAGACCGCTCTAAATAACCATTGTGTCCTTATCCGGGTGCGGGGCAGGCGAAGTTCAAGGTACCGAATTAGGGACGGACGATTGTATGAGGGCAGCGGCACCCATCGCGGTAGAGCTGGGGTTCCCTACCGTACTGCTACAGCGCTCAGATGAATGACGAACGGGCATTCGGCGAAAATCAACATCAGATAGATAGCGTCTAAAATGACAATCTCGTTCTACGTTCAAGGCGAGCCGTTCGGCGAATTCTCGAATTTCTCTGCTCACGGCGTCGAATTCGAGGGGCGTTGGTACCCGACCGTTGAGCACTACTTCCAAGCGATGAAGTTCTTGGACCAGGACTATGCCGAGACGATTCGCCGCGCAGTAAGCCCCAAGATCGCCAAGCAACTTGGCAATTCCCGTAACGTGCCGCTACGCGACGATTGGGAATCCCTCAAGATATCCGTCATGCGCGCCGCCATTCGCCAGAAAGTCGCCACACATTCCGCAGTCGCCGAGCTGCTCCTCAGTACGGGCGACGAGGAACTGATTGAGGCGGCCCCACACGACTATTTTTGGGGATGCGGCAAGACAGGCAGCGGCCAAAATTGGCTGGGGAAAGTCCTCATGGAAGTGCGCGAGGAGTTGCGGCGTCGGGTCGATTCGTGAACCGCCGAGAATGCATCTTCATTGTCGCATCGCAAGACCAAGGGGAGCGTAACCCGCCGAACCAGCCTCGCCATGATGTTCAAACTCGCCCAGTCCGCCGCCAATAAATGGCGACGACTCTCCAGCCACGAAAAGGTCACGCTCGTCCTGCAAGGACGAGTCTTCAAAGATGGAATCTTGCAGGATGCTGCCGCTTAACCAACGCGCGAAAACACGAGAATTGACAATTCCTTAAGGAGCGAGCAAGCGTCCGTGAGTGAGTGATCGTTAATGCTTTTGAGGACACCGTTTAAGACGCTTTGAGTCACTGCCTCTTAATGAGTGGATCAATGTGTGTAGGCGGGGTTGTTTTCTGCCGTCTTGTTGAAGCAACACGGCCGAAAGTAATCCTCGTGAGGACGCGGGTTCGATTCCCGCCGCCTCCACTTCTGACAATCGCTGTCAGACGAAGATTCTTGACGATGGGATGCCCCCATTTTTAGTACCACAGGTTATGAGAGTACGGGTTGGGTAAGAGGTAAACGTTCCGCAGGAAGTCGGTTGTGTTGCTGGAGCGCAGGCGCAGCCGCAGCGGAAGCAGCACAACCGGCGGCGAATTCGGCGGGGGTGCGATAACCAAGAGCACTATGGGGCCGATGGTGGTTGTAATCGCTTCGCCAATTCGCCGCGAGCGACTGGGCCGCCGTCACGCTCTCGAACACCTCGGCGTCGAGCAGTTCGCTCCGCAGGCGGCTGTGGAAGCTCTCGGCATAGCCGTTCTGCCACGGCGAGCCTGGCTCGATGTAGAGCGTCTCGACGCCTGCCGCAGCCAGGAACTGGCGAATCGCTCGGGCAATGAACTCCGGTCCGTTGTCGCTGCGGAGGCAGGTCGGCACGCCGCGAATCACGAATAAGTCGCGCAGCACGTCCAGCGCGTCGTCAGCGGTCATGCTTCGATTCACCTCCAGCGCCAGGCATTCTCGCGTGTATTCGTCGATAATCGACAGCCACTTGATCGCGTGGCCGTTCTCCGTGCGATCGAAGACGAAGTCCCAGGCCCACACATGGTCCTGGCACTCGGCCCGACGCCGCACGCAGCCGCCGGCGGCCGTGCCCAACCGCCGCTTCTTTCGCTGTTTCTTCGGCACTTGCAAGCCCTCTTGTCGCCAGAGACGATGCACCCGTTTGCGATTCACGCTCCAGCCCTCCCGCCTCAGCAGCGCCGTGATGAAGCGATAGCCGTAGCGCGGATGCTCACGCACCAACTCTAGCACTCGACCCAGTAATCGCTGTTCTTCTTCATCCGCGCGCGGAGCATAGCGCTGCGTACTCCGCGGTTGCTCCAACGTCTGGCAGGCCCGACGCTCGCTCACCCCCAGGCTCGATTGCACCTGAGCAACCGCCCTTCGGCGACGCGCCGGGCTCAGTAGTTTCCCCGAAGGGCTTCCTTCAGGATCGCCTTGTCGAGTTCCGCCTCGGCCAGCAGCTTCTTCAGCCGCTTGTTCTCCTCATCAAGTTCCTTCAGACGCTTGGCTTCTTCACTCTTCATCCCGCCGTACTGATGCCGCCAACGACTGAGCGTCTGCTCGCTGATCTCCAGCGACTGACAGACCTGGCCGACCGTCTTGCCGCCGGCGATCATCGCATCCGCCTCACGCAGCTTCTTGACGATCTGCTCCAGACTGTGCTTCTTGCCTTTCATCGAGAGTCTCCTTGCCCGCAAGGGCGCTAGGAACTCTCATAACACATGGATCAGCTTTTGGGGAGCAGGCCAACCGAACTGATCGCGCTGATGCTCGAAGCTCGGGATGACAAGCAGCTGCTCAAGTTCCGCTCGCAATTGGCCAAGCTCGATCTGGTCGTCCTCGACGAACTGGGCTACGTTCCCGCCAGTAAGGCGGGCGCCAAGCTATTGTTCGACGTCATCGGCGCGGCCTACGAGCGCCATAGTCTCGTGGTCACCACCAATCTGTCGTTCGAGCACTGGACCGAGGTCTTGGGAAGCGAGCGGCTCACCGGCGCGGCGCTCGACCGGCTCACCCATCGTTGCCATATCCTCGAAACCAAAGGCGAGAGCTATCGGCTCAAGGACGCACGCCGGCGTCGTCGATCTAACCACAAGGAGTCAACGTCAACGGCCTGACGCGGGAGGGCCTGTATCATTCCCGCACCTCAACTAGCGCTACAGTTTCGGGGCGCCGCGCGCTACGTTTTTAGAATGGCGGTCACAGAAAGCGGCACTTGTGAAATTGGGGCTGCCTATTACACAGTCCCAGGTGCCGTCGCCGTGCTCGAAGTAATACAGCTTGGGATGAAACACCCCGCTGGGGTTCATCACGAATCGCACAGCTGGATGGTCTTGAAACACTGCGATGAAATCAGGGTGAGTTTGATAGAAATGTATGCCCACAGCGAGCTGATCAATCTTGCCTTGATTCTCAGCAAGAGTCTTGCACAACGAGAAGTTATGCGACGCCCATGCGACTGCCCAACGAAGAGTCGTGCATTTGGCAGTTAGCTGCGAAAGAAGTTTCTCCGTCTCAGCTCCTGTGTGAAGAATCCGCATCTTGATGAGTTCTCTTTTTCTGCAGACCGGAAAGCCGAACGAGCCGATCGGTCCCTCTCTCGTGAGTTATCCAGCTACCAATGCACGCATCGGCACGCAGCACAATGTGGCGATGAGCTATAGTCCCCTCAACATCCTAGGCGCGTCCGAGACAATCTCAGAATGCACTCGACCGCCGGCAAAGTACCCCAAGGCGTGCGAGTGCCTGGCGAAGTACCGCGAAGAGCTATTAATTGTCAACGATTTCCTGGCCTAGCAATGGAACCACTTGCGGACGACCAATTGGATCGGGATAAACCGTCCACTGCCAGCAGATTGCGGCTACTCAACGGCTCGCAACTGCTCCTCGACGTCAGTCAGGGCATTCACTTCATCGACGGAATCGAACCACGACAAGACGCCACCTGAATTCTCCTATCGACAACTTATTGCAATACCGCCTTGACTATTTGCCATGTTCAGATTCGAGCATGCGAATAAGAAAATTGTTTGGTGTTTAGTCAGCGCACAGGAGCCCGGGCAATGGGCGTCACATTGTTTTTCGACACAATGATGTACTTACACTATCGACCCTTGAATGAGATTGATCTTTGCGCTCACTTTGGCGCCGACTCAGTGAAAATCGTGGTAGCGATGGTCACCATCGAGGAACTCGACAAGCACAAGAGCGATAACCGCGATCGAAAAAGGCAACATCGTGCGCGCGTTGCCTTAAATATGATAAAGACCCATGCGATGCAGGGCGATCCCATCCGCATCGGTGTCACGATGGAGATCTTTCGCGTTTATCCTTTCGACTATGATTCGCACAGGCTAAATGAGCATAAGAATGATGATGTGTTAGTTGCCAGTGTAATTGGATATCGTTCGGCTCACCCCGAAGAGAATGTTTTCTTGGTATCCGAGGATGTTGGCCCGCAGATTACGGCACATCTTCATCACATTCCGCAGGCCACATTAGGCGATCAATATCGATTACCAACTCAGCCCGACGAATCTGAATTAGAGCTGGCTAGGCTCCGAAAGGAGATTGCGGAGCTGAAGAACGCCATACCGAAACCCTGCGTCTACTTCAGAGATAGCGGGGTAGCCGAATCGCACAAGGTGTTCCACATCTCTACGCCTGCGCCATTCGATGAGAGTGGCGCGGAAGATAAGTTGGCAGCACTCGCAAGGCAGCACCCCGAATTTCCTAGAACCGAGGCCGTCGGATTTAACTACCTTGACCCCAGTACTGTGATTATTCCATCAGCATTCCCGGAGAAGTTTAACAGGGCGCGGAATGATTACCTGTCGAGGTATAGAGACTATTTGGTAGCGTCTCACAGCGCGGCAGTTCGGCGCACGTTGTCATTACTCGTCGAACTCCGCATCAAGAATTCTGGGAGTACTCCTGCAAGGGACTTGAGCTTAGAACTTCGGTTCCCTAAGGATTTACAGATATACACGGCCGACGCGTTTCCGTGGGGCCCGGCTGAACCAACACTGCCAAAGATTCTTGATGGCCCCGATTTAGGCCGACAGGGTTGGGAGTTAATTGCGGATTCGGTTTGCCACAATGCAGCGAGGATGGCAGCGGCTACAAGACCTACGCTAGAGATAGATGCCAATATCGCCCATTTCACCACCGCCTACCTTAAGCATGGTGAGGAAGTGGCAGTCCCCCCACTCTACGTACTCTTTGAATCCCTAGAACAAGCGCACTCATTCCACTGCGATTATGAGTTCAAAGTTGGGAATCTCCCCAAGCCGGTTAGTGGGCGTCTCCAATTGGTGGTTGAGAAGCTTGAGCGGATGGACGGGCCACGGCCGATATTGTAACGGCAGTTCCAATCTCCCGAATTTCCATGGCGAATGCGTCATGCTTCTTGAAGGCTTGATAGTATTTGACGTGAGAGTGTCCCTGCAGAACTTTCCTTATCAATGCCTTGTGTGGTATAGGCATTCGCAGCCCGAATATAATCCCAGCAATGGCGGTGGGGCGATACCAAACGAACTGCTCTTCCGTTGCTGCCTTCGCTTCCGCAACGTGTCCTATGATTCGCCATTCCTTTTCGTAACTCCATACGTCGTATTTTGCGAGTGCACTCACACGCACCATTTCCATCGTGTCCCTAAACCCCTTTGTATAGTCCGGTAATGCGGCGTAATACTCCACGGGGAAGAGAAGACTGGGAATAACCGGGTCATTTGCAAATTCGTACCTGATACAAAATCCTTTGTGACAATCGGCATAGTGGCCCCACAGCAGAATGTCGTCGCAAGGCTCTGCAAATGCGCACACTCGCACTGAAGAGTGGACATTTTCTGTCCGATACTGTCGTTCTAACTTGGCGAAAGTTGCGGTTGGATCGGCTGCCGATGATGCCTTAAGTTTGGCTATCGGGTTCACGAACTCAAACGGATCATTGAAAGACTCGATTCGCGCCAGGTACAGGCTGTCCGAAGCCAACAGCGAGAGGGTATTCGCGTCTGTACATCGGTACTTGTGTAAGTACTGAGGTGGATTGGGCGGGTAAGAATTGGATTCCATTTTCGAAACGTTACCGAGAGCTTTAGATAGATAGCCGCGTATATGCCTAAGTTCTTGAAAAGCCAGGAGTGCGGGTCAAATGACGATGGATTCTGCCCTGTGGGTCTAGCGTCGCCATCGCTCAGACGCTTGTCAGATTTCTGCGTATACTCGAATCAAAATTGATTTAGCTCGCCAGCTATTCAAGGCAGTTTTGGCAGCCTTCGCCCTGCTATCGATTACGGGACGCAGTTAACTCTGGGTGTGGTTGTCCTGAATACGAAATCCGCTGATACCATGCAGCCACTTACAGAAGACGCCTTATGCGGAGTTCAGGCATCTCCGGACAGCTACGTTGATATTTCTCCCAATTTCGACAAAGCGAATGATGGCAACAAAGACGAAGGTATCGTCACGTTCGCGACCTGACAAAAATTCGAGTATCCGATGGTAGATACGGAAGTTAGCATTGGCGTGATTAGGAACCAATAATTTCCTAAATTGGGCTCCTGATCCCCACGGCAGCCTCGAGGACCGCGCTCTGAAATGGTTCGCGGCTTGCTTCGCTCGGCTACGCACCTGCGAAGCAAGCTAATTCCTAGCGTTCCGATCGGATTAAGATTAGAGTGTAGGTCATCAAATCGCGGTAGTTAAGTACTCAGTCTTTGTCGCGAGAAGAATCTGCTCCAGATCGTCAACGTGATAAGCAACGGCACTCGTCCAGCGGCCGAATCCGCCATGCGTATTAACGGCCCGCACCCATTCGGCAAGGAACTCGCGTTTCGCTCGATTCTCGTCTGAATCTTCGCCTTTCACTTCAAGTACGAGCATGTCGCCGCTGGCGAGTCGGACTAAGAAGTCGGGACGGTACTTTCTGATCGCTCCGCGGTAGGCGTAAAGAATGTCGAAGCCCAGATGGTCGTTCTTCACCCAGGCCTGGACGTGCGGGCTTTGATCGAGTTGATACGCCTCGCACGCCTCCCAGGAACTATCGAAAACGCATTGATTGACGTGCGACTTCACCGTCGGTGAGCATGGCTTGCCGGTATACCACGGCTGCATGTCGTCGGTGCCCAGGATCGGTCGCAATCGATCGAAGACTGGCGTCAACCGAGTCGTGTTTTCTTCGTCAAACCGAATCGCGTTCCAGAGATGTTGAACGATGCGGTTCATGTTGAGTGTCAGCAAAATGCGTCGCCGCAGTTCGTCCTGATTGAATAGCGGCGGCTCGATCACAATGCGATCGGATCGCAAAACTCGTTCGACGATGCCGATCACTTGGCCGATGAGCGCTTCAGACGTGCCGCGCCACGTCGGCTTCACTTGATCGAACACATCGCGAGAGACTTCGAAGACGATCTTTTGCAGTCGGTTTTTCCGCCCCAGTTCTTCAAGCTCAATATTCGTGAGGCTGCTCAGGTCGGGCTTGCCGGCAATCACCTTGGCGAGTTCTGCACGCGTCGGCGCGTCGCTCGCGCTGAGCTTCAAGACAGGCAGCTCAGCGAGATCGAGCGTCAATTGCGGCCGAAATTCGTGTTCAATGCGAATGATGTTGGGCCAACTGATGCCGAACTCCTGCTCGCGCTCCACGAGCGCTTCGACGCGTGTCTTGGGCTGAGGGGGTGGCGCCGTCTTGTCGTCGCCCCCCTCATGCGGCAAGAAGGTGAACGGCACGCCAAAGATGTTGACGTATTCTGGCTGGAACAGTTCGAGCCCTTCCTCATTGACGTACGATTCGTAGCTCGTGCGTCGTAGCCCGCGACCGACGACCTGCTCGCACAGCAGTTGGCTGGTGAACGCCCGCAGCCCCATGATATGGGTGACCGTTTTGGCGTCCCAACCTTCGGAGAGCATCGCGACGGAAATGACGTTTTGAATCTGCTCGCCCGGTTTGCCGACTTTGCCGACGCTGTCGACGGTTTCGCGGAGGAGTTGGGCTTGTTGGTCTTTGGTTAGTTTTTTTGCGGGAGCTTCGTCGCCCTCGTCCTCCTCGGCGTCCGATGACGACCGGGGGGATGCCTCCCCCGGCTCTCTAGTTGAGTCTTCCATCGCCTCGGCTTTGTCGAGGACCTTGGAGTCGATGTGCAGCGTCCGCGCGGGATCGTTGAGGCTTTGGATCCTAATCTTGCCGTGGTCGAAGGCGTATTTGATGCGGGCGGCCGTCTCGGTGCGGTTGGCGACGGTGATCATCACCGGCGGAGTCTTCATCCCTTGGTGCGCCCACCACTGGCGCGCCGCATCCCAGTCGACGCCCAGCAGGTAATAGGCATTCGACACCAAGTCCGGCAGCGGCTCGTGCGGCTCGGCAGGACAGTTCAGGTCGTCCTTCACATCGGGATCGTTGTAGAGGTGGTAGAGCTTCGAGCGGTAGGTCTTCGCGTCAGGGAGAGCGTCGTCGCGGACGACGATCCGCGGCGTCTTCACCAAGCCGGCTTCGATGGCGTCGTTGAGGCCAAAGTCGCTGACGATCCAACCGAAGAGTTGGTTCTCGGGACTTTTGTCGCCGGCCGGGATGTAAGGCGTGGCCGAGAAGTCGAAGCAGCGAAGTATGCCGCGCGCCGCGTGGATGCGGTCGAGACCGCCAACCCACTTCGTTGCCTCGTCGCGGTCCTGGCGGGAAACACCTTTCACATGCTCGCCGGGACGAATGCGCCAGGCGTGATGGGCCTCGTCGTTGAGTACGACGAGGCTTCTGGCCGACGCCATCTCGCCCAGGACTTCGCGGACGTAGGCCTCATCGCTCTTGGCGCCGAGTTTGACCACCGATCTGCGCTTGGCGATCTGCTCCTCGCTCTCCCAGTCGAGCTTGTGCCAGTTGATGATCTTCACGCGTCCCTGACGGAATGGTTCGCGGAGCGCCGTGGGGATGAGCGAAAACTCGTCGTAGAAGTTGTCGGGGCCGTCGGGTTGCAGCACTTCGAGGCGGCTGCGGACCGTCAGCCCCGGGGCTACGGCCAGGATGTTCTTGCTGTAGCGAGAATCTTGTGGGTAAGTGACTTTGTTGAGGACCTGCCAGGCGACGAGCATCGCCATGACGTTCGTCTTGCCGCCGCCGGTGGCGAGCTTCGTGCACCAGCGCAAAAAGGGGCCTCCGTCGCTGGGAACGTCGATTCCTTGCCGTTCGGCGGGCGACGCTTCGGTGAGCCAAGCGAGGGTTTCAATCGCCTCCAGGCCACAGAAGAAGAGCCGTTTGCCCGTGTCGCGCTGTTCGATGTCGTACCAATGCTCCAGCAGCCGTTTGGTGACGCCGGTGGCGCCAAGGTAGCCATTCTCGCGCCACGCCTTCACCCGCGGGCGAATCTGGTTGACCAGCGGCAGCTCGACGAAGACGCCTGGATCGTCGAAGCCTTTGCTGCCGGGCGTGGCGATGACGTAACCAGCGGGCCGACGCCCCTCTTCTCGCGTAAAGAGGCGGTGTTCGCGATCGTAGCTCCAAAACTTCGTCGGCTCTGCGAAGGGGGAGTTAACGATGAGCTGATCGATGTGGGGCGTACGCTTAGGCATCCTAGCTATCGTTTGATTGAGAACTTCTTAATTGGAAGGCGCATTCCATAGGCTCAAGACGACTTTACGGTAATCGGAGACGAGCTGAAGCGTGCGCAAAATCGGAAGCTGCTCGGGGATGGCCGACGAGGAAAGATTGCAGTGGGCGATACCTGCCATGATCGTGTGCAACAACTCGTCAACGATCATGAGGCGGCCCCCTCCAAGCGTTTGCCTATTCTTCTTACTTGCAAAAACCAAGAGTGCGATCTGATCGATCTTATCGGGTACTTCGATGCCTTCGAGTACGGCGCCGATATATTTCTTACCTGCTGCAAACTTTCTCTGGTAACGTTTCTCGCGCTCCGCCCAGCTGTTCGTGTCCATTGAAGGTTCAACATGCACGAGATGACTCTTTTTGGGATGAAACGCAACGATGTCGAGCTCGCACTCGTAACCCCCGTTGGCTCGCTTACCAACGTTTACGTTCTGACGGACGAAGTAACCTTGATATTCGTACCATTCCCGCACAAGTTGCTCAAGAAAGTTAGACATCCGATTCGTTCTTTTTGAGATTCGGCCGCGAAGGGTATTTGAGGACGCCGTGCGTCACCATGATCCGTTTTTGATGCGGGAAGAACGTCAAGGCAACGCCTTGCTCACGTGACCGCGGCGATCGCTGATCCAATCGATTCAATTCCCACAACGCCTGCTGCAAAGAAAGTTGAAGCTTAAGCCCGTCTTCCAGTCGGAGACGAATCTGAAAGCCTGATCGCTTCGTTTCGTCGACGGGAAGATTCGTTGAATCGTAGAATGCTGATCCAAAGCTGGTGTCGCTCTTGCGCAGTAGTTCCGACCGCTTCTTCTTTGCCATGGCTACCTCTCAAACTTCAAGAATCATTCCCGAATGCCGCTTTGCGACGACTAACAATGCACTAAGCCTCGTTTTCCTTCACGGCCTGCTGAACCAACTCCTTCAGCAGCGCCTCATTTTGATTGACCTCGGCCAGCGTCAGCACCATGCGAAGGCGACCATCGCGGGGAGATCTGGCGTCGATTCCAGCACCTTCGAGTTTTGTGACCCATGGAAGCGGGTCGTTGAGCCGCACGGTGGTCTGGACGAACTTCTGCTTGGGCCAAAAAACGATGACGTTAAAGAATGATCCGCCAGGACGAATTCCAATTTGCGTCTTCGTGTACCTGAGTTCATAGCCCTTCTCAATTTCCTTCGCGTACTCCAACAAGCGATCGCACACTTGCATGTTCTGGTCGCCCTTGCGGGTGACGTACCACTGCCGGTCGACATCTTCGCCTACGGGCTGTCCCTCGTCATCTTCGCGCAGCATGCGTTGATCTAGCACTTTGGTGAAATCGAGCAGAAGCTGATCGCCAACCTGCAACGCATTCAGTTGAACGGCGATAATCGGAATGCTTCCCGCGAGCAGGGAGACGACATTGAGGAATCGCGTCGTAATTTCCTCAGCGACAATCACAGCGACATGCTCGTAGGCTGGATAACGTCGCCGTTCGATGTCCCAGTACTCGATACAACGGATAATATGACTCGGATCCGTCGCGCCGAGCATGATCTCCACTTCGTACCGTATGCCATTTGCTCCGTCTGATAGCAGCATATCCAAGCGACCGCCGCCATGGAGCGGGCGCTCGCGCTGAATGACGTCCAGTTCTCCTAGACCGAGAATCGACGTGTCATTGCAAATCTGATCGTGTAGCCAAGCTTCGCAAAATCGTGCATGCGTCTTGAGGCTGATCTTTTCATGACGAACGTACGTTAGGCCGTTAAGGCCACTGGGTTGGACTTCCGGCGTTTTCTTCATAGCTGCGATTCAATCCAAGTGAATGATTTTGAGACTCTCAATTCCTCGATCGTCGACGATCTTCACCGCAGCGCGGCGGTGTTCGCCGGCCTCGAACGGCAGCGATTCGGTCCCGTAGTACGATTCGATCAAATCGGGATCGATCTCGGCTTTCAGCGTCTTCGCCAGCCGTTGCAGTTGGTCTTTGCCGGGGGAGAGGACGAAGAAGACCTGCCGCGGGTAGAGGCTGCGGCCGTCGTAGTCGGTGTCTAGGAGCCAGAGAGCGATGTTTTGCGTTCCGCCCGATTGAACCGTTCCTTTGCTTGGGTTGTAATAGTCGAAGCCGTGGATCGTAACGGAATACTGTGGTGCCGAGCCTCGCGATTCGGGTCTCACCTTCGACACCTCGACGTCGGGTTGGCCGATGAGCCAGAAGCTTTCGTTGGACGACTTCTTTTTCTTGAGGTCGTCGGTCAGCAGGTCGGCGTTCATTTGCACCTTGAGGACTTCGACGCCGGGCCAGTGCGTTTCGTCGATGTCCTTCTGCGCTTCGGGGTCGATGTGGAACGCGGCGAAGACGATCAGGGCGGGCTTGGGGCGGAGGCGTTCGGCTTCATCAAGGGCGAGGCTCACTTGGCGCTGTTCGAGCGGGGCATGCTCGGGGCCGAAACTGACGACAATACGCTTGGGATCGTCGCCGCGAGTCTCGCCAGTGGCGTGGAGGTAGCGCATGGCGCCAAGGGGTTCAAGGCGGGCGAATTCGAGGTGGGCGCCTCCTTTGGCGCGGACGCCCGTTTTGAGGAGCTCGTCGCGCCAATCTTCTTGGCGGACGGAGGGGCCGGTGCGGGCGACGGAGGCGTCGGCGGGGAGGGCGTTCTCTGGGTTCGACCCCCCGGTAGAACCGAGGGCTGCAGTGGAGTCGAGCGGTTCGACCATCACGGCGGGGACAGCTTCGACGGTAAAGGGGCCGGTGACGCGGACCTTTTGTTTGTCGACCTTCGGTTGGTCGTAGAGGGTTTCCTGGTCGGCGTAGCGGGCGATCGCGGCGTCGATTTCGGCGCGGGTCATTCCTTCGTGGATTTCGGGGTTGTTGGCGATCGACTTGAGCGTGACGTGAGGGACCGTCTTGTAGACGAAGCCGCTGCGGACGCCCTCGTTGGGGCGGGCGAGCTCGTAGTAGTCGAACGCGGCGGTGAGGAGCCGCTGCTTTGCGAGGGTGACGGCGACGCGGCTGGTGTCGCAGGTAATCCAACGACGGCCCCATTGCTCGGCGACTGTTGCAGTAGTGCCGCTGCCGCAGGTTGGGTCAAGAACTAAGTCACCCGGATCAGTGGTCATCAAGAGGCAGCGTGCGATAACTTTTGGGTTCGTTTGGACCACGTAGACTTTATTCGTGGCGAACCCTGCGACGACCGTATCGGACCAGCCATTATTGATCGGAAATGCCGGGAAGTCGTCGATGAATCGAATGTAATAGAGTCCGGTAGCAGTCGCTCCCAGCCGATTTGCGATGCGTAGTCGATCCATCCCCTCACGATGGGTTTTCCATTCTCCCGCTCGCGGCTCGTACTCTCGTCCGCCAAATGGGATGCTATAGAAACCCGTTCTTCCCTCGCGCACACGAGGCGACGTCAAATTGTCGAAGCGGTATGGCCTGCTACCTTTCGGAAGCAAGGTCGGGGATTTTCGCTCCGCAACTGTCATCTTGCGTCGGTCGCCGTCAGGAAGTTCAATGCTTGTGTAGTTGGACGCTCCTTCTCCACCTACAGTTTTGTCTGTATATAGCGCACGATATTTTACTCGTTCTATGTTCTTCGCATACCAAAGAACGAAATCGTTGGTTCCCGGAAGCAATCTTCCCGTGGTTGTGGTCGTAGTTGCATAGCTGATGAGAGAACAAAAGTTTTCACTGCCGAAGATCTCGTCCATAATTACTCTAATTATGTGAACGTTGGCGTCTCCTATTTGCACGAACACGCTACCGCTCTCGTTTAGGAGGTCGCGCGCTACGTTCAGTCGATCTCGGAGATATGTCAAGAAGCTGTGAATTCCTAGCTGCCATGTATCACGAAATGCGCGGATCATCTCAGGTTCTTGCGTGAGATCGGCATCGTTGCCGTCCTTCACATCTCGCTGATGGACGAACGGCTGGAAGTTCGACCCGTAGCGGATGCCGTACGGCGGGTCGATGTAGATCATCTGCACCTTGCCGGCCATCCCCTCCTTTTCGAGGAGGCTGTTCATCACCAGCAGCGAGTCGCCCGCCACCAGCCGATTGCTCCAGCCGTGGGCGTGTTTGTAGAACTCGACCGCTTCGCGACGGGGAGGGTTTTCGTCGGGGTCCTCGAAAAGGCCTTGCTGGCGTTTGCTTGGCGACGCGGGTGTGGCTGCGGCGTCTCCGTTCGTGCGAACGGCGGCGATGATCGTACGGGGATCAATCCGCTCGTGGACGTGCAGCGAGACGGTGGGAACCTCGAAGCTGGTATGCTCGGCCTTGCCGGCCCAGACGAGCTGCGGGTCGAGGTGCGGATCGTACTCATACGTCTTCCGCGGAGGCGCTGGCGGATCGGTCTCGGGGGTGACGAGGCCCACCGGGGGATTGTTTGGCCGCTTGACGCCAGCGTGATCGTACTGCTCGATGTCGCGCTTCGAGGCGCCTTTGGCGGCCTTGGCCTTCGACTCTTTGGGAGGGATGACGCCTTTGGGGCGTTTGGCAACGTTCTTGCGCGGCGTGGCACCCTTGGCGGGTTTCTTTTTGGCCATCGGTCTTGCGTGCTTCCGTCACAGACTGGAGAAGGACGGCCGTTCATGCCGTCAGTGAGGCCGCCAGTATAGCGGAGCGAAACCGCCAATTCATCCCATTTATTGCGGAAACGCACAGGATGCGGCGATGATTCCTTGCGCCGCTAAATTTTAGAATGCACTCCGACGAAGAGTTCGCCATTCTAACCAGGCCCAGCCGGTGACTTCCCTCGGCTACCGCATTTCGCGCGACGTCAAGCCGATCGCGGCCACGATAACGAAGATCATTCCGGAGCTCGGCTCAGGAACGCTCAGCGAGTTAGCGGAGGGTGGCGAAGTAAGACTTCGTATGAAAGCGTAGTTCGCCTGCCAGTGGTCGAGATCGGCCCTGTCATGCGTGGCGCCCAGTCCTCGTTGCCACACTAAGAAATCGTTGCCGTCCGAGTCTCCGTCGGCGTCGAAGTCGCCGGGTATGTCCAACTCAGCGAGCCACGCCTGCTGAACTCCAGCTTTTTTTCCTGACCCGACAATGACGCGTCCATTCGCGGAGACGGCTTTCGCGTCCATATCTGACCAACCCAACGACGTGACATTGATTCCCGCCTCTAGGAGCAATTCAGGGATGGACCTCATTCCGCTAACAGGCGTCCAGCGAAACGCTGTCCAGCTAGTACCAAACGCTGGGCTGCCAGAGCCCACGATGGCAAGCTTCGTCTCTGAAACATCGTACGCGCTTGCATTCGGCCAATCACGAAGCGGAACCAGTCCGGTGTTTTCGGTCCAATAAATGGCGAGGTCCGTCTCGATCTGGGAGTCGCCAACGTTCAGCAACGTTGCGCTGCCACCCACCACCATCGTTCCGTCGGGGGAGATCGCTTGTGCCGCACTTCGATAGTCAGAACCCGGCAAATCGCCGATCCAAGTTCTTACGCCATTCTTCTCGATGTAACCTTCGTTGAACTCAATGCCCGCGACGACGCTCCCGTCCCAGGACAGGTCGCGTCCATTACCGCCGGTAATGATTGAGCCATTGAACGAGGTCGCTGCGGTCGGATAAAAGCGAGGGCTAATTTCCGCCACCCCGCCGATCTGCGTCCACTTAAACGGCTTGTTGCTGGAAAGCTCTCCAATAATGGTCTGCCCGTCACCCGATATGGCGGAGGCGAGCGCGGGCAGGCTACCGCCGGGCCCGCTGCCAAGACTTGTCATTCCCGTCGCCTGCGTCCATCGAAAAGCAAATACGTTGGCACCCCAGGACTGGCCGACGACCACCGTACCGTCCGCTGAGATGTCGAAAGCTAGGCTTTGACTTTGGCCAGGTAGAAATCCCAGCGGCACGAACGCCGTCGCGCCCGCTTTGCCTACAAGAAACGTGAAGGCCACGACGCACAAAATTAACTCTTTGCCCATTGTCACGCCTTTGGCGGCACACGTGGAAGAGAACCAGAACGCGCAAACTGCAATCCAAGAATGCCCGTAGCGAGTCGTACCGTCAAGTTTTTGCTTGCGATGAGCCGCAATATCGTCCAGACACCGGTATAATCCACTCCATTCGGGGGATATGGCGGCACAGATCCGCGACGCCTCGGCTTTCTGTCCGCCGGCTAGTCGCTGCGAGTCGGCCCGAGTGGAAAGGATGGATTCTGATGAGCGAGGTGACGGTTTGCTCCGCGTTTTGTAAGGCAAGTAAGATCTTTGATCAAGCCGATATGGCCGGTTTGGAGCTGACTAGAAAACTAAGACGCGAGTCCTCTCCTCTCGCGTCAAACAAATTAAAACGGGAGAAACTTCAGAGGTTTCTAGTCAACTCTCCCCCATCCGAAATCGCAGCCATTCAGAACGGATTGGAGCAACTTCAAGACTCTTCCCAGAACCCTCTGGAAGGTTTCGCAGCAATTGCGGAACCGCTGAAGCAGCTCGCCGGACTCGTTCACAATTTGCGCCTGACGGCGAGTCGAATGGAACTCGATGAGTTCTTGCAAGCATCCTGGCGCCTTCATGAATTGGGAGCAGAAGGTCGCCGCCTCGTAAGTGAATCGCGGATCGATCTGTTCTTAGCTCTTCCTTCGGCCCCGCTGACACCCCATGCCTCGGTCGGGGCTGCCGATCGGGAGTTACGGTCACCAAAACTCGGCGCAGGGGATACCTTTATCCCATTGGCGCCAGAAGCAACCGGAGAAGCATCCGACCCCACGACTAAAAGCAATGCTGCGAATTACAGTTCAGCGACTAGCACTTCGGCTAGCGAGATCAAACGAACTGCTGCTGAATCAGCTTGCCCAGCGGTGCCAGAAGCAACCGGAGAAGCATCGGACGCCACAACTCAAATCAATTCTTCACTTTGCAACACAGAGACGAGCACTGCGGTTCGCAAGTTCGCAGGCCTTTCCGCTGAATCAGAATCGCCGCCAAGACACTGCAACTGGGACGGTCGCGACGGTGAGCCGTCCGTATCTACCGGCGGCTCCTCCCCACCTAACGATTTCGTGGGATTCACGGTTGGCGAACTGGCCAAGGAAATCCGTATACACCCTGATGTCGTGACCGACTACGCGAAGAAGGCGAACGTTTTTCAGCCAGGTCCCAAGGGAAAGAAATACAGCGTCGAGCATCGCGATGCAATCCTTCAGTGCATTGCGAACTCCGGTACGGACCTGAGAACTAAGGATCGTTGCCGAGAGTTGTTGAGTAGCAGTGAAATGCGAGCCGGACACTAGTTTCCCGGTAGTTTCCCGGTTTCCCGGTAGTTTCCCGGTTTTTGGATAATTGCTTCTTGAGATGATTTCGCCTGCCTTACGATTCCACACGTAACGTCACTTCGCGTTGCGATCCGAATTGTAAGGATTCCCGATGAAATCTTCAGTTCCAGACATTCCCAACCAACTGCTTTGGGACTGTCGCCGCACTTGCCACGAGCTTGGCGGCATCTCGTTGAAGACGCTCTACAACGTAACTGAGCCGCGCGGCGATCTTCCGTGCGTCCGTCTCGGCGTCTCCGGGCGCATTGTTCGTTACGACGCAGATGTCGTCCGACAATACGTCAAGGACCGATCTAGCTCGCAATCGGCGTTTTAGGTCGCTTGCCACCGGCAATCTCGGATAGGCGGGTGCACCCGCCGAATTACCCATCTTTCTGCCGTAATTCAATCGGCAGTTCCTATGGAGGCAATTTCATGTCTGACTACCGTGACGATGCGCACGACCAACAATGCTCTCAATTGGGAACTCCCTCCGACCATGGCTTTGTTGCAGATTTTGTATCGATGTACTGCACAAAATGCTTCATCAAAAGACTCGATGTCGCTGACTTTCCAGAGTTCTTCAAGAAGCTGTTAGAAGTGTGGCGAGAGCACAATGTCCTTTACCGAGAGTTTGTAAAGGCCGACAGCTGGTTCGTCAGAATGCTTCCGCTCGTCGAAACGTCACGTTTCCGAATTATCCACCTTCCCAATGGCGAATGGGCCGAACTTCAACTAGAGCGAGCCAAGTCGGAGTTTCACCTACGCCGCAAGCCGCAGCTGGTTTTCATCACTCCGAGGCGTTGCAGCTGCAGAGCAAGCGGACGCCGGGCTGCGATAGATCGCTTTCTCGATTCACCCGACGAGAACCTAACGCCGCATTCACACGACACAACCATTTCGGTGACGGAATGAGTGATACTCTACACGTGCCCTTGAGTCCGTTGGAGAAGATTCAGCAGAAACTGGAACTTACTCGGACTGGCGAGCGGCAATGGAAGTCAAAATGCCCTGCACACGATGATCACCGCGCATCACTTTCAGTCGGCCTCATTGGAGCTAGTGGGTTCGTCGGCATTTTCTGCCATGCAGGATGCGCGCTCGATAACGTTCTCGCCGCGATTGGAATGAAAGAAGCCGACCTCTTTGATGTCGCTCCTAAATCCCGCAAGTGCAGGCCGCAAGTCGACACGGTATACGACTATTGCAGTGCCGACGGTGATTTGATCTTCCAAGCGGTGCGGATGGCTCCGAAGGACTTTCGACAGCGCCGGCCAGATCCTAAGGCGGAAGGTAAGTGGCTCTGGAGCGTGAAGGGTTGCCCGGTCGTTCCTTATCGGCTGCCCGAATTACTGGCGGCGAGTGAGAGTGAGATCGTTTTCATCGTCGAAGGCGAGAAAGACGCCGAGAACATCGCGAAACTCGGCCTAGTTTCTACATGCAACGCGGGCGGTGCGGGCAAATGGCGGGAGCAACACGCGAAACAACTCCCCGCGCGCGCAGTCGCAGTGCTTTGCGACAACGATCCGCCCGGAAAGGCCCATGGCGAACAAGTCGCCAAGTCTTTGGTCGGCAAGGCAACGAGCATCAAGGTCATCGATTTGCCGGGACTTCCCGCGAAGGGCGACGCCTCTGATTGGATTGCCGCCGGCGGAACTCGTGAGCAATTGCTCGCGATCGTTGACGAGGCGCCCGAGTGGGGCGCCACCGTCGTCGAAACCTCGGACGATCCGGAATTTGAAGTTAAGCCAGATACATGTACAGACGTGGCGAACGCTCGGCGATTCTCTGCGGCGCACGGTCATCGCATCCGATTCGTATACGTTTGGAACAAATGGCTCGTCTTCACCGGCGCCCGATGGGAGTTCGACGTTAGTGGCGCCGTCATGCGTGCGGCTAAGGACGTCGCCGACGGAATATATAAGGAGGCGGCCACCTGCGAGGACCACGATGAGCAAGAGGCGCTAGTGAAGTGGGCGAAGACCTCGCACTCGCGCACTCGCCTCGACGCCATGATCGAGCTCGCAAAGAGCGAGGAGCCGATTCCGGCGTCACATGAATCGTTTGATGCGGATCCGTGGCTACTTAACTGCGTCAATGGCACGGTCGACCTAAGGAGTGGCTCGTTGCATCCTCACGCCGCCTGCGACATGCTCTCCAAGTCAACGGGCGTCGAGTACCCAGTGGAAGCTGGCGACGAACCCGTTCTGTGGCTTGAGTTCCTGGAGAAAATTTTCCGCGGCGACGTCGAACTGATCGGATTCGTACAGCGACTGATGGGATCAGCTTTGCCTGGCGAAGTAATTGAGCATCTCCTCGCCATATTCTACGGAGGCGGCGCCAACGGCAAATCGGTACTAATCGAGACAATCCTAGCATCGCTTGGCGAGTACGCGATGAAGGCCCCGGCGGGCTTGCTCATGGCAAGTCGAGGGGAGCGTCACCCGACCGAACTAGCTGACCTATTCGGGAAGCGACTCGTTGCGATTACCGAAACGGGTGACGGGCAACGTCTCGACGAGCGGCTTGTCAAAGAGACCTCTGGCGGTGACACAATCCGAGCTCGGCGCATGCGAGAAGACTTCTGGCAGTTCAAACCCTCTCACCTTAGTGTGCTGGTTACCAACCACAAACCGGTCGTCCGCGGGACGGATAACGGCATCTGGCGGCGCCTGAGACTCGTGCCGTTTACTGTTACGATCCCAGAGGCCCAGCAGGACAAGCGGCTACCCACCAAACTCCTCAACGAGCGAGGTGCGATCCTCCGTTGGATGGTGCAAGGTTGCGTCGAATGGCAGCGCAGCGGCCTTCAGGCGCCGCCGCAGGTAATGGCAGCCACGGAAGAGTACCGGGGCGAGTCGGACACGTTCGGACAATGGTTTGACGAGCACCTGAAAGCGGAACCTTCGCTGGGCTATATGGCCTCCGTGAAAGCTTCAGCGGCCTTCGCCTCCTACAAAGCGTGGTGTGAAGAGATCGGGGAACGGAACCTTTCCAATCGTCGCTTCGGCGAACGAATGGCTGAGCGAATCACCGGAAAGCGTGTCAGCAACGGTACTTATTACGAAGGCATCTCGTGGATTCACCGAGAGTGCGTCGAATGAATGGAACCTTGGATACGAAGTTCCCTATGAACACAAGAAAAATACCTCGCGATGGTGGTTATACGGAACCTACCTTCCAATGCTCCAACCCTCCAGCTTGCGACGATGTCGCCGCCAAGATCAAAGTCCTTGCTCGTGTCGGCCGACGGCTGCGGCCTCTGCTTCTCGATCAAGCTCAGTTGGTTCGCGATCCACGGCGTCAGTCGACCCGATGCCGCTGCGCGGCGTGGGACCGGCATTTGGGATTCACAGTTTGGCGAAGAAAGGCCTCGTGACCGATGAAAACCTATTCTCTGTCGGCCGCGATACCGAGCGCCACTAACGCCTTCCGGAGAAGTTGCGGTGCGATACGGCATCGATCGGCTCGACTCTGTTATATGCAACTCGAAGCAACTAGCAATTGCTCGGTGCGCGTTCAGGTCGCCAGATATTGCAATTCTTCCTGACCAATTCACGCCATAGTCTTACTTGATTGATGTAGCTTTTTGGACATAATTATGCTTGATTCTCCATCAATTACTCGCGATGATGTACCTACAACGACTCTGAGCTCACAGTTGCGAGCCGCAATCTTGGATGCTGGCTGCAGCCGTTACGCGATAAGCAAAGCAACTGGCATCGACCAGGCGACGCTCTCGCGATTCATGAAGAGTTGCGGCAGCCGGCAGGTTTTCGGCCTGAGCATCAAATCGATCGATCTGCTTGCAGATTTTCTCAAGCTTGAGCTCACTGCTCGCACCTTCCACGAAATCGAAAGGCCACGAACCGATGGCATCGCTCAGCAAAGATCCGAAGGGAAATGTTACGATTCAGTTCTCAGCGGGCGATCGGCGGCGCCGATCGATCCGACTAGGTAAAATCCCGCAGAAGGTGGCCAAGACGATTAAAGACAAGGTTGAGTCGCTGATTGCAGCGGCAATGTCGCAGACCAGCTGGGATACGGAGACTGCAACTTGGGTTGGGAAGCTGCCGCCGACGACATACGATAAGCTCGCTAAGGTAGGCCTTCTCCCGCCGCGGGCGGCGACTGAAAGCACTACATTGGCCGCCTATCTCGTTACCTACATCCAAGGTCGGTCGGATGTGAAGCGCGGAACGAAGAACGTGTACCGTCACACGCAGGATTGCCTCATCGAATACTTCGGAGAGAGCAGGCCATTGCAAGCGATCTCGGCGGGTGACGCCGACGAATGGCGCCGTTGGCTCGCCACAAGCGGCAAGTGGTCCGATGGCTCGATTCGCAAGAAGCTTGGTGACAACACGGTCCGTCGCCGTTGCGGAGTCGCCCGCCAATTCTTTCGCGCTGCACTCAGAAAGCATCTCATTACGGTGAACCCTTTCGGCGAGATGAAGGGCATCTCGGTTCGTTCCAATCGCGAGCGTGATTACTTCATCACGCGCGAGGACGCGGCCAAGGTCATCGATGCCTGCCCTGACGCTCAGTGGAGGTTGCTCTTCGCGCTGAGTCGCTTCGGTGGGCTGCGATGCCCGAGCGAGCATCTTGCTCTAACCTGGGGCGACATCGATTGGGCGGCTAAGCGAATGGTCGTGAGGAGTCCGAAGACCGAGCACCATGAAGGGCAGGGTATCCGCATCGTTCCGATCTTCCCCGAACTCAAGCCATACCTTGACGACGTTTGGGAAATTGCCGAAGAGGTCGTGACATCCCTAGCTCCCGAGGAGCAGTCGCAGGCCTATGTGATCACGCGCTACCGCGACGTAAACGCAAACTTGCGAACGCAGTTCGAGCGGATCATCGCTCGCGCCGGACTAAAACCATGGCCAAAGCTTTTTCAGAATCTGCGCGCGACACGGGCGACTGAGCTCGCGGCGGAGTATCCGTCGCACGTTGCCGCGGACTGGATGGGGCATTCGGCGCTAGTTGCTCAAAAGCACTACTGGCGAACCACGGATGCCGACTTCGAGAAAGCTACGTCGCCAAAAGCGCTGCAAATTCCGGTGCAGTCAGCAGCCGTATCAGTCGGAATGGACGAGTTCCAAGAGGAACCTATGGCGGCTTTTTGCGGAACTTCCGCAGAATTCGGGGTAAATCAGTACGCCCGGAGGGATTCGAACCCCCAACCCCCAGGTTCGAAGCCTGGTGCTCTATCCAGTTGAGCTACGGACGCGCGGCAATCACGTCTCGTTCATCATACACGCCGCCCCTTCGTCCTAAAAGCCGCCCAAAACGGCCGCAGGACGCTCGGTGCTGGTTGCTAGATGCTTGCTGGTTGCTGGATAGACGTCGGCATCAAGCTTCACGGGCACGCCGCCCCCTCACGCCAGCCGACCCAGCAGCGCCAGCAACCCCATAAACACCGCCATAAACGCCGCCACCCACGCCCCAAACCGGACCGCGTGCTGCATGATCGGCCGCATCAGCTCATGCCGCGTCGCCGCGCACACGAGACTCACGCTCACGATCAACGGCAGGGCGTACCACAACGCAACGGTGCTCATCATCATTCCTCAACGGAAGGGCACGCCACCCAATCGCTACGTCACCCAATAACTCGGTCAACCAGCCACCTAGGCGTGAAACAACCAGATCGGGCGAACTGCCAAGCCACGCCCAAAACCGCCGACGCCAGCCCCCGCCTTCATCCCCCGCCATCTTCATTCCGCTTCGGCAGCAGCACCAACGGCCCGGCATAGGCGTCGCAGATCACCAACACGTTCAGCAGGCCCGCGATCACCGTGTACACCGTCCCGATCTCGAACATCGGGTGCATCGCCACGGTCCACTCGGCCAGTTCGTTTGGCTGCTTCGACTCGTGGTCCGAATCATCGACCCACCGCTGCGGCGTATCGAGCGGCGGCGCCATGAAGCCGTTCCACATCGGCTGCCGACCTTGGCTCACCAATCGCCGCTGCATCAGCGCCGGCATCGCCGGCAAGCCCACGCCCAGCTGACAGTAATACTGCCACCGCCACGGCTCTTGCTGCGGCAGCGACGCGTACACAACCTTCCCCTCGCCCAGCAGCATGCCGAACGCGAACGTCCCAAAGACGCAGACGAAGAACAACACGCCCTTGCCCGTCCGCCCCTGGTAGATGTGCCCCAGCCCCGGCATCAGCCACGCCAAGAGCGCGGCCAGCCATGGCTCCTTCAGCTCGATCTCCAGCGGCTGATCACTGTCTGGAACGTCGTAGCCCGCAGGAAGAACGGCTTTCGCCATGGCAGCTCAACACTCGTAAGAAAGAAAGGGGGGGTCGAAAGCGAATCGCCGGCCCAGCAAGCGCCGCCAGCGTCCGCTCATTCTACGGCCAATTCCAAAATCGCGTCACCCCGACGCGGGGAACGTCGAAGCGCCGCGAACCCCGTCACCCCGACGCGGAAGCGTACGAACCCGTCACCCCAAGTGTACGAATCCCGACGCCGGAGCGTGCTAACCCTGTCACTCCGAGGGGTCCGCCCAGCCTCCAACAGCCGAGCGCCACCCCGACATTCGCCGCGGCGCCCAAGATCTTGCCGCTCCGACATGGCGGGCACACGCACTTCCCGGCAGCACCCCAACCCCAGTCGCGGCTCCGCTGCGGACCGCGCCCGCTCCGCGGCCGCCCAGGTCGCAAGCCTATGGCGCCGCCGGCACGCCCAGCACCGCCGGCTGAACCGTCGCCGCCTCGTCGGCGACCTTCGTCGCCACGCGCACCACCGGCAGCTGCTTTTTCGCCTTCTTCTTCGCGACCTTCACCGGCAGCGCCGCCGCCGGGGTCTCGTCCGTCATCGTCGCGGCCACGCGAACTTCCGCCGCCGCGGCCCCTTCGGTCACCGCCACCGAAATCGGCGACTGCTCCACCTCCAGCGACGCCAACCGCACCCGGCCATCCGCTTGCTCGCCGCCGCGCGGCGCCGAGGCCATCGCAATCGCGATCGCCGAGCTCGCTTGCTTGCGGCTCGACTCGTTCGATCGGACGTTGCCCTCCAATTCAATATGCACGAACGACCCGCCCAGGCTCCGCGACAGCCGGCCCTGCTCGTTCTTCGCCGCGGCCAGCGAGCGGAACGCCACGCCCGGCACGTCGCCGTTCACTTGCTTGTTCTCGTCGTTGTCGGCCGGCAGCTGATTGAACACATAACTCGGCATCCCGCGCTCATCCATCGCCGAGTCAAGCGCCGCGATCTCCGGTGCGATCGCTCCTTCGCCGTTCGAGGCCACCACCTGCGTCCCGTTGGGGAACGGATGCTTCTGCCCCGCGAACCCATGGATCTGCCACGCGGTCACCTGCGCCAGCGGTCCGATCCACGCCGTGTGCACCTGATGAAAAATGCTGTCCACCAAGTCGGGCACGTCCGCCTTGTCGCGATGCGTTCCCGCCAGCAGCAATCCGCGCGCGCCGCACTCCGCAAAAATCTGCCCCCCGATCTCCGGCGTGTGGACGTCGGCAAACGGGTGAGGCACTTCGACGATCGCGTCGACCTTGCTCTGCGGATTAAAAATGTACGAACCCCAACCGCGGATCACCTTCACCGCGTCGAGGTCCTCGCGCAGCACATAGTACTCGTGCTTCGTGTCGACGTCGGTGAACTCGATCACCTCGTAGCCCAGCGCCGCCGCCTTGCGGGCCGCCACCTTCACGTCGCCCCAGGCCATCGTCGCCGCCAAATGCCGGAACGCGTGCAGCACCGGCGTCGGATCGACGTACGGCCGATCATCCCGGCTCGGCGCCCCCAGCACGTATTCTTTGCTCGACAGCTGATCGACCAGTTCGCAGAAGCGGCCGTTCTCTTGGGCCATCGGCTCGGCCTGCACTGGCATTGCCAGCGAGCCTAGCGCAACGATCGCCAATAACGACAGTGCGGCCATACCCTTGGTCATTGGGGCGCCCTTTCCTTCTTCCATGAATTCGGAGGCGCGACAGCGGCCAGGCGTCTTGCGCGGCGATGCTGCCGACGATACAGCTAACTCGGTGTCTGCAGCGCGGGGAACCAGTCCCCGAGCTCCAAACGCGACCCGCACGGCGGGTCCACATCAATCTTCGTCACTCCCGCGTTCCACGGCCGACGCAAAAATACGCGAGGTCGACCGATCGGCCCCGACGGAGCGCCGCTGGGCACTAGCGCCCGCGCTGAACCGCCGAAACACGGAAATCGTCCGCCGCCCGCAGTCCCTCGCGCAATTGCCCAAGAGACCAACGGCGAACCGTAGCTGCGGCGGTGATTATCAGCAATGCCGCCCAGCGAGCAATACCGATTTTCATTCACCGCCGGCGCTACCTTAACCAGCCGAACCCCTCAAAAGCAAGAAAAATCCGCCAGCGATGCGATTTGCCCTGTCACGCCACTGCTCACGCCACTGCCATACGAACCCCGTCACCCTGCCATACGAAACCTTTCACGGCGCTGATGGACGACCCTTGTCACCCCGCTGCCGTACGAACCCTGTCACCCCGAGGTACTCCGAGGGGTCCGGCCAACTTCCCGAAACCACCCCGGCCCCGCCCAGCTGCAGCGAAGCCCCCGTCATTCCAAAATGAACGATGCACGAGCGAAAGAACCCTTCCCTCTGGCCGACAGCTGACCGCTGATAGCTTCTCGACTGCTACTTCTTACGCGACCACCCCCGAAACAGATCGCCCACAACTCCCAACCTGACAACAAAGCAACGCCCCCCCACAAAAACAAAGCGACACGCAAGAAAAGGCGACGCACAAACAAAGCGAGCCGCGGGGTTCACCCCCGCGGCCCTCCCACTCGACTCCTGACCCCTGACTCCTGACCCCAGACCTTTCACCGCCGCCAATCGGTCTACTTGCCGCGCGCCATATAACTCTGGATCAAGCAGCGATAGCTCGGCAAATGATTTGAAAAGAGCGCGCCGAGCCCCTCGATATCGTTCCGCCAGTCGCGGTGCAGCTCGCAAGCCACGCCGAACCATGTCATCATCTGCGCCCCCGCCGCCGACATCCGCTCCCACGCCGCGTCGCGCGTCGTTTGGTTGAACGTCCCCGAGGCATCCGCAACGACGAAGACCTCATACCCCTCCTCAAGCGCCGAAAGGGCGGGGAACGCCACGCAAACCTCGGTAACGATTCCCGCAATCAACAACTGCTGCTTGCCCGTCGCTTTCACCGCCTTCACGAAGTCCTCGTTATCCCACGCGTTGATGTTCCCCGGCCGAGCGATGTACGCCGCATCGGGAAATATCTCCTTCAGCTCCGGCACGAGCGGCCCATTCGGCCCATCCTCGAAGCTCGTGGTCAGGATCGTCGGCAATTTGAAATACTTCGCCGCGTCGGCCAGCGCCAGCACGTTGTTCTTAAAGTCATCTGGCGAAAAATCGTGCACGAGATTCGTGAGTCCCGTCTGGTGATCGACCAACAGCACGGCCACGTCGTTTTTGTCGAGCCGCCGGTATTTGAAATTGCTCATCGCTCCCTCCTTCTGCTCAGTAATTTATCTTTCGCGCAACTGCCCGCTTCGCAGCTTACTCTTTTACCATTAGCCGAAAAGGACCTACCTACAGCGAGCACGTCAGAGTTATTGCCGCCTGCCACGGAGCTCTCTCGAAGAGCTCTGCGCTCGGCGTCGAAAGGCAATTGTCAACCGCAGCAAAACTCGCCGGTTCCGTTATCGAGCCATTCTCAATCGCCGCTGCGGACGCAACGCACGCGCCTCCGCAAAGAGCGTCGTAAAATCGCCGCCGGCGTACATAGCGTCCACGGCCGCAGCGCGCGAGTCAATCGACTCGCTGGCGGTCAAAGCCGCAACCGCCGCCACGACAGGCTCGCCGAAATGAGACTCCCACACCGTCAAATCCCCGCCGTCGACGCTCCCGCTCGCATCCCCGTCGGCGCCGCTCCCCGCCGGAGACGTCGCCATCCCCAACCGCCGCTGCCACAACAAGAAATCAGCCCCGTCAACGTCGCCGTCCACGTCGTAGTCGCCTGCCAGCGCGGGCGTGAGGTCACCGACCCAAATCTCTTGGCCAGCTTGTTCCGTGAACGCCGTCACGAACAACCGCCCATTCGCCTCGGTGATGAGCCCGGGAGAGCTGCTGCCAGCGCCTGCAAAAAAGTCGTAGACCAGTTGCGTTCCCGCTTCCGTCCCGTCGCTCTTCCACAGCTCGACGCCGTTCACGCCGTCGTCGGCGCTGAAGTAGAGCGTCCCGCCCACGTTCGTCAGCGACGCGGGATAAGAACCGCCGGCGCCGGCGCGGATCTCTTTCACTCGGACTGTTCCCGCCTCCGTCCCGTCGCTCTTCCACAGCTCGACGCCGCCCACGCCGTCGTCGGCTCTGAAGTAGAGCACGCCACCCACGTTCGTCAGGTAGCGGGGCGAGGAACCGACCGAACCGGCGCGAATATCCTTCACGCGGACGGTTCCTGCTTCCGTCCCGTCGCTCTTCCAGAGCTCGAAGCCGCTCGCGCCGTCATGGGCGCTGAAGTAGAGCATCCCGCCAACGTTCGTGAGATAACGCGGAGAGGAACCACTCGAGCCAGCGAGAATATCCTTTACGAGCACCGTCCCTGCTTCCGTACCGTCGCTCTTCCATAGCTCGTAACCGCTCGCGTAATCAAACGCCCTAAAAAAGAGCGTCCCCCCGACGCTCATCGGATAGTTGGCCCGTTCGGTGCTCTTAACGAAGACCGTCCCCGCCTCGGTCCCATCGCTCTTCCATAGCCCGCTACCGGCCCAAAAGTAGAGCGTCCCGCCGACGTCCGTGAGATATCGAGGCGAGGAACTGTGCCAGCCGGATTGGATGTCCTTTACCAAAACCGTCCCCGCCTCGGTGCCGTCGCTCTTCCACAGCTCAGTGCCGTTCACGTCGTCGTCGGCGCTGAAATAAAGCGTGCCGCCGACGTTCGTGAGATAGCGATGCCAAGAACCGCTCGGGCGAAAGTCGATGTACTTCACGAGAACCGTTCCCGCTTCCGTACCATCGCTCTTCCAGAGTTCGTCGCCGTACGCATCTCCGGCGACAAAGTAGAGCGCCCCCCCGAAGTTCGTCAGAGAATTTGGACGCTTAGCGACGGCGTTGGAGTCGACATCCTTCACGAGTACCGTTCCCGTTCCCGTCCCGTCGCTCTTCCATAGCTTGCTATCGGAAGAAGGCTGTCCGTCGTCGGCGACGAAGTAGAGCGTGCCCGCGACGTTCGTCAGCGAGTTGGGAGAATCGACGTTGGCGTCGACTCGGATATCCTTGACGAGAACCGTCCCCGCTTCCGTCCCGTCGCTCTTCCAGAGCTCGTAGCCGTTCGCGCGAGAATAGGCGTTGAAGTACAGCGTCCCTCCCACGTTCGTCAGGTAGCGAGGAGAGGAA
The DNA here is from genome assembly GCF_007746075.1 of Lacipirellula limnantheis. GTDB lineage: Bacteria > Planctomycetota > Planctomycetia > Pirellulales > Lacipirellulaceae > Lacipirellula > Lacipirellula limnantheis. The sequence goes on along the minus strand of NZ_CP036339.1, from coordinate 143,196 downwards.
CTCTGCCCGCCGGTGATAATATCCTTCACGCGGACAGTTCCCGCTTCCGTACCGTCGCTCTTCCACAACTCGGCGCCGCTCACGCCATCGTTGGCGCTGAAGTAAAGCGATCCTCCCACGTTAGTGAGCCCGAGAGGTTCTGAGCTAAGCGAGCCACCGCGGATATTCTTCACGAGGACCGTTCCCGCGTCCGTCCCATCGCTCTTCCAGAGCTCGACGCCGCTCACGCCGTCATTGGCCGTGAAGTAGAGCATCCCCCCCACATTCGTTAACAGCGTGATAGCCGAACTATTCGAGCCAGCGCGAATGTCCTTCACGCGGACGGTTCCCGCGTCCGTTCCGTCGCTCTTCCAGAGCTCGCCGCCGGTCACGCCGTCAGAGGCCCTGAAATAGAGCGTTCCGCCGACATTCGTGAGATTGCTTGGAAAAGAACTGCTCGCGCCAACGCTGATGTCCTTCACGCGGACGGTTCCCGCTTCCGTCCCGTCGCTCTTCCAGAGTTCAATGCCTGCCGCTTCGAGGGCGCTGAAGTAGAGCACTCCTCCCACGGCTGCAAACGAGGGAGGAATGGGACTTGAATTGTAAATGCGGATCGCATTCACGCGGACCGTCCCGACTCCCGTCCCGTCGCTCTTCCAGAGTTCGACGCCGCTGCTGCTGCCATCGTTGGCGCCGAAGAAGAGCGTTCCGCCGACGTTCGTGAGCGAGAGAACAAAGGAAGCATTATACCCGGGGCGGATATCCTTCACGGGAACCGTCCCCGCCTCCGTCCCGTCGCTCTTCCAAAGCTCGGCGCCCGTCACGCCGTCAAAGGCGCTGAAGTAGAGCGTTCCGTTGACGTTCGTCAACGACGTGGGAGACGAACTATAGAGGCCGGCGCAGATATCCTTAACTGGAACCGTCCCGCCCTCGGTCCCGTCGCTCTTCCAGAGTTCCGCGCCAGTCCCGCCGTCGTTGGCGACGAAAAAGAGCGTTCCCGCAACGTTCGTGAGCAAAGTAGGCGAGGAACTGAGCGATCCAGCGCGGATGTCCTTCACCAGGACCGTCCCGGCCGCCGTCCCATCGCTCTTCCAGAGTTCCAGACCACGCTGCGGCGTCATCGCGGTGAAGAACGCCGTCGAGCCGACCGCCACGATCTCGTCGGGATACGAGCTGCGCGAGCCTTGCGCCGCGGTGACGTCGTTCAGCAGATCGAAATCAATCGCCAGCAGGCATCGCGATTCGAGCGATTCCAGCGCCAGCTTGCGCCCCGCCGCAGTGGGGCCAGGCATGGAGAGACGAGGGCGTTTGGTAGACATGCAGTATGCCGTTCATCAGTCTTCAACTCGCCCCTTCGCTCCCTTCATCAAACAGCCCGGCCGCGCAACGCCTACAATACCCTTTCAGACGGCATCGTGCAAATTTCCGAGAGGATTTTCAGCTGAATCGGCAGCCGCTTTCCTTAGCCGTCAACTAGGCGAACGATCGCGCAAGGCGTCCAACCCGGTTAGGAGCGGCGGGTGGCGACAGCAAGCTAAACTTTGGACACCCGGCGCCGTGCCGCCAGTCCGAAGAGTCACAACGGTATGGAGCCGCGAAGTCGGCGCCCGCGGCGACCCTCACTCTCCAGCTCCTCTGCGTTCTCCGCGCCTCGGCGCCTCCGCGCGAGCCTCCCCACGCACCCCGCCAACCACCCAAAAAATCCGCCGACTTCACTACAGAAATTGGCCGCGCCCTCTGCTAGGTTGGCGGGCGGCTCTTTGAAAACTCAAGCCTCGCCAGTCCGCCACGCCAGCGACGACCCCGGCGGTGGGCGGCTTCTCCGCAGAGGCGTCGTTTGTGCGATCGGCACGCGCAATTTGCTCGGACTTTTGCAGCTGAAAAAGTTTTTTAGAAAACGCAAAATTCCTGGCCAACATTCAGGGCTTGAACTGCGAGTCGGCCCCGAGAACAGCGAGCGAAAAATCGCATGCCGCACGCTGAGGGGGACGAATTTTGCATATTGTTAGTGGGGCCCCCCGTCGGCGCACGCAAAAGCAAAACTCCCTTGCCCGAGGGATGGAAAAGAATCGCCTGTTGACTCCGCGGCAAACCGCTACGCAACAGAGAACGCCAACCGCAAATCGCCTGCCGCAAACTCAACGACAGACGCATTGCTCCAGCGTGCCAACGAAACCAGTTGGCGCCCATGGCGCCCTTCGCTAACTAGCGAAAGCAGAAGCTATTCAACTCAACGATCGCCAGGATTCGGAACCGCCATTCCCTTGGCGAACCTTGGCGTACTTGGGGGTTGCCTTTGCACTCCTGCACCCCAACAGCCGGCCAGAATTTTACGCCAAAACGAACCCCCTTTTGTCAACCCAAAACCGCGTTCGACCAAGGTCTTAGGAGCGCCCCGCAGAGCTATAAACCACGGCCCAAATTTGCTAAAATAGATGGTTCTCGCAGGCCCTCCCGACAACCAGGGGGAGCCCGCCCGACCCAACGAAGAAGGATCACAGCGTGTCGACCGATAATCCCGATGGACCTGACGCTCCGAAGTTCCCCGGCGTTCCGAACGGCTTCAACGATCAAGAACAAAACATCGCCGCCCGTCTGATCGACATGCCGATCGAGGACGAGCTGAAGGAGAGCTATCTCACCTACGCGATGAGCGTCATCGTCAGCCGCGCGCTTCCCGACGTCCGCGACGGTCTGAAGCCCTCGCAGCGCCGCATTCTGGTCGCCATGAACGACCTGAACCTCACCCCCGGCGCCGCCCGCGTGAAGTGCGCGAAGATCTCCGGCGACACCAGCGGTAACTATCACCCCCACGGCGAATCGGTCATTTACCCCACGCTCGTCCGCATGGCCCAAGAGTGGAACATGCGGCACATCCTCATCGACAAGCAGGGCAACTTCGGCAGCATCGCCGGCCTCCCGCCCGCGGCCATGCGGTACACCGAAGCCCGCATGTCGGCCTTCGCGGCGCTGATGCTCGACGATCTGAAGCTCGACACCGTCGACTTCGTCCCGACCTACGACGAGCGGCATCAGGAACCAACCGTCCTGCCGTCGAAGTTCCCGAACCTGCTGGTCAACGGCTCCGGCGGCATCGCGGTCGGCATGGCCACCAGCATCCCGCCCCACAACCTCGCGGAGGTCTGCCACGGCCTGATCGCGCTGATCGACAACCCGGCCACGACCGTCGGCGAGTTGATGGAACATATCCAGGGCCCCGACTTCCCCACCGGCGGCATCATCTGCGGCCGCACCGGCATCCGCCGCGGCTATATGACCGGCCGCAGCACCGTCGTCGTCCGGGCCCGCACCACGATCGACGACAGCGGCAAGAAGTCTCGCATTCTCGTCCACGAGATCCCGTACCAGCAATCACGCGACGCGGTGATCCTAAAAATCGCCGCCCTCAGCAACGACGGCAAGATCCCCGGCATCGCCGACGTCCGCGACGAGAGCGACCTGAAGGAACCGGTCCGGATCATCATCGAACTGAAGCGCGACGCCGATCCCGACGTCGTGCTCAACCAGCTCTACAAATTCTCGCCGCTGCAGGACACGATTTCGATCATCCTGCTGGCCCTGGTCGACGGCAAACCGCGGATTCTCACGCTCAAGGAGATGCTCGAGGAGTTCCTGCGGCATCGGATCACCGTCATCCGACGGCGGACGCAATTCCAGCTCGCTCGCGCTCGCAAGCGCAAGCACACGGTCCAGGGCTTGCTGCTGGCCCACGCGAATATCGACGAAGTGATCCGCGTCATCCGCTCGTCGAAGACGCAGCCCGAGGCGAAAGAACGCCTCATGCAGATCATGACGCCCGGGGCGATGCTCAAGCGGGCCCTCGGCGACGAGGGGTACGCGCAGTTCCAAGTCGAACGGGGCGTGGCCGAAGAGTACGCGCTCACCCCGGTCCAAGCCGACGCCATCTTGCGGATGACGCTCGGACAGTTGGTGAATCTCGAGCAGGAGAAGCTCGCCGACGAGCACGCGGAGCTGCTGGCCGAAATCATCGACCTCAGCGGCATCCTCGCCAGCCCGGCCCGCATCAACGGCATCATCCGCGACGATTGCGAGATGCTGATCAAGCGGGCCGACGCCCGCCGCACCGAAATCAGCGGCGAAGAGATCGGCGAGGTCGACCTGGAAGACCTCATCGAAGAAGAAACGATGGTCGTCTCGATCAGCCACCAAGGCTACATCAAGCGGACTCCGGCGAGCACCTACCGCGCCCAGCGCCGCGGCGGCAAGGGAATCAAGGGCGCCAAGACCGACGAGGACGATCCGGTCGAGCACCTCTTCGTCACCAGCACGCACGATTACCTGCTCTTCTTCACAAACCTCGGCAAGTGCTACTGGCAAAAGGTCTACAACCTGCCGGCCCTCTCTCGCGAGAGCAAAGGTCGCGCGGTCGTGAACCTGCTCAACCTCGCCGAGGGTGAAAAGATCGCCGACTGCCGCGCGATCCGCGACTTCGATCTCCCCGACCATTGCCTGATGATGGCGACGCGTAAGGGACTCGTGAAAAAGACGCTGCTCAAGGCGTACGGCCGGCCCATGAAGACGGGCATCATCGCCATCAAGCTGAAAGAGGGCGACGAATTGGTGGACGTGGTGGTCACCAAGCCTGGCGACGAGATCATCCTCGCCACCTCGCAAGGGATGGCGATCCGCTTCAGCGAAGCCGACGCGAGACCCATGGGTCGCAACTCTAGCGGCGTGAAGGGGATCAGCCTCGGCAAAAACGACTCGCTCGTCGGCATGGTCGTCGCCGACCCCGACGCGACGCTGCTGACCGCCTGCCTCAACGGCTACGGCAAGCGGACCCCCTTCGGCCCCAACGCCGCCCCCGGCGAGATCGAACCCCTACCCGACGACGCGGGCGAAGGAGCCGCACCGTCTGCTGAGGCTCCAGCATCCAGCAACCAGCAACCAGCATCCGACGAAGCCGAAGGCGAATCCTCCTCGGGCTTCCGCTACCGCACCCAGAACCGCGGCGGCAAGGGGCTTCGCGACATCAAGACGACCGACCGCAACGGCCCCGTGGTAAGCATCGTCCGCGTCGACGACACGGAAGAGCTGCTGATGATGACCGCCCGCGGCAAGATCCAGCGCATTAAGGTGAGCGACCTCAACATCATCGGCCGCAACACCCAGGGGGTGCGCATCATGTCCCTCGACGAAGCCGACACCCTCGCTGCGGTGGTTCGCGTCCCACAGGAAGAAGGCGGTGGTGAAGAACCCGCCGAAGCGACCGAAGAAACCTAAGCCCGCGCTCGGACTCACCACCTCAAAACCATCCATTTAGCCGCGGGGCTCGCCCCGCGCCGAATCCTCGCGTAACTAGCATAAAGGGATCCACTCAACTCCCGTCGTCGCAGATGGAACCGCCATGCGCAACAAATGCCTCCGCCGCGTCTTCTTGGTTGCTTCCTTCACCACCGTTCTAACGATTGGCGTGGCTCCCGCACCCATGGCCGCTGCTGAAGCGACGGTCGAACTCAGCAAAGAGACGACATTCATCACGAGCCCACTCGCGGACGACGGCCTACCCAACTACGCACAGGCGATCATGGATCGCCAGTCAGCAGGGGTCACCCACGAGAACAATGGCGCCGTCAACTTCTGGCAGGCGATGGGGCCAGTCGGGGTGAACGACGAAGATTTCAAGCTGATCTGCGATGCTTTGGACGTCGATCCGCAGTCGTGCCTGTCGCGCTATGACGGTCCCCGCACGGATGCTTTCAAACAGCGCCTTACTGATTGGCTAAAAACAAAGGACACTTCGCTTAGTAGTGCGAGCGCGGCCATATTGTCTCAACAAATCGTCGTCGCCATTTCAGAAGGAAGGCTCTCAGCCTCGAACGTAACGCCTGCGGTTGCCTGGCTGAAAGCGAATGAAGAGCGACTTGATTCTCTCGTTGAATGCTCCATGCGACCGCGATTCTACAGTCCCACTCCGACATTCCTCAAGGACCGATCGAGTGAGGTTTCCCGCGCCCAACTCCAAGATGCCGAGCAACTTCGCAGCGCCGCTGCCGCACTAGCCATGCGAGCGAATTGGCGGCTCTCGAGCAACGATCCGGCAGGAGCATGGCGCGACACGCTCGCGGTATGGCGCCTCGGAAGTCACGCAAGTCGCGGATGGACAATCGTTAACTCGTTGGTGGGCATCGCTATCCGCAATCATGCCGGGCTCGCAACGCTGGCAATCATTCAATCTCCCAACGTCCCCGTCTCGGTTCTAAAGCAAATTCAAGGCGACCTGTCGACAATTGACCAATCGGTCGATCTCACCGAAGCGATTAGCTTCGGTGAACGCTGCTTGGCACTTGACATGACGCTCCGACTCTTTTGGGAGCGACCAGGGGGACTTAACGTTGAAGACGCCGATGCTCTTAACAAGATCGCAAGTCTCACTTTTGATGAGGCAATTGCGCTCGGCGCCATTAATCAATGGTGCGACCGACTTGCTGCTGCTGCCAATGAAATTAATTGTCAACCTCGATTGAGCATCAGGAAAAAACTCATCGATGAATTGTCTAGGTTAGCAACGATAACGATGAATATCCCCGATCTGCAACAACGTTCGCAGGCGGTTGGAAATGCGCTGGCGTACTATTCGATTGGACTTTTGAACGCTGCCTTCAAGGCTCATGGTCGCGATGAAGTTCGATTCCGAATATTACGCGTCGCCGTCGAACTGGCGATTCATCGATCTCAAGCAGCAGAATATCCAATGACGCTCGACGAGCTTGCGATCAACGATTCCACGCTACTTGACGATCCCTACTCCGACGGCCGGCTCGTCTACCACCGCAACAAGGAGGGCTACATCCTCTACAGCCTCTTCGAGAACGGCGTCGATGACGGCGGCAGCGATGCCTTTCATCCGATCGTAGAAGGGGAGTGGATCGCGCCGGACGATGATCCATACTTCCGCGATGTAGACAAGTCCGACCTCGTCATCCGTCTCCCTCTTCCGGCATTTGAGCCACTCTCGCCGAAGGACGTAGCCGACGTCTCGCATTGATATTTCGAGTTGTCACACGACGGCAATCTTCTGCAATCGAGATTCCAGGAGGCTCGTCAACTGGCGATTGACCGACGCGAATTCCTCAAACCTGGCGACTCGGCGGCGCAACTCCGCGAGCAGTTCGCCTGGCAACGGGGCAGGGCGTTTCGGTTTGGGCGTTTCGCGAATGATTTCGTGGATACCGGCCATTGAACTTCCTTATCGGGCGCCTGCAGCGGGCGGGGGCAGGCTGAAGGTGGGAAACTAACTGGCGGCGAACGCTTGCCTAGCGGCTTGCTGGACCGTCTCGAGCGGCAGGGACTTTGCGGCGGCAAGCTTCGCGCATGCGTCGTATTCGGGCGAGAACCGTTCGCTGCCGTCGGGTAGCGTCGACACGACACCGGCCACGGCGCCGTATTTGGTTTCGACCGAAACGCTGCGCCGCGGCAGCGTCATTCGCTCGAGCGTCGACCGTCGCAACCCCAGCGCCGTCGTCTCGCGAAACACGATCGCGGCGAGCGGCTCGGCATCAGCCGGCCGACACTGCACCGCCAGCAGCACCCCAGGCCGATTCTTCTTCATCGCCAGCGGCGTCGTCGCGACATCGAGAGCGCCGGCCCGCCACAGCAACTCGGTCGCGTGCCCAATCGCTTCGCCGGTCGCGTCGTCGAGGTTCGTTTCAAGCAGCACAATCGTGTCACTTGTCGCAGCTGCGGCAGTGCGATCAGCGGCAGTCTCGCCGACTAGCAGCCGCAATAGATTTGGATGCTGAAAATCCTTCTGCCCTGCGCCGTAACCGATCCGCTGGACGGTCATCGCCGGCAAGGGGCCGAACTCATCGACCAGCGCCGCCACGATGGCCGCTCCCGTCGGCGTCGTCAGTTCTCCCTCAGCCGCGAAGTCGGCCAGCGGCACGCCGCGGAGCAACTCGCCGGTCGCCGGGGCTGGGATCGAACAGCGACCGTGGGCAATCTGCACAAAGCCGGTTCCCGTCGGCACTGGCGAGCAAACAATACGCTCGACGCCGAGCAGGTCCCACGCAATCGCGCTGCCGACAATGTCTGCAATCGAATCGACGGCGCCCACTTCGTGGAAGTGAACCTTCTGGATTGTCGTGCCGTGGACCTTCGCCTCGGCCTCGGCCAGCTTGCCGAAAATGCGAAGCGCCAGTTCCCGCTGCCGCTCGGTCAGCACGCTGCCGGCGATCATCGCTTCAATGTGATGGAGGTGGCGATGCTTGTGTTCTGGCTCATGCTCGACGGTGAGCTGCGTCGCGCGAAAGCCGCACTTCTTCGTCTCCTGGACGACGAGCCGGCAGCTGGGGAGCCCGAGCGAGTCGATGCCGGCCTGAACCGTTGCGAGCTCAACGCCGGCGTCGACGAGGGCGCCCAGCGTCATGTCGCCGCTGATGCCGCTGGCGCAGTCGAGGTAAGCGATTCGCATCGTCATCGATTCCAAAGCTACCCGTCGCGCAGAAGCGACGGAGACAGACGTTCAATGCTAAACGGCGCTAATCCACGCTCATTAGGATTAATGGCGTTTAGCGGATATTAGCGTTCGGCTTCTTTTCTTCTTCCTGATGCACTCCTAAGCGCAGCCGTCGAGCCACTTCCCTTGACAGCACTGCTGGCGCCGCATCGTCGCGAATCGCCTCGATCTTCTATCGTCGCACCCAGCAGCTTCATTGTAGGAAAGCTGCGCGGGGACGGAAATCATCGCAAACGGGGCGACATTGAGTTGGATTCGACGTTTCGCTACGCTTCCCGCCCCCTTAATCCTCCGCTTCGAGCCGCAGCGCCATGGCCCAAGCAGTTGCCAGCTTCGATCGTCGCACGAGTCTTCACGCGGCAGCGCTCCCTGCGCGACTCAACGTGCTGTTCGTCGCCAGCGACCCCGGCGCGGCGATCTGGCTCGCCGAAGCGTTTGCCGCCGACGGAGCCACGCAAATGGTCGTGGAGGAAGCGATGGGCCTCGCCGCGGGCCTCACGCGGCTTCGCGACAAACTGTTCGACGCGATCCTGATCGCTCACGAGGCGGAGAAGCTTGACGCGCTCGACTTCGCCACGGCCCTGCGCGCGGCGGGCCACGACGAGCCGCTGATCATCCTGGGCGCCGAACCGCCGGCCGCCCTCGACGCCCTCTGCCGCGAAGCGGGGGCCAACGATTACTGCTGCCTAGCCGAGACGACGGTTCGGGGACTTCTCTGGAAGTTTGAGCGAGCCATCGAGCGATTTACGCTCGCCCGTGATAACCGTCGCCTCTTGCAGGCCGAGCGGCAACGACTGCAACGCGAACGCCACGAGGCGGAGCGATTGCTCGAACAGCAACGGGCGCTGATCGACGACCTGGCCGAGCTGAGCGATGGCCGGCGGCCGCCAACCGTTTCCCTCACGCTCTCCGCCCACGCTCCGGACGACGGAGAGATTGCCGACGCAGGCGGGATCGATCTGCTGGCCTATGGGGCGATGGCGAGTGAAACCGCTCCATCGCCGGACCTCGTCGCCCACTACCGCGACTTGCTCCGGGCCTACGTCATGATGGGCGCCGGCAACCTTTCGGTCGAGATGGCCGCGCTCGCTGCGTCCCTGGCCGAGGCCGACGTCTCGGCCCGACGGACGATGCAGTTGCATCTCCAAGTTCTTGAGGAATTAGTTCAGGGACTCGGCAGTCGCAGTGCCCGGCATGTCATGAACCGAGCCGATCTGCTCGCCTTGGAAGTGATGAGCCACTTGGCAGACGGCTACCGGCAGCGCTATCATGAGCGCCGCCATCCGCCCCAACAGCGGTTGCTGCCGGGGTTCGATTGGACGGCTGCCTAACAAATACATTTCACCGCAGAGGGCGCAGAGAGCACAGGGGGAGTTGCCGAACAATCCACCTAAACCATGCAGCTAAAGAGAAATGGGCTGCCACATTCCGAACCGAATGGTGATAGTTGGCATCACTTTTTTCTCTGTGATCTCTGCGTCCTCTGCGGTTAAGGAACTAAATCTGTACTTATGAGCGACTCCGCGACGACCGTTGAAGAACTTCGCCAGATCATCCGGCAATTCGTCGAGGAACGCGATTGGCGTCAGTTCCACGCTCCCAAGAACGTCGCGATGGCGCTCGCCGTCGAAGCCGCCGAGCTGATGGAGCATTTCCAATGGCTCGACGTCGAAGAATCGCGACGGCTTCCTGAAAATCCTGAAAAGCTCGCGGCGATTGGCGAGGAACTTGCAGACGTCATCGGCTACTCGATGGCGCTCGCCAACGAGTTGGGGATCGACGTCTCTGACGCCATCCGCAAGAAGATGGTCAAAAACCGCCTCAAATATCCGGCCGACGAATTCCGCGGCCGCTATCGTCGAGATGGCTGAATCGTTCCGACTGAAAAGGCTCGCCATGGTGGGCGCGAGCGTGCGCGCAGCGGCATTTTCGGCGCTGCGAGCAGGCTATGACGTGGTTACGGCTGACCTGTTCGCGGACGCTGATTTGCGGGCCCATTGCGACGCGACTCGAATTGAAGCGGGTTATCCCGAAGCGCTCGCCGATTGGCTCGCGGCTACGGAGTGCGACGGCTGGCTGTTCACCGGCGCGCTGGAGAATCATCACGAGTTGATCAACGCCATGGCGAAGCTGCGCCCGCTGGTCGGCTGCAGCGCCGGCGCGATTCGCGCCACGCGCAATCCGTTGTTGCTGCAGCCCGTGATTCAAGCCGCCGGACTCGCCTTCCCCGAAACGATCGAAGCGGGCGACAAGTTGCCGCTCGATCGCTCGTGGCTTTGCAAGACCTATCGCAGCGCCAACGGCTCCGGAGTTTGGTTGCTTGACGGCGTCGAAGCTCGCGAACGCGCGACCGAAGCGGGCGCTTACTTCCAGCGATTCGTCGGCGGCACGTCGGCTGCCGCCGTCTATCTCTGTTCGCGACAAGGGTCGACCCTGTTGGGCATAACGCACCAACTCGTGGGCGACGCCGTCGCCGGGGCCAAGCCATGGCACTACGCTGGCTCGGTTGGTCCGCTGCGCATCAGCGACGCGGTGGCGGCCCAATTGGCGAAGCTCGGGGAACTGCTGAGCGAACGCTTCAAGCTCACGGGCATCGTCGGCGTCGATCTGGTCATCGAACGCGACAAGGCGTGGATCATTGAAATCAATCCTCGTTATTCGGCGTCGGCCGAGGTCGTCGAACGGGTGATCGGCGTCAACGTGGTCGACGCCCATGTGAAGGCGTGCGCGAACGAGCCGATCGAGTTGCCCGCCAGCGTGCGTCCAGGCCGCAGCGGCGGGAAGGGCGAGGAGGCGGCGACGCGGACTCATGGCAAACTGATTCTTTATGCCAAGCGCGATGCCCTCGTTGACGAAGAATTTCATGCGTGGGCGATGAGCCACTCCTCGCTTGATCCCGAGGCCTGCCGCTTGGCCGACATTCCTGCGCTCGGCGAGTTGATCTCTGCGGGGCATCCAATCCTCACCGCCTTCGCAGCGGCCCCAGCGACGAAATACGACAGTGAGCTCAAACGACTCGTTCAACAGGTTAACGCCAGACTTTACGGCGAGGAATGAAAGATGCGACTCGGCGTCGTCAGTGATTCGCATGGGCACGTCGATCACGTCCGCCCCGCGATTCGCATGCTGGAAAGCTTGCAGGTCGAACGAGTTCTCCACTGCGGCGACATCGGCTCAGCGGCCGTCGTCGAACTGTTCGCCTCCTGGCCGACTGATTTCGTCTTCGGCAACTGCGACGATCGCCGCGACGAGCTCGCGGCCGCCATCGAAGCGGCGGGGCAGGTCAGTCACGGAGCCTTCGGAGAGCTCGACGTCGCCGGTCGGCGCATTGCGCTAATTCACAGCGATGATCGTCGCCGCTTCCAGCAGACGATCCATTCGGGCGCGTACCACCTCGTCTGCTATGGCCATACCCATGTCGCGGCGATCTAGCGCATCGGCGATACGGTTATCCTCAATCCAGGGGCGCTGTACCGCGCCAATCCTCATTCGATAGCCGTGGTCGACGTGCCGTCGCTAGAGGCGACGATTGTGCCGCTGTGAGACGCTCGCGTTGATGAGCAGCAAGCTAGCCGGAGGGCCACCGCCCTCCGGGTGGCGGCTCGTTGGACGGCGCCGCCCGGACCGCGTGGCGGTCCGGCTAGGTCTCATTTCCCATCGGCACGATTCCGCTGCCTTGCGCGACGCGACGCTGCATTTGTGCCAACGCCGACAGCAGGTTTTCAGCACGATGCTTCCGCATTAGGCAGCCTCGCCAACGCCAGCATCCCGCCCTGCTTTCACCCCGCAACCGCGAAAAACTCCGGAATTTGCCGTTCTACTCGGATCAACCTTGCGTGATTTCCGTTGTTTTTTGTACAGGGGCATGCCGTTTGCATCCCAAAGTTGGCCGAAGATTGTGGTAGCGGACGCGCCGGCCCGAGCGGCCGGACTGGACTGCTAAATAACACGGAAGTTGCCACCCATCTTCTTGGCAAGGTCGAAATCGCCGCTCGCGGAGCCTTCGCTCCCGTGAGCGCGAAGTTCGATCGGGCCAAGTCGGAGAATCCGATGAACCTTCCCGACAAAAATGAGATGCGTCATGCCTACGCAGTTCTTCAATTTGAGGAAGCCGAAGCTTTGATCTGGGACCTGCTCGACGAAACTCTGGACGAAGCCGGCGTTGCCCGGCTTTCGAAGTTACTCGAGGAAGATGCCGCGCTGCGCAGCCGCTTTGTGGAATGCGTTCAGCTCCATGTTGATTTACACGAACATTTCGGACAGCAGACGCTCGGGGGCAAACAGCCAAGCTCCGGCGAGACGGTGCTGTCGGATTTGCCGGGCTTGGCGGGTCTTCCCGGATTTCCCACGGTTATCCAGTAACTCGACCGACCCGGCGAAACACAATGGAAACAGTGAGTTAGCCGACGACGCCGCGCCCCCAGTGGCCAACAGCGGCGTCGGCTAACCACGCAGGTCACGGTGGAAACCCCGTCGCAATCTGGGGCTCGCAACGTTTCCCACGCCTCCCTCCCGCGGCCCCAGATTGCGTTTCTTCGCCGCACTTTGACCGCACCGCGGGACTTGCGTGGGCTGCCTGGGCCGTTCTTGCCCGTTTCCTTCGCCGCCCTCGCCAGCTATTCTGCGGGAACGCCGCTCATGGCTCGGCTGGGCCGCACCCCGGGGCGTGAACCTGCACTCCGGGCCAAGCCTCCGCATGGCGTTCGCGTTCCGCTTTCGCCTTTCCGCATTTACGAAGGACCCCTCCCACGGCTAAGAAGCCCCCCAGTAAGGCGGCTAAGGGCGATGACCCTAACGAAAAGCTCATCGCCAACAATCGCAAGGCCCGCCACAACTACGAAGTCGTCGACACGCTCGAGTGCGGCATCATGCTCGTTGGCAGCGAGGTGAAGTCGCTGCGCGCCGGGCTGGTCTCCATTGAGGAGGCCTACGGCCGCGTCGAGGAGGGAGAGGTCTGGCTCGTCGCCGCCGACATCCAGGAATACAAGAACGCCAACGCCTGGAACCACGAACCCAAACGCCGCCGCAAGCTGTTGCTCCACCGCCGCGAGATTCTGAAGTTTGCCAATCAGGCGTACGAGAAGAACTTCACCCTGGTGCCGCTGAAGATGTACTTCAAGGAGGGACGAGCGAAGGTCCTCCTGGGCATCTGCCGCGGCAAGAAGAACTACGACAAGCGCGAGTCGATCAAGAAGGGCGATATGCAGCGCGACATCGATCGCGCGATGCGCCGCGGGCGGTAAGGGGCCATACGCCCCATTCAGCCCCGGGCTCCGCCCGGCGGTCGGCCACCACACCAGTCGGCCCAGTCCGTAACGCGCTGCCCGCCTGCGGAGCGGGAGGCTGAAAGCGGTGCGCTACTCGGCCTCGATCAGCAACGACACGGCTTGCCCCGTCGTGCGGTGATTGAGCAGCATGGCCAGCGGCGACTTCGCCGCGGCCATCTCGGCGACCACGTTGACCGGGCACTTCGGATCAGGCGTCTCGTAGTTGAGCGTCGGGGCGACTCGCCCTCGCAACAGCCCGAGGAGGTTGATCGCCATTTCCACGGCCCCGCAGGCGGCGCCGACGTTGCCGATGAAACTCTTCGGCGCCGTGACCGCAACGTCGCCCAGGGTGCGGCGAATCGCTTCCGCTTCGATCCGGTCATCGAGCTCGGTGCTCAAGCCATGGGCGCTCACGTGCCCGACGGCCCCGGCTTTTACGCCGGCCGCAGCTAGCGCCGCCTCGATCGCCTGGCCAATGCTTTGGCCTGTCGGCCGGTAGGATGCCGTGGCCGATTCGTACCGCCGACCGTAACCGGCGATTCGCGCCAACGGCTTCGCCCCGCGGGCCAGAGCATGTTCGCGCGTTTCCAGGACGAACATCGCCGCCCCTTCGCCCCCGACCATGCCGTCGCGATCGGCGTCGAACGGTCGGCACGCTCGCTCCGGTTCGTCGACGCGGTGCGACAATCTGGCGCCGGCGTGCCAAATGAGGTCCATCCACCCAATCGACGAACTGGCCCCGCCAGCCAGCATGACGTCGGCATGACCGCGAGCGACGACGTCGGCCGCTTCAATCAGCGCGAGCAATCCTGACACGTCGCCCGCGACGATCGAGTTGCTCGGGCCGCGAGCGTCGTGGGCGATGCTCACATGGGCGGGGGCCATGTTCGGCAGGTACTTTAGCAACCAGAGGGGAAAGACCTCGCGGAGGCCAGTGTTCCCCCACCGGTTGAAGTCGAAGACGCCGTCGCCCGAGTCGCTGGCATGGCAGGCGGCCGCCAGTTCAGGCATTTCTGGGCAGAACATATTCGACCCGCTGGTCACTCCCAGCCGGTCGGGGTCGACGTTGGCGCCGTCGAGACCCGCGTCCGCCCACGCCATTTCGGACGCGGTAAACCCGAGTTGCGTTTCGCGCGACATCACCTTGAGCGACTTTCGCGGCTTGACGAACTCCTTCGCATCGAAGTCCGCCACATCGGCGGCGATGGGGATGGGGAGGTTCGCTGCGACGAGTTCGGGCACGGCGCGAACGCCGCTCGTGCGGCTTTCGACGGAAGCCCAAACAGCGTCTGCGCCGACGCCGATCGGGCAGACGATCCCCAGTCCGGTGACGACGACTTCAGGCACGTTGAGATCGCGTGGAAGGGGACGAACGGGTAGGCCAAAATGGCGGGCCCTGGCATCCTGGGGCAGGAAACTTGCCAGTTTAACCAGCCCTCAGAGCGGTCACAAGCAGCACGTCGTCCCACCATCCCTCGCGTCATGCTGACTATCGAGAAACGAAGGCCTGTAGCAATTGGCGAAACTTTTCGCCTGGAAAGCTTGGCGGACCTTACCACGGAGGGAATCGGAAGCGAAGGGAAGGCTCCCGACTGTCCGATGGACTCTCTAGTTTTGGCGCCCTGCCGCGGGGCCGCGGCGCCCGTGACATGCGTGAGCGGGGTGGGAACGTGTCGCACATCAAGATTTCGCCCTCCAGCCGGGCTCCACACGACGGGCTGGGAGGGTTTTCGTTGTCCGAGGCGCGGACCATCGTCGGACAATACTTCCGACCAAATCCCTGGATTTACTGGACTGACTTCCTGGCGAGTTGGTCCCTGGGCGTCCTGTGCTTCGCCCTTACCTCGCGTCCGCAGCTGTTGGCGTCCAACTCCTTGTGGCACAGCGACGTCATGACGGCGAGCACTGGCTGGCACTGGCCGGCGACGATCGCCTTGTTCGTCGCGTCGTCGCTGCTTTACTACCGTTGTTCGCTGTTCATTCACGAGTTGGTCCACATCCGCGCGGACGAGTTCAAAGCGTTTCGCTTCGTCTGGAACATGCTCTGCGGGATTCCTTTCCTGATCCCTTCGTTCGTTTACTACACCCACCTCGATCATCATCGGCGCAAACACTACGGCACCCATGAGGACGGGGAATACGTCGCGCTCTCGAATATGCCCGCGCGGATCATCCTGCTCTACATGGCGCAGGTGCTGGTGCTGCCGATCCTCGCCGTCGTCCGCTGGGGTTTGCTGACGCCGATGACCTGGTTCAGTCCGCGGTTGCGGAACTGGGTGCTTCGGCACATGTCGTCGATGATCATGGACCCGCGCTACATCCGCCCGCTGCCGACGAAGAAGGCGCTGCGCATCATTCGCATGCAGGAAGTCCTTTGCTTTCTGTTCATCTGCGGCATCGTCGCGCGGATGACCATGAACTACGGACTGCTTTTCAAGGAACCACTCTCGCCCTGGATCTTGCTGCAGATCTACCTGACGGGCGTCTTTATCGTCATGCTGAACAACCTCCGCACGCTGGGAGCCCATCGCTGGACTAGCAACGGCGGCGAGATGAACTTCATCGAGCAGATGCTCGACTCGATCAACTATCCCCATCATCCGTTGACCGCGGGCCTGTGGGCCCCCATCGGACTGCGGTTCCACGCGCTGCATCATATCTTTCCGACGATGCCGTACCACGCGATGGCCAAGGCTCACCGCCGGCTGATGGCGGAGCTGCCCGCCGACTCGCCGTACCGCCAGACGGAAGCAAAATCGCTGCCCGCCGAGATCATCGCCCTGTGGCGGCGAGCCAAGGCGAGCGAGCAGTCCTCCGCAAGCGAGCCTGCCGCGATCACCCGCCGCAGCGCGTAGCGGAAGCGCCGCGCCAACGGGGTCGGGGGCCTTTTGCCACTGGGGAGTTGACGCTGGGTTGACGCCGTCCAGTGGCAAAAGGCCCCGATCCCTTCACGGCCAACCGCCGTCATGCGTGCTTCTCCAGCTTCGGCAAAAACGCCGCAATGATCCCCATCAGCGGCAGGTACGCGCACATCTGGAAGACGTGTTCCAGGCTCGTGCGATCGGCCCACTGTCCCAGCACGGCCGCGGCGATCGCGCTGATCCCAAATGCAAAGCCGAAGAACAGCCCCGCGACGGCGCCGACGCGCCCTGGCAACAACTCCTGAGCGAACACCAGGATCGCCGAGAACGCCGACGCCAGGATCGCCCCGATGAAGACGGTCAGCACGATCGTCCCCACGAGCCCCGCATGGGGCAGGGCGAGCGCGAACGGCGCGACGCCGAGAATGGAGAACCAGATCACCACCTTCCGCCCGAAGCGGTCGCCCAGCGGTCCGCCGGCAAACGTCCCGACCGCCACCGCGAACAGGAATGCGAAGGAACAAAGCTGCGACTGCTGCTTCGTCACGCCGAATTTCGCTTCCATGTAGAGGGCGTAGTAGCTGGTGAAGCTTACGAGGTAGATGTACTTCGAGAGGACGAGCGCGACCAGCACGCCGATCGCGGCGAAGACTTGCCGCGACGACAGGGTCGGGTGCCGCCGCGGCCTGGAAACGATCCCCTTCGCCGCGCGTGTGGCGAGCTTGCCGTGGTACCATGCGCCTACCTTGGCGAGGACGATGATCCCCGCGAGCGCAATCAGCGCAAACCAGGCGATGTAGCCCTGGCCGTAAGGGAAGATGATCGCCGCCGCCAAGAGCGGCCCCAGCGACGTCCCAAAGTTGCCGCCGACTTGGAACAGCGACTGCGCGAACCCGTGCCGCCCGCCGGCCGCCATGTGGGCCATGCGCGATGCTTCGGGGTGAAAGATGCTCGACCCCGTGCCAATCAGCGCGGCCGACGCCATCAGCGTCCAGAGCGATCGCGCCTGCGAGAAGAAGAGCAACCCGATGAGCGTCATCCCCATACCAATCGCCAGCGAATAGGGCTTCGGCCGGCGATCGGTATAAATGCCGACGACCGGTTGCAGCAACGAAGCGGTCAGTTGGAAGGCAAAGGTAATGAGCCCGATGTCGCCGTAGCTGAGCTTCAGCGAGTCGCGGAGGAGCGGATAGGTCGCGGGGATCAACGACTGAATAATGTCGTTGAGCATGTGCGCCACGCTAATCGCCGCGAGCACCTTGAGCGCCGTCTGCTCGACCGCGGGGGTCGACTGCGGAGACTCGCTGGGAACGGCGGACGCGGCGGGACTGCTCATGCGGAGGCTCGAATTGCAGAAAATCGCGACCCGGAACAGGCCGCGGGCGGGACCTCAAATCTTACGGCAAGAAAGACCTGCCGCCTATGCGAATGGTTCGCCGCCGCCCGCCAGGCGAAGCCCGATTTCGGCAAGCAGTGGCCGATGAAGAATCTGCAATCTTCCGAATTGCTTTTGGCCGCCTGACTTGCTATACATGAACTCATGTACACTTACTGACGGGCTGCCGCAGTTTTGATTTGTGGGAGGCGTCTCCGACGCCGATTACGCGCCTCCGGCGAAACGACGTTGCCCCTAACCAACGCCATTCGATCGATCCCTCGGATGCACCGACCATCATCTGACGCGAACCACAAGTGATCTCTTTCTGTCGCCGCGACAACAAAAACGACAAAATGCCGGCAACGTCGAAACGCAATGCTCACCTACATAACGACTTAGAAGCCATGAATTCTGTCGCCAAAAATCACATCGCGACAGCAGGCGACACAAAATAGGCGTGTTCCATGAAGCCAATGCGAAAGCAGACCGGTTTTCGACAAGTCGCCGTCGCAACCAACGAATAGGCTATCGGCGCTCGACACGGCGCTCCGGCGGGTCGTTGACCCGCGGCTACTAAACCCCTGGGGGCATCGCTTGATACGCGTTGTCAATCTGACGCAACATTACGGCGTCCGCCCCGTGCTGAAGAACGTTTCGTTGGAAATTCCAACGGGCGAGCTCGTCACCATTCTCGGCCCGAACGGCATGGGCAAGAGTACGTTGCTGGCGGCGATGGCCGGCCTCCTCGCGCCGCAGGAGGGATACGTCGAATTCGACGGCGTGCGGCGACGCTCTTCGCCGGCAGGCGAACTCGCGATTCGTCGCCAAGTTGCCTACCTACCCGACGCGCCGTGGCTGCCGCTGACCCGGACCGGTCGCGAATTCCTGATGGCGGTCGGCGGGCTGTACGATCGTAAGCCGTCGCACCGGATGCAGCATGCCGAACGGCTTTTGAAGTTGTTCAATTTGACCGAGCAGGCGGACTGGGCAATGCGCAGTTACTCGGCCGGCCAGCAGAAGAAAATTGCCCTCTGCGGTACGCTTATCACCGAAGCGCCCTACCTGCTCCTCGACGAACCCTTTTCCGGCGGGCTCGATCCGGCCGGCATTCTCGCGCTCAAGCGAGTTCTCGAACGGCTCGCCGCGTGCGACAAACGGACCGTCGTGATGACGACGCCGGTGCCGGAACTGATCGAAACGTTCTCCGAACGGATCGTGATCATCAAGGATGGCCAAGTCGCCGCGAACGACACCGTCGTTGGGCTGAAGGCGGCGGCAGGGGTCGACGGGCCGCTGGAACTGGCGCTGGAGAAGCTGATGTATCCGGAGACGCTGGAGAACATCGAAAGCTACTTCACGGAGGAGGGGCTGTGATCAAACGAATTGCAGAATGGTTGACAGCGACGTTGCCTCCGAACTTTCTGAAGCTCGTTCTCGTGGGCGCCATTTTTTTCTGGGGGTTGGAGCGGAGTTTCTACACGCTACTGCAACTTGAGATCGGCCAACTGCCGGATGATTTCCAGCAAGTGAGTGGTCCACGGGTGTGGCTCCTCTGCTGCTTAGTCGGCTGGGCCACGTGGCGCGCTTACATGATCAACCCGATCTACCAATCGAGATTCAGGGCTTGGCTAGAGACGACGCCCTGGAATCCCGGCGGGCAGTTGCCCTTTGGCCGTATCGAGTTGGCGTCGCAAGACGCCGTATGTCTGTCGGCAGCGATGATCGCGTTCTGGCACTGGCCTGGCTCATTGTGGGTGCCGCTCGCGTTCCTGTTACCGTTCATCGCGATTCTCACCTTTGCGAACAGCGTGAAGAAGCAATATGTGGCGGCCGGCACGGCCGTCGGATTGCTCACGATGCTCCCCGTACTGGCCCTGGCAATGCAACCGCTGCTGGCTCTCGCCTGCGTCTGCGCAGCGGCCGCGGCGAGTGAGTGGGGTTGGCGCAGCACGCTGCGAGACTACCCATGGGAGCTTGTGCCAACGTCGAAGTTCCAGATCGACGTCACCAAGCAGCAGGAAGCCGACGGTTCATGCGCGTGGTGGCCGCTGGTCCATCCTTGGCGCGGTACGCAGATCGCACCGCTACTCAACGGGCGGGAGACACTACTGCTGGCCGGTTTTTGCGGTTGGTTGGCGGTCAACGCGACGATGACCATCAACTCGATGGAAGAGCACGACGCCGTTATGCAAAATCGCCCTGTAGCCGATGTGGTGCATCGGGCGTTGCCGCTCGTCGCTGGAGGCGTCGGCCTGATCGCCGCTTTGATAAGGCTCTATAGCTACGCCATTTGGTGCGCGTGGCCGATCAGTCTGCACGGCCGCATTAAAACCGGCCGCTTTTTCATCCCCGGCTACGATCGAGTCTTCATCGCTCCGCTCATGACGCTAGCGGCAGGGCTAATCATCCCAAGAGTGCTACTGCTCTTGGGCGCGCCGACTGCGGCGACGGCCTTTGTCACGATGTTCGTCATCGTCCTAGCTGCCGCCGGAATGAGGCCGACGCTGGCGACGTGGAGCCTCACGGGCGAGTACCGGTTGATGCTGCATACGCCAGTGGACAAGCGTCGCACGCGGCAAGTCGCGACGAATTGAGATACGTTCTTCCTGGAGGAACGCTGAAAGCATTCCAACTTTCAGCCCGGGGTTGATCGCACCTGCGATCTACCCCCGGGGCACGAGCCCGCAAAAATTCACAGCCCTGAAAGGATAGCAGCATGTACCTCAGAGCACTCAGACCATTGGCGAAAGCGCTCCGGCCGGTCGTTGACCCGCGGCTACTCGCTACGCCGTGCGATCAAAGTAGCTAAAGCTCCCTTGAATCTGCGCCCAAGTCATTGTCACCCTAGCGTAGTTGGCGCCCCACGGGTTGAACAGCGTGATCGTTTGCGCCGTCGCGTTGTACCCGACCACCGCGTAGGCGTGGCCGCCGACCACGGCGCTGGAGGCGGGCGCGCTCTTGGATGCGAACTCGATCATCTTTCCTTGGTTGTACGCCGTGACGAAGACGCTGAAGTTCGCCTGCGCGCTCGTCGCCGCGAAGGCTACCGTCGACTGGCCGGTGATGTGGCCGAGCGCCGCGTAGCAGTAGCCGCCGGAGATCGCGGCGTAGGAGTTTTGGCCCGAGCCGGGGAGGCCGGCGCGTTGCCAACCCATCTCGTTGAGTTGGACGTACGCCTTCTCCGCGAGCATCGTCCACAGCTCGTTGCCGGCGTTGGCGATCGACGCCCCCATGCCGGCGTAGATCACCTGGTTATACGCATTCGTCGGCAGGTAGGCGTCGACGGTGACGTACGCGGTCTGCCCGCCGTTGTAGAACTTCACCGTGTAGGTGCCGTCGCCGTTGACGACGAACATGTTGTTGATGATTCCCGGATTCTTCAGCGCGGTCTCGGCAAGCGACGCCATGAAGTAGCAGTCGCCGACCGAGCCTTGCTTGATGTCTTCGTAACTGGCGCCGTTGACGAACAGCTGCCCGGCCACCTGCTTGTAGGTCCCCGCGGCGACGGGGCGATCGTTCCCCAGGAACCACTTGCCGATCAGTTTTTCCAGCTGGGCGGCGCTGGAACCGGCGGCGAGGTTGCCGAGCGTCCCGCCAAGATACTTCGCATTGGCTGCGTTAGCCGAGACGATGTAGCTGGTGAGTTTGCCGACGTAATCGAGCGTACCGAAAAGTTTCGCGTTGGCGGCAATGGCGCGAAGGTCGGTCAGTTCGGTCTGATCGACGACGCTGCCGTCTTCGGCGCTGCGGAAGAGGGCGATCGCATCGTTGCGGTCGATGATCCCGTCGTTGAAGAGCGACGCGCCGAGGCTCTTCAACGCAGCGTCGCGGACGTTGGCTTCGAACCAATTGGCGGGCTTCGGCGGCGCGGGGACGGGAATCGCTTGGCCGTTGACGGTTGCCACGCCAGCCGTGGTGAGGCGAAACGACTGGTTGCTGAAGAGGACGTAGCGGCCGTCGGCCAATTTCACCCGTTCCGATCCGGCGCCGGCGTTGACGGTGAAATCCTCGGCCAGCGCCTGATTGCCGCCGTTGGCGATGCTATTGAGCGAGACGACGTCGTCGCCGGCGAGACTGTTAACGACGATCGACTTCACGTCGCCCGCCGCCCAACTGCCGGCGATGCCGGCGACCGAGATGCGGTTGCTCGTTTGCAGGAAATTGATCTGATCGTTGCCGGCGGTGCCGGTAACGGTGAGCACGCCGGCATTGAAGCTGGCGGTGACGGCGGCCGCCATCACTTCGCGGCGTTCGAGCGATTCAAATTGCAGAGAGCGCGGACGCGCTGCGGGTAGAGTCTTCACGATGGTTTGGCATCCACGATGAGTAGGCCAGTGCGCGGTCAAACGCACAGAGCACGGCGAACAAGGATGAGTCGTCGCGGAGAGGAGCCGGGCCGCGACGTCGACGAGGCGGGAACGAAGGAGGGATCGCTGGACCTTAAAAAGCTATGTCAGAGAAGTAGCTTCGCGCGGCGAAACTAGGGGCGTTTCCGGCGGCAAGATGCCGAAATCGGGGCCGATTGTTTCGATTAGGGCGCAGCGTGGCAAAATGGCAACATCGTACGGCCCGCGCGCAGAGAACGTTGCCGTTAGGCACGACAGATTGCCGGCGACTATTTCGCCACGGCGCGGACGGCTTCGAGGTGTTCGGCGAGAAACTGCGCCAAGCCGCCGCGCGTGAGGTCTTCGGGGGCAATGAAGCGTAGCTTCACGGCGTCGAGGCCTTCGGCGCCAGGTTGGATCAGCTGTTTGACTCCGATTTGAGCGACGCGACCGGTGGCGAAGGCGCCGGCCGGGCCGTGGAGCGAGAGGTCGACGCCGACGGGGCGCTTCGTGTGGACGGTGGCCCAGGGGTGGCGCTGATTGGGGAGCATCAGGTGGATGACTTGTTGGTTGTTCCAGAGGTATTGGGGTTGGGACGCGGGTTGACTGGCCGCTGAAGCTGCCAGTCCGGCGGCTAGTCCGTCGGAGAGAGACGCTTGGGCGGTGGATTCCAGGAGCTCCAATAACTCCTCGAGCGTTTCTTGAGGCCAGGCGATCTTTTTGCCTGGCGGGAAGCCTTTGCGAGCGAGGTGCCATTTCTTGCCGAGGACCTTCCACGGCATGACGTCTTCGGGATTCTTGCCGACGCGCTCGGTGAATTTTTTGAAGCCTTCGACAGCCAGCTCGACCATCGACCAGAACGCGGGGGTGTTGAGTTCGTCCCAGCCGTGGGCGAAGACCTGCACCTCTTGAAATGGCCCGCGCAGGTTCTTGCACTTCACGCGCGGGCCGTTGCCGTAGGTTTCGATTTCGGCGAGATCGTTGAACGGCGGCAGGTTGAGCTCGGCGGCGAGGCGCTCGGCGTTGAAGGTGCGCTTCGCAGTGCGGAACTTCAGCTTCAGCACCCAGGGCTCGCCGGTGATGGCGTGGAAGAACCAGCCGTCGGCCTTCTTCGGGCCGTTGATCTCGACGATCGTGCGGTGCGACCAGTCGGTCGTCAGGAACGAATCGCTGAGGGCGTGGACGCGCTCGTCGATGGCGGCGAGGATGCGGCCATCCCAGCGGACCGGGTCGCCGCTGCGTGAGACGCGGTCTTCGACGTGCCACTTGCGGCCGTCGGTTTCCCACGGCATCTGGACTTCCTTGCCGAGGTCGGTGATGTCGAGGTCGCCTTGGCGCTTCGCCTCGGCGGCGGCGAAGTCGTAGAATTTCCGCTCGGCGTGAGGGCCAGCCGCGAGGATCGGAGCGAGGGCGGCGGCGGTGTGGGAGATAAGTGTGGAATGGGGAATGGGGGATGGGGAGGATTTGGTGGTTGGCTTCTTGCGTTTCGCCTTTCCCATTCCCCATTCAGCATTCCCCATTTGCTCCACCAACTGCTCGGGCGTTCCTTGGCCGACGACGTTGCCGCCGCCGGCGCCGGCTTCGGGGCCGATGTCGATCAGCCAGTCGCACTGCTTGATGACGTCGAGGTTGTGTTCGATCACGAGCACCGTGTTGCCAAGATCGACGAGGCGGTGGAGGACGTCGAGGAGTTTGGCAATGTCGTCGAAGTGGAGGCCGGTCGTCGGTTCGTCAAGGATGTAAAGCGTGCGGCCGGTATCGGGCCGCGCAAGTTCGGCGGCGAGCTTGACGCGTTGGGCTTCGCCGCCCGAGAGGGTCGCGGCGCTTTGGCCAAGGGCGACGTAATCGAGACCGACGTCGCAAAGGGTTTGCAAGATTTTGCGGACTTTGGGGATGTTTTCGAACAGTTCGCGGGCGTCGCCGCACGACATTTCGAGCACGTCGGCGATCGATCGGCCGCGGTACTTCACGTCGAGCGTCTCGCGGTTGTAGCGATGCCCCTGGCAAGTATCGCAATCGACCCAGACGTCGGGGAGGAAGTGCATCTCGATGCACTTCTGGCCGGCGCCCTCGCAGTCGTCGCAGCGACCACCAGGGACGTTGAAGCTAAAGCGGCGGGCCGCGTAGCCGCGGACTTTCGCCTCAGGAAGCTGGGCGAAGAGCTCGCGGATCAGTTCGAAGACGCCCGTGTAGGTGGCGGGGTTCGACGACGGCGTATTGCCGAGCGGTCGTTGGTCGACGCGAATGACTTTGTCGATCTGCTCGACGCCGGCGATGGAGTCGTGGTTGCCGGGGATCGTCTTGGCGCGATGGAGCTGGCGCGCGAGCTGGTTGTAGAGGACGTCTTCGACCAGAGAGCTTTTGCCGCTCCCCGAGACGCCGGTCACCGCGGTGAGCGTGCCGAGGGGGATCGTGACGTTCACGCCCTTCAGGTTGTTGTGACGGGCGCCGAGGATGCGGAGGGTGGAGGAGGGGAATGTGGAAGGTGGAATGAGGAACGGGGAGGACTTATCACTCTTCTTTGACTTGGATGTTGCCTTGGGCTTTTGTCCATTCCCCATTCCGCCTTCCCCATTCGTCACCCGCCGGTTGCTGATGACTGGAATCGCCTTCTTCCCCGAAAGGTACGGTCCTGTGACGCTGCCGCGTTTCTTGCTCACTTCCTCGGGCGTGCCGCGGGCGACGATGTCGCCGCCGAGGCGGCCGGCGGCGGGGCCGAAGTCGAGCAGGCCATCGGCGCCGGCGATGACGTCGCGGTCGTGCTCGACCACCAGTAGCGTGTTGCCGAGGTCGCGGAGCTTGTGGAGCGCCGACACCAGCCGCGTGTTGTCGCGCGGATGGAGGCCGATCGTCGGTTCGTCGAGGACGTAGAGCACGCCGCAGAGGCCGCTGCCGACCTGGCTCGCGAGGCGAATGCGCTGCGACTCGCCGCCCGAGAGGGTCGGCGCGGAGCGGCCGATGGTGAGGTACTCGAGGCCGACGTCGATAAGGAAGGTGAGACGATTGCGGATCTCGCGGATTAGCTCGCCGGCGATCTTCTTTTGGGCGGCAGGGAGCTTCCACTTTTCGACCGTGGGGAGGAGGTCGCTAAGCGGCAAGCCGCAGTACTCTCCGATGGTGAGATTCTGGAAGCGGACGGCGGCGGAGTCGTCGCGCAAGCGGCTGCCGCCGCACTGGCTGCATTCGATCTCGTCGACGAGATGTTCGAGCCGGCCGCGCAAGCGCGGCGACAAGCGCGAGGCTTCTTCGAGGGCGGGGTAGAGGCCTTTGTACTGGAACCTGAAAGAGGCGAGAGGTCGTAGGTCGGGGGTCGGAGATTTAGAAGCCCTTTTACCGGCCTCTGGCCTCTCGCCGCGGACCTCTCCCGCTACTTCAATCCACTCTTCCCCCGTGCCGTACATCACCAGCCGCCGATTGCGCGGGGACAGCTTGTCGAACGGCACGTCGACGGGGATGCCGAAGCGGTCGCGGAGGGCGGCCAGCATCGCGGCGAAGAGGGGTTGCTTGACGTTCGGCCAGACGAGAATGGCGCCTTCGGCGAGGCTCATCGACATGCTGCGGAAGAGCGACGCGGGGTTGGCTCCGACTTCGGTCCCCAGGCCTTCGCACGCGCCGCACCAGCCAAGGGAGCTGTTAAACGAAAAGTGATGCGGCGACAGCGTCTCGAAGCTGCGGTTGCACTGAGTGCAGACGAGGTGCTGGCTGTGGACCTTCACCGGCCAACGGCTTTCAGGCTGCTTGTCGTCGACGACCGCGAGGTGGAGCACGCCGCGACCGAGCGAAAGGGCGGATTCGATGCTGTCGGCGAGGCGGCCGCGACCTTCCTTGCGAATGGTGATGCGGTCGATGATCACTTCAACGTCATGCTTGCGGCGGCGATCGACGGCGGGGATCGCGTCGAGCTCGTACGTTTCTCCGTCGACCCGCACGCGGAGATACCCGTCGCCCTTGAGCTTGGCCCACAGCTGTTCGTACTGTTCGCCCTGGGCGAGATGCAGCGGGGCCATCAGATAGGCCTTCGTCCCTTCGGGCTCGGTCAGGACGGCGTCGATGATTTCGTCGGAGGTTTGCGTGCCGATGGGAATGTCGCAGTCGGGGCAATGCATTTGGCCGAGTCGCGACAGCAGGATGCGGAAGTAATCGTAGATTTCGGTGACGGTGCCGACGGTGGAGCGCGGCGTGTGGCCGGTGGTGCGCTGCTCGATGGCGATCGCGGGCGAGAGGCCTTCGATATGCTCGACCGCCGGCTTCTGCAGCTGACCGATGAACTGCCGGGCGTAGCTCGAGAGACTTTCGACGTAGCGGCGCTGGCCTTCGGCGTAGATGGTATCCATCGCGAGCGACGTCTTGCCGCTGCCGCTGGGGCCGCAGCAAACGGTCATCTCATCGCGGGGGACGGAGACGTCGACGTTGCGGAGGTTGTGCTGGCGGGCGCCGCGGACGGTGATGTGCGTCGCCTGCGGGACGGGAACGCGCAGCGACGTGGCGGCGTGGTGGGCGGCGATTGATTTGGGCGTCTTGACGCCGAGGTAGGGGGCGAGGGAGAGGCCGGTGTGGGAGGGAAGTAATGGGGCATCGGGAATGGGGGATGGGGCGGAATTGGCGTCGGGTTTTTTGCCCTTCCCCATTCCCCATTCAGCATTCCCCATTGCTCGTAGCGCATGCTGTACCAGCTGCTCCGGCGTGCCCGACATGACGACCTGGCCGCCGGCCTTGCCTCCCTCGGGGCCGATTTCGATCACCCAGTCGGCCGTCTTGATGACGTCGAGATTGTGTTCGACGACCAGCACCGTGTTGCCGGCGTCGACGAAGTCGTGCAGCACTTTGAGCAGCAGCTCGATGTCGGCGAAGTGGAGGCCGGTGGTCGGCTCGTCGAGCAGGTACATCGTCCGCCCGGTGCTCTTCTTCACCAACTCGCGGGCGAGCTTGATGCGCTGGGCCTCGCCGCCGGAAAGCGTCGGCGACGGTTGGCCGAGCTTCATGTAGTCGAGGCCGACCGCGTGGAGCGTCGCGAGGCGGTCGTAGATCGCGGGGACATTTTCGAAATGCTCCATCGCCTGCTGGATGTCCATGTCGAGGACTTCGGAGATCGACTTCCCCTTGAACAGCACCTGGAGGGTTTCGTGATTGAAGCGATGCCCTTGGCAGACGGGGCAGGTGATCCAGACGTCGGCGAGGAAATCCATCTCCAACTTGTTCGAGCCATTGCCGCTGCAGGCCTCGCAGCGGCCGCCGACGACGTTGAAGCTGAACCGACCGGGCTTGTAGCCGCGACGCTTTGATTCAGAGAGCTGCGCGTAGAGGTTGCGGATCTCGTCGAAGACCTTGATGTAAGTGGCCGGGTTCGAGCGAGGCGTGCGGCCGATGGGGGTTTGATCGATGGCAATCAACTTGTCGAGTTGCTCGATCCCTTCGATGCGATCGTGCTCGCCGGGAACGCCTTTGCCTCCCATGAGATCGCGGAGGAGCGACTCGCTGACGATGTCGTTGACGAGCGAGCTCTTGCCGCTGCCGCTGACGCCGGTGACGCAGACGAATTTTCCCAGGGGGATTTCAACGTCGACGTTGCGTAGGTTGTTGTGTCGCGCTCCGACGACTCGCAGAACCGGTTGGGATGCTAGTGGGGAATGAGGAATGGGGAATGGGGCGGGCGCCGAGGTTGGGGACGACCCGGCTCGCTTGGCGTTCTCCCCATTCCCCATTCCGCCTTCCCCATTCGCGCCACGCCGGTGCTTGGGGACTTCAATGCGCCGTCGACCCGAAAGGTACGCTCCGGTGACGCTCTCCTTCGACTTCTCGACGTCTTTCGCTTTGCCGATGCCGACGACCTTGCCGCCGCGCACGCCGGGGCCGGGGCCGAAGTCGATGATGTGGTCGGCGGCCCGCATCGTGTCTTCGTCGTGCTCGACGACGACGACCGTGTTGCCGAGATCGCGCAGGCGTTCAAGCGTGGCCAGCAGCCGGTCGTTGTCGCGGGGGTGGAGGCCGATCGAGGGTTCGTCGAGGATGTAGAGGACGCCGACCAATCCGCAGCCGACTTGGCCGGCGAGGCGAATGCGCTGCGACTCGCCGCCGCTGAGCGTCGGGGCCGTGCGGTCGAGGCTCAGGTACTCCAGGCCGACGTTCGCGAGGAATCCGAGCCGACCGCGGATCTCCTTGAGCGCTTCCTCGGCGATTTGCTGCTGAGTGTTGTCGAGGACCAGCCCGCTGAAGAATTTTTCCGCTTCGGAAATCGGCAACGAGCAGATAGCGGGGAGCGTGAGCGTCGGGTCGCCGGCAAACGCCGCGTCGGAGGTCGTGAGGCGGACGGCGCAAGCTTGCTCGTTGAGCCGCTTGCCGTCGCAATCGGGGCAGCGGATGACGTTCATGAACTGCTCGAGCTTGGCGATGAGCGACTTGCTCTTGGCCGAGCGATACTTTTCGAGCAGCTCCGGGATAACGCCGTCGAACGTGCCGCCGTACTTCTGCGATGCCTTGCCGTTGCGCCAGGTGTAGGTGATATGCTCGCTGCCGGTTCCCCACAGCCAGATGCGGCGTTGCTCCTCGGAGAGCTCGCTCCAGGGCGTTTCGAGGAGATAGTGCTCGCCCAAGTCGAGCTTGCGATCCATCGTCTCGGCGACGCCGGCGTAGATGTGGCGCTTCCAGCGGCCGAGATCTTTCCACGCGCCGATGAGTTCGATGGCGCCCTTAGCGAACGACAACGACGAATCGGGGACGAGCTTCGCCGGATCGAAGCTGAACATCTCGCCGAGGCCGTCGCAGGAGAGGCACATCCCCTGCGGACTGTTGAAGCTGAAGAGTTGCGGCGTCGGCGGCTGGAAGCTGATGCCGCAGGAATTGCAGGCGTAGTCGGCGCTGAGGGTGATGTCGCCTGGTTGGCCGTGGCCCTTGTGGCGGCCGCGGGCCGCAGGGGGGGCGGCGGGTTCGGCTTCCTCTTCGTCGCTGTTGTCATCTCCGGTGGGGGCGCGCTTCGCTGACGCGGCGCGGTTAACGCGTTTGGGAGTGGGGGCTTCTTGTTCTGCATCGCGATCTGCGAGCTCAGCGCGGTCCTCGTCATCGAGCTCGATGCTCGGCTGTGGGTTGTCGACTTCGGGCGTGACGATGAGGTTGCCGTCACCCAGCTTGAGCGCGAGCTCCACCGCCTCCGCTAGGCGCGTGCGGATCGCCGGTCCCGCGACGAGGCGATCAATCACCACCTCGACGTCGTGCCGCATTTGCCGGTCGAGCGACTGGGCTTCGGTCAGCAGCACCACGCGTCCGTCGACGCGTGCGCGGACGAAGCCTTGCTTCTGCAGGTCCTCAAACAGATCCTTGAACTCCCCTTTTTGCCGGCGGACGACCGGCGCGAGGACCATGAACTTCGTCTTCGCGGGGAGCTGCTCGATCCGGCCGATGATCGCCTCGCGGCTTTGGGCGGTAATCACTTTGCCGCACTTGGGGCAGTGGCCCTGGCCGACGCGGGCGTAGAGGACCCGGAGGAAGTCGTAGATTTCGGTAATCGTCCCAACGGTCGAGCGGGGGTTGTTGCCGGAGGACTTCTGGGAGATCGAGATCGAGGGGCTGAGGCCGCTGATGTGGTCAACGTCGGGCTTGGGCATTTGGCCCAGGAACTGGCGCGCAAACGTCGACAGGCTTTCGACGTACCGCCGCTGCCCCTCGGCGAAGAGCGTGTCGAACGCCAACGAGCTTTTGCCGCTCCCCGAGACGCCGGTGAGGCAAATCAGCTGGTTGCGGGGGAGGGTGACGTCGACGCTCCGCAAGTTGTGTTCGCGGGCGCCTTTGATAATGATGTCGGAGGCGGGCATGCGGCAGAGAGGCTGTAGGCTATAGACCTGAGGCTGGGGGAAGAAGAGGGAAAGCGAGTCTCTCGGACTTCTTCGGCTAGGTCGGTGGGTCGAGGCTGAAAATCGTCTGTGGCGCGAATCTCGTATTGTACGCCCGTCCAGCGATAAGCCAACGGCGAAGATTCTTGGCGGGTACAAGCGTTTTCGAGTTCGCAGCAGGAGCTTGATCAATCATGGCGACGACTGAACATGCAGCAGCGGTTGCCGGCAGGGCCCGGCTCCGCCGGGGGGTCGGTTGGAACCCGCATTCTTGGAGGCGAACTCGCGACGCTACCCGTCGGCGGAGGCGAGGGATGCAATCGACGGCGGCCGCGCTGACTTGCTTATTACTCGGCGCCAGCATGGCGCCCGCCGTGCGGGCTAAGGACCCGAAGCCGTGCAAGCCCGAAGTTTGGGCCGAGGCGATTGCAAAATTCGAAGAGGAGGACAAGAAGATGCCGCCGCCGAAGGGGGGAATCATGTTTCTCGGTTCCAGCAGCATCCGCGGCTGGAACACGAACAAGTGGTTTCCCGACTTGCCGGTGGTGAACCGCGGGTTCGGCGGCTCGCAGATTTGCGATTCGACCCACTACGCCGACCGGCTGGTGAATATTCATCAACCGCGGATCGTCGTCTTCTACGCCGGCGACAACGACATCGCTGGCGGCAAAAGCCCCGAGCAGGTCCGCGACGACTTTCACGCGTTCGTCGAGAAAGTGCGCGGGCCGCAGCCGGAATTGCCGATCGTCTTCATCTCGATCAAGCCAAGCATCGCGCGGTGGAAGCTGGCCGACAAGATCAAGGAAGCGAATCGGCTGATTCAGGAAGACATCGAAGAGCTCGGCAACATCGAGTACCTGGACGTTTGGCCGGCGATGCTCGATGAAGAAGGGGAACCGCGAGAGGATATCTTCGTCGAGGATGGGCTGCACTTGAATGAGGATGGTTACAAGATCTGGACGGAGCTGGTGATGCCGCTGGTGGTGAAGAAGTAATCTCACCACGACGACACAACGGGCACGACGACATACAACGGCGATTCAATTCGCTCTTGCAAATTGTTGGCACGCGTTGATCTGCTATTCGTTCTTTCTGCCGTCGTGCTCGCCGTGTCGTCGTGGTTCAAGATCGAAGCAGCATGAATAACGCTTGGCCTGATTATGAGCTGATCGATTTTGGCGATGGGCGCAAGTTAGAGCGGTTTGCAGGTTGGGTGCTCGATCGGCCGTGCCCGTCGGCGGCGGGCGTCACGAAGACTAAGCCGCAAGCGTGGCGCGGCGCCATCGCACGCTTCGAGGGCGACCGCGCCGCCGATGGCGAGTGGTCGCCCGCAGCAGCGAAGTGGCCGCAGCGCGAGTGGACGCTCCGCGTGCCTCTCGGCGTTGATCGTTCGTTCCAAATGCTGCTTGAACCGTTGCCATCGGGGCAGATCGGCCTCTTTCCGGAGCAGTGGGATAACTGGCGCTGGATCGCGCCGCGGGTGGCGGCCCAAGGGCCGCCGCTCAGTGTGCTGAATTTGTTTGCTTACACGGGCGGCAGTTCGTTGGCGGCGGCCGCGGGCGGAGCGAACGTCGTCCATGTCGATGCGGCGAAGAGCGTCGTCGCCCGCGCGCGGGAGAACGCGGCCGCCGCGGGCCTGGCACAACACCCGATCCGCTGGATCGTGGAAGACGCGCTGAAATTCTGCCGCCGTGAAGTGAAGCGCGGCAACCGCTACGACGCGATCATTCTTGACCCGCCGACTTACGGGCATGGGCCCAAGGGAGAAGAGTGGAACATCAAACGCGACCTGCTGCCGCTCTTGGAACTGTGCGGCGAGCTGACTGAACGAAGGCCAAAGTTCGTGCTGCTCACCTGCCACACACCCGGCATCGGCCCCGCGGAGCTTTCGGCGTATTTGAGCGAGGGAATCTTCGGCAGCTGCGGTCAACCGCCGCGAACGATGGAGCTATCGCTCTCAACCGCCGACGGCCGCCGCCTCCCCAGTGGCATGGCCGCCCGCTGGCCAGGGTGATTCGCCCTTCCTCAACCACCCGCCAACAGCCGGAGGGCCACGCCCTCCGGGTCGCAGCGTACGACGGCATAGAAAACCGCTCGACCCCGCCCCCGGACCGCGTGGCGGTCCGGCTAATTGAGGCGTTTTCGGTTCCCCCTACGCCTCGAACCTTGTGCAATCCCGACATGTCTTGATCTTCGCCAGTCAGCTATAGTTGGGGAGGAGAAAGACATGATTATGACGACAACGCACGTTACCGATGTTGGAAGTTCGCTGGGAGTCGTGCTGCCTCCCAACGTTGTGGAGCGGTTGAAACTCGCCAAAGGCGATCAGCTCTGTATTATCGAAACCGCTAATGGCGTGGAGATCGTCTCACTAACGCCGCAACAAGCGGAGCAACTTGAGATCGGCCGGCGAGTGATCGCCGAAAATCGCGAAGCCTTGCAAGCGCTCGCGAAATAGCCGATGAACGAACCTATCTGGCTTGATGAGAAGATCCTCAAGATCCTCCATCTTGAACAACTTCAGCAGTTCGGCGGACTTGCCGGAATCCGCGACGAGGGTTTGCTTCTTTCTGCGTTAGCGCGGGCTCAGAACCGATGGGCATACAGTGCTCCCAAGCCCGATGTCATCGCCTTAGCCGCTTCGTACGCTTTCGGAATCGCGAAGAATCATCCCTTCTTCGACGGGAATAAGCGTACGTCACTCATCGCCTGTCAGATGTTCTTGCAGCAGAATGGCTTGACACTGGTAGCCCCGCAACCTGACCAAGTGCAGATCATCTTGGGTCTAGCGTCTGGTGAGATCGGCGAACCCGAACTGGAAGCATGGATCCGTCCGCGGGTCCGTCCTATGTAATCACTAAGTCGCCGCATGTCCACCCAGCACATCACCAGTCGCCAAAACGTCCGCGTCAAAGAAGCCGCGAAGCTGCGTCTCGCGCGGCAACGGGAACGGCAGGGGCGATTCGTTATTGACGGCGCCCGCGAATTGCTCCGAGCCATCGAGGCGGGGATCGAGATCGTCGAGGCGTTCATCTGCGAGCCGCGGTGCGTCGATGACGAAACGCGATCGGCGGCGACGCGAGTTGGCGAGACGGCGGCGGTGGTGGCGACGGTGACCGAGGAAGTGTTCGAGAAACTTTGCTTCGGCGAGCGCACGGGCGGCGTGCTGGCGATTGGGCAAACGCCAACGCGGTCGCTCGATCGACTGCAGCTGCCCACGACGCCGCTCGTCGCCGTGATTGAAGGGCTTGAAAAGCCTGGAAACGTCGGCGCCGTGCTGCGGAGCGCCGACGGCGCTGGCGTCGATGCGGTAGTGATCGCCGATCCGCGGACTGATTTATTTAACCCGAACACGATTCGGGCGAGTTTGGGGACCGTCTTCGGCGCCAATGTTTGCACAGCGACGAGCGCCGAAGTGCAGGAGTGGTTGCGGGGTCTGGCGCTGCCAATGTTCGCGGCCCGCCCAGACGCGACGCAGCTTTACACAGAGGTCGACTATCGCGGCGGCGCGGCGATCATCTTGGGGAGCGAAGCCGATGGGCTAACCGCGGCATGGAGCGGCGATGCGGTGACGGCCATCGGCCTGCCGATGCGGGGGATTGCCGACAGTCTGAACGTCTCGGCGACGGCGGCGGTGCTGTTCTACGAGGCGCAACGGCAGCGCACTGGCAAGCGTTGACGGGGTCGGGGGCCTTTTGCCACTCTGGTAGGTTCAGTCTGAAAACAAAGTTACCAGTGGCAAAAGGCCCCCGACCCCTTCGAACTCCTCTACGCCGCCGGGGCTGCGAGTTTAGTGAACAACTCGCCGCCGGCCTTGTTGATCTCGCGGACGGGTTCCCAGTCCTTCTTGTAGTCCACCGGGGCGAACTTCACGCTCCCCGATTTGCCTGGGCCTGCTTCGAGACCGGTTCCCTTCCAATCAAAGGTTGTGAGCGTCTCGACGATGCCGTCGCGCAGTTCGGGCTTCAGGTTGTAGGCGTACCCGACGACGCCCGGCGGGTAGGGCTTTGATTCGTAGATGACCGAAATGTCGCTTTCAGCAATGTCGCCGTTGGCGATCATCCGTGCCAGAATGTCGCTCGCAACGGCCGCGGCCATGAACTTCTTCTCGGCGATGCCCTTGATTGAGTTTTCGTGACCGAAGGACCACCCCCAGCTATAGTCGCGTTCCGGCTGCAGGTCGTGCTCCTTCATCAGCATCACCAGCGCGGCCGTGCAACCGCTATTGGAGCGCGGACGGACGAAAGTCATCCGCTTTCCCTTGACGTCGTCGACCGATTTGACGTCGCTGCCAGCGGGGACAATGATCTTCATCGTGTAGCTAAACTTGCCGTCGGCGTCGGCAAAACATGCCGCAGGAATGAAACCGGCTTCGTTGACCGCTTCCGGCGTTTCGCCCGTGGCGAATGCGGTGACATGCAACTCGCCGTTCTGCAGGGCGCGCATCTGCTCGCCGACGTCGGCGTAGGTGACGAGGTTCACCGGCTTGCCAAGCTTCTCCGACAGGGCGGCGATGAACTCCTTCCACGTTGCCGCTTCATCCTCGGTATCGCTGGAGGCGACGTAGGAGAAATTGATCGTGTCCGGATCGAGCAGTGCTTTTTCGTCCTGGGGCGAATCGGCGAGCAAATCGCCGTCGGCGTCGGCGAACTTCTGACTCAGACTGTCGGACGAGGCGACGTCGGCGAGTAGCCGGGACGCCATCGTTCGCTCCAGCCGCGCTTGGGCGCTGTTCTCCAGATTACCGCTGTACATTTTGGCGGCCCAAGCAACCAGGGCGAGTGGGATCACCAGCATGAGGACGCGGCCGAAGGAGAAGGAGCCGGCGCTTTCGGGATCGGACATCGTTGGACCTGCGGAGGCGGGGTGACGCGGCGACGGCGGCGCGGCGCGCGGGAGTTGCGGCGACGGGGGCGGGACGACCCGGCTCGCTAGTTCGGGTCAGCATACCACTGGCAGGGGCGAATTCAACAAAAATGCCGCGCCTTGCCGCCGGCGCCGCGCGCCTGCCCGACCGCGAGTCACATTTCCAGCTGGCGCGCCGCCGTCAGGGTGTTCACCAGCAACATCACCCGGGTGAGCGGGCCGATCCCTCCAGGAACCGGCGTGATACGGCTGGCGACGGGCAGGATCGCCTCAAAGTCGACGTCGCCCACCAGTCCGGCGTCGGTGCGGTTGATGCCGACGTCGATCACGGTCGCCCCTGGCCGAATCATGTCGGCCGTGATGAACTTCGGCTTGCCGATGGCTGCGACCAGAATGTCGGCCTGGCGCGTAAAGGCGCCAAGATCGGGCGTACGGCTGTGACAGAGGGTGACTGTGGCGTCGGCGCCCGGGCCGCGTTGCGCGAGCATAATCGCCAACGGCTTGCCGACGATGTCGCTGCGGCCGACGACGACGACATGCTGGCCGGCAATCGAGACGTTGTTGCGCACGAGGATCTGCTGCACCGCAGCCGGCGTGCAGGGGAGGAATCGCGGCTGGCCTTGGACGACCAGTCCCACGTTCTCGGGATGGAACGCGTCGACGTCTTTGTTCGGACTGACGGCTTCGAGAATCGCCCGGCTGTCGATCTGCGGCGGCAGCGGAAGTTGCACGAGAATGCCGTGGATCGCGTCGTCGCGATTGAGCCTGGCGATGAGGTTGAGCAGCTCGTCTTGCGTGGTCGTCTCAGGCAACCGGTGGAGCGTGCTGTTGATGCCCACTTCCTCGCAGTCGCGACGCTTGTTGCGAACGTAGACCTGGCTCGCCGGGTCGCCGCCGACCAGCACCGCGGCCAGTGCCGGGACGACGCCGTTGTTCTCAATGAATTCAGCGACCTCGGTCGTCAGTTCGCTGCGGATCTGGCGGGCGAGAGCGTTGCCGTCGAGGAGTTGGGCGGGCATCGGCGGTGAGAGTTCAGGGTTCAGAGGTCAGGGTTCAGCGAAAGCAACGCTTTCGGCCAGCGAGCCGGAGGGTTCATCCCTCAGGTAGCCCAGCCCCCCGATTGTACCCCTCGCGCCAACCAAGCGTCAGACGCTCGGGACGAGCCATTCGTAGCCGCCGGCGCGTTCGGCCCAGACGAGAAGCTGCAGCAGCAGATTGGCCAGCACCGCGGCGACGGCGTCGTCGGCGACGATTCCCAGGCCGCCGGGGAGGCGCTCGGCGACGCGGACGAGGCCGGGCTTCCAGATGTCGCAGAGGCGGAACAGGACGTAGCCGGTCAGCAGCACGGTCCAGTTGAGCGGCGGCCCGGCGAGGAAGACGATCGGCAGGACGACGATTTCGTCGAGCACGATGGCTCCGGGGTCGCCGGTCGAGCCCAGGGCTCGCGCGGCGATGTCGCAGATGAGGACGGCCCCGACCAGCAGCACGGCGATCACGCCGATTTGGGCCCCGATCGGACTGAGCGCCGACACAGCAGCGGCGACGCCGAGCCCCCACAGGCCCGCGAATGTGCCGGGAGCCGGCGTCACCAGGCCGAGACCGAGCCCCGTCGCGACCCACACGCATATTCTGGCGCTGAGCGAACCTGGCGAGCCGGGGACATTGTCATTTGCTTGCATGGGTTGCATCGTACGGGGGCGCAGGCAAACAATGGAAGGCGTCGACCGATATGGCCGGCGTTTCCGCCGACAGGTATGATTGAAGTTCGAGTCAAACTAACCGACCTAGGCAATTTGTGCAGGCCGCCGCGCTGGCGAGCCGGCCGCAAGCAAGCGGGATCATGAGCGACGCCCCCACCAAAGAAGAGAAGCTGAGCCCCGTCGAGGGGATGAAGATCGAGAGCAACTATCTGCGGGGGCCGATCCCGGCGGAGTTGGTCGACGGCAACGATCACTTCGGCAAGGAGAGCATCCAGCTGCTGAAGCATCACGGCACCTATCAGCAGGACGACCGGGACGATCGCGACGGCGGGAAGACCTATAGCTTCATGGTCCGCTCCGCGATTCCTGGCGGCAAGCTGACCAGCGAGCAGATGCTTGCGGAAATCGATCTCTGCGACGAGGTCGGCAACACGACGCTGCGGATCACGACCCGCCAGGGCCTGCAGCACCACGGGATTCTGAAGTCGAACCTGCAGCAGACGATCCACCGCATCAATGAAGTGCAACTCA
Organism: Lacipirellula limnantheis; assembly: GCF_007746075.1. Lineage (GTDB taxonomy): Bacteria > Planctomycetota > Planctomycetia > Pirellulales > Lacipirellulaceae > Lacipirellula > Lacipirellula limnantheis. The sequence goes on along the minus strand of NZ_CP036339.1, from coordinate 105,966 downwards.
CCACGCTGGCCGCTTGCGGCGACGTGGTGCGCAACATCATGTGCTCGCCTTGCCCCTATCACGGCGATGCGGTGTATAGCCAGTTGCAAGCGTTCGCCGACGAGTTGGTGACCCACATGCGGCCGCGGACGCGGGCGTACCATGAGCTCTGGCTCATCGACGAAGCGACGCGAGAACGGCAACTGGTCGGCGGCGGCAAGATCGAAGGGGATGAGGTCGAACCGCTCTACGGCCCGACCTATCTGCCGCGCAAGTTCAAGATCGGCATCGGGCTGCCGACCGACAATATCGTTGATCTCTATTCGCAAGACCTCGGCTTGATGGCGATCGCCGAGAACTGGAACGTCTCCGGATTTAACATGCTCGTCGGCGGCGGCTTCGGCGTGACGCCCAGCGCCGCGAAGACTTTCCCGGCGCTTGCCCAGCCGATGTGCTACATTCCGCTCGCGCAGGCGATCGACGTCGCGAAGGCGGTGATCAAAGTTCAGCGTGATTTTGGCAATCGATCCGACCGCAAGGTGGCGCGCCTCAAGTACCTGATTCACAACTGGGGGCTCCCGCGCTTCAAGGAGAAGGTCGAGGAGTACTTCGGCGGCCCGCTCGCGCCGCCGCGGCCATTCGTCGTCACCGACCAAAACGACGGCATGGGTTGGCACGCCCAGGGCGACGGCAAGTGGTTCTACGGTCTCAACGTCGAGAATGGCCGCATTAAGGACGAAGGCTCGATCCGGCTGAAAACGGCGCTCCGCGAAGTCTGCCGGACGATTGCTCCGCCGTTGCGGCTCACTCCGCATCAGGGCATCATTTTCTGCGATCTCAAAGAATCGGACCGCGGCCGACTGACCGAGATCTTCCACCGCAATGGCGTTCCGACCACGGAGGAAACCAGCGCTGTCCGGCGCTGGTCGATGGCGTGCCCCGCGCTGCCGACGTGCGGGCTATCGATTACCGAAAGCGAACGTGCGCTGCCGGGGATGATCGACCAGATGGAGCACAGTCTGGCCGAGTTGGGCTTGGCGGGCGAAGTCTTCACCACCCGGATGACCGGCTGCCCCAACGGTTGCGCTCGTCCTTACAACAGCGACATCGGCTTGGTTGGCAAGGCGAAGGGGAAATATACGATCTTCCTGGGCGGGCGGCGCCAGGGCGATCGTCTCAACTTTATTTACCAGGACATGGTTCCGTCGGAAGAGGTCGTCCCGCGGCTGGCCAGCGTCTTTCGGTATTACCGAGACGAGCGCCAACCGGGCGAGGCGCTGGGCGATTTTTGCCACCGCAAAGGCAAGGACGACCTGCTCGCTCACTGCGAGATTCCCGTCGAAGCGGTCTAACGGCAAATCACTAGCCGGAGGGCCACGCCCTCCGGACCGGCGGCTCGTTTGGCGATGTCTCCCGGACCGCGTGGCGGTCCGGCTAGCCGTTACGGCGATGCGCCGCCGCTGCTAGTAGCAACCGTGGCTCCTACGGTTTACACTGTCGCCGTTGCAACAAGACTTCTCCTTCGAGGCGCAGGACATGGCTTGGCTGTTCGAGCGGATAGTTGAATTGGCGGCCTGGGTCGCGCTGGTCTTGGGCCTCGTGTTTCTTGCGGGGGCCGTTTACTACTTTGTTCACGGCGTACTCGCATGGATGAATGAGAGCCGACTGGAGTCGACCGATTTGCTCATCCAGTCAGCAATTGCCGCCTCGGCGTTCGTGCTGTCGATCGTCGCCATGGGCGTCCTGGCTTGCATCGATCACTATGTGTTCGACGCCGACGAACGCATCGCGGCCAAGTAATCCGCAATCGCTGACCGTTCCTCGTAGCGCGGGAGTTTCTCCCGCCGCTGCCAGATGACGCCCTCTCTAGATGAGGGTGTTTCCTTCAGGCCGTGTGCGGGGTTCCGTAGGGCTATTTGACTAGCCGACGGCATACGCCGCACAGAAGTCGAGGATCCGTAGAGCAAAGGCACTAGTGAAATCTGATTTTCTTCGAGCCCGCGCGATAGAGCGCGGTTAGAGTTTCACGCCGCAACGCGCGATTGCGATCGTACGGCGGCTTTGTCGCCCCCAGGGTGGCGGCAAACCTCCCTCACATCGGTTCCGCCCGCGAAGGCGGAACTCTCGCCGAAGGTTGTGACATGTTTGAAGCCCCGCTGCTGTACGTCGTCGACGACGACGCCCAGGGTCTCGACCTCGTTTGCGCGATGCTCCACGACCTGGGATTGGAATACGAACGGTTCACTTCCGCTGAGGAACTGCTCGAACGTTACGACGACTCGCCAGGATGCATCCTGGCCAGCGATCGGCTGCCCGGGATGGGCGGTCTCGAACTGCAATTGGAACTTCAGCGCCGCGATTTCGTCATTCCGGTGATTCTCATGACCGGCAGGCCCGAGACGTCCGTGATTGTGCGGGCGATGCAAAACGGAGCGATCGCGGTGCTCGACAAGCCGTGCGGTTCGAAGGCGCTCGGCAGCGCGGTTGAAGCGGCGCTGGCGATCGATGCGGAACGACGTTACCACCGTCGCCGGCAGGCGAGCATGCGGCAGCGCATCGATAGCCTCACTTGCCAGGAACAAGAGGTGATGCGGCAAATTGTCGACGGTGCGCCGAACAAGGTGACGGCCAGCCGGCTCGGAGTCAGCGTCCGCACGATCGAGAACCGACGCCGCAGCATCTTCGCCAAACTGGGAATTCGCTCGGTCGCGGAGCTCGTCGCCACTGTCATGCAGGCGACGCCGGAAGTTTCGCGGCCGACATCGCGACGGCCCGCAGCGGTCGCCGACGCGCGGACGGGCAGGTCGCTCCTCTGCTCAGCGAGTTGAACGGCGAATCAAGCCGGACCCTTGGAAGCGGCTCGGGAAGCGTGGTAAGGTCTGCTGAGACAACCAACTCAGGAGACTTCCCCGCATGACTCACTTCCGGATTTCACCCGACTCGACTCGCATCGGCTGGATCGGCGTCGGCGTGATGGGCTCGAGCATGTGCGGTCGGCTCATGGACGCCGGTTTCCAGGCGACCGTGCAGAATCGCACGCGGTCGAAGACCGATCCGCTGGCGGCGCGGGGCGCGAAGGTCGCCGCCACGCCGCGCGATGCTGCCGCCGATGCCGACGTCGTCTTCTCGATGGTCGGCCACCCGCACGATGTGCGCGAAGTCATCCTGGGCGTCGACGGCGCGCTTGGTGCGTGTCGCGAAGGGGCGATCCTCGTTGACATGACGACCAGCCAGCCGGCATTGGCCGAGGAGATTGCGGCCGTCGCCGCCGAGCGCGGAGTCATCTCGATCGACGCTCCAGTGTCGGGGGGCGACGTCGGCGCCCGTGGCGGAACGCTCTCCATTATGATCGGCGGCGATCAAGACGCCGTGCAGGCGCTGGAACCTTGCTGGCAAGCGATGGGGAAAACCTGGATTCGGCAAGGCGGTCCCGGCGCGGGGCAACACACGAAGATGATGAACCAGACGCTCGTGGCCGCTGGCATGGTCGGCATTTGCGAGGCTTTGCTGTACGCCCATCGAGCTGGGCTCGATCTCACCCGGGCGCTCGAATCGGTCTCTTCCGGCGCAGCAGGAAGCTGGGCGCTGTCAAACCTGGCGCCGCGGATCGTGCGCGGCGACTTTGCGCCCGGGTTCTTCGTCGAGCACTTCCTAAAGGATCTGGCAATCGTGCTCGAAGAGTCGCGGCGGATGAACCTGGCGTTGCCCGGAGTTGCGCTAGCGGAACAGCTCTATCGAGCCGCGGCTGGGCAGGGCCACCTGCGCGACGGGACGCAATCGCTCATCCTGGCGCTGGCGCAGCTTAGCGGGTTCGATTGGCGGAGCTGATCCGTCAAGCGGCGACGCGCGCGCGATGCTGGCGTTTTTCCGTGGCGGCGTTGAGCAGCGCTGCGGCGAAGTCTTCGGCCGGTTGCAGACTGTGGCGCTGGCGAATCGTCTGCGCCGCCCGCGCCCCCATAGCTTGCCATTCATGTCGGCGCTGCCAGGCCCGCTCGAGTGCGTCGTCCAGCAGTTCCAAGGTTGCCGCAGCCGCGACGAATCCATTCTCGTTGTCGTCTACCAGTTCAGCCACGCGGCCGACGTTGGTGACGATCGGCATGCGCCCGCACAGCATCGCCTCGATCATCGCCAAGGCGTTGCCCTCGAAACGCGAAGGCAACACCAGGGCATGGTGGTCCCGCCAAATCGCGTCGACGTTCTGCGTAAAGCCGTGCAAGAAGATTTGCTTCTGCTGGCCATGAAGGGAGATCAGTTCCTTGGCTTGCTGCATGCTGCCGCCGTCGCTGCCCCAGCAGTGGACTTCGACGGGCCGGGTCCGCCACTTCGGCTGCCGCATCACGCGTAGCAGCAAGTCCTGAGCCTTGGACTGAAAGTGAACGCGGGCGACGCAGGCGAGCTTCCACGCCCGCTCTCCGCTGGGCCACGCCGGCGCCGCGTCAAGCGGCACTTGAAACGGGTTGTCGACGATTTGGGCATCAGCCAGATCGAGCGCGAGATTCGTTTCGACGATGGCTTGGTTTTGCTTCGACACGAAGAAGCAGCGCATAGCGCCATCATAGGCGGCGCGCTCGACGGCGAACCGATTCATTTCGATCCAGTGGTACGGACTGGCCGACTGCACCAGCACGGCGTAAGGAATTTTTTGCTCCCGGAGCGTCGCCGTGATCGACGTCTCATCAAGGTGAAACCCAACCGACAGTAAGACAAAATCGGGCTTGGCGGCCTTGATCCAATCGAGCCCGGGATGTCGTCCCAGGTGAACGGCGTTCATGACCTTGCGAATTGCGCGGCCAACGCGGATGCCGCGGCGGAGGTAAACTTCGGCCCCGTGACTTTTGAGGAGTTCCAGGCGTTCGACCGGTTCCTTGCGGCGCTTGTAATTAATGCAGATCTGGTGCCCTTGCTGCTGCAGGACGGCAGCGGCGCGACTCCAGAGTTCTTCGCTCCCCCCCCAGGGCATGCCGGCCATCGTCGAATAAATTCCGATCCGCATCTAGCCATCCTTGAGCCGCCGACGAAGGCCTATCCCTTTGAGCGGGACGTCGCGCCGTCGCACCGTTCGCGCCGCGTCTTGCGGGCGCTCCTCAATCTTCGAAACATTGCCTGGATAGGTCGCTATCGAGATTCCCCAATCCGGTCGGCGAGCAGGGCCGGAATGTTAACAATCCTTAACCCCGGCGGGCAACTCCAATCGGCTGCGAAAGCCTGATCCGAGGCAAAACGCCAGTCATGCTCCAGTAGAAGCCCCTTACGCATGGCCGAGCAGGCGGACCGGCGTCTCGCTAGCAGCGCCGGAATCGACTTCACGGCTGGCCGGCGGGTTGCTAAAAGTCTTGGCTGCCGCCAGCGGACGAGCGACGGCAAAAGGTCAGAAGGTCAGAAGTTTGTCGAAAACGCGGCGGTAATGAGCGACATGAAGGCTGGTTTTGATTACGTGGTCGTCGGCGCCGGCATGTACGGCAGCGTCTTCGCCCGGTGCATCGCCGAAGCTGGCCGGCGAGCCCTGATCGTTGACTGTCGCAACCATATCGCCGGCAATTGCTTCAGCGAGAAGATCGACGGCGTCGAGGTCCACCGATACGGACCCCATATTTTCCACACGCAGGACGCCGACGTGTGGGCCTTCGTCAATCGCTTCGCAAAATTCAATCACTACCGCCACCGCGGTCTCGTGCGGCAGCACAACCGCCTCTATTCCTTCCCGATCAATCTCATGACCCTCCACCAAGTGTGGGGCGTCTCCACGCCGCTCGAAGCTCAACGCCGGCTCGCGGCAGTCCGCGAGACGACGAGCGGCGACACGCTGGAGTCCTGGATCGTCGGCGAGATCGGTCGTGAGCTCTATGAATTATTCATTCGGGGTTACACGACCAAGCAGTGGGGCCGCGATCCGAGCGAGTTGCCGTCGTCGATCATCAAGCGCATTCCCATTCGCCTGAATTGGGATGACAGCTACTTCGACGACAAATATCAGGGCATCCCGATCGACGGCTACACGCGAATGTTCGAGAACATGCTCGACCATCCGAACATCGAAGTCGAGACGGGCGTCGACTTCTTCTCCAATCGAGAGGAACTCGAAGCCGCGGCCCCGCGACTGGTCTATTCTGGAAAAATCGACGAGTTCTTCGATTACCGCTTCGGGGAACTCGACTATCGTTCACTGCGATTCCGCACGACGCGGCTCAGCGGCGATTTTCAAGGCGCGGCGATCGTCAACTACGCCGACCGCAATGTGCCGTACACGCGGGTCGTTGAACACAAGCATTTCGCGATGCGCGAGAACGAGCGGACCGTCGTGACGTTCGAATACCCGCAGCCTTATCAGCCAGGTCGAGAACCCTTCTATCCGGTAAGGGATTGGCGGAGCGTGCAGATCTATCAGCGTTACCGTCGGCTAGCCGACGAAGGGACGGCGATCATCGGCGGCCGTTTGGGCTCGTATCAGTACTTCGACATGCATCAGGTGATCGGACAGGCGATGGTCGCCGCCGAGCGAGAAGTGGGGCAAAAGCGGCAACTCTCCCGGGCCGCCTAGCGGCGCGGCACGCTGCTGCGAAACGAGTAACGATGCGCAAGAATCTCGTCATTGCCGCCGTAGGAGACGAATCGGTCCACGCCGCTTGGCTGACGGGCGGGGACCGCTCGTTCGATCTCGCGCTGATCTATTTTGGCGATCAAACGGGGCGGTACGCTGATCAGTCCGATTTCTACCAGGCGCGCAAGGGAATCAAGTTCGCCCTGCTCCACGAAGCGCTAACGGGATCGCTGGCCCCGCTCCTCGCGCGGTACGAGTACATCTGGATGCCCGATGACGACATCGCGGCCAGTGCGGCGCAGATCGATCGACTGTTTCAGTTGGCGCACCAGCATCGGCTGGCGATCTGCCAGCCGGCGATCGGCCAAGGCGACGTCTCTTTCGCAGCGCTGCGCGCTGCGCCGGCGTACGTGCTCCGTTATTCGCAGTTCGTCGAGATCATGTGTCCCCTCTTTTCGCGAGAGGCGCTTGCACGGGTGTTGCCGACGTTCACGGCCAACGTCTCGGCATGGGGCATCGACTGGCTGTGGGCGTCGATGTACGGCCCCGAGGACCTCGCCGTGATCGACGAGGTGGCCGTCAACCATACGAGACCGCTACAGTCGGGCGGGGTGCACCGCCGACTCGCCGCGCTGGGCGTCGACCCCGATCAAGAGCACCGCCAACTGATGGCGAAGCATGGAATCAACAATCGCCGCATTCATAAGGCGATGTGCCGCGGGACGGCGCGGCTGCGCGGGATCCGCATCGACGGTCGCACGACGTGGACGCGATCCTGGCTTGCTGCAGCTTTGAAGCTCCGCAGTGCGCGATGACCTCTGTTAGCGCGCGTCGCGACCACGGGCTCGGCAGGCTCTAGGCCGCCCGCCGGCCGCGAACGAATTGCTTCCCGGTCCGGTACAACTCACCTGCCTTCGCGAAGCCCTGTTCAGCGTACCACCCTGAAACGCCGACGGCCCGCCGCACCCTCAAATAACTTTGTTCCAGCAACGGGAGATGTGGGCTCGCCGCCGCTTGTTCCGAAAGTTGGCGGTAGCTGGCGAGAATCTCCGGCGAGGTCCGCTCCAGGAACGGACGCTGCGTAAGAAACGCATAATGGCCGAACAACGCGTCGGTGCAGATGACGTTCGGTCGACCAAGGCGCCGCGGCATGTCGGCGGTGAGAAATGGTTCCTCGTCGACTTCGCCGCCGCGGGTTTCAGGGATCTCGCGAAAGTCGTCGCCGCGCCAACAGATGGCGTTGATCGAGAATCGGGCCGTGCCGTCGACGGGCATGGCAGCCCGCCGCCACCACGTCTCACGGCCGGCGGCGAGATCTTTGAGAAACCGCCGATGGAGGCGGCGAGCGAACGCGCCGCTCCGCCAGCCGTTGGCGTCCATGCAGTCGTTGGCGACCGTTCCCCAAGAGTTCGGCAGCAGGCCCGCTCGCTGATGAAAATGGCTGCAAACCGCATTGTTGACGATATTCCCGAGGATCAGCAGCGGCTCTGGCCGAGCCATCCGAGCGTCGCGCATCTGCTGGATCGCGTCGTCGGCCATGTAGCAAATGTCGTCATCAAGCCGCAAATAGATCGTCTCGGCGTCGGTGCATTCGCTCATGTAGCGCCAAATCGTGTAGCCGATGCGATCCTGCGGCCCAACGGGCTTGGCGACGACGCGGAAAAAGCTGGGATAGCGATCGGCGAGGCGATAGATATACGCCACGTCATCCGGCACGCGGGTGTTGAGCCACCATTGGTGATGATCGATGAGATCGCGCCGGCGGAGCAGGTAATTGGCCAGGATTTCGAGATAAGGGCGCCGGCCGGCCGGGGTGACGGTGACGAGTCGCATCGGGTCGAATTCCTGAAAGGCCAGGTAGACGTACGTTTTTGGGCGCCGGAGAGTAGCAAGCAGGGGAGAGGCGCCGCAACTCCGGCCATGTGCAAGGTGCTAGCAGAATTGCGGCAGATGGTGTTGTCCGCAATCGCCCAGTTGCTTAGAAAGCTGACGTTGATAGCGACTTTTTTTGTTAGCCGATCTGCATTGATCGTCAGCTGCATGCGAATTCGACGCTTACTTTTCGACTTGGCCATGGCGTGGGTCGCCATCGGCTGCGCCGTTTCGTACGCCCGCGAACTATCGTCAGTCGATCCGCTTCTGCAGGCGGCGCAATGGGCGGAGGAGATTCGAGTCGACGAATCCGACGTCGGAGAGCCTGACTTCGAGGTAAACGACGAATTGCCGTACTGCGGCGACGCAGTCGAGATGGCAGAGATCATCGAGCTCAACCCGCGTCGACGCGGTCGTTGGATCGTACTCACCGAACTGACGACGCTCTTTCCGAGCTATAGCACAACGACGATTGCGAGCGCCAACGACGAACCGATCTTCGGACCTCGCGTTTCTTTGGGGTGGGAAAGCGCAGCGGGCTTTGGCGTAAGGGGCCGCGGCTGGGGCTTCGACACCGCTGTGAACGCTGAAGGGTCGCCCATTCCGGCTGCGTCCTACTACTATTACTACGACTATGCCTCTCCCCTCCAAGTGACCTCGCACGAGATCAATTTCCGAGGTGGCCGGTTCGATCTCGATTTGTACAAACGATTCGAACACTCAACGGGATATTTAGCGATCGGCGCCAGCCTGACTGCTGCCCAACTGACGTTGCGCGAGAATTACACGGCGACGCAGAACGGTTACTACTACCAAACCATCTACAACTTTCCCTACAGCTATAGCTATCCTGTTCACTATACGACGACCTATCAGGGAGAGGGCGTCGTACGCAATCGCGGGGGCGGGCTGGGGTTGCTGGTCGAGGGATCGCATCGCTTCTACGAAACCTCGCTCCATGAGTGGTCAATCTTCAGCCGCGGGCGAGTCGCCTACCTTATTGGCCAATGGGAACTACCCTACTCTAGCGCGTTAACTGAGGGCGACGGCAACATGCTGCTTGGCGAAGCGGCGCTGGGGCTGGAATATCGACTTAAGCTACGTCGAGCCGACCTCGTCGCGCAATGCTCGTTCGAGGTGCAGACATGGAACGTCTCAATCGCCGATCGGATTAACTTCGCCGGCGTGACGAACGGAATCGGGTTGGAGTGGTAGCGTCGGCGCGCTCAAGAAGCATTCGTTTCGCCGGTTAAGCGTGCTTGATTCCCTACGTTCCTTTCATCGCCAGAGCGTTGTTGATGCGGATTGGCCTGCTCATCTTCGGGGTTCTCCTGGGCGTTGCCGCTGGCGGCCTCGAGCTCGCGCGAGCCGAGGAGCCAGCCACGGTCGACCCTTTTCTCCAGGCTGCCCAGTGGGCGGAAGCGGCGCCCGCGAGCGAAGCGGTGGAACCAGAATTCGCCGACGGCGATGCGGTGGCTTGCGGCGACGAAGTCGGCCTAGCGGCGCTTGTGGAACCGAACGCGCGACGGCGCGGGGGCTGGTCGTTGTTGACGGAACTAACCGTGCTCATGCCAAGTTACAGCACGACGACGCTGGAGACGGCGAACGAGCACCCTATCCTCGGGCCGCGTATCTCGCTGGGTTGGGAGAGCGATCAAGGCTTCGGCATCCGCGGACGGGGTTGGGGATTCGATAGCGCCGTCGACGTCGAACAACCGGGGGTTCAGTCGTTCTACTACGGCCCGTTGGCGGTCACGTCGCATCAGATCAATTTCAGCGGGAATCGGTTTGATCTCGACTTTTACAAGCGGGTCGAACATCGCACCGGATACTTTGCCTTCGGCGCCAGCGTGACTGCGGCTGAATTGACGTTGCGGGAGCGATATACGGCGACGCAAACGTCCTACTATTACCCCTACGGCTTTTTTTATGGCGACGGTTACGATCTCGAAGACCCTGGGAGGGAGCCAGACCAATTGATAGTCGGTTACGACTTTGACGACTACGCCTATTACTATCCGCCAGCTTCCTCGTTATCGAACATTCAGTCTTCATCTACCCAATACAACAACGGCGTCGTCACTACCACCTACAATGGCGGAGCAGTGATTCGAAATCGCGGCGGCGGGCTCGGGCTGCTCGCCGAGGGTTCGCATCGATTCTATGAGACGCCAATTCACGTCTGGTCGGTCTTCGGCCGGGGGCGCGTCGCCTACTTGATCGGCCAATGGGAGCAGCCGCATAGCAGCGGGCTGACTGAAGGGGACGCTAACATGGTGCTCAGCGAAGCGGCCCTGGGCGTGGAATACCGCCGCAAGTTCCGAGCCGCCGACGCGTTCGTTCAATGCGCGTTCGAGGTCCAATCGTGGGACGTCTCGCAAGTCGGTCGCGTCAACTTCGCGGGCGTCACTCCGGGCATCGGCCTCAACTGGTAGGCTTCGCCGCGGCGAACTGGCGGAAGGCGGCCTCATCGAGGGCCACGCCCTCCATTACCAACTCGAACGCCAGCGGCGTTTGCGGCCAGCCGATGCAGGCGAGGATCGCGTCGAGCGACTCCGGCGGGCAATCTCCGTGGAGCTCGACGCGGTGGAGTCGATCGCCGAAGTCGTAAAGATGGCCGTTGAGTTGCCAGCGCCTGCCGTCGAGATCGCCCGAAATGACGAAGAAGCCGTCGGGTTCAATGTCGATGCGCGGAAGTTGAGCGAGGGCGTCGTAAGCCTCTTCGAAGGCGACGGAGAAGAAGGCGTCGAAGGTTTGCGAGCGCAGCGTATGGAGTTCAACGCCGCGCAGCGTAATGCGCCCGCCGTTGGAGTCCTGCGGCGGGAGGGCAAAGATGTTGGCGTGGAAGCGAAATAGCATGTGACTTCGATAACGAGCAAGCCTGGCAAGTCGTTTCCTTGGTGCAAATGACCCCACGTCGTCGCTACGGCAACTTATGCCCCATCTTCTCCCGCTTCGTCGCCATGTACGCGGCATTGTGCTCGTGAATCGGCCCCACGATCGGCACCTGATCGACCACCTCCAAATCGAAGCCGCCGTAGATGAAGGCGTCGGTCTTCTTGGGGTTGTTCGTCAGGAGCCGAACTTTGCGGAGGCCGAGATCCTTCAGCAGCTGAATGCCGACGCCGTAGTCGCGCGGGTCGGCCATGTACCCTAGGGCGATGTTCGCTTCGACAGTGTCCATCCCCTGATCTTGCAGGGCGTAGGCTTTGATCTTTTCGACCAGCCCGATGCCGCGGCCTTCTTGCGGCAAGTAGACCAGCACGCCGGCGCCTTCGCGGCCGATCATGTCGAGCGCCATGTGCAACTGGTCGCCGCAGTCGCAGCGGAGCGATTCGAGCAGGTCGCCGGTGAAGCACGAGGAATGCAGCCGCACCAGCGGCGCCGCGACCGACGCGGGATCGCCGATGACGTAAACGACCGGCTCCTGCGATTCGTATTTCACGCCGTAGGAGATGATCTTGCCGTTGCCGTACTTGGTCGGCAGTTTGGCCTCGGCAGTGCGATAGACGAGCTTCTCGCTCAGCCGGCGATGGGCGATCAGCTGCTCGATTGAAATCACCGGCAGGTCGAACTTTTTGGCCAGCTCTTGCAGCTTCGGCCGGGTGGCGCGATCGCCGTCGTCGTCGAGGATTTCGCACAGCACGCCCGCCGGGGTCAGCCCGGCCATGCGGGTGAGGTCGACGGCGGCTTCGGTGTGCCCCGCGCGGCGGAGGACGCCCCCTTCTTTGGCCACGAGCGGGAACAAGTGTCCCGGTCGAATGAAGTCGGCCGGCACGCTCGTCGGATCGCACAGGGCGCGAATGGTAGTCGACCGTTCGCCGGCCGTGATGCCCGTACGGCTGGTGCGGTGATCCACCGGCACCGTGTAGTTCGTACCGAGGGGGCTGTTGTTCGCCTCGACCATGGCCCCCAGTTCGAGCCGCTGGCTCACGTCGGGCAGGATCGGCATGCAGAGCTGCCCCCGCCCGTAAGTGATCATGAAATTGACGATTTCGGGGGTCACCTTCTCCGCGGCGCAAACGAAGTCCCCCTCGTTTTCGCGGTCTTCATCGTCGGCGACGATGATGACGCGCCCCTGGCGGATGGCTTCGACGGCTTGCTCGATCGTGGAGAATTGGTGGCTCAAAGGAGGCGCCTGGGTTAAACGGTGCGGCGGCTGAGGCGATTGCCGTAGGTGGAGCTAGCGATCAGCGGTCAGCATTCAGCGGTCAGCCGGACAAAAGTGCATTTCTGGCTGAAAGCCGATCGCTGACAGCTTCCTCGCTACTGCTGTTGCCGCTTTTCTGCGGTTCAGGGGATATTATAGAGGCTACGGAACTTGGCCTCCACTTGGACAGGAGCGGCAGCGGTGACGCGACGACGAATACTGAGCCTCGCGATCCTCTCGGGCAGCGTGCTGGTCGGCGGCTTCAAAGCGCGCGGCGGCGAATTCAAGGCAACTTACGGCGAAATCTACGCCCAGCGCGACGATGGTCCGCTGAAGGCCGACGTATACATTCCCGATGGCGACGGGCCATTCCCGGGAGTCCTCGTGGTCCACGGCGGGGCGTGGCGGATGGGGAGCCGCGGACAGCTTTCGGGCGTGGCCCAGATGCTCGCGCAGCATGGCTTCACGGCAATCGCCATCAGCTATCGCCTGGCGCCGGCCCACAAGTTCCCAGCGCAAATCCTCGACTGCAAAGACGCCATTCGCTGGATGCGCACCAATGCCGCACGACTAAAGATCGACCCGGAGCGAATCGGCGGCTTCGGCTACTCCGCGGGCGCCCACCTGGTGTCGCTGCTCGGGACGACGGATGAGAAGGACGGCCTCGAAGGGGTGGCCGACCCGAAGAGCGTTCCCAGCACGCGGATTCAATGCGTGGCCTGCGGCGGGGCGCCGTGCGATCTGCGGCCGATTCCCCGCAACGTCGACGGATTGTCGTTCTTCCTCGGCGGCTCGCCTGCTCAATGCCCGGAGCAGTATCGGCTCGCTTCGCCCGCGGCGTTCGTGACGCCCGACGACCCGCCGATGTTTTTCTTTCATGCCGAGGACGATCAGCTCGTGCCGCTAGCGAGCCCGACGCAAATGCGCGCGGCGCTGGTGGCGGCGGGAATCGTTTCCGATTTGTATGTTGTGCCACATCTTGGGCACACGGCCGCAGCGATGGATCGCGACGCGATTAACCGTTCGATCGCGTTCTTGGCGAAACATCTCCAGGCGGAAGGCAACTGATGGAGGTCGACTCAGCGCGTTCCGACGTCTCGCCGCTGCCGCGCGAGGAGTACGTCGAGCAAGCGCATTTGTTTGAGGTCCTCGGCGCGCGCATGCGCGAGAATATCCCTGCTCAGGAAATCCTCGAAAGCCTGCGCGAGGAAATCCTCGTCACGACCAAGCTGCCGATGGCGGTCGACTTCATGCTGGCCGAGCTCCGGCATCTCGGCGCTTTTGCCACGGCGATGGAGCGACTTCCCCATTATTTCACGCCGTTTCAAGCCTTCGTCATGGCCGAGGCGGAGAACGACCGTCAGCGATTTGACCTGCGCGTCGGGCTAGAGATTTTGCGACGCGAGGCCGCGTATCGCGCCGAGGGCGCCTCGCGACAAGGGTTGTTTCTCTATCAGCTGGAAGTCCTCTGCCGCAATCGCATGGGGTACGACGCCGGGCTCGATGCCATCGCCAAGGATTCGGCGTTCGACGAACACTGGCGGAACTGGATCCTCACCGTCCGCCGGCAGATCGGCATCGTCGACATGGCGGATCTGCTGTTCGTGCGGAGCGAGTTCTACCACGAGCGCAAAGCGGCGGAGCAGGGCAGTCCGGCGCTATTCAACGAGCTCGTGGCCGAGGCGACGGCGCAAGGGTTCCCGCCGCTGTTCGGCCGGCAGGAGGGACGCATCGCCTGGGCCAATCGCAAGAAAGATCCACTGCTGCTTTTCGGCGCCCTGCATCGGCAGCTGGGATATCCCGAGGCCCCGCGGTCGGCGGTCGCCGATCCCGAAGAGCGATTGCTGCCGGTGCTGGCGCGGCGGGTCGAGCAGCTGGAAGCTCGCTTGAAGCTCGTTGAGGAAGAGCAGCGCGGCGGGATTGACCTCCATCGGTTTTATAAGCCGACTGACTTTGATGGGGTAACGGGAGAAGGATAACGGTCGTTTCCTTCAGCTCCCCAATAGCCGGACCGCCACGCGGTCCGGGAGGCCCCCGGAGGCAAGCGTGCCTCCGGCTATTCGGGGCCAATTGGGCGGACTCACCCCCGCCGCCGCAGCGATCGTCAAGATTCGGCGCCATTTTCATGTTTAACCTGCACCGTCGCCGCGTTAGACTGACGCATAGATGGCTACGGACGGTTTCGCGATGCGTGTTCTGCGCCGCGCGGACCACAGCAGGTATGCGGCGCCTGCTGCGGAAGTGCTTCCGACCGACGGCACTCGGCTAGGCAGTGAGTTTTCTCAGCCTCAGCACTGATCTTGTCACCCAGGCCTATCCAGACCAACCGCTCGCGGTCGCTATTGACGCGACCGTCGGCGAGGTGTTGGAACTCATGCGGGCCCAACGGGGAAGCTGCGTCCTCATCTGCAGCGATAACGCCGACGGCTGTCGCCTGGAGGGTATTTTCACGGAACGCGACGCGCTGCGCTGGATGGCGGCTGGCGGCGATCATCACACGAACATCCGCCTTTCGATGACCCGCACGCCGGTCGTTTTGCCGGCGACGGCGACCGTTGGCGCCGCCATCGACTTGATGTCGCAGCGCGGTCTGCGCCATTTACCGATCGTCGACGAACAGGGGACGCCTCAGGGCGTCGTCGCCGTGGGAGGAATTGTTCACTACCTGGTCGAACATTTCCCGCAAGCGATCTACACCCTACCGCCCGAACCAGGGAAGCGCTACATGCACCGGGAGGGAGCCTAACAAATCCGAAAGGGGAGCGCAGAAGGCGGCCTCTCGTGGCCCGTGCGAACTTCCCGATCGTAGTAATGAAAGACGTTCGTCTGGAGCCGTTACCAACTGCCAACGAAGATTGCAGGACACCAGCTCACGATGGCTACGATTACCCCAGTAAAACCTATCGCGCCGCTCGACGACGCGACCGTCCGCTTCTGCGGCGACTCGGGCGACGGCATGCAGCTCGCCGGAACGCAGTTCACCAATACGTCGGCGCTGGCGGGGAACGACGTCGCCACGTTCCCCGACTTTCCGGCCGAAATCCGCGCGCCGCGCGGCACAAAAGCGGGCGTCTCGGGATTTCAGGTTCACTTCTCCAGCCACGACATCTACACCCCCGGCGATACGGTCGACGCCCTGGTGGCGATGAACCCGGCGGCGCTCGTGACGAACCTCGAAGACCTCCGCGACGGCGGCGTGTTGATCATCAACAAAGACGCCTTCGACAAAAAAGGACTGGAGCAGGCGGGCTACAAGACTAATCCGCTGGAAGACGGCTCGCTCGACCACTACAGCATGCACGCCGTTGAGATGACCAAGCTCAACCGGCTCGCCGTCGAGGGGTTCGGGCTGACGCAAAAAGAGGCCGACCTTTGCCGCAACTTTTTTGCGATGGGACTGGTCTTCTGGCTCTACGATCGCTCACTCGAACCGACGCTGCGCTTCATCGCCCAGAAGTTCGGCAAGCGGCCCGAGGTCGCCGAGGCGAACACCGCTAGCCTCCGCGCCGGCTACAACTACGGCGAGACGGTCGAAGCGATGAACACGCAGTATCAGGTGGCGCCGGCCAAGCTGCCGCCTGGGAAGTACCGCAACATCATGGGGAACACGGCCCTGGCCTACGGGCTGATCGCCGCGGCCAGGCTTTCGGGGAAGCGGCTCTTCCTGGGCGCCTATCCCATTACGCCGGCGAGCGACATTCTTCACGAACTGGCGAGCCACAAGAATTTCGACGTCCTGACGTTTCAAGCGGAGGACGAGATTGCGGCGATCACGTCGACGATCGGCGCCGCGTTCGCCGGCGAGATGGCGGTCACCGCGTCCAGCGGTCCTGGCATCGCGCTGAAGGCCGAGGGGATGGGTCTCGCCGTGATGACCGAACTGCCGATGCTGATCATCAGCGTCCAGCGCGGCGGGCCCTCGACGGGATTGCCGACGAAGACCGAACAGGCCGACTTGTTCCAAGCGATGTATGGCCGCAACGGCGAATGCCCAATTCCGGTGATCGCCGCCCGCGGCCCGGCCGACTGCTTCGACGCGGCGCAGGAGGCGTGGCGGATCGCGACCAGATTCATGACGCCAGTGATCCTGCTGACCGATGGTTACATCGCCAACGGTTCCGAGCCGTGGCGAATTCCCGAACTGTCGGCGCTGCGGCGGACGGAAATCACCCACCCGACGGGCACGGAAAACGGCGACCCGTTCTTGCCGTATCAGCGCAACGAACGCCTGGCGCGACCCTGGGCGGTCCCTGGCACTCCGGGACTCATGCATCGCATTGGCGGGTTGGAGAAGCAAGACGTTACGGGGAACGTCAGCTACGACCCGCTCAATCACGAACACATGGTTCACACGCGGGCCAAGAAAGTGGCGTTAATTGCGGACGACGTGCCCCCCCAAGAGGTCGACGGCCCTGAGAGCGGCGACTTGCTGGTCGTCAGCTGGGGCGGCACCTACGGCGCCTGCGCGACGGCGGTGCACAAGGTGCAGCAGCGCGGCGGCAGCGTCGCCCATTGCCACCTGCGCTACCTCAACCCGCTGCCCAAAAACCTGGGCGACATCCTGAAGAGTTACCAGCAGGTCCTCGTCCCCGAACTGAACCTCGGCCAACTTCGCACGCTGCTCCGAGCGACCTACCTCGTCGATTGCATCGGCCACAACAAAGTGCAGGGCAAACCATTCAGCGTCGGCGAATTGGTGGAGAAGATCGACGGAATGTTGAGCGTCAAATGAGTGCCTTGAATTCAAAGAAAAATCTCACGCAAAGGCGCGAAGGCGCAAAGGAAATGCGGGGAAATGCGTCTTTCTTCTTGCGCCTTCGCGCCTTTGCGTGAGACATCTCTTCGAAGCAAAAAAACCATGAGCATAGAAACAGCCCTAACCGTCCTGAAACCGACCGACTTCGCCAGCGACCAAGACGTCCGCTGGTGTCCGGGGTGCGGCGACTATTCCATTCTCGCCCAGATGAAAAAGGTGCTGCCGACCCTTGGCGTGCCGCGCGAGAAAACCGTCTTCATCAGCGGCATCGGCTGTAGCAGCCGGTTTCCGTACTACATGAACACTTACGGCGTCCACTCGATCCACGGCCGCGCGCCGGCGGTGGCGACGGGGCTGAAATGCGTTCGCCCCGACCTGCAGGTGTGGGTGATCACCGGCGACGGCGACGGCCTGTCGATCGGCGGCAACCACCTGATGCACGCCATCCGGCGAAATCTCGACATCAACATCGTGCTGTTCAACAACCGCATCTACGGCCTCACCAAGGGGCAGTACTCCCCGACGTCGCCGCTGGGGCAAAAGACCAAGAGCACGCCGATGGGGGCGATCGACAATCCGCTCCATCCGCTGTCGATCGCCATCGGTTGCGAAGCGACCTTCGTCGCCCGCTCGATCGATACGAACATCAACCACCTCGGCGAGGTGCTCAAGCGCGCCGCCGAGCATCCCGGCGCCTCCTTCGTCGAGGTCTACCAAAACTGCAACGTCTTCAACGACGGCGCCTGGGACTACGCCAAAGACCGCGACACGAAGATGGACACCACGCTGGAACTGCAGCATGGCAAACCGCTGATCTTCGGCAAGCTGCGTGAGAAGGGGATTCGTCTCAACGGCATGAATCCCGAGGTGGTGGAGCTCGGCAAGGGCATCACCGAGGATGACCTGCTGTTTCACGACGAACGGAGCCCGGAGCCCAGCCTGGCGTACCTGCTCAGCCGGATGCGGTACGAAGACGGCTTCCCAGAACCAATCGGCGTCTTCCGCTCGGTCGACGCGCCGCGGTACGACGTGCTCATCAACGGCCAGATCGACGAAGCGATTCAGAAACGGGGCAAGGGAGATTTAGAGGCGCTGTTTAACTCGGGCGACACATGGACAGTGGAGTAGTTGCGAGTTGCGAGTAACGAGTGGCGAGACGAATGCGGAGAGATCGGCATCTTGCTTTGCGTTGCGCGCGGTTCGCGGCTCACGACGGCATTCCCGTGAGTTATCGCTCGAAACTCGAAACTCGCGACTCGTAACTCACCATGCTCACCTGCCCCGCCTGCGGCTGTGAAAACCTCGAAGGCTCCGATCACTGCGAGCAGTGCCAGGCGCCTCTCACCGACCTGAGCCTGCCGCAGGCCACGACGGCTCTCGAGAAGAGCCTACTCCACGACCGGATTGAAATCCTCAAGCCACGGCCGGCCGTTTCCTTTCCCCCCGAGGCCCCGATCGGCGAAGTCTTGCGGCGGATGGTCAGCGAACGAATGGGCTGCGTCGCCGTCGTCGACGACAAGCAGCGACTGCTCGGCATCTTCACCGAACGCGACGCACTGCTGCGGTTAAACGTCGAGGTCGATAAACTCCGCGACAAACCGGTTGGATCGCTGATGACCAGTTCGCCGACGACCCTCCGCCCGCGAGACAAGATCGCCTACGCCCTCCATCGCATGAACGTCGGCGGCTTTCGCCATATCCCGCTCGTCGACGATAACGAACGACTCGTCGGCGTGATCTCAATCCGCGGCATCTTGGCCTACCTCACCGCGCGGCAACGGGTGTAGGGCAGGCTACCAGCCTGATAGGCGCTGCCGTATACATCGCAGGCGTCGTGCGCTGCCCTCAGGCTGGAAAGCCTGACATGCATCGCCATACAATTCCTTTCGGCACGATCTGACCCGCCGCAAAGGAGAATCAGGATGGCGAACTCAGCTACCGGCGACCTGTCTCAACGCCTTGCGGAACTCCTAGCCGAGGTCCCCGCCGCAACGCCGACGTCGCCGGCCAGCGACGTCCAACGCGCGATCCTCATCGCCCGCAAGCTGCAGGGAACCGCCCGCGAGATGCAAACCTCGGCCGAGCGGCGGCAGCAGGCCGAGCTCGATCGGATGATCCAGTCGCCGGCCGACAAGGCGACGATGGTCGAGATCACCGACCAGGCGTTTCGGGCCCGCCTCTCGCCGCGGGCGGCCGACCAGCTGATTCACATTCTCGACGTGCAAGGAGTGCCGCGGTTCTTCGGCGCATTCGACCGCACGCTGCTGAAGGGCTTTCAGTCTTTCGGGGCCTACCTGCCAGGAGTCGCGATGCCGCTGGTGAAGGAAAAGATGCAGCAGGAGACGGCCAACGTCGTGCTGCCGGCCGAGGAAGACCTGCTGCGGCAGCATCTCGAAAATCGCCGCCACGAAGGGCTGCGGATGAACGTCAACTTCCTCGGCGAATCGCTGCTGGGCGAGGAAGACGCGCAAGCGCGACTGCAATCGTATCTGCAGGCGCTGCAGGAGCCGTTCATCGAAGTGATGTCGGTGAAGATCTCGACGATCTACTCTCAGATCTCCGGGCTCGCTCGCGAGCATACGATCGAGGTCCTCTGCGACCGAATGGAGCTGCTCTACCGCGCCGCGGCGAAATACAAATTCCGCCGCCACGACGGCAAGCTCGTGCCGAAGTTCGTGTACCTCGACATGGAGGAGTACCGCGACAAGGAGATCACCGCCGAAGTCTTCATGCGCACCCTCGATCGCCCCGGCTTCGAAAAGCTGCAAGGCGGCATCGCGCTGCAGGCGTACATTCCCGACTCGTTCGCGACGCAACGCCGGATCACCGAGTGGGCCCGTCGGCGCGTAGAGCAGGGGGGGGCGCCGGTGACCATTCGCGTCGTGAAGGGCGCCAACATGGAAATGGAGCGCGTCGAAGCCAGCCTCCGCGGCTGGCCGCTGGCAACATTCAGCGACAAGCTCCACACCGACGCCAACTATCACCGCATGCTCCGCTTTGGCATGCAGCCGGAGAATCTTGCCGCAGTGCGACTCGGCGTGGCGTCGCACAACCTCTTCTCGCTCGCGTACGGGTTAGTGCTGGCGGCGCAGTCGGGCCGACTCGATCATGTGCAGTTCGAGATGCTCGAAGGAATGGCGAACCACCAGCGCCGCGCGTTGTTCGAACTCGCTGAAAGCCTGCTCCTCTACGCCCCTGCCTGCAAGCAGGAAGACTTTATCAACGCGATCGGCTACCTCGTCCGCCGGCTCGACGAGAACACGGGGCCCGACAACTTCCTGCGCTACGCGTTCAACCTAGAAGTCGGCGGCGCCACCTGGAACCGGCTGGAGCAGGGCTTCGTTGCGAGCTTCGCGGCGATGGAAGAGCTGAGCGATGCGCCGCGGCGCACGCAGGACCGCAACAAGGAGTCAGGAGTCAGGGAACAGGAGTCAGTAAAAATTCTGGCGCGAGCCGGGGCGTCCCCGCCCCCGGCGCGTCCACCAGACTTCACCAACGCCCCCGACACCGACTGGTCCCTCCCCGCCAACAGCGACTGGGGCGCCGAGATCATCGCCCGCTGGCTCCCCCGCCACGGCGACCACGCCGCCCAAGTCCCCCTCGTGATCGCTGGCGAAGAAAACTACGACGATCGCGAAGTCCGCCAATCGCTCGATCCCTCACGCCCCAACACCGTCGTCGCCCGCTACCGCCAAGCAACGACGGTGGACGCCGATCGCGCCGTCCGCTGTGCCGCCGACGATCCCTCCGGATGGCGCAGCCTCTCGCAAGGCGAACGCACCGCCACTCTGCATCGCGTCGCCGACGAAATTGCCCGCCGCCGGGGCGACTTGATGGGCGCCATGCTCGCCGAAGGAGGAAAAATTCTCACCGAAAGCGATCCTGAAATCTCTGAAGCGATCGACTTCTGCCGCTTCTACGCCGGCACTGCCGAGCATTTCCACGAACTGCCCGGCCTCGCCGCTCGCGGCAAGGGAGTGGTCGTCGTCGTCTCGCCCTGGAATTTTCCGCTGGCCATTCCCTGCGGCGGCATCGCGGCCGGTCTTGCCGCGGGGAACACGGTGATCTTGAAGCCCGCCTCCGACGCGGTCCTCATCGCCCACGCCCTCTGCGAATGTTTCTGGGCCGCCGGCGTGCCGCTCACGGCGCTGCAGTTCGTGCCCTGCAGCGGCGCCACCGTCGGCCAGCAGCTTGTGAGCCACGACGCCGTCGACGCCGTGATCCTCACCGGCGGCACCGCCGCGGCCCTCGACATGCTTCACCGCAAGCCGACGATCAACCTCCTGGCCGAAACCGGCGGCAAGAACGCCACGATCGTCACCGCCCTCTCCGACCGCGATCTGGCGATCAAGAACGTCCTCCATTCGGCCTTCAGTCACAGCGGACAGAAGTGCTCGGCGACGTCGCTGCTCATCCTAGAAGAGGAGGTCTACGAAGACCCCAAATTCCGCGCCACGCTCTGCGACGCCGTCGAAAGTCTCCGTGTCGGTTCGGCGTGGGAGCTTCACTCGAAGATGGGCCCGCTCATCCGCCCGCCGAGCGGGGATTTGGAACAAGCGCTCAAGGAACTCGAGGAAGACGAATCGTGGGCCGTGATGCCGCGGCTCCACGTCGACGGCAACGCCTCGCTCGTGAGCCCCGGCGTGAAGTGGGGCGTGCAGCCGGGCAGCGTCACCCACCTCACCGAGTTCTTCGGCCCCGTGCTCGGCGTGATGTGCGCGAAGAACCTCCACGCCGCGATCGACCTGGTGAACGCCACCGGCTACGGCCTCACCTCGGGCCTCGAAAGCCTTGACGATCGCGAGCACCGCATCTGGCAGGAGGGGATCCGCGCGGGCAACCTCTACATCAATCGCCCTACGACCGGCGCCATCGTGCTGCGACAACCCTTTGGCGGCATGGGTAAAAGCGCCTTCGGCCCCGGCATCAAAGCCGGCGGCCCGAATTACGTCGCGCCATTGATGGAGTTCGCAGACGCCACTGCAGCCCCGGGCTCCGCCCGGGGGTCGGCCTCCACGCGCGAGCGTGTTAACCCCAACGTCGCGCAACCCCCCGGCGGAGCCGCGGGCTACATGGATTCGCCCGAACAACTCGACATCACCTTCCCACCAGCGTCGCTCGTCCTCCCGCACGAATCGGTCGCCGAACGACGCCAGCAACTCCACTCGCTGCGCAACGCGCTCGCCGACTTCGAGCGCACGCCCCGTCTCTTCGCGCCAACCGACGTAACGCGACTCAAAGTCGCGATGGAAAGCTATCTCGATTGGATGCTCGACGAGTTCGAGCCCACGCACGACCACTTCCGCCTCATCGGCGAAGACAATCTCCGTCGCTACCTCGCCGTGCCGAGCATGCGGCTCCGCGTCGCCGCCGAAGATACGCCGTGGGAAATCTTCGCCCGCGCCGCCGCCGCGCGCGCCGCCGGTTGCCGCGTCGTCGTGAGCGAACCGCCGTCCCTCCCCGAAAGCCCGCGTCATGCCGTGGAACTTCTCGACGCGCTGACCGACAGCTGGGCCGGCGCCATCGAGTTCATCGAAGAAACCGACGAACAACTCGCCGACGCCCTCCGCGCCGGCAGCGTCGGCCGCCTGCGCTACGCCGATCGCTCGCGCGTCCCCGACGCCATCCGCACGGCGGCGACCGAATCATACGTCTACGTCGCCGACGCCCCCGTCCTCGCTCACGGCCGCGTCGAGCTCCTCTGGTACCTCCAGGAGCAAAGCCTCTCGCACGTCTACCACCGCTACGGCAACCTCGGCCGGCGGGCGGACGAGCCGCGGGCGGAGATGGCGTAACGGCCGAGAATTTCATGCCGGTTCTCGCAAGTAAAGAGGTATAATTGAGCGATGCCCGAAATCTGTCGTTTTTTGGGAATCGTGATTCGCATGTATTATCGCGATCACGAGCCGCCTCATTTTCATGCACAGTATGGCGAGCATGAAATCACGATGGAAATTGACAGCGGGTTGGTCGAAGGGAAGTTCCCAAGAAGGTCACTCTCCGCTGTTCTTGATTGGCATGAGCTACGTCGAGATGAGCTCGCAACAAACTGGCAAAGAGCTCGCCAGGAACTACCCCTGCTCCCCATCGCTCCTTTGGAAAATTAGCCGTGTTACACGTCGTCAAAGCCGAACATGTCACTGATCACCGCATTCGCCTTTGGTTCAATGACGGAGCTCACGGTGAAGTCGACCTCGCGGACGTGTTGACGGGCCCTATCTTCATTCCGCTTCAAAATGTCGACTACTTTCGACAATTTCGATTGGAAGGAAACACCGTCGCTTGGGAGAACGGCGCGGACTTCGCCCCCGAATACCTGCATTCACTGCTGCCAGTAGACTCTTCGGTCTAGCGCGATCTGCGTCGCGCCCGCGATAGGATCGCCATCCCCGCCAACGTGAGCAACGCCGCTCCAGGCTCCGGCACGCTCAACGCTCCCCCGCCCGCCACGAACGCCCGCTGCCACAGCAGAAAATCGGCGCCGTCCACGCGCCGATCGCGATTCGCGTCGCCAAACGCCATGCTGTCGATCTCTAGCCCAGTCGCCCCGTAGTTGGCTTTGAGAATGTTGAGGTCGGCGGCATCGACCAGGCCGTCGCCATTAAAATCTTCAAACTCGGCGACCGTGTAGCCCATGTCGCGCATCGACTGCACCGTAAATCGCGAGATAAACGGTTCGCCATAGTCGGGGTCGATGGCGCCGGTCATCAGTTCGAGACCGCGATCGCGACCATACTGATCGGTGACTCCCACGAGCGGCGACAGGCTAAACGGATCGTTCGGATTTCCTTCCTGCACACTGCTGCGCATCAGCTGGTCCCAGTGGGCGTTCTGCGTGCCGGGGTTGCCGGCGTTCTCCACCGGAATGAACGGCGTCGCCTGATTGAACTCGGCCTGATAGGCCGCGGTCCCATAAACGCCGGTGTATTGGAACGTATTGCTCACATAATCGCCGTTGCTGATCCAGAGCGTGCCGACGCCCAGCACATGCCCCACTTCGTGCGCGAGCAACTCGTCGATGTAATTGCGACCGTTGGCGCCGACGCCCTGCCAGTTGGCGAAGTTCTCGATCTCGTTGACATTGATATCAACGAAGCCGCTTGTCGCCAGCGTGAATCCGCCTTGAACGCTCGTCGTGAGAAAGTTGGCGGCAGCCAACCCGCCCGTGGTCGGGCGAATCTCTATTGGCACGCTCGGGACGCTGGTGTTCGGCTGGTAGCCGGTGAGCACCGTCTCCCACATCCGTTCGACGCGCAGCAGGGCGGCGGTGAGGATGTTCAGTTCGTTGGCGTCGAATTGATTGCCGGGGTTCCCGATGGAGAACTGCAAATCAAACGCCCCGGCGCGCGGCAATCCGCCAAGCCACGTCAGCGCAACCAGCGTCAGAACGATGGCGAGCGGCTGACGCACGACGATGTACCGTGAGGGAATTCTTGGACGTTTGTTAGATCCAATGACGCTAGCGCAAACGCGTCTAGCCAATCGCCGCCCGCCGGCGGAGCCCCATGCCCAACATGGCGCATATCGCCAACGCCAGCGTCCCCGGTTCCGGCACGCCCGCAGCAGTTTGCCACAGCGCCAAATCCGCCGCGGTAATCATCCGGTCGCGATTGGCGTCGCCGAACGAAATGCTGTCGATCTCCAGCCCCGTGGCGCCCATGTTTGCGAGCAGGATATTGCGGTCGAGCAGATCGACCGCGCCGTCGCCGTTGAAGTCCTCGAACTTCGCGACCGTGTAGCCCATGTCGCGCATCGACTCCACGGTGAATCGCGACAGGAACGGCTCGCCGTAGTCGGGATCGATGGCGCCCGTCATCAGCTCGAGCCCGCGATCGCGCCCATACTGGTCGACGACGCCGACGCGCGGGTCAAGGCTCCAAGGATCGCTTGGATTTCCCTCCTGCGGACTGCTGCGCATCAGTTGATCCCAGTGGGCGTTCGGCGTGCCGGGGTTGCCGGCGTTCTCCACCGGGACAAACGCTGCCGCCTGATTGAATTCAGCCTGATAGGCCGCCAGACCGTGAGGGCCGGTGTAGTGGAACGTATTGGTGGAGTAGACGCCGTTGGCGACCCACAGCGTGCCGACGCCCAGCACATGGCCCACTTCGTGCGCCAGCAGTTCATCGATGTAGTTCCGGCCATTGGCTCCGACGCCTTGCCAGTTGGCGAAGTTCTCAATCTCGTTGACGTTGATGTTGACGAAGCCTTGCGTCGCCAGCAGGAACCCGCCTTGAGAAGTCGTGCCCGAGTAGTTCGCCGCCGCCAGCCCTGCGGTCGTGGGTTGAATGTTGATCGGAATCGCGCCGACGCTGATGTTCGGCTGGTAGCCGGTGATCACGGTCTCCCACACCCGTTCGACGCGCACGAGCGCGGCGTTGAGGATGTTCAACTCGTTCGCGTTGAATTGTCCTCCTGGATCGGAGATCGAGAACTGCAGATCGAAGGCGACCGAGCGCGGCAAGCCGACGATTGCTAGCATTGCCGCGAGCAGGAGACGAGTGGATAGGGGACGCATCGGGGCAGCTGTTCCGGAGGCTTGAGGTGCGGCGCCCTTCCATTATGAACGGTCGCCGCCAGCATCGCGACCATTTGGCAGACCGAAAACGGCGGGTGATTGTCGCTAAAACCGGCACATCCTATCGCCCAACCATAAAAAATCCCCCACCGGTCCCGCCCGTTGGCTAAAATTCCCTCCCATGTCGAGCCAGGTCGCCTCTCCCCCCCATGTCGAAGCCCAACTCCTGGAGGCCCTGCGCCGCTACTGGGGTTACGATTCCTTCCTGCCGCTGCAGGCCGAGGCAATGGGCGCCACCATGGCCCGGCAAGACTCGGTCGTCGTGCTGCCGACCGGCGGCGGCAAAAGCTTGTGTTATCAGGCCCCGGCCGTCTGCCGCGAGGGACTCGCCCTGGTCGTCTCGCCCCTCATCTCGCTGATGAAGGACCAGGTCGACGCCCTTCAGGCCTGCGGCGTCCCGGCGGCGGCGATCAACAGCACCCTCACCCCCGGCGAACGTCGCGACGTCGCCGAGCAGATCCGCCGCGGCGAGCTCAAGCTCGTCTACGTCGCCCCGGAACGGCTCCTCGCCGAGCGGACCCTGGAGTTCTTCAAGCAAACGCCGCTCTCGCTCATCGCAATCGACGAAGCCCACTGCATCAGCCAATGGGGGCACGACTTCCGCCCCGAATACCGCGGGCTGAAAATTCTGAAGGCACACTTTCCAGGGGTAAGCGTCCACGCCTACACGGCGACGGCGTCCGAACGGGTGCAGCGCGACATTGCGGATCAGCTGGGCCTCCACCAGCCGCAGATGCTCATCGGTTCGTTCGATCGGCCGAACCTGATCTTCCGCATCCGCCGGCCCGCTAATCGCTTCGCCGATGTCTGCCAACTCGTTGAGCAGCGCAAAGGCGAAGCCGGCATCGTCTACTGCATCAGTCGCAAGGAAGTCGACAAGACAGCCGAGGCGCTGCGAGCCCTTGGCTACCGCGCGCTCCCGTATCATGCCGGCCTGAGCGATGACCAGCGCCATCGCAACCAGGATGCGTTTCTCGACGAGAAAGCCGACATCGTCGTCGCGACCGTGGCGTTCGGCATGGGAATCGACAAGTCGAACGTCCGCTATGTCATCCACGCCGGGATGCCGAAGTCGCTGGAGCATTACGTCCAAGAGAGCGGTCGCGCCGGTCGCGACGGCCTCGAGGCCGATTGCTTGCTGCTCTACAGCGGTCGTGATGCGATCGTCTGGCGCGGGCTCATGGAGAAGGGCGAGAATGGCGCCGACGCCGCCGCGCTCCAGTCGCTCGCCGCCATGGAACGCTTCTGCGGCGGCGTCACCTGCCGCCACCGCGCGATCGTCAACTACTTCGGCCAGGAACTCGACAACGACAACTGCGGCGCCTGCGACGTCTGCCTCGGCGAGCTCAACCTCGTCGACGAACCGGTCGTCCTCGCCCAAAAGATCCTCTCGTGCGTCATTCGCCTCGACCAACGCTTCGGCGCCGATTACACCTCGAAGGTCCTCGCCGGTTCCAACGAGTCGCGCATTCGCGAGCTCGGCCACGACAGCCTGAGCACCTACGGCCTGCTGAGCGAGCATCGCCACTCGGCGATCCGCGAATGGGTCGAGCAACTCGTTGGCCAAGCCTACCTCCGCAAGGCGGGCGAATATGGCACGCTCGAACTGACCGAAACGGGACGAGCATTGCTCAAAGGGCAGGGGACGCCGCAACTCACGAAGCCCGCGCCCGTCGGGCGCGAAAGCAAAGCGCGCGGCGGCAAATCGACCGACAACTGGGAAGGGGTCGATCGCGGCCTGTTCGAAGAACTGCGCAAGCTCCGCACGACGCTTGCCAACGAGCATGGCGTGCCGCCCTACGTCGTCTTCGGCGACGCCGCCTTGCGCGACATGGCCCGCCGTCGGCCCAGCACGCTGGAGGCCTTCCTCGAAGTCCGCGGCGTCGGCGAACGCAAGCGGGACGATTACGGCGACGCGTTCGTCACCGCGATCACAGATTATTACTCCGACCGCGGCGTCCCGGTCGACGTGGCCGAGACAGGCTCCGAATCAACGCCGCCGCGCCGCACGCGCATCGACGACGCCGAAGGGCGCGCCGGGCCGAACGCCGCGACCACCGCGTCGTTCGGCCACTTCCGTCGCGGCGCGTCGATCGAAGAAGTGATGGAATCGATGGGCCGCGCCCGCTCCACGGTCGCCGGCTATCTCAGCGAATACCTGCGTTATGAGCAAATCCAAGACCCCAGCCCGTGGGTCGAAGACGAACTCGTCAAGCGGATCGAGCTCGCCATCGCCGAAGTCGGCCTGGTCGGCCTCAAACCGATCTTCGACCACCTCGGCGGCGATGTCCCTTACGAACACATCCGCATCGTCGCCACCTGCGTCGCGAACCGCGAAGGCTGATTACTTACCACGACGACACGAAGAACACGACGAATACAGAAGGATTGATGGCGATCATCCGCAGCGTCGACTAACTCTAAAATTCCTACTTGTCTTCTCGTCGTGCCGTCGTGGTTCAATTGATTCATCACACGTCGCACGGTCCATGTCCGCTCGGCTCAATATGCACCAGCGCATCGAGCACGCTCGCCTCGCTCGTCAGCAGCGCATCCTTCACCTCATGCGCAATCCGATGCCCCTCGCGCACCGGCATGTCGCCGTCGACCTCGACATGAATGTCGACCAACCACCCGAGCCCGCTCTTTCGGGCCCGGCAATCGTCGATCCCCGTCACCCCGGGCACGGCGGCGGCAACGGCGCGAATTCGCTCAAGCGTCTCGCCGTGCGGCGCCGCGTCAAGAATCTCTCGCAGCGCGTCCCGAAATAACCGCACGCCGTTGTAAGCGATCAGTCCACACGCGGCGAGCGCCGCCCAATCGTCGGCCGACTCGTAGCCCTTGCCGCCCCAGAGCGCGATCGAGATGCCAATGAACGCGGCAATCGAGGTGAGCGCGTCGCTGCGATGATGCCAGGCGTCGCTCTCCATCGCGCGACTTTCAATCTCGCGACCAGTCTGCACCAGCCAACGGAACAGCAGTTCCTTCACCGCAACGACGACCACCAGCACGATCAGCGTAAATACCTCGGGCGCCTGATGCGGCTTGCGAATCTCATGAATGCTCTGCACCGCCAGCACGCCGGCGACGACGACGAGTCCCGCAGCGATCACCAGCCCGGCAAGCGGTTCCGCCTTGCCGTAGCCGTAAGGAAAGCGGTGATTCGGATCGGCGGCCGCAACCTTGAGGCTTCCCCACACGGCGATCGAGCTAACGATGTCGAGCAGCGACTCCACGCCGTCGGCAATGAGCGCGTAGCTGTGCCCCGCCACGCCGGCGATCACTTTCACGGCGCCCAGCACGCCGCTCACCCCCATCGCCATCAGCGCCGCTCGCATCCCCCGGGCCGCCTGGACCGCGGAATCGGCGCGAGCCGCTGCAACGGTTGAGGTAGGGGAGGTGGTCGACATAAGGCGTGAGCTACACTTGGCTGCCGAAAGTCAGCGGCATCGTCAGGGGAGGGCGAGGCTCCCAAAGAATACGCCAAGCCGCCCGAACCGGCCATCGCCGCTGGGGCAAGATTCCTCGTCGCCGGACGAATTAGCGTTTACGATAACGACCGCTGAGCTCCCGACCCAACGCTAGAAACGATGGACTCACTCTTTGTCATCCTGATCTTCGGCGCCTTTGCCGCGTTACTCATCGGCGGCGCGATCTATTCGTACAAGCAGCAGCAAGCCCGACGCCTCGCACTTAGCGAACTTGCCGCCAAGCATGGCTGGCGTTTCGATCCGTCGAGCGACTATGACCACGACTCACGCTACAAGCAGTTCTCAATCTTCACGGCGGGCGAGTCCCGTTACGCCTACAACACCACCCGCGGCAGCCTGAAAATCGCGGATCGCGACTGGCCGCTGCAATATGGCGACTTTCACTACCAAACCACCACGACGTCGACCGATAGCGAGGGACGAACAACGACGAACACGCACACCCACTTGCTCAGCTACGTCATTGTCGAAAGTCTCTTCCTCGGAGCTCCCGATCTCTTCATTCGCAAGGAAGGCTTCTTCGACCGCATCGCCAGCGCGATCGGCTTCGACGACATCGATTTCGAATCGGTCGAGTTCAGCCGTAAGTTCATCGTCAAGAGCAACGACAAGCGATTCGCGTACGACGTCATCTCGCCGCAGATGATGGAGTTCATGCTCGCGACCACCCCGCCGACAGTCGACTTTCAGGGCGGCGTCTGCTGCCTGTATCATGGCAGCGTCTTGAAACCTGAAGAGTTCGCCGCAACGATCCAGTGGACCGTCGAGTTCTTCGAGCACTGGCCGAGACACGTCACCGCCGACTTGGCCAGCCGACTCCAATGACACCGGTCTTGCCGTTCATCCTTCAGTGGTGAACTCAATATCAACCATTGAACTAACTGCAATTCAAAAAAGACTTAAACACAAAGGACACAGAGAGCACGGAGAAGATAGAATTGCGGCTTTTAGGTCTTCTCTGTGTCCTGTGCGTTCTCTGTGTTGAAAGCATTTGTTGATAACAGCACCGCGTTTTACTTAACTGCCCCATGAACGACGCCGCCATCATCCTGATCCCCATCGGCGGCGTCGCGCTGCTTCTGCTCATTTGGCTGATCGCCACCTTCAACCGCCTGATGAGCGTCCGCCAGCATATGCGCGAAAGTTGGGCCGACATCGACGTCGAGCTCAAGCGGCGTTACGACCTCATCCCGAACCTCGTCGCCACAGTGAAAGGTTACGCCGCGCACGAACGTGGCGTCCTGGAGCAAGTCGTCAAACTCCGCAACACGGCCGCCGCCAACCACGGCGCGGCCGCCGAGCAGGCGGTTGACGAAACGGCGCTGGCCATCGGCCTCAAGCAACTCTTCGCCGTCGTCGAGAATTATCCGCAACTCAAGGCGGACGCACACTTTCTGGCTCTGCAGCAGGAGCTCGCCCTTACCGAAGACCGCCTCGCTGCGGCCCGGCGGTTCTTCAACGCCAACGTCCGCGAGCTGAATCAGCTCTGCGATACGTTTCCCAGCAACCTGATCGCCGGTATGTTTAGCGTGGAACGCGGGAGCTATTTCGAGGTGGCCAGCGACGCCGAACGAACGGCGCCCCGCGTCACGGTCGGCGCCTGATCCCATCAGCCGCTCGGTTCCAAGAAAAGAACCACGACGGCACAACGGACACGACGTAAGGAATCACTGAGAAGATGGAACCGCCGATAAACGCAGATGAACGCCAATAAGAATTGTCTGCGTTCATCCGCGTTTATCGGCGGTTTCATTTCTCAATCGCTGGCTTCTTCGTCGTGTCCGTTGTGTCGTCGTGGTTCAATTCCTCCGCATTTCCTTGGCGTCCTTGGCGGTTCAAAATGAACTTTTCTTGAAAGCAACCATCATGCGAATCCTTCTCTGCATCGCCTTCTTGCTCTTGCCGCTCGCCGCCCAAGCCGAAATCCAAACCCTCTTCCGCGGCGACTGCTACACCGAAGCCGAAGCCGCCGCGAAGCTCGCCGAGTTCGCCAAGCAGTACGATACCGGCGACCAGTGGCAGGCCCGCGCCAAAAATATTCGCGCCGGCATGCTCCGCGGCATGAATCTCGAACGT
Source organism: Lacipirellula limnantheis (assembly GCF_007746075.1). Classification (GTDB taxonomy): domain Bacteria; phylum Planctomycetota; class Planctomycetia; order Pirellulales; family Lacipirellulaceae; genus Lacipirellula; species Lacipirellula limnantheis. Next base: position 74,529 of record NZ_CP036339.1, on the reverse strand, counting down.
CTGCCCACGGCGTGCGACCTCAAGCCAATCCGCCACTCAAAGCGTCAGCACGACGGCTACACCGTCGAGAACGTCGCCTTCGAAAGCCTCCCCGGGTTCTGGGTCACCGGCAATCTCTACCTCCCAACCGACGCGAAAGGCCCCATCCCCGGAATCCTTTGCCCCCATGGCCACATGGCCGATAACCGCTTGATCGAGCAAACGCAAAAGCGCTCGGCCGCACTCGCGCGGATGGGCGCCGCCGTCTTCGCCTACGACATGGCCGGCTACGGCGAATCGATTCCCGTCGACCATCACCACAGCGAAACGCTCCGCCTGCAAACCTACAACAGCATGCGGGCGATCGACTTCCTCCTCTCGCTCGGCCTGGTCGACCCTGAGCGCATCGGCGTCACCGGCGAATCAGGCGGCGGCACGCAAACGTTCGTCCTGGGCGCCGTCGACCCGCGCGTCGCCGTCGCCGTGCCGGTGGTGATGGTCTCGGCCAACTTCTACGGCGGCTGCATTTGCGAAAGCGGCCTGCCGATCCACAAAGGCCCCGATCACGAAACCAACAACGTCGAAATCGCCGGCTGCATGGCGCCCAAGCCGCTGCTGCTCGTTTCCGACGGTCGGGACTGGACGAAGCAGAATCCCCAAGTCGAGTTCCCCCACCTGCAGCGCATCTACCAACTCACCGGCGCGCCACGCAACGTCGAGAACGCCCACTTCGCCGACGAAGGTCACGATTACGGCCCGTCGAAGCGGGCCGCGATGTATCCCTTCATGGCGAAGCACTTGAAGCTCGACCTCGCGAAGATTCAGAACGACAAGGGAGCGATCGACGAATCGTTCGTCATCGTTCATCCGCGCGAGGAACTGCTGGTTTTCCCCGCCGACAAGCCGCGGCCCGACTACGCGGTGACCGACGGCGACGTGGTAATGAGCCTGTTGAACCGCTAACCATATCCTGGGTGGCACGCCCTAAGGCGAAGCCGCAGGGCGTGGCGAACCCTCGTCAGACGCTCCACGCCCATCGGCTCCGCCTCTGAGCGTGCCACCCCACTACAGTGAGCCGCTAACCCCGCGATGCCGCGCACCCGCCTCGCCCCCTCGCCGACCGGCGCCCTCCACCTCGGGAACGCCCGCTCGTTCCTGGTGAACTGGGCCCTCGCGCGGCAGCAAGGCTGGGAGATCGTCCTCCGCGTCGAAGATCTCGACGGCCCGCGCGTCAAAGCCGGCGCCAATGAAGAAGCGATCGACGTGCTGCAGTGGCTCGGCATCGACTGGGACGCCGGCCCGTTCACGCAGCGGAGCGACCTCGCGCCGTATCGCGCCGCGTTGGAACAACTCGCGGCCCAAGGCGACGTCTATCCCTGTCGCTGCACTCGCAAGGAAATTGAAGCCGCCTCGCTCTCCGCTCCCCACGGCGACGAGCACGAGCTGCGCTACCCCGGCACCTGCCGCCCCGCGACGCCCACGCCGCTGCCGCCCGAGGCGCTCGAGCAATCAGGCGTCGCGTGGCGTCTGCGAGTTCCCGACGGCACGACGACGTTCATCGACCACGTCGCCGGCGAGCACATCCACAACATCGCCGCCACGACAGGCGACTTCCTCGTCGCGACGAAAGAAGGCCTGCCGAGTTACCAACTCGCCGTCGTCGTCGACGACGCCCGCCAGGGAATCGACCGCATCGTCCGCGGCGACGATCTGCTCGGCTCAACCCATCGTCAGCTGCTGCTGCAACATCGCCTCGGCATCGCCCCGCCGCCGGCGTACTACCACCTGCCGCTCGTGGTCGGCGCCGATGGGCGCCGCCTCGCCAAACGCCACGGCGACAGCCGCATCAGCCTCTATCGCGACCTCGGCGTCACGCCCGAACGCATCATCGGCCTCCTCGCCCAGTGGTGCGGCCTCGGCCCGCGCCGCAATCTATCGGCCACGGAGTTCCTCGCCGCGTTCGACCTCGCCAAACTCCCCCGCCAGCCCATCACCTTCACCGCCCAAGACGACGCCTGGCTGCGAGCCTAACCCTCCGCATACAAAAACTAGCCCCCCGTTCTTCAAACCGGGGGCTAACCGCCCGCCCCAACAAATCCGCCTTTCTCCACGCCTCAACCTCACGTTACCATCTGCTACGATCCAATCTACAACTCCCCGCAGCGAATAAACTGCGAACAGGAAAACAGGATCGATGAACTCTGAACATGAGACGCTCTGGCGTCGCCTGGAGCAATTTCAACTCGACGCTCCGGGAACGGCTCAACCCTTCACCGTCCGCCTCGCCCGCGAACAAGGCTGGTCGCTGCGGTACGCCGTTCGCGTGGTAGAAGAGTACCGACGCTTCCTCTTCCTCACCGTGACGGCCGGCCCCGCTTGTCCTTCGGAGCAAGTCGACGAGGCATGGCATCTCCATCTCTGCTACACGCGTGCGTATTGGAACGATCTCTGCCGTGACCTCCTTGGTCAGCCGCTCCATCACTCGCCAACTGAAGGCGGCGCCGAGCAGCTCGACTACCATCGTGAAATGTATCTGGCGACGCTGGCAGCCTACCGAATGGCCTTCGACTCTGAACCGCCGACCGACATTTGGCCGTCAGTCGACAAACGCTTCGACGGCGCCGCGAAAAAGACGATCGATCCGACTCGCCACTTCATGCTGCCGCGCCCTCGCATCGCGCCGCTCATACGTCAACTCCGAGGGCGACTGAGTCCGATCGCCTGGGTTGGCGGCGTCGCCCTTCTCCCGGCGTTCGGGGCAGCGTGGAATCCGCTCGATCTGCCCGGCCCGCAATTCTTGTGGTTTTACGGCGCACTGCTAGCGACGGCGATCATCGGCGGCTTCGCATTGCGGGGAGTGCTGCGCGAGCCGGACGACGGATCTCCCTTTCCGGAGCTCGACGCCTACGACATTGCCGTTCTTTCCGAGGGAGAGAAGCTCGCGATGCAGACGGCGCTGTGCGAAATGATCGCCGCGGGACAGCTGACGCTCGACAAGACCGATGGCCGTCTGAGCATTGTCGAAAACCACCGCCCTATTGGCGCCCCCGCACTGGTGCAAGCGATCTATGACGGACTCGCCCTTCGCCAAGCATCCGGGATCAGCGACGCCTACAACGCCGGTCAACTCGAAGCCGCAAGAATCGGCGTCAAGCTCGAATCGCTCCGCTTATTGGAAACGAAGGAGTCGACGCGAGACGCCCGCTGGGCGCCCGCGCTGCTGTGCGCCGCAGTAGCCCTGTTAGGCGGCCTGAAGTTCATCGTCGGAGTTGCGCGCGGCAAGCCGGTCGCTTTCCTCGTCGTGCTGACGGTTGCTGCCCTCCTGGCAGTCGTCACATTCGCTCGGCCGATCAGACAATCACTCCGCGGAAGGCGCCTTCTCCGCCGACTGCAAGTGAGACATCCCGATCTGAAGCGAGGCGATCAATTATTGACCCGTCCCCCAGCCGAAGTGGCTCTGGGGATCGCCCTCTTCGGCATCGCCTCGATGGCAACCGCAAGCGGCGGAATCGCGGACCTTCATCATTGGATGAGGCCGCAAGCCAAAGGCGGCACAGGCTGCTCATCCGATGGCAGCGGGTGTGGTGGAAGTGGTTGCGGCGGCGGAGGAGGATGCGGCAGTGGTTGCGGCGGCTGCGGCGGAGGCGATTAGTAAACGACGAAACTCTGCGAGCTCAGCCCCCGGCTCCGCCGGGGGATCGCGCACCATGCCTTAGCGGTTGGCAGCGCCATCACCGCTTCTACCCCCCGGCGGAGCCGGGGGCTGAAAAGGCTAACGTCACTCTTAGTCCTTCTTCTCCGCCGACTTCTCCTCAGCCTTCTTCTTCCCTTCCAACTCCTCGAGCTTCTTCTGCAGCTTTTCCTGCGACTCTTGCAACTCGCGAACTTCCTTCCGCAAATCGCCGACTTCCTTCGGCACGAGCGCCGTCTCCTTGTCGATCTCGCCAAGCGCCGCTTTTGCCACCGTAGCCAGCGTCCTGTCGGTCTTGTTCGTCGCGATCGGCGTCAACAGCGGCCGGGCGGCAGGGTGATGCAATTCGCCCAGCCCGCGAATCGCCGCTTCCTGCATCGTCTGCCGCGGGTGATTGAGGTAGCCGACGAAGAACTTGAACGCGCTCTCTTTCCGCTTACCGCGTTGCGACAGCTTCGCCACGGTGATCATCCCTTCGCTCACATCGCGCGGGTCAAGCGTCTGCTCGCGCAACTTGATCGTGTCCATCACCGCGTCGGCAAGCGCCGGATCGTTGAGATCGCGAATCACGCCAAGTGCGGCCCCAACCGGTTCGCCGCCCCACGATTGATCGCCGAGCGCCTTCTTCGCCGCCGCCGAAGCCGCATCCCCCTGGTAGCTGGCCAGACCGCGCAGCGCCGTGGCGACGACGGCCGGATTCTTCTCCGTTTCGAGCGTCGCCAGGAGTTGTTTCGCCGCATCTTCGCGATAACAGTAACCAAGCTCCTCGACGACGTGCTTCCGGACGCGCGCATCGTCCTGGTTCACGGAATCAAGCAGCGCCGCCACCGCTTCTTCGGTCCGAATCTTCCGCAGCGCCCTCGCCGCCGCACAGCGGACCCCGAAAAACGCATCCTCGTTGAGCGCCTTCTTCAGCGCCGCTACGGCATCCTGCGTCTTGACGTCGGCTAACTCGTCGCACGCCAGCACGCGACCGATCATGTCTTCAGCGTTGGCGAGCTGGGCTTCCAGCAGCTTGGCCGACTTACTGAAGTCGACCTTCGCCAGCAGCGTGTACTCCGGGTCGAACCGCACCACCTCCGGCTCCCCCGGCAGCGCAACGTAGAAGTCCTGCTTCTTGCCGTTGATCGTGATCAGTTCGTCATGCTCCTTGCCGTCGACGATAAACCGCAGCGTCGTGTCAATGTCGAACAGCAACACCTTGTCGCCGGTCTCTTGCGTCTGCTCGACGGTGACGTGCGCCAGCTTCTCCTCGGGGAGCCACTGGTAGCTCACCTTCAGCTGCGGCATCCCGCCGTGATAGACCCACTGATCAAAGAACCGATCGAGCGGCTTGCCGCTTAGCGCCTCAAACGCTTGCCGCAAGTCGTCGGTCACCACTTCGCCGAGCGCATGCTGTTCCAAGTAGGTTTTAATCGCCTTTCGATACGTCTCTTCGCCCAACTGACTGCGCAGCATGTGCAGCACCCAGCTTCCCTTGGGATATGCCCGGAAGTCGAACTGCTCGCGCGGAACCTTGTAATCGCGGTAAACGATCGGCCGCAGATCCTTCTCGTACGGACCGATGTCGTCGCGAGCATCGAGATAGAGTCCGTATAGCATCGCGTCGCGACCTTCTTTGTGCCCTTCATACAGCAGCGCATAAAACGTGGCGAAGCCTTCGTTCAGCCAGAGATGGCTCCAGTCCTTGCACGTGACATAGTCGCCAAACCACTGATGCGCCATCTCATGGGCGTCGAGCGAACGACTGCTCCGCACATTTTCGGTCGCGTCGCTATAGATCGTCCGCTGGGTGAGCGTCGTGATCGTCGTGTTCTCCATCCCGCCCCAGTGGTAGTCGGCGCAAGTCGCCTGGTCGTACTTGTCCCACGGATAAGGGACGCCAATCTCCTCCTCGTAAAACGCCATGATCGCCGGCGTGTCGCGGAACGCGAACTCGGCGTGCTTCGCCTTCGACGGCTGCGTGTAGAACCCCAGCGGTACGTCGCGATGCTTTGCTTCGAGTTTCTCCAGATGGCCGGCGATCATGCAGATGAGGTAGCTGACGTGCGGCTTCTCCTGCAGCCAGTGGACTTGCTTCATGCCGCCGTCTTCTTCCGTCTCGCCGACCAGCTTGCCATTGGAGACGACCTTCATCTCTTTGGGCACATGACAGATGATCTCGCTGCTCGCCCGCTCGTTCGGATAGTCGAAACACGGAAACCAGTGCCGCGCCTCGTGCGGTTCGCCTTGCGTCCAGCAATGATCGTCCCCTTCCGGCAGGCCCATCGCGGCCGTGCGGAAGTAGAGTCCCTCCACCGGCTCGGCCGAGTAATCGATTTCGACTTCCGCTTCTTCTCCGACAGGAATCGCCGAGTCAAACAACACGGTCACGCTTTCGTCGTCCGCCGAGAAATCGCTGATCGCGTGCTTCGAGCGGACGTCGCTCACCTTCAGCCGCGCACCGTCGAGCCGCAGCGACTTGACAGGCTTCAAGATGGGCGAGAAGCGAATCGTCGCCGTGCCCGCAACCGTTCGATGCTCAAAGTCGGGCGTCACATCGAGCTTAATGTGCTTCATGTCGACCTGCCGGTCGGGCGCATAGTTGCGACCGTTGCTCGCCTGCGGGGGGTCGGCCCAAGCCGCGAGCGCGTTGCAGTACCGGCAATCGGCCTGATGTTCGTTGGCGAAGAGGGATTCAACCGAGGCCAACAGCGCCACGGCAAACGCAAGCGACGACAGAAGATGACGCATCGATGGAGTATCTCAGAGGCTGGCGTGACGGGAGAAAGGCATACGCGAACGCGCTGCAAATTATACCGCTTTGCAGCCCCTGGCTCCGCCAGGGGGTCGCATCGCTAGCCGCAACGGCCAGGAGCGCGTATCGACCCCCGGGCGAAGCCCGGGGCTAGAAGACGGGAACAAACTCTACAACGCAGTAGCGACCCAATTGGATCGCGGCAGGTTCAGTCCTGCCTATTGTAGCCTATCCCGCGGCGCCTCGCGCCCAGAGACCGCCCCCAGGACTGGTCACTTAAGCGACCAGTCAGAACCCAACATCGATTCCGCCCCCACCGCCCATTCTGAGCCCCCGGTTCTTCAAACCGGGGGCCGGACCGGACCCAGAACTACATGATCAACAACCCGTCCCGGATCGCCCGCACCGCCAATTCCGAGCTCTTGTGAATCCCCAGCTTCTTCATCAACCGCGACTTGTGATTGTCGATGGTGCTCTCGGAAAGGCCGAGCATCTCGGCGCACTGCTTGACCGTACGACCCTCGGCCAGCAGCCGCATCACTTGCTGTTCGCGCTGAGAAAGAATCGAAATCGATCGCTGCTCCGCGGCGTAGTCGAGCTGGAAGCCGCGGTCTGTACGACGAATTCGCGCCGCCAGACTCGGGTCGAAGGCCCGCCGCCCAGTCTGCATCATGTCCGATATCGCCGCGGCGAGCGACTGCGACGGCGCCATGCGACTGTAGTAGCTGGTCGCCGGCTCGCCCAGAATTGCCGCCAGGCGAAATTCCATTGGCCGCGCGTCGAGCACCAGCAAATGCCCAATCGCCCCTTCGCGAACCAAGGCGATGCCGCGCTCCACGGCGCCGCCCGCAATCGCTGGATCGATCACCAGCAAACGCGGTTGGACGCGACGACAACATGCCACGCCCTCGTCAAGGCTCGTCGCCCAACCAGCGACCTCGCCGCCGATGCGATCTGTGCACCACAACGAGAGCGCTTCGCAATCAATCGCACTTGGCAGCAGCAGAACCAGCGTCCGCAACGGCGAATCGCTCGAACCGTTGTGCAGAGAAATTGGCCGGTGCATCGAGTCGCACTCCGTTAGCGTGTGGGCCTACACTCCGCGGCTGCATCTCTGGTGTTCCGGGAACAGACGTCGCTGCCCGCGGCGCCTTTCCCTGGCTGTTCCATCGGTCAAGAAAGCCTTTAGGGTGAAACACTTCCATCGACGACGCAGTGACGCCATGGCATCGCTGGCGATACGAGCCGTCCCAACAATAACGGGGAGAAACACGACAAAACGTCGCATTTTCTAACTTCCATAGTCATTGCTAGTGACAGACTTATGGCACTTTTCCAGACAACACGCGCCGAAAAATTCACAAACCCGCAATCTGCCATTAGGGCGTTCACACTGCCTAAACGGCGATATGTCCCATCCTTGAAGCATGCAATCAGCTGGCCGTCGGGGGGCGTTCCCCCCATCTCCGCTTAGTAGTGCGGCGGTTTCTCATGCGGCAAATCTTCACCCAAACCGCTCTGCGCCAGCCGTTCCACCGCCGTCACATAGTTCGCGAGTTCCCGCTCCAGCCGCTCCACCTGACGTGCCTGCCCCAGAACAACGGCGTTCAGCTGGTCAAGCAAGTGTTGAAGATGAGTCAGCCGCTCCTCCAGGTCGGTCAGGCGGCGTGCGTCGGTCGGTGGATCAGACGGGGTCATCTTGGGATTTTGCCGGCATCCACGTCAATAGAACATTGCTTCAACCGGGCAGTTTAAGGTTCAAACCGCGCCAAAGCCACACCTTCCGGGGATTGGAGCGACTGCGGGGACTCGCGATAATGCATCGAACGAATCACGCCGGCTGGCGGAGCGCGCCGCCGACGGCCCGCCAGCCTGCCGAGCCCAATCCCATTCCCTCCGATCCTGCCAGCGAGACGAAGCCCATGGCCGCTCAAACCCCCGGCGAACTGCGCCACAAAAAATGCCTCCCCTGCGAGGGTGGCGTCGCCCCCTACTCGCCAGACGAGGCTCGCGACCAACTGCAGCAGCTCGACGGCTGGCGCCTCACCCACGACGGCCAACGGATCCGCAAAGACTGGACCGTCAAAAACTTCATGGCCGGCATGCGCTTCTTCAACGAATGCGCCCGCGTCGCCGAAGAAGACGGCCACCACCCCGACCTCCACATCGAGGGCTATCGCAACGTCTCGGTGGAACTCTGGACCCACGCCATCGGCGGCCTGAGCGAGAACGACTTTATTCTGGCGGCGAAGATTAGTGAGCTACCCATCGAGGTGAAGTAGCAAAGCAACCAATCCCTACTGCACTCGAATAAGAAATGGTAGCCGTCTGCAGCGACCTCGCTGCAGACGAATTGCCGTGCAACTTGCAGAACCTCGCCTTAAGCCTCAAGTTGTCACTAATTTCGACGCCCTAACGCGCCTTGGCATCGCCCTTGCTGTGAGTCTTCACGGCCGTTCTTCGCCACGCCCTTTTCGACAAAAGGGAACCAAGAGAGGCAATCTTGCAGCGAAAGTATGAAGGTTCGGTGAACAGACTGCTCGATGCCAACTGCCGAAGTTCATGGTCCAATTTTGCCTTTGTCACGCGTTTTTTCGCATTTGATAGGTAATCGACTTCTCCGCTATACAACGATGGCCGAGATTCGCTGCAACGAGTATCTTAGCTATTACAAGATAGCCGTTTGTTTCTTGCTCCGCCTGTTGTTCGCCTACCGTAGAGTCTCCCTGCTTGAACTATGTCAAGATCTCGCCAACGCCCAAGCATGTCCGACGCCCCTCGTGACCCCAATTGCGGTTCGCGGCAGCCCAGAATCGAATCGCTTGAATCTCGTTACCTCATGAGCGGCGTGCCGGAATTGGTTCTCGACGTCAACGTTTCCACCGACTCGTCGAACCCGACGCAAATGGTGGAAGTGAGCGGCACGCTGTTTTTTGTCGCCAATGACGCGACTGCCGGACAGGAACTCTGGCGGAGCGACGCGAACGGTACGGCCCGCGTCGCTGACATTCGACCAGGAGGAAACGGCTCGCGCCCCACGCAGCTGACGAACGTCAACGGTTCGCTCTTTTTCTTCGCCAACGACGGCGCCGGTTCCGCCCTCTGGAAATCGGACGGGGCCGCGGCGGGAACGGTTCGCGTCAAAGATGTGCGCGTTTCATCGTTTGGCGACTACTTGGGCGCCGCCATCAACGTGAGCGGCACGCTCTACTTCGTCGGCAACGATGGCGCGAAGGGCTACGAGCTTTGGAAAAGCGACGGCACGACGGCCGGGACCGTGATGGTCAAGGACATTGCCCCCGGGTCGGCCAGCAGTGCGCAAAATATCCAGCGAACGACGTCAAACAATCTGATGAACGTCAACGGAACGCTTTTCTTTGCCGCGGAGTCGGTCGCAGGAAACTCCGAACTCTGGAAGAGCGACGGCACCGAGGCGGGAACGCTCCTCGTCAAAGAAATTCGTTCCGGCAACCAATCCTCGTCTCCCACTCTGGTAGCTAACTCCAGCGGGACGTTGATCTTCACGGCGAATGACGGCGTGAACGGATTCGAAATGTGGCGGAGCGACGGCACTGAACTTGGCACCATGTTGATCAAGGACGTCTTCGCCGGGGCTAAGAGCGGGACGGGAGTCTTCTCTCGCAACGGCTCCCAGGTGCCTTTCGCCGAAATCGACGGCGTCGTCTATTTCGTCGGCAACGACGGAGTCAGCGGAGCAGAGCTTTGGAAGACCGACGGGACGGCAGCGGGAACCGTGATGGTCAAGGACGTTCACGTCGGCGCGACTTCTTCAAGTCCAACGAAGTTTTATCGCGTCGGCAACCATGTCTACTTCGAGGCCGACGACGGAACGCATCGCCGAGAATTGTGGCGTACCGACGGCACTGCCGCAGGAACGGCGTTGGTCAAAGACATTTCGACGGGCTCAAGCGCTTTCGTCCAACCGCTGGCGGCTCTCGACGATATCTTGCTGTTCCGCGCCAACGACGGCGTCCTCGGGTCCGAGCTCTGGCGCACCGACGGCACGGAAGCGGGAACCTATCTCGTCAAGGACATTCATCCCGACTTTACCTCAATTCCAAACGGCGCAGTTGCTTCAGGCATCAACGTCAACGGCGTCGCCTACTTCGCAGCTAACGACGGAGTCCACGGCATCGAACTCTGGAAGAGCGATGGGACCGCGGCTGGGACGACGCTGGTCTTCGACGTCTGGACCTCCACGCTGAACGCCAACCCGCTCAACCTGCTGATGGTTGGCGACGTCGGCTACTTTACGGCTGAGAACGGCGTCGATGGCCACGAGCTATGGCGAACGGACGGGACCGCCGCGGGCACCTATCGCGTCAAGGATATTTACACGGGACGCCTCGCTTCGGCGCCCGATCACCTCACAAACGTCAACGGCCGCCTCTTCTTCGCCGCCGAAACCGAGGGAATGGGTCGCGAGCTCTGGACCAGCGATGGAACCGAGGCGGGCACCATGCTGGTGAAAGACATTCGCCCCGGCTTGGCCAGCGGCATTACTATTCATGGGGAGCTCATTGCCCACACTGACGGCAAGCTCTATTTCGAAGCAAGTTCCGATCCCAACGACGGCGAGCTATGGGTGAGCGATGGAACCGAAGCCGGAACTTATAAAATCGTCGATCTCGAAACGGTCAATCCGGGAAGCGAACCGCGCGATCTCACAAGCATTGGCTCGAAAATCTTCTTCAGTGCGCAAACCAATCCCTACGGCCGGGAGCTCTGGGTTTCCGACGGCACGGCCGCCGGAACAAGATTGGTGAAAGACGTTTGGACCGGCAGCGGCAGCACCAATCCGGAACATCTGATCGCGTTCCAAGGTGAACTTTACTTTACTGCCCAAAAGCTCAATAGCGCCTATGCCTTATGGAAAAGCGATGGAACCGAAGCGGGGACCGTCGAACTGTCTGATCCCAATTTTGAGGGAGCGCTAGCTCCCCGAGAGTTGACCGTCGTCGGCAATACTCTCTTCTTCAGTGCACGCAAAGGAAGCGATGGCTACGAGCTATGGAAGAGCGACGGAACCGCCGCGGGAACCGTCCTGGTGAAGAATATCCGGCTCGGAATCGAGGGCTCCTCGCCACAGAAGCTGACCAACGTCGGAGGAATCCTCTACTTCACGGCCGACGACGACGTCCACGGCCGCGAGCTTTGGCGCAGCGATGGAACGGAGGCGGGGACCTACCTCTTACGCGACGTGCTCATCGGCGCTGAAGCGAGCGGTATCGACCAGCTCACGGCCGCCGGCGGCTTGCTCTACTTTCGGGCCGACGACTCCACGCACGGCCAAGAACTCTGGCGGAGCAACGGCACGAGCGACGGCACCTTCATGGCGTTCGACCAAACGCCCGGCAGCAACGACGCGAACATCGATTGGATTCGCGACGGCGGGAACCGGCTCTACTACTCAATGCACACGCCCCAATTTGGCAGGGAACTGTGGTCGCTGGAACTGTCGCATCCCAGCGGCGACTACGATGCCGATTTTGTCGTCGACGGGGCCGACTTTTTGGCGTGGCAACGCTCATTCGGCGCCGTCGCGGAACCGGCCGGAAGCGGCGCCGACGGCAACGGCGACGGCGCTGTTGACGGCGAGGATCTCGACGTGTGGCAAGATGCTTTCGGCCAGCCGCCTGCAACGACTGCATCGCTAAGCGCGGCGGCGACGACGCTCTCCTCAGTCAGAGACGCCGGCAGCCAATCCGACGAACCACTGACGTCGACGGCCGAAGCAACTCGCACCGCAGTTCAGTCGACCATTCAATTCTCCAGCGTCACCGCGTTGGGATTAGATGGCCGGCAACTAACGCCAGTGGCGCGGGAACGAGGCCCCGCCCCGTTGCGTCGAAACTCCGGAAACGCAGAAAAACAATCGGCGCCAAAGCGATCGCCTGGGGAGAAGCTAGAGTTGCGCCATCGTCCGACCACGACTCAAATGTCGGGCGCGGTCGACGAGCACGATCGTTCGACGCTACTTGCCCAGGATGCGGCTCTCGAAGAACTTGCCGAGTTGGCAGGCTGGTCGATTCGAAAGATCTAGCGCGCCGCTCGAATCGTCGCCACTCGGTTTGCATCGCCGCTTGCCGAGCAGGGCTTAGTTAGTATTGGGAACACCGACTACTTCTTCGCCGCCGGCGCCTCCAACCCCGTCGCCGCCATCTCATCCAGCAGCTTTTGCCGGCGCTCAGTCAGCCCATCCAAAAACTCCTGCCGATTCCCATACCCGCGCAGCGCGTACTGCTCCGCGACGACGCCCCCAGCCGGATCTTGGGCGTAGCGAAACAAGTTGTACTCGGCGAACGAATCGTCCGGCGGGGTGACGATGAACTCGATGACGGCGTCGCTGCCATCGGGATCGCTCTGCAGATTCGTCGGCGCCCCAGGATACTGCTCCGCGACGCCTTCGACGGTCCGCTGGGCCAAGGCTTGCGCGTCGTCTTGCTCAGGAAACCGGCGAATCGACGCCAACTGGGTCCACTTTTCCAGCGTCTCTCCCTCGGGGATGAACTCGGCAATCGGCAGTTCGGGATTCTCGTTTTGCCAGGCCAGGTTCAACCGCTGTCCGTCGAACGTCACGTACTTCGGCGGCGCGGCGATCTTCGACGTTTCAGCGTGAGCCGTCGACCACGAGGTGGCCAGCGCGACGAGTCCAAACAAGACAATGTAAGGGCAGGCAACGGTCAATCGCATAGCAAGCTACCTCTGTCAAAGCGACAGGAAAAAGGGTCGAGCGAATTCGACGGGAAAAGACGAAAAGCCACAGTAACTATGGGTCGCTCTTGCGAAGCAGGCGGGAAATCGCGACCTCCCCCAGGAGATCTGAGTCGCAGCCGATGCCATAAAACCGGACCAGACCTTATGATTGGGATAAGAACCCTGTGACCTGGCAGTTTCGAGTCAACCCACATGAATCGCCGTAACGATTTTATTGACCGCGGTTGCGAATTGGCCCGGTATCAACTCACCGCGCGAGTCCGACATGAAGTCACATCGGATTTTCGAGAACGATTAGCTCGTGCATCTTGGGTCGGCCGGCTCCGCCTGCATTGGGCCATGCGCCGTGAGCTCAACGCACGGCTCAGACGACTAGCTCCGAGCGATGCGCTCTATTAGGCAACGCAGGCATGGCGGTCAGGCCATTGCCGGCACAGCCCCCACCCTGCGGCGCTCCGCGGCGCGTGCCTCTTTTCTCGCCCCGAATGCGCCCGCTGCGGCGGAATTTGAGCGCCGCTTCGAGTAAACTGCTGCTGTCGGGAGTCGTGATCAACCGCGCTCCCTTGATTGACCTTCCGAGAAGATGTTTGGCCCTCGCATGCAACTTGATCTCCCCCGGCGACGCTCGTCCTTCGCTCTGATCGCTCCGACCCTCCTCATGGCGACCGTCGGCCTCTCTCTCATCCCGCGCACGTCGCGCGCCGTCGACGTCACCTGGAACTTCGACGGCGCTACTCCGCTGTCCGCCTCGATCGGCGTCGGCTCGATCACTTACCGCGACGTTTTAGGAACCGGCTGGGGACCAACGACCACCGCGTTTGGACTACAGACTGCCCTCGGCCTCCCCGCGTTCCCCGACGGCGGCAGCGGCGGCGTGATGGGATTCCCGGCCACGAACCCCAATCAAGGCTACCAGGTCAACCATGGCGGCGCCGCGGCCGACGCCTACACGATGATCTGGGACTATCTCTCGCCCGCCGCGTCCGACGGCAAATGGCGCAACCTCTACCAATCGGACCTCACCAACTCGAATGACGGCGAGTTCTTCATTGCGAACTCCCTCAGCGGCGGCATCGGCATCTCCGGACAATACCAGGGGTCGATCGTTCCCAACGCGTGGAACCGCATCGCCGTCACGCGCCAGTCCAACGGCACGATGAACAAGTTCATCAACGGCGCCCTCGTCGGCACGCAGTCGGCGACCGACGCCCGCTGGACGCTTGATCCGTCGTTCTACCTCTTCACCGACGAAGACAACGAAACGGCGCCAGGCTACGTCAGCAGCTTCCGTTACGTCGACAGCGCGCTCCCCAGCGAGCAGGTCCGCCTCCTGGGCAACGTCAACTCCGCCGGCGCCACCGTCGCCGGTCCGACGATTCCCGATCCCTCGCCTGAACCGCCCGCCCCGACGCCGCCGCTCTTCGGCCGCACCCAGATCATGGGCCACCGCGCCGGCGGCACGCTGGCCCCCGAAAACACCCTCGCTGCCGTCGCCAAGGGGTTCGAGGTCGGCATCGATCTCATCGAGATCGATCTCCATCTCACCTCCGACGGACACGCCGTCGTCCTCCACGACGACACCGTCGACCGCACCACCAACGGCACGGGCCCCGTTTCGAGCAAAACGCTCGCCCAGGTCAAAGCCCTCGACGCCGGCAGCTGGTTCAGCCCGCAGTACGCCGGCGAAAAAGTGCCGACGCTCACCGAGCTGCTGCAGTACGTCGACGGCCGCGCGCGTATTCTGCTGGACGTCAAAGTCGCCTCGAACCAGGCGTTCCGCAACGCGGTCAACTCCGCGATCGTCGCCTCCGGCGCCTCGCTCGACGACATCTGGGTCTGGCCCGCCAGCAGCCAGTACACCAGCGACCCGCGCTTCGGGAACGCCGAGATTCAACTCCTCACCTCGATCCCCAGCAACCTTAGCGACGCCAATCTGCAAGCGCTCAAGGCCAGCGGCGTCGCCGGCCTGTCGGTCGGCGACGGCTCGATCACGCAAGAAGCGATCAACGCCTTCCACCGCAATGGCATGTGGGTCGACGTCTACACCGTCAACAGCCCGGCGCGCATGGAGCAGCTGATTGCGATGGGGGTCGACTCGATCGAAACCGATCGCCCCGATTTGATGGCCGACATCATCTACGCCGGCGACGCCGACAACGACTTCGACGTCGATGGCGCCGACTACTTGTCGTGGCAGCGTCAGGGGAACTTCGCCGCGAACCTCGCCGCGTGGAAGAAGACGTTCGGCCACCAACAAGGCAGCCTCCCCGCCGGGGCCGTCCCCTTCGCCAGCGCCGTCCCCGAACCAACGGCAGCCATTCTCGCTGCCTGCGGAGCCTTCGCGATCGTCATGCTGAGGCGATCGCTGTCCTGACCCGGTCGTCATTCTGAGCTAATCGTCATTCTGAGCAAAGCGAAGAATCTGGCGTCTCGATTGAGACCAGTCCAATGACGGTCGAACCGCGAGAGCCGGTTCCAAGAATCGGCGGTTCAAAACGAATCACGCTGAGGCCGCCCATGATGACTTTGGCGGCCCTATTCGGGAAAGCTATAGTATTCCACTTCTCCTCCCGCGCCCGGAAACGCTCCAGCCCCTATCACTAGAAAGCCCTCGCCCCATGTCCCAAGGTTCCACCGGCAACGTCATCGCCGCCGTCTGCAGCTTCTTCATTCCGGGCCTCGGCCAACTGGTGCAGGGCCGCCTCCTCGCCGCCGCCGTACAGTTCGTGCTGGCCGGCATCGTTTGGGCCATCACGCTGGGCTGGTTCGGCTGGGTCGTCCACATCTACTCGATCATCGACGCCGCGCGCTACAAAGGACCGGGGTATTGAGCGACCGTCGCAGATCCGCATGTTGCTTCTGTTAGCCTCCAGCTCACCTGAAGCGTGAAGTGGCATCGATCTCGCCCCCCCAGGACTGGTCCGCTTCAGCGACCAGTCGCCCCGCCAAATCTCGCCCCCCGCGCCCTAAAAGTGGCCGCGCCGCCCCAAATTCTCCCCAGAATCTCGCCAAAAGATTCCCCCCACTTTTGTGTTGAAAATGGGCCACGCGATTCGCTAACGTGAACACCTGTTCATGTTGGTGGACGAATGAAAATCTCGCGCCTTGGCGTGAGATCTTCTTCTGGAGCGAATAGGAAAGGGGGAAAAAAGATGATCCTAGAAAACCACATCCGCGGCCGCCGCCGCGTGCTCGACGACGCGAAAAAGGCCCGCCTCTGCGAGCTGATCGATCAAGAAAGCTATACCGTCGAACAAGCGGCCGAGTCGCTCGACGTTTCCTTGCGCACCGTCCAGCGCGAACGCCGCTACGACCAAGACTTCGATCACGAAGTGCGGCTCGCGCTGCAGCAATCGCCCGATCCCTTGAAGCTGATGGAACACGCCGCCAGATCGCACTGGCGGGCCGCCGCCTGGCTCTTGGAGCGGACCAAGCCCGAAGAGTTCGCGCGTAAGCCGGTGAACATGACGAGCCTGAAGCTCGTCGCCACGGCGTTCCGCTACATCCAGGAGGCGGCGCTGGAGACCGTCCCTGCGGAGTGCCGCGAAGCCCTCTATCGCCACACGCAAGCGGCGATCGAACAGTCGTTCGACTGCTGCTTCCCCATGCGCGGGAAGTGGGGCGAACCGAAGATCAAGCAGCTGCCGTTCGCGACGCCGCTGGCCGATGTCCAGTCCAGTAAGTTCTGGGGCGAACCAGTCGGCGTCCTCCACGACTACGACGAAGAGGGAAACATCGTCTTCCCGCCGCCGGTCGACCCGGCCGAAGTCGCCGCCCGCCAAGCGCGGGTTGCCGAACTCAAGCAGCGCCTCGCCGAGCGCCGCCGCCAGGAAGCGCTCGGCCCCCGGCCGGCGGCAGGAATTCTGTCGCCGAAAACGGCGGAAACGACAGAATTCAACGCGACAAAAAGCGCCGCGGCAGAAAGGGATGACGCGACAGAAATCCCATTCCCCGCCGAACCAACCGCCGACGACATTCTGTCGCCAAAAACGCCGGAAACGACAACAAGCGCCGCGACCGCATCATCCCCCGTCGACGGCAACCTCGAACTCGTCATCGCGCTGGTCGAGCGCACCATCGACGACGAATGTCCCGAGACCTGGCACGACACCGAAGAGCTCGATCATCCCGACGCGCAAGATCCTGACATTCGCCTGCGGCTCCTCAGCGAGCGTCTTGAGCGTCACCGGAGGAAAGAGCGCCGCCAAGCGCGAGCCGCCGACAAGAAGGCCAAAGCCGCCAGAAAGCGCGCCCAAGCCCAACGCCGCCGCGCGGCCTGAACGCCCAACGGGGTCGACGCTCAACGGGGTCGGGGGCCTTTTGCCGCTGGAGGCGCTCAATGCCGTGGAGACTCTCCAGCGGCAAAAGGCCCCCGACCCCCTCCAGCGATCCACGTCAAACCGATCCGCAGCCACTGCTGATGCTGCTGATGCTGCTGCAGAGCGACGCGCGCGACCTTCCCACGCGGAGCGTGGGAACGGGAGTGTATAACTTCAGCATGTCATCACAACAATCATTCCCATGCCTGGTCGTCCGCCGCGGCGAAGACGGCGCTATCTCGTGCGCCGTCGAAGAGACGACCGTCGATGCACTGCCGCCCGGCGACGTCCTCATTCAAGTCGCCGGTTCGTCGCTCAACTACAAAGACGCGCTCGCCTGCCGCGCTCATGAGGGGATCGTCAAGTCGCTCCCGCACGTTCCAGGAATCGATTGCGTCGGCCGCGTCGTCGAGAGCAGCAGCCCGGAGTATTGCCCCAGCGATCCCGTGCTGGTTACCGGCTACGAACTTGGCTCGGGCCAATGGGGGGGCTTCGCCGAGTACGTTCGCGTTCCGGCGGAGTGGGTCGTGCGACTCCCGGCCGAGCTGACGCCCGACGAGGCGATGACTTACGGCACGGCCGGGTTCACTGCCGCGCAATGCGTTGAGCGGATCGTCAACCACGGCATCAAGCCCAGCGACGGCGAGATCGTAGTGACCGGATCGACTGGGGGCGTCGGTTGCCTGGCCGTCGCACTGCTGGCGAAACTTAACTACCGCGTCGCCGCCGTCACTGGCAAGCCCGAACAAGCCGCCCTGCTCACGCGGCTCGGCGCGGCGACAATCCTGCCGCGCGAGGAGGTCAGCGACGCCGCCGACCGCCCGCTGCTGAAGAGTCGTTGGGCCGCCGCCGTCGATACGGTCGGCGGCCCCGTGCTGGCGACGCTCGTGCGCAGCCTGGCTTACCGCGGCTGCGTCACCGCCTGCGGACTTGTCGCCGGCGACCAGCTCCCGCTGACGGTTTATCCGTTCCTGCTGCGCGGCGTCACGCTCTACGGCATCGATTCGGCCAAATGTCCCCGCGCGCCGCGGCTGGAGATCTGGCGGCGACTCTCGTTGGAGTGGAAACTGCATGATCTGGAGTTCCTCCGCCGCGAAGTGACCTTGAGCGAGCTTCCCGCCGCTGTCGAACAAATGCTCGCCGGAAAATCCCACGGCCGAGTACTCGTGCGACCGCATGCCTAAGCACCGAAGACGAAAAACTTAACCGCCAAGAGCGTCAAGAGCGTCAAGGAATACAACAGTCAAATCAAAGAAGAATGGAACCGCTGATGAACGCAGATGAACGCAAATAACATCAGCAAGAAACATTCATCTCGCCAATTTTTCATCTGCGTCAATCGGCGTTTATCTGCGGTTCCTCATTGGTCCCCGCATTTCCTTGGCGCTCTTGGCGTCCTTGGCGGTTCAAAAAACTAGCTCCGCAAATTATTCACTTCATCACTAATCACAGAGAGATGAGAATGCACAGCCGACTCCGCATTTTCCTCTGTGCTCTCTGTGTCCTCTGTGTTGAGGCATTCTCCACCGCAGCAGAAACAGACTCCCTCCCCACCGCCGGCGAACTCGCGCCGCGCGTGACCATCCACCGCGACGAGTTCGGCCTTGCGCACATCATCGGCGAGGACGACGAGGCGACGATCTTCGGCTACGGCTACGTCCAGGCCGAGGACTTTTTCTGGCAGGTCGAAGACGTCTACATCCTCGCCCTTGGCCGCTACAGCGAAGTCCACGGGCCGCAGGGGCTCAACTCCGATTTGCTCAACCGCGCGTTTGAGATCGTTCCCCGCAGCCGGCGCGACTTCCCCGCGCTCGATCGCAAATCACGGCGGCTCTACGCCGCGTTCGTCGAGGGGATCAACCACTACGTCAACACTCATCCCGACGTGCGGCCGCGGCTGATCGAACGCTTCGAGCCGTGGCACGTCCTGGCGTACTTCCGCATGGTCGCGCTGGAACTGACGTTTCGCTTCACCGGGCTCTCCGACGAATACCTACCGCGCCGCAACCCGCAAGTCTGGTCGGCGACCGGCTCGAACGGCTGGACGGTCAGCGGCTCGCGCAGCGCGAGCGGCCATCCGCTGCTGATGGCGAGCCCCCACATGCCGTGGTTTGGCTTCACGCAACTCATGGAGTCGCACCTGCAAAGCAAGGGGGGCGTCGACGGCCCGGCGTGGAACTTCATCGGCGCCGGCTTCTACGGCAGCCCGACGCCGGCGATGGGGCACAACGATCGGCTCGGCTGGACGCTCGTGACGAACCGGCCCGACGTCGCCGACCTCTGGCGCGTGAAGTTCACCGACCCGCAGCGGCCGCTGGCCTACGAATACGCCGGCGACTATCGCCTGGCCGAGGAGTGGACCGAAACGATCCGCGTTCGCAAGTCGCAAGGGCTCGAGGACCGCAAACATCTGTTTCGCAAAACGCATCATGGGCCGCTCGTGGTGCGCGAGGATGACCGCACGATGCTGGCGGCGCAGGTCTCGGGGCTGTTCGAAGCGGTGCCGATGCGGCAAGCGCTGCGGATGATGCGGGCGCGTCGCCAAGAAGAATTCCGCACGGCGCTAGCGCCGATGCAGATGCTGTTCATGAACGTCATCTACGCCGACTGCGACGGCAACACGTCGTATCTCTACAACGGTCGCATTCCGCGCCGCAACCCTCGCTTCGATTGGTCGCAGCCAGTCGACGGCGCCGATCCGGCGGCGGAGTGGCTCGGCGTTCACGAGCTCGAAGAGCTGCCGCAGGTGAACAACCCCGCCGCCGGCTTTCTGCAGAACTGCAATTCGACGCCGTTTCAAGTGACCGACGGCGGCAACCCGCGGCCGGAAGATTTTCCGGCCTACATGGTCGGCGACGCGGAAGTTCGCAACCGGCGTTCGCTGCGCTCGCTCGAACTGCTGCGCGGCGTCAACAAGATCACGTTCGCCGACTGGCAGCGGCTGGCCTTCGACGCCGAAGTCTACTGGGCGCGGCAGGAGTTGCCGAAGTTCGCCGCGGAATTGGAACAGCTCAAATCGTCGGATCCGCAAGCAGCCGAGCGCGTGCGTCCCTATCTTGAGCATCTTCTCGCCTGGGATGGGCGCATCACGGCCGACTCCTCCGCGGCCGCGCTGTGCACCGCTTGGTACGAGTTGCTTTACGGTCCTAACTATCCCGGCGAGACGCTCCGCCCGCAGTTCGAGGGAGATCCGGTCGAGCAGTTGGCGGCGCTGGCGCGCGCCGCCGAAGGGCTGGCCGACCTGCACGGCAACTGGAAAATTCCTTATGGCGAGCTCTATCGTGCGCAACGGACGTCGCGCGTCGCCGACCTGACTGACGCCCGGTTCGTCGACGGCGGTCCAAGTTTGCCCTGCCTGGGCGGACATGGTCCGATGGGCGTGGCGCTGACGCAGTACTACTCGCCCAGCATCGACGTCCCTCTGGTGATCTCACAGAAGAAGCGCTACGGCATGGCGGGCGTCTCGTATCTCGCCGCGTGGGAGTTCGCTCCCGAAGGCGTTCGCGGCGCCAGCCTCGTCCCGTTCGGCGTCAGCGGCGACCCGCGCTCCTCTCACTACTTCGACCAGGCGAAGCTGCTCGCCGAGCAGCGACTCAAGACGGAACGCTTCACCGAGCAACAAGTGCTGCGGCACGCGGTGCGGAGCTATCGCCCTGGAGAGGAGGTCACGCCGTCAACTGGTTCAGAATGATCTCACGCAAAGGCGCGAAGTCGCTAAGTAAATGCAAGCAAGAAATGTCTTCTTTGCGCCTTCGCGCCTTTGCGTGAGACCTCTTCTTATTCAGACTTCCGTTGCGCAAAGAGCCAATCCCAAGTTTGCCGGTTGTCGAACGTCGGCGTCCACGAGTTGTGGCCGACTCCTTCGTACTCCGTGTAAATCGGACGCCCGCCCACGGCTTTCAAGGCGGCGATCATGTCGCGCGAGCGGCGCGGCGCCACGGCGAAGTCTTCGCTGCCGTGGAAGGCCCAGACCGGCGTTGCTTTGAACCCATCGGCGTACGCCGGATCGCCGCCGCCGCAAATCGGCGCTGCGGCCGCAAGCAGCTCTGGCTTCCGTTGCAGGATGTCCCACGTACCGTATCCCCCCATCGAAAGGCCGACGCCATAGAGCCGACTCTCGTCCACGGGGAACTCCTTCTGCAGCGACTCCAGCAGCTCGAACACCAGCGCGAGCGACTCGCTCGGCTCGGCCGGCATCGCGTGCTCCTGGGCGTCCCAGGGGACTTCCACCCACTTCTTCTCTTCGGGACATTGCGGGGCGACAACGAACGTCGGGTAGCGCTTGCGCAGCGCCTCGTCAGCGAAGTTCCCGCCGCCGTGGATCAATTGGCGCACATTGTCGTCGCCGCGTTCGCCCGCGCCGTGCAAAAACAGGACCAGCGGATACTTCTGCTGATCGTCGCCTTTCGGCTTCGCCTCGAAGTCGATCGGCTTCAGCAGGCGGTACTTCAGCACCTTGCCATTGGAGCCTGTGAACTCACGGGCCTCGAACTTGTCGGCGCCCGCGACGGCGGGTTTGGCAGCATCTTCGGCGTTCATCTGTGCCATGGGAAACAGGGCGGCGGGCAACAGTGCCAGAAAAGGAAAATAGCAACAGCGGCGAAAAGTCAACATCAGTCGAGTCCCCGATAAGTCAAAATGATTCCTCATATCATATCGCACGGCCATGCGGGCCGCACGCCCCGCGCTTCGTTTGGGTACGGGGTTCCCCGCCATGGCCGGTCGGCAGGCCACGGGATATACTGCCGGTTATGCCGAAGTACGTCGTCCGACATGGCGTGATGCGAAACCTGAGCGTGCTTGGCACGCGAGCGGGCGAAGCGTATGCGCGCGGCATGCAGGTGATCATCCGCACGCAGCGCGGCATCGAGGCGGGCGAGGTCCTTTGCGAGGCGACCGAGCACGTGGTCGCCAACATGGTCGACCCCAAAGGGGGCCAGATCCTCCACGAACAATCCGAAGAGGACAAGCGCGAGATCCGCCGCCTTGCCGAGCAGGAAGAACGCGAGCACAAGGCTTGTCGAGACGCCATCGCACAGCTCAATCTTGAGATGAAGTTGATCGACGTCGAGCGGCTCTTCGGCGGCGAACGCGTCGTCGTCTATTACCTGGCGGAGGACCGCATCGATTTTCGCCAATTGGTCAAGGATCTGGCGAAGGAATTTCAGACCCGCATCGAGATGCGCCAGATCGGCGTCCGCGACGAAGCGAAGCTCTTGGCCGACTACGGCGACTGCGGCAAGCCCGTCTGTTGCAACACCCATTTGTCGGAAATGCCGCCTGTATCGATGCGGATGGCCAAACTCCAAAAGGCGACGCTCGATCCCAGTAAAATTTCTGGTCGCTGCGGACGCCTGAAATGCTGCCTCCGCTACGAGTTCGACGTCTACCAGGAGCTGCAAAAAGACTTGCCGCCCATAGGGTCGCAGATTATCACGAATAAAGGGAAGGCCCACGTACTCGCCCAAGAGATCCTGGCGGGTCAGCTGCTGGTGCAGATGGAAGACATGCGTCGGATTGTGATCGACGCGGCTGACGTGATGACGGTGCTCAGTCGCAGCGGCGGCCGCAACACGCCGAAGCGCACCGGCGGAACTCAGCACCAAGAGGAAGAGGCCGGCGGAGGCGTGGCCCAGGCGGAACGACCGGCAGAGGAGTTGCCGGAAAGCGATGACGGAGAATAGGACGGATCCCTAGCCGCGAGCTTCACGACGCGGCGCAGCAATTCTTGACTCCACGACGTTGAACCTGCCGTATAATTCATTTAGAGACGACGAGCCGCCCGCACGGCCGCGCGTCGACTTTCCCGAGACCGCCATGCTTGATCCCGCTCACCCGATTGCAGAACTCTTGCGGCACGACCGGCGTTATCACTTTGACGCATATGTGTTCGTGTTCGAGGCGCTCCGATTCGCGCAAGAAAAGATGGGCCTCGGCGCCGAGCCCGATGACGACGTCGACGATCCGGACGATCAGCCCGAGCGGCACGTCACGGGACAGCAACTCTGCGAGGCGATGCGGCGTTACGCCCACCAGCAGTATGGGTACCTCGCGAAGCAGGTGCTGAATCACTGGGGAATCCGCAGCACCGGTGATTTCGGCGAGATCGTCTTCAACCTGATCGAGATCGGTCAGATGCGCAAGACGCCGGACGACCGACGGGAAGACTTCGACGACGTGTTCGACTTCGACGAAGGATTCCGGCACAGCTTCCAGATTTCGGCGGCCGACGCGTTCGAGGAACCGCGGTCGTGAGCCGTCCCCAGGGTGCCAAACAGCCGGCTGGGCCCGCACCGCCCGTGGTGCGCGGCCATCGCGGGCAACTCGTCTTCGCCAGCATTCTCTTGGCGGCGTGGTTACTTTTCTTGGCGGCGATGGCGGCGACCGCTTGATATGGACCGGCGATTCAGTGTGAAATGGATCCCTTGTCGGCCTGACAGCCGCCACCAACTATCTTCGCCGTTGCAAATTGCCGCCGCGAGTCTGTTCCATCCTCTGGTTTAACTGAGCGTGCCATGAAAGTTGTCCCCCTGGGCGACAAGTTAGTTGTGAAGCGTTTGGAGTCGGCGGAGCGGACGGCGGGCGGCATCCTGCTTCCCGACGCGGCCCGCGATAAGCCGCAGCAAGGCCGAGTCTTGAGCGTCGGCGACGGCCGACTCCTCCCCGACGGCACGCGGGCGGCGCTGGAATTCAATGAAGGCGACCGCGTCGTTTTCAGCAATTACTCGGGCGCCGAGGTCACCATCGACGATGAGAAACTGCTGATCCTCAACTCGGACGACGTGCTGGCGATCGTTCGTTGACATTCGCGCTGCCGTCGATCGTTCCGCCAGCGGCGTCGCAAAAGACGACGGCGCTATGTCCCCACTGACGATGTCCGCCGTTGGGAATCGACCGCATATGGTCTCGCCTCGCCGCCATGGCCCAGACGAGTGACGCCGCCAGTAGCCGTCGAGGACGCGTATGGTGGCCGATACTCGCCTCCAAAAGGTTGAACTCGACGTTCGGTTGGCAAAGAATTCGGAACGCTAGTTGCTCATTTGCGGCCAACTTGCGTCGAAGCCGTTGCGCGCTCATTGGCTTCCGTCATTCGTTCCAGTCACGACTCCAACTTCATCGCGCCAACGGCGCTGATTCTTCGAAGGATGCAATCATGCGATTCTGTGGGTTACTCACCGTGGCGGCGCTGCTGTTCACTGCCGGTCCGCCCTGTGGCGCTCTTCTCGCCGCGGAAGCTGTTTCGGCTCAGCAGCTGGTCGATCGGGGCGTCGAGTTCCTTCGCAAGTCGCAGGCCGCCGATGGCTCGTTCAGCAAGCAAGCCGGCCCCGGGATAACCGCGATCGTCGCCACCGGCCTCTTGGAAAACGGCGTGCCAGCCGACGACCCGCTCGTTGCCAAGGCGCTCGACTATCTGCAGACGTTCGTCCGCTCCGACGGGGCAGTCTCGGCGGAAGGCTCTAAGTACAGCAACTACGAAACTTGCATGTCGATCCGCGCCTTCCAGGCGGCGAACGCCAACGGCAAGCACGACGACCTGCTGAAAAACGCCGGCGCCTACGTCAAGAAAATTCAGTGGGACGGCGACGAAGACCACGGCGAGACGAGCGACTTCTACGGGGGAGCGGGCTACGGCGGCCATGGGCGGCCCGATCTGTCGAATACCACGTTCCTACTAGACGCCCTTGAGGCGCTCGACACCCCCGACGACGATGAAGCGGTCGAGCGCGCCCTGGTATTCGTCTCCCGCTGCCAAAACCTGCCGAGCAAGTACAACGAAACGAAGTTCCCGCAGCTCAACCCCGACGGCGGCTTTTACTACACCATCGCCCAAGGCGGTTCGAGTCAAGCAGGCGCCTTGCCGAACGGCGGGTTGCGGAGCTACGGCTCGATGACCTACGCCGGTCTCAAAAGCATGCTCTATGCCGGCGTCGACAAAGACGACGCGCGCGTCAAGGCGGCGATCGAGTGGCTGCAGCAACACTACTCGCTCGACGAAAACCCCGGCATGGGCGATTCGGGCCTGTACTACTACTTCCACACGTTCGCCAAGTCGCTCGACGCCTACGGCGAATCAAGCTTCGTCGAGAAAGACGGCGACAAGCACGATTGGAAGCAGGAACTGATCGCGGCGCTGGCTGCTCGGCAACGGGAAGACGGCAGCTGGGTCAACTCGAACGAGCGCTGGCTCGAGGCCGACCCGAACCTGGCGACAGGCTACGCCCTGCTAGCACTCTCTTACGCAAAGTAGCCCGCGACCGCCCCCATACCCAACCGCAGCCGGACCGCCACGCGGTCCGGGCGGCGGCGCGACAAGGCGCTGCGCGTCTCGCAAGCGCAACTGCTCTTCACCCGCGCGTGGCGATTTGGTACCACCCGACGCCTACGCCGCACCGGCGGCGTCAGACTGGAGCGTGCGCTGAGGATTTCGGGCCCTGCAAGGATTCGCAGCCCCCTTCGGCGACCACAGCGTCATCGAACATCGTTCACGATCGGGGTTTTTGGTATGGAAACCATCTCCGCACCCGCCGCGCCGCGCCGGCTTGTTGGCCGTTTGATCCCCTGGACGCTGGCGTCGGGGCTCTTCGCGGGAGGCGGATTCGGCGTTTACCATGTTGCCGTTCCCCCGACTGGCCTCATCGCCGAGAAATCCGAGACCGGCGAAGATCCCTTTGCTGCGCCTGGCTCGTCCGCGGCGAGCACGCAGATTCGCCAACTCTTCGCACAACAGCCCGTCCCGCCGACGGAACCGACTGCGAATCGCTACGCCGCTGCAGCGCCGCCGTCGTCCGAGCAGGTGGCTCAGCCGGCGGCCGACGACGAAGTTGCGACGCCCCGCAACGCCGCCGAGCTGACGGGAATCCAAAACCCGGCGTCGCCGACGAGCGTACCGCCCGCCGACACGGCCGAAGTCACTCGCGGGCAAGAGCCAGGACCGAATACGCTACGGCAACCGGCGGCAACAGCGAGTCCAGCCACGGAGACGCCAATGCCGGCAGCGGAAACAGCCGCGCCGGGGCCGGGTGCAGCGGTCTCGAATCCATTCGCGGCGTCGAACCGCTACGGCGCTGCCCCTCCGGCGGCGGCCGCCGCGGCCGCTTCCGCCGCCGCTGTCAACGCTGCGAATGCCTTCGGCCCCGCGGAACCTACGCCGGCCGAAGCGTTGCCTGCTGCATCGCCGACGCCGACGACTCCGATCCCGCCGGGATTTGAACCGCAACAACCAGTCCCGGCGCCCGCCGCAGCTGCCGTGACCGCGGCGGAGCCAACGATGGCCGAGCCTCCGGCAAGTCCCTTCAGCGCACCGCCGGCCGCCGCACCCGTGGAGGTCGCCGCGCGCCCGTTGCCAAACTCCTTTGCCAGCGAGGTCGCTCAGTCGTCGTCGCAGCCGCTGAATCAGCTTCGTGCCGCTGAAGGCAGCGCCGCCATCACGCCGACCCCGGGCTTGGCCACCGCCGACGGTTCGGGCCAACCTGGAGGTCGCGAACTCGAGGGGCTCCAAAGCCCCGCCATCACCGTTCAGAAGCAAACGCCGACTGAGATTCAGGTCGGTCGCAAATGCACCTTCGCCGTCCGCGTTCACAACAACAGCAAGCAAACCGTGCAGGGCGTGCAAATTCATGACGAAGTCCCGCTCGGCACGCAGCTGATCGGCACGGCGCCGAAGGCGCAAGTCGCCGGCGCGCGAATCCTCTGGGATCTCGGCACGATGGCGCCAGGCGAAGAGCGGATCGTGGAGATGGAACTATTGCCGACGACCGAAGGCGAGCTCGGGAGCGTTGCCACCGTGACATTCGCCGCCCAAGCATCGGCCAAGGTTCGCTGCACGAAGCCGGAGCTTGCCCTGCGTCTCACGGCGCCGCCGCGGGTGATGATCGGCGAGAAGCAACTCGTGGAGATTGAAGTCTCGAACCCTGGCAGCGGCGACGCGACGGGCGTCTTGCTGCTGGAAACGATTCCGCCGGGCGTCAGTAACGAGGCGGGACCGGCGCTCGAATTCGAAGTCGGCACGCTGAAGGCGGGCGAATCGCGTCGTCTTGATTTGCAGCTCACCGCCGAACAAGCAGGCCGCATCAACAACATGATGGTCGCCCGCGGCGACGCGAATCTGGAAGTCCAGGCGGCCTGCGAATTTGAAGTGATCGCGCCGGCGCTGAAGGTTTCGATCGACGGCCCCAGCATGCGGTATCTCGATCGCCCGGCGACCTACACCGTGAACATTCAGAACCCCGGCACTGCGTCGGCCAAGGAGGTGCAGTTGATCACGCAACTGCCCAAGGGATTGAAGTTCAAGACGGCCGACAGTTATGGGGAGTACGACGCGGCGACGCACAGCGTCCATTGGAGTCTCGCCGAACTTCCCGCCAACGAGTCGGGTTCGGTCCAGCTGACGGCTCTGCCGGTGGAAGCGGGCGAGTACAAGCTGCAAGTCGCCACCCGCGCCGAACAAGGATTAGAAGATCGCACCGAAACGAGCATCAAGGTCGAAGGCCTGGCGGTGCTCTCCTTCGAAGTGAAGGCAGCCGACGGCGCCGTGCCGATCGGCGGCGAAACTACCTACGACGTGACGGTCGTCAACCAGGGTTCCAAGGCCGCCGCCAACGTGCAAGTGCAGGTCGCCGTCCCCGACGGCTTGCGCGCCCTCGCCGGCGACGGCGCGACGCCAGGGGTCGCGCAGCAGCAAGGCGTGAACTTCGCTCCCATCGCGCAACTCGCGCCGAAGGCCGAAGCCAAGTTCCGCATCCAGGTGCAAGGCCTCAAGCCGGGAGACCAACGGGCCAAGATCATGGTCACGGCCGACGAAATGCAGGCGCCGATTACCAAAGAGCAGAGCACGCAGGTGTATGCGGATCAGTAAATGACGTTGTTCGCAGCCGTCAAATCGTGCCGTCAGCGGCCTGGAATACGGCGGTGGCGTCGACGCTAAAGCCTTCGAGTAACTTGGAGGTCGCTTGGTCTCCTGGTCGGAACTCTCCAACCGTCGTGTAGGCCGAGCCGTCTAGCGCAAGGACAGTGATTCGACGCTCGACAGGATCAACGATCAAGTATTCAGGGATGCCGGCAGCGGCATAATCCTCGCGTTTTGTAATATAGTCTCGCTCGCGGCTCTTGGCGTCGTCGCTGACGATCTCCACGACCAAGTCGGCGCCGGTCCAAAACCGATCCTGAATGTGAGATCGATTCTCCCGCCCGAAATAGACGATGTCGGGCTCGCGAAACACGTCTGCCGCGATTCGCACGCGCAGGGCGGCGATCATCACCTCGCCCAACTTGCGTTTGTCGACAAACCGACTCATCAACCTGAACAAGTAGATTAAGATCCGCTGATGCGCCGTCGCCGGCATTTCGAGCACATCAATCTTGCCTGCCGAGAACTCCACCAGCTGGTTGACGCCGTCGGTGAACTGCAGGTAGTCGTCAACGGACCACTTTCCCTGCAGCGGAAAGAGTCTGGCGACTTCCCACGCAGGTTCGAGGCTGAACGTTGAAGGAGAGGGAAGAATTGACATCGCCTCACGGCTCGCAGTTAACCAATGATCTTGTGGACGCGGACACTGATAGCATAGCTCTGCCAGCTCCTCGATCCCATTGGACCTACTGGGCTTGGCCCAGCAGGCCCGCCAAATGCACCGCCACGCAATCCGCCAGCACCGGCGGGTTGTAGCCTCCTTCGAGCACGCTCACGAGTCGGCCCGTCGCGTAATCGTCGGCCACGGCGCGCACGACGCCGGTCAGCTCCGCGAAGTCTTCGGTCTCCAGTCCCAGCGAACCAATCGGATCGGCGGCATGGCTGTCAAAACCTGCGCTGACCAGTACGAGCTGCGGCTTCATCCGCTCAGCGAACGTCGTGAGCTCCGCCGTGAAGCGAGCGAGGTAGTCGCGCCGCGGCGTGCCAAACGTTACCGGCAAGTTGCGCGTCGCGCCGAGACCGTCGCCATGTCCTGTTTCGTCAGCAGCGCCCGTGCCCGGCCAGAAGGGCCAACGATGAATCGAGAAGAAGCCGACGCGCGAGTCGCCGTAGAACAGATCCTGGGTTCCGTTGCCATGGTGAACGTCCCAGTCGACGACGAGCACGCGGTCGAGTTGATACTCGTCGAGCGCCGCCTGTGCGGCGATCGCCACATTGCCTAGCAGGCAGAACCCCATCGCCCGGCCCGCCAATGCATGGTGCCCGGGCGGGCGACTCAGGCAGAGAGCCGTGTGATCTTCCCCCCCAATGACGCGCCGCACGGCGTCGCAGACCGCGCCCGCCGCCAGCCGGGCCACTTCGTACGAAGCAGGGGAAGCGACCGTATCCGCGTCGAGTCTGCCGCCGCCGCGCTCACCCAGCTGGGCCAACGACTGGAGGTAGTCGCGGTCGTGGACAGTCAGCAGCTGCGCGTCCGTCGCCGGTTCCCACGCCGGCCGCTGGCAGCGCCCCGCCAGACCAGAGCTTTCCAGGTGGGCAGTGATGTGCTGCAGCCTCACGGCCGACTCCGGGTGGTTGCCCGTCTGGTGGTCGAGAAAGCGGGGGTCGGCGTACAGGAGCGTCACGACGTCTCTTTCGAAATGCCCGTGGCCGGAGGTTTCGCGGCGTCGGCGCTGCCAAAACCCTCGGGAAAACAGCCCTTAGCTTGACATTCGCGAAGCCCCCTGAGTAGGGTGGACTGTGGACCGATTCGCGCCATTTCCGCAAATCTACCCCGCCCATCGCCGGGCGCTGGTCGCGACACGGTCCGCCGGAACTCACGAGGAGACGAGGTCATGACCCATCCAGGTCGTTCGCGCTGGCAATCTATCTTTGCCTTGGCAGCCCTTGCCGCAATGGTCTGTGCGGCGCGTCCCGCCGTCGCCCAGAAGGCGCTCAAGCCCCAAATCGAAAAGGCGCAGGCCAACGCCCTCGCTGGACGCGTCGCCACGATATTGCGCGATACGAACGCCCCGGACCCCGAGGAGACAAAGGTCCTCGACGACTTCTTCATGAAGTACATGTACCCGGCGATGACGGCCTATCAACCGCCGGAGGTCCTGGGACAACTGGCGACGTCGCGCGAGCAATTGTTCACGCGGTACATTAATACCGCGAAGTCGCAGGGCGCGCGCGACTATCTCAATTCGAAGACGCTGACCGCGATGGGCGCCATCGCCAAGGGCCCTTACCATCCGTCGGTCCGTTACAACGCCGCGTTGATCGTCGGGCAGCTCGATCAAACCCCGGGAGCTCCCCTTCCGGCGGCGACGGAGGTGTTGGCGGCGCTCCTCGAAAGCGACGAGTTCAACAAAGTCCCTGCACCCACGGCGTTAAAGATCGCCGCCATCATCGGCCTGCAACGCCGCGTCGCGGGGCTTGAACCAGCCGTGTCCCAGCGCATCGCCAAGGCCGCCACCGCCGTCGCGCTCCGCAAGGAAGCGCCCGAAGACGCCTCGCCCGAGGTCTACGGTTGGGTACGCAAGAACGCCGCCAAGCTCCTCACCGCGCAAGTCGCCACCGGGATGACGCCCGAAGTCCATCAAACGATGGTCACGCTGATCTCCGACAAGTCCATTGATTTGGACGACCGCTGCACGATCGCGCAGCTCCTGAAGCCCGACATGTACAAGGAGGCAAAGGGTCTCGACCTCGATGCGATGACCATCGCGCTCGGAGACTTGGCCAAACAGGTCCTCACGCTCGAAGCAAAGGACGCGAAGAAGTACGAAGACGAATTGCTCCAGAGCGGCGGCGCGTTCGCCGGCGGCGGCGGGGGCGGCGGCTTCGGCATGGGCCGCGGCGAAATGGGAATGCGCGGGGGAGGTTTCGGGGCCGGCATGGCGATGCCCGAAGAATTGGGGCCAACTTACGAACGCCGCCGCATGATCGATCGTCTGCTGGCGATTGCCGATGGCGCGAGCGCCGTCGCCGCAGGCGGCTCGGACGAATCGAAGGCTAAACTTGGCGAACTGGTGGCCGCGCTGCGCGGGGTGGCCGAGCCCGCGGCGGAAGACAAGGCGCTGCTGGAAAAAATCGCTCCCGCGGTGCAGGATCTATCGGTCGACGTCAACAAACTCGTGGCGACCTGGACGCCCGCCGCCGCAGCCGCGGACGAACCGGCGGGCGGTGACTTTGGCGACGAGGCGGCCGCTGAACCGGCCGCGGACGCGCCGGCAGACGCCGCCGAACCTGCCGCCGCTGATCCAGCCGCCGTCGACGGAGCCGCTTCCCCGGCAGAACCTGCTGGCGAACCCGCCGCCCCGCCTGCGGAGGGAACAGCACCGCCCGCTGCTGAACCAGTGGCCGAAGCACCCGCCGCGGCAGCCGGCTGAACTGCAATTGGGCCCGGTGATTTTGCGCCCTGCGAGTGCAGCCATAAGGTTCGCGCAAGCTGTGTTCGATCGGCGTTAGCCGCGCTTCGCCTGCTCTTCCAACGCAGTGGGCTGCAACAGCTGGGCTGCCGCCAAGCAAGCGGTCATGAGGGCGATGTAGCAAACGTCCCCCGCCAACATCGTGCGATAGAAGGGCAGGCCCTTCACGTAGCTCTCAACCAGTCCCGCGGCGGTCGGGGCGTAAAGGCTCTTCGAAGCCCAAACGGCGAAGTTGGTGACCAGGTAAAACACCGTCGCCGGCACGAATCCGCACATCCCCCACAACGCCGCCCGTCGCCAGCCTTCACGAGCACGGGCGGCGCGGCCGAGCATCAGGGGGATGATCGCCGAGAGGTGCACCGACGCCTGGACTTGCCAGCTATCGTGAGACGGCAGCACCAGGTCGGAAACCACGAGCAACGTCGCCGGGAGCAACACCGCCGGGAGCCAGCTGCGGAAGTAGAAGGCGCCGAGCGCCGTCACGGCCGCCAACGGGGTGAAATTCCAAGCCGGCTGAGCCCAGCGACCCAGCACGCCAAAGGCGAGCAGCAAGGCAAAGATGGTCAGATCGCGGAGGGTCTCTCGATTCATAGCGGATATCAGAGCATGAAGTGAAGCGGCGACGGCCGCTAAATGGCCTAAAATTTAGTGCGCTGCGCCGAGGCGCGGCCGGTAATTCTACTCGGGTTCGGCAAATCGCCACAAGACGCGCTGCCCTGCGACCAGCGGCTGCACCTCGTAGCTCACGTCCCCCGGCTTGCCATCAATCTCGTATAGCCAGCAGCGGCCGCCGGGGCCTTGGTTCGCCACGCCATCGAGCGACGTCAGAAAACTCATCTTCCCCTCGCCTTGGCTGGCGAAGGCCAAGCCTGGGCCGAAATCTCGCGCCAGTCGCAGGGCGTCGCCGACCGTCATGCCGTCGCGGTAGGGGAGGGCGGCGTATTCCCGGCGGGCCCCGTTGCCAAAATCAATCTCCAGAGCCACCGTCTCGCCCGCCGCTGTCCGCGGCGTCCACTCGACGTGCGGCCGATCGGCCCCGGTCTGCCAAGCGTTCGCCCCGGGACGAACCGAAACCAGCAGCCACGAAGCGACGGCCAAGCCGCTGGCCAGCACCAGCGGCAGCGTCCAGGGGTTTCCGCGACGAGGCAATGTCGAATCGTTGGTCCCTGGGCTCGGCGCGGACGTTTCCATAGAATGCCAACATAGCAGCGACGCCTTTCCTGGTGAATTCGCCACTAGCCGGACCGCCACGCGGTTCGGTCAGCGGCGGCAAGCGACGTTGCTTGGCGAGCGTCTCGGCAGTTCGGCCCGGACCGCGTGGCGGTCCGGCTAGCTGCAATCCGCGGCGGCGTGCATCCTTTTCCTCCTGCTTCGATTCCCTCACTCAAGGCAGCAACGATGGCTGACGGTTTGCTCTTCCACCTGGAGTCGCCCGCCAGCGACATCGCGGTCATCACGATCAACGATCCGAAGAAGGGCGCCAACATCTTGTCGCGGCCAGCGCTGGCCGAACTCGACGGCTTGCTCACCTCGCTTGAGAAACGGACAGATCTCGCCGGCCTGATCATTCGCTCCACGAAGCCTGGCAACTACATCGCTGGCGCCGACCTGCGCGAATTCGTCGCCGACATCGACGCCCCGGCCGAGCAAATCGTGGAGATCTCGCGCCGCGGCCAGCAGCTCTTTGCACGGCTCTCGAAGACGCCGTTCGTCACCATTGCGGCGATCGAAGGCATCTGCGTCGGCGGCGGCGCCGAGCTTGCCGTCTGGTGCGATCGACGCATCATGGCCGCCGGCGGCGATACGGGCTTCGGCTTCCCCGAAGTAAAGATCGGCATTTATCCCGGATGGGGCGGTACGGCGCGTGCGCCGCGAATCATCGGGCTAAGCAACGCGATCGAGATCATCACCAGCGGCGAGAACATCGACGCCCAGACCGCGGCGGCCATGGGGCTCGTCAGCGACGTGACGGCTGGCGGAGACGCACTGCTGAACGCGGCCATCCGACTTGCCCGCGCCGAGCAGCAAAGCAAAGAGTACCTGGAAGACCGCTGCCGCTGGTTCGGGCCGATCAACATCAGCGAAACGGAACTTGGCTTCCTCGGCGCCACGGCGAGCGCCTATATCCAGGGCCAGACGAAAGGCCACTACCCAGCCCCGCTCGCCGCGCTGGAGGTGATGATCGGTTCGGCCGGCGTCGACGTCGAGACGGCCTGCCACATGGAAGCCGAAGGCTTCCCGCAACTCTTTGGCTCGCCCGTCAATCGCGCATTGCTCAACGTTTTCTTTCTGCGCGACCTCAACAAGAAGGCCGGCGCCGGCAAGGGAACGCCCCGCGATATTCGCTCGGTCAGCGTCATCGGCGCCGGCGTCATGGGGCAGGGGATTGCGGCCGCCAACATCAAGCGCGGCATCCCGGTTGCTCTCGGCGACACGAATGCCGACGCCGTCGGACGCGGCGTCCAGGGCATTCTCACCGAAGCGAGCTTCAACAAGCAAACCAAGGGCCCCGACGTCGCCAAGGCGCTCGCCCTTTCCCCGCTGATCAACGGCACGATGAGCGACGCCGAGTTGGCCGCGGCAGATCTGGTGGTCGAAGCAATCTACGAGAACGCCGAGGCGAAGCGCGAACTCTATGCCCGGTTGGAGAAGAAGCTGCCAGCCCACGCCGTCCTTTGCTCCAACACGTCGACCATCCCCATCAGCGACCTCGCCGCCGGACTCGTGCGACCCGAACAGTTCTGCGGCCTTCACTTCTTCAACCCCGTCCGCAAGATGCCGCTGGTCGAAGTCATCCGCGGCCGCGCCACCAGCGACGACACGATCGCCACCGCCGCGGCCTATGCGCGGCGCATCGGCAAGTCGCCGATCATTGTCAACGATGGCCCGGGTTTCCTGGTGAACCGCGTGCTGCTGCCGTACATGAACGAAGCGCTGCTGCTGCTCGAAGAGGGCGCCTCGATCAAATCGGTCGACCGCGCGGCCACCGCGTTCGGCATGCCGATGGGGCCGATCACGCTTTACGACACCGTCGGGCTCGACGTCGCGCTCCACGCCGGCGGCGTCATGCGGGCGGCGTTCCCCGATCGCGTCGTGCCGTCGACCATTCTGCCGGCGATGGTCGAAGCGGGCCGCATCGGCAAGAAACGAGGCGGCGGCTTTTTCAACTACTCCGGCAAGCGAAACGATCACGGCTCCGAGAGCCCCGAAGCGGCGGCGGTCATTGACGCGAACCGCCGCGGCGAGAAGAAGTTCGCGCATGAGGAACTCGCCGACCGGCTGCTGCTGCCGATGCTGCTCGAAGCGACCCGCGTTTTGGAGGACGGCGTCGCCGCCAATGTCCGCGACGTCGACCTCGCGCTGATCTACGGCATCGGCTTCCCACCGTTCCGCGGCGGCCTCTTCTTCTGGGCCGACACAATCGGCGCGAAGACGATCGTCGAAAAACTCAAAGCGTACGAGTCGCTCGGCGCACGCTTCGCGCCGACCAAACTCCTGCTGGAACACGCGAAGTCCGGCAAGAAGTTCTACGACGCGTAGGACTAATCGCGTATCTCCTTCACCACTCATTCAATTGAACCGCGACAAACACAATCAATTGGAACCGCCGATGAACGCGGATAGACGCAAATAATTCTTCATCTGCGTTTATCCGCGTTCATCAGCGGTTCCATTCAGTCCTTTTGAACCAAAGCTGCTTCCATGAAAACTCCAGTGATCGTTGACTGCTGCCGGACCCCGATCGGGCGGGCCCACGCCGAGCGCGGCGTCTTTCGCGACGTGCGCTCCGACGATCTTGCCGCGGCGGTGGTCAAGGCCCTCGTCGAGCGGACCGGCGTCGACCCGGCGGCGATCGAAGACGTCGTCCTCGGCAACACGCAGCAGCAAAAGGAGCAGGGGTTCAACGTCGGCCGCATCGTCGGGTTGCTCGCCGGGCTGCCGAGCACGGCCGGCGGCGCCACGGTCAATCGCCTCTGCGGCAGTAGCCTCCAGGCGCTCAACCAAGCCGCTCATGCCGTCTCAGCCGGCGCCGAGGACGTGCAGATCGTCGGCGGCCTGGAGCACATGCACCACATCCCAATGGATGCCAGCGTCGACTTCAATCCAAAACTTTTCCGCGGCACGAGTCGCGGCGCCCTCCACATGGGCTTCACCGCCGAGTTCCTCGCCCAGACTCAAGGGATTGAGCGCGATGCGCAAGACGAGTTCGCCCTGGCCAGCCACCAGAAGGCGGCCGCCGCGACCGACGCCGGCGACTTCGCCAAGGAAATCATCCCCATCTGGGGCCGCGACGAAGCTGGCGCTCGCACGCTCGTCCGCGAGGATCAATGCATCCGCCGCGACACGACGCTCGCGGCGCTCGCGGCACTGCCGCCGGCGTTCATGCCAAAGATCGGCACGGTCACCGCCGGCAACAGCTCGCCGCTGAACGACGGGGCCGCCGCGC
Source organism: Lacipirellula limnantheis (assembly GCF_007746075.1). GTDB lineage: Bacteria > Planctomycetota > Planctomycetia > Pirellulales > Lacipirellulaceae > Lacipirellula > Lacipirellula limnantheis. The sequence goes on along the minus strand of NZ_CP036339.1, from coordinate 38,299 downwards.
TGCTGCTGATGAGCGACGTGCGCGCGAAAGAACTCGGCCTCACACCGCTCGTAAAGGTCCGCGCCACCGCCGTCGCCGGCGTCGACCCGAGCGTCATGGGGACCGGCCCCGTCCCGGCGACCAAGCTTGCCTTAAAGCGGGCCGGCCTCAAGCTCGCCGACATCGACTTGGTGGAACTCAACGAAGCCTTCGCTGCGCAGGCGCTCGCCTGCATGCAGATGCTCGAACTCGACCCCGCGAAGGTGAACGTCCGCGGCGGCGCCATCGCCATCGGCCACCCGCTCGGCGCGAGCGGCGCCCGCATCTCGACGACGCTCATCCACACGATGATCGCCCGCGACGCCCAATTCGGCCTCGCGACGATGTGCATCGGCATCGGGCAAGGGATCGCGACGATCTTTGAGCGGGTGTAAAGCAAGCCGGTCGCCAACGGCGCACGAAAAAGCGGCGGCGTTAGCCGTTGCCAACGCCGCCGTTACGATGCATCGAATGGACATCGAATCCGCTTCGCACGACCATCTTCAGCGCACTGAGCGCCGCGAAGCAGCGATCAAGCCGACGATTGCGATGCTTGCCAGGCCCAGGGTCGCGGGCTCGGGCACGACCCAACGAACCGTCAGCAACGTATCGGCGTCCATCACTGGCGCCGGCGCGGGACCGGTAAAGACGTTCGCATCAGTCACACTCACGCGGCTGGACGTCCAATTGGGGATGACGCCAGGAGCAAAAGTTCCCGTCGCCAGAGCCACGCCGCCGCTGAACGATCCATAGTTCGGATTGCCGCCAAAAGGCACGATGCCGACCGGGTCGACGTAGGTAGACGGAAAAGAACTCCCAATAACGCCGATTCCCAGCGGGTAGGGAGGAGTCAATGAATCGCCCGTCACAATATTGCGTATGGTGGTCGTCCCAACCTGCATTTGAACGTCAAGTTGCGGCGGGGCAAGAAATGACCCAAAGGTCGTGTTTGCCAGGTACATGTTGGCTGCCGCGATCCCTTGCGGATCGGCCTTGGCCACCGTGGTCCACGTCCCGCCGGAGTTAACGTTGCCCGGCGTATTGAACTGCAAGTTCAAGCTGAACCACACATTCGCGGCCCGAGCAGGGGCCTGTGAGAAGAGCATTGCCGCCACGGCGGCGAGCCAGAACACGTTGCGTGAGCGAATCATTAGCGCACCTCTTCAGATAAAAAAATTAATGATGCCCCCTGACAATTAACACGGCCGCGAATCGCTCGCGCCCGCAATGCTGCGTAGCCTAGGGGAACAGAAGGATAAGTTCAACCAATTTTCCCATATTCTGCGCATCGGCCGAAAGAATGCCGACGCGTCACTCCGCATATATCGACATGCGTCGAAAAACGAGAAATTGATTGCCGAGTTCTTGCAGGCGAGCAGCCCGGCAAGCGGCTGCAGAAGCTCCAAGGCCACAAGAAGCACGCTTTCCCGATTACCAAAAGCACTCGCGCACGCGCCGGCGACGACGACTCGTCGTAAGACCCTCCAGATCGCCTACCTTTCCAGGGCCAAACGGCGGCGTGACAAACGCGAGCGGAGTCAGCCTTGCAAGGTGCAGCCCGAATGCAGTAACAGTCCGGTGCTCCTTTTTCCCGCAAGCAGAGGCCTTCCCCGATGAACGCGAAGTTTCTCCTCGTGCGCGGCGCCTGGGCGACGCTCTTACTAATCGCCACGAGTGCAAACGCCTTGGCGGAGGTTCAGCCTCACGTGCGGGCGCCGCTGACCCCAGCCGTGCAGGCGGTCGCTGCGGCCAACAATGGCTTGGCGTTCGACCTGTTCCGCCAGCTCGGCGCCGAGGACTCGGAAAAGAATCTGCTGATCTCGCCGATCAGCATTTCCGCGGCGCTCACGATGACCTACGCCGGCGCCCGCGGCGAAACGGCCGCTCAAATGGCCGACGTGCTCCACCTCAACGGTCTCGCTGACGACGCTATTCATGCTGGTTATGGCGGGCTGATCAGTGATCTCAACGCGCCGCGCGAAGGATATAAACTCAGCGTCGCGAACCGCCTCTTCGGTCAAACGGGCTTTCCCTTCCGCCAGCAGTTTCTCGCCACGTTGGAGGGGCCATACGGCGCTCCCTTGGAGCAACTCGACTTCATCAGCAACACCGAACCGTCGCGGGAACACATCAACGGCTGGGTCGCCGACCAGACTAACCAGAAAATCAAAGACCTGCTTCCTTCCGGCTCCATCACGCCCCAGACGGCGCTCGTGCTCACCAACGCCGTCTACTTTAACGGAGCCTGGAAGAATCGCTTTGCCGAGGGGTCAACGCATGATGCGCCCTTCTATCGTCTCGATGGCTCCATCGGCCAAGCGTCGCTGATGTATCAGCAGAACGTCTTGAACCATGCCGCGTTTGACGATTTTCAGATGCTCGAGGTTCCGTATGCAGGCGACGATCTCACGCTGGTCGTGATGCTTCCCAACCAGCGCGATGGATTAGCCGCCTTGGAAGGATCGCTCGATGCGGAACGTTTTCAAGAATCGGTAGACAGCATGCAACTGCGGAAAGTGGATCTTTTCTTGCCGAAGTTCACATTTCGCGACGACGCCAGACTGAAAGCGCCGTTGAAAGATCTCGGCATGACCGACGCGTTTGGCGACGCCGATTTCTCAGGCATTAGCGAGGGCGGGGACTTGGTGATCAGCGACGTCGTTCACAAGACGTTCATCGACGTCAACGAAAGCGGCACCGAGGCCGCTGGCGCCACGGCAGTGATCGTCGAAACGACCAGCGTGAACCCGAACCCGCCGACCTTCCGCGCCGATCATCCATTCCTGTTCGGCCTGCGCGACGCCCACACCGGCGGGCTGCTCTTCCTCGGCCGCATGACCGACCCCGCCGCGGCAACGGCTGCGGCGAATATTCCAGAACCCACCGCCGCGGCACTACTGCTTACGGCGCTCGTTGGCCTGGCGACTCAACGACTGCGCCGCGAAGTTTAGACCATTTCAGCCCCCGGCTTCGCAACATTATGCAAACGCCATCAGATCGTTTCCTCGTCGCAAGTGGTTTCTAGCGGCCTGGATGCAGAGTTTGGCGTTCACCCAGAGGGTGACGCGCGGCAGTCGCCTCACCCAGTTGGGGAGTGGTCCGAGCCCGCCGCCGAAATTGGTGAGTTGAGCGAAGCGTTGCTCGATGTACGTCCGCTGCTTGAAGAGTGCTTGGCCATCGGCGGTCGTCAGCAGTTCGATCGACTGCAAGCGGCCGATGCTGTGGCGGCGGTGGCCCAGCGCTCGTCCCGCGCGACGCTGCGGAGCGATCAACGTCACGCCCGACCGTGCGGCGATCTCGTGCAGCGGGTTGCTGTCGTAGTTGCCGTCGGCCAGGACGCAGCCTCCGCCGACTTGCGGCAAGAGTCGCCGGGCGACCGTCTGTTCGCTCACGTTGAGCGGCTGGATTTCGCACGCCACGAGCGCATCGATCGTCCAGACGGCGTGCAGCTTGTAGCCGCGGGCCGGGCCGCCGACGCCATGCCCGCGCGTGGCGTCGGGATCCTTGCTGAAGCCTCCTACCGGCAACGGCTTACCGTCGAGGAAGCTCACCTCCGGCGGGTGCGGGCCCTGCCAGCAACGCTTCCTCAACCGCTCGATCAGTTCCACGGCCGCCGCCGTGCGGAGACGACGGCTCGCCGTCGATTGGCTCGGCAGCCGCACCTGCCATGACGACGGCCAATTCTCCGGCCGACACGCCCAACTCACCGGTCGATCGTGGATCACCGCCCAGAGATAGACGCCGACGATCCAACTGACCGAATAGACGTGTCCCGAACGATCGCTGCATAACCGCCGAGTCAAACGGTATAGTACGCTCCAGAGTTCGCGTTCCATGGCTCACCTCCTAGAAACGTGTCAGGTCTCTAGGAACAGCCTGGAACGCGGGCCTTTTTACCGTTAGCGACGCGTGCTAGCTATTGCATTATGTTGTCCGCCAGGGGGTCGGTCACCATCCAGAGGCGCTTAGCCCCGCGTTACGCTACCCCCCGGCGGAGCCGGGGGCTGCATGCAGAAGCTCCCGCAGCCAGCGTCCCGTGTGGCTTGCCTCGCAGGCCGCCACGTCATCCGGCGTGCCCGCTACAACGATCTGCCCCCCAGCGTCGCCGCCGTCGGGCCCGAGGTCGATCACCCAATCGGCGCACTTGACCATTTCTAAATGGTGCTCGATCACCAGCACCGTGTGCCCGAGCTCGACGAGTTGTTGCAGTACGCGGAGCAAACGCCCGACGTCGTCGGTGTGCAGTCCAGTCGTCGGCTCATCAAGAATATAGAGCGTCGGCCCGCTGGAGGGTCGGCCAAGCTCCGCCGCCAGTTTGATCCGCTGCGCCTCGCCGCCGGAAAGCGTCGTGCTTCGCTGACCGAGCGTGAGATAGCCGAGCCCGACGTCGACGAGGCTCGTCAGCATCCGATGGATACTCAAATGGTTCTCAAAAAACGCCACCGCTTCGTCGATCGGCATCGCCAGTACGTCGGCGATCGAGCGGTCGCGGTAGCGCACGGCGAGCGTCTGCCGATTGAACTGTCGACCATGGCAGACAGGGCAGGTTACGAACAAATCGGGGAGGAATCGCATCTCGATCCGCTCCACGCCCTGGCCCTGGCAATGCTCGCAGCGCCCGCCCTTCGTGTTGAAGCTGAACCGGCCGATCTTGTAGCCATGCTGCTTGGCATGCTTCGTCTCGGCGAAGACACGGCGGATTTCGTCCCACATACCGGTGAACGTGGCAGGGTTCGAACGGGGCGTCCGGCCAATGGGCGACTGATCGACATGGATCAGTCGATCCAGTTTTGCGACGCCGCGTAAGGCCCGATATGGCCCCGGTCGGGTCATGGCGCCATTGAGCTTGCGGGCCAGCGCGGCGCCGAGCGTGTCGATGATCAGCGAGCTCTTTCCCGAACCGCTCACGCCGGTGACGCAGGTGAAGAGCCCCAGCGGAATCTGCACGTCGACGTTCTTCAGGTTGTGGAGCGTGGCGCCTTCGAGCTCCAACATCCGCGTCTTCGCCGCCTTGCGGCGCTGCGCCGGCGGTTCGATCCGCAGCCGGCCCGAAAGGTAGCCGCCGGTGATCGAGTCGGGATTCGCCGCCACTTCCGCCGGCGTCCCCTCGGCGACGATCGTCCCGCCCCGGTCGCCGGCGCCGGGGCCGACGTCGATCAGCCAATCGGCCGCGCGGATCACCGCTTCGTCATGCTCGACCACCAGCACGGTGTTCCCCTGCTGTTGCAGCTTGCGCAGCGACTCGATCAGCCGGGCGTTGTCGCGCGGATGCAGGCCGATCGACGGTTCGTCGAGAATGTAGAGGACGCCGACGAGCCCCGAACCAATGCCGGTCGCCAGCCGCACGCGCTGCATCTCGCCGCCGCTCAGCGAATCGGCCGCGCGATCGAGCGTGAGATACTCGACGCCGACCTCCGCGAGGAAGTCGAGCCGACGCACAATCTCGGCCGTGAGCGGCTCGCCGACCTGCTGCATCGTCGGCGGAAACTTCAGTTCGCGGAAGAACCGCTGCGCCTGATCGATCGGCAGACCAGTGATCTCGTGAATCGCGAGTCCGCCGAACCGGCAGGAGCGAGCTTCGGCCCGCAGCCGCGAACCTCCGCACTCTGCGCACACGACGGGGCCACGAAACTCGGCCAGCTTGCTGAGCGTTGCGTCGTTCTTGGCCGCCGCATAATCCATTTCGAAATGGACCAGCAACCCGGGGAACTTGCAGCCGTCGCCGTTTAACAGTTGCTCGCGCGCCTTCGCCGGCCAGGCGTCGAGCGGCGTTTCCCAGTCGACCTTCGCGTGGGCGAGGAACGCGTCGAGCAGCGCATGCTGCGATTTGCGCGCGTCGGCCGAGGCCCCGCGCCACGGCGCCACGGCGCCGGCCGAGAGCGACAAGCTTTCGTCCGGGATCACCAGCTCCGGCACGAACCCCTCGCGCGACGCTAACCCTTCGCACGCCGGGCAGGCCCCGTAGGGACTGTTGAAGCTGAACGTTCGCGGCTCGATCTCGGTGAGATTCGTCTTGCAATCGGGGCACGCGTAGCGCGTGCTGTAGACCCGCTCTTCCCAACCATTTTCCGCGGTGGTGGCGTTGGAAGGTGTCGGGGGCCTTCTGCCACTAGCGGCGTTACTTTGTTGGTTGCTCTCCAGTGGCAAAAGGCCCCCGACACCATTGGCGTGGCCGTTCGTAGCACTCTTCGCCTCGGGCGTCAGCACCGCCGTCCGCAGCGCGCCGTCCCCATGCTTCAGCGCCAGTCGCACCGACTCGACCAGCCGGTTTTCGATCCCCGGCCGAATGATCACGCGATCGACCACCGCGTCGATATCATGCCGTTGCTGCGCCTTCAGCTCCGGCACGTCTTCAAGTTCGTACGTCTGCCCATCGATCCGGACGCGCACGAATCCCTCTTTGCGCACCAGATCGAGCACCTCCGCGTGCCGCCCCTTGCGCCCCCGCACCATTGGCGCCAGGATCATCACCTTCGACTGTTCGGGTAGCGCGAGGATCGCCTCCTGAATCTCCACCGGCGTCTGCTGCGAAATCGCCGTCCCGCAGTTGGGGCAGGCCACGTCGCCCACGCGGGCCATCAGCACCCGCAGGAAGTCGTAGATCTCGGTGACCGTCGCCACCGTGCTGCGGGGGTTGTTGGTGGTCGACCGCTGATCGAGGGCGACCGTCGGCTGCAGCCCCTCGATCAGGTCGACGTCGGGTCGTTCCATCTGGTCGAAGAACTGGCGGGCGTACGTCGAGAGGCTTTCGATGTACTGCCGCTGCCCCTCGGCCAATAACGTGTCGAAAGCAAGCGAACTTTTCCCCGACCCGCTGAGTCCTGTCATCACCACCAGCCGCCACTGGGGGATGTCGAGGTCGACGTTCCGCAGGTTGTGCGTACGGGCGCCGCGGATGCGGATCGCCTCGCCCGGAGAGGCGGCGAGTGCGCCGGGCAGCGGCTCGAGTTCGCTCGACATGCGGTCGTTCGGCGGGATGTTCCGGTGAAGGCCGACCGGCGGCAGGCGTCCTAGTCGATCGCCAGCAGCCTCCGGCCAAACCTGTCAGGCTACCCCAGGGCACGGCTGCGGGCAACCGGATGGCGTGGCCGGTGAACTGCTGGCCCCAGTCACCCCGAGGTACTCCGAGGGGTCCGGCCAGATTCCTCGGAGTACCTCGGAATGACAGACCAAGATCGGGCAAACCGCACCAACAGCCGCCCTCCCCCCAACTTGTGACTACCCCCCCTCGCAGCTATGATCAAAGGTTCGTTTTTTGGCAATCCACAGGACTATCTCATGCGTCACGTCCTCTCGGCTCTCGTGCAGAACGTCCCCGGCGTGCTAGCCCATGTGGCCGGCATGTTTGCCTCGCGCGGCTACAACATCGATAGCCTTGCCGTCGGCGCCACCGAAGACCCCAGCCTGTCGCGGATGACCTTCGTCGTTGTCGGCGATGACAATGTCTTGGAGCAGGTCCGCAAGCAGCTCGAGAAGATCGTCACGGTGGTCCATGTCGACGACGTTTCGTCCCAGGAATTCGTCGAACGCGACCTGATGCTGATCAAAGTCCGCGCCTCGGCAGAGAACCGGGCTCAAATCCACGAGCTCTGCAACATTTTCCGCGGCAAAGTGGTCGACGTGGCCCCCGACCAGGTGATCGTCGAAATCTCCGGACAGGAAAAGAAGGTCGAATCGTTCATCGATCTGATGCGTCCCTTCGGCATCGTGGAGCTGGTCCGCACCGGCCGGATCGCCATGGTCCGCGGCGTGGTTCGCCCCGCCGGCGAGGCGAGTTCCTTACGAAAAGTTGCTGGGGCGAAGGCGTAGGCCCTACAACAGAGGTGGATTATTTTCCTCATCTCCATCTCTTTTTCGGAGGCTTTGTCATGAGACCCCTTTGGATTTACGGCTGGCTGCTGTGCCTGTTGGCGCTGCAGGCGCCGGCCGCGGCGCAAGCTCCCACTAACAAGTGGACGTTTCAGCGTACCGGCTTTCGCGCAACATCCGGTCCTTCTCCACAAACTGCGCTCTCGATGCGCAGCGGCGAGGCGTGGCCGGTCGTTTACGGCTTCTACGAAAACTCGCTGAACGCCTACTCGCTGTTTCCGGTAGTGAATCCGAACGCCAAACATCACGTCGGCCCGGCCACGAATTGGCATCAGATCGGGTCCAATTTGGCAGGGATGCAGTTTCCGGCCTCAAACGTCTTTCTGCAGGCCGACAGCAGTTCGACTGGTGGTTTCGCCGTATCAGCGCAAACGCCCACGACCTCGACGTTCCCCCAAGACACGGTTGCGATCGGCAATTCGTTGAGCGGCTTTCAATCGCCGTTGACCGGCGTTCAAGCCGTCAAATTCGATGACAACGGCAACCCCTTCATCGCAAGCAACAGCCTCATTCCCAACCTTCCGACCTCGACGAAGATGTATGACGTCGCTCTGTCCGAATCTGGCGACATCGGCGCGGTCACGCAGTTTTCCAGTGGGGGCGGTCCATTAACCTATTGGCAGCGTAGCCCGCTCTTGGGGAACAGCTGGTACTCAATGGTGGTCCCGCCAGATCCGCAGTTCCAAGACGGACTTTCCGCTCCCACCGTCGACTTGGTCTTCGACGGCGCATCGCGACCCCACATTGTTGGCGTTAGCCAGTCGCGTACTCCTGCGAATCGGGTCCTAGCGCAACGATTCGACATCACCACTGGCGCTTGGGTTACATCCGCCTTGGATACGGGCTCGCCCAGTTTTCCTGGCATCGCCGACGTCGCCGCCGCGAGCAATGATGACGGCATCCTTGGCGCAGCGTGGGTCAATAACGGCACGCTCAAGTACGCCTACCTCGATACTAACCAGATCTCGCCCAGCTGGGTCGTCACGTCGGTGGCCAGCACGACTCCAACGGGCAAACAGCTTGAACTCGCGCAAGGCGTCGGCCTGGCGTACGACAAAGCCGGCCTCCCAGTGATCTCCTTCGTCGATCGCGAAACGCGACAAATCTGGATTGCCTACGATCCACCGTCGGCATTTGGCGGCGCGATCACTGATCAGCCAGGCGCTGAAGGCGACTTCAACGGCGACGGCCTCGTCGACGGTTATGACGTCGAGGCTTGGCGTGTCGGCTTCGGCGAAGGAACGCTCGATGGCAACGACTTCCTCGCTTGGCAGAGCAACTCCAACATCGCCGAGCCTCCGGCGGCAACCGCCGCCGTCCCCGAACCGCTAACCCTTTCCAGCGGACTCGTGGCGGCGACGCTGCTGTTCGGATCGATGAGAAAGCCCCATCGCACGGCAAACTGAAAGACATACCGCGAGCGCCGAACGTCGGCGCTCACACTTAGAACCTAAAGACAGAACGTGGTCAGCCTCGCTCGCGCACCGTTGCGACGAGCGAGGCTGACGCCATTGACGTAACAGGAACATTCATGGCCGCAAAGATTTTTTACGACAAAGACGCCGATCTCGCCGCGCTCAAGGGGAAGACGGTCGCCATCATTGGTTATGGTTCGCAGGGCCATGCCCACGCTCAGAACCTCCGCGACAGCGGCGTGAAGGTCGTCGTCGGCCAACGTCCCGGCGGCAAGAACTACGACCTCGCCAAGAGCCACGGCTTCGAGCCCGTCTCGGCCGCCGAGGCCGCCAAGCAAGCCGACGTCATCAACATCCTTCTGCCGGATGAACTGCAGGCCGACGTCTACAAGGCCGAGATCCGCGACAACTTGAAGCCCGGCAACGTGCTGATGTGTTCGCACGGCTTCAACATCCACTTCGGGCAGATCGAGCCGCCCAAGGGCGTTGATCTGCTGCTCGTCGCGCCGAAGGGCCCCGGTCACTTGGTTCGCAGCGAATTCGAAGCGGGCGGCGGCGTCCCGTGCCTCATCGCCCTGGGCGACGGCGCCAGCGACGAGACGTTCAAGATCGGCATGGCCTACGCCAAGGGCATTGGCGGCACCCGCGCCGGCGTCATCCAAACCACCTTCGCCGAGGAAACCGAAACCGACCTCTTTGGCGAGCAAGCCGTCCTTTGCGGCGGCGCCGCGGCGCTGGTCAAAGCGGGCTTCGACACCCTCGTCGAGGCCGGCTACCAGCCCGAGATGGCCTACTTCGAATGCATGCACGAACTGAAGCTGATCGTCGACCTCTTCTACCAGGGCGGCCTCAGCTACATGCGGTACAGCATCTCGAACACCGCTGAGTACGGCGACTACACCCGCGGCCCGCGGATCGTCACCGAAGAAACAAAGCAGGAAATGAAGAAGATTCTCGAGGAAATCCGCAGCGGCCAATTCGCCCGCGACTGGATCCTCGAAAACAAGGCGGGCGCCGCGTCGTTCAAGGCGACCCGCCGCCGCGAACGCGAACACGGCGTCGAAAAGGTCGGCAAGGAACTCCGCCGCATGATGTCGTGGATCAACGAGAAGGAAGTCGACTAGTCGACGCCGCAGCCGCGGGTCAACGACCCGCCGGAGCGGAACCCGATCGACTCCAACGCACGTCATCCTAACCGAGTCATGTCATTCTGAGCGGAGCGAAGAATCTACTTCGCTTCGTTCAGAGTGACTTTTTTGTGCGCGCTGCTACCGGCACACTATCGCCGGCAAACGCACAACCGCTGCGTCACTCCCCACGCCGCCAGCGCCACCGCCGCCCCGATTCCCGCCGACACGATGTCGATATGCGGCAGCTCGCCATGGGCGTACCCCAGCCGCGACCGCGACATCAATCCGATCAAGCCCCCCACCAGGGCCACGGCCACGCTGCTGCCGGCGGTGGCATAACCATCACTGGTGCGAATCAACCGGCTGCCGACGAGCCCCGCCAGCACGCCCACCCACAAACAATTCAGGATGGCCATCGCCACCGCCTCGCTGTCATGCCAGTCCGCCGCGTTCCGCAGCAGCGGAGAAATAGAAGTCCGTCGCGGAATGGTTTGCAACCGCCGCGCCAAATCGTCGACCGCTCGCGAGCAACATCGGCGTAAAGGGCAGTTCCCTATGGAGTTAGCGATTTATCGCCGCCGGCCCCAGGCGGCCGCCCTCGGCTCTCGCGCCGCCACAAGCGCCGCACGTTTGACGGCGCACGGGGGCTGATCTGACTCGCGATGTCGCCCCTCGGGGCTCGCGGCGGCCGGCTCTTGGCTATTTCAATTTGATTGCCGCTTTCTAATTCGCCGAACTAGAATGGGAGCTTCGCGCCTCTCTTTGCGTTACCAGCGGCAAATGCACCTTCGAGGTCGAACTGCGATGCGGCAGCTGCTCAGGCTCGGCGGACGAACCGCCGCGGCGGCAATGTTCACGTTCCTGGCGATGCGCCAACCGCTGGCAGCCGCCACCTTCGCGCCGATCTCCGGCTCGCTCAGCTTGAAGGCTGGCACGAAGCCGGCGCAAACCACCCCGGCGATCCTCGGCAGCGCGTCGCTCAGCGACAACACGCTGCCGTCAGGATTCGACTTCGCGGCGACGAGTTTGCAAACGTCGATCGTCGGCACGCGGCAGTTCAATTTTTCCGGTTCCGCCTCGAGCCTCACCAACATGACGGCGCCTGTTGGGCAGCCCAAGGCCACCGCCGGCCTGCTGTTCGAGCAATCGTTCACCACCGCCGGGCCGCAATGGATTGAAGTTTCCGCCAACGTGCTGAGCCCGCCCGCCGACGCCGACGTCGCCGCCAGCATTACGTTCGGCCGCACCGGTCAGGCGTCGCAAGTCTCGGTGGGGCATACTGCCGGCGGCACGACCACCGCGGCCGGCGCTTACGCCGCCGGCACATTTGTCCTCACGGGGCAAATCAGCACCGCGGCCAATCTGTCCGGAAGTCACGCCGGCGCCGTTTCTGGCGCGCTGCGGATCGCCGCCATCGCGGACTTCAACGCCAGCAACAGCGTCAACGCGACCGACCTGAACGTCATCAAAACCAACTTCGGCCCGGCCGTCACCACATTCGCGACCGGCGACGTCGACGGCGACGCCCGCACCGACGGCGTCGACTTTCTCCTCTACCAACGCCAATTCGGCGTCACCCTCCCCCCGACCGCGATCCAAGCCCTCCCCGAGCCAACGAGCATGGCACTCCTGCCACTCGCCCTAGCCGCCGTCAGCTGCCTGCGACGATTAGGGACCTAAGCTAAGAATGCTTAACCGCAAAGACACGAAAACGCCGAGAAGTCGCTAAGAAGATAAGGAGTGACTGGAAATCGATCGTGGCATCTCCGTAAATCCTTGGTGCGTCCTTAGTGCCTTCGTGTCTTTGTGGTAAATGTACTTGTCGGCGGCTTCGTTCTAATGCCGCACCAGCCGCTCGGCCGCCCGTCGCGCTGCGAAGTCCCCTTCCAGATACAGCGCCACCGCCGTCGACTTCTCCGCCAGCACCTTCTGCTGGGTCATCCACAACACCTTCTGATTCCCGGCCGCCTGCACCGCGACGCGAATCGCGTCGCCGCGCCATGTGACCGGCACGACGAACTGCACCTTCAGTTCATGCACCCCTTCCAGCGACGTCGTCGGCGACGGCCGCAGCACGAAGAAGACTCCGTGCTCCTCATTGGTTGTGCCGCTGGCGACCACCGCTTGCTGGGGCGCCACCCGCTTCTGCTTTTCCGTGACGACTTCCTTCCCCCCTTTACCGCCGCCGATCGACGGCGTCACATGCGCGGGCGTGCCGCCGATGCAGGGGATTTCGCCGCCGAGCGACACCTCGAACGAGTGCGACTTCTCCACCGTCGTCACCGTCTCGATCGCCTCGGCAAACTCGCTCTCCAGACGCGTGCGCGGCGCGAAGCCATGCACCCGCAGCCGCCGATCGACGTCGCCGATCTCCACTCGGATCGTCTCCACGTCGCTGATGGCGCCCGAAGTGAGATAAACGCTCAACCGCAGCGTCGCCTCGACGATCCGCTCATCGGGATACCGCTCCACGAACTCCGTCGGCGTCACGTCGCGGCATTCGATCGTGCGGCCAAAGTCGAACGCCAACCCCGTGTCGGCAGCCGCAGCGGGCGCCGCGCTCAGCGGCGACAAGGAAACGGCAAGCGAAAGAAGAGCGGCCCCGCTCCGCAGAGCAAACGCCGATGGCGCGAGAAGTCGCATGATGGAAGGCTCCAATCCCTAGGCGCTTCCGAGCGAGTTCCTCTCAGCTCGACGCGCTCACCGCCCGCCCTTCCTGATGCGGGACTATCCTTATCCGGTCTGCCTGGTTCTACGGAAGGATCCGCCAGGTGGGTCGACCGGTTCGCGGGAATTCCGCCGAACTGTCGAACCCGTCGTAAGTGTCGATCGTCATAGCAGTTGCGATGAGACCACGTCCCCCGCCGGCGCCAGCAACTCGGTGGCACCCACCCCCCAACAGCGTTAACATTGACGGTCGCGAAGACGGCAACGCTGCATGCAACGGGCGCCACTCGCGCATGAATGCCCCCGGTTCTGAAGTATTCGATCGCTAGCAAAAAATGCGTTTACCACAGAGCACACAGAGGTCACAGAGAAGACGAAGAGGCGATAATCTCTTCCGGCTTTTCTTTGCGCTCTCTGTGTCCTCTATGGTTGCGTCTTTATCCGCTAAGCATTTCAAGAGCGATGGTTGTTGAATAGGCTTCAGAACCAGCGGCTTTTAACAAATCCAAACAATTCAGTCCCACCCCTGAGGAGGCTTTGATTCTATGACTGCCCCATCCCACCGCTCCGTCGATCGCCGCTCCTTCCTCGGCGCCTCGGCCGGCGCCCTCGCCGCCAGCGGCGCCGCGTCGCTGCTAGCTCCCGCTGTCGCCCAAGCCCAAACCGCTGCCGCACCCGCTCCCCCGACCGGCCCCTACAAGCTTCCGAAGCTCGGCTACGCCTACGACGCGCTCGAACCGAACATCGACGCTGAGACGATGGAGATCCACTACACGAAGCATCACCAGGCCTATATCGACAAACTCAACGCCGCGGTCGCCAAGTACCCTGATCTCGCCAAGCTTCCCGCCGAAGACCTGGTGAAGAAGCTCGACGCGATCCCTGAAGAAATTCGCACCGCCGTCCAGAACAACGGCGGCGGCCATGTGAACCACACCTTCTTCTGGAAGATCATCGGCCCCGGCAAAGGGGGCGAACCTCAGGGCAAATTGGCCGAAGACATCATCAAAAAGTTCGGCAGCTTCGCCGCGTTCAAGGAAGCGCTGAACAACGCCGCCGCTACCCGCTTCGGCAGCGGCTGGGCCTGGCTGGTGAAGGGCCCCGACGGCCTCGAAGTGATCAGCACCGCCAACCAAGACAGCCCGCTCACGCAAGGCAAGACCCCGATCGTCGGCGTCGACGTCTGGGAACACGCCTACTACCTGAAGTACCGCAACAAGCGCCCCGACTACGTCACCGCCTGGTGGAACATCGTTGATTGGGACCAAGCGTCGAAGAACTACGACGCGGCGTAGTTCTTAAAGTATCAACAACACAAGCATGCCCTAAGCCCCCGGCTCTTCAAGCCGGGGGCTAAGGCGTTGGAGCCCTAAGAACGCTAACTCAGGCTGAAGTTGAGATTTCCTGCACAATGGAGACTCGAATGGACGCGCAACGATACACGCAATCGCAAGTGCTGTACGGACTGCAAGAGTCCTGGGAGTATTCAACTGGTGGCAGCGAGCCCTTCGACGCCGACACGCAAATTTACGCCTACATGTTGGCCGACGGTATGTGGGGCGAACTCGATCTCATTGATATTTTTCACCGTATCGAAAAATTCTTCAATTTCACTTGCAGCATCGACGAGTGGAAGAATTTCTTTGGGTATGACGTTGCAGAACGAAGTTTCGAAGACTGGCAACGAGAATTCGCTCCGCAATTGACGTTCGGTTCTCTGGCGGCGTTCATCGCGTCTAGAGCGCCGGTGGCAGCCTCTTTTGCCCCAATCCCAGTATTTGGTCGATACTGCGATGCGGCGGGCGTATTCACCGGCATCCAACAAGTTGCCAAGAACTTGCGGAAAGATTGCCCTCGTTTTGCGCCCAGCACGCGCATCATTGACGTGATGCGAGGCAACAATCTCGACCAATTCTGGATGCACGTGCGATGGATGACCGAGCACGCGCTGCCCGCGCTCCCTCAGTTCTGGAGAGACGTTACCTTCCGCGCAGGCTCCTTTGGTCTCCTTGTAGCAGTTTGCGGAGCATTCGCTGCCTGGATGTTCTCTGACCTCGTTTGGTTAATACCGACGATTTCAATCTCCGTCGCCATGTATTCGATCGCGGTGTTCTATAAGGAAGTTGCAAATCCACTGCCACCGCACATTGTGACGTTTCGCGATTTATCGCAACTGATCGCCAACTCGCGCGCAACTGCGGCATGATGCCTGGAAAGGCTGTGCGATCATTGACCAATTCTGCATTGACATCGCCCATGCTCCGCAACCTCCGCATCGCCGCCATCGCGCTCGTCCTTCTCTTCCTGCTCTGCGTAGGTAGGTCAGACTACTTCAACCCGACCGCGGCGCCATCCAGCTTCCAGGCAGGATCGACGACGACGCCCAAGTGCTTCAGCGCCGTCGGCACGAGATCGACCTGCCCATGTTCGCCGGCGATCTTTCCCGGCTGCGCCGCATCGCCGCTCACGACCAACCACGAGCAGGCCACCTCCGGGTTGTCATGCCCGCCGCCGTGCCCCGTGCCGCTGCCGCCATGATCGGTCGTCACGAGGATCAACCAGTCCTCGTCCGCCCGCGTCGGCCGCAACTCGATCGCCTTCAAGAGCTCGCCGATATGTCCATCGACCTGCTCGATCGCTTTGACATACGGCGCGACCGAGGGATGAAAGCCCTCCTTGTGCCCCGTTTCGTCGACCTGCCCGAGGTAGACGACCGTCGCCGCCGGATCGGCCTCGCGTAGGTACTTACTCGCGGCCGCCGTCACTGCCACGTCGCCCGAGACATAATCCTTGTCGGTCTCGTTGGCGTCAAACGTCACGTCGGCGGCGCTTAGAATCCTTTTCGCGATTGGTCCCCAGTCGGAAAACGACGCCGTTACCGCCTCCGGCTTTGCTTCCTTCAAACGCGCGAAGAAGTGGGGAAACTCCTCGTAGTTCGGCGCCGTGAACTCGTTGTCCATCACTCGATGTTTGTCAGCCCACACGCCGCACAAAATGTTCGACCAGCCTGGCCCGCTGATCGTGTCGGCCTCGCGATAGTGCGCCGGAAAGATCCGCGTCGGCTGCGCGACGGCGCCCGCCTTCATCAGCGCATCGAGATGCGGCGCGTCAGCCTGCTTCACCGCATCGAAGCGGCAGCCGTCGATCCCGATGACCAGCACCTTCTTCGCTGGCGCGGCCGCGAACGCGGGCCAAGTGATCGCGAAAACGGCTACGCCGACGGCGATGCGAGACAAACAAGCTCCCACGCAACCCTGCAGCGCGATGCCCATGATGAAAAACCTCGTGCCGATAAGCGATGATGAGAAGCCGAAAATACGGCGCACTTCGCAACATCTTACAAGCGATTCGCCCATTTTTTGCGGAGACTTTACCGGCATTTCGCGCACCCGCATCGTCCAAACGGGTTCGGGAGCGTGTTGCCACTGGGTGCTTTGTTCGACAAACAGATTCTCCAGTGGCAAAAGGCTCCCGACCCCATGCCGCGCTCGACTATAATAAGTTGATTCGATTTCTGAATGTCTCTTCTCGCCATACCTTCGTCTTCTAAACGCAACGGAGTTCTCGACGTGCGTAGTTTTTTCAGCATTCGCTTCATTGGATTGGCACTACTCCTGTTCGTCGCTGCCGGAGTCACAGCGACGCCGGCGCAGTGCGCCGACGCTGAGGCCAAGCCGCAACTCGAACTGCAGCCCCACGACCGCATCGCCCTGGTCGGCAATGGCCTCGCCGAGCGGATGCGTCTCTACGGCAACTTCGAGGCGCTGCTCCACACGCGATTCCCCGAACATGAACTCGTCGTCCGTAACTTCGGCTGGCCTGCGGACGAAGTCGGCAACCAGCAACGCCCGAACGATTACACAGCGATCGACGATCCGCTCGCGGTTTTCGCGCCGAACGTGATCCTCGCCTTCTTTGGCTACAACGAGTCGTACGCCGGGCCTGAAGGACTGCCGAAGTTCAAAGAAGACTTAGCCGCCTGGGTAAAGCGAACTCGCGAGGAGTTCACCAAGGATGGCAAAGCGCCGCGGATCGTGCTGGTGTCGCCAATCGCCTACGAAGCGACCGGCAACCCGTTGATGCCGAACGGCAAGAAGGAGAACGAGAATCTCAAGCTTTACGCTGATGCGATGGCGGAGTTTGCGAAGGCGCAAAAGATGCCGTTCGTCGACCTATTCAACCTAACCCATCGCGCTACGAGCCCGTCAACTGAGTCAAAACTCACTACAAATGGCGTGCACATTAATGAAGCTGGCGACATCCTCGTCGCGAATGGATTGATCGCTGCTCTATTTTCAGTTGAATCCGAACCGGAGTGGTCACCTGAAGAATATGAGAAGATCGGCCAGCAATTGATGGACCTCAAAGAAGCCATCATCGACCTCCAATGGCACCACCAACAAGACTACCGCATGGTCAACGGCTGGTACGTCTACGGCAGCCGCTCGAAGCCGCTCGACGTCGAAACTTTCCCCGCCGAGTACGCCAAGATTCGCAAGATGTGCGCCGACCGCGACAAGGTCGTCTGGGCCCTCGCCCAAGGCAAGACCCCGCCGGTGCCCGACGACCTCAACCCAGTCCTCGCGATCCCGCCGACTGCGTTCGGCACGAAGCCTTATTCCGAACCCGAAGAACTCCGCATCCTCACGCCCGATGAAGCCCTCAAGCAGATGAAAGTTCCCGAGGGCTACAAGATCCAGACCTTCGCCTCCGAGGAAGATTTCCCCGAACTCGCCAAGCCGGTGCAGATGGCGTTCGACAACAAGGGCCGCCTCTGGGCCGCCTGCATGCCGAGCTACCCGCAATGGAAGCCGGGCGACCCCAAGCCCAACGACAAGCTGATCATCTTCGAAGACACCGACGGCGACGGCAAGGCCGACAAGTCCACCGTCTTCGCCGACGGGTTGCACGTGCCGGTCGGCTTCGAGCTCTGGAACGGCGGCGCGCTGGTCGTCAGCCAGCCAAAGTTGCTGTTTCTCAAAGACACCGACGGCGACGATAAGGCCGACGTTCGCGAGGTGGTCCTCGACGGCTTCGCCACTGACGACACCCACCATGCCATCAGCGCGTTCGAATGGACTCCCGACGGCCGCCTCGTGATGCTGGAAGGGCTCGCCCTCAGCGGCACCGTCGAAACCGCCTACGGCCCCTTGCGAAACAAAGATAAATCGGTCAGCTATACCTACGACCCGCGCACGCAGAAGCTGGAAAAATACATCTATCCCTGCCTGGTGAACGCCTGGTGCTTCACCCACAACGATTGGGGCCAGCCCTTCCTCGGCGACGGCACCGTCGCCGACCAGCACTGGGCCACGCCCCTCACCGGCGCCGAGTACGACGCCCGCGGCAACAACCGCGAGTTCATCCACTACGAAGGCGGCACAATGCGGCCCGCCCTGGGCAACGGCTTCCTCTTCAGCCGCCACTTCCCCGAGTCGTCGCAAGGCAACTTCTTCTACGCCTGCGTCATCAACATGAACGGCATCCTGCAGTTCAACGTGAAGGACGACGGCGCCGGCTACGACGGCCGGCGCGTCGAAGACCTCGTCACGTCGACCGACCGCAACTTCCGCCCCGGCGATCCGCAGATCGGCCCCGACGGCGCCCTCTACTTCGTCGATTGGCACAACCCGCTCATCGGCCACATGCAATATTCGCAGCGCGATCCCAACCGCGATCACAGCCACGGCCGCATCTACCGCATCCACGCCGAGGGCCGGCCGCTGGTCACCCCAGTGATTCAAGCCGGCAAAACGGTCCCCGAGCTGCTGGAGCAACTCCGCGAGTACGAAGCTTCGACCAAGTACCGCGTTCAACGCGAACTGCGCGATCGCCCGAAGGATGAAGTCGTCGCCGCCGTGAAGACTTGGGTCGCTTCGATCGATCCGCAAGATCCCGAGCACGATCGGCTGCTGGTCGACGCCATGTGGGCTCTTTCCGGACAGAAAGTCGTCGACGTCGAACTCGTGAAGCAGATTCTTGCCTCGCCAACCCCAGACGCCCGCGCAGCGGCGGCCCATATCATCGCCGACCTGCGCGATTACAATCCGCAGGCGTTCGAGCTGCTCGTCCCGCTTGTCGACGATCCCCACCCGCGCGTCCGCCTCGAAGCAATCCGCGGCCTTAGCTTCTTCCCAACGCCGGAAAGCGTGACGGCAGTGCTGGGCACCTTCCAGCATCCGCTCGACAGCGAGCTGACTTTCAGCCTCGAAAGCACGCTCGGCGCCCTGCGTCCCGTGTGGGAACAGGCTCGGCAGCAGGGGCACGATCTCGCCGCCGATAATCCGACCGCCGCCGCGTTCCTCGATCGCGTCGCCGCCGGCAACGACCGCGGTCGCGAGGTCACGTCGCTCGTGAAGTCGATCGTCCAGCATTACGACAAGGATGGTCATCGCACGACGCTCACCGCGCGGCTCAACGGCCTGGAAGGCAACCCCGACGAAGGCGTCAAGGTGTTCAAACGCGCCTGCCAGGCCTGCCACCGCGTCGGCGGCGAGGGCTCGGAGTTCGGACCCAACCTGTCCGACGTCGGCAAACGTCTCCGCAGCGAGGAGATCCTCGAGTCGATCCTCTTCCCCAACAAGAAGCTTGATCCGAAGTATCGCGCCACCAACGTTCTCACGGTCGACGGCAAAGCCTACTCGGGCTTGGTCGTCGGCGAAAATGAGGACGAGCTATCGCTCCTGGTCGGGCAGGGAACGTTGCAGAAAATTCCCCAAGATCAGATCGATCATCGCGAAGAAGTAGAAGTGTCGAGCATGCCGGAGCATCTGCACGAGGGCCTGAGCGGCATCGAATTCCTCGATCTGCTCAAGTTCCTTGCCGCTCAGCAGACCGCCCCAACGCCGCCCGCCGAAACATCGGCGGCCGGTTCAGGAGGGCAATGACGCGGGCCGATGGGCGCGAGCGGTTGGCATGCCAATGTCATCTGATCGTTGAGGACCAAGCCATGAACGTTGCGCTCGATTCGTCGCCTCATCAAGCTGCGATGGCGCACTGGTTCGCCCGCATTTCGGCGGTTGGAGTCTTCGCCTTTTTCATGCTCTTTGCGCTGGCCGAAGGGATTCCGCCGCTCGCGCAACAACCCCTCCGCGTCCAGTTGTTCTTTGCGTTGTGGGGAGTCATGTTCGTCGGCTACGCCATCGGTTGGCGCCGACCGTTGTTCGGCGGCCTGACGTCGCTACTGGGTTACGGCTTGCTCAACGCCGTCGAACTCGCGACCAATCACCGGCTGCTCGGCGGCGCGTTCTGGCTGTTCGCCATCCCGGGCGTGCTCTACCTGATCGCCGCGTGGCGCGCCTCGCGCAACTAACCTGCAGCCGCCGGCTCCGCCGGGGGGTCGGTCACCAAACCGGTCGACATCGTCCCACGTTGTGCTCCCCACAGCGGGGCCGAGGGCTACAACTCCAGCGTGAACTGTTGATCTTCCGCCACCTTGCACATCTTCGTCGACGGACTGTAGCTCCGAACGCGGATCGTCTTGCCGTCAGGCGAGAACTCGATAAGCCGCATGTAACCTTCGCCCCCTTCGGCGCGATTCTGATAGTTGGCCAGCATCTGATGGACCATGTTCCCGGCATCGCCTTTGGTGGACGTTCGCCCCGCGCCGTCTTCCAGCACATGTCCGTTGAGCGTCATGATGAACCCGGGGTGCTTCTTGACCAGCTTGTCCCACAACTCCTGTCCGTCGTTCACGCCGCCCGGCAATTTGGCTTGACCATAAGCGTGCGGATTCCAGGTCTGCTCTTCGCCCCGTTCCTTCCAGTCGTAACGCGTATCGTCGTAGTACATGTAGGCGTGCGTCAGCAGGATCGCTTGGTGATCAGGATGCTCAGAGACGATTTTGTCCGCCCAGGCCACCGCCTCGTCGCGCGGCCCCCACTCCAGGGCTAGAATCAGGTACTTCTTGCCGTTCGCTTCGAACGTGTGGTAACTGTTCTCCAGCTTGCCCGCCGCCATCGCCCCGCCGAACCCGGGGAACTTCGCGAGTTCCTCGGCCGAGAAATAGTCGTTGAGCATCGTGCTGCGATCCGTCGAGGAGCCGTTCGGCCCGTAGTCGTGATTCCCCGGAGCCAGGGCATATGGAACCTTGCCGTCGAGTCGGCCCATCGCCGCGCGGGCAACCTCCCATTGCTCCGGCACGTTGTTGTTCGTGATGTCCCCTTCATGGAGCACATACTTGATGTTCAGCCGCTCGGCGTTGTCGACGATCCATTGCGTCTGGTTGTGGAAATGATGATTCCACTTTGGATGCATCGCGTAGACCTGCGTGTCGGGCAGGGCGACGATCATAAATGACCCCGGTTCCGCGAGTTCTACCGGGTCGCACGGCTCCAGCGGATCGCTCTGCGCTTCGCCCTCAACGAGCAGCGGCTTCAGTTCGACCTTGCGAAACTCGACCGGATGACTTTCCGACTGCAGCGAGATCGTGCCGCCGGTGATGATCTTCGCCGCCCCCGCGTCGAGCAGCTTCTTGGCGTTCGCATCGGCCGGATCGAGCTGCGGCTCGCTGTACTCCAGCACCGTCTTGCCGTTAATCTTGTGCCGGATTGTTTTCCCGCCGTGGACTTCAATTTCGGCGGTCACCCACTGGTCGCCGTGAAACGTGTCGCTCGAACTGTTCGTGCAATGCGGCGTGTGAAGCTCGCCATCCATCACGACGTTGGTGCCGGGCGTGCAGAGGTTGCCGGTGTTCCGCGGATTCATACCGTCGCCGCCAAGGAACTGGACCTCGATCGAGACGGGAAATTCCTGATCCTTCGTCATCTCTTTCGGATCTTGCCCGTGAATCATCACGCCGCTGTTACGCGTCGCCCAACCTGGGCCGCCCTTCGCTTGTTCGCCAACGAAGCGGTATTCGATCCGCAGCAGGTAATTCGAGAAGGGCTCCTGATAGAACAAATGCCCGTAGCGGCCGCGGAAAGGGCCCTCGTACTTGTCGTACGCCACCTTGATGACGCCATCCTCGACGCGAAACGTGTCGGCGTAGTTGACTCCGAGTTCATGCCCCCGGATCTTCGGCGTCCAGCCGTTGAGGTCCTTGCCATTGAACAGCTGAATCCAACCATCGTCCTCGGCCGCATAGCCCAAGCGTGCCGCGACGAGACTGATGGCCGGCGTCAACGCGCTGGCGACAAGGAACTGACGACGGTCCATGGATGCACTCGCAGGGGGGAACGGCTGAGGGCCGGAAGAATGAGAAGCCCCATTTTAGATCGCCCGGCAACCACGTCGCCAGTATCGAACCTGCGCAAAACAGGCCCGCTCAGACCTTCTCGCCTGCCAACGATCCGGTGCTGAACGCCGCCTGAAAATTGAACCCGCCGATCGGCCCGTCGAGATCGAGAACCTCCCCGGCGAAGTAGAGGTTCGGCGCCAGCTTGCTCTGCATCGTCCGCGAATCGACCTCGTCGAGCGACACGCCCCCCGCGGTCACTTCCGCCTTCTTGAATCCCAACGATCCGCTGATCGAAATCGACGTCCGCTTGAGCCCTTCCACCAGTGCATTTCGCTCCGCCCGCGAAAGCTCCGCCGCCCGCCGCTCCAGCGGCACGCTCGCACGCACCATCAACGCCTCCCCCAACCGCCGAGGCGCCATCTCCGCAACGATATTGAGCACCCCCTTCTTCCCGGACTGAGCCGCTTCAGCGGCCAGTCGTCCCAAGATCTCGCTCTCCTTCAACCCCGGAACGAAATCGCATATCAACCGCCAACCCCCAGCCTGCGGCCGCTCGGTGATCGCCCGGCTCACATCCATCGGCGCCGGGCCCGAAAGCCCGAAGTGCGTGAACAGAAACGAGGCCCGCCGCGATGCGCACGGCTTCTCGTCGCCGGCCGCCACTTGCACCATAACATCCGGAATCGTCACGCCGCTGAGTTCGGCCACCCACCGCTCGTTCGAAGTCAGCGGAACCAGCGCCGGCCGCGGCTGCACGATCTTGTGGCCGAACGACTTCGCCCAAGCGTAACCGTCTCCGACGGTGCCGCAGCCGGGGTACGATTGGCCCCCGACGGTGATGATCAGCTTCTCCGCGTGAATCTCGCCCAAGGGCGTCTCTAGCAGATAGCCGTCGCCGTCGCGCCGCACGCCCGTTACTGGCGTCGCCAGCCGCAGTTCCGCGCCGCTGCGATCGAGCATCCGCCGCAGCGCCAGCAGCACGTCGAGCGCCCGATCGCTCGCCGGGAAGACCTTGCCCGTCTCTTCGACCTTCGTCGCGACTCCCTCGGCTTCAAACATCCACACCAGCTCGTCCGGCCCGAGCGCCGCTAGCGCCGAGTGGAGGAACGGCCCCTGCGAACCGAATGCCGCGACAATGCCGCGCGCGTCGGTCGAATGGGTAAGATTGCACCGCGTCCCGCCCGACATGAGGATCTTCACGCCCGGCTTGCGGTTCTTTTCGAGCAGCAGCGTCCGTCGACCACGTTCGGCGGCGCGCGTCGCGGCCAACAGCCCAGCCGCACCGGCGCCGATGACGACGACTTCGTACGACTCGCTCATGGCTAGCCTAACCACGTCGCTGGGCGTTCGGCTTACAGCCGGGACGTGACCTTCTTGCGCCGCTTGGGACGGCGGCCGCTGCCGGTCGCCGGCGGCTTGCCGTCGGCGGGAGCGGGGCCGTCGAGCATGATCGGCGCGCTATCGGCAGGCTTGCCGTCGGTGCGACGCTTGGGCCGAGCCGACGGCGCCGGGCGACCGCCAGTTGTTGGCCGACGACGTCCGCCGCCCGTAGTAGGGCGACCGCCGCTCGTTCCATTACCAGCATATCCGCCGTTACCAGCACCGTTGCTGTTGCCGCCGCCGTTACCGACGGGACGTCCACCTGGCCGGCCGCCGGGACGACCGCCACGATTGCCGCCACCGCCTGGTCCGCCGCGACGACCGCGTTGTTGACGCGGTTCGTCGACGGCAGCCGGGGGGGCTGCAAGGGTGTACTCGTCGTGCCCTTGGCCGACTTCGATGCGACGCCGCGTCAAGCGTTCGATCCCGCGCAGGTACTTGATCTCTTCCGCCGTGCAGAACGACACCGCCGAGCCCTCGGCCCCCGCGCGGCCCGTGCGGCCGATGCGGTGGACGTACGTCTCGGGCGTCTCGGGTAGGTCGTAGTTCACGACGTGCGAAACTTCTTTGATGTCGAGGCCGCGAGCCGCAATGTCGGTCGCCACCAGGACGGGCGGGCGACTCGACTTGAATTGCTCGAGCGTCCGCTCGCGGAAGTTCTGGCTCTTGTTGCCGTGGATCGCCGCCGCACGAATCTTGCATTGGCTGAGGTACTTCACGATCTTGTCGGCCCCGTGCTTGGTGCGCGAGAAGACGATCGTGCGGCTGTTGGCCGTGTTCTGCAGCCACTGCTCCAGGAGGCGAATCTTGCCGTCTTTCGCGACGAAGTAAACCGACTGATCGACCTTTTCCGCCGGGGTGGCGACCGGAGTGGTTTGGACGCTCACCGGGAACTTCAACCACTCATGGGCCAGTTCGCGGATCGCCGGGGGCATCGTCGCCGAGAACATCAGCGTCTGACGCTCCGTCGGCACCTTCGCGATGATTCGCTTCAGATCGGGAATAAAGCCCATGTCGAGCATTTGATCCGCCTCGTCGAGAATCAGAATCTCGATCTTGCTGAGATCAACGTGCCCCTGGTTCATCAGATCCAGCAACCGGCCCGGCGTGGCGATGATCACGTCGGCGCCATGTTGCAGGGCCTTCACTTGCGGACCCTGGCCGACGCCGCCGTAGATCACTGCTTGCCGCAGCGCGGTGTGCTTGCCGTAGGCGACGAAGCTGGCCGCGATCTGCGAAACCAGTTCACGCGTCGGGGCCAGCACCAGGCACCGCGTCTTGCGACGAGCTTGCGGTCGACGAGACGTCTGGTGACGGCCGGCGCGGCGATCCGCGCGGTTGCCTTGGTGGCGATCGTCGCGCGCGTCGGCGGGCGCTTCGGCCGCTTCCGGCTGGCCGGTCGGTTGACCGTTGGCCTTGGCCGTCGCGTCGCGCTCGGCTTGCAGCGAGCTGAGGATCCGGTGGATCGTCGGGAGGGCGAACGCGGCGGTCTTGCCGGTGCCGGTTTGGGCGCAACCAATCAGGTCGCGTCCTTCGAGGATTGTCGGGATCGCGTCGGCCTGGATCGGCGTCATGATCTCGTAACCCTTGTCGGCGACCGCACGGAGCAGCGCGGGGCCGATGTTCAACGTTTCGAACTTCATTTCTTTCTTTTCATTTCTGTTCGCATAGTGCGAACGTTGACCCCGCGCACGGCGTGCGCAGAGCGTGACTGAAACGCCGCGGCCGCACTCGCCACAGAACGAGGGCCGCAACGGGGTGTTTGTTAACGTGCGGGGAACACGAACATCGGTCCCGTGAGAGACTGATCTTCGACCGCGTCGCTGCTGACTCAAACTTGCTGAATCAAACGCAGGGAGACTTCGGTCTGCGTGGTGCACGCAATTGCCACGAGGGGCAAGAAAATCAGTCGTGGACGAAGGCAGGAATCCGCTGGCGAAGCTCTTTTCCGCGGGGGAAAGGCTCGCCGCTGGACCGCGACAACGAAATCGAATGATCCGGCGACGCCCATGGGGCTGGTGGCCGGTCTCGCACCTGAGGTATGCGACAAGGATACCACCTATGGGGGGGAAGTCAATGTCAGGTGAGAGGCGGGAGGTTAGAGGTTGGGGGTCAGGGCGGGGAAAGCCGCGTCGAAGCACGGTTTCAACTGCCAGCCGGGGCTGAATTCGGGTGTTACTGGGTTGGATTTTGTCGGTTGCGTTGTGTCCGACGCGCCAAGTCGATTTCTGGTGACAAAACCCGGCCTCCGCGTCCCGCCCTGCGCGGACATCTGGGCACATTCGCCCCGATTTGGCGCGGTTGTGGTCGCGGCGGCGGCGAGTTGGTAATGTCATCGCGCGTTGGACAAAACGTCCCCTTGTCGGACGGAACTTGAATTCATCTTGGGATGGCCGATGGCCCCGCTCGGCTTCTTGCCGGACTATTCCCGTGAACCTCGACCGCTTCACCCTGGCGCAGCTGCCACCTTGAGGTCCCTATTATCGACGAAGCGGAGCGCGGCGCGCAGCTGGCCAAATTGGCCAGCTTGACAGGGGGTTCTGCAGAGGGGGAGTCGTGACGGTGGTGCGCCTCGCTCCTTTCGCTGAGCGTGAATGAGCGGACGAACAACGAGACTTCCTCCCGCACGATGGGATCCGGTTCTCCACACTCCGCAAGTGCGGCGTCAAGCGCGCCTACTCCTCTGTCACTTCCGCCAGTATCCTCAGGTGCTGCTGATCGCAAGCCAGGACATCGAGGCGTTTATGGGCGAAATACTCACGGGGCTGTTCGATACCAGCGGGTTCCCCGCGCGGTGGCAGTGCGGCGCCTGGAGCGACGAGCTCGGTTGGCTGCACATTGGCTCGGACCTGGCCATTTGGGCAGCTTATACGGCGATCCCGTGCGTGCTGGCGTTCTTCATTCTCCGCCGGCAAGACGTGCCGTTCCCGCGCATCTTATGGCTGTTCGTCGCATTCATTTTTGCGTGCGGGACGACGCACTTGATCAGCGCAATCATCTTTTGGCAGCCGGTCTATCGTCTCGACGGCGTGGTGAAGTTCCTCACGGCCGTCGTGTCGTGGGGGACGGTCGTGGCGCTCGTGCAGATCACGCCGAAGGCGCTCCACCTGCCGGGACTCGAGCGGGTCAACGCGCAGCTCGCCCATGAGGTCGCCGAGCGCAAGCGATCCGAGGAATTGTTGCGGGTCGAAGAAGAACGGCTGCGGCTGGCCTTGATCGCCGGGCGAATGGGAACCTGGTCGTGGGAGATTGCAACCAATCGAGTCACGTGGTCGGCCGAGATCGAATCGATTCACGGCATCGCCGCGGGATCGTTCGCGGGAACGTTCGCCGCCTTCATCGCCATGGTTCATCCTGACGACCGCGCGCGAATGGAGCAGATCGTCCAGCGTAATCTGGAGCAGCTGAGCAATCACCACTCGGAGTACCGGATCATCACCGCGGACGGGCGGACGCGTTGGGTCGAAGCCCGCGGCACGCTGTTCACCGACGAGCAGGGTCGGCCGCAATTGATGAGCGGCGTATCGATGGACGTCACGGCGCGTAAGGAGGCGGAAGAGGAACGCGAACGACTGCTCGACAGCGAACGGTATGCGCGGAGCGAGGCCGAAAAGGCGAACCGCTTGAAGGATGAATTCCTGTCGCTCGTATCGCACGAACTGCGGACGCCGCTAAACGCGATGCTCGGCTACGCCCAACTGCTCTTGATGAACCAGCGAACGCCCCAGCAGGTGACTGAAGCGGCGACCGTCATCGAACGGAACGGCCGGGCCCAGGTGCAAATCATCGACGACCTGCTCGACATGAGCCGGGTGATCACCGGCAAGATGCGGCTCGACGTCCAGTCGGTCGACCTCTGCGACGTCGTGCGGCGCGCGATCGACACGATCACGCCGAGGGCGGCGGCGCGCGGAATCGAGGTGCAGGCGGTGCTCGACCCGCGCGCCGGGCAGATTGCGGGGGACGCGAGCCGACTGGAGCAAATCTTTTTGAACCTGCTGTCAAACGCCGTCAAGTTCACCCCCAAGCAGGGGCGAGTGCAGGTAACGCTGGCGCGGGTTAACTCGCACGTCGAGGTGCAGATCGCCGATACCGGTCAGGGGATCGAGGGCGAGCTGTTGCCGTTCGTATTCGATCGCTTCCGCCAGGGGGACGGCAGCACGCAGCGTCGGCATGGGGGGCTGGGGCTCGGGCTGTCGCTGGTGAAACACTTGGTGGAAATGCACGGCGGTTCGGTGCGCGCGTCGAGCGACGGACGCGGGAAAGGAAGCCTTTTCACGGTGGTCTTGCCGCTGCAGATTTCGGCTCCAGACGCGGGGACTGATCGCGTTCAACCCGTCGCGGCGGCGTCAATGCTGCGGAGCCATGGCGCGCCGCCGATTGCCGATCTGCGGGTCTTGATCGTCGATGACGAGGCGGACGCCCGCGGCCTCGCGGCGCGGATCCTGGAGCAGCACGGCGTCGAAGTCCACTCGGCGGCGACGGCGGACGAGGCGCTGGAGTTGCTGCGGCGCGTGCGGCCCGACGTGATCGTGAGCGACATCGGCATGCCGGGGACCGACGGGTATCAGCTGATGCGGATGGTCCGCGCGCTGCCGGATGAGGAGGGGGGCCGAACGCCGGCGGTGGCGGCGACGGCATTTGCGCGGGGGGAGGATCGGACGAAGGCGTTGCTCTCGGGCTACCAGGCACATTTGGCGAAGCCGGTGGATGCGAACGAGCTGGTGGCGGCGGTGGCGACGCTGGCTGGTCGGACGGGGCGAGGGGCGTAGCAGCCTCCTAGCCCCGGGCTCCGCCCGGGGGTCGCGCACCATCCTGGTGGAACGTCGCCCCTACTGCAAACCGAGCCCGGGGCGGGAAGCGACGCTTCGTTTCCCGCCGACGGCGGCGTCTTAGCCCCCGGCTTCGCAACATTATGCAAACGCCATCAGATCGTTTCCTCGTCGCAAGTGGTTTCTAGCGGCCTGGATGCAGAGTTTGGCGTTCACCCAGAGGGTGACGCGCGGCAGTCGCCTCACCCAGTTGGGGAGTGGTCCGAGCCCGCCGCCGAAATTGGTGAGTTGAGCGAAGCGTTGCTCGATGTACGTCCGCTGCTTGAAGAGTGCTTGGCCATCGGCGGTCGTCAGCAGTTCGATCGACTGCAAGCGGCCGATGCTGTGGCGGCGGTGGCCCAGCGCTCGTCCCGCGCGACGCTGCGGAGCGATCAACGTCACGCCCGACCGTGCGGCGATCTCGTGCAGCGGGTTGCTGTCGTAGTTGCCGTCGGCCAGGACGCAGCCTCCGCCGACTTGCGGCAAGAGTCGCCGGGCGACCGTCTGTTCGCTCACGTTGAGCGGCTGGATTTCGCACGCCACGAGCGCATCGATCGTCCAGACGGCGTGCAGCTTGTAGCCGCGGGCCGGGCCGCCGACGCCATGCCCGCGCGTGGCGTCGGGATCCTTGCTGAAGCCTCCTACCGGCAACGGCTTACCATCGAGGAAGCTCACCTCCGGCGGGTGCGGGCCCTGCCAGCAACGCTTCCTCAACCGCTCGATCAGTTCCACGGCCGCCGCCGTGCGGAGACGACGGCTCGCCGTCGATTGGCTCGGCAGCCGCACCTGCCATGACGACGGCCAATTCTCCGGCCGACACGCCCAACTCACCGGTCGATCGTGGATCACCGCCCAGAGATAGACGCCGACGATCCAACTGACCGAACAGACGTGTCCCGAACGATCGCTGCATAACCGCCGAGTCAAACGGTATAGTACGCTCCAGAGTTCGCGTTCCATGGCTCACCTCCTAGAAACGTGTCAGGTCTCTAGGAACAGCCTGGAACGCGGGCCTTTTTACCGTTAGCGACGCGTGCTAGCTATTGCATTATGTTGTCCGCCGGGAGGTCGCGTTCCATACCGGTGGAACGTCGTCCCTACTGGAAACCGACCCCCGGGCGGAGCCCGGGGCTAGAATATTGTTGCGTCCGCCATCCGGTTACTGCACAATCTGCCGCATGGTTGAACGCTGCGAAGCCTCTTTCATCACCACGACCAGCTACGGTAGCTGGCTGCCGGCGATGTGCGCGGTTACATGGAAAATGGCGAACTACTACCGTCATCGCCGCCGCTCGCGTTGTATTCAGAGAGCCGGATGAGGAACCGACCCGTTCTGTTCAGTGATGACGACGCCGACGCTCTGCACCATGCGATCGTCGCAGCGGTCCGAGAGTTCGAGTATCGACTGAGCGATCTTGTCATTGAATCGACGCATCTCCATTGGATCGTCTCGCATGACGATGGAATGGAGACGATGGTCGGCCGCTTGAAGAACCGCATGCGGCAGCGACTCGGCCGGGGTCGGATTTGGACGACAGGGTACTACGGTAGGGAACTCCGCAATCTAAAAGGGCTGCACGATGCGCGGGAGTATTTGGCGCAGCATCGCGGATTGAGAATGCTCGCCGGCGAGATCGTAACGCGCCAGTGAACGCGACGGCATTCTAGCCCCTGGCTCCGCCAGGGGGTCGGCGTGGAGCAGGGACGGAGTTCGACCGGCATGGTGCGCGACCCCCGGGCAGAGCCCGGGGCTGGGGCGTAACGTCGTCGCGAAACTGATTGCGGTGTTTCCTAGCCCCCGGCCCCGCTGGGGGGTTGCGCTGCGTTTCAGGAAACCATTTCGTCACGGATAGCGACCCCCGGGCGGAGCCCGGGGCTAGGGCGCGGGTTACGGCTGGTGGTCGTTGTGGCGGGCGGCGGCGAAGGGGTCGCCGGAGTTGAAGCGTTCGCCGAGGAGGGCGTGGAGTTCGGGTGAGTTGCAGCCGGGGGGCGGTTGCGGCGGGGAGGCGGCGACGGCTACCTTGGCGCCTTCTGGGATGTCGACGGCGCCGGGGAGCGGAGGTCGGCGCTTTTTGTAGATGCCGTTGAAGGATTGCATTGCCGCTACTCCATAACAACTCAACTAACGACAGTTGTCTTGTTAGATGGCTGCGTGCAGCAACACCTTACTCCGAGACGTAGCCTATTGGGTCACCTGGGTCGAAGGTGTACACATTCTTGTAGCCCTTCCAATGTGCGTCACTGGAGGATGTTGAATCTACAAAATCGGCCAAGTGGTAACGGAATGGACTCTTCCACGTCTCCTTAGTGAAACTGATATAGGTATCCATCAGTTCTGCGCGGTCCGGCGCCAGTAGAACCACGCTCATACGATCGCATGTTCTGACAAGTACTCCCAAGGAGAAAAAATGACCTGATGTTCCAACGCACACCATGAATCGCCGGTCTTTCAACGAACCCACTACTACTTCATCAACAAATCCGCCCAACGGAATAATCATTCCAGCGAATCGTGTGAAGTACGTTCCCAACGCCTTTAGCTGCTCTTTTCGTGCAGAGCCCTTATGGCGCAAATAAAAATCTCTGAGTATGCGCGCAACATCTTGCCCGGCGGCGCTAAACACGTATCGATAACCAAAGATAGAGAACATAGTCAAATGCGCTGCTTTAAGTAATGTCGCAACGGCTTCTGGCATGTAATCTCTATCAACGGAAATATGCAAATGCGACGCATCCGGTATCTCCTCCGGAGAAATCTTCAACGCGATTTTTAGAAACTGCCCGTCGCCATTCTCAAGCGACACCACTGGGTGACAGGGAGCGGAATGACCATTCACCTCGTAGTGTTCGACTGACCTGCCATTAAGACTAACTGAGTACGGCACTTTTCGTCGGAGTCGGTCGTTCTCAAGAATTTTGTGTATGCCGCCACCATTGATCTTCAGAACCGTCGCAAAATCATCTTCAACGAGTGAGCCGTAAAAGCCGTCCACATCCTTTCTTTGGACTACGCAAGTTCGGGAGGTCTTGGGTATGCTCTCGTTAATTACATGGCCCGCACACAGTTCCACATCCTCATCGACAAAAAGTATTGGGCAGTAGAAATGCTTGAACGGCGGCTCGCCTGTTGCGGCAGCGAAATCGCCTCGAAGTCGTTCCAGTTCGTCTGAAAGACAGAGCTTATTGCCCATAGCATATTCAGTTCGACATTCAATCCAATAGATAACTGAGTCGATCGCTTAGACACGAGTCAGCAATCATCGTTACCTTGCCCCTCACAGTTGCAATGAAACTCGCTGTCTTCAGCGAAGCTATGCGGCCCCCAACCCTCTTTGACGAATGAGGGGCAGGTAAAGTGCTCAAAAACAGTCTCCGTATGGTGCCGTGACGCCGCGTGGCAACAGAGGCCGAAGTCTTCGTCGAACGGCGCGAAGAAGGAACAGCCGCCGCATTGCTCGCCCATTTCGTACCGCGAGCTGAGCGCCATCTCATTGGGCCAGTTATCGCGATAGAGTCGCTCAGACTCCGCGTTTGACCAACGGTCGACGATAATGCGATTTTGGTTCATGGAAGTCGCAAAGGCCGAGCGGACCCTTCGGAGTACCTCAGGGTGACAGGGTTCAGGACTAACTTCGGCGCATGCAGGTTCGCTCCGAGTTGATCTCGTGAACCCCTCCCTGCGAAGGAGGGGGATCAGGCGCTACACATCCAAATTCCGCACATCGAGCGCGTGCTTCTGGATAAACTCCCGCCGCGGTTCCACGTTGTCGCCCATCAGGACGCGGAAGAGTTCGTCGGCGGCGCCGGCGTCTTCCATGCTGACTTGCAGGAGGGTGCGGTTGGCGGGGTCGAGGGTCGTTTCGCGGAGTTCTTCCGCGTTCATTTCGCCGAGGCCTTTGAAGCGGGTGATCTGCAATCCCTTTTCGCCGGCGGCGCGGATGGCGGCGGGGAGGGCGCGGAGGTCTTCCAGGCCCGTCTCGTTTTCGCCGCGGCGGACGGTGTAGCGGCTGCCCTCCTGGCCGGTCCGTTCCTGCGGGATAAGAGCTTCGATGTAGAAGCCGAGGCCCTTCAGGTCGGCGAGCATGTTGTTGATCGTGCGGACTTCGTGGAGTTCGACGATGCGCAGGCGGGGGCCTTGGTCCTCGGGTTCGCCGTTGAGTACCGGGGCGTTACCCCCCCGGCCCGCTTCACTGGTTGCGGCGTCTTGCTGGTCGAGGTCGCTGAGCTTTGCGGTGACGGCGGGGCCGGTGTCGACGCGGAGCTCGTGGCCGAGTTCCTTTTCCTTGGCGGCGATGAACTCGTGCGTCTGCGCCATGTCGAGGAACCAGTGTTCCTCGAAGCCGAGGAAAACGTGGACCGCCGGCAGCTTGCCGGTGACGGGATCTTGGCGCTCGGCGTGGATGCGGAGGCTGATGCCGCGACGCTCCAGCGCGATGATCGCTTCTTCCATCGCGGCGAGGGTGCGGACGAGCTTGACCATTCGCTCGCCCTCGACGACGTTGCCGTCGCCGGGATCGAAGATGCTGTCGCCCAGGCCGAGATCGAGGAGCTGGGTTTTCATTTCCTCTTCGGTTTGGACGTAGTAGGTGTCTTTCTTGCCGCGGACGACGCGGAAGAGGGGGGGCTGGGCGACGTAGACGTGGCCTTTGGCCACGAGGTCGTACATCTGACGGTAGAAGAAGGTGAGCAGCAGCGTGCGGATGTGCGAACCGTCGACGTCGGCGTCGGTCATGATGATGACGCGGCCGTAACGGCGTTTGGACATATCCTGGTCGGCGCCGATGCCGCTGCCGACGGCGGCGATCATGGCGCGGACTTCTTCGTTGGCGAGCACTTTGTCTTCGCGCGACTTGTAGGCGTTGATGATTTTGCCGCGCAAGGGGAGGATCGCCTGGTACTCGCGGAGGCGGCCGCCTTCGGCCGAGCCGCCGGCCGAGTCGCCTTCGACGAGGTACAGCTCGCACTTGTCGACGTCTTTGGAGGAGCAATCGCGAAGCTTGCCGGGGAGGCCGCCGCCGCCGAGGACGCCCTTGCGATCGCGAACGAGCTGCCGGGCCTTGCGGGCCGATTCGCGGGCCTCGGCGGCGAGGATCCCCTTCTTGACCATCGCCTTGGCGGTCTTGGGATTCTCTTCGAGAAATTTGGCGAGGTACTCGCCGAAACCGGAGTTGACGATCCCTTCGACTTCGCTGTTGCCGAGCTTGGTCTTGGTTTGACCCTCGAACTGCGGATGGGGGACGCGGACGCTGATGACCGCGGTGAGACCTTCGCGGACGTCTTCGCCGGTGGGGACGAGGTCCTTGAACATGTTCTCCTTCTTGCCGTAGTTGTTCAGCGAGCGCGTGAGCGCGCTGCGGAAGCCGGAGAGATGGGTGCCGCCCTCGGTGGTGTTGATGTTGTTGACGTAGGTGTGAACGTTCTCGGTGTACTCGCCGGAATATTGCAGCGCGATCTGCACGCCGACGATGCGCGTTTCGCCTTCCGGAGCTTCAGGATCGGGGAAGTCGGCGTCGAGATAGAGGATCTCGGGGTGGACGACGTCGCTGGCGCGGTTGAGGTATTTGACGTACTCGCGGATGCCGTCTTCGTAGAGGAAGGTTTCGCTTTCGCCGTTGCGGGCGTCGCTGATGGCGATGCGAACGCCGGCGTTGAGGAAGGCGAGCTCCTGCAGCCGCTTGACCAAGGTGGCGTAGATGAATTTGGTCTGCGGGAAGATCTGCGGGTCGGGCTTGAAAGTGGTTTTGGTGCCTCGCTTGGTCGTGGAGCCGACGCGGCGGACTTCGCCGGTGGGGACGCCGCGCTGGTATTCCTGATGGTAGACGTGGCCGTCGCGGTAGACCTCGACGTCGGCCCATTCGCTGAGGAAGTTGACGACGGTGACGCCGACGCCGTGGAGGCCGCCGGAGGTCTGGTAGGCGCCCTTCTCAAACTTGCCGCCGAATTTGAGGACGGTCATCACGCCTTCGAGGGTGGTGACTTCGCGGTCCATCTCCTCGGAGAGTTGAGCGTGTCGCTCGACGGGAATGCCGCGGCCGTCGTCCTCGACCGTGACCGAGCCGTCGGCGTTGACGACGACGGTGACGGTGGTCGCGTGGCCGGCCATCGCCTCGTCGATGGAGTTGTCGACGACTTCGTAGACGAGGTGGTGGAGCCCACGCAGGAAGGTGTCGCCGATGTACATGCCGGGGCGTTTGCGGACGTGCTCGAGATCACTGAGATGCTCAAGGTCCTTGGCGCCGTAGTCGGCGTTGCCGTCGCGGAGGGTGGAGCGGGGCTTCTTTTCTTCGGGCGTTTCTGGGTTTTCTGCTGCGGACATTTTTTCTCAGTTCTTATTTATCTCACGCAAAGGCGCAAAGGCGCGAAGGGAACGTGCTGAGCCGTTGCTCTCGTTTTTTCTTCTTTGCGCCTTCGCGCCTTTGCGTGAAATAACTTCTTTCTGAAACGATTTGATTTATTCAACGTCACCCGATTTTGCCGACGCGGAAGCGTAATTGCTTGAGTCCAGAGTCGGGGCGGGCGGTTTTTAGTTCTTGGAGGATGCGTTCTTTTTCAAAGCCGAGTTCTTGCATTACGAGCGAGTTGGCGGCGGTTATTTCGAGCACGCCGCGGCGGAGTTGGCCCACCTCGGTCACTGCGACGAAGGCGTCGCCGGCGGCGGCTTGCCAGGCGTCGTTCCACTCGCCGAGCGTGCGGACCTGGGCGTAACCGCGACGCTGGACCAGCTGCGACATCACCTCGGCGATTTTTTTCGGCTGCTGGCCGTAGTACCAGCGCTGGTGCGACTGAGCGCGTCGCTCCAGGTTGGCCCAGTCCTCGGGGTGTGGTTCGGTTGGGGGGATGGTCATGAAAGACTTGAACTAATTGACCACGGAGGCAAAGAGGGCACGGAGGAATGTCTCATTTAGGTTCATTTATACGAGGTGCTCAACGTTCGATTATAAAAACACAAGCATTCTGATTTCATGCGACCAACTTTGCTTGTGAGTTTCTCCTCGGTGCTCTCTGTGTCTCCGTGGTGAAAACACTTCAATCAACGATCGCGGGCCAGCGGCATGATCACGTAGCCATAACCGTCGTCAGTGCTGCAGACGGCCGCGCTTTCGCCATCTTTCAACTCAAGCGTAAACGTCTTGTCGCTATCGAGGACCTTCAGGAAGTCGATCACGAACCGTGGATCGAGCGTGATCGTGATCTCCGGCCCGTCGTAGCCGATGGGGAGTTCGACGCGCGACTGGCCCACCTCGGCTGCCTTGCCGGCGAGCACCAGCGAACCGTCGCCAAACGTGAAGTCGATGCCGCGGCTCTCTTCGCTGGTGACGATCGCCGCCTGGCGAACGGCGGCGTGCGTGGGGCCGGCGGCAAGTTCGATTTGCTGGCCGACGCCGCGCTCGGGAAAGACCTTCCGCCATTCGGGAAAGCGGCCTTCGAGCAACCGGGCCGAGATCGTCGCCCGCGGGCTGTGGACGATGAACTCGCTGCCGCGGACGGCAAGTTGCACTTCGGCGTCGGTCGGGGCGATGGCTCGTTCGATCAGCTGCATCGCGCGAGTCGGCACGATCGTGTTCTGCTGCACCGCGGCGGGCTCGCCTTGTTTGCCGAGCGGTCCGACCATCTTCGCCAGTCGCCGGCCATCGGTGCCGACGGCGGTAATGGCTTCGCCATCGAACTCCAGCTTCACGCCGCCCAGGGCGTAGCGGCTGCTTTCATTGTCGGTGGCGAATACGGTCCGCCGGATCAGCTCGCGCAGCAACCGGGCCGGGACTTCGTAGTAGCTTGTCTCTTCAAACCCGCCGACCGGCGGAAACTCGGCCGGGTTCTCGGCGGGGAGCTGGAAGCGGCTTCGTTCGCCGCGGATCGTGGCGCCGTTGCCGTCTGATTCGATATGGATCGTTTGATCGGCCGACTCCCGCAGAATCGAACCGAACCGCGTCACCGGCAAAACCACCGAACCGGGCGCCTGCACGTCGACGCCGCCAACGGCGTGGCGGATCCCGACTTCAAGGTCGGTCGCGGTGAGCGACGCCCCGTCGGGAGTGACGTCGAGTTTGACGTTTTGCAAAATCGGCTTGGGACTGCGGCTCGGGGCGACGGCGGCGACCGTCTGGAAGGCTTGCAGGAGTTGCTCGCGATCGCAGGAAATTTTCATGGAGGTTTCTACCTTCAAGTGACTGGCGAAGTGCGGAACGCAAATCGGCGTTCCCGCCACGATGTTCGAGTTGGATTTGGTGAGCCGGCGAGTTCATCTCGCTGGGAGTTTGTTTTCGCTGCTTATGTATTTCAAAAAGTTAGTAGTAGAAAAGAAGCGAAGGCGTTTCTTGTCGGTAACTTGCGGATACAGGCGTTAAGGCGTTGAGCTGTCGTGCTTTAGGCTAAGTTGCTGAGTGGGGATAACCTGTTTGGTTTCCGTCGAGTGTCTGTTGATGCGGCGTTGATGAATGTGGGTGGTTGTCGGTTGTCGGCAGTTGGCTGTTGATCAAGAGAAAATTGCCGACGGTTGTCGACGGATGGCTAACAGGTTGTCCACTGAAGGCTTTCAGTTGTTTTTGTCGTTGAACAATTGCTACGTCACGTCCCTAAAGGCATTTAGCCCGTGAGGGCGGCATGTTATCGCCGTGGGCGTAAGCCCACGGTCACGGTCGCATTCAAAGCTTTCGTGGGCGTAAGCCCACGGCTAAGTGATGTCGCCGCTCTGCGGCTGCCGATCATTTGTTGTCTGTTTTTGTGCTCGATTGCTCGTAGGCGCTGAACTCTGGGACTCAATCGGTATCTCTAACTTCAACGCAACAGCCGGTCGAGTTCGTCGACCGCTTGTTGCGTCATGGGGTCGTGAGCCAGCCGCTCGGCCAGGCGACGTTCGGCGTGCATGATCGTCGTATGGTCGCGGTGGCCCAGCCCGCGGCCGACGTCGGCATAGCTGAGATTGGTGAGCCGGCGGGCGAGGTGAACCGCAACGTTGCGGGCCTCGACGAGCGAGGTGCGTCGCGATGGGCCGATGAGGGCGGCCTGGGTTACCGAGAAAAATCGGGCGGTGACGGCGATGATTTGCTTGAGCTTGGCGAAGTCTTCGCGGGAGTCGCTTGGGGAGTGGTCGTGTTTGGCGGTGGGGGCCGCGACCGCCGGTCGCGGCTTTGTTGACGCGGCGACGCGGCCGATGAGTTCGGTGGGTGAACCGGCTTCGCGCTGGGCCAAACGGCCCAGCTCCGCGTCGGTCAGCATGATCCCGCGAGCGTTGGCCGCGAGTTGTAGGATGGCGCGCCGCGCCGCCAGACTCGGACGTTGCAGTCGCACGGTCAGACCGCCTGCCAACCGATCGCGGAGTCCTGAATCCAAATGGCTGACAGCAGCGGGTTCGCGTTCTGCAGTGAAGATGACGACACCGCCCGCGCCGGTGACGGCGTCGACGGCGTCGCGCAATTCCTGCTGAAATGAGGGCCGCGGACGGAGTCGCTGGAGGTCTTCGACGACCAGCAGGCGCAGTCCGCGGATGCCGCTGCGCCAGGCGGGGAGCCGCGCCTCGTCGGCCGCGACTTGAGCTTCGCGGCAGAAATCGGCGGCCGTGAAGTATTCAACTTGCGCTGGTTCGAGTCGTCGTCGCCAGTGGCGGACGATCGCCTGCACGAGTTGCGACTTGCCGCTCCCGCTGGAGCCGACAAGCACGAGCGGATTGAACAGCTGCGCCGCTTCTTCCAGCGCGACGTCGCCCAACAATCTTCCTAACGGGGCAACGACGAGCTCGTTTTCGGGCCCGACGACGAACGACGGCAGCATACCGGAAGTCGCCGCGGGGGCGTCGCTACCGGGAAGTTCGAGTTGCAAAACGCCGTCAGTCAA